>NZ_JAQBNR010000071.1 GCF_028288465.1 Ferruginibacter sp. | reverse complement strand
CTAAGTTGTTCATAGTGGCTGGTTACATACAATTTCACCTCAAGCTGCTGGCCGTTAAACGTAAGATTGATTGCCGCATTTTTGGTTGCATTTTTTACTTCGCCCACTTCGCTGTAAGGCATAAAGTATTGGGTAAATTCTTTTTCTTCATAAGGCTGCAGCCAGGAAAAATCTGGCTGGTTATCTGTAAAAACACCGGTCATTAATTCAATATAAGGGCCATCTTCATCTGTCAGATTTCTATCCCAGGCAATACCAAAATCACTGTTGCCCCATGTCCATTGCTTTTTACCGGGCACTACATGATGATCAGCCACATGCAATAATCCGCCCCTTGTGTCATGCTCATACCCGCCCATAAAATCATATTTGGAACTTACTGCCATAAAGGAAGTAGGCACCGGAATATTTTTATACCGGGAAATATCCGTACCTGGCGAATAATCAATTTTGTAGTATGTGCCTGTTGCAATGGGAAAGGTAGACACATCTCTTTTACCATGGTCATATACAGCATATACATCCGGCGGAAAAATAGACTGGTAATGCTCATTTACTTTTACTGCCGGGTTGGCCCACCATAAAAAGGTTTGCGGAAAAGGCGTTCTGTTATACAGTTTTCCGTTGATCTCAATGTATGCCTTATCAGGGTACAATGTAATGGCTGCCATTCCCTTTGTACGAAACATTCTTTCTACTTCATTTATCCAGACTGTTTTGCTGCCGTCGGCATTGGCGGTAATGGTACAATCTACCGGTTCAAATGTAGAAGGGCGGTGATGCTGCGGCCAGTTGAATTCGATACCACCGGATATCCATGGACCAAGAAGCCCTACCAGTGCCGGTTTAATCACCTGGTTGAAATAAATAAAATGCCGTTGTTTGATTTTATCATAGGCCATCTGTATCCTGCCACCCAGCTCGGGGAGGATCATTATTTTGAGATACTTATTTTCAATAAATACTGCGTTGTAAGTTGTATCAATTTTTTGATCGGATATTTTTTCGATGATGGAATGCGGATATACCACACCGCTGCTGCCCTGGTAAACCCGCTTCTCTAAAAACATGGGATTTTTTTCGGGTGCACCAACCGGGTAGGTTGGAATGATTACTTTTTCCTGCCAGGCTTGTACGTCAGCATGCATATAGAAGTACATTTAAAATTCGTGAACAAAGGAAACTCTATTTATTTCTTATAAGAATGGAGTAAATTTTCATTTTAATGGATTATTTTACGATATGCTTGCCGCAACAATTGAAAAACATAAAAAGAAGGAAGGGTTCCAGGGACAAAAAACGGTTCTGATTCCAAAGAAAATAGTGTCTGCTATCAACAAAAAAAACAAGTTGAGCCAGCCCCTGTTTATTACAGACATAGGGTATTATCCAAAAGCAAAATACCATTACAGGGAAAGGCCTGCAGGTGCTGAGCAGTTTATTTTTATCTATTGCCTGGATGGAAAGGGTACTGCCATCATTGGTCAAAAAAAGTACACCCTCAACGCCGGCAATTTTATTATCATTCCTGCCGGCATTTATCACCGGTATGCTTCTGATGATACCAATCCATGGACAATTTATTGGGTACACTTTAAAGGGGATATGGCAGAAGCAATCGCGGAATTTTCCAACAAACATTCCGGCGGCTACAAAGGATTTATTAAATATAATGAAAACTGCATTGCTGTTTTTAACGAAATTTATACCCAGCTGGAAAGAGGTTTTAGAAAAGCCAACCTGGTATATGCCAACATGTGTTTCTGGTATTTTCTCTCGACTTTTATATTCAATGAAAAGCTAAAACCGCCCGGCACTGCAACAGAAAAAGACCCGGTGGATATTGCTATTGAATTTATGAATACCCATATTGCTACCAGCCTGAAATTGCAGGATTTGGCACAACATGTAAATGTATCAGCTTCCCATTTTTCCTTTCTTTTTAAAGAAAAAACCGGCTATTCCCCGATAGAATATTTCAATCATTTAAAAATTCAGAAAGCCTGCCAGTTTTTGTTGTTTACCAATCTCAGAATAAAAGAGATTGCTATAGAACTGGGCATTGCAGATCATTACTATTTTTCCAGGCTGTTTCATAAAGTGATGGGGACTTCTCCCAATAGTTACAGGAAGAAGGGGACATAAACTATTTGCGGCCGGTACCGAAGGTCAGACCGCAAATAGTTTAGATAGCAAGCATTCTTGGTGATCTATTCCAATATCAAAATAATTAAAGATTGCATTGGTTGAATTCATTTATCGTTTTATCAACCTTGCGGTCGGTACCGAAGGTCAGACCGCAAGGTTGATAAACAATTACTATACTTCTACTTCTTCCAGAACTGCCGCATGTCCAGCGTATAAGGATATTCTTTATTGATCGCTAATGGTGGCGGATCGTAGAAAAATGGTTTGCGGTTTTGTGCAATATAGTGCGCTGCAATGTCAGGACTTGCTGCCGGCCTTAATACTTCCTGTGTATGACTGGTGGTACCAAAACGGTTCCAGCGGCGGCTTTCTGCTTCGTAACTGTTGATGGGGAAGCTGTCGTAACTTCTGCCGCCGGGATGAGAAACATAATAGGTACAACCGCCGATAGAGCGGCTGTTCCAGGTATCAACGATATCAAAAGTAAGCGGAGCGTCAATCCCTATCGTTGGATGTAATGCCGAGGGTGGCTGCCATGCACGGTAGCGGATGCCGCAAATAAATTCGCCTTTTACGGCAGTTGGTTTTAGCGGAACCCTTGTCCCGTTGCACAACAAAATATAACGGCTTCCATTTAAACCGGTCAGTTTTACCTGTACTTTTTCCAGGGAAGAATCCACAAACCTTGCCGTGCCGCCACTGCTCATCTCTTCGCCTAATACGTGCCATGGTTCAATACCCATACGGATTTCCATTTCAATATTTTGCACCTGTACTGTACCATAATGGGGAAAGCGGAATTCGAAGAAAGGTTCAAACCAACTGATGTCGAACGGATATCCGGCGCTGTTCAGATCGCTTACCACTTCCTTCATGTCTTCCTTTACATAATGGCTCAGCATAAATTTATCATGCAGTTCAGTGCCCCATCTTACCAGGTCGTGCTTGTATGGCTTTTGCCAGAACCAGGCAATAAGCGAACGGATCAGCAGCATTTGCACAAGGCTCATTTCCTTATGCGGCGGCATATCAAAAGCCCTGAATTCTAAAATGCCCAGGCAGCCGGAGGATGAATCGGGCGAGTATAATTTATCAATACAAAATTCAGAACGGTGGGTGTTACCGGTGATATCTGTCAACAGGTGACGGAAAATTCTATCTACAATCCAGAAGGGCACATTGCCATTTTCAGGTACTTGTGTAAAAGCAATTTCCATCTCATACAATTTCTCATCACGGCCTTCATCAATGCGTGGTGCCTGGCTGGTAGGGCCGATAAACGCACTTGAAAATAAATAAGACAGCCCGGGATGATGCTGCCAGTAAGTGATCAAACTCCGCAACAGGTCTGGCCTGCGCAACATCGGACTATCAGATGGCGTAGTACCACCAATGGTAATGTGATTGCCGCCACCAGTGCCGGTATGCCTGCCATCCAGCATAAATTTTTCTGTGCCGAGGCGGGATAAAAAAGCCTGGTCGTACAAGGTATCAATAATACCAGTGAGCTCTTTCCAGTTTTTTGAGGGATGAATATTTACTTCAATTACACCCGGGTCAGGCGATACCACCAGTCGCTCCATGCGGTAATCTCTCGGTGGTTCATATCCTTCAATGCGTACCGGAATCTGTAACTTTTCAGCCGTGGCTTCTACAGAAGCAACAAAGTCAAGATAGTGTTCCAGGTAGTCCATCGGCGGCACAAAAATATACAGGAAGCCATCCCTTGGTTCAATGCATACAGCAGTTTTTATTACTTCAGCCTTAAACAATCTTGGCACTTCGGCCTCCGGTGTTTTTGCTTTTACTTTTTTCACCGGCTTTAAAGGATTTGCTGATACCTCTTCTTCAGCTACGGCTGTTTTTGTTTCCTGCTGCGGGTGCACGGTAATGGTGTCATATCTCTTTTGTATGCCGGCATCGAAGTTCAGCAAGTCGGGCAGTTGGTCAAATAAACTTCTTTCTACTTTTTGTGGTTCGTCTTCTTTAGCCACATCGGGTAAGGAATCGAGCGGCAAACGCAAGCCCATGGGCGAGTTGCCTGGAATCAAAAATAGCTGGTCCCTTTTCAATACCCAGGGACTGCTTTTCCATTGGTCGTTGCTGTAATTCCATCGCAACGGAATTACATAACCGGCCGGTGTATCCAAACCCTTGTCCAGCATTTGTACCAGGGTTTTTCTTTCCAGCTCATCTTTTAAATTTGTCTTTGTCAGATCAATATTGAGTGGCGATTTTCCTTCGCTCCATAAAAAATAAAATACATCCTCATACGCCACGCTGATGTTGATGGTGCTGATGGCCAGATGTTTTGCCAGCTCTTTTGTAAACAGCCAGGCATCTTCATGATTGTATTCTTTTTCAATTTTTTCATGTGCAACCAGCTTGGGATTTTTCCAAACAGGTATATTGTCTTTACGCCAGAACAAGCCATATTGCCAGCGGGGCAATGGTTCGCCTGGGTACCATTTTCCCTGGCCGTAATGGATCATACCACCGGGACCAAATTTTTCCCGCAACCTGAAAATTAATTCGTGTGACAACAGCCGTTTTTGCTTTCCATCTGCCGTCGTATTCCATTCATCGGCTTCCATATCATCGATGGAAACAAAAGTAGGCTCACCACCAATCGTCATGCGCACATCCCCTTTTTCAAGGTCTTCATCCACTTTATATCCTGTGGCTGTAATAGCGGCCCATTGCGCTTCGGTGTAAGGTTTTGTAACCCGGGGATCTTCATGAATACGGGTAACCTGGTTGGAAAAAGTAAAGATGGTTTCGCATTTATCTGTAGCACCAACAACAGGTGCGGCGCTTTCAAAATCGGGTGTGCAGGCTAATGGAATATGCCCTTCGCCGGCAAACAAACCAGAGGTAGGATCCAGCCCTATCCAACCGGCACCGGGAATATATACTTCCGTCCAGGCATGCAGATCAGTAAAATCATTTTCCGGTCCTGAAGGGCCATCCAGTGATTTTATATCAGCAGTCAATTGTACCAGGTAACCGGAAACAAAACGTGCGGCCAAACCCAGGTGACGTAAAATCTGCACCAGCAACCAGGCCGAATCGCGGCAGGAACCCAATGCCTTGCCCAACGTTTCTTCGCAGGTTTGCACGCCCACTTCCATGCGGATGGAGTAATTGATATCCCTGTTTAACTTTTGGTTGATGTACACCAAAAAATCGTTGATCGTTTTCTTGCTGCGGTCAATCCCTGCAATCCACTGCCTCAGTAAAGGACCGTATTCCTTAAATTCAAAATAAGGTACCAGCTCTTTGCGCAACTGGTCATCGTAGGCAAAGGGATAATTTTCTGCATAAGTTTCTACAAAAAAATCAAAGGGGTTAATCACCACCATATTGGCAATCAGTTCTACTTCAACGCTTAATTCAGATGTCTTTTCCGGAAAAACAACCCTTGCCTGGTAGTTACCAAATGGGTCCTGCTGCCAGTTGATGAAATGTTCTTCCGGCTTTATTTTGAAAGAATATGATTCGATAGATGTACGGGAATGTGCAGCAGGTCGCAGCCGGAAAATGTGCGGCGAAAGGCTAATCAAACGGTCGTAAGTATAAGTTGTTTTGTGATTGATTGCAACACGAATTGCCATAAATTGGATTTTACAGTTTTGATAAACACTGGCATGCAATCTTTATAAAAATAGCTGGTTTTTTTAAAGGAAAAAAATTATTGTAGGGCAAGCGTTTTATACTACAGGTAGCTGGAAGGCATTTTGGCACCAGCATTTGAATTTCTGTGCGGGATCGTTGTGTCACTCACTTTTACTTTTTCAGCCCTTGGCGGCAACCAAGTCAAAACAACTTTACTAAACACAAACCTGTCTGTTACATGTAACGTGAATTATGGAGAAAAGTTTGTCATTTATAGCATCCAGGTCAACCTCTTATTATTCCCATAACTTTTACCAGCTTATCTTTATCCCCCTTGCCAACTAACAATACGATGGAATATCTATTAGCCCATATCAACCGTTACTACCGCCTGACCGCAGCGGCACAAGATGCCTTACTGAACAGCCTGGAAAAAATAGTGCTGTCGAAAAATGAATTTTTACTGAAAGACCTTCAAATCTGCAGGCATCTATATTTTTTGGAAAAGGGCGCCCTGAGGGGATTTTATAATTCTGATGGCAAAGAAATTACCCATTGGTTTGCTTTTGAAAATGATTTTGTGACTTCCTTTTATAGCTTTACCACAGGGTTGCCGGCAGTGGAAAATATTCAATTACTGGAGGGTAGTATTTTATGGTCTGTCTCGAAAGAACAACTGGGTGAGCTGTTTAATAATCACCACGAAATTGAACGGCTGGTAAGAATTGCCTATGAAAAATATTATATCCGGCTGGAAGAACGGTTTGTAAACGCCCAGTTTAAAACAGCTAAGGAATTGTATGAAAATATGTTGCTGCAATCGCCGCATATTTTGGAACGGGTACCGCTCGGGTACATTGCATCATACCTCGGCATAAGCCAGGAAACCCTTAGCAGGATACGCAGCCAGTTTTAACATTTGCGTTAATCGTTTTTGATACTTGTCAAAAAAACCAGCCATTGTTAACAATAGTTTTGTTGTTCATAAAAAATTATTATGGAACAAAAACAATTACAAGAACCTTCTGCTGCTTTTATAGCTGCTTCCTGGTCGGCTTTATTTATCGGAACCATTGCATTTATCATTGGCCTTTGGAATGCCAGTATGCAACTGAACGAAAAGGGCTATTATTTCACCGTACTCATGTTTGGTCTCTTTGCATCCATCTCTGTTCAAAAAGCGGTGCGTGACCAAATGGAAGGCATTCCGGTAACCAACCTCTACTACGGCATTGCATGATTCAGCACCATCTTATCCATTGTATTGCTCACCATTGGCTTGTGGAATGCGAGCCTTGAAAAAAGTGAAAAAGTCTTTTACGCTATGTCTTTTGTACTCAGCCTTTTTTCGGCCATTGCGGTACAAAAAAATACAAGGGATATGAAAGCTACCAAAACCATGGAGCCATTTTAATTTTTACCCAATAACAGGTGATCTTTGGTAATGCCTGGTAACCCAAATAAGATAGCATTGCAGCCGTTGAAGAACGGCTGCAATGCTTTATCACGTTAATCTGCCTGGATGATTCTTGAAATATTGCATCGCTACCTCCTCTTCTTTCTGCCTCCACTTATCTGCATGATAAAAAGTTTGATACAATATAAACACCCCGCATACCAGCAGAATGCCCCCCGTGATTTTATTGATGATGTTTAAATTATGCACTGTTAGTCTGGGTTTAATTTTTCCGGCCAGGAGCACCTTCAATACATCTGAAAAAATATTTACCGCCAGGCAGGTTGAAAAAATAAGCACGCGGTAATTAATGGTATAGGTCTTTGCGAAAACTGTTGCCGCGGTAAGCCATTCAAAAAATAAAATTGGATTGAGTGTATTGATAAAAAACCCGGTAGCAAATAATTTAGCCATCTGCGTATGCGGAATGCCTTTTTGCCCGGTTTCAATCGGAGTGATAATAGTTTTTTTAAAGAAGAGGTAATAAGCGCCAAGAGCAGCTAATAACAAACCTCCGCCATAGCCAATCTCCCGGATGTACAGATCTGCAAAATGAGCCGTAAAAACAGTGAATACATTGCTGATTATAACAAATAAAATATCGCTGAACCAGATGCCTGCTACAAAACCAAAACCTCCCCGTATGCCGTTATTAAGACTTTGCTTTATCACAGTAAACAAAATGGGTCCCACAGAAATGGCGAGATACAAACCCATGGTAATGCCTGTGATCAATGCTTTCCACATACTTACAAGTTATTAGGTAGCAAATACAATAAAAGATAAAAACGCAATATAAAGGAACTGTGTTCATTTTCCGTTTATCAACAAATTTTTTCATCTATAGCTGGTTCTGTATTTTTACAACCTTATGAGATTAATTGCCCCTATCCTGTTATTGTTGGTATGGTATAGTAATATATATGCACAAACGGTAAGCGTTGAAAATTTCCAGACTGAATACCAGGTTCACATTGCACAGACTGCGAGGCCTGTAAAAGTGGATGGCGTGCTGGATGACAGCACCTGGGCCTTCGCCGAAAAGAAGAGCGATTTTTTTATGAAATACCCTTCTGACATTGGAAGGCCGG
Source organism: Ferruginibacter sp. (assembly GCF_028288465.1). Lineage (GTDB taxonomy): Bacteria > Bacteroidota > Bacteroidia > Chitinophagales > Chitinophagaceae > Ferruginibacter. The sequence goes on along the minus strand of NZ_JAQBNR010000071.1, from coordinate 41,263 downwards.
CCAATAAAACCGTGGTGCAAGTGAGCTATGATGACAAGTATTTGTATGTAGCTTTTACCTGCTTCGATTCCGGAAAAAGCATCATTCAAAGTTTAAAAAGAGATATTGGTCATTTGGATAATGATGGTGTAGGCATTATTTTAGATCCGCAGAACAGCCATACCAACGGATTCTTCTTTGCAGTAAATGCGATGAACGCACAATCTGAAGACCAGATCAGCCTGGGCCAGCAGGACGGCCTTACCTGGAGCTGGAATAACAAATGGTTTTCGGCCACCAAAAAATATAACGACCGGTGGATTGCCGAAATAGCCATTCCTTTTAAAAGCCTGCGCTATCCTGCAGGCAACAATTTGTGGGGCATCAATTTTATCAGGGTAGATATGAGCCATAACCAGTATTCCGGCTGGACGCATGTACCTACCAATTTCAGGATTTACAATATGGGTTATACAGGCGCACTGATTTGGGATAAACCAGCGCCGGATGCCGGAAAAAATATGGTAATGATCCCTTTTATTACCAGTAATATCCAGGGCGATAAAGAAAATCATGAGCCGGCTAAAGCCGCTTTCAGCGCAGGATTGGACAGCAAGATTGCCTTATCTTCTTCTCTTAATTTAGATCTTACGCTCAACCCCGATTTTTCCCAGGTGGAAGTAGATCAGCAGGTAACCAACCTGACCAGGTTTGATATTTTTCTTCCTGAAAAAAGATCTTTCTTTTTAGAAAATTCAGACATTTTTGGTGAGTACGGCATACCGGGATTAATGACACCTTTTTATTCAAGAAGGATCGGCCTGGATAAAGACAATAACCCCATCCCAATTATTGGCGGGGCCAGGTTATCAGGTAACCTGAATGCCAGTACCCGTTTTGGGTTGATGAATATGCAAACAGGCGCCAAAGGAAATTATTCGCCGGAAAATTATTCTGCCATATCTATCAACAAAAATGTACTGGCAAGATCTGTTGTAAAAGTATATTTTTTAAACCGTGAAAATTTCCAAAACGCCGGTCAGAAAAAACAAGACCCGTTGAATGCCTGGGGCAGAAATGCCGGCACGTCTTTAGAATACCTGAGCCGGGATGGAAAGTGGAGTGGCTGGTATGCTTTTCATCATTCATTTAAACCCGGCATCAGCAGTCAAAATAATTACCAGGAAACCGGCCTGTCTTTTAACGAAAAAAAATTCACTGCTACCATTGATCTTGCCACGCTGGGCACCAATTATTATACTGATATGGGTTATGTGCAACGCATCAATAATTATGATGCATTGAGAGACACCACCATCAGGGTGGGCTTTAAACACCTGTACACCAATGCCGCATACATGGTATATCCAACAGGCAATATAATAGCCCGCCATACTTTTAAAGCTGAAACTTATTCCGTGGTAAATCCCAATAATTCTTTCAACGAAACCGATCTCACTTTATCCTATATGGCAGAGTTTAACAGCACTTCCGGTATAAAGGCCGATGTACTGCATAATGACCTGGATTTGTTGTATGCTGTTTCATTTACAGATGCCAAACCTCTGCCTGTAACTAACTATAAATACACACAGGCGGCCGTAACCTATACTTCTGATACAAGGAAATTATTCAGCTATGGCCTTACTTATCTTGGTGGACAATTTTATAACGGTAATATCCATTCGCTGATAGGCACCATTACGCTGAGAAGCAGGCCGCACTTCAATTTGATTGTACAGGCTGAATATGATAAACTAAGTTTTCCTGATCCTTATGGCAGCAGCGAATTGTTTTTAATTTCTCCAAAAGTGGAGTATAATTTCAACACCAAAGTTTCGTGGACAACCTTTTTGCAATACAACACGCAGGCAAATAATTTTAACATCAACAGCCGGTTTCAATACCGCTTTAAGCCTATGAGCGACCTGTACCTCGTATACACGGATAATTACTTCACTACGCCTTTTATGCTGAATAAAAACAGGGCAATTGTTTTAAAAGTAAATTACTGGTTGAATTTGTAGAGACAATCAGGATACCGGAAAATAGCTACCTTATCATTATTGTAACAGAAGGTGTGTCGTCATAATAGGGTGGTTTTTGCTAGCCGTACAAGAAAGTTACCCCCGATCCGCTGTCTTTTTGTGACTGATCCTATACTGAGCTTTATAGAAAATACCTCAGTTTAAGCACATCTTTTATTTTCCTGGCAAACAAGGCGATATCAAGTGGCTTTGAAATGTACCCGTCTGCACCGCAGAGTGCGGCTATTTTCTCAATGTTATGGTTGGCAGATAAAAGTAACACAGGGATATCACTTGTTTGTGCCTGGGACTTTAGTTTTTTACAAATATCGGTGCCATTGATACCTTCCATATGTATGTCCAGCAAAATGCAATCAGGGGTCGATTCTACAATCATTTCACTTATTTTGGCGCCATTTTGGGAAATATTTACCACACAACCCTCTTTTACAAGTTTGCGGCGAAGTATTTCAAGCAGGTCTTTATCATCATCAATAAGCAGAATAGCCGGCTTTTTATTTAAAGAAGATTCCATACAACCATATTTTGTAATAATGATTCAATTTTCAGGCCGTTTAAACAGAGTTACCATTGTTAACAAAATGCGAAGCTTTGTAAACGTCTGTTTTGGTAATTACTGACAATGAAAACGCAAACAGGTTTAATCCGGCTGCTTATTTTAATGAGCTGGTTTAGCAGGGATGAATGGAAGCTAAAAAATGAATTAAGCGATCGGTGAAATAGACTCAAAAATTTTAACGGGCTTAACTGAGGGCCTGTTTTCAAACACAATATACAATTTTACCTGTGCAGGAACAAGCACCGGGTATTGCTGTCATTCCCTGAAAAAATTGTGGGGTGGGCAGTTCATCTGCTCAATAAAACCTGTAGTTGTGCCAGGAGTTTAGTATGGGGCAATAAAAAAACTTCCACAGGTACCAGTTTTTCATAGTCTGTGGAAGTAAGATGTTTGTTTAGTCAGCCAAAGCTGACCGATTCAGGATTTTTGCGGGCTACCGCTCCAGAAAATCGATAAAACGAGTTGCTGGGTTTCAGTGTTCTGGTCTTTTTGCCATCATCGCTTTTTACAGCATAGGCTTAGGATATTGGGTTCAAACGGTTTTTGGATCATCATCGCTTTTTACAGCATAGTTCCGGATATTGGGTTTTGGTTTTTTGAAACATCATCGCTTTTAACAGCATAGTTTCAGGATGTTGAATTTGCAGTTTTCACAGGAATTCGATTATTGTTTTTTGGATTTGGACTTAGATTGTTTTGATGTTTCAATCATTACTTTCTGATACAAAGATGCAACAGTTAGATATCCTGTACAAGAGCAGCATTACGCTATTTATATCGTTCATTAATTACGGAGTGTAGCGTAATTATTCAGTCGCGCAGAAGGATATTTACGAAAAGAAATAGGGTTATTTTCGCACCCCATTTACATACACCAGGCAAAACCGGGTAAAGCCACAAGCTTATTTTAGCCTGTAAAGGCCATTCCAGCCTGCCTTTCGTATTTATCCGATATCCAATCTCAGCGTTGCGCTTTTCTACCACCGCCGGGATAAATAGTTTTACCTTTTATATTAAATTAGTAGCATTTATCTATAATTCACTGTAGATTTATTGCTTAAAACAAATGCTATATATCACCTGCTAAAATCAAAATGTATGAAAAAATTACTTGCCGTAATTGGCTTATTGCTGTTTTCAACTGCAGCATTTTGCCAGCTCTCCAAAGATGAAAAAGCGAAAGTGACAGGTTTGTTACAGTCAAGCCTGGAACGTTTAACCAAATCTGTAGAAGGATTAAGTGAAGCCCAGTTAAATTTTAAACCCGACAGTACCCGCTGGTCTGTGAAAGAATGTGTATATCACCTGGCCTTATCCGAAACCAATATCTGGGGCTGGATGCAGGGTGTAATGTCCGCGCCGGCCAATCCTGATAAAAAAGCCCTGGTTAAAGCTACTGATGACATGGTAATAACAGGTGTTGAAGACAGGAGCCATAAGGTTAAAACCAGCGAACCCTTTGAACCCAAAAATGCCAAATGGGCAACCAAAGAGGAAGCCATGGCATTTTTAACAGCAGAACGTAAAAAACACATTGATTATATTAATTCCTCAACAGACGATTTTAGAAATCACATCGCCGAACAGGGTCCGATGGGACCAATGGACGCTTACCAGATTATTTTATTACTGGCGCAGCATACCGTAAGGCATACCAAACAAATAGAGGAAGTAAAAGCAACTGCGGGCTTCCCGTCTAAATAAACAATTATTACAAATTGAATTTAAAGAGGCAGGTTGTATCCTGCCTTTTATTTTGCAGTTAATTGAACCCATTTTTTTTGCGAGGCCTGATAATATTCAGCGATTGATAAAAATGTTTGTAAAACCAGGTATGAAAAAAATCAAATCAGTTTTGCTTGTTCTTTTATGGACTACTGTGCTAAACGCTCAGCAAAAATCAAGCACTGTATTTTCATCAGGAAAAGATGGGTATGCAACCTTCCGCATACCCGCCATCATTGATTTACCCAATGGCGATTTGCTGGCTTTTGCCGAAGGGCGGGTGAATGGCTCCAATGATTTTGGTGACATTAATATTGTTGCAAAAAGAAGTCTTGACAAAGGCATTACCTGGGCTGCTTTGCAAACAGTGGCAGATGTTGATAGCCTGCAAGCCGGCAATCCGGCGCCGGTGGTTGACCTTACGGATCCGGCCTATCCGAATGGAAGAATTATTTTATTTTACAATACCGGCAACAACCATGAAAATGAAGTAAGAAAAGGAAACGGGCTGCGGGAAGTGTGGTATATCGCTTCCACCGACAATGGCTATAGCTGGAGTAAACCGGTAAATATCACCACACAAACGCACCGGCCTAAACAGCCAGCAATTAATCCCGCTTATAATTTTAAAGAAGACTGGCGAAGCTATGCCAACACACCCGGACATGCGATTCAATTTTCAGGTGGCCGGTACAAGGGAAGAATATTCGTAGCCGCCAATCATTCTGCCGGTGAGCCAACAGCAGATGCAACAGATTATAACGCCCATGGATTTTATACAGATGATCATTGCACAACGTTTAAGATTGGCGCCACTGTTAGCCGTGCAGGCAGCAATGAATCAATGGCAACCGTATTGGGAAATGGTAAGCTGATGATGAACAGCCGCAACCAGGGGGCCGATGCAATGGCAAGGATTGTGTCGCTCAGCAGCAATGGCGGCGCCAGCTGGGATACAACCTTTATTGACAACAACTTACCCGATCCTATTTGCCAGGGAAGTATTTTAACCGTGGGGAATAAAAAGGGGAAAGCTATTGTCGCCTTTTGCAATGCGGCCAGCAAGGAACACCGGGATAGTCTTACCCTGCGCATTAGTTATGATGATGGCCGCAACTGGCAAAAAAATTACCTGTTGGATAAGGGTACCGGCAAAGCCGAAGAAGATGCTACTGGATATTCTGATCTTGTGAAACTTGCCGACAATGAAATAGGTGTTTTGTATGAGCGAAAGGATTATTCGCAGATAGTTTTTATGCGGGTGAGATGGAGGTGAAAGGTGAGCCGCAATTACTTTATTTAATTGTTACTTCTTGCTTACTTTTTTTGTCTTGACACAAAAAAAAGATAACAAAAAAAAGTCAAGACAGCAACGAATACAGCCCGTTGCTGTCAGGGAGCTATGTTAAACTTTTGTGCATAGTAGTTTCAGCTTTAGTAATTCTACTCTTTGCATCTTTACAGCTTAGTAAAATCGATAAGCATCTGATTCTATAGCACAAATAATTTTTACGAACTAAATTCAAAATCAAAAAAAGTAAAAATCATACAGTATTAAAATCTACCCCGTTTCAATAGTCTTCAAATTATTCCTCCGTATTGAAAACAGTAACCGGATAAGCTACATCTTTTGGTTCGGTTCCGGCTTGCCGGAATCCGAAAAATGCGCAGCATTCCCGTAGCTATCGGGATTTTCGAAAGAAGCAAAAGCAGCAGCGTTCGGGTTACGCAGCCCACCGGGCTATAGAGGCGAATGCATCAAAATGAAAAATGCCGTGAACATGGAAAAAGTAAAGCAACCTAAAAAAATAAAGGGCTAACTTTTTTGAGTTCACAATAATACATTTGTAATACTTAATCCAATTCACATTATATTCCTTCAATAATAACAACATGAAAAGAAGATCGCTTATCAAAAATCTGGGTGGCCTGTTGCTGGCGCCAATATTACCGGTTCAATTGCCAACATCATTGCCACCGGTGCTGCGGGTAGCGCATCTTACCGATGTGCACCTGAAAGATGAATGGGATGCACCTGCCCGCTTCCGGCGCTGCCTGCAACATGTACAAGCGCAAAGCCCCGCTGTTGGCATGATTTTAAACGGCGGCGATATTGTATTTGATATGAATAAAGAAAACCTGCCCGCAATCAATGCGCAATGGAGTTTATATCATAGCATTGTAAAAAGCGCCTGTACATTACCGATACATTATGCCCTGGGCAATCATGATATCTGGTGGAGTGAAAACAACAAAGGCCAGGCTGTTTATGGCAAACAATTTTCACTTGACCAATTGCAGCTTTCCAAACCCTGGTATAGTTTTACGCAAAGTGGATGGAAATTTATTGTGCTGGACAGTGTACACCTGGATATTGACAACACCTGGTACATCGGTAAACTGGGTGATGAGCAGTTTAGCTGGTTACAAAACGAGTTGAAGTCAACCGCCGCAAGTATGCCCGTTTGTGTTTTATTGCATATTCCCATTTTAACCGCTACGCTGATGATTGAAGATGACATTGTAAACAAATGGGAAATGACAGGTGGTGACATGCATACGGATACGGCTAAAATAATCAAGCTGTTTAATGGTTACCCGAATGTAAAACTCTGCCTCAGCGGCCATGTTCATTTAAGAGACAAAGTAGTGTACAACAATGTAACCTATATCTGCAACGGCGCAGTAAGCGGCGCCTGGTGGAAGGGCAACAAAAGAGAAACCGCACCGGGTTACGGGCTGATTGATCTGTATGCTGATGGAAGTTTTACCGAGCAGTATGTAAATTATTAAAGCAGCTTAGATAAACAACATTTTTATCTTAATAGAAAAATGCCCATTGGTGATTTTCTTTTTTTGCAATGTCACACAAGCAGGATCATACCAGGGATAAATATTTTTTTCCATCCGGACGTCTGATGAATGATCACACTCCGGTGCGGTAGATGCAGAGATGAGGGTGGCTTCATTCAATTCAAAATCTCCTTTTACGCGATACAGACCCGATATTTTGTCACCAGACATACCGCCTTTGGCGTCTAACAACTCAGGCGGGTAAATCCTGAATTTGCCTATTTGCGCAGCTGCATTGGTCGCATACCCTGAAAACCACATCAAGGGGGAGTAAGAAAGCGTGCATAAGTGAGTACAGCCATTCAGGCCCCAATTATTGTCAAAGGTTGAGGTAAACTCGGGCAATGGAAAATGGTATGGAATAATGCATATAAAATCGAGTGTATCGTCCTTATTCATGCCTTCATATTTACCATGGCACTTAAAGCCCAATATAAGCGTATCCCTGATAATAAAAGCCTGTGGTTCCTGGTCGGGAAACAATGTTGCCGTTACATTGTAATTATCCACCCGGTAAGAAATGGTTTCATCCGGTTCTTTACCGGGAGGATTTTTCAGTTGTTGTACAGGCGATGGTGGTGTTGCAAAACAAAAAAAAGTTACACATACTGAAGCCATCATTAAGCCGCGGATATTTATTTTCATCAATGAAGGTGTTGGGTTAATGGTGGCAAATTACTGTAAAGTCTGATAGGTTTTGTTTATGTATCGGAATTCAAAAAGCAAAAATCAATATTTTTGAAAGAAGAAATCATCATCATGACAACAAAAGAAATAGCCACTACATTAGTAAACATGTGCCGCAATGGCCAGATAGAAGAAGTAAAAGAATTATTGTTTTCGCCAGATATTGTGAGCATTGAACCACGCGAAGGCTTGCTGCCACTGGAAACCAGGGGCATGGACGCCATCCGTGCGAAAGCAGCGTTGTTTGTATCGCATGTTGCGGAGTTTTATGGCAGCACCATCAGCGACCCGGTAGTGGCGGGTGATTATTTTTCCGTTGCCTGGGATACGGATCTGCAAATGAAAGGCGAAGAACGCAAAACCAATCATGAGATATGTGTGTATCATGTGAAGGATGGCAAAATAGTTTCGGAACAGTTTTTTTATTAAACTCACATCCCCTCATTTAAAATTCCGGGCATCCGGGAAAATATTTTCCTGCGCTATTTCCTTTGCGGTGGGTCTTTTGTGTTGTGCATGGGTGGGGATAGATTTTTCATCCGCATAAGCCAACGTAAGCACGTTCGGATCATGTTGCTGTGCCGCAGTTAACTGCCGTAAAAGTTTTGAAAAATCATGACATCGTTGTACAATTACATGAATCACTTCTCCTTCAATTTGTACTTTTCCTTCCACCATAATCAACCTGGATTGCAAAATTTCTTTACGGAATTTGTCGAACAGTGTTTGAAAAATTACGAGGTTGGAAAAACCGGTTTCATCTTCAATCGTCATAAAGCAAACACCTTTCGCAGTACCTGGGCGTTGCCTTACCAGCACCAGTCCGGCTACTTTTACAAGGGTGCCGTCTTTTAACGTTGACAACTGTCTGGTAGTAACAATGTGCAACTGGTTCAGCTTTTCTCTTACAAAACTCACCGGGTGCGCTTTTAATGATAAAGCTGTGGCGGCATAATCGTGTACCACATGTTCTGAAATACTCATCACTGGCAATACTATATTTTCACCGGCAGCATCTGCAGCAGGCTGGCCGGAAAACATTGCGTGCGGACGGTCCTTGGTAGATATTTCCCACAAAGCCTGCCTTCTGTCTAACCCAATAGAACGAAACGCATCGGCATCAGCTAATTTTTCCAGGGCGGCTTCGGGCAAACCAATATCCCGCAAAGCGTTGATACTGTTGTAGGGTAGCTTTCTGTTTGATACGAGTATGGCTATATCTTCCTGCCGCAATCCCTTTACCTGCCGGAAGCCAAGCCGCATAGCACAATACTTACCCGATTTTTCTTCCAGCAAATTATCCCATTGGGAATGGTTAATATCAACAGGTCTGATTTCCACTCCATGCTTTTTTGCATCAGCCACTATTTGCGCAGGCTGATAAAAACCCATGGGCATACTGTTTAACAAAGCGCAGGCAAAAACATCCGGATAAAAACATTTTAGCCAGCTGCTTACATACACCAGCAGGGCAAAACTGGCAGCATGACTTTCAGGAAAGCCATAACTTCCAAACCCTTCCAGTTGTTTAAATACCCTTATTGCATACTCCTCGCTATATCCCTTTTTTGTCATTCCCGTCACCAGCTTTTCCCTGAATTTCGACACCAACCCCTTTGCTTTAAAAGTAGCCATACTACGCCGCAATTCGTCTGCTTCTGCAGGTGAAAAATCTGCGGCAACAATCGCAATTTTCATTGCCTGCTCCTGGAACAAAGGCACACCCAATGTACGTTGCAGTATCTCTTTTAATTCGGGGGACGGATATTCTACTGCTTCTTCATTATTACGCCTTCTTAAATAAGGATGCACCATATCGCCCTGTATTGGGCCCGGCCGCACAATGGCTACTTCAATCACCAGGTCATAAAAGCAATTGGGTCTTAACCTTGGTAACATGCTTTGCTGTGCACGACTTTCTATCTGAAAAACACCAATGGTATCTGCATGAGAAATCATTTCGTACACTTCCGGGCGATCCTGTGGAACATTGGCCAAGGTAAGTTCGAGACCATAATGCTCTCCTGCCAGGTCAAATGCTTTACGGATGCAGGTGAGCATGCCTAATGCCAGTACATCAATCTTCATGAAGCCGAGCGCATCAATATCATCTTTGTTCCATTCAATGCAGGTACGGTCAACCATGCGTGCATTCATGATGGGAACGAGATCACTGAGTTTACCATTGGTGATTACAAAGCCACCTGTATGCTGACCTAGCTGTCGCGGAAACCCCATGAACTCCCGGGTAAGTTGCATTACTTTTTTCAGGTGCAGGTCACCGGGGTTCATGCCTTGTTCCGCCATGCCCTTACCTTGCCACATGTCATCAGTAAACTCCCAGACGGAACCGGAAATTTTATTGATGGTATCGACTGATAAACCCATGGCTTTGCCTACATCACGGATGGCTCCCTTCTGGTGTTGTTGTGTTACGGTAGCAACAATCGCCGCCCTGTCACGCCCGTATTTTTGAAACACGTATTGCATCACTTCCTCCCGTCGTTCATGTTCAAAATCCACATCAATATCCGGTGGTTCATTTCTTGCAGAAGAGATAAAACGTTCAAACAACAAATCAAATTTGATGGGATCAATTGAGGTAACCTCCAGGCAATAACAAACTGTTGAATTGGCAGCGGAGCCACGACCCTGGCAAAGAATTTTTTGGTGCCGGGCAAAACGCACTATATCATGCACCGTAAGAAAATAGGCGGCATAATTCATCTCCTCAATGAATTTCAATTCATGGTTAATCGAATCAATAGTCTTTTGGGAAAGATTGTCTCCGTAGCGCTTCTGCGCACCTTCCCATGCAAGCATTGTCAGTTCTTCCTGTGGCGTGCGGCCACCCGTAGTGATCTCTTCCGGGTATTCATATTTTAATTCGTTCAATGAAAACTGGCAGGCTGCTGCAATTTCTTCTGTGCGTCGGATGGCATCAGGATATTGCCTGAACAACCGCAACATTTCATCATTCGGTTTTAAAAATCTTTCTGCATTGGAATGCAACCGGTAACCAGCATTGTAAATGGTACATTTCTCCCGCACACAGGTTACAATATCCTGCAATTGTCTCCTGGCGGGTTCATGATAATGCACATCATTCGTAGCCACCAGCGACACACGAAATTGTGTTGCCAGTTGTGCCATCCGGAATAAATATTTACTGTCATCGCCCTGGTACCGGCGGGTTGCTGCCAGGTATAGATTTTCTCCAAAAGCCTGTTTGTATTCCTGCACAATATTTTTGAAAGCCTCTTCAAATTCAAATACTTCATTTAATTGCTCCGGTGGCAACAGGATAAATTTTATATCGTCAGCATATTCGTACACATCTTTTTTATACAAATGGCAGTCGCCTTTTTCTGCACGCCTGTTTCCAAGCGTTAGTAAATTACACAATTGCGCATAGGCTTTTTTGGTAGTTGGATAGGCTAACAGGGATACGCCATCCAACAGATCGAGCCTGCAACCAACAATGATGCGGATACCATTTTTTTTAGCTGCCGCATGTGCCCGTACAATACCCGCAAAACTATTGCGGTCAGTAATGGCAATGGCAGTATAACCCAATGCCGCTGCCTGCTCCACCATTTCTTCCGGGTGAGAAGCGCCCCTTAAAAAACTAAAGTTAGAAGTGACTTGTAGCTCTGTGTATTGCATTTGTATTTATAAAAATGAACACTGTATTTGTTAACGTTTCTGATGTTGGGAGGATTAAGAATTTAATAATCAAACGTATTAGTAATGCTATAAAAAGTAGCAGGCCTGTTCTTTATACTTAGAATGTAACAAGCCTAAGAATAGGATTACTAAAGCTGAAATTACTATGCACAAAAGCTCAACAAAGCTCCTTGACAGCAAACGGGCTGTATTCGTTGCTGTCTTGACTTTTTTTTGTTACTTTTTTTGTGTCAAGACAAAAAAAGTAAGCAGCCTGTAACAATTAAATAAAAAATTTCGATCTTAATATTTTATCTTCTTATTTCTTTTAAATAATAAATGCTTCCATTAACCTTATGCAAAAAAACCATGTAAATACCACCGGTAGGTTTTTTCCACATCATAATGACCGGACCGGAAAAGCCAATAGCGTTTACCTTCCTCATCTTCAACTATATAATAATCCCGGTGCCGCCCCTGCTGCAACCACCATTCCTGCTCAATACGCTCCGGACCGTCTGCCTTTATAATGGTGTGTAAGTTGCCCATATACCTGAAATTCATGGGTGGATAATCGGGAACCGGCGCCGTCACATTAATGAGTTGTGGCCTCGGCAATACATGCAACGGTCTCGGGTTGCTGACTTTCCACCCGGTAGCGAGAGCTTCGTTTAAGGCAGCCTTTTTAAAAGAACGTTCGGGCCAGTAATGTTCATCGGGTATAAAGCGGTGAATATGCTGTGCGCCAATCTTTCCGGCCATCCTGTCCAGCAATTCTGCCAGCTCAATATCATCCAATGCTCCTTTGTGCCCAAACAAATTTTTTTGTACGGTGGAAAGATCTTCTGTTGCAGTTGCTTCCAATATAAATAATTCTATCCCCAGGGCAGGTTCTATGGTGGCAATTTTTTCTTCAAATAATTTAAACAAATGCCTGCTGTTACAGGAAGGACGCAGGGTACCAATATCAACCGATATCATTTTTCCATCTACCCGGTAACATTTCAATATGGCCAGCCGAAGCCCTTTCTGTTCCTGCTGCAATCTGTTGCATACCGCATCCAGCAAATGCTGCAAGGCTATCTCAATACCCGTTGCGGTTACGATTGGTTCCAGGCAGGGCAATTTTTCCTGGTATGGTACAACGGGTTGTATTGGCTGAATGGTTTCTTCTTCCAAACCCAATGCCTTATCCAATTGGTTGAGTAATTCCTGGCCAAAACGCCGCCGCAAGGCTGTTCGTGGCATTGCAATAAACTGGTGAATTTGCCGCAGTCCCAGTTTTTCAAGGCGTTCAATTATTGTTGCTTCCAACCTTAGTGCCTGAGGTGGTAAATTAAGCAACGCATCGGCTTGCCGTGATGGTTCAACAATGTTTATCTTTTTACCAAACCGTACCATTGCCCATGCTGCGCCAATGGTATCTGCTATGGCAATGCTGATATCATAACCTATATGGTGTAACCGTTTGGCTATATCCGTTAAATACTGTTCTTCTCCACCCCACAAATGAGCGCAGCCGGTTACCTCCAGCAACAATCCATCAGGTGTATCGGTTGCAGCGGCCGGTGTGTACCGTATACACCATTCTGCTAGTCCGGTTAATAATATGGCCGCCCGCCCGGGCTCGTCATCAAAATATTGCAAATCTGTGATAATGGCCCTTGCATCTGCCAATACCATACCCGTATATACGCCTTGAATTTTTGCCGGTTCATTGGCGGCTGTGATTATCATCCGGCCATGATCGGGTAAAACCAATACAAAGGGTACCTGTTTCAAACTGGGTTGGCGGCGGGTAAGCCAATCCGTTTTTAACTGACGGAACCATATAGATACAAAACGTTTTGACATATCATCCCGTTTTTTGTTGTACCTGTAACGGAATGGCTGGTATGGAATTTACCTGCCTGAAGCGGCCTGCGACAAATTCAATGTCCCAACTTCCCGGCTTGCCGTTTCTTACTTTCAGGAGGGAAACTTTCCAGCGGGGAAAGCCTACACCGGGCATTCCTTCCGGCAGCCGGCTTCGTAAAGAAGTTATCTGCCAACGCGTAACACAGGCGGTAGTATTTAAACTGCGGGGATTGTTGCGTATAATAAAACCTGTTACCTTACTTTGCTCCACGGCCAACTGCAGCCGCCTTGAAGCGTTAAAACTTAATTCCTGCATTTCACCAATTACCGCCACTAACCCTTCGCATTTAAGCGCTTCTTCCATTGCCCAGCAAATTTGTTTTTCTTTCTGCAGATCGATAAAAATAATTTTATCCGGGGCTATGCCGAATGATTGATATGCCGGTGGAAAAATATTTTTGCAGGCACCTATCCATATCATCACCCCATCATCCTGTATTAGCTGAGCCAATACTCCTGCAACAAAACCTGTTGTAACAGCAACTGTTTCTTTACTATCACTTATAAATTCATGCATTACACCCAATGGAAAATGGTTGCCGGGAAAAGCATTTTTTATGGGACCAAGCGCCTTGTCCAAAGCAGTATTATTCAGGGCAGTTTTAAATCCCTGTAAAGGAAAAATATCCTTTTGCAAACGGGCAATAATATCGGCTTTGGTTGCTGTCATGTATAAATGAAGCTATACTTTCGGCATAGGTCATTTGCAATATTACTAAACTTTTTAGTAATTTATTAAGAAATTTGTCCCCCCTTAAGTAATCGGTACATCTTTCTGGTATTAATGGTAAAATAAAAAGACTGTTATTTTTTGGAGTATTTTTTTAACGGATTTCTTTTAGAATGAAAGACAGAAAATATAATCACTTGTTTCCGGCTTTCATCTATTGAGTAGATAATATAGAAAGGATATTTTTTAAGCGCAGTTTCCCGGAATTGTTTATAGGTAGTTCTGAATTTTTGAGGATCGGAGCAAATTACTTTAATTGCTACATCCATTTCCTTTACAAAGTTGATTGAAGCAGCATCACTTCTTTGCTTATACCATTTTAATGCATCGACGTACTCTTTTAAAGCAAGCGGTTCAAAATAATGCACGTAGTTCATTACTTTGATTGTAGTATTTTCTTTATTTGTTTTTTTGCAGCAACACCGGTTATCATTTTACCGCCATTTTTATAGTCGTTATAGCGCTGGTCAAGCGTGGCTTTTAGCTCATCCGTATATTCCAGAGCCGATTGCTCAATTTCATTTTCCAGCAAAGTATAAATGGCTTTTATTTTCTTATCATCAGCTACTTGTAGATAATCGGCTATTTTTTTTCGAAGGGCAATTGTTGTCATGAAAAATTAATTTGAAAAGTAAAGGTAAATTTTTCTTTTCTTTATAGATGGGGCTTTTGAGTGTAAATTATAACCCCCCATTAATCCAGATAAATTGTCACGGTCTATTATTGTCGCTCAAAAAAGAACACCCCTTTTTTGTTTGAAATGATAATGTCTTTCTTTTTATCTCTATTTATATCCTGAACAACCATACTTAATCCAACTCCCGAATTACTGTCAATCAAATGCGGAATCCATTGCGGATTTTTGCCGGGTACAAATTCAAACCAATATAACACTGCTGCTTCATGCCCGCCCGGGTCGCCGCCGTTATGTGCATAATACCGTTTGCCGGTGATAAGGTCAGGGTTGCCATCTCCATTGATATCTTCCAAAGCAAGGCAATGCGATTCTGAAAAAAGTTTGCTGATGGTATGTGTTATCCAGTTACTATTTCCATTGCTATCTTTTTGTTGTTCAAACCACCAGATACCGTAATCATGTGCTGAAGAACTGATGACATCCTGATCGCCATCCTTGTCAACATCCAGCACAAACATGTTGGCACAGTCTGCTCCAAAATTGGCTTCGTGAAATTGCCAGTTACTGTCTGTTACATTTACCGGCGATTGCCACCAGCCGGCTTTTATCATCACATCATTGCGACCATCTTTATTGATATCGCCCCAGCCAAGTCCGTGGGTGTATTTATCTGTTCCTCTTGATGGATCATTGCTGATTACGTGGCGTTGCCAAACAGTATCATTTTTTGCCTTTGGTGATTGTAACCAGATTACCTGTTTGCTTGTAATGTCATTGCAGATAATGTCCATTCGCCCATCTCCGTCCACATCCACGAATGCAGGATTTTCATTACCCGCTGTGGCTACAATCACATGACTTTGCCACAGACTATTTTTATTTTGTGGATTTTGGTACCAAACACAAATACCGCCCGGCTGATCAAATCGTATCAAATCCGGCCAGCCATCATTGTCTACATCCATACTATAATTTAAAAAGCTGGTACTGTATCCCGGTACGGGATTGAGTGTATCGGCATGAATGATATGCGGTTGCCAGCCCGGCGCCTGGTACCAGTAACGGCCTGCAAGAATATCCATTTTGCCATCTGTATTTACATCTGCTACGGCAACGCCTTCCGATACAAAAACAGGACTAATGATATGTTTTTTAAAAACAACGGAAGTAGATTTTTTTGCTGCCGGCTGAGCATCAGAGCTATATTTAAACGACCATAAAATGATACATAAAAAAATAACCCGGTAAAAAAAAGAAGTAGTTGCAGGCATTCGATCGCTGTTTAATTGTGAGAGTAATCTATTTTTTTTACCGGCAATTGCCGTATCAAAAATCAAAAAAGAAAAACCGTATTTAAACACATTATTACAAGCCTAAAAAAGCAATAGCAAAATTTATTTCTGAAAGGGCAAAAAATTACACTTCAACTACACATGTTCAGCTACCGGCGAATTTATCAAAAGTTCTTTAATGGCCTTTCCTTTTCCATCCGGAGTTGTATAAAAAGGACGTTTTTCAATTTCATATTGCGTGTCTTCCGGA
The DNA here is from genome assembly GCF_028288465.1 of Ferruginibacter sp. Taxonomy (GTDB): domain Bacteria; phylum Bacteroidota; class Bacteroidia; order Chitinophagales; family Chitinophagaceae; genus Ferruginibacter. Next base: position 24,920 of record NZ_JAQBNR010000071.1, on the reverse strand, counting down.
ATGCCTAAGGCATGATAAATTGTTTGATGCACCTGGTCTATCTTAACCGGGTTTTCGATGGTTTTGCAAGGCCGTTCTTCAGCCGTTTTTCCATACACAAATCCTTTTTTAATGCCACCTCCAAACATCAGCATTGAACAGCCATCTGTAAAGTGGCGGTGCATCCCGTAAAACTTCATATCAGGTAAAATATCCGGCTGAGCCACCTGCTCCTGCACTTTGGCATCCGGCCTTCCTTCTACCATCATATCTCTGCTGAATTCACTGGCCAGTATTACCAGTGTTCTGTCAAGCCGCCCGCTTTTATCCAGGTCTTTAATTAGTTGAGATACGGGTCCGTCAATCATTTTTTTCATATTCACCATACGGGTATGGCCATTCTCGTGCGTATCGAAACCTACAAAAGGTTCATATTCGGTTGTAACACTTATAAACCGGGCGCCTTGTTCCGTAAGCCTTTTAGCCATTAAACACCCGAGGCCAAAGCGGCCGGTATTGTAAATATCATAACTTTCTTTTGGTTCAAGGCTTAGGTTAAAAGCACTTGCCTCCGGCGAATTCAACAACATATAAGCCTGCTCCATGGAACGCTTCAGTGATTCTTTCTGGTAATCGCTGCCAAACTCTCCTGCCGGACTTTTGCTGATAAGCTCATTGTACAATTGGTTGCGCCTTTCAAAACGTTTAGCGCCCATACCCACTGGCGGCCGCACACTTTCCAAACCCTGTGTAGGATCGGGTATCATAAAAGGACCAAATTCATTACCCAGGAAACCGGCCGTATGAAAAGCTTTTAACTCTTCTGCTTCGCCCAAAGTAAAGCGCTGACCAATGTCAATAAACGCAGGAATCACCGGATTTTTCGGACCGAGTTCTTTGGCTATCCAGGCACCCAGGTGTGGAGCTGCTGCTGTTTGTGGCGGCTCATAACAGGTATGCCAGTGATACTGATGCCGGGAGTGAAGGATATGACCCATATCGGCCGCGACATATGAGCGAATAAGACTGCCCTTGTTCATTACACTGCCAATGTATTGCAGCCCTTCAGAAAAATGAATTCCATCCAGTGCCGTGGGCAAGGATTGAAACGTGCTCAGCACCCTGTTACCTTCCATACCTTTTTCATATGGCGTGAATCTTTTGGGGTCGAAGGTTTCCGTATGCGCCATGCCACCCGCCATCCATAGAAGGATGACTGTATCTGCAGTAGCGTCATTTAACTTTGATTTTTTGGCACAACCACTTAGCAGACTTGCCACAGGCGCTCCGGCTGCCAATGCTGCCAATGTGGCGCTACTGGCGGTTTTAAGAAAATCTCTTCTGTTCCAATGAGCATTCATACAGTTCAATTTATGCAATGAGCAAATATGTTATCATTCAGCAATTAATAAATCAATTGAAATTCAGGATGAAGGGCAATGGCCCATAAAAAATCCTGCACTGCGTCAACAGAAGGTGTATTGCCCAGCGCTGTTAATGCAACCTTTTCTTCTTCTTTCGATGGCAACCTGCTGATGGCCGCCCTGTAAACTTCCCTCGTCATGGTTAATGGATCTTTATATCGTTCCTTCCATTTAACAGCAGCTTTATGTAAGGCCTGGTTAAATTGTGCGCCATTGGTCAATTCCAGTGCCTGCAATAAGCTGGCCTGTGAGGTTCTGCTGGTAGACACTGTCTCCCTGTTTGGGCGTCCCAATGCCGTAAGAAAAGCATCATTTTTCACCAGCGATGCCCTTGCAAAAGGAATGTTCGGTTTTATGTTTTCCGGCATAAGGTTGAAAACAATCATGCTGTCTGCATAAACAGGTGCCAGTACCTGGCCAACGGCATCGGTAAATTCTTCTGCAGTTAGCCTTCTTGTTACCATTCCCTTAAACACAAAATCTTTGGTTGTAAGCAATCCCGGTTCCTTTACCGTTACCGAAGGCTGCTGATAAATTTGAGAAGTAAGGATGGTATACATCAGTTTTTTAATGTCATATCCTGAAGTTACAAAATCATATGCAAGCCAGTCCAGCAGATCCTGGCTCCACGGCTCATTGTCCATTACATCTACCGGTTCAACAATGCCCCGGCCCATTAGCTGGGCCCACATGCGGTTTACAAAAGTTCTGAACAGCCTGCCATTGCGGGGTTGCACCAGGCTGTCTGCCAATTGTTTTAATCTCTCCTTCCGGGGAGCATCCGGATTGATGTTGCCAAGCTCTTTAAATAATATTCTTCTGCCGGCCATTTTGCCGGTAGGTTTATCACAACGGTTTATCTCCAGTGTACTGTCTGAAAAAACGTTGGCAAAAGCATAGGCATCATCCAGCTTCCAGTCGCTTACAAAACTGTTATGGCAGGAAGCGCATTTAAGATTAACGCCAAAGAAAACCTGCGATACATTCTGCGCCGCCTGCATTTCGGTACGCTGGCTGGAGTTGATGGTGCCGCGCCATTGAATACCTTTTATAAATCCATCGGATTGTTTATCGGGGTTGATAAGTTCGCTTACAAAACGATTGTATGGCTTGTTTTCTTTTAGTGATGTGTACAGCCATTTGGTTATGCCAAACCTTCCGCCGGTAATATAGCCGGTACCGGAATAATCGTTGCGCAATGCATCGTTCCAAAAGCTTAGCCATTGCTGTGTATAATCGTCATTGCGGCTCAACAGCTGTTGCACCACCAGCGCTCTTTTATCAGGCCTGGTATCTTTTACAAAAGCATCCATACTGTCTGGCGGTGGTACCAGGCCGATGACATCCATATAAATACGGCGCAGGTAAATACGGTCTTCAACAGGTTTAGTCCAGCTTATTTTATGTTGTTTAAAATAGTTGTTTACAAACAAATCAACCGGTGAGGTAAGGTTGCCGGTAGCTGGTGGAACAGCAGGTAAACGGGGTGCCATTGCTGCTACCCGAAACAGGCTTCTTTCCGGTCCGTCAGGCCAGGGTGCGCCTTGTTTTATCCATAAAGTAAGGGTGGCTATTTCTGTTGCAGTAAGGCCTTTGCCTTTGGACGGCATCGCTTCTTTATCCCTGCGGGAAAGCGATATGCGGCGGATGATCTCACTTTTATCCGGATGCCCCGGCGTAAGAATGCTGCCGTTTTTTCCGCCTTTAAAAATGTATTGTTTACTATCCAGTCTCAGTTCTCCTTTCACTTTTGTTTCACCGTGGCAACTATAGCAATTATGCGCCAGTATGGTTCTTACCTGCAGGTTTAGTTCCTGTTGTTGCGAACTGTCCAGCGGACCTTTTATACCGGCAAAACTAACAGTGCTGTCAGTCCCTGTTCCTGCATCTTTACCAAATGGCAGCACACTGCTGAGATAGTCTTCGCCATGGGTTAGTTCACTTCCATAATGACCGGCTACAGTAACACCCAATACAGTTGCAGTAAGCAGTATAATTGAAAATTTACGTTGTTTTTTCAGATAGAGATAGTAAGTAGCACAGGCCAGTACCATGGTAGCAATTCCTGACCATTGATGCACCTGTAATACACTGCTGCCATAGGTTTCGGTATTGGATAACAACAGGCCCAGCACTACGGCTATCACGGATGAAATGGCACCCGTAGCAATTAATAACGGCACACTGCTGCGGAGCTGAAGGGATGCACGCTTCCATGAAATGAATTCAAAAAATAAAGCGATGTATAAAAGGCCAACTGGAAAATGTACAATCATTGGATGCAGCCTTCCTAAAAATGACCAAAGCCAGAAGCCTTCACCAGCCACCGCTTCATGGCCTTCTGCCGATGCCGGATTGATAATAGCTGATAAAAAAATCAGCAATGCCCCTATGCTGCAACTGGCAATAGCAAGACGTGAGAGTCGCCTTTTTTTAATAAATTTTTTTGATAGATTCATCTGGCTTCTGATCGGTTCTTTAAAGAAAAGTACGATGATTAATGCTAAATACCATACGCTATTTTAACTGTTAAGTCTCAGCTTATATTACTTCATAAAGACCGCTTTCACCGCATCAAGATACCCGTAACCGTATACGTTATCGGGTTCGAGGTAACTGGTTTCTGTCCATTCGTTCCAGCTGTTGATGGTAATCAGCGGAGCCTGGCGGGGATGGGCATCGATATAGTCTTTGGCCATTTGTAATCCTTTGGCAAAATTTGCGGGCGTATTGTTTTTCATCACAGCGCTCTTGCCTAACCTCGGGCTATTATCCCAGCCGATACTCACATGCGGATAATAGGTTAATTCAAAAGCCGTATCAATCCTGGCCCATTCTTTTTTTACTTTTTCCATGATATCCATATAATCATTATTCACGTCTAAAAAATGAACAAACTGGTAATGTGTAGCGCTGGTAAAGCCAAGTTTTTTTACAAATTCATTTTCAGGAGCTTTGGTCTTGCTTCCATCAAACCCGCTATAGTTAAGGTTTTGCGACCACATGGTTAATTGCAGTTCCAGCCCGGGAAAGCCGGCCCTTTTTGTTTCTTCCTTAAACCATTTGAGCGCTGCGGCTGTTTGTTCTACCCCACCAAGACCTGCAATCAGTTGTGGTACATCATAGATCATGAATACAGGCTTACCATCAATTTTATAATATTGCGGCAGCTTAAAATACTTTTCAATATTGCGTTTACAGATTTTTTCAAATTCATCCCTGCTCACCTTTCCTGTCCAGATTACATTGCCATCCTCCACTTTATTCAGTCTTGTATCCCATGTATTTACTACATCATGATTGGCCCACATCAGGTAAAATTTCATCTTATCTATATTGTCAGCTTTAAGAAAACCATTGTTCAATGTAGTTTCCATAAACGGGCGGCCGTCATACCAGTACCAGTCAAAAATGAACACATTTATCCCGTGCTTGGTAGCCTCATTGATCTCCATATTCATAACCGCCGGATCGGCTTCATTTACGGTTCCCCAAACAGGTTTCCGGTTCCAGTAATGACCAGGAAACCGTTGTTGCATGTTGGTAACTGTTTCCCATTCACCAATACCCGAGGGCCAGAATGGACGTAACCGGGGATCATCGCTGGCGTAAGCGGGATAGAGAAATGCAGCAACATCATATTTTTTATCAGCAGCCTGCTTCCTGTTTTGGGCAACGGCACTTCCGGCAATCAACAACAGCATTCCAAATATTACAAGCATTTTAATTTGGTACTTCATATTTTATTTTTTGATCAGCCTGTTCCTGGTACCATATCTTAAAAATATATCAGCGACCACCGGTTGCGATATTCTAATTGCATGGTGACCGCTGATGTAAAAGTTAAAGTAATTTATTCAGTAACCCGGATTTACTGTCAATTTGGGGTTATTGCTGGTATGTTAAATAATGATGGTGAAATAATAATTTTCCTGCCGGAATTGAGGAACATTTGATGCGCCATCAATATTATTAACACCCATCAACTAAAACTTGCCTGTTGTAACGCTAACAATGTAACGTATGCCGGTCAAAGGTTTTGATAACCCGGTAACAGCAGTCTGACACCTTCTTACATACTATTTGCAAACTATGATTTAAAAGTGAATTCACTATCCTGTTCTATCCTGCCTGAGATGCGATGCGTTGAATGATTGATAACCATTAGAGGCAGAAAAATGTAAATAGTTGCAGAGGCCGATCGATCGTTATCTGCAACAACAGTTTTAGCAATTTACCAAAATTAGAATAGCTATTGAAGTACAATTAATGACTATTGGGAGAAATCGGGCCTCGCTTGAAAACAAGAAGCCTTACTGGTAGAATTTTTGTAAGGCTATTATTCTTTAATTTTTTAAGGATGTGGTCCCGACAAGAATCGAACTTGTGTCTAAAGTTTAGGAAACTTCTATTCTATCCACTGAACTACGGGACCATTCCAGCAACCAGCTGCTGATAAACTTATTTTGGAGTGCAAAAGTAACAAACAACCCAATAGCTTCCAACATTGATTATTTGGACCGGTTTTGCCGCATCAAACAATCCCGGCGGCTTCTTTAAGATTCGTAATTTTCTTAGCCTTATCTTTGCCATCCAAATTTTTTAAGTATATGAAGTGGTTAACCCTGGTGATTAAATACCGTTTATGGTTGGGAGGAGTTTTATTGGCGCTGGCTATATTTACCAATGTCCAGGCTGGCTTCTGGCCTTCATTTGTATTGTACCTGGCCGCGGTAATACTAATTGTGGGTCATTTTATTTTTGGCCCCATGCGTCTGATACAGGAATGCATGGAAAGTGGTGATATTGAAGGAGCTAAAAAAGTTATAGATTCAATCTGGTTTCCTTCGTTGCTCATCAAGCCTATTCGTTCTGTTTATTATACCGTAAAAGGCAACCTGGATATGGCAGATCAGAATTATGAAGGCGCTGAAAAACATTTAAAAATGAGCCAGTCACTGATGGGTGGCGGTGGCATTTTAGGCGACCAGATGAAGCAGGCAGAAGGTGCCAATAAATTACAGCTGGGCATGCTCGCCATGCAAAAAGGTGATATGAAACAGGCAGAAAGCTATATCCGCGGCGCTATCCGTGCAGGTCTACCTGATAAGGAAAATGAAGCGGCGGCTTACCTGCAATTATCATCCATTATGATCAATAAAAGAGAATTCAGGGCTGGGAAAGAATACTTCAGAAAAGCAAAAGGACTTAAACCAACCACGCCTCAAATTGCCGACCAGATTAAGCAAATGGAAAAATATATCACCCGGATGCCAGGCTAAAGATTGTTTGACATCAGTCTTACATAAAAGGCCACAAAGAAATTTTCTTTGTGGCCTTTGTATTCTTAGCCCCGTTGTGTGAAATTAACGTTTACTCTACCAGCCGGATGGTCCAGAAATCATCACAGAGATGTGTATTGGTGATGTAGGCATAAGGCATCCAGAAATAACCTTTTATACCCCAGCCTGTACCCCAGCTGTTTCTTATTAATACCATCTGCTTTTTTTCATCATAACCAACTGCAAGAATGGCGTGGCCACCCACTACTTTTTCTTTGCTGAAATCGGGCATTGGCATAATCCCCTTTTTGGCCATTGCAGCCGTCATAAAACTTTCGTACACGGTAAAGCCAAAGGCAAAAGGATAGCCTTCTGCCAGGCAGCCTTTTAATATGCTGATATTGCTATTGCTGAGCCGCTGATAAGAAGTAATCTGGTTTTGCAGTGCATGGGAATAACAGGCGGCCGGTGGCTTTTTAGTAAACTTTGCGCCCGGAGTTGAATCATCATCATAGGTCCATTCAGCTTCTTTGCAGATGCCATCTTTGTTCAGCGATTTAATGCCGTCCCGCAAAAAGGCGCCACTGTCGCTGCTTTCAGTATGAATGGCTACCCTTTCGTTATAATACAAAAAAAGCCGGCTGGGCATAAAATCAGCCTTGCGTTGTTTCTTTTTACCAAACTGAAAAGCGCCGGAAAGTGCATTGGCAGTGCAACTACCCAATCCGCCCTGGTTATATACCGGCGGACAGGTTGGGCGCAGGTCTACCTTTGCCGGCATTTTCTGCATTAATTTCAGCGGAGCTGCATACATAAAATCCCTCGCATCGGGCAGGTCGGGTAACCAACCCATTTTAAAAACTGGTTTGTTTGTTTTCTTTGCCATGTTGATCTGTTTTTAATATAAGAAATGCTGTTAGTATGTTGATCTGATACCTCCACATGTTCACCACTGCGGTGCTCACATGTGTAGCCATTGCCTTTCTGATTTCGGAGTGGATTTAGTACAATGTGCAATTGCATCATTGCCTCAGGATTGCAGCCTGGTAATTGTTATTCCCTGCTGTTAAAAATTAGTAGTTGTATTGCTGCAGGCTTCAATCAATTATCCTACAAGATAGAAATCCTTCAAGGCAATGTCAATACCACAAACAGTTTATTTTTATAGCGTTAACAAGCCATTAATCACCGGTTACATGCAAAAAAATACCCGTTATAAAAATAACGGGCTATCAAAATTGCGTGTGCTTAAATAAAATACAGCGAGTGTAGCTATACAACCATCTTTCCAAACATGGCTTCAACAGCAGTAAACCGGTAATCAAATATCCCCTTCAATTGCTTTTTTACAAACAGAGAATTGGCAATGTCTCCAAAAAACCAAAATGGCATTTTGTAGTGCACGATATCCGTCATTTCAACACCACCATGTACGGCTTTAAAATGATGCTGGTGATGCCATAAACTGTAGGGACCAAAACGCTGTTCATCCACAAAATATTTTTTGTCTTCTACATGTGTAATTTCCGTCATCCAGTATAAAGGTATACCCAGCAATGGTTTTACGGTATATTCAATTATCTGCCCGGGGTACATTTTATCGCCATGGTATTTGGAAACTATATTAAACCCCATGGCATCAGGTGTAATTTTTTGCAGGTTGGCGGGACTGCTGAAAAAGTCCCAGGCTGCATCAAGGGTAATGGGTAATTGCTGTACGGTTTTAAGGGAGTAGACTTTGCTCATTTTTATATTTTACCCTACAACAATATTAAGTGTGTTTTGTTTTATGTTTTGTCCATCACCCTTGGCGGTGTTTAACTCCCGCCTGCGGTTAAGTACAGAAAAAAGTTGAACATAGTTATAAAAGTTAACCATCAGTCAGCATCATAAATGAATGCTGCATCCATAAAAATTTTAACGCTACCGGCAGGCTTGTTATCTTTAATCAATTTCCCCCGGAGATTATTTTTTAAGTTAAACCGTCCTGCAACAGAACATGCAAACATATCAACAACAACTACAACAAAAATTCAACGAAGAATATAAAAAGCTGAACGAACAGCAACGTATTGCCGTAGATACCATCGAAGGTCCGGTAATGGTGATTGCTGGCCCGGGCACGGGCAAAACGCAAATTCTTGCTGCGAGAATTGGTAAAATATTATTGGATACGGATGCCCTGCCTGAAAATATTTTATGCCTTACTTACACCGATGCAGGCGCTATTGCCATGCGACGCAGGCTGCAGCAGTTTATCGGCGCAGATGCTTACAAAGTAAATATTTACACCTTCCATGCTTTTTGCAATGATGTAATACAGGACAATTTGCCGTTGTTTGAAAAGAATTCGCTGGATGCCATTTCCGAACTGGAGAGCATACAATTGTTTAAAGCGCTGATAGATAATTTTAAGAAAGAACATCCGCTGAAACGATACCGCGGCGATGTATATTATGAAGTAAACAACCTGCGTAATTTATTCAGTAACATGAAAAGAGAGGGCTGGACGCCTTCCTTCATCAATGAAAAAATAAATGATTTTATAAAAGATTTGCCGCTACGGGATGAGTTTGTATATAAAAGAAAATATAAACAATTTAATGCCGGTGATATCAAGCAGGATAAGATTGATGAAGAAATAGATAAGGCCGAAAAGTTACGTGCGGCGGTAAATGAGTTTGAGAATTTTCAGCGATTGATGCGCCAGAAAAACCGCTACGATTTTGATGATATGATCAATTGGGTGATTGCTGTTTTTGAAAACAACCCGAATGTTTTGTCCGATTACCAGGAAAGGTTCCGGTACATACTGGTAGATGAATTCCAGGATACCAGCGGTACACAAAACAGGCTGGTGCAGCTGCTCATCAATTACTGGGATACACCGAATGTATTTGTAGTGGGCGATGATGACCAAAGTATTTACCGTTTCCAGGGGGCCAATGTGGAGAACATGCTGGGCTTTGCAGATCAGTATGTATCGGTTTTAAAAACCGTGGTACTCACCAATAACTACCGCAGCACTCAACCCATACTGGATATATCAAAAACGCTGATCAACAAAAATGAAGAGCGGCTGGTAAAACAAATTGAAGGCCTCAGCAAAGAATTGATCTCATCCCGGGAAGGCCTGAAATCCTTGCTGCACCTGCCGGTTATTACAGAGTACAATTCCGTGAGGGATGAATTGGCCGGCATTACCAACCAGGTAGAGGCATTATTACAGGAGGGGATAGACCCCGGAAAAATTGCCGTCATCTACAAAGAAAATAAATATGGCGAAGAACTGGCGGCTTACCTGCGGTTAAAAAAAATACCCATCTTCAGCAAGCGTTCGGTTAATATTCTGGAACATCCTTTTGCAAAAAAAATCATCGAAATACTGCGCTACTTAAATGCCGAACATGATATTCCCTATGGCGGCGATAAAATGCTATTCGAAATACTGCATTATGATTTTTATTTAATTCCACCTATTGAAATTGCAAAAATTACGGTGGAAGTGAATAAGAAGCGGTATAACAATGAACAAACATCTATTCGTAAATTATTGTATGATAAAGCAACAGCAAGGCCTAAAGATTTATTTGATACCGGCATCAATGAAAAACTAAAAAACTTTAGTGGCATCATTGAAAGATTGATTGCTGATGTATCGAATGTAACCCTGCAGCAGTTGTTTGAAAAGATCATTCATGATGGTGGTGTGCTCACCTACATTATGCAAAGTGATGAAAAGGTGATGCTGATGCAATTGCTTACCAAACTATTCGATTTTATAAAAGATGAAACAGCACGCAATCCCTTTTTAAATTTGGATGACCTGGTGAAAACAATCGATCTTATGCAAAAAGAGGAATTGAAGTTACCTCTCACGCAGGTATCAGGAAGTGATAAAGGTGTAAACCTGCTAACGGCGCACGGCAGTAAAGGGCTTGAATTTGAATACGTATTTTTTGCGGGCATCAATGCTTCCAGCTGGGAAAAAAAACGCAAGCCGGCTGGGGGTTATAAAATGCCGGATACGCTGTTTTCAACACAACCAAAATCAAGCGAGGAAGAGGAATTACGACGACTGTTTTATGTAGCACTAACCCGTGCGGAAAAGCATTTGCATATTTCTTATGCCAAATATAAAAACGATGGTAAAGAAATGGAACCCTCCATGTTCCTGGCAGAAATTTTAGAACAGCATATTTTGCCGGTACAAAAAGTTACTTTAACAGATGAAGAAATGTTGGCGTTTCAGCAACTGCAGTTCACCGCACAGGCGCCGGAAATTGAAAAAAGCGAGGCCGATTTTATCAGTGGTTTACTGGATAAATTCGTGATGAATGTAACGGCGCTGAGTGCTTACCTGGATTGTCCTTTAGGCTTCTATTATAAAAACCTCATCCGCATACCGGCGGGCAAAAGCGAAACGCTGGAGTTTGGAAGTGCCATCCATCATGCGTTGGAAAAATTGTTCACCAAGATGCTTGCCAGCGAAAGCAAAACCTTTCCGCCAAAAGAAGAAGTAGTGGCTGACTTTAGCAGGTACCTGCGCAAACACCGGGAAAATTTTACAGAAGAGGAATTTCAGCGGAGAATGGAACAAGGCTCCATGGTATTGCCGGAATACTATGACACATACATCAATACCTGGAACAAGATTGTAACCGTTGAAAGAAACATACAAGGCGTAGTTGTAAATGGCGTACCACTAAAAGGCAAGCTGGATAAACTTGAATTCAACGGCAAAGAGATTAATGTAGTTGATTATAAAAGCGGCAATGTTGACAATGCGTTACCGAAAATGAAAGGCCCAAATGATAAAGACCCCAATGGTGGCGATTACTGGCGTCAGGCGGTATTTTATAAAATACTGGTTGATAATTATGGCCAGAAAGACTGGAAGGTGATCAGCACCGAATTTGATTTTGTTGAACCCGATAAAAAGAAACAATACCGCAAAGAAAAAATCATCATCACCCCGGCTGATACTGAAACTGTAAAACAACAAATAAAAACAGTATGGGCAAAAATACAGGCCAGGGAATTTTATACTGGCTGTGGTAAACCCGAATGCCACTGGTGCAATTTTGTAAAAGACAACAAGCTGGCAGTCGCATTGCATGATCTGATTGAAGAAGAGGAGGAAATAAACCCTTAAGTCAATTTTATGATTCAGGGTTGCGGGCAAATAGCATAAAGGGTTTAAGTTTGCAGTTCAACACCATTTGATGAAGATTAAAAATGTTTTATACACCGCTGCTGCTGTTTTTTTTATTTACTTTATTACGGTTACCGGAAGCGGTTGTGCACAGATTGGTGCACCAACCGGCGGCCCCAGGGATAGTATCCCGCCTGTTTTGGTTGCTGCCCTTCCTAAATTAATGACCACGAATTTTACCGGCAATAAAATCACGCTGGTTTTTGATGAGTACATCAATGTGCTGGACGTTCAAAAAAATGTGATTGTATCGCCTTTTCCAAAAACTTTCCCCATCATTACCTATAAATTAAAAGAGGTTAGTATTAAGTTAAAAGATACCCTGTTGGATAAAACTACTTATGCCATCAATTTTGGAAACGCTATTGTAGACAATAACGAAAGCAACCCGTTTAAGGAATTTACTTATGTATTTTCAACCGGCAACACCATTGATTCTTTAAAATTAAGCGGCAAAGTATTAATGGCCGAAACCGGCAAGCCAGATAGTACACTGCAGGCATTGCTATACCGCGATGCCCCTGATTCTGCTGTTGAAATAAGAAAGCCTAATTATATTGCCAGGATAGACCGCAACGGCATTTTTACTTTTACCAACCTTGCCCCGGGAGAGTATAAAGTGTATGCATTAAAGGATGGCGATGGCGGTAAAACCTACAACTCAAAAATTGAAAGTTTTGCTTTTGCAGATGAACCGGTTCGGGTAAGTGGCAAAAACGATTCGGTAAGATTGTACGCATACGAAGAAGAAAAAGATATAAAAAAAGCAGCTGGCCTGCCAGCCAAATCTGCCGCTGATAAAAAGCTGAAACTAACTCCCAGCCTGGGTACCGGTGCGGCCCAGGACATATTTACCAATCTTGAATTGCGCTTTAATAATAAATTAAAACTGTTCGACAGCACCAAAATAGTTTTGACCGACACCAACTTTATTAAGGTGGAAGGAGCCACCATAACGATGGATAGCACCCGTAAAATTATCATTGTAAAAAACAAATGGCCGCTGGAAACCGCCTACCGTTTAGTGATTCCAAAAGAGGCCATCGCCGATACCGCCAACAATACGCTGGCAAAATCTGATACGCTCAAATTTCAAACAAAAAAGGAAAGTGATTATGGTAGCATAACCCTGCGCTTTACCAAGCTGGATTCAGCACGCCACCCGGTAATACAGTTTTTAAACGGTGCTGAAATTGTAAAATCTGTAAAAGTTACGGCTGCCTCCTGGACGGATAAATATTTTAACCCCGGCGAATTCGAATTGCGCATTTTGTACGACGCCAATAACAATGGCATATGGGACCCAGGCAATTACAAAAAGAAAATTCAACCCGAGCATGCGCTCACACTAGATAAAAAATTAACTATCAAAGCCAATTGGGATAATGAGCGGGAAATAGAGCTTTAAAGGATAATTTTTTAATGGATATTGGATAATGCCTGCTGATTGCAAGGCTATTGTTTTCGAAAAGAAAGCATTTCGCCTGAATTGCGGAAAGTATCAGCCACAAAAAATTATCCATTACCCCATTATCAATTATCCATTAAAATAACCATTTATCTTTGCGCCATGATTTTTTCTTCTTCTCTTTTAGAAAATGCGGTGAATGAATTTGCACGCCTGCCGGGCATAGGAAAAAAAACAGCGCTCAGGCTGGTACTGCATCTTATCAAACAGGATGTGACAGATGTAACACGTTTCAGCGAAGCCATTTCATTGATGCGGGAAGAAATAAAATTTTGCTCCCGCTGCCACAATATTTCAGACGCTGCGCTTTGTAATATCTGCAGCAACCACAGCCGCAAGCAGGATCTGTTGTGTGTGGTAGAAAATATCCGGGACGTAATCGCCATAGAAAGCACCCAGCAATTCAACGGCATTTATCATGTACTCGGCGGCATTATTTCGCCACTTGATGGTGTAGGCCCCGACCAGCTGAACATAGATTCCCTTGCTAAAAGAATGGAAACAGAATCTATTACAGAAATCATTTTTGCCCTCAACGCCAACATCCAGGGCGACACGACCATTTACTATATCGGAAAAAAATTAAAAGCATATCCCGTAAAAATTACCACCATTGCCCGCGGTATTGCCTTTGGCGGCGAGCTGGAATATGCTGATGAAATGACGCTGGCCAAAAGTATCAGCAACCGTATACCGGTTGAAAACTACATCAATGCCGGAAATTAGCCCCGCTCAATCTATGAACTTCTGTGCCGTCCGCATTTTGCTATAACGTAAACTTGTCCTAATTTTACAGGGTTACAGGTGGATTTGTTTATTGTTCAGCCTGTATTCAACAGCCTTCAAAGGCCAAGTGAACTAATAAACGAAAGCAACTCCCAACATCTTCTCCCGGATTTGATTCTCGTTTAATAGTTTACGATTTTTTAGTGAGCCGTTACAGCCATGTTCAGCATCGTTGTGTCACTCACTTCAACTATTAGTTAATAATTTAACTTTTATTAAAGCGATGAAAAAAACATTAAAAGATTGCCTTAAAGAACGGATACTAATCATTGACGGCGCCATGGGCACCATGATACAACGGCATAAATTAAAGGAAGCCGATTACCGCGGCGAACGTTTTAAAGACTGGCATACGGATGTACAGGGAAACAATGACTTGCTGAGTATTACCCAGCCTGGTATTATCATTGGCATACATAAAGAATACCTGGAGGCAGGTGCCGACATTATTGAAACCAATACCTTCAGCAGTACGGTAATTGCGCAAGCTGATTATGATATGCAATCGCTGGCTTATGAACTAAATGTGGCGTCAGCACAGTGCGCCAGAACAGCTGCAGATGAATACACTGCCAAAAATCCGGATAAGCCACGTTTTGTTGCGGGTGCTATTGGCCCGCTCAATAAAACATTGTCGCTGTCTCCGGATGTAAACAATCCGGGCTTTCGTGCAGTAACTTTTGATGAAGTAGCCGCGGCCTACACTGAGCAAATAAAAGGCCTTGTAGATGGCGGCGTGGATATGTTACTGATTGAAACAATCTTTGACACACTGAATGCTAAGGCCGCTGTGTATGCAGCTAAAAATTATTTCAGAACAAATGGTATTGCCGAATTGCCAATCATGATTTCCGGCACCATCACAGATGCCAGTGGCCGAACTTTAAGCGGTCAAACGCTGGAAGCTTTTTATATTTCGCTGCAGCATGCCAACCCCATCAGCATCGGGCTTAACTGTGCATTGGGCGCACAGGAAATGCGGCCGCATATTGAAGAGTTATCTTCCATTGCCAGTTGTTATACATCTGCCTATCCCAATGCAGGCTTGCCCAATGCCTTTGGTGAGTACGATGAACAACCGCATGAAACAGCGCATATCATTGAAGAATGGGCGGCGAATGGCTGGTTAAATATCGTTGGCGGATGTTGTGGCACCACACCGGATCACATCAAACATATTGCAGATGAAGTGGCTAAATATAAACCAAGGGAGTTACCCGTGCTGGAAGAAGCTTTATAAAATCCAATTTCCGGGACAGTGTCCCGGAAATTGATTCAGAATAAAAATAATTGAGTAAGATAAGCACCCTACAATTAACGTCAGCAGAGTAGATTCTTTGATATAACGATTTGTGATATCAAAAATTACAGGACGTGGAGTTGCAAGTAAACTTCCATATGCATTTACAAAGCATGGTGTGACCAACTGTAGCAGCGTATTAGGTTATGAAACTGTAAAATAGGTCGTCAAAAAAATATTAAATATCAGCAAGCCACAGGGCAATTGAAGTATAAAATTATGAGCGAAAATATTCACATCAAACCTTACCTGCGTTTAAGCGGATTGGAGCCACTGGTTGTCAGGCCTGAAACAAATTTTGTAAACGTTGGTGAACGAACCAATGTAACCGGCAGTAAAAAATTTGCCCGTCTGATTAAGGATGGTAAGTATGAGGAAGCCCTTAGTGTGGCCCGCCAACAGGTAGAAAGTGGCGCACAGGTAATTGACATCAACATGGATGATGCCATGCTGGAAGGCGTGGAAGCAATGACCACCTTCTTAAACCTGGTACAGGCAGAACCGGATATTGCAAAGATTCCCATCATGATTGATTCTTCCAAATTTGCCATCATCGAAGCCGGCTTAAAATGTGTGCAGGGTAAGTGCATCGTGAATTCTATCTCGATGAAAGAAGGCGAAGCCAAATTTATTGAGCAGGCGTTTATTTGTAAAAGCTATGGCGCTTCGGTTATTGTGATGGCGTTTGATGAAGTGGGGCAGGCTGATACCAAACAACGCAAAATCGAAATCTGTCACCGGGCCTATAAAATTCTGACTGAACAGGTTGGGTATGATCCGCAGGATATTATTTTTGATCCCAACATTTTTGCTATTGCTACCGGTATTGAAGAACATAATAATTATGCTGTTGATTTTATAGAAGCTACGAAAGAAATTAAAAGGCTAATGCCTTTGACCAAGGTAAGTGGTGGTGTAAGCAACGTATCATTTTCTTTCCGCGGCAATGACCATGTGCGGGAAGCCATTCACAGCGTGTTCCTCTTTTATGCCATTAAAGCAGGTATGGATATGGGTATTGTTAATGCCGGCCAGCTGGTGGTGTATGATGAAATAGATCCCACTTTACGCGACCTGTGCGAAGACGTAATTTTAAACCGCAACAATGATAACAATGAAGCGACAGAAAAATTAATCATCCATGCTGAAACAGTAAAAGCAAAAGGCAAGGTAGAGGTGAAAGATGAAAAGTGGAGAAATGAACCGGTAGAAAAAAGGCTTGCCCACTCGTTGGTAAACGGCATTACAGATTACATTGATGCAGATACAGAAGAAGCCCGTCAAAAATATCCGAAGCCATTGGATGTTATTGAAGGTCCGCTGATGGATGGAATGAACATCGTGGGTGACTTGTTTGGCGCAGGCAAAATGTTTTTACCACAGGTTGTAAAAAGTGCCCGTGTAATGAAGAAAGCGGTGGCTGTATTAACGCCTTTTATCGAACAGGAAAAAGAAGACAGGAAACAGGCGCATCTTGCCGCAGGGACTACTAATGAAGAGGCAGCTGGCGCAGCAAAAATTTTATTGGCTACCGTAAAAGGGGACGTACATGATATCGGTAAAAATATTGTAGGCGTTGTATTAGGTTGCAACGGGTATGATATTATTGATCTGGGTGTAATGGTAGCAACAGATAAAATTCTGGATGCGGCCATCAAAAACGATGTGGACATCATTGGGCTGAGCGGGCTCATTACACCCTCATTGGATGAGATGGTGCATGTGGCGCACGAAATGAAAAGAAGAGGCATGACACAACCACTTTTGATCGGTGGCGCCACAACCAGCCGTATGCACACGGCCGTAAAAATTGCGCAGGAATATGATAACGGTGTGATACATGTACTGGATGCCAGCCGCAGCGTAACCGTTGCCGGCAGCTTACTAAACAAAGAAACAAAACCTGAATTTTTAAATGGTATCAAAACCGAATATCATAAATTAAAGGAAGATTTTGCCAGTCGCAAAACAGTCAAGAATTATTTACCTTTTGCAGAAGCCCAACAAAACGGTGCTGCAGTTGACTGGGACAATTTTACACCGGTAGCACCAGCATTTACCGGAACAAAAGTTTTCAATAATTATGACCTTGCTGAAATAGCTGAATACATTGACTGGCAGCCCTTCTTCATTGCATGGGAAATGCACGGCAAATTTCCTGCATTGCTTACGGATACAGTGATTGGTGTTGAAGCAACCAAATTATACAATGATGCCAAAAAATTACTGCAGCAAATTATTGCTGAAAAATGGTTAACGGCAAGAGGCGTTATTGGTTTTTGGCCTGCTACTAAAACATCACCAGATACGGTTGAAGTAAAAGATGAAGCGACCACTTTAAAGCTTGAATTTTTACGCCAGCAAATAAAAAAAGCGGCCGGTCAGCCCAACCTATCTTTAAGTGATTTTATTGCACCGGAGGCCACTGGTCTCAAGGATTTTATAGGCGCCTTTTCAGTAACTATTGAAGGCATCGAGCCCCATATCAAAAAATTTGAGGAAGCTCATGATGATTATAATAAGATCATTTTACAGGCTTTAGCCGACCGTTTTGCAGAAGCATTTGCAGAACTGCTGCATAAGAAAACCCGTATTGAATACTGGGGTTATGTATCAGACGAACATTTAACCAATGAGCAATTGATAGGCGAAGCCTACCAGGGAATCAGGCCAGCACCAGGCTATCCCGCATGCCCTGACCATACAGAAAAATACAAACTGTTTACTTTATTAGGTGGTGAAGCTACCACCGGGATTCACCTCACAGAATCATTGGCCATGTATCCTGCGGCATCGGTATGTGGCTGGTATTTTGCTAACCCGGCAAGTAAATATTTTGGTGTGGGCAAAATAAATGATGATCAACTGAAAGATTATACAGAGAGAAAAGCAATGCCACCGGATGAAGTAAAAAGGTGGCTGCGCCCCATTCTGGAATAACGTAGCGGATTATAGCTGTTATTTTATCTTGCTGACACCTCAAAAATGTAAGCGTAGATAAAACAGTAGGCTATGGTTTTATCTACGTTAAGCCATTGCAATGGCTTAAAATATCCTGAGCCAAAACTATGATTAAAAGATAGTTTTGGCTCAGGATGTTATCTTTCTTTTTGCCATGCAACAAACAACTGGTCAAGATTCAGGTATTGATCAACCAGGCCAATACTATTTTCGTTTGGCTGAATGCCTGTACTGGTAATGAGCGTAATAAAAAGATGTTTGTTGATATTTGTTTCAGCCCTGAAAATATTTTTCTTTTGTTGTAAGGCCGCAGCATACTTTTTATCCAATGAAAATTGAGCCTCGTAAAACTTAATTTCGCAAAGGTTAATACAGTTGTCCCTCCGGTTAATTACAAGGTCAATTTGCGCTCCACCATTATTGTTATTGCCTTTACTTCTCCAAATAGATGTTTCGCTGTAACTGCCGCTGATCCCAAGGGCTATTTTAATAGCAGGAATGTGTTTGCTACACACACTTTCAAATGCGAAACCGCTCCAACTTTTCCAGGCAGGCGTGTCACTTAACCTTAGCCAGGTACCTTTGCTGCCATCGCGGTTGGCCGCCATAAATTTTAAATAAAACAAGGAGTATTCGTCTGTAAGTTTATAAATGCTATCCTTACTTTTTTTCCCAATCGGAATATAAGGTGTAATAAAACCAGATGCCGATAATTCATCCAGCAAATTAGTGGTACTACCGCCGCTTTGCAACTTACACAATTTGATAATTTCATTACGAGTTAACCCCATCGGTTTTGCGGCCAATGCTTTAATTACTTTAAAGTGGCGATCCGCAGTATCGAACAATGCTTTATATAAATCAGTAAACTCATTGTATAAAAACCCGTTTTTTGTAAAGCATGTTTTTTCAATAATCTGTGCAGCACTGTGGCCTGGCGTTGCCTGGTTTAAATAATGTGGTACACCTCCAAAAGCCATGTACAGTTGGGTTATCTGGTAGCGGTTCAATTGTACATTTCGGCTTTTTAAAAAGGCTTCCGTTTCATATAGTGTAAAAGGTTGCAAGGCAATTTTTTGGGTAATACGGTTGTGCAACCCTCCTTTATTACGTACTACATTTTGTATCATCCAACTGGCTGCAGACCCACAAAGAATAATGGCCAGGTTATTTTGCTTACTGGCCCAGGTATTCCAGAATTGCTCAAAGGCGGCCAAAAAATTAGACTTGGGTGTTTGCATCCAGGGGAACTCATCTAAAAACAGGATCACTTTCTTTCGGCGTAATTTTTTTTGCACCAGCTTTGATGTTAAATCAAAAGCAGCGAACCAGTCAGCAGCATCTGGTAAATCAATATTGGTATTTAGTTGTTTTGCCAGCGCCCGGCAATAACCATTTAACTGAACGGCAGTTTCTACATTATGGATCCCTGAATATTCAAAAATAATGTTCTTTTGTAAGTGATTGCGTATAAGAAAAGTTTTGCCAATTCTCCGCCGGCCAAATACTGCTACCAAATCTGCGGTTGTACTTGCTAAAACCTCATCCAGTAAAGCTTTTTCTTCTTCTCTTCCAATGATAATCATCCAAATAAATTTAAATTATCTTAAGCCAAAACTACACTTTATTTCCAGTTTTGGCTCAACATCTCATTTTTATTTCAAGCCAAAACTTAATTTTATTACCAGATTTGGCTCAGAATAATTTAGTAATATTACTACATTAACTACCGTGTATTTTTATATTGCAAGGTAGTTTTAACTGGAAGCACCACAATTTCTGGATTAATTAGATTTTGCCGTACAATTCAAATGCGGGTGCCCGATTTTTGTATATTTTTGCAAATCATAAAGAAAGTAAATTGAATGACTAAAAGAGTATTAATCCAATATGTAGCCTGCATCTTAACACTAACTGTTGTTAATTCCTCCGTAGCAGCACAAACAAATAAAAAAGAAAGAAAAAAAGAATTCTATTTTTCATGGGGTTATAATAAAGAATGGTACACCAACAGCAAAGTAAAAATTGATCAGCCATCTCTTGGTAATCATTACAGCTTTGTAAACATTCGCGGCAATGATCATCCGGGATGGAACGAAGGCTTATTTACAAAAGCCATTTCAATACCACAATATAACTACCGCATCGGCCTTTTTGTAAATAAAAAAAGAGGCATCGCTTTTGAAATAAATTTTGATCATACCAAGTTTATTTTTACAGATCAGCAGGCAAGAGTTAAAGGTACACTTAACAAAAGAACAGTAGATACAGTTGTAAGTTTCCGCCAGCCAGATTTTTATTATTACCTGAATAATGGAGCCAATTTTTTACTGTTTAATATTGTTAAGCGTTCGCAATGGTACAGTAGCAACAATGAAAAAGTAAAGATTGATTTTTTAGCCAAAGCAGGTATAGGTCCGGTTATTCCGCATGTTGATAACAAATTTTTCGGCCAGGCAAATGATGCACATTTTCAACTCGGTGGCTGGAACATGGGTGTTGAAGGAGCCATCAGGGCGACGTTTTGCAAGTATGTTTACCTGGAGTATTGCAACAAAATTGATTATGCCCGTTACTCAAATCTAAAAATATATCAGGGCACAGCCAAACATGCTTTCGGTACTTATGAAATGATTTTGAATCTCGGTATTACTTTCCCTGCTGGTGGAAAAGTAAAATCATAACTGCTATATTGAATTTGTAAACTTCAACTAATTTTTCTCATGCGCATCATTTCCTATAATGTCAACGGCATTCGTGCTGCTTTTAAAAAAGGGTTTATCGACTGGCTCAAAACCAACCCGGCGGACATCATCTGCCTGCAGGAAACAAAAGCTACCAAAGATGATGTAGACTTTAAACAACTGGATGAATTGGGGTTTCATCATCATTGGTTTAGTGCGCAAAAAAAAGGATACAGTGGTGTTGCTATTTTTTCAAAAATCAAACCGGATAATGTGGTGATTGGCTGCGGCCTTCCATCCAGTGATAATGAAGGACGCATAATACAGGCTGATTTTGGAGATATCCGTTTAATCAATGCCTACTTTCCGTCGGGTACTTCCGGTGAAGAAAGGCAGGCTTTTAAATATGTTTGGCTGGATGAATTTCATGCATGGGTGAACGATTTAAAAAAGCAATACCCCAAATTAATTTTAACCGGCGATTACAATATTGCTCATAATGAAATAGACATTCACGATCCAAAGGGTAACAAAAATTCTTCTGGTTTTTTACCACAGGAAAGGGAATGGATGAGTCAATTTTTAGCCAGTGGCTGGATAGATACTTTCAGGGAATTTCATCCCGAACCACACCGTTACAGCTGGTGGAGTCAGCGTTTTCCAACAGTGCGTTTAAACAACAAGGGCTGGCGCATTGATTATATCACTGTTACCGATGCGCTTAAAAATCAGCTGGTAAGCGCAGACATTTATCCTGATGTAAAGCACAGTGATCATTGCCCGATTTACCTGGAGATAGATAATTAAATACTGCTGCCAGGTTAGCTGTCTTGTTTGATATCAGCAATTAAATCAGCTTACATTAATCACACAAAGTGCCTCAATGCGTAGGCATTATTCAACACTGGTGTTGATGGTTGAATACATTCATTGATCATATAATTTCATACAATTCCATCGTTAACCCGCAGTCTTCCGCACCTGCCTTAAAAAAATTTACATAATTGATAATTGCTTCGCTACCTTAGCCTTTACCCAATTTATGCCGTATGGAATTTTTGTCTATCCTTTTGCTGATTATTTTTTTAATTATCGTACTCAACCAAAACAGTAAAATAAGCCGGCAGCTTGAAAAGTTCGAAGGCGAGTTCAGGCTGCTAAGAAACCAGCTTATAAAATTAACGCCCGAAAAGATTGCTCCACCCGAACCTTCCACCATCAAAGAAGCAGATGTACCCGTTGAAGTAAAACCGCCGCTAAAAGATGTAAATACGTATACCAGCCTGTTTACAATAGCAGATGATCCGGAGCCTATTATAATATCGGCCCTGACTACAAATGAACCTCAGCCTACTGAACAACCAGCCACATTCAACGCAGGTGAGCAGGAAGAAATTTTGACCGAAAAAACAGAACCAGCAAAACCGTTGATCAATTCTCTGCCTGCAGGAGATTTTCCCAAACCAGCGCCCGGTTTTTTTGAGCGCCATCCGGATATGGAAAAATTTATTGGCGAAAATCTTGTCAATAAAATTGGCATCGCCATATTGGTGCTGGCCATTGGCTTCTTTGTAAAGTATGCGATTGACCAGGATTGGGTAGGCCCGGTTGGACGGGTATCTATTGGTATATTTTGTGGCGGTATACTGGTAGCCCTGGCACATCGCATGCGCAACAACTACAAAAGTTTTAGCTCCGTTTTGGCGGGAGGTGGTTTGGCTGTTTTTTATTTTACTATTACGCTGGCCTATCACCAGTTTCATCTTTTTAGTCAAACAACTGCGTTTATTATTATGGTAGTAATCACTCTATTTGCAGTGTTACTTTCATTGCTGTATAATAAACAGGAGTTAATTATTATCGCACTGGTTGGCGGTTTTGCTGCACCTTTTTTAGTGAGTGATGGCAGCAACAATTACAAAGCATTGTTTATTTATCTTATTATCTTAAACGCCGGTCTTTTAGTAATTGCTTTTAACAAAGCCTGGCGCCTGCTAAATTTGCTGAGTTTTATTTTTACCGTTATCCTGTTTGGCAGCTGGCTCATAACGCTGGGCTATGATGAACCGTTTTCCACTTACCGGAATGGTTTTGTATACGCTACCATTTTTTACCTGATGTATTTTATAATAAACATTGCCCATAATATCAGGGAGAAAAAGAAATTTATTGCTTCTGATTTCGGTATTCTGCTTGCAGGCACTTCCCTTTATTTTGCCGCTGGCCTTTACTGTATAAACAAAATGAATGCGACGGAATTCAAAGGCTTATTCAGTGCTTCGATGGGCATCTATAACTTAGCGGCTTCTTATTTTTTATTCCGTAAACAAAAAGCAGATTCTAATATTTTATACCTGCTGATTGGCATTACGCTCACCTTTATTTCTATCACCGCACCCATACAATTACATGGTAATTACATCACGTTGTTTTGGGCTAGTGAAGCTGTGCTGCTCTATTGGTTGTTTACAAAAGCAAGAATTACCATCATTCAATATGCATCGGTTCTTGTATGGTTATTAATGCTGATCAGCCTTTTCATGGACTGGTCTCAATTGTACATTCTTCAAAATAATGCCGTTAAAATCATCGTCAATAAGGGTTTCATCACGTCCATTTTTGCAGCGGCTGCTACTTACCTGTTATTCATGCTGCGCAGCAGAGACAATGAAACAAGTTTGGCAACAGGCATTAAAATCATTCCGCATCCAATGGTTTTTCGCCTGGGTGCAATTGTATTACTGTTCCTGGCAGGAGCATTGGAAATTAATTTTCAATTCAATTTTTATTATCCTGACAGTAACTTCAACATGCTTTACGTATTGTTGTACACAACAATATTTTTAAACATAGTAACCTACGTTAGTCCGAAAATTAAGTGGGCAAACCTGCATTGGCAAACCATTGCGTTGCTGCTGTCGGTTTCAGTGCTGTTATATCTATTGTTTGAAACACAGGTGTTTTTTATACAACAAAACATGCTCATTCATAACAGCAACGAAATACATATGCTGGCACACTGGGCAACAGCGCTTCTTGCAGCAATTGCGCTTTACAGATTAATGCGCCTTTTTAAAAGCAACAGCAATTCTATGAAAGACTTGTTTAATTTTTCAGCGTGGGTATTGTGCATTGTTGCTGTCATTTACCTCAGCTCAGAAATTGCTTTAATTGTGAATACTATTTTTTACAGTACAACTAACCCGCTCGAAAATATCCAACGCATTTATATAAAAACAGGGTTGCCCATTTTATGGGGTATGTGTTCATTTGGTTTTATGTGGCTGGGCATGCATTATAAATATCGTTCTTTAAGAATTATTTCGCTTAGCCTGTTTACGTTAACCCTGGCTAAATTATTTATATTCGATATCAGGAACATTCCCGCAGGCGGAAAGATTGCTGCTTTCTTTTGTCTTGGTATATTGCTGCTGATTGTATCATTTATGTATCAGCGCCTAAAAAAAATAATTATAGATAATGAAGCCAAAGTGGATTAGTGTTTTTTTCTTTAACCTGCTATGTCTTTGCTGTAGTGCGCAAACAGCCGGTTATAAATACTTTAGTTTGCTGGATACCGTTAAACAATCCAGCTTTTATAATATTGTTTTTACGCCGGAAATAAGCGCACGTGTAAAAACAGATTACAGTGATATCCGCATAGTAAATAAAGAGGGTAAATGGGTACCTCACCTTTTGGTATTGTCCCAAAACATAATTCAACGGGATCTTACCCCGGTTAATTTATCATACGAAATAATAGCAAATTCAAAAGTCAATACAATTGTTACCATTAAATCCCCCGGAGGGCTGACTTCCAA
>NZ_JAQBNR010000077.1 GCF_028288465.1 Ferruginibacter sp. | reverse complement strand
GGCCATCGCCACCTTCGGTTCGCAGGTGACCCAACAGCAATTGAAACTCCTGAGGGTCTTCCAGAACGGTGTCATGCTCGCTCCCGATAATGACATCGCAGGTACAAATTGGAGAACTACGCTCAGTGAATATCTGACAAGATACATTCCTGTATTACATGTTCCGGTAGTCCCGGGCGGCGGCAATGACCTAGGGGATTTGCACCCAGACGAACTACCCGTACATCTGAGAGGAGTACACCGTGGGATTTAAAAAGTACCAGAGTGTCGAGAAGACAGAGCTAGTTTCCAAGGAGGGTCATGAGGTCATCGCGGACGAACTCCGTAAGACCGGTAAGACCAGCGTAGGAGACCTGTCTGAGAACGAAAAGGGCGAGATGTATCGCCAGCTTGACGAAGACTGAGGCGACTGCCTCCCTTGCAATAATAAATACAGCGCACTAAGAGGCCTTCGGCCCACCAAGCGCATAACTAACTAAGGAGAAAACGAATGCCCGATTTCCGTCGAGGAATCGCTGCAATGCAGGAAGCCACGGATGCGCAGAAGGGTGGCAACACTCCCTTCCCCACGTTCGTACGTGAGATCCAGTGGCGCGATGACCGTGAAGAGAAGTTCATCGCCTTCCTGAACCGTGCCGACGACATCCCTACCGTGGAGCTTCACAGCTTCGTGCCGGTTGGTCAGGGTGTCTCCAAGGCAGGCAAGAGCTACACCAAGTACGAGCAGTTCATCGACCGCAGGGATCCTGCGATTGGTGACACGTCAGATGACCTCACGGATCGTCTGCTGCACAAGGCACAGCTACGTACAATCGCGGTAGCCGTCGAGCTTGAGCCCACGTACGCCATGGTCAATGGCCGTAAGCGTCCAACCGGGTTCGAGGTCAAGACGGAGACCTATTCTCGTAAGACCGAGGATGGCGGAATGGAAGAGGTTGAGGCGCCATGCATTGGCATCATCACTCAGTCTCCGAATAACTTCTACGGATGGGTTGGCTCCTTCAACGAGTCCACCGCTCCTATCGAGGAGACTCCGCTCCAGGTTGTGCGCCAGGGTAAGGATGCGAACACGCAGTACAACTTCGTACCTTACCTTGATCAGCCGATTGACTACACCAACTTGTTCGAGAACATCTCAGGCGTGGCTTACCTTCGTGGTGAGCTTGAAGGCCTAGATGAATCGGGCGAGCCGGTTGACGTGGCCTGCACCATCGGTGGAATCATGCTGAATAAGCGTCTGAATGAGTTGGCTGACCCTGAGCGCTATGAGCGTTTGGTTACTCCGATTCAGGAGATCGAGGATCGCTTCGGTGGAGGTAACAAGGTGGCCAGCCGTCCTGTTGCCGCCCCTCGTCAGTCGCAGCGCGCAGCTACCACCCAGTCAGCGGGTGCCTCTACTGCGAAGTTCAATGAGCTTCGCAAGATGCACGAAACGGCGTAGATGTTGGAGATCTCCGATGAGAATGTCGAGTATGGGTTTAGCCACCTAGAGACGATTGCTGCCATTCATCACGGCAAGTCTGCCGTGGAGTACAAGGACGCCATCACGGCGCTTGCTGAGTACTTTGGAATGGATGACGCGGCACAGGATACGTTACTCGCAAGAGTGCATACTTTTGTCCCGGAGTCTAAGGCCAGCGCTCGTACATGGGTAATCATCGGATTTCTGATTGGTATGGCGACTGCACAGAATGGCCTTGAATCCAACTAAGGGGCTTCTTGTATACACCGATGGCTCGTATAGCAATGGTGGACCAGGCGGATGGTCGTGGGTAGCGGTTGATGGGTTTGGCGAGCATGAACATGACGCCGGATTCATCCCGCCGCCCACGACTAACAACCGCATGGAAATGGAAGCTCAAGTCCAAGCGTTAGACACTTTGTACGCAAAGTACGGAGCCTGTGAGATGGAGATCGTATCCGACTCACAGTATGTAGTACTTGGTTGTCAGTACCCAGAGCGTGCCCGTAATGCAAACGCCGATATTTGGGCGCGAATTGAAACCTCGGCGCAGCTACATGACCACGTTCAGTGGCGACACGTGCGTGGCCATGTGGGAGTCAAGTGGAATGAGCTAGCAGACACACTCGCTGTGAAGGCTCGAAAGGAAGCTCGATGGCAAAGTTCTTAGTAATGAAAGTGGAATACGGTGAGGTTCCGGTTCCGGTAGAAGCTGAGGATGCGGCGTCTGCCATTAGAGGTAGTAAGGGCGGAAGGGATCCGGTGGTCGGCCAAGAGTACGTGGTGGTAGATGTCACCGAATCCGAACCTATCTATATGCGCGGGAGTCTTGGCGTGTATAACAGAAATCTACAAACACACCAGTAAAGGAAACAAGATGGTAAAGAGCCCCAAGCCAACGCGCAAGCAGTTGGTGTTGTCATACCTGAAGAAGAACCGCAAGTACGTCCCTGGATACGAGCTTACTCGTCCAGAGGTAGGCGGTACTGAGGGTCTTCGTCGTCTGCGTGAGCTTCGTGCAGACGGAATTAACATCATCTCTCGTCGTAACCCTGACTCGGGTGACTACGAGTACAAGATTGGCAAGTAAATGATCTTCTGCCCGCTCCACAACCACTCAGAATTCTCAGCCCTCGATGGGTTGTCCACCTGCCGTGAGATTGCGGAGCGGGCGGTTGAACTTGGCTGCCCATGCTGCGGGATCACTGACCACGGCACGGTGGCAGGCCACCTGGAGTTCGCCAAGGAGTTGGCCAAGCGTGACGTGAAGCCAATCTTCGGCGCCGAGCTATACCACGGGGTCCAGCCCAAGGGCTACAAGAACTGGACGCGTAATGAGCGCGATCAGTCTCACTTCGTGGTAGGCGCAACCAGCAACGAAGGCCTGCGCAACCTCTGGCGGCTGAACGACCTTGCCTCTAAGAACTTCCGCTACGTCGGACGGGTCAACTGGGAGGATCTTGAAGGATTCTCCGAGGGTCTGTTCGCCACGTCAGCGTGCATCCAGGGTCTCGTGCCGCAAGGTGTGCTGCAAGGTGATTTGACGGCGCTCGACAAGTACCTGGAGATCTACAAGGACAAGTTCTTTATTGAGCTTCACACTTACCCTGGGTACGAGCATGAACAACTGAACTTGGCGCTCGCGCAGGTAGCTCAGGAGCGCGGCATTCCTGTGGTGTACGCAAATGATGCGCACTTCGCGTTCCCCCGACAGTACGCCACCCATGATGTCTACGTTGCCATGCAGACAGGCGACTCGATCGACACTTCGATCCAAGATCGCAAAATGTGGCACCCGATGGCTCTCTACATGATGGATGAGGTCGAGATCCGTGATGCTCTCCATTACCTACCCTCTTCCGTAGTTGACGAGGCGCTGCGCAACACGGTGGAGATCGGTGAAATGTGCGATGTGCAACTGCCTGAGGTCCGTCGTCACCTACCAGTCTTTATCCCTGAGCATTCTCCCTTTGTAGAGGAAGAGCACAAGGGCGACTCGGCAGCTAAGCTGTTCATTGACTTGGTAGAACGTGGAATCCACCTCCGCTACGCGGACCCGTC
>NZ_JAQBNR010000078.1 GCF_028288465.1 Ferruginibacter sp. | reverse complement strand
TTCCCCGGCTCCGTGCCGAAGGAGAAGGACCAGGCCAACTGGCTGTGGCTGGCCACGCATCAGGGCCGCTACGACTACCGCGGCGCTCACAAGTTCGGCAAGGTCATCAACATCGAGGAGTTCTGCGAGGGGATGCCCGGCATCGCGAAGGTGGGCAACCGGGGTTGGTAATATGATCCCGTAGTCGTGACCGAGGGCCACCTAAGGGTGGCCCTTTGTCGTTCTCCTTAGAAATCGGTCCGTGCTAGCAGGTAAGTTGTGATGGAGGATACGTACGTACCACTAATGTTGGATGAGCCTGCGGGAAGGCCTGTATCGAGCTTTAAGATCTTGGTCCTTGCGGCCATTGTGGCGTTCGTCGTCGGAGCTATCCCCGCTTTAGGCGCAGCCATTATCTACGGCGACCAGATTGATCAGCGAGCACATGAGCGGGCGGTGGACACCTGCGTTAATACCAACGCAGGGCGTAAGGCTGCTAACCTTCGTTTCAAGTCCTCCAAGATCGACCTTCAGGCAGACATCACCCTGTATGAGACCGTCCTTAAGCTCACTCCCAAGGTGATCCCGGCCGGTAATGCAGGTGCGGCCCAGCAACAGGCGAAGCTCACTACCTACCGCAATACCTTGGAGACCAACTTGAAGATTAAGAAGGACAAGGTATTGCCGTTGACCAAGCCCTACAAGTATCTCGACTGTTCGAAGGTCAGCTAATGTGGGGCTTGACACATAACATCGAGCACCTCGTGATCTTCCTGGCTTCGTTGATTGGGGCGTTCGAGGTCCCGCGCTCCTTCAATGCGCTTATTCGACTCCAGTGGAAGACTCGGATTAGCGCTAAGGTCTTCTTCGTCACCTGTGGCCTAACTCATTTGGGTTTAGCTCTAAACCTAGAGCACTCGCCTTTCTTTACGATTACTGATCACATGCAAGCAGTTAGTCTCGTCGTCTTCCTAGTACTCTTGTCCTATGACTTGACAAGGGCGCTCAGGATGATCCGCCTTGCCTTCAAGGCAGTCCAGAGTGAGCACGGGGCTGATGGCGACCGCATGATTGCGACCGTCACCACGGCCCTGCGCAGAGGTAAGTAGGGAATGCTCACGGTGTTAACTGCCGTCTGTGCCACCATTCTGACTGCCTTCGCGGCTCAAATGTGGGGAGCGTTGGCAACATCGACTCTCGTGGGAATCTCTACTTTTGCTGCTGCGGTCTCGGTCAATCAGACGGTCATTCCGGTTCTGATTGCGGTTCTGTCATCGGGCTTTGTCTTTGGCCTT
The DNA here is from genome assembly GCF_028288465.1 of Ferruginibacter sp. Taxonomy (GTDB): domain Bacteria; phylum Bacteroidota; class Bacteroidia; order Chitinophagales; family Chitinophagaceae; genus Ferruginibacter. The sequence goes on along the minus strand of NZ_JAQBNR010000078.1, from coordinate 2,464 downwards.
TTCAAGATCATGCCCGAGCGCCGGTCGATCCTCGTGCAGGCTTCCGAGAACGCGGTCAAGGTAGTTAATGATGCCATCGGTACGCTCCAGAAGGAGCTTGGACAGGCTCGACTAGAGATCGCGCGACTGGAGAACGAATTGGCGCATTCCAAGGTGGAGCGCGAGAAGTTCGAGAAAGATATTGTCGTACTTCGTGAGCGGATCATCAAGCTGGAATCTCAGCTTGAGATCTATCAACGCATTCGCGGCGAAGCTCGTTATGCGGACGATGCTGCGCGGAAGGATGAAGCTCGCAAGTTGCTAGCTAAGGCCGATGAGCTAGAGCGAAACCAAGACATTAGGTTCCGAGCATTGGAAGATGAGGACAAAGATGACGGATAGCCCTAGCGAAGAACTACTGCGGGTCTTACAAGAGCATCGTCAGAAGACCCTACAGCCGCCTCCTGAGCCCGAATGGCAGGATGAGCAGGAGGACACCCCTCCTGCGCCCTCTGAGGGTTCAACGGAACCCTCAGGTTGGACTTGATCTGAGTCGGGGATCTGCTACTCTCTGAGTCTCAGCTAGATCCCGACGAAGGACGGTCAATGCAGCAGTACGTAGACGAGAAGATCATCGAAGGTTTCCGTATTGCGATTTCTCAGCAAATCGAGGAGTCGATTGAGTTCGCGACGAAGATGGCGAACGGTACGGAAGGCGCCCAAGACGAGGAAGAGACTCGGCAGGCAGCCCAGGATGCGCTTGTCGAACTGTTGGTGCCTACTCTCGTAGAGGCCACGGCCAAGGGCTATGACAACTCCCCCTTGGGTGCTCCGGATTTCGACGCTATCTCGCTGATCTTCCAGCGACTTGCTACGCGTGCCAAGCTGTGTGCGCTCTGTACTGCCGAGCAGTTCCCATCCGTGGAGATCGTCACTCGCAAGGGCACGGTCTCTGGCAAGTTGTACGGGTTGGGTGACCACGACGATCAGTACTGCGCGCACCTCAACATGGCTGGGGAGGATCTGTGGATCCAGGTTGATTCCATTCAAGAGGTCCATGCGGGATAAGGCTCGCATCCTGCCGGTCCTTATGAGGATCGCGCATGCATGGATGCAGCATCCTGACCTTCGTTTGGGCCAGATCATTACGAATCTCTCAGGCCAGAATATTGAGATCAGTCCAGGCGCCAAGACTCATGCAGGCAAGGACATGTTCTCTATTGAAGATGAGGATCTTGCCGAAGTTTTCGAGAACTACTTGAACTCGTTCGAGTAGGTGTGGTACAGTAGGACAAGTAGCGTACCACCTGTAAATGAAATCCCTTAGGAGGGAATATGTCAGCGGCAACCGAGCCCGTCGAGGGCACGGAAGAGAAGAAGGACAGCATTGACACGATGCTGGATTCAACGCGCGAGCAGTTCCTCACGCAGATGGAGCAGCTTCGCCCGAGTCACGAGGCGTTCCTGAAGCTCCAGCAGATCGTGGACAACTTCGACAGCATCGCCTCTGGTGCTCCTGTCAAGGCCCGTCGTACGCGATCCGCTTCCGGGGACCGCGCTCCGCGTGGCTCCCGCAGCGATGAGTTCCTGGCCATCGTGCAGAGCGCGGGTGAGGACGGCATCACCGTCTCCGACGCGGCCACGCAGATGGACGGCATCAACGACAACTACCTCTATCGCCTGGCGAAGAAGTTGGTTGACGATGGCGTCCTCCGCAAGGAGGAGAAGCGTTACTACATCGCGGGCCTTTAGCAATTAAAGGCCTATGAGATTCGGAAAGCCCCGTCCTTGACGGGGCTTTCCGCGTCTTGTAGTATCGATACATGGCATCGAACGAGGACCGTCTCGCCGCGCGCATCGAAGTGATGCATGAACTGATCGCGGGTCTAGAGAGGGAAGTTGACTCGCTACAGACCGAACTGTCGCTGCGCAACGGCCTCTATGAGACCCTCTCAGCAAACGCCGACGCCCTGGCGTCAGAGATCGTGGAGGTCAAGGATCGCGAGGCCCCATTGAAGGCCGGGCTCACGACACTTCATGATGCCATTTCCACGCATTGGACCGAGAAGAACCCTGGTATGTCAACCATCCAAGTCGAGAAGTCTTCCATGGGTGACCCTCACGACGTTGCTCTCTATAAGGTACAACTCCAGGTCCAAGAGGCCCTCCTCAAGTACAAGGGCATTAAGTTGATGAACGTCACTACGATTAAGAAGGATATGGCATGACCCAGGCAACAATTATGAGTCAGAAGGATCGCACCGAACTTCGACGTATCGTCAAGGCCCGGTTCGCGATTCTTCAGTCCCAGTTGCGTACGCGCCAGCAGGAGCTTCAGCACACCTTGCGCGAGCAGGTGGAGGCTGAGTATGCCAGCGAGATTGAGAGGGCGCAGAAGAAGTCCCAGAAGATCCTGGAGAAGGCCCGTAAGCTAGAGGATGAGGCCCGCGAGCTTGAGCAGGAGATGCGGGGCATTGGCATTTCG
>NZ_JAQBNR010000054.1 GCF_028288465.1 Ferruginibacter sp. | reverse complement strand
ACTCTTCAGGTCTTCATGCAGGGTATCGATACCACTGTCTATCACTGCGATAATCACCTGCGTGCTTTTTTTACCTGCCAGTAATTCATAGGCTTCTTTAACACCTGTGCCAACATAACCATCCTGCTGGTAATTGAGTAAATGCCATCCTTTTAGTTTGGGGCGGGCTGTGTTGGGCTGTGCATTTGCTCCCGTAAAAAATAACAACAATAAAAAAATTCCAAATATTTTCCTGCGCATGGGTAATAAATTTAGGGCCGGTGATTGCTTGCCTGTAAATGTATCAAAAATTAAAAAGCCGGCATTACGAATACCGGCTTTTATAATAAATTTTAACGGCTTATGCCACTACGTCAATTTCAAAATTTACCAGCTGTACAAATTCATCCAGCCTTGCGTCAATATCTGCTTTGTTAATTTCTTTCATCCTGTTGGGACCAAATTTTTCAACACAAAAACTGGCCATCGCACTTCCCACTATTACCGCAGTTTTCATATTGGAAAAACTAATGTCTTTTGTTTTGGCCAAATGGCCGATAAAACCACCGGCAAATGTATCTCCTGCACCGGTCGGGTCAAATACTTCTTCCAACGGTAAACCCGGGGCCGAAAAAATATGGTTTTTATGAAACAATAATGCGCCATGTTCTCCCTTTTTAATAACTAAAAAAGCAGGCCCCATTTCCATGATTATTTTGGCGGCTTTCACAAGCGAAACTTCGCCGCTCAGCTGCCGGGCTTCACCATCATTTACCATCAGTACGTCTACTCTTTTTAATACTTTCTTTAGACCGTCCAATGCAATTTCCATCCAAAAATTCATGGTATCCATTACAATCAATTTGGGTCTTTCTTTTAACTGTTCAATTACACTTAACTGGATATCCGGAGACAAATTGCCCAGCATTAAAAAATCGGCACCCTGGTAACTTTCGGGTACCACCGGGTTAAAATCTGCCAGCACATTTAAGTCAGTAATGAGCGTGTCCCTGGTATTCATATCGGTATGGTATTTACCACTCCAGAAAAATGATTTTTTATCAGGAACAATTTCCACTCCTTCCATTTGTACTCCGCGTGTTTTTAACAGGTCCATTTCTTCGGCCGGAAAATCATATCCCACTATAGAAATTTGTTGAACAGGAGTGACAAAATTACTTGCAGCATACGCTACGTAAGTGCCTGAACCACCTACAATTTTATCTACTTTTCCAAAGGGAGTTTCAATGGCATCAAAAGCCATGGTACCTACTGAAATTAACGACATATCCGGGTTTAATTTTGGTTGCTTAAAAATGAATAATAAGCTGCAAAAGTAATGGTTTTTGCTTCAAGGCAGCCGGCAGCATTTGTTCAGTTGGTAACGGATATTTTTATTGGTTGGTATATTTGTAGCATGCAACATAACTGTGAAGGTATTGACGGCTTAAAGTAACTTTGCCGCCTTATTGCAGCGAAGACTATCAATAAATATTTACTATAGCCAAATCTCTTTGCTAAATTGTATAAAACAGTCATTATGCTAATCCAGATACATCCGCAGAATCCCCAGCCAAGGCTCATCAAACAGGTAACAGAATGCCTGAAGGACGGCGGCGTAATTATTTATCCAACCGATACCATTTATGGTTTGGGGTGTGATATTTTTCAACACAAAGCAATCGATAGGATATGTGTCATTAAAAATATTGATCCTGCCAAAGTGCAAATGAGCTTTATTTGCCGGGATCTTAGCCACTTAAGCGATTATACCAAAAGTATTGGTACGCCGCTTTACAGAATGCTGAAGAATTATTTGCCCGGCCCGTATACTTTTATTTTACCGGCCAGCAAACAGGTGCCTAAAATTTTACAAACGAAAAAAAGTACCATAGGTTTGCGTATACCCGATAACGTTATATGCCGCGACATACTGGATGTGCTGGATCACCCGATTTTAAGCACCTCGCTGCCTGGCGAAATGGTGGAGGAGTACACAGACCCGGAAATCATTCATGAAAAATTTGGCCATTTGGTCGATATTGTGATTGATGGCGGACCTGGTGGTATGATCCCTTCTACCATTGTTGATTGTGTAACCGATAATTGGGTAATTACAAGACAGGGTGCCGGAGAATGGACTGCTTAGTTGTCGGAACTTCTAAACCCCCAACCAGTAATGATAAAAAAAGGTACCGGCCAAAGCCAGTACCTGCTGATTAATCCCCGCTTATAATGATTTAATTTCTTTCTCTTTCGTTGTGTTTTTTACGGAAAATTTTGCGGCTTTCCCGCTTTTGATCTTTCCGGATATCTTTTACTTCAGCTTTGGTAACCACGCCGTCAGCCTTTGCTTCCTGCTTTTCCTGGCGAATTTCTTTTTGGTCGTTGCGCAGGTTAGTGGCTTCTGTTTTTGTTAACTCGCCGCTTTTAACGCCCTGGCGTATGCGTTGGTGCTGACGGTGTGCTACCGTGTGAGTTTGTGCGTTTGCACTGGTAATACCAAGTGCCAGTACGATTGTTGTAATTGCAATTTTGATAGTCATAATAATTGGTTTTTGATTGAGTGATTTTTTTGTTTAAGAAATATATAGGGCTAAAAATCTTTTTTCTGAAAGAAAACCTTGAAATGACCGCTGGTGTACACTTGCAAATTATGCGTTGTAATTGCTGATGCATTTGTTTTGGTTATCAATAAAGCAGCTTAACTGGCGCTTATATACAGACTGACGCTGCTAAACAAAGTTTAATTAGACGAAATAAAAAGAAAATTATTGTTCAGCGAAGGGGATGGGGGAAATGTCAAAACTTTTGCGATGATAGCAACAGAGGCCATGACTGGCAATGGCTTCCCTGTGAAAAGGAGTGCCGTATCCCTTGTTATCATGCCAGCCGTAGTGGGGGTATTGGTGATGCAGTTGCTGCATGTACTCATCCCGGTAAGTTTTAGCCAAAACGCTTGCCGCAGCTATTGAAGCATACAGCCCGTCACCCTTAACAATACATTGGTGAGGAAGATTTTGATAGGCTTTAAAGCGGTTACCGTCTACCAACAACAATTGTGGCACAGCGTTTAATTTATCAAGCGAAAGATGCATGGCTTTAAAAGACGCCTGCAAAATATTGATGGTATCTATTTCATCATTATCAACTGAAGCCACAGCAAAGGCAATGCTTTCTTTTTCAATAATGGGGCGGAGGAGATTGCGTTCTTCTTCTTTTAATTGTTTGCTGTCATTCAACAGGGGGTGGCAAAAATCCAACGGTAAAATAACGGCAGCGGCAAACACCGGCCCTGCATAACAACCTCTTCCGGCTTCGTCCAGCCCGGCTTCAATTAAATCTTTTTGATAATAAGAAAGCAACATGTGGAACAAATATCTGTCAAAAAACGCAAAAACTAATTCAATGTGCAAATACAGTCATTGCTACGCTAAATTTGCACCGCTATGGATTCAACTTTAGAACAACGGAATAATAAACAGGTAGCTTTTTGGCTATTAACAGGGGTGGCAATGATTGTGATACAGGTACTGATTGGCGGTATCACCCGCTTAACAGAATCCGGGCTTTCCATTACGGAATGGAAACCCATCACTGGTGCATTGCCGCCGTTAAGTGATGCAGCCTGGCAGGCCGAATTTGATCGCTATAAAGTAACCGACCAGTTTAAATACGTGCATCAGAATTTTTCGCTCAGCGATTTTAAAGGCATATTTTTTTGGGAATGGTTTCACCGCCTGTGGGCAAGAACGATGGGGATGGTTTTTTTGATTGGCTTTATCTATTTCCTGGCTACCAAAAAATTCAATAAAAAAATGATTTTGCCCATGGTGATTTTATTTTTATTGGGCGCTGTGCAAGGTGCTATCGGCTGGTTTATGGTAAAAAGCGGGCTGGTACCGGAAAAATATTTTGTGGGGCATATAGAGCTGGCTACGCATTTTATAGCAGCGTTAGGCTTGTTGTGTTATACTTTATGGTTCGCACTGGGATTGCTGGAAGCTCCGGCAAAAAAGGTGATCAATGCCAGGCTACAGGGTATAATGCTGGCAATTGTAACCGTATTGTTTTTCCAGTTAATTTATGGTGCATTTATGGCGGGCTTAAGAGCTGCAGTTACTGCACCCACCTGGCCGGATATCAATGGCCAAATCATTCCTGCTGGTTTAAATGAATTATCTCCTTTTTCAAAAAATTTGCTGGATAATAAAATTACCATTCATTTTATTCACAGGGGCCTGGCTTATCTGCTTTTTGCCCTGATTACGTATTGGTATTTTGCTGCTTCGGAGGTAAAAAACCATCTGCTATTTACCAAATTACGATCGTGGGTATTGATGCTTGTGATACTTCAGGTTGTACTGGGAATTTGCACCGTTTTAAATGCCACTTATCCCAGCCGCCTGGTATTGCTTGGCGTGTCGCACCAGTTTGTAGCCATGTCGCTGCTGATATGTGTGGTATCCATTCTGTTTGTGTTAAAAAGAAAATAAAATATTCTGGCAAAATAATTCGGCGTTGCGGATGTTATGTACTTGTGTTTAATAAGTAGTACATTTAAAAAAAGTCCATATACATGAAGCTTTTGCTGAGGAATATCTTTTATTCTTTCCCTATACAGTTACTGATCCTGCATTTTAGAAAGTACCAGGTATTGTTGATATTTTGGTTCCTGATGGCCAGCACTATCAACAGTGGCTTTATGAAAAATTTTGGGGCAGATGCTTTGTTTTTCGTTCCCGAATACCTTGGTAAAGTAAATGCACTTAGCTCTGCGGCGGTGGGTATTGCAATGGGTGTATTTTTTATGAGCTGGAATATTACCACTTTTATTTTGCATACCCGGCGGTTCAAGTTTTTGGCTACTGCATCCACGCCTTTTTTGAAATATTGTATAAACAATGGCCTGTTGCCTTTATTTTTCCTTGCTTTTTACCTGGTGAAATCTATACAGTTTAATACTTATAAAGAGTTGCTAAGTACGGGTGAAGAGGTTGCCCTTGTACTTGGGTTTTTAGGAGGGTTTATAGCCCTGGTGGCTTTTTCTTTTGCATTCTTTTTTGGAGTTGACAGAACTATTTTACGCACTATTACCCCGGTAGTAGCCAATCCTGAATTTTTCAGAAGCAATTTTGATCCGTCGAAAAAACCACACACGGATGGTTTTGGCATGAAGGTGAGTTATTTCCTTAGCGGGCGGTTTAAATTTCGCAAAGCCAGGCCTGTAACGCATTACAACCAGGACTTTTTAGACACTATTTTTAAGCGCCATCACTTTGCAGCGATGATGGGCATCATTCTCGCTTTTATTTTTCTGATTGTATGCGGTTTTTTTTTAGATGTAAAATTTTTTCAGCCACCTGCTGCTGCAAGCATCGTTGTATTCTTTGCCCTGATGGTGGCCGTGATAGGCGCATTGACCTATTTTTTGCAAAGCTGGAGCCTGCTGTTTGTAATTGCCCTTGTTGCCATACTGAATATTTTATATGAGAAAGAAATCATCGATCCACGCAACAAGGCTTACGGTATAAATTACACCAATAAAGATCAACGGCCGCAATACAGCCGTCAGTCATTGCAGCAAATTTGTTCGCCCGCCAACATAACAGCCGATAAAAACAATATGATCCAGGTATTGAATAACTGGAAAAAAAAGCAACAGGAGGTTAAGCCGGCCATCCTGTTTTTAAACGTTAGTGGCGGGGGCTTGCGCAGTACCACATTTGTGATGAATACCCTGCAGCAACTCGACAGCATTACAGGCGGCAGTCTAATGCGCCACACTTTTTTAATAAGTGGCGCCAGCGGCGGTATGCTGTCTGCAGCATATTACCGAGAGTTATACAGGCAAAAATTACAGGGCCAAAATCTAAATCTTCACCAGGAAGTTTACCGGGATAATATCGCACAGGATTTACTAAATCCTGTTTTTTCTTCCATGATCAGCAGGGATATTTTTTCCCCGGCGCAAAAATTTAGGGTAGGTCCCTATAGTTATATTAAAGACAGGGGATATGCCTTTGAAGAAAAGCTCAATGAAAATTCGGGTAAAATATTAAACCGGCAATTAAAAGATTACGCGGCCGATGAAAAAGCAGCCAACATTCCGATGATGATATTCAACTCCGTGGTTACCGCAGATGGGCGCAAAATGATGATAGGCACACAGCCGCTTAGTTTTATGATGAAACCGGCAGCCTTTGACAATGATAGCAGCGTTAGTCCGGATGCCATTGATTTTGCCGCCTTGTTTCGGCTACAGGACCCTATGAACTTACGGCTACTTACTGCCATGCGGATGAACGCTACGTTTCCCTATGTTTTACCAAATGTATGGTTGCCCTGTAACCCGGTAATTGATGTGATGGATGCAGGCCTGCGGGATAATTTTGGCCAGGAATCCACGTTGCGTTTTATCGATAATTTTAAAGATTGGCTTGCTGAAAACACTAGTGGTGTTTTAATAGTACAAATACGTGACAGGGAAAAAGATAACTGGCAACATCCGCTGGAAACAGGTACTATAACAGATCTATTGGTAAAGCCTGCCACCATGCTACAGCATAACTGGTTTAATCTACAGGATTATTTTCAAAACCAGGCCTATAGTTTTATACCTGAACAAACCAGAACAAATTTGCACCGGCTGGAATTTATATATACGCCTAAAATTGAAGACCAGGGAGCAGCACTGAATTTTCATTTAACCGCAGCTGAAAAGGTAGATGTAATGGCATCTTTTAATGCAGCCAATAACCAGCAGGTATTGAAAGCATTAATACAATTGCTTAAATAAAAAAACCTGTTTGTTACAACAGGTTCCTTCAACAAAAATATTACAACAGGTTTTAAAAAATCTTATCCTGCCATTCCATTGCCTGGTTAAGTGTTAATTCATCAAACACCATTTCCTTGCTTTTGAGCGCTTCTCTTAAAATGTCATTGATGGTTACAACGCCTTTAAATTGATTATGCTCAAACACAATCAGGTAGCGTGTTTTATGTGTATTCAATAATTCCATGCAATGCTCGGCAGTATCCTGCATGTCAATTACCGGAAGCGAAACACTCATCACTTCCTTAACAGCACAACTGTCGCTGTGTAACCCTTTTAAAATTACATTGCGGCTATAATCCCTTTCAGAAAAAATTCCATAGAAGGTATCATTCTTATATACCACCAGGTAGCTAAGGTTAACTGAGTTCATGATGTGCAGAGCTTCAATCACTTTTGCATCGGGATCTACAAAATTAAATGCCGGCGTCTTACTCATTAATATGTTTGCAACTGTACGCATTGGTTTTAGGTTTAAGCTGTTAATAATCTGTAATTGAAGTTACGTTATTTTACCTTAGTTAATTAGCCGGCAGGCTGTATTAATTTAAAGGCATCAGGTATTATTTTTATCACCAGTTTTTGGGCAGTATAAGCCGGATCTCCGTCTACATGCAGCGGTGCTTTATCAAGATTGTGGATGATTAACTGTGGAGTTTGAAAATAAAGTACGTCTCTTTCATGAAACGTTTTATCATCGTGTTCGTTTATTTTACCCGCAGTTACCTGCCTTGCAATTGCCAGCAGCATACGTAGTTTACTCATTTTTTTTACCACCACAATATCAAGCAGGCCGTCATTTAAACTGGCTTTTGGTGCGATGGTAAACTGGTTGCCAAATTGATTGCTGTTGGCTATACTAATAAAAAAAGCTTCGGCAGCAAATGACTTTCCCTTATTTACAATTTCAAAGGAATAAGGTTTGGCCGTAATGAAATTTTCAAGCGTTTTTTTAATATAGGTACCTAATCCACGGGATGACTGCCGGGCAAAATCGTGTGCTACCTGGGCATCAAACCCAAGTCCGCAAAGCATGCAGCTAAAAGTATCATTAATAAAAAAGGAATCAATATAACGGGCTCTACCGGTGAAAATTACATCAAGGGCTTTATTGATTTCCTTTGGAATTTTTGCCGCCAATGCCAGGCCGTTGCCCGATCCCATGGGGATGATGCCAATATTTACATCCTCCTCCATTAAGGTTGCAGCTACCTGGCTAACTGTACCATCTCCGCCGCAAACAACAATATCAGTAACGCCTTCCTGCTCAATTTTTTCTTTTAAAAAATGGTAATTACCCTGGGCGTTGGTATGTAAAATTTCATACGGTATATTTTGTTGCTTTGTTCTTTCTTCAATTATTTTTAAAACAGGCGCCTTGTCTTTTGTTCCAGAAATAGGGTTGATAAAATATATAATTTTACGCAGCATGAATAATTGACTTTAGTAAAACCTTAAAATTAACGTAAAGGCCTAACAGTTGCAGGTAATAGAAATATCATGCAATATTATTAACAATGGTGCTTCTTTTTAATTCTTACTTCCTGAAATTGTTTAGTCAAAAATTATTTCAGATTATAATTGTCTACCAGCGCATCAAAGCACTGGCCCAGGTAAAGCCACTACCAAATGCAGCCAGGCAAACAAGATCGCCGTCGTTTACTTTTCCTTTTTCCCAGGCCTCGCATAAAGCTATAGGAATGGAAGCGGCCGTTGTATTACCGTACTGCTGAATATTATTAAACACCTGGTCATCCCTCAGCCCCAGCTTTTGCTGAACAAACTGGCTGATGCGCAGGTTAGCCTGGTGCGGTATCAGTAAATCAATATCGGTGGCAGCTAAATTGTTTTTTGCAAGTGCTTCCTGTATTACTTCCGGAAATTTTACAATGGCCTTTTTAAACACAGCCGGTCCGTCCATGAACGGAAAATTTTCAGCTTTGTCAATCATTTCTTTACTCATAAACATTTCACCTGCAGGCGCATCATCGTAAGTGGCAACAGCATTGGTTACCCAATGGTTGGCATGCGTGCCAGGGTTGTACATGGCCAGCAGCTCTGCACTCTGGCCATCGCTGTGCAGGTGCGTACTTAAAATTCCCTGACCTGGTTTTTCCGTTGCCTGCAACACCACAGCGCCTGCACCATCACCAAATATCACGGATACATTTCTGCCACGGGTGCTGAAATCCAAACCAAATGAGTGTTTTTCACTGCCGATTACCAGTATATTTTTGTACATGCCGGTTTTAATAAACTGGTCTGCTACCGACAACGCATACACGAAACCGCTGCATTGGTTGCGGATATCCAATGCGCCTATTTCTCTCATTTGCATGGCACGTTGTACAAGCACACCACAACCCGGAAAATAGTAGTCGGGGCTTAAAGTGGCAAAAATAATAAAGTCAATATCAGTTGGTGTAATGCCCGCCCGGTCAATCGCAATTGTCGCAGCTTCTACTGCCATGGTAGTGGTGGTTTCGTTGGTGCGGTGGGCGTACCTGCGCTCTTTAATGCCGGTGCGTTCCTGGATCCACTCATCCGAAGTATCCATAAATTGTTTCAGATCTTCGTTGGTTACTTTGTTTTGAGGAACATACATTCCTATTCCTGCAATTTTACTGGTTGGCATGAGCAATGGTTAAATGAATAAGCAAATTACATCATTGCCGATAATTTGCGGTAGTTGTGGAAAATAGCAATTGTTAATGGAGCGGTAAATAGGTAACTGTGGCTGGTGTCAGTTTACTTTTTTTAAATTTCTGGCAACAAAAAAATCATCATAGGCAGGTGAGGCGTCAAATTTGGAGTGAAACTCAATTTCCCGCCGCAGGTCTTTGCTGTTTTTTAAATAGCGTACGGTGAATTTTTCAGCAAGACAAAGAATGGACAAATTATCGTCATGCCGTTTTATCTCCGCTAAATACATTCTGCCTTTTATAAAGCAGTTTAAAAACTGCCTGCTGGAAACGATGGAAATAAATGCAGTTCCCTTAATGGTATCATTGGTTATAACATGATAAGGCTTTAATTCATCAATATACCCGGTGATGGCAATGTTATATTCCTGGTCGGTGTTTTTGGAAAAAATAATTTTTACTGGGTCTTCCAGATGCTGCTGATCATATGCAGGCTTCGCAACAAACGCAGCCCAGCTGCCTAATAAACTTTCATCAATATTTTCCTGCGCAGCGGCATCAATACCGTAAGGTGAATCGTACGGGCAACCCCATAAAACAATGCAAACCAGTGGAAGTAAAAAAAGAGGTATAAATTTTCTCATCGCAAGATTTTAAAATTAATGTTATTATTTGTAAAAAATAAATTGACTATACTTTTTACGATAGAATAACAAAATTTAGCGACGAAACACAAAAAAAATTGTTGACCGGGCTGAAAAGCCCTGTGGCACATCGTTGCGTCGCACTCTTATACTGCATTTTTTAATTCTACATTGGCTTCCCGGGCAAAGTATAAACACTGAACCAAAATAAATCAACGCAAAAAGTTTGTAATCATTGTGCCCATGAATTGTAGATGCAGCTAAATATGCAGGGTTATATCGGCTTCACTTTACCAAGAATGACCCCAATCCAACCAACGGCTTCCATCATCCAGGCGATACCTAAATGCACGATTAAGCCGCCCCATATACTTCCGGTATTATACACCACAATTCCTAAAAAACTACCACCAAAAAAGCTGCTGATGGCTTCGCCCATGGGTTTACCTAAATGGATGGCGCAGTAAAAGCAGGCCACGGGAATGATACAATGCATACCACAAATACGCATCAGGGCAAGTATTAAAAATCCGCGAAAGAAAAATTCTATGCTTACAAAATCAAAACCGTAACACAATTCAAATACAATATACCGGCCCTTGTCCATCCAGTTTTGCATGGGTATTTTATCAATCAGTTTTGCCTTGGGATAAACCTGTAAAAAATCTTTTTGTGTACCTGCCACTACCAGCAAAGGAATCATTACCAGTAACATCAGCAGATAAGGGCGCAGGCTGTCAAGCGCTTTGGTACCATAAAAAGGTTGGATATTTTTATCCTTTATGAACCATATAAAAAATACCGGTATCAGTAAAACAAAAACGCGTACAACCCAGTTAAGGCAATGCAGGTAAAATAAGCGGATAGGGCCTGACCAGGTGTTTATAAGCCATTGCTGGTGCCAGTTAAAATTTACCCGGAAGGAAAATAACGCAGGAGCTAAAAAAAGAATGATCCAGAACCAGGCATCTTTATAGTAACTGCAATCTTTAAAAAATAACAGTTGTAAAAAAAAGGCGCATGCAAAAGGAATGAAATACAGCAGGTAGTAGCCTGTAAATCTGCCCAGCCGGCTGGTAGGTGCAGCAGCATACTTTTTTTCCAGGTTGTGCCAGTAGTTAAGATAAATAAGGCATCCCAGCATTAATGCTATCAGAAAAAAATACCACCAGTTGAATTCTTTGGTGTAAAAATCTTTCAGGTATTTTAGTACGCTGTTCAGTGCCTTTTATTTTTGTACCTGTTGATTCATGACTGACCAAAGCAGATCTTTTAATTCTGGCAATCCCTGGCCTGTTACGGATGAAATAAAAATATGCGGGATTTTTTGAGGAAGTTCTTTTGCAATGTCAGCTTTCAATTCTGCATCCAGCATATCACTTTTGCTGATGGCAATTACAAAATCTTTCTGCAGCATTTCCGGATTGTATTGTTCCAGTTCGTTAACCAGTATTTCAAATTCTTTTTTATGATCAGCACAATCAGCCGGTATTAAAAACAACAGGATAGAGTTGCGTTCTATATGACGCAAAAACCGGTGCCCAAGGCCTTTTCCTTCTGCCGCACCTTCAATGATGCCCGGTAAATCGGCAATACAAAAACTTTTGCCATCGCGGTATTCTACCATGCCCAGTTGCGGTACCAACGTGGTAAAAGCATAGTCAGCTATTTTTGGTTTTGCGGCGGTAATTACAGATAACAGCGTTGATTTACCAGCATTGGGAAAACCCACCAGGCCTACATCAGCCAATACTTTTAACTCCAGCAATTTCCACCCTTCAGTTCCTTCTTCACCCGGCTGCGCATATTCAGGTGCCTGGTTGGTGGCAGTTTTAAAATTGGCATTTCCCAATCCGCCACGACCTCCTTTTACCCAAATCACTTCCTGGCCATCTTCCAATATTTCTACTTCTTTTTGGCCTGTTGCTTCATCACGGGCAATGGTGCCTAATGGCACTTCAATAATAATATCTTTACCAAAACGGCCGGTACTGTTGTTTTTGCTACCACTTTCTCCATCTTCTGCCAGCACATTTTTGTAATAGCGCAGGTGAAGCAATGTCCACAATTGGGAGCTTCCCCTTAAAATAATATGTGCGCCCCTGCCGCCATCGCCGCCATCCGGACCAGCCATGGCGTTGTATTTGGTACGCATAAAATGCCTGCTACCGGGCCCTCCATGGCCACTGCGGCAAAAAATTCTGATATAATCTATAAAATTTGACTTTTCCATTATTGTTGCAAAGGTCGGTTTTTTTGCGGAGGGTTAAGTACTTAATGATTGTGCGTCGACTTTTTATAAACTCACAGTTGAGTTAACTGTTTATTGGTACGAAAGCAGGTTCCTTTAAAAAGCGCAACTGTGTGCTGTTGCTGGTTGGTAACAGTTACCTGGTAAAGCCCGGTATTTTTTCCATTGTGAATTTCGGTTGCTTCAGCTGTCAGCACATCGGCAACATGTACAGGTTTTATAAAATTAATAGCTGTATCCAACGCTACCGATAATGTATTGCGGCTGTTGCAGGCCAGGGCAAAGCAAGTATCGGCCAGGGAAAAGGCGATGCCGCCATGTACAATGCCAAGGCCATTGATCATCTCTTTGCGAACTACCATTTTTATTTTGCTAAAACCTTCCCTGGCTTCTAATACTTCGATACCGAGCCATTGGCTAAACAGGTCTTGCTGCATAATATGTTTAACTGCTTTTTCCGCAATGCCGCTTTTTTCTGGATTCATACTGTATAATTTTAAGTCGAATGGAATTAATTCAAAGTAGTTTAAGATTTTGCTGAGCATTTCCGAGATTGTTTAGTGCCATGGGGCTGGTACAAAACTAACTATAATAATTACTGCACATCTAACTTCCCCATAACAGCCAGCAGGTGATTTTTTTGTTTTTTATAAACAGCAATACAACACAGCAGGTATTATCTCTCATTCAAATAAAAATATAACATAAAATATGTCTGCTGATATAACCTTCAAATACAGTCCAGTCGGCAAATGAGCGTTAAATGCGCATACAAATAAATAAATAGCAACGATCAATATATCTAAATAAAAAAAATTATATTTATCCAGAAAATATATTATTTTTACAATCTGCTTGCACATTTCCATTTCCTCCTATCTTAATGAAAACCCATCCACAAAGGCATTTTACCTTGGTGTGCTGTTTAAAAGAATTCAAAAAATATATCCTTATAAATAATTGACTAAAGATTTTTCTTGTGGTTTCAGAGGTAAGCAAGGCCGGTGATTTTTATCACTGGCCACTATTTTGTTAGATGTATCCGTTCTTTAATTCTTCATCTTATTTTGCAAATCGATTTTTAAGATTTCCTGTTCTTTTACCGGCACATCAGTCTATTTAACCGGTATAGAATTCCTTTCGGCCAACGCATTTTTATTTTCCTGCATCAGTAAAAAAGTGGCTTGTACCGGCCTTATCCAGGCTTTTTCAATGCCATTCCATTCAATACTTCATAACAAAATC
This sequence comes from Ferruginibacter sp., assembly GCF_028288465.1. Taxonomy (GTDB): domain Bacteria; phylum Bacteroidota; class Bacteroidia; order Chitinophagales; family Chitinophagaceae; genus Ferruginibacter. Next base: position 27,244 of record NZ_JAQBNR010000054.1, on the reverse strand, counting down.
AATTAAACGATGCAACGTAAAAATTTTTTAAAAAACGCTGTGGGCTTATTCAGTACAGCTTTGGTTATGGATGCTTGTAAAAAGGCAGATGTTATTACAGATGCAACCAGTTCGTCTGCAACAGCTGGTACATCAGGTTCATGTGTTGTTGCACCAACAGAAACAGATGGCCCTTATCCTTATCCTGGCGGAGAAATAAACAATCCGCTTAACCGCTCTGATATTACTGGAGGACAAACGGGTGTTGCACTTAAAATTACTTTTACATTGGTCAATACAAATAACAGTTGTGCATTGTTAAGCGGCTACCGTATTGATATCTGGCACTGCAACGCCAAAGGTTATTACTCAGGCTACGGCAACCAGCCGGGAGTGTTGGGTACGCAGAGTTACGTTGGCTCAACCTGGTTAAGAGGATACCAAACAACAGATGCAAATGGCCAGCTTGCGTTTATTACTATTTATCCGGGCTGGTATGCGTCAAGAGCTACCCATTTTCATTTTGAAGTATACAATGGTAGTACGCTGCTAAAAATCGGCCAACTTACAATGCCTGAAACTATTTCAGATGCCATACATGTTACAGCCGGTTATAACGGCACAATAAATACAACAAGAAACGCCAATGATAGTGTGTTTGGTAATTCCGCAACAGATTTGGCCAATCAAACAATGTCACTCGCCGGCAGCATTTCTGCAGGGTATACTGCAACACATACTATCGGAGTTGCCTTATAATATTCCCCGTTTAAATTTAAATATCCTTACAAGAGAAGTTTCACCTTTCCTTTTTATAACACAACCAAATTGAATAATTATGACAAAAGCTTTTATAAAACTTGCATACAGGCAAACAATTGATGCCGGCGCAGCAACGGATTTTGAAAAAAATGTTTGGCATTTTTCTTACGAAGAATATAAATTAAAATCACAGGCTTATAATTTGGATAACACTATCAACTGCTTCTCGCAACTTAAAGAAAAAGATGGTCGTGCAAATTCATTACACTATAAATCGGGTTTTGCTGTAGGTAGTTTTGTAGAAAATTTAAAAGGTAAAATCCCTTCATTACAAGATGCCTTAGGCCAAAGCATCCATTTTGATAGCTGGCAGTTTGAAGTGATTGAATCAGACATTACCAATCAGACGTTACATAAAATAGCCATTGTCTATACAACAAGCTTCTTTACTATCCACCAGGTAATCGGCGAAACACTGTTATTATCGAAAGAAAAAAATCCCGAACACGGTCAGTACCAAAATGACGAAACGTTTATGATTGCTTTGCAGCCTGGTTTATCCATTATTCAATACCAGGAAATAAATGTTATGAATTTATATGCTTGATTATACCACTGTAATTATTTTACTTTATGATTTCTTTGTGATTTTCGCCCGCAATATTCCATAGCTTAGCACATTATTATCTCTGCATCAATACTTTTAAAAGCGCTGTTACCTCTTTCATGGATTAGTTTTTACCTGCACATTTATTCTACCAGATTTTTCTAACTGCATGGGAATTTTTTATTCAATCTAAAAAATTATCGCCATGAGTAAACCAAACAAAGCAGGATTTTTTACTATTGCAGCGTTGATGGGAAGCATTTCCATTTGTCACGCCCAGCTAAATTTGAGTAACTGGCAGGTAGGTGTTAACGCAGGCACATTTGTTTACCAGGGTGATCTTACGCCAGAAACTTTTGGATCGTACAAAACGCTGAAACCAACGCTGGGTTTTTACATTTCCCGTATTTTAAATCCATCATTTATTTTACGTACCAATATTGCTACCGGGCGTTTGCTGGGCTCCGATGCAAGGTACAGCAGCCCCGCATACCGCCAGCAACGCAACCTGCGCTTTACTTCACCTGTTACAGAAATTTCTGAACTGATGGTATGGAATATGTTTGGTAATAACGGCAATGAAATTGGCAACCGTTTTTCGCCTTATGTTTTTGGCGGGGTAGGAGTAAGCTTCTTAAATATTGACCGCAGCAGTAACTTAAACAAATCGTTTTTTGTAAATGAACCTCGGGTAACGACTGGACTTGCCGCGGACATGAACAGAACACCACCACGTACTATTTTAGTTGTGCCAGCGGGTATTGGAGTAGAATATTTTTTAACGTCCAATATATCCCTAACTGCGGAAACAAATTTCAGGTATACTTTTACAGATTATTTGGATGGTTTCAGCCAGGTAGCAAATCCTGATAAAAAAGATTTTTACCAGTCGCATACCATTGGGATAGTTTTTAAATTCAATAAAAACAAAGGGTTGCCTTGCCCTGTTATAAAGCGATAAAATCAGCATTGGCAAGTTTAAATACGGTGGTGGATACAATTAATTTATTCAACCGCAAGGTTTAAGAAATCAAGCATTGATTTCATGGTTTCAAAAACTTTGGCCACATCTTTCACCAGTGTTTTACTTTGCAGTTCTGAATCTGTAAAGGGCTTGCTTACAATAAAGTGTTTCATCTTTAAGTAGTGAATGGCGGGGTTTGTTTCATCATAGCCCTTTGGAGGCCTTTGCAGCGATTCAATACCATCCACACCATTGGGGAAATATTTTTTGAATGTTTTGTTGTCAAGGATCTTTTTCCATTCATCAAAATTGTAATCAATTTCCTGGCGTATTTTAGCAAGTTCCGCGGGCATGGGCGAGTAAAATCCGCCGGCAGCATAACTCTTGCCTGGCTCGCAATGAAAATAATATCCGGCCACACTCGCCTTTTTACCACCGCGGCTAAAGTAAGCGGCCATATTATTTTTATAAGGGCTTTTGTTTTTACTAAAGCGAACATCGCGGTTGATGCGAAACGTACAATCTTTCACCTGCAGGTTGCCAATAGGTTCATCGAAACTTGCGATTGCCGGAATTAATTGGCCAACCAATTTCTGCAGATCGGATTTTGCATTTTCGTATACCTGCCGGTGGGCATCAAACCAGGGCTTGTTGTTATTATCCTGGAGGTCTTTTAAAAAACGGATGGTTGCGGATTGCAGCATTGTTATTTTTTTGTCACAAATGTAGGGCAATAAATAAGTAAGGTGGTGTTGTGTTTAGTATGTTTTTTCAGATAAAAATTATTTTACGCCTGCCCAGTTTTCGCCGCTTTTAATTCTGTACAATGTCATTTCACTAACGTTAAATTTCGCGGCTATCATCTTATAAGTTAATTTTCTTTTGGGGTTGCTGATGGCTTCTTTTATCAGCTTTACTTTTGAGACGTTTAGTTTAAGTCCTTCGGTTTTGCCAGCCTGTTTTTTTTTACAAGCAATTTTTTGCGGGTTGTTTTGCTGATGTCTTCCCACTTCATCAGCTGTTGCCCATTGCAGGTTGGTGTAGTGATTATCTTTTTTATTATGGTTAAGATGAATGACGTAGCTGTGTTTGTAAGAAGGCTTTTTACAAAACAGCCTGGCAATTTCCCTGTGGAGATAGATAGTGCCGCTGCCAGCGGGCAGGTGAAGGTTTAACGTGTGGTAGCCGGAAGTGAGCGAACCATTCAGCAGTTGACCATCAGTATGTATGTCCGCGCTATAACTTGCTGCACGGCCATGAGAAGAAACAGCATATTTTTTTCGCAATGTCTTATAACCGTTAAACTGTAAAACGTTCCATTTTTCACCGGGGAGTTTTTTATCATACAGCAAATTTTTAGTTTTTTTTACTGGTTGTAAAAACAAACACTGCTGAATTGTTGTGCAAAAACAAGCTGCTATAAAAATGAAAAATTATTTTTCCAGGGGCAGCATTTTTATAAATTCTTCTTCACTAATTATTTTAATGGTTTGAATTTTTTTTGCTTTTTCCAGTTTGCTGCCAGCATCATCGCCCACAACCAAATAATTTAATTTGCTGCTGACACCACTGACTAATTTTCCGCCGTTTTCTTCCACCTTTTCTTCCGCGTCGCTTCTTTTAAGCCTGGTAAGCGTACCAGTAAACAAGAAGGTTTGTCCGGCCAGCGGCGTATCGGTTACAATTACCTGTTTCTTTTGATTTTTTAGTGAAATGCCCAACTGTTCCAGCTTTCGAAGCATGTGCAGATTTTCCGCATCGTGAAAAAATCGGTAAATGCTTCCTGCTACTTTAACTCCGATGTCTTCGGCCTGCTGCAATTGTTCTTCGCTATACTCTGTAAACTCCATTAAATCATTCACCAGGTTAGCCAGTGTTTTAGCCGTGGTTTCGCCAACATACCGGATACCCAAACCATATATTAACCGGTGCAGCGGCTGCGATTTTGAACTCGTGATGGCGGCCTGCAAATTGTCGAGCGATTTTTTTCCAAAGCCTGGTAATTGACCAATGGCTTCGTAATCCAGTTCATATATACCCGGAACATCTTTTAATAAACCAAGCTCAAAGAATTTGCGCACATTGGCCTCTCCAAAACTTTTAATATCCATTGCATCTTTACTTACAAAATGAATAATTCTTTCCACCACCTGTGCGGGACAATTGATATTGATGCAGCGCCAAACGGCTTCACCTTCCGGCTTAAATAACTGGTGACTGCAAACGGGGCAGCTTGTTGGAAATTGTATGGCTTCTTCTGTACCGTTGCGCAATTCGGTAAATGATTTTACAATTTGTGGTATTACATCGCCGCTGCGTTCTATGAGGATAGTATCACCCAGCATCAACTGCTTTTCCTTAATGTATTCTTCATTATGGATAGAGATGCTTGTTACGGTAACACCGCCAACTGCTGCTGCGGCAATTCTTGCAACAGGGGTAACAGCGCCGGTCCGGCCCACCTGGAAGTTAACGCCGAGTAACTTGCTGGTTGCCTGCCGCGCCTTAAACTTAAAAGCAATTGCCCAGCGGGGATGGTGGGATGTCATCCCCAGCCGCTCCTGTAATTGCAGGTCATTCACTTTCACCACCATTCCATCAATTTCATAAGGCAACGTGTCGCGTTTGTTTTCAAAATCTTCAACGTGCTGAATCACCTTATCTATTCCCTTTACCACCAACATTTCTTTTTTAGGACTTCTGAATCCCAGGTTCCAAAGCATTTCAAGCATGCCGGAGTGAGTAGTTGGCTGGCGCGTGTCCGTAGCAGTTATATAGCTTACATGGTATAAAAAAGCTTCCAGGTTTCTTCGCCCAACTTCCGCGGTATCTTTTATACGCAGCGACCCGGCGGCAGAGTTGCGGGGATTGGCAAATGGCGGAATGCCTTCTTCAATTAATTTATCGTTGAATTTTTTAAAATTATTTTTATTGATCAGTACTTCACCCCGTATCTCAATTTGCTCAATACCATAATTGCTGAATTTGGCGCTGAGCGGCAGAGATTTTATTTGCCGCGTATTGATGGTAATTTCATCACCGACCACACCATCGCCCCGGGTAGCAGAACGATACAGCTGGTCATTGTCGTATATCAGTGAAATACTGGCGCCATCAAACTTAGGTTCTACGCAATATTCAATTACAGAAAGGCCTGAGAGTTCTTTCGCCTTCCTGTCCCAGTCAAGCAAATCATCGGCATTGTATGAATTTTCTAAAGATAGCATTGGCACCAGGTGCTGCACTTTTGGAAAACTGCTCACCAATCCTTTGCCTACTCTTTGTGTAGGAGAGTCCTGAGTGACCAGTTCGGGATGGACCTTTTCAAATTTTTCCAGCAGTTTGTATAAAATATCATACTCTTCATCGCTGATAAGCGGATCGTTTTGTACATAGTACCGGTATTCATGAAAGCGAAGTATTTCCCTAAGGCTGTCAACCTTGCCCGTGGTAACCGGGTCGCTCTTTTCCCTGGCAGCCAATAACCAATCACTGGTTTTGGACTGTAAATTTTTCGTTTGGCTGTTGTCGTACATATAATTGTTGCTGCTGTAAAATTATATAATTCAATCACTAATAATTACACATAAATTAATACAGTCGTTTTTCTATCCATCCGGTATTGTATGCTACAACAGGGGCAAATCTCTTTTTAAAAAAGTAAAATAAATAAAACAGAAGCCGCATTTTTATTTTGTCACTGTCGATAATGTGTTTAATTTACACATTAAATGCGCCACATGAAAAAAACTCTACAGCTGCTGATCCTCCTTTTTTTTGTTTTTACCGCCAATGCACAGCTACTAACCTGGTCCCCTCAATTTCCAACCGATAATTCTACCATAACAATCACTGTTGACGCAACAAAAGGCAACCAGGCATTGAAAGGATATACGGGGACTGTATATATGCATTTAGGTCTTATTACTAATTTGAGTACAACGCCGGGCGACTGGAAATATGTACCAACCACATGGGCATCTACAACGGCGCCAACAGCAGCTTCTCTCGACGGTAATAAATGGTCGTTTACAATCACCAACCCGAGAGCTTATTTCAATTCAGGCGCTGGCGGAGTACCTGCCGGAGAAACGATCCTGAAGATAGCCCTGCTTTTCAGGGACGCTGCCGGAAACCTGGTGCAAAAAAATGCGGATGGTTCGGATATGTATGTGCCCATTTATACAGCAGGCAGCAATCACATCCAATTTACTACACCGCTGATTGTACCGACCAACACAATTTCTCACGAACCCATTACAGCAACTATAAACCAAGCTGTTGCTGTTGCGGCCACAGCTTCCACTACTACAGGCATTTTAAATTTATACTATAACGGAACAAAAATTACGGGCCCTTTGAGCGGGGTTGCTAACATTACCGGCAATGCATTGGTAACAACAACAGGTAACCAGCAAATCATATCAGAACTTGTTTTAGGAGGCATTAGTTATTATGATACGATCCATTTTTATATAGCCCCGATTACCGTTGTGGCGCCGTTGCCTGCAGGCGTTGTGGAGGGTATCAATTACGCCGCTAACTGTACTTCAGTAACATTGGTTTTGTATGCGCCCAATAAAAGCGATGCAATGGTAATTGGTGATTTTTCCGGCAGCAACTGGATGCCGCAAGCTGCTTTTCAAATGAATAAAACGCCGGATGGCAACTATTACTGGCTCACTATTGATGGGCTTACTTCCGGCCAGGAATATGCTTTTGAATATGTTGTCGACAATGCAATTTATGTTGCTGATCCGTATAGTGAAAAAATACTGGATCCTGCCAACGACCAATATATTCCGGCAGCAACTTACCCAGCGTTAAAGCCATACCCGGTGAATATCAACGTTTCAGCAGGAAAAAATGGAATAATAAGTGTGCTGCAAACATGTGCGCCTGCCTACAACTGGCAGGTAACCAACTTCACAAAGCCGGATAAACGAAACCTCATCACCTACGAATTATTGGTACGTGATTTTGGTGATGCCCGCAATTACCAGATGCTGATTGATACCATCGGTTATTTTAAACGGCTGGGAATAAATGCCATCGAATTGATGCCGGTAAACGAGTTCACCGGAAACGAAAGCTGGGGATATAACCCAACTTTTTATTGTGCGCTTGATAAAGCTTATGGAACAAAAAATAAGTTTAAGGAATTTATTGATCTGTGTCACCAAAATGGTATTGCTATAATCCTGGATGCTGTATATAATCATATGGACGCATTCAGTAATCCGCAGGGCCGGTTATATTGGGATGCTACCGCTGGAATACCAGCCGCAAACAGTCCCTGGTTTAACCAAAATGCGCCGCATCCGTATAGTGTATTTAATGACCTCAACCACACTTCTGCCGCCACGCAATATCTTGTTGAAAGGTCGATGGAATATTGGCTGAAAGAATATAAAGTGGATGGTTTTCGTCTTGACCTGGCAAAGGGATTTACTCAAACACAATCCAGCACCACCACGGTTGAAAACTATGATGCTACCAGGGTTGCCAATTTAAACCGCTATTATGATTATATAGTGCCGAAATTTCCCGGTACGTACATGATACTGGAATTTTTAGGGCAGCAAAGGCAGGAAGAACAGGAATATGCAACGAAAGGATTTATGTTGTGGGGGAATAACAATGCCACTTACAACCAGAATACGATGGGCTATGCCAGCAATGCTGATTTTTCTAAAATTGTATATAATAGTACGCAGGGAGCCTTTACCACACCATCTGAAATGGGATATATGGAAAGCCATGATGAAGAAAGGCTGATGTATAAAAATGAGCAATATGGTAATATTGCAGGCGGTTATAATGTAAAAACTGTTGCCACGGCTTTAGACAGGCAGGCAGCAGCAGCGGCTGTTTTCTTCACTGTGCCGGGGCCAAAAATGTTTTGGCAGTTTGGCGAAAGAGGGTATGACATTTCATTGGGTTTTGGTGGTTCCAACGTAGCCAATAAACCGCCACATTGGGAATATATGGCAGATGCGGACAGGCTGAAATTATGGAATGCCTATGCGCAACTGATAAAATTAAGATTGAATAATCCTGCTGTTTTTAATAACCCCAGTTTTACATATGATTTTAATGACAACAACGGCTTGTTCAGAAAATTACAGATTGCAGATCCTTTGGCTGCAGGTATTAAGGTTACCATAATAGCCAACCTGGATGTATTACCGCAAACCAGGACCATCTCTTTTCAATCTGCCGGCGACTGGAATAATTATTTAAGCAACGGAACAGGCACGGGACTGAATGGTATCACTGGCAATGCTTTTAATCTTACAGCCGCAACACAATCAATCACATTGCAGCCCGGTGAATACCATGTGTATGTAAGCGTTCCCACTTGCGCAACGGTTGCGCCTACTGCAACAAGCCCGGTAAATTATTGCCAGAATGCAGTTGCTGCATCACTTACTGCTACTGGCACAAATTTGTTATGGTACACTACTGCCACCGGTGGTACAGGAACTGCCAACGCTCCGATACCAGTTACATTAACCACTGGCAGTACTAATTATTACGTAACTCAAACAAACGGCTGTGAAAGCTCACGCCTGCCTGTTACTGTTAATATATCAGCAACAACACCAGTACCTGTTATTACTACACCGGTTAACTATTGCAAGGGAGTTACACCTGTTGCACTTACAGCAACCGGCACAGGCTTGCTGTGGTACACTACGGCAACAGGCGGCACCGGTTCTGCAACAGCACCCGTTCCATCAACCGTCGCGGCTGGCACAACAATTTTTTATGTTACACAAACCCTGAGCTGTGGAGAAAGTGCAAGGGCAGCAATAACAGTAAACATTTCTCCCGTTCCGGCTACGCCGGTTGTTGCAACACCGGCTGTGTTTTGCCAGAATACTACGGCGGCGGCCTTAACTGCCACCGGCACCAGTTTATTATGGTATGCTACAGCCATTGGCGGTACGGGCAATACAGCAGCGCCGGTTCCGGCAACTGCTACCACAGGCAATACGATTTACTATGTTACCCAGGCTGTTAACGGTTGCGAAAGCGAAAGAGCCGGCATCACTGCAACTGTAAAAGCAACACCTGCAATGCCATCGGTTCTTTCATCTCTCACTTATTGTCAAAACGCAATCGCCGGTTCTTTGGCAGCTACCGGCACCAGTTTATTATGGTATGACAATGCGGCCGGCGGCACCGGAGTTGCAACCGCCCCGGTACCATCCACTTCCGTTGCAGGAACCGTCAGCTATTATGTAAGTCAGAGTATCAACGGATGTGAAAGTCCGAGAGCATCTATCACGGTAAATACAACAGCACTTCCTGCTATTCCCGCAGTTGTTGAAGCAGTTGCCTATTGTCAGCATGAAAACGCCGCTGTTTTATCAGCAACAGGTACTGATTTGTTATGGTATACTGTTGCTACAGGTGGCGTTGGCAGTTCTGTTGCAATTGTTCCTTCTACAGAGCTTGCTGGTAACACTACTTATTATGTGAGTGAGCGAAACAACTGCGGAGAAAGTGGCCGGGCGGCAGTTACTGTAACTGTAAAAGCAACACCAGCACCTCCAACAGCGTTGGCGGTTTCAGATGTAACACTTACAGCAGCTCATCTCAACTGGACAGCTTTACCAGGCATTTTTTATTCGGTAGATTATAAAGCCATCATCAGCAGCAGCTGGATAAACGTTTTATCGAACAGCACCACAGGCAGTATTGCTATTGAAAATTTATCACCAGCCACAACGTACGACTGGAGAGTTAGTGCCAATTGTACCGGTATTGGTGCCGGTAATTTTAGCAATGCACAGTTTACTACCGCCTCGAGGAATAATACCATTACCAATCTAAAAGATGGATTCGGCCTTAAAATTTCACCGGATCCTGCAGCAGGCGAGGTGGTGATTGATTACCTTGTACCAGGCAGTGGCAAGGTCACCCTTTCATTGATTACGGCGCTCGGGCAGCGAATACAACGCCTGTTCAGCGGTACACAAAACCAGGGACAGTATCAATTAATTTTGCCATACCAGTTAAAGGGGATAAATTCCGGAAATTATTTTATACAGCTTGAACAAAATGGGAAAAGCCATTATATTCACTTTATTAAAAAATAAACAAACTACCATCAACAGATTTTAAAAAAGAACGAATGTCGGCCGCAGAAAAAAAAGCACTGGAAAAAAAGAGTAAATCAATACATGCTATTCAATCAGAACTGGAAAATACCAATCGCATCGCCCTGTCTGTTGACTGTGTAATTTTTGGCTTTGATGAAAACAAACTCAAAGTATTGCTGATAAGAAGTGATTTAAAAAAGTATTCGGGTAAATGGTCATTACTAGGCGACCTTGTATTTCCAAAAGAAGATTTGGATGATGCAGCTTACAGAATATTAAAACAACGGACCGGTTTAAGTGATGTATACCTGGAGCAGGTGCATACGTTTGGAGCTGTTGACAGGCATCCGGCCGGCCGGGTAGTTACAGTTACTTACTGCTCTTTAATTAATGTGCAGCATCATAAAATAAATATTTTAGATAATGAACTGCACTGGCACGATGTACAAACGGTGAAAGACCTCGCTTTTGATCACCAGCAAATATTTGATACCTGTTTAAAACAGTTGCAAAAAAGGGTACAGGAACACCCGTTGGGTTTTAATTTATTACCCAAAAAGTTTTCGCTGAGAGACCTGCAAAATTTATATGAAGCGATACTGGATGTAAAAATGGACAGAAGGAATTTCAGAAAGAAATTTTTTACTATGGACTTGCTGATTGATCTGAATGAAATGGAACAAGATGCACCACACCGTCCGGGAAAGTTGTATAAATTTAATTTTGAGAAATACGAAAAGAAACAGAAGAAATGGGTGGGTATAGACTTTTAGCCCGGCCGCCCACGTAATTTCTTCTCAGGTTTACTATCAGCACCAACTCTGTAATAATTTTTTTTCTAAAAGCAGCGTTAATTCACACAAAACGGTCTAGATTTGTGTAATATATACACATTGTAATAATGTAAAAAATACACATTACTATTGTGTAAAAAATACACATACAAAAATTTAACCAGCTTTATTAACGAATGGCTGCTTTATGAAATACCACAAACTGTTTGCAACTGAGAATATCTGTTCACCCTTCCCCGGATGAGTTCATCTTCCCCTCCACAACATTTTGCCTGCATTTCTTCTGCCATCAAAAAGAAAAATTATGCATATGAAAAAGAGCATGAAAACATGTTTCAGGTTTTTTTCAATGACGCTTGCCGTATTGCTGCTTTCCGCAGCGGCTATGGCACAAAGTGTTGTTACCGGAAAAATTACTGATTCAAAAGACGGCAGCCCTGTTGGCGGCGCAACCGTAACAGTGAAGGGTACACAGCGTTCCACACAAACCGCCGCTGACGGTACTTACAAATTAACCGTGGCCTACGGTTCAACGCTTGTTTTTACCTCAGTTGGTTTTGGCCGCCAGGAAATAGCGGTAAATGGCGCAACAATGAATGTAAGCCTCGTTACTTCAAGTCAGCAGTTAAGTGACCTTGTTGTGGTAGCTTACGGCACACGTAAAAAAAGTGATTTGACAAGTGCAATCACTTCTATTTCTTCCAAAGATTTTCAAAAAGGTGCTATTGCTTCCTCCGAACAATTGTTGCAGGGAAAAGTAGCCGGTTTGCAAATTACAACAGGAGGTGGTGCTGCCGGTGGTGGAAGTACTATCCGCATCCGCGGCGGATCTTCTATCAGTGCAAGCAATGATCCTTTGATTGTAATTGATGGGGTACCGGTGGATAACAATAACTTACCTGGTTCAGCTAATTTACTTAATACTATTAACCCGAATGACATTGAATCAATGAGTGTTTTGAAAGATGCATCTGCAACTTCATTGTACGGTTCAAGGGCATCAAATGGTGTAATTCTTATTACTACTAAGAAAGGCTTAAAAGGAAAAATCAAATTCAATTTTAATACGCAATTGTCTGCAGGTGCAGTAGCTAAAAAAGTAAGTGTATTAACTGCTGATCAAATCAGGACTATTATCAACACGGATGCAATGACTTCCGGAAATAATACCTATAAAAGTTTATTAGGCAGCGCCAATACTGACTGGCAGGATCAGATTTTTCAAACAGCAATCGGAAATGATAATAACCTGAGTGCAAGTGGAGCAATTGGTAATATCCCTTTCCGCATTTCGGGAGGTTATTTGAACCAGGACGGAATTTTAAAAACAGATCATTTTAACCGTTATTCTACTGCTTTAAATTTATCACCTAAATTTTTGGATGATCATCTTTCTATCAACCTGAATGTTAAATACTCTTCTACCAGTAACCGTTTTGCAGACCAGGGAGCTGTAGGTTCTGCGGCAGCATTTGATCCTACTCAACCAGTTTACGATGCTACACACAATGGCAAATGGGGTGGCTATTATGAGTGGTTGCAGCCAGGTACAACATTACCAATTGATTTGTCAACACGTAACCCGCTTGCTTTGCTGGAGTTAAGACATAACACGTCTACTGCCAACAGAATTATTGGTAATGTGCAGCTTGATTATAAATTACATTTCTTTCCTGATCTGCATTTGCAGGCCAACTTGGGTTTGGATAATGCGAATGGCAGCGGACACGACAACCGGGATTCTATCATGGCGACCGACTATAAAACAGCTGGCCGGTATGCTTACTACAAACAAGGCAAGCAAAATAAACTGGCCGAAGTTTCCCTGTTCTATACAAAAGATATCAAAAGCATTAAAAGCAAAATAGACGTGCTGGCATTGCATGGTTACCAGGATTTTTTAACCAACGTATCTAATTATGCCAGCTACGGACAAAATGGAGTAGTAATTGCCAACAGTGTTCCAACGTTTGCTACTGACAAACCAGAGTACAGGCTGGAATCTTATTTGGGCCGCATGAATTATTCTTATGACAATAAGTACTATTTAACAGCTTCAGTCCGCAGGGATGCAAGTTCAAAATTTTCACCTGCTACCCGTGTAGGTTATTTCCCTGCTGTATCAGCTGCCTGGAAACTGAAAGAAGATTTCTTTAAAAATACCCGTTTATTAAGTGAATTAAAATTGCGTGGAAGCTGGGGTGTAACCGGTCAGCAGGATATCAGCGGAACAGGTGGCAGCTTTAATCCATTGTATCCATACCTGCCAGTTTATTCAGTAAGTAATTCTTCTGCACAATACCAATTTGGAAATGCATTTATCAGCTACCTCCGTCCGGGTGCATACGATCCCAATATTAAATGGGAAACAACAACTACTTCCAACCTCGGTCTTGATTTCGGATTTTTAAACAACCGTATTTCAGGGTCAGTGGAAGTTTATCAAAAGAAAACAAAAGATTTATTAGGTGCTGTACCACAGGCTGCAGGCCGCAATTTTGATATTTCTATCGTAACCAATATTGGTAACCTGGAAAGCAAAGGCGTTGAGTTTGTATTAAATACTACACCTGTAAAAACAAAAAACGTTACCTGGGATTTTGGATTTAACGTGGCTTATAACGAAGATAAAATTACCAACCTGGGTCCGTCAAAAGCAATACCCCAGAGTGGTATCAGTGGTGGTACCGGTAACCAGATTGGCATATTTGACGTAGGATATGCACCTTTTACCTTTAATGTTTACCAGCAGGTGTACGATAGCAAAACCAGCAAATTGATTGAAGGATTATATGAGGACAGAAACAGGGATGGTGCTGTAGATGCAAAAGATCAGTATTATTATAAAAAGCCGGCACCAGATTTCTTGTTAGGGCTTAGCACACAATTAATGTACAACAAATGGGTGCTTGGCCTGGCCGCACACGGCGCTTTTGGCAACTACCTGTATAACAACTTCAACTCCAACAGCGGGGTGCTGCGTTCTATAAAAAATCCTATCAACTTCATAGGCAATGCAGGAACAAATTACCTGTCAACAGGTTTTATAAATAACCAGTACCTGACTGATTATTATATTGAGAATGCTTCGTATTTACGGTTGGATAATATCAATATTGGTTTTAATGCCGGTAAGGTATTCGGCAACAAAGTTTCTTTAAGGGTAAACGCCAGCGTTCAGAATGTGTTTGTAATTACAAAGTATTCAGGACTTGATCCGGAAAATTCTGATCCTCATGGAGTAGATAATAATATCTATCCACGGCCACGTATTTTCTCATTGGGTTGCAATCTTGATTTCTAATTTGATAAAAATATTTTTTATGATAAGTAAAACATTTAAAAAAATAGTTGTTGTGTTTGTTGCGGTTGCGGCTGTAACATCCTGCGCAAAAAAGTTGGACTTAAATCCAACAAATGATCTTACACCGGATAAAGTTTATTCCACACCAGCAGGATATAAAAGTGTACTGGCTAAAATTTATGGAGGACTTGCTTCCGGCGGTAACCAGGGACCTGCCGGTCAACCGGATATCAGCGGTAACCTGGATGAAGGTTCACAAATCGCTTTTATACGTCCATATTTCAACTGCGAGGAACTACCAACTGATGAAGCCGTAGTAGCCTGGAATGACCAGACCATACACGATTATCACAATTTATCATTCACCAGCGCTGACCCGTTTTTAAAAGGAATGTACGCCAGGCCGATGTACAATATTACTTTGGCAAATGAATACCTGCGCTACTCCACCGATGAAGCGGTGGCTGCCAATGGCATTACCGGCGCAGACGCTACCAGCATTAAAAGCACCAGGGCGGAAGTTAGATTTTTAAGAGCGTTTAATTACTGGCTGATGATGGACTTGTTTGGCAACTCTACTTTTGTAACAGAAGCAGATGTTGTTGGCGGACCATTGCCAGCGGAAATAAAAAGAGCTGATTTGTTCAAATATATTACAGGTGAATTAAAAGCAATTGATGCTGACCTGGCTCCTGTTAAAACCATTGAATACGGCAGAGTTGATCAGGGCGCTGCATGGGCTTTACTTGCCCGTGTTTACTTAAATGCAGAAGTGTATACTGGTACGCCCCATTATGACAGTGCAATTTTTTATGCATCCAAAGTAATTGGCGGCGGATATGCATTACAATCCAGCTATGCAAAATTATTTATGGCTGACAATGACAAGCAAAAAAATGAATTCATTTTTGCGGTGCCTATTGATGGTTTACATACACAGGGTTATGGTAACACAACCTTTATAGCACACGCCGCATCAGGTGATGAAGCTACTTCTGATTATGGAGTTACAGGTGGAGGATGGTATGGCTACAGAGCTACATCCGGCCTGGTAAATTTGTTTGCTGATAAAACAGGTGCTTCTGATACAAGGGCCATGTTTACCACTTCAAAATATGGCACCGGTTCAGCCCAGCTGGCTATAGCCGATATCAGCAATTTTGACCAGGGGCCACATGTTGTTAAGTTTGTAAATAAAAGATCAGATGGTGCCAAAGTGAATGACCCTACAGGTTATTTTGCAGACATCGATTTTCCTGTTTTCCGTTTACCTGAAATGTACCTGATCTACGCAGAAGCAACCCTTCGCGGCGGTGCAGGTGGCGATAAAACAGCCGCATTGACTTATCTGAATTTATTGAGGGCCAGGGCTTACGGAGGAACAGCAGCAGGTCAACTGACCACAGGTGATTTAACCACCCAGTTAATATTGGATGAGCGGGGACGTGAATTGTATTGGGAAGGTCATCGCCGTACCGATTTAATCAGGTTCGGGTTACTGACTTCCGGTACTTATTTATGGCCATGGAAAGGTGGCGTTGCTTCCGGTACCGCGGTGGATGCAAAATATAATTTGTTCCCAATACCTGCTACTGTCTTATCAGCTAATTCTAACCTCACCCAAAATCCGGGGTATTAATCACTCACTGCTAAAATCAAAAAAAATGAAAAAAATAGTAAAATCATTCTTTCTCTTTTCTATGCTGGCTGTGGTGTTTACTGCCTGCAAAAAAGATGAAAATAAAGTTTATTTTGAAGGCGGTACAAGTCCTGTATTAAGCAGTTCGGTTACTGCAAGTACACTTCCGCTTTCTTTTGCAAACAAGGATAATGCAGCGCTGAATTTAAGCTGGACAAATCCGAATTATATGTTTAACACCGGCGTTAGTTCGCAGGATGTAAGCTACCAGGTTGAAATAGACACTACTGGTGCCAACTTCACCAGCGCTTCCAAACAAACAGTTTCGGTAAGTAAAGATTTAAGTAAATCATTTTTAGTATCAGAATTTAACGGATACCTGTTGAACCAGCTGGTACTGACTCCGGGAGTTTCACACAACATAGAATTAAGGGTAAAATCTTTTTTGGGCAACAACTCCGCAGGGTTATACTCCAATGTTTTAAAATACAAGGTTACTCCTTATGCTATCCCGCCTGTAGTGGAGACTCCAACAAATGGTACATTATGGCTTACCGGTGATGCAACTGCTTCAGGGTATGCAAATCCTTTGCTTGCACCCTATGATATGAGCCAGAAATTTAAGATGGTTTCAGCTACACTATATGAACTTACTGTAACCATGAAAGGTGGGGGCGCTTATAAACTGATACAGGAACAAGGTAAATGGGATACGCAATATCACATGAAAACAGGTGGGACATGGGATGCCGGCGATTTTGAAAAGAAGGATTCAGACCCCGGATTTGCAGGACCAGCGGCAGCAGGCAGCTATAAAATCTCTGTTGATTTTCAGCGGGGAAAATATGCTGTTACCAAATTGTAAAACTAACCAGCCAACAAGGCTTATAATTTCTAAAATAATTTTATTATGAAAAATATTTTTAAACTTCTGCTGCTTGCAACGGGTATGTTAATAATGTATTCATCCTGCAAGAAGGTAGACCCATTGCCTTTTTATGCCAATGGCGCGGCGCCGGTACTTACCAGCTCTGCCACAACCATTGCTCCTACGGCCAACGATTCAAGTAAAGTTGTTGTCACTTTTTCCTGGACGAATCCGAAATATGCAACTGATTCGGCTACCCAAAAATTTATTCTTGAAATAGATTCTGCAGGCCGCAATTTTGCTAAAGAAACAGTCAGTATTGTAAGTGGCCAACCTGGTATTTCTTTTACAGGTCAGCAGCTCAATAATATTTTGGCAAATTTTGGATTTGCTGCAGGCAAGGCGTTTAGTTTTGATATAAGGGTTACTTCTTCTTATGGCAATAATAATGAACAGCTCAAGTCTAACGTAATTAAAGTAACTATTACCTCGTACCTGGTTCCTTTAAAATTAACTCCATCCTCATCAAGCTCATTGGTATTGCTGGTTAGCAATGCTACCAGTAAAGCGGTTTCGTTTAACTGGAAGTCAAGTCCATATGGAGCTAATATTATTAACTATGCAATTCAGCTGGATACAGTGGGCGGTAACTTTACCAGTCCACAACTTATAAAATACGGCAGTTCATTAACTTCAGACTTTACAGTAACTGATTTGAATTCGGCAGCAATTGCTGCAGGTGCAATTGGAGGGTCTACTAAAAATGTTGAATTCAGGGTGGTTAGCTATTTGGGTACCAACTACGATAACCCATTGGTTTATTCAGATCCTGTCGTAATCAACATTACCACATTTACTCCCATTCCTGAAAATTTTTATATTGTCGGCGATGCTACAGCACTGGGCTGGAACAATGACGCAGGGTTGTCACCAACGCAACAATTTACAAGGCTGGATGCTGTTTCTTATGGTATTATAGTGAACCTTACTGCTGGCAAAGGATATGTATTTGTACCGGTTGCGGGAAACTGGGATCATAAATTTGGTGGCACCAGCGCTACCGGCGGTACTTTACTGGCTGATAACGCAGTTCCGGGTTCAAACACTCCATCACCGGCTACCAGCGGTACTTATCAAATAGTGGTAAACTTCCAGACAGGTACTTACACAGTTACACCTTATGCTGGTGCAGTTCCTGCTAATTTGTATATTGTCGGCGATGCTACCGCATTAGCCTGGAATAATACTCCTGGTTTAGCACCTAAGCAGCAATTTACCCGGCTGGATGCTGTTTCATATGGCATTATAGTTAATCTTACTGCCGGTAACGGATATGTATTTGTTCCTGTTGCGGGAAACTGGGATCATAAATTCGGTGGTACAAGCGGAACAGGCGGTGCATTGCTGGCAGATGGTGCGGTTCCCGGTAGTAATACCCCCGCTCCTGCAACAACCGGACTTTACAAGATAATTGTGAACTTTCAAACAAACACCTATACTGTTACACCTTATACCGGCGTAGCCGTTCCCGACAATTTATATATAGTGGGAGATGCCACCGCCGGAGCCTGGTCTAATCCGGTTCCTACTCCATCACAGCAATTTACACAAACAGATAATGCAACCTTTGAACTTACAGTACCTTTAACCGGTAGCGGCGCTTACCTGTTCTTGCCATTGAATGGTAACTGGGACCACAAGTTTGGCGGTACTTCGGTTACCGGAGGTGCTTTACTGGCAGATAATGCAGTTCCCGGATCTAATACGCCAGGGCCAACAGTTGCTGGTAATTACAAAATCGTTGTAAACTTTATCCGGAATACGTACACTGTAACCAAACAATAATTTAAAGACATTACAATTTTACAGCCAGCTCAATTTTGAGCTGGCTTTTATAATTTTATT
Organism: Ferruginibacter sp.; assembly: GCF_028288465.1. Lineage (GTDB taxonomy): Bacteria > Bacteroidota > Bacteroidia > Chitinophagales > Chitinophagaceae > Ferruginibacter. The sequence continues at coordinate 8,311 of NZ_JAQBNR010000054.1, read as the reverse complement.
GAGATGCATATTTTATGATTAAGCTTTTTTAAAGTGTTGTATGAAATTTTCAAATCGGACAGCAACACTTTTATATTGGTAACCACTTTTTTTATCGCCGGCAAAAGGCCGGAAGCGGTTACCAGTTCCTCCTGTAACTGAAATAAAAAATGCATTAACGGTCAACGCTTGCAATGGTTAAATACCTTTCATTTGATTTTGAAACTAAACCGTTACGGGTTATAAGCTATATAAAATATGTCTACATATTTTGATACATCTAACCTGTAAGATGCCGGTCAAAAATGTCTTCCTGAGGCTGGAGGATCATACCTGTTACCAAAATTCAGCAGTAGCTAGCCTCATTCTTTATCATGATTAAAATAACTGGTCAAAATATTTATTGTAAATCAGTTAGTTATAAAGCTTCGATAAAAAATACATCCATAATTAGTAGGAAATTAAAATATTGCATCCTACCTTCGCCGTCCATTAAAAAAAGCCCTTCGGGATAGCGAAGGCATCACTTAAAAAATAAATACAAATGAGTAAACTACATTTCACCACCAAACATGCGAACGAGGCTACCGTTACACACAACTGGTATGTAATAGATGGTACTAATCAAACCGTTGGCCGCATGTGTTCTAAAATTGCAGCCGTTCTTCGTGGTAAGAACAAAGCTTATTACACTCCACACGTTGATTGCGGAGATTATGTAATTGTAATTAACTGCGAAAAGGTTAAACTGACCGGCAATAAAATGGATGAAAAAGTATATGACAACTTTAGTGGTTACCCTGGTGGCCGCAAGGAAGAAGTAGCGAAAGATCTGTTGAAGCGCAGACCAGAAGTGATCATCGAAAGAGCAATCAAAGGGATGTTGCCTAAAAATCGTTTGGGTCGCAAGATGTACAAAAAGTTATTTGTATACGCAGGTGCAGAGCATCAGCACGCAGCTCAGAAACCAGCCGAATTAAAATTCTAAATCACCAACAAGCTGGCAAAATTGCCTGCTAAAAGATAAAAATAAATGGAAAAGCAAAAAAACGCAGTTGGCCGTCGTAAAGAAGCTGTAACCCGTGTTTTCTTAAGCAAGGGAGATGGTAAAATAACAATCAATGGTAAAGACTATAAAAACTATTTTTCTTTGGTTTACCTGCAAAACCAGGTTGAGTCTCCGCTGAAAGCTGTTGAATCAGCTGATAAATTTGACATCGTTATCAACGCACAGGGTGGTGGCATCAAGGGCCAGGCCGAAGCAGCTAAATTGGGTATTGCCCGTGCATTGCTGGAAGTTAGTTTAGACTATCGCCCGGTATTGAAAGCAGCTGGTATGCTTAAACGTGATCCACGTTCTGTTGAACGTAAAAAACCAGGTCGCAAAAAGGCAAGAAAGAGCTTCCAGTTCAGCAAGCGTTAAACTGTTATCTCCTGCAAGGGAAAAATGGTTTCACGGTTTCAAATTTTCAAATTTTCAAATTTTCAAAATATTAAGATGGAAAATACTTCCTTACAACAGCAACTTCTCGAAGCAGGTGTTCACTTTGGTCACTTAAAAAAGAAGTGGAATCCCAAAATGTTGCCTTACATTTTTGCTGAAAAAAAAGGTATCCACATTATTGACCTTAACAAAACAGTAGAAGGTTTACAGGAAACTGCTGCTGCCTTAAAGTCAATTGCAAAGAGTGGTAAAAAGATCATGTTTGTCGCTACCAAAAAGCAGGCAAAAGAAATCGTTTCTGATTGCGCAAAACGCATCAACATGCCTTATGTAACAGAACGCTGGTTGGGTGGTATGCTTACCAATTTCAATACGGTTCGTAAGAGCGTAAAGAAAATGCAGAGCATCGAAAAAATGCTGAATGACGGAAGCATCGACAATCTTACCAAGAAAGAACGTTTAACACTTACCCGTGATAAGGATAAGATGGAAAAAGTTTTAGGTGGTATTGCACAAATCAGTCGTGTACCAGCCGCTTTATTCCTGGTAGATATTGGCCATGAGCACATCGCCCTTGCAGAAGCAAGACGTTTAAACATCACTACTTTCGGTATGGTTGATACCAACTGTGATCCTAATAAAGTTGAATTTGCTATTCCTGCAAATGACGATGCAACCAAATCAATCGCTATTATTGTTAACTACATTACAGCGGCAATTGCAGAAGGTTTGGCAGAGCGTTTGGCTGAAAAAGATGACGACGACAACAGCAACGACAGCGACGAAACTGCAGAAGCTAAAGCAGCCCGTTTTGAACAAAAAGTAGACAGCGCTGACGAAAGAAATAAAAGAGCAAGAGGTGCTGCACCAACTAAACGTCGTGTACCCGGACCTGGAGCAGGCGGCAGAAGACCAGCAGCTGGTGGAAGCGGACCTAGATAAGATTTATGACAGAGTGTTTGTGTAACAGCAATGGTACTCTGAAATTAATCAATTGAGATCTTAGTTCTTTAAATAAAAATCTTACAATCCTGCAAAATTCATTTGTGTAAAAGCAGGTGAATTTTTGTAGTTAAAAATACTATTATGAGTGCAACAATTACCGCAGCAGAAATCAATAAGCTGCGCCAGACAACAGGAGCCGGCATGCTGGATTGCCGTAAAGCATTAACCGAAAGCAATGGTGATTTTGAAGCTGCCATTGACTGGTTACGCAAACAGGGACAAAAAGTTGCTGCAAAACGCAGCGACAGGGAAGCTAAAGAAGGTGTGGTATTGGCAAAAACAAGTGCTGATAATGCAACAGGTATCATTGTTTGCATCAGTTGCGAAACTGATTTTGTAAGCAAAAATGCTGAATTTGTAGCCTTTGCTCAAAGCATTATGGATGCTGCAATTGCCAGCAATGTTAAGAGTGTAGAAGAGTTAAATGAAGTAGCAATCAATGGCGCAAAAGTATCTGAACTCATCAATGATAAATTGGCTGCCATCGGTGAAAAAATAGCAATCAAATTCGAAAGAGTTGATGCGGCTTATGTTGCATCTTACATTCATGGGGCTAACCGTATGGGTGTATTGGTAGGTTTTAATAAAGAAGCTGCTGAAGCCGGAAAAGATGTGGCAATGCAAATTGCTGCAATGAATCCACTGGCGATTGATGAAACCTCTATTGCACCGGAAACAATTGCAAGAGAAAGAGAAATTGCTATTGAGCAAATTAAAGCCGAAGGCAAGCCTGCAGAAATGGCTGAAAAAATTGCCGTAGGAAAAGTAAATAAATTTTTTAAAGACAATACTTTATTAGCCCAGGCATTTGTAAAAGACAACAGTAAATCTGTTGCTGATTACCTGAAAGGCGTAAATGCTGATTTAAAAATTACTGAATTTAAGAGAGTAGCATTAGGATAATTATCCGGCATATTTTTTAAAAAAGCGAAGCGAAAGTTTCGCTTTTTTTATGCTCATCATCTTTAAATTTTATCACGAGCCCATAAAACAGTTATCTTCGCAGCGCAAAAAAAAACGCTTTATGCTTCCAAAGTACAAACGAATTCTACTAAAATTGTCCGGTGAATCTTTGATGGGCGATAAAAATTTTGGCCTTGACAGCGATGTGATCGCCAGGTATGCAAGGGACATTAAAAGTATTGTAGAGTTGGGTGTACAAGTGGCCATTGTTATTGGAGGCGGTAACATCTATCGCGGCATGAACGAGGCTGAAACAGGCATAGAAAGGGCACAGGGCGATTATATGGGCATGCTGGCTACCATGATTAATGGTATGGCCTTACAAAGCGGCCTTGAAAAGGCGGGCGTATATACGCGTTTGCAAAGTGCTATTAAAATGGAGCAGGTAGCCGAACCTTATATCCGCCGCAGGGCGATGCGACATCTTGAAAAGGGCCGGGTGGTAATTTTCGGTGCAGGTACAGGCAATCCTTATTTTACCACAGATACAGCCGGTTCATTAAGGGCGATCGAAATTAAGGCCGAAGTTATTTTAAAAGGTACCCGTGTTGATGGTATTTACACCGCAGATCCGGAAAAGGACGCAACAGCTACTAAGTTTCAGAATATTACTTTTAATGAGTGCATTAGTAAAAATTTAAAGGTGATGGACATGACGGCTTTTACATTATGCATGGAAAACCAATTGCCTATTATAGTTTTTGATATGAATAAAGAAGGCAACCTGCTGAGAGTGGTGAGTGGAGAAAGGGTAGGTACACTGGTGAAAGGGTAAAAATATTTAATTGTTATAAGAGCTTCCGCAGCAATGCCGGAAGCTTTTTTATTTTACGCATATTGAAATTGTTAAAACTACCAGCCAACTATTGGTATAACGGTTCAAAAATCAGGACAGTATTACCAATACGTTTGCAGAATATGGTTAACTTAACAGGATAGAAATTAATAATTAACTATTGAAAGCTTTGGTAACACCCGGTGAAAGGAATAGATAACTATAGTTTAATAAACAAAATAAAACACCTCGCGGCAGAAAATGAAAGCCTGAAGGAAAGGTTAGCTGAGTGCGAACTGATTGCAGCCACACGCCAGAAAACTATCCTTGAACAGAAACTGCAACTGAGTGAAAATAGCGAAGTAAAGAGCAGGCTGGATGAAGAACTTACTGCGACTGCAACAATAAAAAATTTAATCAGCGAAATAGTAATGGATGATTCCGGAAGCAGGCTGCAATCAAAGTCAGGTAAAGATGATTTAAAATATCAGCTGGAGGAACAGAAGCGGCAATTTGTACAGTTGCAGTCAAAATTAAGCGACTTGCAAATGCAGGTACAGGATTTAAGCAACCGCAATCTGGCACTGCAACAGCAATCGTCCCGTGTGGCAGAACTGGAAAGTCTGCTGGCTGATGCCGAACAGGAACGGGATGAATGGAAAGCACTTTATAATCTTCGGAAATAAGAATGCTTAAACAGTTGTATATTTTTAAAATCAGTTCATTATTTACCCGCTAAATTGTCCAGGTATGAAGCTTATTGAACGAATTAAAAACATGATCGCTACTCCAAAAACGGAATGGCAAACCATCAATACGCAACCAGAAACACTACCTTCAGTTCTATCAACTTATGTGCTCCCGCTCGCATTGGCTGGTGCAGTTGCTATATTTATAGGTTATAGTTTTATAGGCATGGACTATGGTTTTTTTAGAATGCGGGGTATGGAGTGGGGTATCAAGATGGCATTGCTGCGATTCATTTCAGCCTTAATAGTTGTAATTTTAACTACCTACATACTGGATGCGCTTGCACCTTCGTTTTCTTCTGAAAAAAATATAGATAAGTCTGCGCAGTTGGTTGCTTATAGTTGTACACCGGCTTTTGCGGGCACACTGCTTTCTATTATTCCAAGCCTGGCATGGTTGGGAGGGGTGTTTGGTTTATATGGCTTTTATCTGATGTACCTGGGTTTGGGGCTATTGAAAAAAACACCAGAGGACAAAAAGGTAATTTATCTGGTAGTTACCATAGTTGTAATGATAATTTTATACGCATTGGTAGGAGTAGTATTGGGAATGGTGATGCGGACAAATTTAAATGCGCTTAATAATACCGCCTAACTGATAAATTTTTACCTATTAAAAAGTATCTTTTGCATAAAGGGGCTTTTTTTGTTTGCGTTAATTAGCAGAATTTTGCAAATAAAAAATATGAGTACGATAGCTGATATAAGAAAGGAGTACATATTGGAAACGTTAGATGAAAAAGGAGCTGAAACCAATGCTATAAGACAGTTTGATAAATGGTGGGAGGAAGCGACTGCCAGTAAAATAGATGAGGTGAATGCTATGACGTTGGCCACGGCAACACCAAATGGTATACCATCTGCCCGCATAGTTTTACTAAAGGGGTACGATGACGATGGGTTTGTTTTTTTTACAAATTACGAAAGTAATAAAGGCAAAGATCTCGCCGCTAATCCAAACGCCTGCCTGGTATTTTTTTGGAAAGAACTGGAGCGGCAGGTAAGGGTAGAAGGCAGGGTTGAAAAAGTAAGCAATGAAGAAAGCGATGCTTATTTTTTTTCAAGGCCGCAAGGCAGCCAGGTAGGGGCATGGGCATCGCCCCAAAGCAGTATCATTGAAGGAAGAGAAGTGATTGAAGCCAACGTTTTAAAATACAGCCGGCAGTTTGAAACGCAGCCTTTGCAACGGCCGGCTCATTGGGGTGGGTATCGCTTAAAACCGCAATTAATAGAGTTTTGGCAGGGAAGAGAAAGCCGGCTTCACGATCGCCTGCAATACACTTTGCAAAGCGATTATAATTGGAAAATTGAACGGCTTGCACCATAAAAAAATAATGGATAATCGTAGCTGGAAAAGCAACAAGTATCCATTATGAAAATCATTTTTATCAGGATTCTTTAGTCTTAGGTGCTGCAGTTTTTTTTGCAGGCTTAGATGGTCTTGACTTACCGAAAGATCCTTTGGTGATCTTGCCTTTTTTTGTTTTAATATCTCCGCGTCCCATATACTATTTATTTTTAGTTTTGAAATTAGATTAAAAAAGCAAGACCGTTATACGTCTTGCTTTTTAATGTGTTTGGGCAAACATTACAATTTACCAGACAATTCTTTACCTGCTTTAAACTTAGCTACTTTTTTAGCTTTGATTTTAATAACAGCGCCTGTTTGAGGATTGCGGCCATTACGGGCAGCTCTCTTAGATACTGAAAAAGTACCGAAACCAACTAAAGTTACTTTACCGTTTCCTTTTAATGTTTTTGTAACTGCTTCTACAAAAGAGTCTAAAGTTGCATTGGCTTGTGTTTTTGTAATGCCTGCATCATCAGCAATTTTTGCAATTAATTCTGCTTTGTTCATAATTATATTTTTGAAATTTATTTAACAGCAACAAATATAGAAGCTTTTTGATTGCAACAAAATTATTTTCTGTAAAACTTTATTGTATTAAATCGCTGAAAACCGCAAGGAATAAGGGATTTACGCATTCCTGCAAATAAACAATTGCATTGTTAAAATTTAGCGAAGCGCCCAAATCCTTATTGGTAAAGAGTTTCAGAGGATGTAATTCTAAAAATCAATACCCGTGCGGTTTTGCTGTTAATATACAAACGATTTTAATTAAATAAACCCGCTATTTTTATTTTGCACAATTAGTGCACAACTTGCATAAGTGATCGAAAAGCAATGAATTTATTGCCCCATTTATCAAATGCTTTTTGTCGCATTAATGGTGCAAATTTTTCAATGTAGGTATTGTACAAGGCCTTGTTTTCTGCATGGTATTGTATGGTATAGGTCGGGCCTTCGGTATCGTCTGTTTCCAGCAATTGGGCAAGCGTTGCATTGGTAAAACAACCGGTTCCTATTATCTCTGGTATATGTTCATTTTTAGCCCATTCAACCCAGTCGTTTTTTATGGATCCATCTATTTTTGTGGTCACGTTATAAATTATCATTGTGTTTGGTTTTATCAACTTCTGTAATCATTTTTTTTGTAAAGAACAATAACAAAAGTAGTATGACTGCAATGGCCGTCCAAAGCAGCCACTTGTTATTTTTTTGGATAACTGCGGGAATAATTTTTTCATTGGCTGCAATTATTTCTCGGGTTGATAAAGTCTGGTTGCTGTCAGATGAAATGGCACTATTCAGATGGCTTAAATCATACGCTGGTTTTGTCGCTGCCGGGTTATCCATTATCAGTTTATATCCATCTCCCTTTTCAAGATAAGCTACCAGGTAACCATAGTCTGATGCAGTGTTTATATTGTTTACTATTAAGGGTAAGTTATCATCGTTGTTTATTAGCAAATAAAAAACACCGGGATTAATAAGCGGCAGTTTAAATTGTAATGTACTGTTGTTTGAAACCGTAAAGGACTGAATTAATTTACCAGGGTTGGAAAAGGAACCGCTGTCACCGGTCGGCACATATAAACTGGCCTGCCTGTAAAAGTATTTAGGCCCACTTAGTTTAAAACTAATGTTATTGAAATGATATGCTTTTTGCTGGATGATTTTGACATAAGAAATTTTGCCACTGTCTTTTTGAACAATCGCTGGTACGGGGTTTTGCAATATTTTATTAACCGGAATTTTTGGTGAACCGGGATGGCTTTCCTGAACTATATCCCGGATATTAAAAGGATCCTTGTTGTCATTGAAAATAATAATTCTGAAATACTGATAACTGCTTGGAGGGAAATCAATGCGGATGGTATTGACTGCAGAATCCCGCTCAGCGGATGGGTTCAGCAAGATGCTATCGTTAATGACAAACCAATTCTTTTTATCATCACTGCCGCTTAATGTACAAAATCTTTTTGCTGCGGTGTTTTTGATTGTAAGGCCTACATTGGAAGTCAGCCCTCCGGGTGATTTAATGGTAACAATTG
>NZ_JAQBNR010000049.1 GCF_028288465.1 Ferruginibacter sp. | reverse complement strand
CGGGCATTTGCTATTGCCTTAGCCACATTGCTGAGTAAAGCGGTAGTATCGGGAAGCATGCCGACTATTCCTACCTGCATATCCATTACTAAAAGAGCGGTGTTTTGTGTGTTCTGTTCCATTGTGTGTTATTATCGTTGAAGATAATTACAAAAAGATCAAACTGTTTTAAAAGAAGTGTAAAATGATTGTTAACAATGGTTTAATACGGTAAGGATAGGGCTAAAAATACTGAGAAAGGTTAGTTATAAAAAAATCAAAAAAAATTGCGCAAGTAAATACTTGCATATATATTTGCAAGCACTTACTTGCATAATATGAAGACCAGACGTGATGTATACCAGGCCATAGCCGACCCCACCCGAAGAGCAATCATCAATATGGTTGCTTCGGAACCGCATAATGTAAATGCAATTGCTGAAAAATTCGATGTGAGCCGCCAGGCCATTTCACTGCATATTCAACTGCTGATTGATTGCGGTTTGCTGGTCGTCAAACAGCAGGGTAGGGAGCGGCTTTGTAAGGCACATTTAGATCAGCTTGGCGAGGTGTTTCAATGGGTGGAACAATACAAGCAGCATTTTGAAAGAAAATTGGACGCACTGGAAACCTATATAGAAAAAATAAAAAAAGAAAGAGATGGACAACACAAAAAGTAACACAAAGGACCGCGAGATTTTTTTGTCAAGGACTTTAAACGCTCCGGTAGAATTAGTTTGGGAAATGTGGACAACACCTGAACATATCGCAAATTGGTGGGGACCAAACGGGTTTACTACGACGATAAGTACCATGGAAGTTGCTCCGGGTGGTAAATGGGATATCGTTATGCATGGCCCGGATGGAACGGATTATAAGAACAAAAGCATATTTAAAGAAGTTATTAAATACAAAAAAATTGTTTATGACCATGTTTCGGCGCCAAGGCATCTTACTACAGTTGAATTTGTAGCTCAGGGTGAAAAAACACTCCTTACCTGGCATATGCTTTTTGAATCGGCTGAACAATTTATGGCGGTTGTAAAGAAATACGGAGCAATTGAGGGATTAAAACAAAATGTGGAAAAACTCGAAATGTACCTGGCTGGATTAAGTGCTTAAAATAAACATAATGATACGGTCATGAAAAATAGTGAAATCATCATTCTTAATTTAATAATTATGACAACTACAGTAGCAAGTGCCCAAACAGTGGGCAAATATGCCAATGTAAACGGCATAAAGATGTATTACGAAATACACGGCTCCGGAAGTCCGCTGGTACTTTTACATGGCGGGGGCTCTACCATTTACACCAGTTTCGGCAGAATACTACCTGAATTGGCTAAAAATCACCAGGTTATTGCTATAGAACTACAAGCACATGGCCATACCGGCGACAGGAATGCTCCCGAAACCTTTAAACAGGATGCCGATGATGTGGCCGAATTATTAAGGCAACTCAATATACCCAAAGCGGACATATTGGGTTTCAGTAACGGCGGGCATACCACTTTGGAGCTAGCCATAAATCATCCCGACAAAGTGCGCAGGGTCATAGTGGCATCGGCATTTTATAAAAAGGATGGCGTACCTGCAGGCTTTTGGCAGGGATTTGCTAAAGCAACTCTAAATGATATGCCAAAGATTTATAGGGACGAATATTTAAAAATAAATCATGATTCGGCAATGTTGCAGAATATGTTTAACAAAGATGTGCAGCGTATGGAGAATTTTAAAGACTGGACGGAAGAAGATATCCGGTCGATACAAGCACCCGCGCTTATTATAATTGGTGACCATGATGTTTCCACACCAGAACATGCAGTTGAAATGTACCGCTTGTTGCCTCATGGTCGTTTGGCGATATTGCCGGGTGCTCACGGTCAATACATGGGCGAGGCTATGTTCCCTGATCCTAACAATAAATTACCGGAGCTTTTTGTAGCAATGGTGGATGAGTTCCTTGCAACACCGTAAATGAGAATAAATAGATCTTCCAATTAAAAATGCCGGCTATGCCAGCTTAGGGATTAAACTGGTATAGCCGGGTTTAGGTCGATTGCATTTACTTCGTTAATTAATTTATTTTCTCATTCCTGCTGCCATCAGGTAGGGGATTATTCATCATCCAATCCCTTTCCACCAAGAATTTGCGGTATATATTTTTCGACCCTGGCCTCGCGGGTTTTGGATTGTTTGGGTTGAGAGAAATAAAACAGGTATCCTCTTTGCCTTCCCGGTGTTAATGCCTCAAAAGCAGTTTTGAGGGCGGGGATATGATCTAATTTACTTTGAAGTTCTACAGGAACTGTGAAGTCGGCAGTCGTTTTAAGAGCCACTTTTAACCCGGCTTTTTCTACTTCAGTTGCTTCAAAAATGTAGGCTTTCAGCATGGGTTCCATCTCCGCTATTTCCATAACATTGGTGAACCGGATCTGCCGCGCTGATTGCACATGCTCAGTTTGCTGGATCAGGATTCCATTTGCATCGTTTAATAAGGCGCCCTTGAAAAACAAATACGCACAATATTCTTTAAATCCATGTATTAAAACAATGTTCTGGTTGTTCAACGAGTAACAGGGGCAACCCCATTTTAATTCTTCGGTCAGCCCACAATCGAGAGCTATCATTCTCAATTTCTCATATTCTTCCTGCCACTGTTTGGCTTTATTAAAAAAGAAATCAACCTTAGGATTCATGT
>NZ_JAQBNR010000046.1 GCF_028288465.1 Ferruginibacter sp. | reverse complement strand
GGAAACAGGCACCAAAGTTCAACATGTGTGGCTACGCTGCGCCAAAGCTGGACGTTGTAAGGATTGGCGTGGTCGGCATCGGTAACCGTGGATACGGAGCACTGGAAAGACTGGTGAAAATTGAAGGCGTAGAAATAAAAGCTTTGTGCGATCTGCGCCCCGAAAGAACTGCGCTGGGTAAAAAATTTGTGGAAGCATCTGGTCATAACCCTGACTTGTATGATGGTAAGGTTGATTCATGGAAAAAACTCTGCGAAAGAAATGATCTTGACCTGGTGTATATTCTTACCCCCTGGGAATACCATACGCCGATAGCGGTTTTCTCTATGAATCACGGCAAGCATGTATGTGTGGAAGTACCAGCAGCAAAAACATTGGAAGAATGCTGGCAACTGGTAGAAACATCCGAGCGTACCCGCAAGCATTGCATGATGGTAGAAAATTGCTGTTATGATTTTTCTGAATTGCTTACATTGAACATGGCGCAGCAGGGCTTCTTTGGAGAGATCGTGCATTGCGAAGGCGGCTATATCCACAACCTGCAGGAACTGATGTTTAGCAAAGAACATTTTTACCAGATGTGGGAGTTAATAGAAGCTTACAAGAGAAAAGGCAACCTTTACCCAACACACGGACTGGGACCACTTTGCCAGGTATTAAATATCAACCGCGGTGACCAGATGGATTTCCTGGTGTCGGTTTCTACCAGTGATTTTATTTTGGGCGACCTGGCAAAAGAATATGCAAAAAAGGATGAGTTTTACAAACCCTTCGTGGGAAAAAACTACAATGGCACCATGAACACATCTACCATCCGCACAAAAAAAGGCAAAACGATTATGTTGCAGTTTGATGTAGGTTCACCCAGACCTTACAGCCGCAACCAGTTGATCAGTGGCACCAAAGGCATTGGTCAAAAATATCCTGAGCCGGCCCGTTATGCAACCGGCCACGAATGGCTGAGCCCGGAAGAATACAAGGCACTGGAAGAAAAATACCAGCCACCCATCATCAAAAAAATCGGCGAGTTGGCCAAACAGGTAGGCGGCCATGGTGGCATGGATTTTATTATGGACTGGCGCACTATCGATTGCCTGCGCAATGGCTTACCGTTAGAACAAAACGTGTACGACGCTGCCTTGTGGAGTTCGGTATCACCGCTAAGTGTATGGTCGGTAGCCAACAATTCCAATTCCATCAAAGTGCCGGATTTTACAGGAGGATCCTATAAAACGAACAAACCGGTAGATATTTCGATGACGACGGGGGGAACGACTAAAGTCAAGTTATAAGTTATGAGTTATAAGTTATAAGTGTTGCTTCGAAGTTTAATAGTTATCCGTAACAGAGGAAGCTTTGAAAAAAGAAACTATGCGCTCTATACGTGTAGAAAAAGTATACAGATAAGACAAAGAAACATAATTCTTATTCTGTCTTCTTTTTTAATTTTAGTTGAACGGAATAACAAGCGACAGATTTTTTCAGCTAGAGAGGTGGTTAAAATTATTATACTTTTCAAGCTGTTCTTCTAACTGAACACAGTAACTGGATAAGCTGCCTCTTTGGGTTCGGTACCGACGAAGTCGGTATTCAAAAAAATATGCAGTATATTTTTTTGAAAGAAGCCAAAGCAGCAGCGTTCCAGTTACGCAGCCCGCCGGCTGTGGAGGCGAAACCGACAAATTTAAAAGAACTAACAAAATCCAAAGGCTTAAAAAATATCAATCAGGAAATCATACTATGCAAAATATAAACCGAAGAAAATTCATCCGCACAACAGCAATAACCAGCGTAGGCCTGGGCATAATAAATTCATTACCCGCAATGAATTTAAAAAATAAGGTCAATGGAAAAAGAATCGGCATCATCGGCTTAGATACCTCCCACAGCACTGCCTTCGTAGAAGCCCTCAACAGCCCCAACCCTGATGCAGCCTACGACGGATACAAAATAGTAGCCGCTTACCCCAACGGAAGTAAAACCATCAAAAGCAGTTATGAAAGAATACCAGCGTATACAGAACAGGTAAAAAAACTCGGCGTAGAAATAGTAAGCTCCATAAAAGAATTGTTGACAAAAGTAGACGTCGTAATGCTCGAAACCAATGATGGCAGGCCGCACCTGGAGCAGGCATTGGAAGTAATGAAAGCTGTCAAAACACTGTGGATTGACAAACCTGTTGCAGGTACATTAGTGGATGCCATCGCAATTTTTGATGCATCCAAAAAGTATAAAGTACCCGTGTTTTCAGCATCCTCATTAAGATATGCCACCAATGTGCAGGAAACAGCCAACGGAACAAGCGCCGGTAAAATATTGGGCGCAGATACCTTCAGTCCCTGCCCGTTGGAAGCTACACATCCCGATTTTTTCTGGTACGGCATTCATGGAATAGAAATACTGCTGACGGTGATGGGCACCGGTTGCAAACAGGTCAGCCGGGTACATACAGAAGATACGGATGTTGTGACAGGTGTTTGGAAAGATAATCGCATCGGCACTTTCCGCGGTAACAGAAAAGGTCCCAACGAATACGGCGGTACTGCATTTGGGGAAAAAGCCGTGGTACATCTCGGTCCATATGCAGGCTATGAACCATTACTAAAAGAGATTGTCAAATTTTTCAATACTGGGATAGCTCCGGTAAGTGTTGACGAAACGCTGGAAATATACGCCTTTATGGAAGCCGCGGATGAAAGCAAAAGAAGAGGAGGTATTGCAGTAACGCTGGATGCAGTAATGAAAAAAGCGCTATCAAAAAAGAAAATCATTCATTGATAACATAATTAAAACAATTGTATGGAAAATAAAATCACAGGGGCAGGCGGAGAATCAACCCGCAGATCGTTTATCAAAACGACAGGGGTAATAACGGCTGGCTTCCTGCTTTCTCCCCAACTGATCCAATTGGCCAAAGCAACACCGCCCGACTTAACCGGAGCACCGGCCATCCTAACCGGCAACGCCAGTGTAGCTGCAACGTTAGGCGGATTGCCGGTAAGGACAAAAAAATGGCCGGAATGGCCAATCTGGAATATTGAAGCAGATGAAAAAATTGTGGTAGATGATATCCGGAGCGGCATCTGGTCAAGAGCCGGACTGGTAAAAGAGTTTGAGGAAAAATGGGCCGGTGTGGTAGGCACCAAAAGATGTCTCGCTGTTGTAAACGGAACCAACGCCCTCACCACTGCGTTAATGCAACTCGGTATTGGCGGCGGAGATGAAGTGCTGGTGCCGGCGTATACATTTATCGGCACCGTTGCACCCGTATTGGCAACGGGCGCCATGCCAATTTTTGTAGACACCGACAGGGAAACATTTCAAATAGATGTTACAAAGATCGAAGCTAAAATCACCCCCCGTACAAGAGCCATTGTGCCGGTACATATTTTGGGCCTGCCGGTAAATATTGAAAAGATAATGGCCATTGCCAAAAAGCACAAGTTGTTGGTAGTAGAAGATGCCTGCCAGGCACATATGGCCGAAGTGAATAATAAAAGAGTTGGATCTTTTGGAGATGCCGGTTGCTTTAGTTTTCAGAACTCAAAAAATCTGGCTATCGGCGAAGGTGGTGCTATCACCAGCAACGATGAAAAGTTCATGGACAAGTGCTATTCGTACCACAACTATGGCAATCCTTATGGTTCGGTAGTGGGCTCGGTAGACGCAGGCACTTTGATAGCTGGCAACAAATTGCGGCTCACCGAATACCAGGCTGCCATTGGCCTTTCGCAGTTAAAGCGCCTGGAAGAACAAACGAATTTGCGCAATGAAAATGCGGCTTACCTGCGCAATAAAATAAAAGATATGCCGGGCATCATTCCTTACAAGCTAACGCCCAACGTTACCAAAGCTGCTTTTCATTTATTCCCGTTCAGGTACAATAAAGACGGGTTTAAAGGATTGTCAAGAGAAGCATTTATCAAAGCGCTAACGGCTGAGGGTGTACCGGTTTCCTCTGGTTATACGCCGCTTAATAAAATGCCTTACCTCCAGAATGCATTTGAATCCAAGAACTATAAAAAAATGTATTCACCGAAGGCGCTTGATATAAAAGCCTACATGCAGCACAACGATTGTCCCAATAACGATAAGCTTTGTAATGAAGAGTCGGTATGGTTGTTTCAGTCAATGCTCTTAGGATCAAAAGAAGATATGGATGATATAGCAAGTGGCATCGAAAAGGTGTATAGCAATGCAGAGGCGATCAAGAAAGCTACGAAGTAGCTAGATGGTGAATGGGCAATGGTGAATAGTGAATGGGAGAATGCTGAATGCCGCTTTAAATTTTTCTCGCTCTGAATTGCCTCGCTCTTTAGAGCGGGGCAAGGAAAAAAAACACAGAACAAAAATCGGCTTTAGCCGAATCATATTTTTTGAATAAGCAGTAGTATTTCAATTATGCATTGTTGTGTCACTCACTTGTACGTCATACCATTTTTGAACATCTTAAATACAAGTCTTCGTTAAAAAAGAATTAACCAATCAATCAACATGAAATTATATAGTTTACTTTTTTGTATGTCAGTTTTTGGAATTACACAAGCACAACAAACAAAACCGGCAACATTGGTCGCTACCACTTACAATTCAGGTTTTGAATTGGCACATGATACCTACAACGGCATGTATGCTGCCAGTGATAATAAAATTTATTATGTGCTCAGTTCCCAGTCAATCGACATTGGCGGCAAGATGTATGCATATGATCCTGCCATCAACAAAACAATACTCTGCGGCGACCTTACAGAAGCCTGCGGCGAAAAAGGATTGAAGACAATTGTGCAGGGAAAGAGCCATGTAAAATTTGTAGAGTCAGATGGTAAATTATTTTTTGCTACCCACATTGGTTATTACAGCATGGTAGATGGAATGGAAAAAATGGGCATTCCGCCCGCAGGTTATAAAGAATATCCTGGTGGTCATTTACTGGCATACGATTTAAAAACCCATAAGTACGATGACCTGGCTATTGCACCACACAAGGAAGGTATTCTTGCAATGAACATGGACACCAAAAGAAAAATTATTTACGGACTAACCTGGCCCACCGGGTATTTTTTCCGGTACGACCTGGCAAAAAAAGAAATGCAGGATTTCGGTTCCATGGCGGGCGACGGTGAAAATGGGGTAGGCAATAAATTTCGTACGGTATGCCGTTCCATTGCAGTTGATCCGGAAGATGGCTCAGCCTATTTTACAACCTCGGAAGGCACGATCTTTCGCTGTCGCTCAGCTGCGTCAAGCCTTGAACCGCTGGAAGAAAATTTAAAGAAAGATTATTTTGGTTTGTACGATCCAAGCTCACCCGGCCACATGGGCTACAACTGGAGGCAAACGGTGTACAGTCCGACGGATAAATGTTTTTATGGGGTGCATGGTAACTCGGGCTACCTGTTTAAATTCGATCCCAAAGCCGAGAGAATTGAAGTGCTGGATAGGCTCACTTCCGATATTTCCAAACGCAGCGGCATGTTCGATCAGTTCAGTTACGGTTACCTCGGTTTTGAAATAGGAAAGGATAAAAAGACATTGTATTACCTAACAGGCGCACCCATTTACAAAGATGGGAAAAGGGTAGCCGGCAAATCAAGCACCGCCATGGGGGAAGCCAAGGGACTCGAAGATTTGCACCTGGTTACTTATGATATTCCAACCGGGAAAATAAAAGATCATGGCGCTGTATTTTATAAAAATGGTGACCGGCCCTTATACGTCAATTCAATAGCAGTAGCAAAAGATGGCACTGTATACACGCTGGCAAGAATTGCTGAAAATGGGAAAACAAGAACTGATTTGGTAAAAATACCCGTGGGTAAGAAATGATTGAATTGTTGAAGTGTTAGATTGTTAAATTGCAGGATTGTTGATTTGCTGTAGTCTTGTAGACAGAATTTTAGAGTAAGATTGTTGTCATCTGTAATTGTCTTAGTGAAAGACTAGAGTCTGCGATCCATGTTTCGAGTTGAAATCAGTAACTGCATAAGCCGCATCTTTTGGTTCGGTCCCGACAAAGTCGGGATTCAAAAAATGCGGAGCATATTTTTTGAAAGAAGCAAAAGCAGCGGCGTTGCAGTTACGCAGCCCCGCCGGCTGCAGAGGCGACTCTTCAAAATTGAAAAGAAAGGCAAAGCAGAATAACTTTACAACATTGCACCTGTTTTTGATTTACCTGATGCTATAAACGAAACTACTAATGAAAAGATTTCTCACCATATTTTGTCTACCATTATTCATTGCAAGCAGTCTTGCTCACGCAGGCGAAATAAAAGCCGGCGCAGCCCGAATCTCCATAACCCCCACAACCCCCATGTGGCTAAACGGGTACGCCGGAAGAGAAGCGCCGGCTACCGAGAGCATCCACGAAATATGGGCTAAGGCATTGGTGATTGAAGAGAACAAAAACAGCAGCGTAATATTTGTAACCACCGACCTGCTGGGCCTCTCACACGAAGTAGTGGAAGCGGTGTACAGAGCATTGTCAGCGAAGTATGGCATCAACAGATCTCAACTGAGCATGAATGCTTCGCATACACATTCAGGCCCGGTGGTGTGGCCCTGCCTGGATGTGATACATGATTTTAATGTAACTGACCAGGGCACAGTTGCAACATACAGTCACACACTAACAAACAACATTATAAAAGTGGTGGCGGATGCCATGAGCAAACTGGTTCCTGCAAAATTGTACAGCGGACATGGGTCCGCAGGCTTCGCAATCAACAGAAGAAATTTAAGAGATCACAATAACAATGGTTCCACCGATCATGATGTACCGGTATTAAAAGTGGCCACACCTGGAGGAAAAATACTGGCTGTATTATTTGGCTACGCCTGTCACAATACAACTTTAGTAGATGACAACCATCTTTTTAATGGCGATTATGCCGGCTTTGCACAAATTGAAATTGAAAAAAATAATCCCGGTGCCGTGGCGTTGTTTTTAATGGGCTGTGGCGGAGATCAAAACCCCGAACCAAGAGGCACGGTGGCATTGGCAACAAAGTATGGAAAAGAATTGGCGGATGCAGTGCAAACAGCCATGACGGGAACAATGAAAACAGTGAATACACCCGTGCGCACCAGCTATGTAAATACAGATTTGAATTTTCAAGCTTTTGATCTGGCGATGTACCAGAAAGATATCACCGGCGATAATAAGTATTTTCAACGCAGGGCCAAACTCATGCTGGAAGCCTATAATAAGGGTTGGGACGTAAGTAAATTTCACTATCCCGTTCAGGCAGTACGTTTTGGAAATGACCTCACTATCCTGGCTTTGAGCGGAGAAGTGGTGGTGGACTATTCTTTAAAATCAAAAAAAATATTTGCCGGTGAAAATTTATTTGTCGCCGGTTATTGCAATGAAGTAACTTGTTATATCCCTTCCAAAAGAGTATTGAAAGAAGGCGGTTATGAAGCAGATGAAAGCATGGTGTATTATGGTTTACCCGGTCCGTTTGCTGATGATGTAGAAGACAGGATATTTAAAGCGATCCGGCAGGTATTACAAAATACAGGGGTGAAAGTTGAAATAAATAAATGATTTTTATTGATGTAAAATTGGCGGCGGATTTCACTTAGCCTCCGTCGGGGTAGTATCCACCCAACCCCGTCAGCGGTTAAAAACCCTGACGGCGGTTGAGAAGAGAGATTCAAAAATTGATCAGTTGTACAACTCTGTTTTTAACAGAAATAAATAACGTGACATCTTCTAAAAATAATTGTAAAAATTGAACGCTACCGTAAGTGTAAACTCACTCAGTAAAAAAGACATTGTTATGTCAATGGCTTTTATCGCCATGCTCTTTTTTATTTTCGGTTTTGTTACCTGGGTAAATTCCATATTGATACCCTACTTCAAAATCGGCTGCGAACTCACCCACTTTCAATCATACCTGGTGGCATTTGCATTCTACATTTCTTACCTCCTTATTTCAGTGCCTTCCTCTTACCTGCTAAGGAAAACCGGTTTTAAAAAAGGCATGATGATTGGCTTTTGGATCATGTCTTTCGGCGCCTTTGTTTTTGTACTGGCAGCATTCAGCCGCACGTACGGAATATTTTTAGCCGGACTGTTTTCCATCGGCGCCGGGCTCGCCATTCTTCAAACAGCCGCCAATCCATACATCACCATTTTAGGCCCAAGCGAAAGTGCTGCACAACGCATCAGCATCATGGGCATATGTAATAAAGGCGCCGGCATACTGGCCCCGTTGCTATTTGCCGCGGTGATCTTCCGGCCCAATGATACAGAGCTTTTCAGGCAACTGAACGGGATGGGAATTGAGGAACGAAATGTAGAACTGGATGCATTGATCCGGAGAGTAATTGTGCCCTACACGGTTGTTGCAACGGTGTTGCTGGCCCTTGGTTTTTTAGTGCGGTTTTCTCCTTTACCTGAAATAGATACCGAGCATGAAACCGAAGAGTTGGCCACCATCAACTCGGGCAAGAAAAGCATTTTCGGCTTTCCGCATCTCATCCTTGGCGCCATCGCTATTTTTCTGCATGTGGGAACACAGGTGATTGCCGTCGATACCATTATCAATTACGCCGGTTCCATGGGCATCAAATTGCTGGAAGCAAAAGTGTTTCCTTCCTACACATTATTCGCCACCATTTCCGGCTACATACTGGGCATTATTTTAATACCCAAATTCATCAGTCAGTTGACTGTATTAAGAATTTGTACCGTGCTCGGATTGTTATTTTCTTTGCTGATTTATTTTAGTCACGGACAGGTGACACTCCTGGGGCATGCATCCGACATATCGTTGTGGTTTGTCGTGGCGCTGGGTTTCGCCAATTCCATGGTATGGGCAGGCATTTGGCCGCTGGCATTAAACGAATTGGGTAAATTTACAAAGCTGGGTGCATCGGTCATGATCATGGGTTTGTGTGGCAATGCCTTTCTGCCATTGATTTACGGCTATTTTGCAGATGCATTCAATGTGCGGACGGCTTACCTGGTTTTGTTACCTTGTTATGCGTACCTGATTTTTTATGCGATGCATGGGTATCGGTTGAGGAGATGGGCATAGTGTCCGTAACCCCGATGGCGGCTATCAGCCCCGTCGGCGGTTGATCAGGGACTAACTTTAAGGTCTATTAAATAATGTCGAAGGTTATCAGAGATGATGAAAACGTTTAAAAATATTTTTTGACAGACATTTGTTTTTCATAGCAACACTGTTGTGTCACTCCCTTGTACTTTTACAACAACTGGCAACAACGGACGGAAGAGCTTATTTTAAAAGCAACCTAATTTAGAATTGAAAAAAATGAACACAGGAACTTTCAAAATAGTAAATGGTAACATCATCACGCCTGATAAAATCATTGAAGGAGGAAATATGATTGTCAGCAATGGCATCATCACTGCTGTTAGTGAAAAAAATATAGAAGCGAAAGATGCTGTTGAAATCGATGCGGGTGGCAATTATGTTTCACCGGGCTTTATTGACATTCATGTACACGGTGGCGGTGGGCATGATTTTATGGACGGACATGCAAAGGCTTTTCTGGAAATAGCCGCCACGCATGCCCGGTATGGCACCACGTCTATGTTGCCCACCACGCTCACCAGTTCAAAAGAAGAATTATTCCATACGCTGGACGTATACGAAACTGCAGATAAAAATAATACCAATGGTGCCTGGTTTTTAGGATTGCATTTAGAAGGGCCTTATTTAAATGTGAAACAATGCGGCGCACAGGATCCCAAATACATCCGCAATCCTGACCCCGCAGAATATAAAGAAGTATTGTCAGCTACTAAATTTATAAAACGCTGGAGTGCTGCGCCCGAATTGCCCGGTGCCATTGAGTTTGGACAATACCTGACGAAGAAAGGGATTTTGGTGGCCATGGCACATACTGATGCAATTTATGAGGAAGCGTTATTAGGATTTGAAAATGGCTACACACTCGCTACGCACTTTTATTCGGCCATGAGTGGTGTGGTCAGGCGCAATGCGCATCGGTATGCCGGTGTGGTAGAAGCAGGATACTTAATTGATGAAATGGATGTAGAAATTATTGCGGATGGGGTGCATCTGCCTGCACCCTTATTAAAACTGGTATACAAAATAAAAGGTGCCGACAGAACAGCATTGATCACCGATGCCATGAGGGGCGCCGGTATGCCGGAAGGAGACAGTGTATTAGGAAATATTGATACGGGCTTAAAAGTAATTATAGAAGATGGCGTAGCCAAACTGCCCGACCGCAGCTCCTTTGCAGGCAGTATTGCCACCACTGACCGGCTCGTGCGCAATATGGTCAACATGGCGGAAGTGTCGTTGTTGGATGCGGTCAAAATGATGACACTGACACCGGCCCGCATAATGAAAGCAGCTCATTTGACCGGCTCACTGGCAGAAGGTAAATTAGCGGACATTGTATTTTTTGATGATAACATCAACATACAGATGACCATGGTAAAAGGAAAAATTGTTTATAAAAAAGAACTGTAACAGCGCAACAACAAAATGATCAGGGAGTTTACAACAGACAAACTACAGACAAAAATCTATGCCAGCCGCACAGCCATGGGCGAAGCGGCAGCCAGTGCCGTAATTGCAAGGATCAGTGAATTACTGGCAAGCCTGGACGTTGTAAACATCATCTTTGCGGCGGCACCATCTCAAAATGAATTTTTGGCGGCGCTTGGCAACAGCACCCTGGATTGGAGCCGCGTGTGTGCCTTTCACATGGATGAATACATTGGCCTGTCTGCTGATGCGCCGCAGGGCTTTGGTAATTTTTTGAAAGAAAAGCTTTTCGACAAACTGCCATTTGCAGCCGTTCATTATTTAAATGGCAATGCCGCTGATCCTTCTGCCGAATGTAAAAGATATGCAGCTTTGTTACAGCAATATCCGGTTGATATTGTTTGCATGGGAATAGGGGAGAACGGGCACCTTGCTTTCAATGACCCGCCGGTAGCGGATTTTAACGATGCACAATTGGTAAAGATCGTGGAGTTGGATCAGGCTTGCCGGCAACAACAGGTGAATGATGGTTGCTTTGCCACCATCGGATTGGTACCAACGCACGCTATCACTTTAACGATTCCGGCATTGATGGCTGCTCAATATATTTATTGTATGGTGCCGGGGCCTACCAAGGCTGTGGCTGTTTTTAATACATTGCACCAGGATATTGTTGAGCAATATCCTTCAACGATTTTACGAAGGCATGATAATGCGGTGTTGTATTTGGATGAGTTGAGTAGTGGTATGTTGTAGTACCTATATCTTGTATTATGTTCGCAAGTTCTTTTATTTTACTGTTGCTCTTTTCTTTACTTTTTTTGTCTTGACACAAAAAAAGTAACAAAAAAAAGTCAAGGCAGCAACGAAAACGGCCCGTTGCTGCCTTACAGCTTTGTTGAACTTTTGTGCATGGTGGTTTCGGCTTTTGTAATTCTATTGTTAGACTTGTTGCAGCTTAAGTAAAAAGTACAACCTTATATTTACTAAGTTGAGATCAGTAAAAAATAATAATTGGTCGCAAGATCTTTTATTTTACTATTGCTCTTTTCTTTACTTTTTTTGTCTTGACACAAAAAAAGTAGCAAAAAAAAGTCAATGCAGCAACGAAAACGGCCCGTTGCTGCCTTACAGCTTTGTTGAACTCTTGTGCATGGTGGTTTCAGCTTTGGTAATTCTACTGTTAGGCGTGTTACAGCCGAAGTAGAAATGTCCGTCGGACAATGCGTAGAGGCTTACAAGTTATTCTTCGAGTTTAACACAGTAGCTGGATAAGCCACCTCTTTCGGTACGGTTCCGGCGACGCCGGAATTGGAAAAATGGCGTAGCCATATTTTTCCAAAGTAGCGAAAGCAGTGGCGTTCCAGCTACGCAGCCCGCCGGCTGTGGAGGCGAAGGCAACGAATTGACAAGAGCCAACATACAAGAAAACTAGTTGAAAGTATCGGATAAAGGACTTATCAAATAAGGAAGAGCTAGTAAAATTAGAAAGCCAAAGCCGCTATAAAAAACAACTTTACAACAGTGCGACGCCAATGTCGCCGCCATGAAAAATTAATGTTGGTAACCAAAAAAAATATTTAATAAGACTGATATGTGGATGTTTAAAAATTTAAGGAAAAAATCGATTTTAGTTATTGCAGCAAGTACATTTTTCTGTAACACCATGAATGCACAAACAAACAAAAAAGTACAATTGATCACCTTAAACCCGGGGCACTTTCATGCGGCGTTGGTGCAGAAATCAATGTATGCAACCATCGATCCGGAAGTGTTTGTGTATGCGCCGAAAGGGAAAGAACTGGATGCGCACCTGGCGCTGGTAAATGGCTACAACACCCGTGCGGAAAACCCGACGGTGTGGAAAGAGATCGTTTACACCGGCGATGATTACCTGGCAAAAATGCTTAGCGAAAAGAAGGGCAATGTGGTGGTGCTGGCGGGCAATAATAAACTAAAGACAACCTATATCAGTGAAGCTGTGAATGCAGGTTTCAACGTGCTGGCGGATAAACCGATGGCGATCAATAAAGCGGGTTTTAACCTGCTGGAACAAACCTTTGCTGCGGCAAAAAAGAAAGGTGTGTTATTGTACGATATCATGACGGAGCGGTCGCAGGCTACCAATGCATTGCAGCGGGAATTGTCGATGTTGCCGGCAGTGTTTGGCACGTTGCAAAAAGGAACGGCAGCGGAGCCGGCGGTGATTAAGGAAAGTGTACATCATTTTTTTAAAACAGTGTCGGGCAAACCATTGATTCGCCCGGCCTGGTATTTTGATGTGGCGCAGGAAGGGGAGGGCATTGTGGATGTTACTACGCATTTGGTTGACCTGGTGCAGTGGGAATGTTTCCCCGGCGTAACGCTGCAATATAAAAAAGACATCCATGTGGACAAAGCCAAAAGATGGGCCACAGTAATCACCCGGGCACAGTTCCAGCAATCCACGCAGTTGGATCAGTTTCCGGACTACCTGCAGCAATATGTAAAAGACGGTGCGCTGAATGTGTATGCCAACGGTAGTTTTGATTATACCATTAAAGGGGTACATGCCAGGGTGTCTGTGACCTGGAATTTTGAAGCGCCTGTGGGCGGCGGGGATACGCATTACTCGGTTATGAAAGGTACAAAAGCCAGCCTTGTTATCAGGCAGGGAGCGGAACAACAATATAAGCCGGTGCTGTATATTGAGCCGGTTGATCATTCCACTGCGTATGAAAAATCATTAACTGCAGCCATCACCCAGCTGGCAAAAAAATATGAGGGACTTGCTGTAAAAAAAGTGAGCAACGGATGGGAGTTGGTAATTCCTGCGCAATATGAATTGAACCATGAAGCCTGTTTTGCAGAAGTAACCAAACGGTATTTGGATTATTTGCAGAAAGGAAAAATGCCTGCCTGGGAAGTGCCCAATATGCTGGCAAAATATTATACCACGATAGAAGCATTGCGGGTGGCAACTAATGCAAAATAATTTTCAGGTTTGGTTACACTCACTTAATACATTTCTCAATTACCGGGCTACATGTTCAAAAATTTAGGAACACTGTTTTTTATTATGCTGCTCTTTACGGCATGTAAAAAACATGCCGGTAACAATCACCTGCTTTTTTATAAAGACAATTCCGGCAAAGAACAACCGGTTAGCAGTGTGGAGGATTGGAGCAAAAAAAGATTGCAGGTACTCGATAGTCTGCAGGCTGCGATGGGTGTATTACCTTCCTTTGACTCCTTGCCTGCATTTGATTTGCAGATAAGGAATAGTCTGCGCCAACCCGGTTACACCCGCTATACCATTGATTTTTTGGTGGCAACAAATGAGCGCCTGCCTGCGTACCTGTATATTCCCGTGCATAAAGACAATCAGCTGAAACTACCGGCCATGCTGGCCTTGCATGAAACAGATTCGCTGGGAAAAGGCAGTGTGGACGGGCAGGGACACAACCTAAACCTGGCCTATGCCAAAGAACTGGCGCAAAGGGGATACGTGGTAATAGCGCCAGATTATCCCAGCTTTGGTGATTTGAAAAAATACGATTTCAACAATAGCCGGTATCAATCCGGCACGATGAAAAGTATTTTTGATGATATGCGTTGTGTTGATTTGTTGTTGGCCAGGAATGATGTTGATCCGGAACGCATTGGTGTTATCGGGCATTCCCTGGGCGGACATAGCGCCCTGTTTGCTGCAGCCTTTGATACCCGCTTAAAAGTGGTGGTATCAAGTTGTGGCTGGACCTTGTTTGACAATTACAATATCGGCAAAGAGGCGGAGCAAGTCTATGGCGGCAGGCTTGGCCCTTGGGCACAGGATCGTTACATGCCGTTGCTAAGAAATAAATACCAGCTTGATCAGGCAAAAATACCGTTTGATTTTGATGAAGTGATTGCTGCGATAGCGCCCCGTTCTGTCTTTACCAACTCGCCTTTGAAGGATGGTAATTTTGATGTGCAAGGTGTTCAACAGGGAATTGCCAATGTAAGCGCAGTGTATCATTTGTTGCAGGCAGATGATCGTTTGCAGGCTAGCTATCCTTTGTCTGAACATGACTTTCCGAAGGAGACACGTTTGCAGGCATATCATTTTATTGACCACGCATTCTATCATATTCCAACAACTGATATTCCAAAATAGCCGCCGATGCCACCATTACTGACCAGGTTTTTAGTCGTTCAGCTTGCTGTGATTTTATTGATGCCATCGATGAATGTATTGGCACAGGATGCGCCGTTTATTTTAAAATCCACGCAGCTTACAATAGAGTTGAATAAGCAGGGAAAGGTGACAGGTATTACTTTCAACCGGAGCGGTTTGCATAAGGCTGTTGTTGCTTATACAGCCGTAGAAAGCTTCACTAATACAAATGATAAAGCCATTCCGTCAGCGGATAAAAAGTCTATCCGGTTTGAACATGCTTTGTATTCTGACTCTTTGCGGCAAGCCTGCACGTTGATAGAGACGTTCAGTTCAACGGTTAATAGCATTCGCTGGGAGATGGAGATTACCGCTGCCGGTTCAGCCTTTTCTGTTCCGATGAAAACGGTAGTGCAATATCCTGCCGGTAAAGACAGCCGCTTCTGGACGAGCTGGGGAGCGCCGCAATTTGATTCTGCGAATTGCGACCCTCAACTGCTGGCTTCATTATCTCCTTATAAAAATAAGACTGCTGAAAAAGGCTGGATGGATCCGCTGATACCCATACCTTTTTCAAAACAGACCCTGTATTATGGGGCGCCGCCTTTTGAATATACCGATCCGAAGGTTGGTGTTATTCCTTTCCAGGGAAACCTGTTTGCCATTCCCTTTGCATCGGTATTTGAACAACCACAGGATAACGGCTTGTCTGTTTTTTTATCGCCGGAGGATGATATTGTCAACCTGCTGATGAAAACCGGGGCCAATGGAAGCTTTGTATTTGAACGGCTTTTTAATAAAGTGAGTGGTGACAAAAAAATAAAATTTTCATCAGACCTGGTGGCGCATGAAGCTGACTGGCGAAGCGTCTTGAGCTGGTTCGCTGCCCGCTATCCCGGTTATACAAATCCGAAAAACCCGGCTGCTGCGGCGTTGGGTGGAACGGCTGCTTACTCTAACTTCTTTGATGATTTTGATGCCCTGAAAATGAAACGGATGGCTTTCACGGTGAACTGGCAGGCGAGCTTTGATTTTCCTTATATGGGTATGTTTCTGCCACCGCTGGAAAGAACAGAGCAATGGACAAGATTGGGTGGTGGTTCTATCTCGGTGCAGCATATGGATGATTATGCAAAACGCATGAAACAAAAAGGTTTTTATGTGCTTAGTTATTTTAACGTTACCGAGTTCGGCAGTTGGTTTAAGTATCCGCAGTCATCGACGGGTACAGACAGCAATGCCTTGTGGAAAGATGCCAGTAATTTTTTGTACAACAATTTCCCTAAGGCAATGCTGACCGTTGCGGACAAAGTGAGTATTACGGATGCGCTGGATTCAAAAACGGTGCATGGCGGGCCTTACTATAGCTGGAAAGATGCGGTAGCAATGGACTGCGGCGATCCTGCATATCAGCAGTTTTTATTGAACCAGGCACAACGGCACATCAAAGAAATTCCGAATTCATTTGGCGTCTGCATAGACAGGTTGGACTGGCTGCGTTTCTTTAATGAAAATGCGGACGATGGCATTAGCTGGTTTGACAATAAACCTGCCCGGTCATTGGTGAATTCCTGGAAGGGGTTGATGGAAAAGTTAGGTCCGCTGATGCATACCGCGGGTAAATCTGTTTTGGTAAACAACCATTACAAACGCATCGATTTATTGAAACATGCTGATGGCATACTGGATGAATTTACCAACGCCACAAGCCCGTTAAACCTCACTGCGTTTCTTACTCTGAACAAACCTGCACTGGGCTGGACGCCCGGCAAGGAAGTGATTGAAGCCGCAGGCGGTGATAACTTTTTTCAGAAATATTTATACCTCGGCGTATTTCCCATGTGCCCCTTTCCCGGCAATGACCATGCGTTGCAACCTGACCCTATGGTGGATGAGTTGTACCTCGATTATGGTCCGCTGATGAACCAGCTAAAAGAAAAGCAATGGCTGCTAAAACCGGGTATTGTCCGGGTGAACAATGATAAAGCTAAAGTGAATATTTTTAAAACTAAGAGCGGCTATTCAATACCGGTTGTGTATGGTGAGGGTGATGTTGTTACGGTTGTGTTGAAGGATGCAGCTTTTGCTAAAGGTAATTTTATTTACAAGGTTTATTTGCCGGGGCGGCTTGATGCGGTTAAAGTGAAGACTACAAGAAAAGGCGATCTGGTTGAATTGGCTGTGCCGTTGGTGAGGGGGGCTGCGATGGTGACGATTACGAAAGGGCTTAAGGCAAAGGATGCCGGAAAAAGTGCAGGCCGCGTTGAATGAATGTTAACTGGCTTCGGTATTTTATACGTTTTGTTAAATCAAAAAGAAATCGTGTACTCTTTTTTATCTTCAACTTCTTGAATTATGTAACGCCAAAATTTAATCAAACTTAGCCCCATTGATCTTTTATGAGACAATTTTATATCTCAGCCATTTTTATCATTCTCTATTACAACGCTTCATCGCAAATCAGCAAATCTTATGTTGCAGCACCATGGGCATATTTTAATAATTTTCAGCAGTTTAGTGAGGAGCAGGCCGGTGCCGACTCTGCAGTGTATTATTTAACCAAACTGGCATCCAACCAACAATATGCAGGCATGTTGAGCGACTTGTTGCACAATAGTTTTGCGCAGGCATTTTTACAAAAGGATTCAACCAACCTTTCAGCAGACAGCCATAAGCGTCGGCTGTTAAAAGAACAAATACTCGCCAAGTCGCTGGCAGACACTAAGCTTCTTTTGCAACAGCAGCTAAAGCCGCTTTACCTGTGGAAAACCGTACGCGAAAATCAAGATAACCCAACGCGGCTTGCAGAACTTACCAGGCAATTTATCGATACACAATTATCGGATGAAGATATTTACGCAAACAGGTGGGGGCGTTATGGACTACTCATCCATCAAATTATTGTAGCACATCCTCAATTAAAACTCCTGGCAGGTGAACTGTTTGATAAAATATACAACAATCTCCAGGGCCACCAGGTAACATTGACTGACTCTATATCAAGAACTGATTTACTAAAAAGAGCATGGTACAGATACCTGTATGCCTATTGCAATTATATAAAGGCGCAACAGGCTACAGAGAAAGCGCCATGGCTGAAGGCAGCTTACGATTATAGTGCTGATATTCACGACAGAAATAATTTAGCGGGCTTTTTTTATGAAGTGGTTTTTTTGTTTGGCGAAGAAGGAAGACAAAGCTTTAAACCAGACTATCTTGATTACATGGCAGCTAATAGCAGCGATAAAGAGAAAACATTGGCCATGCTGCTGGAAACTGCATTGATAGAGCCGGAGTACAAACCTAAACTGCAGTCATTTTATAAAAGTACTGACAAAACAGTTACCACTTTTGATCAATACTGGTTAAACGCCATTAATGCTTCCGCAAGGCCGGCACCACCGCTGATGCTGCATTTAATTGATAAAAAAACGGTCACAGCAAAACACCCTGCAGGCAAGTGGCTGCTGGTCGATTTTTGGGGTACCTGGTGTGCTCCATGCAGGGCAGAGCATCCGGACTTGCAGGAATTTTATGATTCGGTTATTGTTACCAACAGTAAAAAAATATCCATCATTACCGTAGCCTGTAGAGATACTGAAGAAAAAGTGCTGCATTATCTAAAAGACAAAAAATACACGTTCCCCGTGGCCCTGTCTGATGGCAAGATTGAACATAGTTTTTCGGTGCAGGGCTATCCTACCAAGCTATTGATTACACCGCAAGAGAAATACGTTGTGGTGCCGTTTGGAGGAGACTGGCAAAACTTTATTAAACAGTATTGCAACTTATAGCGGGTGGGCGACCAACAATTTTTTATTATCGTTTGCTTGTGCTAACAACGCTTGTCAACACAGAACCAGCGGGAAGGTTGTTTTAACTGATGTAGATCTGCCGTGTATGTCTCGTCCTGCAAGCCTTGCTGGTTGAAGATTGTAGCAACTTGTGCAGAGACCTGCCCGGGAAATAATAATTTTTCATTTGCCGCAATTCTCCGCCGGTAATTTAATAAAGCGGCCTGCTCTGCTAAAATGCTACAGCCTTCTGTTACTTTTTTTGCGGAAAAAAAGTAACCAAAAAAGCCGCCCGAAAAGGATTACATCCCCTTTTCGGGTGGGTGCTGCTATTTGGCTTTGGTACTACTGTGGCTTCGGCATTTGATCGCTACTCTTAGGCTTGCAGATTATTATTTATTTCGACGGAATTCATTTATTTACCCGCTCGCCGGCAAATTAGGGGAAAGTTTTGTGCAATGTATCGTGGCACGGAAAGCCAGTACAAAGCCGGTGTGGCGGAAGTTTTATTACATCCGGTGCCGGCTTTATTTTTTTCTAAACAGCAATGTGAGAATTCTTGGAATGGTTGTTTTGTCATTGTCGTCAAAATATTCGGCGATATCCATTATTTCTAACCCGTGTTGTTTTGCGGCTGTTGTGAAGTCTGAAAGGTGGTGGTTAAAACAGGTGAGGATTTGCTGACCGGCAGCTGTGTCGAACCTTGCCTTGGTTCCGGTATATTGTTTAAACGGATGAAGCTCGCCTACATACACTACGCCATTTGGTTGTAGTACAGCCGATACTTTTTTAAAAATGTCCTCCAGGTTTTCAATGTGCTCCAGCACTAAGCTAAAGGTTACCAGGTCGTATTGTTTGGTGATGAAGGTCCAGTCATTGGTAATGTCTGCCTGGATAAATTGAACATTGTCCGCATTTATTTTTTGCCTTGCCTTTGCCAGCATTTCCTCCGAAAAGTCGACTGCTGTAACCTGTTTTGCTTTCGTTAAAAGAAAGGAGGTATTCTTTCCTGTTCCACATCCTATTTCCAGGCAGTTGTCCACTTCCATATCAGCTAAAACAGTGCGCAGGGAAATGGCTTCAAGGTCTCTTGTTTTGTTGTGATTGGTATCGTATTGATCTGCCCAACTGTTATATGCTTGTTGTACTTCCATGTGGATACTATTTTAGAAATTTGATGATGCGTTTTTGCCATTCAAAATAATGGAATTATTCAACGCATTCAAAATGTTTGTTCGAATCAGAATGAGGACTTCTATTGAGGTGCTGCTGTGGCGACTGTGTTTAAATAAAGTTCAACAAACACGACTTTTTAAATTACAGTGGTGCCTGGGTAAAAGCTTAGTGAGGTAGCGTATTCAACGTAGGTGTTTCAAGACTGTAAAAGGCCAATTGGGTTGCTTAAGTTTCTTTTGTAAATCAATGTCTTGAATTCGGCCAATATCAGATTATTCTCTGTTACTGTCCAACGCTGTCCTTTTTTATCCGATAGTTTCACGCAAATATTTAGTTGGCCGGTACTACATTCCAATATACAAAGGATAAGTCCCGATACAGAAAAGAATGATTCAATTACCGAAACATATTGGTCGAACAATTCAACAGTCTTGTACTAACACATAAGCTCGGTAGGAAACGTTGCTGAAAAGATAGGCATTTTGCTGGCTAAGTATTTAGACGGAAGGATTCGATAATCTGTGTTCTTTTACATTTTCGGATAGTTCGATTAATCCTTCATTTAGCTCTTCAAAATTCCCAGCTAAGTATTCAATAAATTCAATATTGTATGCACTTTTATTGGCAAGTTTTATTGCGGGATTAATATTGTTACCAGTTACAAAGTAGTGAGGGTGGGCTGAAGGAGCAGCAATATTTACATTCTCAAGGACAAGTTGGATATCGGGGTCTGTCAAACTATATCCCAAAAATAATATTGTGTGCGTTAAAAATAAGGAGTCTAAAACCTTATAAAAACTTGCATACTTCTGTCTAACGCGAAAATATTCTGACTTGGTTAATACTATTTGTGAGGCGTCGGAAATACAACCATGCGCCTTGATAATTAAACGTACAGGTGATCTTAGATCCGAAATAATATGACTGTCGTAATACTTTGAAACGTTGTAGCCTTCGTGTGCAGCTCCTGTTCTGCAGAAAGAATCATAAATATCGTCATAATTAGTTGTGATAATTATCTTCGGATCTATATCTAAAATTGACTCATGGATTTTTGAAGGCTTGTACCTAGGTGTGACTAATTCCTCTCTGATAAAGGCTGAGAAATCTGCTGGAGAAATATTTTTTTTAATAATTTCCGCGGCGTCTAGATATTTTTCTTTTTGTTTATAATCTAGGATTGTAGGTAGGTCGGTTTTATCTGCCATTAAATTTATCAAGCTTTGTAAAAAGGCAGACCAAATAGGAGGCGATTTCATATTATCTTGCGAAACACATCCCGCCGAAGCTCCAGAACCGAGAAAAACTATACACCGTCGTGATGCTAGTTCTGTAATTAAAGCTTTTGGCCAGTTCATAAAGTTTGCTTTTGAAGATTTTCAAATACATTCCTTACAATACGTGACAAGATATTAATGAAATCTTCCTGTTGCCTAAACTGTGTTCCTACTAAGCCATCTACTCCCTTTAATTTGGAAATTGGACAGGAGTTAGATTGAGCCAATGGAATTAAACTATAAAGATGTGGTACATCTCCTAATTTTAAATGAGAAGAATTCAAATTGGGATTGATATAGTTTCGTAAGCTTTGTTCAACTACTTGTGGTACGTTATTTATAATTTCTTCATACGCTTTAGTAGGTCGTCGTACACCTTGTTTACTTTTAGTTATATACTGTTGTACAGTATATCCTAGGTATCCATTCTTAATTTTTATTTGCGTACTTATATTGAACGATTGCAGTCTTCCTGCAAAGCGTTCCTCCGATAATTCAAGTGACTTTTCATAAAGGTTAATCCAACCAGAAAGCCACTCGCTAATATTTCTAATTCCTAAAATGCTGAAAATGTCTGTTCCCATTGGAGTAATAAAATAATCACATCCTATAAGAACACTCCGATTGATTGAGCCTAAACTAGGGCCTAAATCATAAAAAACGAAATCATAATTATTTTTTATTTTGTTTACCAAGAAGGAGTTCCAATTCGTTTTCCTTATTCCTCCAATATCTCCTCCAAGTAATTCATGCCAAGCAGACCCTAATCTATCCTCTATAATTGAAAATTTCGGATTTCCAGGAATTAGATCAACATTGAATCTTGTCTCGGAGCTCTTTATAGGAACAAAAGAGTCGCTAATTCTTGAATCGCCATCTTCTATGGGCTGTAGAATATCGCTAATGGTTGTAATTTGTGAAGGAGGGTTCTGCTCCCAATAAAGTTCTGTAGCAAATTCTTGGCCCATCAAAAGTTGGGTTGTATTACATTGGGGGTCGCAATCAATCACTAATACTCTCTTTTGCATTGTATCAGCTATAAAAGCGGCAATATTATTCGTTAGTGTTGTTTTTCCAACACCTCCCTTATTATTAAACATTGCAATTGTAATCATATTTGCTATTTATCGTTTTGGCCAGTAAGTAAATATATAATATTATAACGTTACTATTTTAAAAAGTAGAGTTCACAAAATATAGCATAAATATTATACGACCTATGCGGTTATTACCTTACTACTAATCCCAACCAATCAATTAATTTACCTCCCCATCAATAAAAGCCCCCCAACGGTATGCCGTAAAAGTGAGTGACACAACGATGTCGCCCAAAGCTGTTTTAGCCCGGACAACACCATTGCCAAACAAGCAAACATTTCAATAACTTAGTGTTTCATTGCCGCCGGGCTAAATAATTTGATTATGGATTTAGCATTTAACATTAACGAAGATGCCATGAAACTGGCGTATAGCCAGGTACGCCAAAAGCTGGAAACGATTTATGATGGGGGCGGAAAAGCCGCCATTAAAAAACAGCACGAAAGAAATAAATTAACCGCCAGGGAACGCATTAAATACCTCTGCGATGCAGACAAACCCTTTATTGAAATGGGCGCTTTTGCCGGCTACGAAATGTATGCCGAACATGGTGGTTGTCCGGCCGGTGGAACAGTCAGCGGGCTGGGTTATGTCAGCGGACGGCAATGCGTTATCGTTGCAAATGATCAGACGGTTAAAGCAGGCGCCTGGTTTCCCATCACGGGTAAAAAAAATCTGCGCATGCAGGAGATGGCCATGGAAAACAGGCTGCCCATTATTTACCTGGTGGATAGTGCCGGCGTGTACCTTCCGCTGCAGGACGATATTTTTCCTGACAAGGAACATTTCGGCCGCGTGTTCCGCAACAATGCCCGGATGAGTGCCATGGGCATTACGCAGATTGCAGCCGTGCTGGGTGCATGCGTTGCTGGTGGCGCCTACCTGCCCATCATGAGCGATGAAACACTGATGGTGGAAGGCAACGGTTCTATTTACCTGGCCGGTCCGTACCTGGTAAAAGCGGCCATTGGTGAAACGGTGGATGCTGAAACACTGGGCGGCGCCGTAACGCATACCGAAATCAGCGGCATAGCCGATTATAAATTTGAAACAGAACACGAATGCCTGGATCACATCAAAAAAATAATGAGTAAGCTGGCAAGGCCCTCCGATGCAGGATTCGACAGGATTGCACCGCATGCACCGGCACAGGCGTCCAACGTTTACGGTGTGCTGAGCGAAGGCAATACCAAGCCCTATGATATGGTGCAGCTCATCAACAGCCTCACCGATGCAGGTAGTTTCGACCAGTTTAAAGAAGACTATGGCAAAACGATTGTGTGTGGCTATGCCCGCATTGAAGGCTGGGCTGTGGGCATTGTGGCCAACCAGCGGCTGATTGTAAAAAATAAAAAAGGGGAAATGCAACTGGGCGGTGTTATTTACAACGACAGCGCCGATAAGGCCGCCCGCTTTATCATGAACTGCAACCAGAAAAAAATACCGCTCGTATTTTTGCAGGATGTAACGGGCTTTATGGTTGGCAGTCGCAGCGAGCAATCGGGTATTATAAAAGACGGTGCTAAAATGGTGAATGCGGTAGCTAATTCGGTGGTGCCAAAAATTACCATCATCATCGGCAACAGTTATGGCGCGGGAAATTATGCCATGTGTGGCAAGGCCTACGATCCCCGTTTTATTTATGCCTGGCCCAGCGCCAAAATCGCCGTGATGGGCGGTGAGCAGGCGGGGAAAACCCTGCTGCAGATCCAGGTTGCATCGCTGAAAGCCAAGGGCAAAACCATTTTACCAAAAGACGAAGCGGATTTGCTGGATGAAATTATGCAGCGCTACCAGCAACAAACAACGCCTTACTATGCCGCGGCAAGGCTATGGGTTGACGCCATCATTGACCCGGCCGATACCCGGCTGGTGATTGCGGAAGGCATTGCCGCCGCCAATCAAAACAACCATATCGCTGAATTTAAAACAGGTGTCTTCCAGGTGTAAGGCGCTATTTTTTATATACCGCTTGCGCAAAAATTGTTATTTTCGTGCCGTTGTAAATGGCTGCTTTAATCAGACCAAACAATTATGAGATCATTCCTGTTGCATAAAATACTTCTTGTAAACATAGCCGGAGCGTTGGCATTGTCTTCCTGTAAAGACGACCATTACCTGGCAACGCCGCCACCCATAGTGGATCATTCTTCTTTTACAGAATCTTTTGATACAGTAGATGCGGCCATTGCAAGAGGCTGGCATATCATCAATAAAAGCGTTCCGCTGGGTCCATCGGTTTGGCGGGATGGCGGCACCATTCCTGCGTTGTTTTCTGCCTACAGCAACAAAGGCAGCAATGCGGGTTTTATCGGCGTTGATTTTTTATCTACCAGTGCGCAAAAGGGTATCATCAGCCAGTGGCTGGTATCGCCCCCGGTGCTGATGCAAAATGGCGACCAGATTATTTTTTATACCCGGTCGCACAAAGTGCCAGGTTATGTAGATGACAATCCGCTGGACAGTTCGGATTTCGCCAACCGGCTGCAGGTGTGGGTCAACACGCAAAACGACAGTGCCGAACTGGTGGGCAATGGAGAAAGCACCGGCAGCTTCACCCAGGTAACCGACCCGGTCATAGATATCAACCCCAACCAATACGAGTGGCACAATTCGCCCGGCACCTATCCAATTGATGGTGGTCCGCAAAGTACGGCGGAAACAATCGCACAAGCCTTTCCAACCGATTGGACAAAATTTGAAACTAAAATCACGGGCCTTACCCAACCAATAAATGGCCGGTTTGCCTTTCGCTATTTTTTAACCCAGGCCGGCAACGGTGGAAGGGGTACAGGTATCGGGATTGATGAAGTGCGTTATATCAGTATCAGTAAATAATAGTATTGGTCCGGGCTAAGGAGCTATGTGGGGCATTGTTGCAGCGCCCTCTTGTGCTTTTTAATCTTTTGGCAGCGCTTGTTCGATTTGTTACTGTTATCGGCTTTTAAAAGTTCCTTCACTTGTCAGCAGTATGATTTTTTGTGCAATTCGGCATTCGATTCGTAAGTGGTAACTATTTGTTTAGTCACTCTGTTTTCTTTTCTTTCTTGATAAAAAAAAGAAACAAAAAAAATCAAGGCTGCGAATAAAAAGGCTGAAATTTTCAGCATAGCCCTAAAATCAACGATCCCGAAAGCTTTCGGGACGCCGGAAGAGTTCTATTACTTCGCAGACTGTACTCGCTCAAACAACGTTGATTTCTTAACGGCTTATGTTGAAAATTTCTGGCACTTTTTATTCGGGGCCGTTTGAAGAGTATAGGATGCGCAGAGCGAGCGCATGGAGTTCGAGTGCCTAAAAAAAGTACGAAAAACTAAGAGGACTTCGATCCATCCTTCGGGTTGAACACGTAACTGCATAAGATGCCTCTTTCGCTTCGGTGACGGCTTGCCGGCATTCAAAAAATGCGCAGCATTCCCGATAGCTATCGGGATTTTGAAAGAAGCGAAAGCAGCATCGTTGCAGTTACGCAGCCCCGCCGGCGGCAGAGGCGAATCTGCACATAGAAAACTGTGCGGATTGCAGTGGATAGCGCAACATAAATTATCCCCGTCAGCGGTTACAAACCCTGACGGCGGTTGAAAAAGACTGCTGTATTATTTTGGAAAAACTTCAACTAACCGCAGACGAGGCTGAAAGCCGCCTTCGGGATAGTTTTACACCCCAATCAAAGCTGCAAATAGTAGTCCTGTAATAAATCAATAAATGCATCCGTATACGCATTCCCTTCATTCTTTATAACCAATTCTTTTGTGTGCGCAGTAGATTGTTGCCGGGATAAAAATAAAATACCCCTGAAATAAGGGTGTGCAGGTGTATGGCGCAACAGTATCTGTTGCTGTAAATAAAATTGCAGGTCATTGGCCGATTGTATAAATGCATCTACCCGGTGATAGGGCAATAGTACCGCCAGTATGCCATCGGAAGTTAACAGCCTGTCTGCTGTAGTTAGTAATTGCTGCAGCGTGAAAGTGGTACTGTGTTTGGCCGCATTCTTCATCGCATTGCCCGATTGCAAATCACCCTCAAAAAAAGGCGGATTGCAGAGGATGCCGTTGTATTTTTTACCAGGTTCAAATTGCAGCACATCAGTGTGGAGGGCCGCCAATTGGTTGCTAAAAGACGAAGCGGAAAAATTTTGTGTGGCTTGCTCAAAAGCTGCGTTGTCAATTTCTACTGCGTCAATGGCGGCCGTTGTTTGCTGCGCCAGCATCAGGCTGAGTAATCCGGTGCCCGTTCCAATATCAAGATAGCGTTTGTCTGTATTAATCAATTTAGGATCATCTGCAAAAAATGCAGCGGCAGTAGCGCCAAAAATACAGGAGTCGGTACTCACCTTCATGGCACAATGCTGCTGGTAAACGATGAATTGTTTAAACTGAAAAAAGTTATTAGCCACAGGTTAGAAGGGTTGATACAAATTTGACGGTGGTGCGTGACAGTAAAATAAAAAGAAGTTTTGTTACATATCAAATGCAGCCCTTGGTGAAGGACTGATGTTCAATGAAACAAAATCGTTTTGCAAAAACTTGTAATAGGCAGTAATGGCGATCATGGCCGCATTGTCCGTGCAATATTCAAAAGCGGGGATAAATGTTCGCCAACCCATTTTATCACCCGTTTCTTTCAGCGCTTTGCGCAAGCCACTGTTGGCACTAACGCCCCCGGCAATACAAATATCTTTGATGCCGGTTTCCTTTGCGGCCTTCTTTACCTTATTGATCAAAATACTGATGATGCGGTGCTGAACCGAAGCGCAAATATCTGCCAGGTTCTCATCGATAAAACATTGCTTTTCTTCCGCGGTAGCAGTGAATGCTTCTTTAAAAACATTGCTGCTGCCGGCGTTTTGTAAAAAATATAAAATGGATGTTTTTAACCCACTGAAACTGAAATTCAACCCGGCAATTTGTGGTTCGGGAAATGCAAAACGGTTGGGATTTCCATTGGCTGCGTACTTGTCAATCAACGGTCCGCCGGGATAGGGTAGTCCTAATAATTTAGCGGTTTTATCAAATGCTTCACCGGCTGCATCATCAATGGTTTCGCCAATTACTTTCATTGTCGTGGGCGAAGTGCACAGCACAATTTGTGTATGGCCGCCACTTACGGTAAGACATAAAAAAGGAAAATCCGGTTTATCGTCAGGTATTAAATTGGCCAGCACATGCGCCTGCATATGATGTACGGCAATCAGCGGTTTATCCAGCGCCAGCGCCATCGATTTGGCGAATTGTGCACCTACAAGTAAAGAACCGATCAGCCCGGGAGCCTGCGTAAACGCAATGGCGTCCAGGGATTGCATGGAACAACCACTTTCTTTTAAAGCGAGGTCAACCACCGGCACAATATTTTGTAAATGCGCCCTGCTGGCCAGTTCAGGCACTACACCGCCATATTTTTCATGTACTTTTTGAGTGGCGATGTAGTTGGATAAGATGCGGCCATCCACACATACCGAAGCCGCGGTTTCATCGCAGGAAGATTCAATTGCTAAAATAGTAACAGGCATAATGAGGGCAAAGATAAACAAGCTTTTAATTGCTGCAATGGAGGCCGTGAACTGGAAATGAAAGCATATAAATTAACCTTACACTTCCGCTACATCGTACACTACCACTTTAGCCCACAGGTGACCGTAATTTTTTATAAAAGCCTGGTGTATGGGATGATCCTGGTAAGTTTTTTGACCCACGGTATCATCAAAAAACATCAGTTCCGATACCTGCCAGCTGGTATCAACCACGTCTCTTTTTTCGGTACTGGCCAGCACGCCTACATGCATTTTGCGGATGGTTTCAATTTTGGAAAGTGTTTTTACACCTTCCACCAGTTTATCCCGGTCTTCAACGGAATCCGGGTTTTTTAGCCAGAAAAATACATGATGCACCAATTGCTTTTTATCGGCTGCTATACTCATTGGCATGGCAGCTACGGCTGTACCGGCCGTTAATCCTGCTGCGGAGGTTAAAAATTTTCTTCTGATCATTTTGGTTAAGGTGTTTTTGTTTTTTGACGGGAGGCAAAGATAAAATTAAATGTGGTTTCCGGGTAATTGCCATTGACTGCTGAAAATGGTAGCTTTTAAAGTCCTGTAATATTATCTAAAGTATCCCCGTATGTCGGGTATTTTATACAAAATGTAAAAAATACTTGACATTAAGTAAAAGATGTATTACATTAGTAGAAATTTTGAAGTTATGTCAACCAAATTATTATTGTCGAACCGGTATAAAAAAATCGGCTGGGTGATATTGATTCCAGCTACTATTTTGGGCCTCGTATTAGCCTATCATGAATTTGCAGCTGCATGGCTTTGGTGTAACGTGTTTTCAATAGCCAATGAAGGCACTGAATCGCATTATCTGTATTTTAGTTTCAGGTACACCAATATTACCAATACAGTTATTGGTTCAATTTTTATTATCGGCGCTATGCTGGTAAGCTTTTCAAAAGAGAAAAATGAAGATGAGTTTATTGCGGAGCTACGGTTGTCATCTTTACTATGGGCTGTTTGTGTGAGTTACCTTTTGTTGTTAATTTCCTTTTTACTTGTGTATGGAACGCCGTTTTTAGACGTAATGGTGTATAATATGTTTACTGTGTTAATCATTTTTATTGTTCGGTTTAACTATCTTATGTATAAAAATTCGCAAGCCGCAACTGATGAAAAATAATATAAGAGTGGAACGGGCCATTAAAAATCTGACGCAGGAAGAATTGGCAAATAAAGTATCAGTCAGCAGGCAGACTATTAATGCAATGGAGGCGAACAAATATGTACCATCTACTGTTTTAGCTTTAAAAATTGCTAAAGTGTTTAATAAACCGGTTGAAGCAATATTCTTACTTGAAAAGAGTGATTGAGTGTGCAAAAACAAAGCATTAACTTGTTTATTTTTACAACAACTAAATTTTAAATTATGCAATGCACATCGCTACTGAAAATTTTAATGATAGCAGGAGTGGCAGCTGTTTTTAGCTGTAATACTAAAACGCCGGATAAGCAGGCAGCAACCGGAGCAGACAATACAAAGGCCAACACGGATTACAAGCCAGCTTTCGCCGGTCAGACAAGAATCAAAGCCGTTACCACCACAACGCCTTATACAGTAGAAAAAATTGCAGAAAATTTAGGCCGGCCCTGGGCGATTATACCTTTGCCGGATGGCAGGTTGATGATCACCGAAAAATCTGGTTTTATAACGATCCGTTCTGCCGATGGTGCATTGCAAAAAAAGATTACCGGGCTGCCTCCCGTAGACGACGGCGGGCAGGGCGGCCTGCTGGATGTGGCGCTGGATCCGGATTTTGCAAAAAACAAAATAATTTACTGGTCTTTTTCTGAAAAGGTTGATACGGCTAATTTAACAGCAGTAGCGAAAGGCGAACTGAGTGAAGCCGATTCGTCTGTACACAATCCAACCGTTATTTTCCAGGCAACACCGGCGCTGAAAAGTGAATATCATTTTGGCTCCAGGCTGGTATTTGATAAGGCTGGTAATTTATTTGTTAGCGCTGGTGAAAGATCTATTTTGCCGGGCAGGGCACAGGCTCAATTACTGAGCTCTGGTTTAGGTAAAATATTTAAAATCACCAAAGAGGGCAAACCTGCACCCGGCAATCCGTTTTTAAATCAACCAAATGTAAAGCCGGAAATTTATTCGTATGGTCACCGCAATCCGCAGGGGCTGGACATTAACCCGGTAACAGGTGATTTGTGGGAAGTAGAGTTTGGTCCGCGTGGTGGCGATGAAGTGAATTTGATTAAACCAGGAAAAAATTATGGATGGCCTGTAATTACCTATGGGATAGAATA
The DNA here is from genome assembly GCF_028288465.1 of Ferruginibacter sp. GTDB lineage: Bacteria > Bacteroidota > Bacteroidia > Chitinophagales > Chitinophagaceae > Ferruginibacter. The sequence goes on along the minus strand of NZ_JAQBNR010000046.1, from coordinate 153,851 downwards.
CGATGGACCAAAAATTGGTGATGGTATTCAGCAAAAAGAAGGCATGGAGCAGCCAGTATATTATTGGGATCCGGTTGCCTCACCAAGTGGTATTGTTTTTTATACAGGCGATGCCATTCCTGAATGGAAGAACAATCTGTTCATCGCCTGCCTCAGCAGTATGCACATCGACCGGCTGGTAATTGAAAACAATAAAGTAGTGGGTGAAGAAATGTTGTTGCTGGATAAAAAGGAACGCTTTCGTGACGTAGCACAAATGGACGGCAAGCTGTATGCAGTAACGGATGGTGGCTTGTTGTTCAGGATTAGTAAGAAATAGTGAGTGGTGAGTAGTGAATGGTAAATAGTGAATAGTGAATAGTGAATAGTGAGGATCATGCTATCATCATCCATCATTTTTTTTCTGAACGTGCGGTACCCAACATCCAGTATCCGGTATCCAGTATCAGGTTTCTTGCATTCATCATACCATTAAATGCATTTATGCGGCCGGGTAAATTTATCAAACGTGCGGTGGCTGTTTTGCTGCTATTGATTTTAGCTGCGGTTACTTGGTATGCCTGGCTTGCGTTTCCTGCTATCAGCGGGTATGGCGCTAAAAATCTTTGCTCTGCTGTTTACCTGCAACACCGCGATGCCGGAGAAGTGATCAAAGATGATCTTGCTGAATTTCCTTTGTCACTCGGCTCCTTTAGCGTCAACAAAACAGATTCATCTGTTACCGGCTCGGTATGGGGGTTTGCAAAGCGCAAAGCCATTTTCAGAAAGGGCATTGGCTGCACCCTCATCAATGATTTTACAGAAGAGCAGGTTCGGTCACAACCTTTTTTATTGCCACCAACCGTTGCAGTAAACCAGGACAGCCTGCCATGGCCGCAGGGAGATCGCATACCCGATACTATTTCTGCAGATGTCAATAAAGTCCTCCTGCAACAGGCGATCGACAATGCCATGCATTCCACCTACAAAAAAAAGGCATCTGAAACAAGGAGTATTGTGGTGCTGTATAAAGGGGCCATTGTGGGCGAACAATATGCACCGGGCTTTGATAAAAATACCGTGCAGCTGGGCTGGTCTGTTTCTAAAAGTCTTACTGGTGCTATGATTGGTGTTTTAGTCAGGGAGGGAAGATTAGCTGTTGAAGATACGGCACCGGTGCCCGAATGGAAGCACACTTCCAAAGAACAAATCACCATCAGGCAATTGCTGCAACAAACTACCGGCTTGAGGTTTAAGGAAGACTACGCCAACCCAAGTGAAGTAACCAACATGTTATTTAATAAGGGCGATATGGCTGCGTTCACGGCGGCATTGCCGTTGAAAGATTCGCCGGGAACAGCGTTTAATTATTCCAGCGGCAATACCAATATCCTCAGCCGGATTATACGTCATACGGTGGGCGAAAAATTATATCCATCTTTTCCCTGCCAGGCTTTGTTTCATAAAATAAATATGTACAGCATGTTGCTGGAGCCGGATGCTTCGGGTACTTATATCGGCTCTTCGTACAGCTACGCGACGGCAAGGGATTTTGCCCGTTTTGGTTTATTGTATTACAATAACGGCGTTTGGAATGGTGAACAGATTCTGCCGGTAAACTGGGTAAGAGAAACAGTACAACCTTCAATTGCGGATGCACGAAAACACTACGGGTACCAGTTTTGGTTAAATGGCTATGAAGCAAAAATGCCGTCGCGAAGATGGTATCCCGATGTACCTGCGGATATGTATTTTGCGGACGGCTACGGTGGCCAGGATATTTATATCATTCCATCAAAGCACCTTGTGGTGGTAAGATTGGGTTTACATACGCTGGATGAAAATAAATTTTTACGGGAAGTAATGCTTGCTGTTACCAGGAAAGGATAGAGGCGTATGAATAAAAAAGTAATAGCAGGTATTTGAAATATGTTTGACGAACTGTATTTTGTTTCGCAAAGCATGCCAGATAAAATTATCAGTTGCTATTACCTTCTATTAAAACCTTAACCAGTCCGGATGAAAAAGAAATGCTCCTATATTTCTTTACTCTGCGCCTTGTGTGCCTGTTTTTGCCAGTCAGCAGTGGCCCAATCCCGGCGTATTTATTCCAACAATGAACTAAGCTTTCAATATGGACTGTCGCTTAAAGGTTTGGTGGAGTTGAGCTTCAGCAAAACGCAGCCAACGGTGTTCCGGTTGTGTGCTGATTTTGGGTTTGGCTCCAACTTGCTGGCGAGGTCATTGTATTTTTCTTTTAATGAAGAAGTACAACTGTACAATGGCGGCTTTGGCAGCAGGCGAAGAGCCGGTAATAAAAAACCAACTTTTACGATTGATTTTATCAATGCTTTTACGCTTACCACCGGTTTAAATAATTATTTTAATAAGGATAGTTTGCCCCACGTGATCAAAAGAAATATCCCGCTGTATTACTTCTCCAATTCAACTGTTCCGGCGCTTCAGAATCCTTACAATTACTCGTTTTCGTTAGGTACCAATTTTATTTTATCTACTGATAAATTGAGAATGAGCCAACGGGTAGGCTTTATGAACTTACATGTAAACAGGATGCAGGTATCTTATTACAACGATGGTGGCACACCTTTCGATGAAGCTTACCTGGGCGACAGCAGGGACAGGTTTTATACCGGTGGTTCGGTAATCAGTTACCAGGGCGACACGAAACAGGATGTTAACCTGGTGGAATTGTCTTTTCAAAAATTTACAGGGTATACAAAAAACGCTTTTGAGGTATCCAATAAAATGGACCTGGCTTTTGTGAGTTACAATAACCCCGAAGAAAAATATTACAATAAGAGTCTCTGGTCGTTGCACATTGCCAACCCCGGAAAAGGATTTGGCGTAAGCATCAACCGGTACAATTACACAGATTGGGATATACAGCACCTGATTCACTTTTCCATTTTTAATTCTTACCACCTCGTGCCTTACCCCGCTTACTTTTCTGTGTCAGGAAATTATTTTCATAATTATACCAATATAGGATTGCGATGAAAAAGAAAGCATGTATATACCTGTTAACACTCATCATTTGCAGTTATGCGTGCAACAGGGGGAAATATTTTAGTACCAATATTTTCAGTAAAGGAAATACCGCCGGTATGCAGGTACAGGAACTGGATTCAACCTATCATTTGTACCTGCGGGAAGTGTATAAGGATAAAAACTATCTGAATGAAAATGTGTTAAAAGCCAATGTTGAAAAATCGGATACAAACAATAAAATAAGGATTGAAGTGGAGTACCTGTTGATTTCATGGAAACATAAAAATGCCCTCTACATTTCTACCATACCGGATAAATACCAGCGCTACTATGCCATTAACCGTTTTGCGGATACTTTATTAAACGCATACGATTTCAGCACGTTTCATTTTGGCAAGATTGATGATGATGGTGAAAGCATTTCGTTTGTTTCAGGAGATAAAATAAAACTGGTAACCTGGGATATCAGGCCTTTTATAAATGGGGTATATCCTCCTAAAATATTTGTAAGAGAAATTGCCATACAACGAAAAGAAATGGTGGAGAACGTGATCTTAATAAATAAAGCACTGGAAGAACCACTGGGATTTATTCATCAAAACAGCTTCACAATTATTTTTGAAAAGCCGGGTAATAAGAAGGATACCTGCACGGATTATATGCTGCACAAATTGTACGGCAACCGGATCTATTTTAATAAAGTGAAACACGGTTTTGATATCTATTTCCGGTTTGATAAAAATATCAACAATTCCGGCGATTCGGCCATTGGTTTCGAATATCAGCGGACTCGTTATCCTCCCTTTTAATAGCGGCACCAGCTTATTTTATTTTCGGTGGCAACTGTTTCTCCATTCTATATTTGCAGGATGAAACGAAGTCTTATTTTTTGCACTTTATTTTTATTTTTTGTACTTCAGCTGTGTGCACAGGTAACTGTTATGAATACACAGGTGCTGGTTGTTGGCGGAAGCACCGGCGGAACGGCGGCAGGCATACAGAGCGCACGCAGCGGTGCAACAACGCTGATTGTAGAGCAAACAACCATGCTCGGAGGTATGTTAACCGCCGCCGCTGTCAGTTGTACCGATGGTAACGATGGGCTTAAAAGCGGCATGTGGCAACAGTTGCGGGAGGCATTGTATAAACATTACGGAACAACAAACTTGGCCAGTGGCTGGGTAAGCAACACTTGTTTTGAGCCGCATGTGGCTGATAGTATTTTTAAAGCCTGGGCAGCGGCAGAAAAAAAGCTGACTGTTGTGTACAACTGGTATTTTGATAAGGCATTGATGAAAGCAAATAAGGTAACGGGCGCCGAATTTATTAATAAAAAAGGGGAGCGGCTGGTAGTTCATGCAACCATAGTTGTAGATGGAACAGACCTGGGGGATGTTTTTGCATCGGCAGGGGCCGGGTATGATTTGGGAATGGAAGATCCCACTTATAGCGGTGAAGAGGAAGCCATTGAAAAAAATGACATCATCCAGGATTTAACATGGTCGGCTATCTTAAAGGATTACGGTAAAGACGCAGATAAAACAATTAAACAACCCGCTGGTTATGACGCATCAAAATATTATTGCAGCACCAGTGATGCGCCCTGTACTGATAAACCCTATCAACTGGATACCCGTAAGGTATTAAACTATGGGAAACTAACGGTAACGGATACTCTACATTCCAAATTCATGCTAAACTGGCCCGTTCATGGAAATGATGCGTATTTAAATGTGGTGGAGCGAAAACCTGTTGAAAGGGAAATTGCTTATTTAACTGCTTCAAATCAGACACTTGGATTTATTTATTTTTTGCAACACCAGTTAGGGTTCAAAAATATCGGCCTTGCAGATGATGAAGTTAACAATGGCATGGCATGGATGCTGTATAACAGGGAAGGCAGGAGAGTAAAGGGCCTGGTAAGACTGAACATCAATCACATTAAGAAGCCTTACCAGTACGACTTATATAAGACGGGTATCGCTGTAGGAGATTACCCGGTTGACCATCACCACGGGCAATATCCGGGCAAAGTACCAGCTATCCAATTTCCAAAAGTGCCTTCCTTTACTATTCCACTGGGGGCTTTAATACCCTCAAAAATAGAAGGATTAGTTATATGTGAAAAAGGAATTTCGGTAAGCAATATTGCCAACGGCACTACGCGTTTACAGCCGGTTGTTTTATTAACGGGCCAGGCGGCTGGCGTACTGGCGGCACAATGTATTGCAAAGAAAATCCAACCTGGAAAAATCGACGTAAGAGCTGTGCAGAATGAGCTGCTGAAAATGAAATGTTACCTGTTGCCGTTTTGTGATGTTGATCCCAACGAAGCTTCCTGGAATCCAATACAACAGGCTGGTGCATTGGGGTTAATTCGTGGCGTGGGGAAAAGTATAGACTGGGAGAATAAAACTTTTTTTTACCCGGACAGTACCATCACAAATGCCGAACTTGAAAATAATTTAAATGGTGCTTCAGGTAAAAGCGTAAAAGATAATCAGCGTTTAAGCAACGATTGGCTAACGATTCAACAGGCAAAAAAAATGATCGGTCAACATGCGGCATATCCCGGCTCAATCTTTTATTTGGCTAATCATAAAAAAATAAATGAAGTTATCTGGAAGGATCAGCTTCATCTTACCAATTATAATGAACAAAGATTTATCACCCGCAGGGAATTGGCTGTGCTGCTGATGTATTATGCCAAAGGCTTTATTGATTGCAGGGTAGATTTGTTTGGGAAGCGTTTACGATGATTTTTGTTCGCGATAATGCGATTATTGCCATTCCTGCTTTTCCTAAACAAAGAAAGAAAAAAATCGCTGCGAAGGGCTCTAAATTTTCATTCAAAAATGCACAGCATTCCCGATAGCTATCGGGATTTTGAAGGATGCGAAACCAGTATTGTTGCAGTTACGAAGCCGCAACCGGCGGCAGTGGCGACCTGGCCCTTAAAAAACTGTCTGGATTGCAATGAAAGCCCAAAAGAATTAGCCTGTAAGCAGCTCTTATCTGTCATGAAATACTGAATTTGTACCATTATTTCCTCGCAACGGGAAAAATATTGATAACTATAAAATTCGTCTGCTGTAACTGTGCATACCGTAACTCATCCGCTTCATAAAGCACCGGTAAACCGGTAACCAAAAATTAAAAATTGGCATTAAATTATCACTATGCTTTTACAAAAATTATATAAAAATGAAAAAGCTATTTGTATCTCTTGCTGTGATGCTTGTGTCAGGCATTACCGCTTCTTACGCCCAAACAACAACCAAAGTAGAGCCCGTTACTACAGCCGGGGATAAAGTTCACAATGTGTTGCATCCAAAACATAAAAGGGCGCACGGTGTGAAAGTAAAACGGGAATATGCCAATGGTAATAAAAAAACTACCAAACTTAAAACCGAACATTCGCAGCCGTTAATTAAAAAAGAAAATTAAAAATAAACCCCGTACCAAATGAAGTACGGGGTTTTACTTTTTACTTATTTTCAAGTCGGATGGAGCCTTACTGAAAAGCCATTAACACCAGACTGGGCGGAGGTAAATACTTAAACCTGCCATATACAAAGCTGTTGCTTTATACTCTTGTATCATCAAACTCCTGGTCCTGTTCATCCTTGTCTGACCAATCCTGCAGGGCATCCTTAATTTTTTGTATCACCGTTTTGTGCTCCTTGCCTTCCTCTTTTTTTTCAGGATGTTGTGCATCGGTTGCTTTTTGGTTGTCATTACTCCCTGGTGCAACACTGCCACTTTCGTCTGTGCCGCCAGGGTGATAAATAAATTTTTGTAACTGTATCATAGTGTAATTTTTTGAGGTGTAAAACCGTTTCAAATGCAAACTGATATTTAAATTTAGTAAATAAAATCCATATGCCCCTCATTTTATAAGGCAATCAACCAGTTAAGTTAATGCCAAAATTATAGCATGGAGCGGTGTTCATTGTAGTTTTGCAAGCGTACATTTAATTACTACATTCATCTTTAAAATATTGCCATATGCTGTTAAACAATAACCAGGCCCGCAATCAATCACGGCGCCAGTTTCTTCTCAAAGGTTCAATTGCATCCATAGGACTCCTGCTCGGCGGCCCTGCTGTTTTTTCCAGGCCTTACCTGGTTTCAAATGATCCAGGCTCAAAATTTTTTGGTGTTCAGATCGGTGTCATCACTTACTCCTTCCGCAGTATGCCCGGCTCTGCAGAACAAATTTTACAATACATTACAAGCAGTGGAATCAGCGCTATTGAGCTGATGGGCGATGCGGTGGAAGAGTATGCAGGCAAACCGGTTAACCAGGTGCAAACGCCACCCCGGGTTGCAGGACAACCACCCAAATTGACAGATGAACAGAAAGCTCAGATGTCTGCCTATGCAAAACAAGTGGCAGACTGGAGGGCGGCTGTTTCGATGGATAAATTTGCAGAAATCAGGAAAATGTACAATAAAGCCGGTGTATCAATTTATGCGTTTAAACCCAATGCACTCGGCGCAAACAATACAGATGCTGAAATTGAATATGCGTTGAAGGCCGCCAAAACATTGGGTGCCACATCTGTAACGGTTGAATTACCAACGGATCCGGCACAGTCAAAACGCCTGGGCGAACTGGGAGAAAAACACAAAGTGTATATCGGCTATCATGCGCATACACAAGCTACGGATACGGCATGGGACACTGCGTTAAGCCAGTCTCCCTATAATTCCATGAACCTGGATTGCGGCCATTATATTGCAGCCGGCGGCAACAACACAAAGGAAACTTTACTGGCATTGATTGAGGCAAAACATGATCGCATTACAACGATGCACATTAAAGACAGGCAAACAAAAATAAACGGTGGTAACAACAAGCCATGGGGCCAGGGCGATACGCCGCTGAAAGAAATTCTGAATTTACTGAAAGCAAAAAAGTATGACATTCCCGCTACAATCGAACTGGAATATGAAATACCAGCAGGCTCTGATGCAGTAAAGGAAACAAAAAATTGTTTGTTGTTTGCAAAAAATGCCCTGGGTGCGTAAAGGCTAACCGTTGTAATCAGTATATAATCAGGTTCACTAAATAAATCTGCACATAAAAAAACAGGCTGTACAATCAGCCTGTTTTCTATTATGCCCGGATAACCGTTGATGTGTTATCCTTAATGTCTGTCGGGTCAACCGGGATATAGTAGCACACAACTAAACTCCGCAATGCTGCTTCGTGAGGTACTTTGGTCTACTTTTATTTTCCCGGACAAAGCCGTTGGAAGATATCAGTACCGTGCATAAGCAATGTGCTTCGCCTCGGGTGCCGGCGCATGGCTGCCTGTTGAAGCCCTCGCCGGGGTTGCCCTGCGGTTGCAGGTGCCCAGCGCCCAGTAAATAACAATAAAAATTAAAATAGTGCTGAAGCAGCCACCGCCTAATTTTTTTGCGCCGTAACCGGCTATCAATGTCCTAAAGAAATTATTCATTTGCTAAAATTTTATTTAAGCATGAATAAATCATGCCAGTAAAAAATGAGGTTGCGATTGCAGCGTTTCTTATGTTGATCGTTTGTACTTACTAAATCTTTGTGTAAAAAAATACACAATTCAACTTACACAGTATTCAGCTATTCAATTTTTGCAAATTTTAAATGCATAATTCTGCCAGAGTTGACCTCAAACCCGGTTATGATACCACCGGTGTTTCTTATTATTTTCAAATGATTGATCCACCAGTTATCGTTCGTCAAATGATCCCTGTTTACCAATGTAAGCATGGCATCGTTGTATTTGGCATTCGTCAAAACAAGGCGATGATCTTTTAAAATGATTCCATATTTGCAATCCAGTTCAGCACAAAAATAACTGCCGGTATAAGGTCGTAAAACGGCGTCCGTTTGTACTGTGTCTTTTACGTATTTTTTCAGGTGATAAGCCTGGTCGGTGGTAGTAATATCGCAAATGGTATCTGTTGCTTTTATAGAAAATACAAATTTTATTTCCGGAGCCGAAGGAATGGAAAAAGAGTCCTTCCGGTCATTGATCAAAAAATTACTTTCATTAAAAATGTGATAAAATAATTGGTGGTTTTTAATGTCAAAACTAAAAGGGAGCCCATCGTCGCCAATATAAAAGCCGGCAAATTTTTTCCATTTTGGCTCGTCTTTTAAGATGGATGCCGCACTGTCCCGTGGCATCTTTTTTTCAACCTCTTTTTTCTGCGTCGTATCTTTTACAAAAAGATCGGCGATAGCATAAGCTTTTCCGCCGGCATCAAAATCACCTAAATTGCTAAACACAATAAAACCCATTTTAAGATCGGGCAAAACAGACAGGTAGGTCCGGTATCCTGCATCGGCGCCTCCATGCGAGTATTGTTTCCAGCCTTTATAAGTATCAGCCACAATTCCACAGGCATAGGATATTTCTTTTCCGTTGTTCAGTTTACCCTTTTGTGTCAGGAGCCTGATTAAATCCTGGTTGGCGGATGAAGCGTCATCAAAATGCATAACCCACTTGCTCATGTCAGTAATATTGGTAAACAAACTGGTAGCCCCCGCATTGGAATAAGTTAAAATGCTGTTGGTAAAATGAGCGCTGTCCTTACGCTCATATGAATAGGAGCGGTTTTTTTCAATCTCTGTATAATCATCATGAAAATGCGTGCTGTTCATCTGCAACGGTTTAAAAATGGCAGAGTCAGTAAACCTGCGGAGCGACTGACCGCTTACCGACTTCACGATTTCAGCCAGCATAGTAAACCCGCTGTTTGAATAACTGTATTGATCTCCCGGATTAAAGTTCAGCGCTTGTTGTTTACCAAGAATTTTAACGATGTGTTCCTGTGTAATTACATCATCCAGCCGGGTGCCAGAAATGGCGAGCAGTTGCCATTGATCCCGAATGCCACTGGTATGATTTAACAGGTTGCGGATGGTGATCCTTTTTTTCATATCCGGAAACCAGGGAAGGTATTTTCGCACATCATCTTCCAGTGAAAGCTTGCCCTGCTTTGCCAGTAAAAGAATGGCGGTGGCAGTAAATTGTTTGGAGATGGAAGCCATGTGAAAAATGGTTTCCGGTGTGTTGGCAATGCCATATTCAAGATTAGCCTGGCCGTAGCCTTTGGCATAGATCAGCGAATCATTGCGTACAATGCCAATGGTACATCCGGGGCTGCCGGTCATGTTCCATTTTGTAAACAGGCTGTCAATTTTTTTTACGACAGAGTCGGGTATAGACTGGGCAGCAATTGTTGCCGTTGCTGAAAAAGAAAATAGCAATAACGTTATTGATTTGATGAGGTTGAATCGCATGATATAATGGTTATAGTTGTGTAAAAAATTGGACATTCAGGTCAATATACAGGCAGGTGTTGTTTAACAGCTATGTACATCCGCCAGGCAGGGTTCACCTGTTATCATTGTTATAAAACGAAGTGCCATCCGATGTATTTATTTGTTTAAAAGTAGGTAAAGTTTACTGCAACAGGTAACCGCTTATACAATAGCCTTCAATACAATCCTGGTTAGCAGAAAGTGCTTTTACCAAATTAAGCGTTGCTACATCTTTAAAAAAGCCATCCGGCAAACTACAAAATCAGGAGGATAATTCGTTGACTAGCTGCGGAAACTCTTTTTTATCCTGACCGCTTTTAAGTAATTTTTAGTCTTACATTTATCTTATGACTTTTAATAACACTATCGCCCTGTTTTTTGCTGCCAGCATGTGGCAGTTTGCAGCCGCTCAAAAAATTGATAGCACGTATGCCGAAAAACTCGGCTATCCAAAAGGTGCAAGAGTTCTGATTCTGCATGTGGATGATGCCGGAATGAGCTACGACTCCAATGAAGGCGCTATTAACTCTATCACAAAAGGTGTGGCCACATCTGTAAGCGTAATGATGCCCTGCCCGTGGGTGCCCGGTTTTGTTCATTACATGAAAGCCCATCCCGGTATGGATGCCGGCCTTCATTTAACCCTTACCTCGGAATGGGGCGACTACCGCTGGGGACCATTGGCCGGCAAAACAAATGTGCCGGGCCTGGTAGATACAGAAGGTGCCATGTGGAGCAACGTAGCAGACGTGGTAGCGCATGCTTCAGCCGATGAAGTGGATAAGGAAATAAGGGCCCAGCTGGAAAGGGCCAGGATAATGGGTTTTGAACCAACCCACCTGGATTCGCATATGGGTACCTTGTTTGCTTCGCCTGAATTTTTAAAACGATATATTGGGCTGGGAATCGAAAATCATATCCCGGTAATGTTGCCTGGTGGTGCTGATGTTTTAATACAGGCAGAAATGAATGCACCAGCTGAACAAATAGAGCAATTGCGGGCATTGGGTAAGATGACCTGGGCTGCAGGCCTGCCAGTATTGGATGATCTCCACAATGTGAGTTATGATTGGAAAATCCCCGAAGCTATTTCAGGCGACGACAAAAAATTACAGGCATTTAAAACTGCCAAATATATCGAAGCTATTAAATCGTTACAACCCGGCGTAACCATGATGATCATGCACTCCACGGCAACCACAGACATGTTTCCGCATATCTCAGGCAGTGGTGCGGTAAGGCGTGGAGACATGCTTGCAATGATGGACCCGGTATTTAAAAAAGCATTGCAGGACGAAGGTATCATTCTAACTACCTGGCGGGAATTAAAATTAAAAAGAGATAAGGTGAAATGACATCCTGTTCCCTAAATCTAAGCATATGAAAAACTAAAAGCGGGGTGCTAAAAATGTTCAGTATTGCGTTTAAACCTGCAGCTACCCAACATCTTTTACATCCCCGCCCGTAAATAATTATTAAATTATTTTACAGTTATTTCCACACAGCCCAATTATTTGCAGCTGCCCAGTTATCAGCCCCAATAGCACCGCGGTAAGCTACCTTGGTAAAAAAGCTGCTAAAATCTGCATCGTTAAAATTAGCTCCCGTTAACGCGGGTGACCCGGCGTCCGGAGTTAAATCCGGTACTCCCCCATACATAGTTTTTAATTTAAGATCGGCCGAGTTGGTAATTAAAACATTGTTATTAACACTGTTTAAAGCAAACTGCTGGAGTTCGGGATCGCCCACTACAGCAAAATCCTTATCCCAGCTAAAAGTGCGGCTGGCGCTGTCGCTGTTCACGAGGTTATATTTAAAAAATGATTCTATACCTGTTAACAGCACAGGTCTTGTTCTGTTGCAAACCATCAGTCCACCCTGCGGATATTCAGCTATGATAGAATTTTCTACCACGAAGCGTGTGCCCTTGCGAATATACACACCCTGGTTTAATGATGTTTTTGCAGTCTCGGTACCCGCAGGGCCAATAATGGTCATGTTAGCTACCACCGGGCGTGTGAGGGGCGCATTGGTGGTGGGAAATTCATCATTATAACTTTCAAAGCCATTTGCTCTTTGCGAATGGGAAGAGGAAAGCCCGCTGCGGTAAGAGATCAGGAATTGTAATTTTCCCTGGTAACCAAGATCAAAATCAAAATCATCATCTCCATTGTTAAAGCCAATTAAATGCGTGGCGTTAACTGTTCCGCCAACAAACTGAAAAGCATCATCATTGGAATGCACGGTCATCACATTATCTACAGTGGTACCACTACCAACACTCGCCATGCAAAGTCCGCTGGCTTTATCCACCTGCCATTCTCCTTCTTCATCGGGGTTGATGCCCCCGCAATATTCAAGACGTACATATTTAAGTGAACCTGAATTGTCATCTGCTGTTGTACCGCCGTAACGGGTATTGTCAGATAGGGGCAGTCCTTCCACATTGCCTGTAACGGTATTGGTTGGCGCTTTACCCAATAAAATAACAGCTCCCCAATCGCCCGGGGCTTTTGTCCCAGCTGCAGATGTAAAAACAATCGGTTTATCAGCAGTGCCGTTGGCAATCAATTTAGCACCCTGGGTAATTACCAGCACGCCCTTTTTTTCTTTTTCATCCATCTTAACAAAGGATACCGTAACGCCGGCAGGTATGGTAAGCGTAGCGTTATTGGTAACATATAACTGTCCGTTGATCACATAACTGGTATTTGCATCCAGTGTCATGTCGGTTGTAATGCTGTTAGAAAGGGTATCAATTTTAGTCACGACCGGAGCCATAATATCCGAGTTTTTTTTACACGCCGCAAAGGCAACCACAGTGAGCAATAGCAAACATACTTTACTTTTCATTTTAATAATTTTGGGGAGGTGAATGGTATACACTGCTTTCTTTTACAATTATCTTACCAAAAATGAACATTTGTTAACAGTTTTCGGTTACAGCAAACTTTGAAGGCGTTTATTGGTACCGGTCAATTCGCCAGGGTTTCGCTAAACAGGCAATAAAAAAAGTTATTGTGGAGAGGAGTCCATTGCTTTACAGGTAAACGTGTGGCCTATAATGCACGGTTAAAAAAGTACAGTCTTTAAGTTGATTATAGGAATATGCGATTGTATGAAACGAGTAGATTTGAGTATCTAATCTTACAACCAACGAAACATGAGGTACCCCTGCAACCGAAGGAAGTTTATCCAGCTGGCAGTTATGTCAGGGGCAGGCGTTGCAGCTGCAAACAATTTTTCGTTTTTGTATGCAAATGATCGTCACACAACGAACCTCAACAACTGTCCTGCAACCACTTTTATTCCCAACCGCGTAGCAAGCTGGTGGACGTCTATCGAAGACCTGCAGTGGCCGCAAAAACAAATCAGCGATAAAATAAAGCGGCGGGCCGAAGGTTTTGCCAAAGCGAATATTGATACGGCCGTGAATTTTGGCTTTCATATCCGTTTTGATTTTGCGGATTATTTTGGCCAGCTGCATGGCTACTACGCAGATGTGTGTGAAGCCCTGCACCAGCAGGGCATTCATTTCATGGAGCACTATTCCTGCAATCATATCTCCAGGCCAAAAGATGAAGCAGAGTTAAGAAAGATGAACACTTTTCAGCGGCATCATGTGTTGCTGTACCATGATGTAATAGCTGCAAAATACGCACGATACGAAGGCCACTTGTTCAACGATGTTTGCCAGGTTGATTTAAGAGATGGAAGCCTTGGTTATGCACCACAATACCAGTTAAATACTTTTTGCCATAGCAACCCCAACTACCTGGACATGCACCAAAAATATTTACAGCGATTATTAAAGGAAGTACCACTGGACGGCATCATGGTAGATGATATGTGCAACTATGCAGGTCCAACGGTGTGCGGCTGTACCTGGTGCCGGGAGCGGTTCAGGAAGGAATACGGTCACGAGATTCCGTCCTTTGGCGAAAAAGATTTTTGGGGCGACACCACAAAAGAAACATTGGAATGGGGTAATTATGCCAACCCGGTTTTCAGGGATTGGTTGCGCATGAAAGTGGATGCAATTACGGATCATTTGAAAATGATTAAGACGACGATGGGCGAAAAATCATTGATGACCTGTTGTTCTAATACCGGTCCGTTGGTACTGAATGCCTTATCACTTGACCTGGAAAAATTAGCGCCACAGCTTGATTTTTTTGTGCTGGAAAATGTAGGCACTAATGTGCAGAATGTTGACTGGATAAAGATGGATGCAGAGGCTTTGTTACAGAAAGATATAGCGGCTGAAAAAGACAATCGTCCGGCTATGGCATTGAGTTATACCATCTATGAAACGGGTGCTTATTTTGGCTGGGCGCTCAGTCGTTTCTGGGGTGTGTCCAACTGGTGCAGTACGCTCAATGCAAGACTGCCGGAAGATCCGCCGGATGCGATGGAGCAGGAGGCTGTGATCGGCAAAACCAATCATTGGGAAAAACAATTCAGCGATCTCGATTATAATATTGGAAAAGATTTTGCAGAAGTAAGACTGGTGTACAGTCGTGATTGCAAAGTAAATGGCTGGCGCAACAAGGATGGTCATGAGCATTGGGATAGTGTGGCGGCCTGGAGTGAGCAGTTGGTAAAAAATAATGTAGGCTATGGGTTTGTTCGTTCAGCAGCATTGGAAAATGCCGATGCATTAAGCAAAGAAAAAACTCCGCTGATTTTAGATACCGTGGCTTGTGTTTCTGACAAACAATTTGCTGCCATCAAAACGTATCTCTTAAACGGCGGCATTGCCTGGTTAGCGTTGCCTTTTGGTACGCATGATGAAAAAGGGTTTGCAAGACCGGTTGCGTTATCAGAGGAATTGAAGAAGCACCGGTATAAAAACCTGGTGATGATTTCGTCTGCTGTTACATCAACACCTTTGCAACATCTAATCGCGACAGGAAAATTTAAACCTGTTATTAAGCAAATTAAGAGCGATAAAAGATGGGCGGTAAGAATGCGCATGTACAATGGCAAACTTGTTTTGCATTGTATGAATGCAGCCCTTACGGCGATACCGCATCCAACATTAAAAGATCTTTCTGATATCCCGATTTTGGTCGGCCTGGATTCTGCGATTAAAGACAATGAACAGGAATATGAAATTAATACTGCAGCATTTTCTTTAAGCGGCTTATCGGTGATGAGCCCTGAATTGAATGGCGTACAACGACCTGTTTCAATTGTAGGAAAAAGCAATGGCCTTACGACCTCGCGGATTAATTTGGATGGGGTGAAAGTGTATGCGGTGGTGCAATAAGGATAAGATATAACTCTTCAAAAAATGCTGCTTATAATGCTTGACTTAATCAATTAATGGCCATTTTTCTGGCTAGATTTTCGTATTTTTATGAAGTGAAAAAAACACCAGAAATACTTGTCAATATTGAAATTGATAAATTGACGAATTCGATAGAAAATATAGTTTCCGGTGATATTTTTGATACTGAAGTCTTTCAACTCTTTGCTAAAGACAGTAAACAGATTAATAAAAAGGATTGGCAATTTAAGTGGGATGCGCAAGTCAAACTAACAGATAGAGCAACGTATAAACTAGTTATAAAAGATAATCCTCAAATTGTACAGGGATTGATAAGTTTGAGTGATCAGCATGATCATATTTACATGCATTTAATTGAAAGTGCAAAATTTAATAAGGGAAAACAAAAAGTGTATGCTGGTGTTCCCGGCAATTTAGTAGCTTTCGCTTGTCAGCTTTCTTTTGAAAAAGGATATGAGGGCTATGTTGCTTTTGATGCGAAGACGGTTTTAATTAGGCATTATCAGGAAACGTTGTTTGCAACGCATTTCAGGGGAACCAAAATGATGATTGAAACCGCAGCAGCAACCAGATTAATTAATCAATATTTTAAAAGGTAATAACAATGGGACTAATCAGGGAGCCAAAAAATGTTGACTTTTATGTTCTGGACAAACCTTGGACAGAAAAAGAAAGAAAGGAATTTAGTGCATTCATAAAATTGCGAAAAGCGCAACAAAAGAAAAAGACGGTAAGAAAAGCAGCATCGGCAAAAACAAAGAAAGTTGATTCTGTTTGAGCCTTATGGTTACAAAATTTATATTCCGTCTTCTGCCAAAGCATATCACAACGGTCCGCAAGTTAAAGCGGAAATTTTTCTCCGCTAGTTCTTCTTGTTTCAATACTTCTATCTTTTTTCATCGATCCAAGAAAATGGAAGCTCTGAAAAATAATTCCGTCGTTAAAAAAGTACAGGTTTTAAACCGATTATAGGAAAACATCCTTCCCGCAAATAATTAGATTTGAAAAGGTTTATTTAACCGTTCAATCAATGCAACATCCACAAAATCGAAGAACATTTATAAAGATGGCGACTTTGTCTGCCGCAGGCATTGGCCTTTCTAACGGGCTACCGTTGTTGTATGCAAACAATCTTCCGTCAGCCCATCGGTATGCTGAGCCTGCTTTTATACCCGCCCGTGCTGCCAGCTGGTGGACAACCATGGATGATCTGCAATGGCCGCAAAAACATATTACCGACAAAATAAAACGCCGGGCAGAGGGGTTTGCCAAAGCAGGCATTGATACCGCCATCATTTTTGGCTTTGGTCTGCGCTTTGATTTTTCCAATTACTTCGGCCAGGTGCATGGTTACTTCGCCAATGTTGCAGAAGAGTTACATCAACATGGCATTAAGCTGATGGATCATTATTCGTGCAATGAAATTGAGCGGCCACGCAATGAAGCGGAGTTGAAAAAAATGCACCAGTTTCAGCGGCATACCGTTTTATTATACCACGACCCGTTTGCTGCCAAGTATGCACAATACGAAGGACATTTTTTTAATGAAATCTGTGAAGTAGATCTCAGGGATGGCAGCCGTGGTTATGCGCCACAATACCAGTTTGAAACCTTTTGCCATAACAATCCCGGCTTCCTGGATATGCACCAGAAATACCTGCAACGCCTGTTAAAGGAAGTGCCTATTGATGGCATTGAAGTAGATGATATGTGCAACTACCCGGGGCCCACCACCTGCGGTTGTAAATATTGCCGGGAGCGGTTTAAAAGAGATTATGGACATGACATTCCGCCATTTGGAGAAAAATCATTCTGGGGTGACACCACCAAAGAAACATTGGAATGGGGCAATTATGACAATCCTGTTTTCAGGGATTGGTTGCGGATGAAAATTGATTCGGTGGCGGATCATTTAAAACTGATCAAGCAAACCATTGGCGAAAAACCATTGATGACCTGTTGCTCCAATACAGGACCTATCATACTGAATATATTGTCACTCGACCTGGAAAAACTGGCGCCACACCTGGATTTTTTTATGCTGGAAAATGTGGGCATCAATGTTGACAATGCGAACTGGATAGCAATGGATGCGGAAGCTTTGCACCAGAAAGACATTGCTGAAAAAAGAGGCAAGGCGCCAGCGATGGCCCTGAGTTATACCATCTATGAACCCGGCGCTTATTTTGGCTGGGCGCTAAGTCGCTTTTGGGGCGTTGCCAACTGGAGCAGTACGCTCAACGGCAGACTGGTAGAAGATCCGCCGGATGCGATGGAGATGGAAGACGTGATCAGTAAATCCAACAACTGGGAAAAACAATACAGCAACTTAAATTACCGGGAGGGTGTTGATGTTGCAGAAGTAAGATTGGTATATAATCGTTATTGTAAAGAGAATGGCTGGCGCAACACCAATGGCAAAGAGCATTGGGATAGTGCTGCAGCATGGAGCGAACAACTGGTAAAAAACAATGTGGGCTATCGCTTTGTGCGGTATGAAGAACTGGGCGATGCAAGTCTATTGGGTAAAGAAAATACGCCCCTGATTTTAGATTCGGTGGGCTGTGTTTCCGATAAACAATTCGCTGCCATCAAAACCTATCTTTCCAAAGGTGGCATTGCCTGGCTGGCATTACCTTTTGGTACGCATGATGAAAAAGGTTTTTTACGAGCAATGCCTTTATCGACTCAACTGATGAAAGGCAGGCATAAAAATTTAGTAACGATAGAATCGGCTGTTACAGCTGAGCCATTACAAAAATTAATTGCATCCGGAAAATTTCAGCCATTGATCAAACAAATAAAAGGGGATAAGCGATGGGCTGTCCGAGCCAGGCTGTACAATGGTAAACCGGTATTACATTTTATGAATACGGCATTGAAACCAAAACCTCATCCAACCATTAAAGATATCAGCGGCATACCTGTTTTGAAAGAATTGGATACCAACATAACCGATAATGTATTGGAATATGAGATCAATGCCAGTAAAATGAATTTAGTTACGTTATCGCTGATGAGTCCTGAATTAAATGAAGTTTCGCGGCTGGGGGAAGTAAATAAAAAGCGCACCGGGATTGCTGTGCTGAAAGTAAATTTAGATGGTGTGAAGATATATGCGGTGGCACAATAGGAATTTTTTTCATTGTGCGATCGAACTTTTTACCTCACTTTAACTGACTTATAGCTCTGTAACATGCCATGAGCCTTGCCAACGTACATGGTTATGGAGGTGGTATTACCGGGAAAGAAGATCAGCCGTTACCCGAAAGCTGCAAAACGGCTTTGGGTATAAATTTGAAAAACGTTACACAGAGGAGCTTCCTTTAGTTTACTCATAAAGTGAGTGATTATTCAGTTTTGCAAGGGCAAGAATTTGCGAACATATTTTTTGAAAAGATGTTGGCGTACATTCACCCGAAAAAACTATTTGATATTTTTTCTTTGTATTGGCCTCAAGTGTAAAGCCGGCTCCGTCCGTACCGTCGTTACCGCATCCATCTTGAATTGGCATCGCCCAAAAACCAGCAGCGTTAATTTTTTCAGTCAATTCTGCAAACTGCTTTCGTGTGATAAAAATTTTAGTTAGTTGGTAATGAAAATTCTTATTCCGTATAGGTGCCTTCTCAAAAAATTTGGCATAGTATGAATGATCAACTAATTGTGGATATAGTTTGATAAGGGAATCAAGAAACTTTTTTTTATCAATATATAGTGGATTAGCAGAATCGATCGGATAATATTTTCTTAGTATATAGGTAAGTAAACTATCTGTTTTTGAGAGACTTGTTGTATCCCTAACATAAGCATCTTCTACGTTTGCTTTTTTATAGTAACAGCGTCTTCATTAATATTTATAATAACAGTGTGCCCGAATACGGATGACCAGGAGAGCCTGAATGTTTCTTTATCCAGCGGTTTTATACTAAGGTTAGGCTCATCAAACACACTGAAAAAAAAGGACTCGGCGTATACAAGAAATTTTTTGCCCCTGGGGAAACTATCTTTTAATGGATGATGATAAATATTAGTATCACTACCTGATACGTTTTTGGGGTAATCACATCCTCCATCAGGATACTTGATTTCACCTGTACAACTATACAGTAAAATAACCAGTAGTGGTAAGAGTAGTTTCATTGATAAATACTTTTAAACTATTGTAAAACGGGGAAGCCTACACTTGAGCAGTATTATAACTCAGTGACACCCCACGTCTCTGGCCAATTCACGGGCTCGGGAAGATGCGTTGATGGTAAGAAGTTGCCTGCTGCCCGTTTTTGCATTTCAGATTATTTTCTGAAAGCTTTCATTTGCTCAACTTTTATCAATGCTTGTTCGCAACTATAGTCTGCCATGTATAACGTTTCAACCTAATGATAATTTCCAAATTTTGTTTCTTTAACGTTTGGTCTATGCGACAGCAAGTTGCGCCTATTTAAATTAACCATTCAAAGTAATCGATTTATACAATTCATCCAAAATTTTGCGAAAGATGTTGTGAGTTAATTATTTCTGGCGAAAAGATTAATGCCTTTTTGGAATCGGTCAAATACTCCCCTTTCATAAACGAAGTTAAAGCACAATAATACAATGCCTTTCTGTAATCTCCTGCGACCGTTGATCCATGAAGCTGAAAAAGTAAAAGTGAGTGACACAACGATGCCCAATTGAAATACAACTGCCGGTCAAAAAATAATTTCATACTATTCATTTCCCCTTGTTAAAAAAGTATACATTTTAAAGCGATTAATGGAAAATAAAGTTTTAGTAAGTGAGTAGATTTGAATCAGCACTTTACCAAAACCTGTTGAGATGAGCGGAAAAACCAATCGCAGAAAATTTATACAAACGGCAGCTGTAACAGGCGCAGGCTTTAGCCTCCTGCATAGTTTACCCACGTATGCCGGCCAGCTGGCTTCCTTTGGCAGGCAGCTATCAAACAACACCGCAACAGCCTTTATTCCCAACCGTAGTGCCAGTTGGTGGTGCACTCTTGAAGACATTCAATGGCCGCAAAAACAAGTGGTGGATAAAATAAAAAGACGGGCTGAGGGTTTTGCAAAAGCCGGTATTGATACCGCTATCAATTTTGGTTTTCACAACCGTTTTGATTTTGCCAATTATTTCAGCCAGCTGCATGGTTATTATGCCAACGTGTGTGAAGAGCTGCACAAGAACGGTGTGCGCTTTATGGATCACTATAGCTGCAACGATATTACCAGGCCAAGAAATGAGGCCGACTTCCGTTATGTACATAAGTTTGAGCGGCACGCAGTATTGCTTTTTCCTGATCCCATTGCCAGGAAATATGCGCAGTATGAAGGATATTTCTACAATGATTTGTGTGAAGTGGATTTAAGGGATGGCAGTCGTGGTTATGCCAAACAATACCAGTTTGAAGCCTTCTGCCATAACAATCCCAACTTTTTGGACATGCATAAAAAATACCTCCAGCGGCTGATGAAGGAAGTACCTTTTGATGGTGTGGAAGTAGATGATATGTGCAGTTACCCGGGCAATACTACCTGTGGTTGTAACTATTGCAGGGATCGGTTTAAAAAGGAATATGGTCATGACATTCCGGATTTTTCTGATAAAAACTTTTTTGGTGATACAACAAAAGGCATGCTGGAGTGGGGCAATTATGATAACCCTGCGTACCGCGATTGGCTGCGTATGAAAGCCGATGCTGTGTATGACCATGTAAAGATGATCAAGGGCGTGTTGGGCGATAAACCCCTGATGACCTGCTGTTCCAACACCGGGCCGATTGTATTGAATGCTGTGGCACTTGACCTTGAAAAAATGGCGCCCTACCTGGATTTGTTTATGCTGGAAAATGTGGGCACCAATATCAAAAATGCAGACTGGATAGAAATGGATGCGGAAGCCTTGCACCAGAAAGACATTGCCCAAAAAAGAAACAACGCACCGGCCATGGCATTGAGCTATGCCATCTTTGAAAAGGGCGCTTATTTTGGCTGGGCCTTAGCAAGATTCTGGGGCGTAGGCAACTGGAGCAGTACGCTAAACAGCAGGCTGGAAGAGGATCCTGCGCATTCACTGGAGGCCGAAGAAGCCATCAGCAAATCAAACAACTGGGAAAAACAATACAGCGATTTAAATTACCGCGATGGCAAAGACCTGGTGGAAGTACGGTTGGTGAACAATAGTTATTGCCGGGAAAACGGTTGGCGGGATGAAGCTGGTCATGAACACTGGGACAGATCGAAAGCATGGAGTGCTCAACTGGTGAAACACAATGTAGGCTATCGTTTTTTACGTACGGCCGAACTGGCAGACGCCGCTGCATTGAGCAAAGAAAATACACCCTTGATAATGGATGGCGTTGCCTGCGTATCAGACAAACAATTTACAGCCATTCAATCCTATCTTTCCAAAGGTGGTATTGCCTGGGTTGCCCTGCCATTTGGTACGCACAACGAAAAAGGCTTTGCCCGTGCAACGCCGCTGTCGGTAGTTTTATTAAAAGCAAAATATAAAAATTTATATATCATTGGCTCTGCGGTGGCATCGGCACCATTGCAAAAATTAATTGAAGCAGGCAAATTTAAACCTGTTATCAGGCAGCTGAAAGGCGATCAACGTTGGGCTGCAAGAATCAGGTTTTACAACGGCAAAGCGGCCATTCATTTTATGAACGGAGGCCTGCTGCCAGTGCCGGATGAAGTGAAGGACCTTTCAGATGTGCCATTGATCAAAGACATTGATTCACTGATCACAGACAATGAACTGTCTTATGAAATCAACAGCAGCATTCGTTTTTCGCAATTGTCTTTAATGAGCCCGGAATTGGGTGAAGCAAAAAGAGTCGCAGGCATTCGTGCAACTGGCAAAGGGCGCACCGTTGTGAACGTTGATTTAGCTGGTATAAAAATTTACGCGGTGGCGCAATAATACCCTCGTTAAAAAAGTATAGAAATCAGCAGCATAAATATAGTTGTACCGTTTTTTTTATTTCTATTTTTATCCGGCATTTCAAATAATGGTATTTTGTTTTGTTAAGCCGGTTATACGGTGGCAACATGAATAGCCGGTGATTTGAATGTTTCAATTTTAATACTCAATTAATTATTCAGTGCATGTTTTTTTCAGGCTCTACTTATCCGTCGTTGAATAAAGAAACCAGCAACAAAATTGTATTGCTTCCATTGGGAGCCATAGAACAGCATGGTTTGCATTTGCCTGTTAGTACTGACACAGATATTGTAACAGCGGTTGCCACCTACGCAGAAAGTAAATTGCCAGACGATATCCTCCTATGCCCCACGCTTGCTTATGGCTCCAGTCATCATCACCAGGCATTTGGTGGCACGCTGAGTGTATCGACGCAACTATATACACAACTGGTAATTGAAATAGTTGAGTCGGTTATAAAGAGTGGCTTTACAAAAATTATTTTATTAAACGGTCATGGTGGCAATATCACTCCGCTGAAACAGGCTTTGTCTGTGTTAAGCAACCGGTACGATGCTACCATCAATCCAACGATTGCCCTGGCAACTTATTGGGAACTTGCCGGAAAAACATTTGCCGGTGAACTGCCTATGCAAAGCCCTGCGTTGAGTCATGCCTGCGAATATGAAACAAGCCTGATGCTGCATCTCTTTCCGGGTAATGTGCTGATGGAAAAAGTACAACGTGCCGCAAGGCCCGAAAGTAATGGTTATATTGCCTGGGAAGATGATGAACCATACAGGGGTGTAACCGTGGTGAAGCAAACAGAGTTTGTTTCCGGCAATGGTTGTAGTGGTGAGCCTCAGTTGGCCACCAAAGAAAAAGGGCAGTATTTATTTGAGCACGTAACAAAAGCGTTGCTGGATTTTATAGGGTCGTTTAAAAGCTGGCCGGAAATCAAAAAATTAAAACCATAATCATGGGGAAAATTGAAATCAAACATCCTGACAAAGCGGTTTCAACCGGCGCATATTCTGCCGGGGTAGTAAAAAACGGCATGTTATTTATCAGCGGACAGGGACCATTGGATTTAAGTACCGGCGAAGTAATCAGTGGTACGATTGAAGAAGAAACGCTGCTCACTTTATCTCACATAAAAAAAATTATTGAAGCTGCGGGCGGAACAATTGATGATATTATGAAATGCACGGTACACCTGGAAAAGATTGAAGATTTTGACAGGTTTAACGCGGCCTATGCAACATTCTTTACAGGCATACGCCCTGCAAGAACAACAGTGCAGTCTGTACTCGCTGATGGAATTAAAATAGAAATTGATGCCATTGCAGTGCTTGGCTGATGGTGACAACGACACATCCTTATAAAAAAATAATGGAGAAAAAAATTAACATAGGCACGGTTGGGCTTGGATTGATGGGTTGCAGTATTGCAACCTGCATCCTTGCCGCAGGTCATCCGGTAACTTCATTGGTAAGACGAATTGAAGCAGCATCCGAGGCAAGGGAGCGCATACTGGAATTTTTGCAACAGCTGAATGCAGAAGGTATTTTAAAAGAAGATCCACAGGTCATTATTGCAAGACATATCATTACCGACGACATAGCGCAGCTGAAAGGCCATGAAGTAATTATTGAAACGATCATTGAAAATGTAGCGGAGAAAAAGCAACTCTATCAGCAATTGGAAACGGTTGTATCGGCCACTGCTATCATTGGAAGCAACACTTCGGCCATACCCGTAACCATTTTGCAGGAAGGCCTGCAGCACCCGGAAAGATTGCTCGGCATTCACTGGGCAGAGCCGGCGCATATTACCCGTTTTATGGAAGTGATCTGCGGTAAGGAATCTGATATTGATTATGCATATAAAATCATTGCCATTGCAGAAGGCTGGGGTAAAGAACCATCACTGCTAAAAAAAGATATCCGTGGTTTTATTACCAACCGGATTATGTATGCCATGCTGAGAGAGGCTTTCAACCTGGTGGAAAACGGCTACGCCACGGTAGAAGATGTGGATCGTTCCTTAAGAAACGACCTTGGATACTGGATTACTTTTGCCGGGCCATTTCGTTTTATGGATCTTACCGGCATCCCGGCTTATCTCACAGTAATGAAAGACTTGTTTCCTGAATTAAGCAATACGCCTATTCCTCCTGCATCAATGGAAGCATTGGTTGCAGCGGGCGCTAAAGGAGTAAGCAATGCGCAGGGATTCTATCCCTACACAAAAGAATCAGCCGAAAAATGGGAAGAACAATTCATTGAATTTAGTTACGACATCCGCAAACTGGCGGAAAAATATACCCCGAAATCATGAGTGGAATCAGCGATACAATCATACAATCCATCAAAGCGACAGAAGTGGTGGTGCCTGCAAAACCCGGCAGTCTTAACTCGGAAATGGTGTTGGATAAAGACACCGAGTTTGCAAAGAAATTCATGACTGGGGAAAGCTGGACGGAGTTTGCCAATCAGCCTAAATGGATCATTGAAATAACGTTGAATAATGGTTTGACCGGCATTGGTGAAACTTACCGCAGTGCCAATAAAGCACTGATAGAAGAAGCAATGAAAGCCTTCGCTGGAAAGGACGTGTTGAAATTAAACTGGAAAAAATTACCCTTGACTGATCAGCGGATTTACGAAGGATTTGAAACAGCCGTGCTGGATCTGGTCGGAAAAATATTGCAGGTACCGGTACACCAGGTGTTAGGTGGCGCTTACCGTACAATGGTAGATTGCATGGGCTGGACGGGAAGAAGGACACCTGAAGATGCGGCGCAGAGAGCCTTTGAAGCCATGCAGAAAGGGCACAAGGTTTTTAAGTTCAAATGCTCCGATGAAGACCCGGTAAGATTGTGGACCGAAGCCATCAAACAAAAATGTGGTGATGGAATAAAAATCATACTTGATCCCAACCAGCGTTGGACGGATGTGGCTACTACCATGAAATTAATGGAAGGTGTTGATAGTGACATTATGTTAGGGTTGGAAGACCCGATATTGCATGCGAATGTGGAGGGGTTTAAATATTTGAAAGAGCATTTGGGTGTGCCGATGATCCGGCATATATCATTGCCTTATACACAGGATATCCGCGATATCATCACTTTTGTTCGTGCAGATGCTGTGGATGACTATAATTTTAACGGCACTGCATTCAATTCTATCCTGTTGGCAGAAATTGCTAACCTGGAAGGGAAGTCTTGCTGGCGTGGTTCAGAAGTTGATCTCGGCATTTCCGAAACAATGGGATTGCACATCGCTGCCGCCAGCATCAACTGTACGATCCCTTCTGATATTTTTGGCGAACTGGTCAGAGTAGACGATCTGCTCGTGAATGGAATTGTTTTTGAAAATGGCGCAGCCAAAGTTCCGCAAGGCGATGGGTTGGGTGTTGAACTGGATCGGGAGGCGTTGAAGCAGTTTGCTACAGGTAATGAGTTGGTGAATGGTGAGTAGTGAATGGTGAATAGTGAATGGTGAGTAGTGAATAGTGAATGGTTGCACAATGAATTATTGCCTGTTTACTATTGCCTGAACACAGTAGTTGCGATATCATAGAAATGTTTTTCCCGACAGGCTTTCCTGTTTTCATAATTCATTACTAATAAAACCAACACATGAAAAAAGGATTTATTGCCTGGTCAGTATTGTTGTTTTGTAACCTGATATGGTCTTTTCATTTTACCAGTATCAAGTTGGTGCAGGACCAGGTAGGGCCCTATTTCACCGTGTGGGCGCCCATGGTGTTGGCAACGCTGTTTTTATTACCCTTTGCAGTAAAAGATTTCAGAAAGGGTAAGAAAAAAATTAAAGACGTCATGATCTTTGTACAACTGGGCGCTTTGGGTGCATTCCCATCACAAGTATTAATGACCTATGGTACACAGTATTCCCTTGCCAGCAACTCGGCTATCCTGGTATTGGCATTGCCGGTAATAACAGCGGTTTTTGCTTTTTTTATTTTAGGAGAAAAGATGAACAAATTACGGTGGATCAGTTTTGCCATTGCTATTATTGGTGTACTGCTTTGTTCAACCGATGATATTAAAAACATGGATCTCAGTTCGAAGTATGCGTTAGGTAACCTGCTGATTTTTTTGGCCATCATTGGCAACGGTTATTACAATGTAGGTTGCAAAAAAGTAGCAGAACAATATACAGAAATGGAGATGGTGTTTTACACCTACCTCGTGCTGGTGATTATGCTCACGCCATTGGTATTGCATTATGAGCCGTTCATGTTTGCAAGGGTGCCGGATTTTACTGTAAAAACATGGCTGGGCATGGCTTCATTGACTTTGTTCCACAATTTTTTGTCGATGTTGTTGTTCTTTAAAGTATTAAAATACCTGGATGCAACACAGGTTGCTTTATCCAATTACATGATCACTTTTTTAGCGTTACCTATCTCGACTATTTTTTTGGGCGAAACATTAAAATTACCGGCCATCATTGGTGGTGTGCTGGTATTGATTTCAACCCTTATTTTAACCATCGTGGACAACAGGAATTATAAAAGAAGCTTAGTAAAACCTAATCATATAAATAATTAACCATTACATTATGAAAGAAGCACCGAAAGGTCTCACGGGAGTAGTGCCCATTATACCCACGCCGTTTACAGAAGACGAAGAAATAGACGGACTGGCACTTTGCAACTTAATTGACTTCGCCATAGATAGCGGCATAGAAGCTGTATGTTTGCCAGCTTATGCCAGCGAATTTTATAAATTAACGGATGAGGAAAAACTCTACGTGGTAAAAGTGGCGGTTAATCATGCCAAAGGCAGAATAAAAATTGTTGCACAATCAAACAATCCATCTTTGCGTGGAGCCATCAAGCTGGCGCAGGCAAATGTGG
The DNA here is from genome assembly GCF_028288465.1 of Ferruginibacter sp. GTDB lineage: Bacteria > Bacteroidota > Bacteroidia > Chitinophagales > Chitinophagaceae > Ferruginibacter. Next base: position 126,441 of record NZ_JAQBNR010000046.1, on the reverse strand, counting down.
AGGTGGGTGCGGATGTAGTTTCGCTGGCAGTGCCAAGAATTTTTAATTTGCCGGAAGACTCATTAAAAGAATACCTCGGAGGCTTTCTGCAGTCGATTCCTGATACGCCGGTCCTTATCCAGGATTTTAATCCGGGGGGAAGTTCCATCAGTGTAAATTTTATTGAAGAGCTGATGAATCAGTATCCGAATTTTAAATACCTGAAACTCGAAGAACCGCTTTGTGCACCGAAATTTGAAGAGATCATTCGAAGAACGAATGGCAACATTGGCTTGTTTGAAGGCTGGGGAGGTTTATATATGCTGGAGTTGATACCGCTGGGTATTGCCGGCGTGATGCCGGGTTTGGGCGTGTCAGACATTTTACAAAAAGTATTTGATCTGCGGAGAAATGGCGAACATGCCAGGGCATTCAGCATATTTGAAAGGGTTATGCCACAGATATTTTTCTCTTTACAAAATATGGAATTGTTTCATTATGCAGAAAAGGAACTGCTTATGGCAAGAGGTATTTTGACAAACAGCATTGCAAGAAAGGCCGCCTACAAGCCAGACCAGTCGAGTATCAACTATATTAAGGAATTGAATCAGCGTGTGGTTGAACTGGTGAACAGTGAAATATATAATTTAGTAAGCTGATAATTATTTAGCCTGATATTAAAGACAACTTTAAAAACAAAAATTGTATGAGTGATTTTACCAACCAGGTAGCCATTGTTACCGGCGCAGCCTCCGGCATAGGATTAGCTATCGCACATAAATTACTGGCAATGGATGCACAGGTTATTTTGTTTGATTTAAATGAACCTGCCCTGCATGAAGCCTTCGATCAATATCGCACGAAGGCCGAAATCATTCCGTTAAACGTTACCAACCAGCAGCTGGTGGACGAAGCGATAGCAATTGTAATAGCAAAGTATAAAAAGATTGACATACTGGTTAATTGTGTTGGCATTACCGGTGTGACAAATATTAAAAGTCATGAAGTAAGCAGCGAAGATTTGCACAAGGTTTTTGAAGTTAATTTTATGAGTTGCTTTTATACCTCCAGGGCTGTGTTGCCTCACATGGCGGCGGTTAAATACGGACGTATACTGCACATCGCATCCATTGCCGGGAAAGAAGGCAACGCGGGCATGCTGGCTTACTCCACATCCAAGGCGGCCGTAATTTGTATGGCAAAAGTGCAGGGAAGCGAATACGCAGAAATGGGTATTACCATCAATGCGCTTGCACCCGCTGTTATACAAACACCGCTGGTTGATGCTATGCCCGAAGCGCAAGTAAAATATATGACGGATAAAATTCCGATGAAACGCTGTGGTACGCTGGAAGAAGCGGCTAACATGGCGGCTTATATAGTATCATCACAAAATAGTTTTACCACGGGTTTTACTTTCGACCTGTCCGGTGGAAGGGCCCGCTATTGATTACCGCACGACGAATGATTTATCTAAAGTATTGTAAAAATGAAATTATTATATTTTAAGAACGGTGAGCAATACAGGCTTGGCATAGTTACTGAAAAGGGGATACTTGATGCGGACGCTTATCGTCAATTTAAAGGACAAAAGTTTTTTTCTGCCACCAATCTTACCAACAAAGCTGTTGATGAACTAAAAAGAATGCTTGCTGATGGGATCCGCCACCCGGAATTTATCCTGGATGAAGCAGCCTTAACCATCGCACCCTGTACACCTGCACCATCCAAAATTATTTGTATTGGTTTAAATTACAGGAGGCATGCCGCAGAAAGCGGTATGGCGGTTCCCACGGTTCCGGTAGTATTTACAAAATACAACAATACACTCGTTGATTACGGCAAGGATATACCGTTGGGAAAGGTGGGGGAACAGTTTGATTATGAAGTAGAGTTAGGCGTGGTAATTGGAGAAAGATGCAAAGATGTTTCCAAAGTTGATGCACTGGATTATGTGCTGGGATATTGCGTTGCCAATGATCTTTCCTGCCGCGACTTGCAATTCAGAACCAGCCAGTGGCTGATGGGCAAAAGCCTGGATTATTTTTTGCCGCTTGGTAAATACATTGTTACAAAAGATGAAATTCCGGACGTGCAGCAATTGAATTTGAAGTGCACCTTAAACGGCGAACTTCGGCAAAACTCTACCACAGCAGACATGATTTTTTCGGTGGCTGAAATCATCGAAGATCTCTCCAAACATATGACACTTGAACCCGGCGACTTAATTTTAACCGGCACACCGGAAGGCGTGATCATGGGTATGACTGAAAAAAACTGGTTGAAACCCGGAGATGTTGTTACTGTTGAGATTGAAGGGTTGGGTAGTGCTACTAATCGGATGGCGTAAGAGTTGCAAGCTCTATCCGGCTAAAATTTGTTGCCCAATCTACAGCAATCAGAACAGTTTTCTAAATGCAGAATCGCCTCCTCAGCCGGCGGGGCTGCGTAACTGCAACGATGCTGCTTTTGCTTCTTTTAAAAAAATAGGCTGCGCATTTTTTTAAATTCCGGCAAGCCGGAACCGAACCAAAAGATGCATCTTATGCAGTTACTGTGTTCAACTCGAAGGAAGGATTGAAGAGTATTATTTTACTGCAATTCTTTTAAGGTAACGATTTTCATAAGCTCGCTTTACGCAACGTATACTCTTCAAACGGCCTCGAATAAAAAGTGCTAGAAAATTTCAGCCTTTTTATTCGCAGCCTTGATTTTTTTTATTTCTTTTTTTTATCAAGAAAAAAAAGAAAGTAAGCTTTTAAAATGCAAGGCTTATTTCTCAAACTGCTACTAATAAAATTTTATTCTTTTATTCGCAGTCAATATTTCTTTCCTTTTAAAAATAAGTGTTACAAAAAAAATTATTCTTCCATATCAGCCGTATTGGTTAAAAACCTGGCCTTGTATTCTTTTGGAATTACGCCGGTGAATTTTTTGAAGTGGCGATAAAAATTGGATTGATTCTCAAACCCGCTCAGGTAGCAGATCTCAGAAATATTATAATGACTATCCATCATCAGCCTGCAGGCATGGCTGATGCGTATTTCTGTAACGTAGTTGGAGAATGTTTTGTGGGTATGGTGTTTAAAATATCTTGAAAAGGAAGCAATGCTCATGTTCAGCTGCCCTGCAATTTCTTCGATGTAGATATCATTTTTATAATTTTTCAAAATAAACTGGATGACCTGGTCAATACGGTCGGTATCCTTTGTACTGGATGCTGTAAATGATTTTGATAGGATCGGCGTCAGCTCTTTACTGTTGGATAAACTGATGAGTATTTCCAGCAATTTCATCAACCGGTTGACCGGTTTCATTTTTTTCATGGCCGTCAGCTTGTCCTTTATCAGCGCATTGGTATTTCCGGTTACCTCCATACCAAGCGAAGATCTTTCCAGTAACTTTTTTACCTGTTTCATTTCAGGTAGATCAAAAAAAGAGCGGCCTAAAAAATCTTCTGGAAAATGTATGAAAATTGATTTGGCGGTTAGCTTATTGTTTTTATAATAGTCTTCGCTGTTCCGGTATAAATGCGGGATGTTGGGGCCCAGCAACACCAAATCGCCATCGTCAAAAAAACTTACCTGGTCGCCAATAAAACGGGTGCCTTTAGTTTTATCGATGTACACCAGTTCATATTCTTTGTGAAAGTGCCAGGGTTTATCAAAGTATTTACACTCTTCGTCTATATAAAGAAAAGAGGTGTCGGGGGCCAATGGTAATTTATATAATTGTGGTCTCATTTGTTGCTTGTAATTTACGCAAAAAATAAAATAGGCGAATATTTATATATTGAAATTATAACAATCAGATGGGTGTAAGATAATAACAATCACAACCATCATAAAGCTACGCAAGCAATAATATCCCGTTTTCATTTTAACAGAATAAAAACAGAAATTGCATCAATTAAAAAAAGGCATTAACCATCTCAGTGTGTAAAATAATCAAATCATGAGCAGCTTTACAAATAACAGACTCTTCAGAAGCCCCTCCCTTGAAGGGGTTGGGGGAGGTTTCTCCTCTTACAAAAACACCGGCACCCGCATGGAGCAAACCATGCGATGGTATGGCCCGAAAGATCCTGTTAGTTTAGCCGATATCAGACAGGCCGGCTGCACCGGAATTGTTACAGCGCTGCATCATATTCCCAATGGGTCAATATGGACCGTAGAGGAAATTAAGCTGCGTAAAAATGAGATTGAGACTGCCGGTTTAACCTGGTCTGTTGTAGAAAGTGTGCCCGTTCATGAAGCCATTAAAACACAATCCGAAGGCTTTGAACAATACATCGAAAATTATAAGCAATCCATCCGTAACCTGGCAGAATGCAACATTAAAATTGTAACCTACAATTTTATGCCGGTGCTCGACTGGACAAGAACTGATCTTGCCTATACTGTCGCAGATGGCAGTAAAGCCCTGCGTTTTGAAAAGGCTGCCTTCGTAGCATTTGATGTTTTTATTTTAAACAGAAAAGATGCAAAAAGGGATTATACCGCAGCTGAAATAGCGAAAGCTAAAGAAAGATTTGCAGCGATGGGTGATGAAGAAAAATCGTTGCTGCAAAGAAATATAATAGCAGGCTTACCGGGTAGCGAAGCAAGTTTTACGCTGGCGCAATTTCAGCAGGCGCTGGATAAGTATGACAACATTGATGCGGCAGCATTACGAAACAATTTGATTTATTTTTTACAACAGGTGGTGCCGGTCGCAGAAGAATGCGGTGTGAAGCTGGTGATCCATCCGGATGATCCGCCGTATGCCATCCTTGGTTTGCCCAGAGTGGTAAGTACCGCCGCAGATATTGAAGCGTTGGTAAATGCGGTGCCTGCGCTCAACAACGGGCTTTGCTTTTGTACCGGTTCATTTGGTGTAAGGGCAGATAATGATCTACCCGCCATGGTAAAACAATTTGGCGAGCGGATCAATTTTATTCACCTGCGCAGTACCAAAAGAAATGCGGAGGGGGATTTTTATGAAGACAATCACCTGGAAGGCGACGTGGACATGTACGCAGTAATTAAAGAAATTGTGCAGGTAATGAAAGAAAGAAATATTGCCATACCCGTGCGGCCGGATCACGGTCACCAGATGCTGGATGACTTACATAAAAAAACAAACCCCGGATATTCTGCCATCGGACGATTGAGGGGCCTGGCGGAAATCAGGGGCGTTGAACTGGGCATTTTAAGAAACATGGCCGGCAATATGTAAAACACTGCCGGCAATAATTTACAGGGTTCTTTTTACACCGCGGAAATTGGTAATTACCATTTTTGCGATGCCGCCATCCCATTTAATTTTTCTCGTAGATTGGGAAAGATAAGTGCTGCCATAGTAAAACTCCATTCTTCTTTTTGTGCCATTTTTGTATACTATGTCAGCATAGGCATCTCCCGGTTGCAGACCAATCCAGCGGTTGCTACTGCTGTGCTCAGATGCAGTCTGCGCAAATACTTTCAGGCTATCCTGGTTTTGAGTAGATAAAATAACATCTTCATTTTTGGCCGTGTGAATTATTGCCAGGCCTTTGGCGTCTCCCTTTACAAAAAAGCCACTTTGCTGCAAAGTAGTTACGGCGAAACTGCCTTTGCCGTCTCCCTTTAAACAAAGACCATTGAATGCATCATGACGGCCGCTGTAGGGCTCCATTCCATAATCGTTACCGGTTAGCAACACATCGAGGTTGCCATCGTCATCTGCATCAGTTGCCATCATGCCATAAATGGGCGCAGTCTGTGTCTCAATGGGCAATGGTGTAATGGTAAACTGGCCGTTACCTTTGTTTTCAATATAGCTTGTCTGCATATCATTGGCCTGGTATGTTATGGCATCCTGCCGGTCTTTAGCAGGCCATAACTCATCCATGCCTGCAGCTCCGAAAGATTTATAAGTGGGATATTTTTTACGGATAGAAATCAACTGTGCAGCAAGATCATCCTTGGTATGCATGGGGTAAGGTTGCATGCTGCTGTCGGCCGCCTGCATGTAGCAAAAAATCATGGCATCCAGTGAACCGTTCTGATCAAGGTCTTTCGCCCATATTGTCATCGGCTCTTTTGGCGTGGCTTTATAGTTGGAGTTGAGGCCAAGATTGCCCGCGATATAATCAATGTCTCCATCGTTATCAAAATCACCTGCTACTAAACTATTCCACCAGCCAACGTGATTGCTGATGCCGGAGGTTTTGCTGACTTGTGAAAAGCTCTTACCTGTATTTTTAAAAAAGGTTACCGGCATCCATTCGCCCACCAACACCAAATCAATTTTTCCATCTTTGTCGAAATCGCTCCACAAGGCATCTGTTACCATGCCGATGTTTTTTAAAGCAGGACAGTACTGTGCCGTTACATCCGTAAATTTCCCGCCATCATTTTGTAGAATAAAACTTTGCGGTGCGGTGGGATAAGCACCTGAAACTACACGGCCACCCACAAATAAATCCAGGTCACCATCTCCATCTATATCGGCTGCCCGAACGCAGGAACCATTAGCGGTTTCTGTTGGCAATGCATTGACTGCTCTTGCAAATTTTCCTTTGCCATTGTTGAGGTACAAACGGTCCTGGCAAATTTCGTTGCCCGGCGGTAATTCATAACTGCCGCTTACCACATACATGTCAAGGTCTTTGTCACCATCTGCATCAAAGAATAACACGCCCATATCTTCCACCAACGGGTTTTCTTTTTGCAAAAAGCGGTCTCCATCCTGTGTGAAATTTCCTTTGGCATCCTGCATAAAAAAGGTGCCTAAATTACTACTCGATCCGCCTACATAGAAATCATCAAAGCCATTGTTGTCAATATCGCCTACCGCAATGCCGGGGCCGTACTGGCTTAACTTATGGGGTAGTGTTAACTGAATATTGTAATCCACAAAATCATCTTCCACCGGTTTGTAGGCAATGCCATATTTTTTAGATGCTTCAGTAAACAGGGCAGGTTTTGCAACCGGTGAAAAAGGCTTTCTTTTACCGGCATCTTTTTGATTCAGTGTGATGGCTTCATCAGCTTTAAGGTTGGTGAGCAGCTGCCAGCTGGCATCAGGCCATTCAATTTTTAAGGAGTCAATTTTTTTATTGCTGCCCAATCCGAAATGCGCCCTTGCATCATCCGTACTCAGGTAGCCACGGGTGGGGTGGTGTTCATAATACTGTTGCTGGTGATTGCCATAATAAATACGGATGGTGGCACCAATACCCTGTGTGTTTAAACCGCTGCCGTTAATGGATACGGTTAACTGGTGCAAGTTTTTGTCGTTCGTCGTGTTCTCATAAACAGACGCCACTTCGTTGATGTTATTGACAACAATGTCAAGGTCACCATCATTATCAAGGTCTGCATATACACTGCCGTTGGCAAAAGAGGATTGTGTAAAACCCCATGCTTTGGAGGTGTTTTCAAACAAAGCATTACCCATATTTTTAAAAGAGTAGTTGGGGATTTTAACAACCGGCAATGAATCTGCCAATGCCAGCGAAAAGTTACCGGCTCCAACCTGGCCGTTATCATACGAGATATAATCAAGGTCCGTCACGTCTCTTGGCAAACCGTTGGTGATGATTAAATCACGCAGTCCATCATTGTCAAAATCTGCTACCAGCGGGCACCAGCTCCAGTCTGTCTGGTACATGCCGGCCATAAAACCAACATCACTGAATACAGGATGTCCTTCCGGCGTAAGGCCGCTGTTTATCTGTAATACATTGCGCACATACTGGTGTGTATAGCCAAATTTATCTGCGTTGGTATAGTTGTAATATTCATTGCCGCCAAGCATTCTTTTTTTGCGCATGTTACTTTCAGGTAACATCTCCAGCGAGATCAGATCAGGCAGCCCGTCGTTGTTGATATCTGCGAAATCAGTACCCATGGCGTTCCAGCCGGTATGTTTAAAATATTCACCGAGGCGGTTGGTAAAAGTGCCGTCTTTATTGTTGATGTATAACAGGTCGTTGCTTACAAAATCGTTGGCCACATATACATCCGGCCAGCCATCATTGTTAAAATCACTTATGCAGGCGGCGTGGCCCCAGCCTTCAAATAAAATGCCTGCCGCTTTGGTTACATTGGTAAAAGTACCGTTGCCATTATTGCGGTACAGGCGGTCATTGTTTAAGGCCGAACCATCTGTTACTTTTGGTCTGAAAATGATAGGTGTTTCAGGATCATTCAATTGGTTGGTGACGAGGTACAAATCAAGGTCCCCATCTTTATCGTAATCAAAAAAGTAAGCCTGTGTACTTAAACCGGTATCGGCTACACCGTAGGCCGCAGCCTGCTCTTTAAAAACGGGAATACCATTTTTATCATTGCCCTGGTTGATATAAAATAAGTTGGTTCTGCGCAACGCATCGTTCCTGAACGAGGCGCATACGTACACATCCGGCAGGCCGTCTGCGTTGATGTCCACAATTGAAACACCCGTACACCATCTGCCTTCACCGTCAACTCCGGCCGCATTGGTTACATCTTCAAATTTTAAATTGCCTTTGTTGAGGTACATTTTGTTGGGCACCATATTACCGGCAAAATAAATATCCATCAGACCGTCTTTATTAAAATCCGCAATGCCGACACCGCCGCCATTGTAAATATTGGCCTGGTTTAAAATATTGGTCGTGTCGCTTTCGGTGATGGTATTTTTAAATTCAATGCCGGTTTGCGAAGCTGCCCGCAGGGAAAAAAGAGCTGGGTTGGTTTGCGCTTTAACAAGGTGGTGAATGCTTATAAAAAGAGTGAAAAGGAACAGCTGGCGAAGTATTTGTACAGTCATATGGTGCAAAACTTTTGAATAGCGCAAATTAATATTTTTATCACCGCAATATTTGACCTGTTTTTTGTCCTTGTATCATAATATATTCATTTTGTTACAGTACTGATTTTTTTATATTATATGAAATATTATTTTTAGCGGGCCTTCAACGGATTATGCAGGCAGGGGCAGACTCATCAATCCATTGCTGCTTCCAGCTAAAAATGTAAAAGTGAGTGACACAACGATGCTAAATTGGAATACCAATGCCCGTTAACAATTTTTTTTTATTCTTTTAATGGCATTGATAAATCTGGTATATTCGGTTAGTGATATTGCTGCCTTTTTTATTTTGAAAGAAAAAATAAATCTACAATTATGAATACGCTTCAATTGCCATTATTAGATGATTTTGTTACCATTGATCCGGCGCAGATTGACCGCTTCAGAACGGAAGGTCATACCCTGGTTAAAAGTGTTTTAAAGCCGGAGGAATTACCCGCATACCGCGATGCCATCAACAGAGCCGCCTATACTTTTAATACAGAAAAAAGAGCGATGGCTGAAAGGGATACTTATGGCAAAGCTTTTTTGCAGATCATGAATTTGTGGGAGCAGGATGAAGATGTGCGCCGCTTTACACTGGCCAAACGTTTTGCAAAAATCGCTGCTGATTTATTGGGCGTTGAGCATGTCCGGTTATACCACGACCAGGCTTTGTATAAAGAACCCGGCGGTGGTTTTACACCCTGGCACCAGGATCAATATTACTGGCCGCTAAACACAAACAACACTGTGACCATGTGGATGCCTTTGCTGAATATTACCGAAGATATGGGTATGCTTACGTTTGCATCCGGCTCTCACCGGGAAGGTTTTGTCGGCAACCTCGCCATCTCTGATGAATCGGAGGCACAGCTTGAACAATTGATAAAAGACAGAGACTATCCCATAACAAGAGCCACCACAATGAATGCAGGCGATGCCACCTGGCACTACGGCTGGACGCTGCACAGTGCGCCCGGCAATTTATCGGACGTTACCCGTGAAGTAATGACCGTTATTTATTATGCAGCTGATGCGCTGGTGACTGAACCCGTAAATGAACACCAGGAAAATGACCGCAACCGCTGGCTGCAGGGCATAACACCCACTAACGCTGCCGCTTCTGCACTGAACCCGCTGATAGTATAACCCAGCTTTTTAAAATGAACTATTCAGCATAAAAAATGATACGGTCAGAATAGCATTTGCCGGCGTCATGCTTTAGCTTCGGCAACTTTTTAAGCGGTTTTTATGATGCAATATGTTAACAGGATTTGTTTGCTGCCGGTATTTTTCTGCCTGATAAGCAATGTGTTTTCGCAATCCAATAAAAGCCCGTTGCATATAGCGCCAGCGCCGCTTTACCGTGATCCTATGTTCGATGGCGCCGCCGATCCGGTAGTAATTTACAACAAGGCAAAAAAGGAATGGTGGATGTTTTACACACAGCGCCGTGCCAATGTACAATCGGCCAATGTAGCGTTTTGTTATGGCACCGATATCGGCGTGGCTACCTCGTCCGATCATGGGCAATCGTGGGTATACAAAGGCACGCCGGCCCTGGAGTTTGAAGAAGGCAGAAATACTTTTTGGGCACCCGATATTATTGTTGATAAAGGCTTGTACCACATGTTCGTGGTATATATCCGGGGCGTAAGAAACGACTGGGGTGGCGACAAAGTGATTACACATTATACCAGCAAAGACTTGTGGAAATGGAAACATGAAGGCGATATGAAACTGTCCTCCGGCAGTGTGATTGATCCCAGTTTTTATAAAATGCCCGATGGCAAATGGCATGTATGGTACAAGGATGAAACAAAGGGCAGCATTACCATGACGGGCGAAAGCAGCGACTTAAAAAACTGGACCTTGTCTGATAAGCCAGCCATCGGTGGCAAGCCGCATGAAGGCCCGAAAATGTTTCGTTTTAAAGACAGTTACTGGATGATTACCGACGAATGGGCGGGCCAGCGGGTCTATCGTTCCGCCGATGCCACCACCTGGGAAAAGCAGGGCCGCATACTCGATAAAAACGGCACCCGACCGCAGGACACACCTACAGGTGCGCACGCAGATGTGGTGGTAACGGGCGATAAGGCCTTCATTTTTTATTTCACCCATCCCGGCAGAAAGGTGCATTCTGAAGGTGAGCTGGATAAAGATGGTTGCTATAGTTATTCCAACAAACGCTCCGTAATACAGGTAGCCGAAATCATTTTTAAAGACGGAACTTTGGATGTGATAAGGGATGAGCCGTTTGATTTTTGGTTGCCTGATTTGTGATGGTTGAATGATTGAATTGTTTTATTGTAGGATTGTTTCATTGTTGAAAATGTATGGTTGATAAAACAATTTTTTTGCAGGCAGGTGTTTTTCAATTAAGCATCGTTGTGTCACTCCCTTGTGCAATTACAGCCATTGGCAACAACGGATCGAAGAGTTCAGGAAACAGGAATAGAAATTAGAAATCAATTGCCAGATTAAAGCGCCACGATGAATGCCAGATGCTTTAGGATCACATGAATTGCCAGTCCTTCATGAATTGCCCCGTCCTTCAGGACGGGGAGAATAAATAAAAATAAAAGCGGCTTTAGCCGAAATAGTTGTTTGAGCTAAAGCCAATAAATAAATAAAATTAATTGCACCGCCCTTCAGGGCGGTGCAATTAAGTGAATAATAATAAAACACATGAAAAACCTATTACCTCTTTTATTGCTTTTTTGTTTGGTATTACCTGCAGGTGCGCAGGTAATACCCGACTGGAAAAAACTGGCGGAGAACCCCGAATACCTGCACCGTTCTGTTAAAGAAGTGACCGATGTAATGGTGCATGATATTTATTCACCACCGGTTGCAGCAAGAATTTATGCCTATGTTACGGTGGCCGCTTATGAAGCAGCATATCACGGCGATGCGGCGTACATTTCTTTCGATGGCCAGTTACACGGATTGACCAATGTGCCGCAGCCGGAGGCAGGCAAGCAATACAGTTATCCGCTGGCTGCAGTAGATGCCTTGTTGCAGGTAGCCAAAACAATGATCATCTCCGAAGAAAAAATTGGCGCTTTTCAATCCGCCATTTTACAGGAATATAAAACCTCGGGCATGCCAGCCGATGTGTTTGACAACTCGGTTGCTTACGGAAAAAAAATTGCAGAACATATCCTGGCCTGGGCCGCAAAAGACAAGTACAAGGAAACAAGGTCACTGTCAAAATATTCCGTTGGCACCGATGCCGCTTCCTGGAAACCAACACCGCCCAGTTACATGAAAGCGATTGAACCGCACTGGGGCGAGCTCAGGACATTCCTCATAGATTCAGCGCAACAGTTCAGGCCCTTGCCACCCACCACCTTTTCCATTGATTCAACAAGCCAGTTTTATAAGGAAGCAAAAGATGTCCAAAATGCCCGCATCAATTTAACACCGGAGCAAAATGAGATAGCCAATTTCTGGGATTGCAATCCATTTAAAATGAACATCAACGGGCATGTGATGTATGCCACTAAAAAAATATCTCCCGGCGGCCACTGGATCAACATTACCCGCCTGGCTTGTAAAAAAAACAATGCCGGTTTTGTACAATCCGCAGAAGCCTATGCCTGTTTATCTGTTACACTGGCCGATGGCTTTAGCAGTTGCTGGGACGAGAAATTTCGCAGCAAATGCATCCGGCCGGAGACCTATATCAACCAGTACATCAGCCAGAGCTGGCTGCCCTTGCTGCAAACACCTCCCTTCCCGGAATATACCAGCGGGCACAGCGTTGTATCCGGCGCGTGCTCGGTAATACTTACTAAATTATTCGGCGATCATTTTGCTTACAGTGATTCTACGGAGGTTGAATTTGGTATTCCCGTACGGCATTTTAAATCGTTCAAACAAGCCGCAGACGAAGCAGCCATCAGCCGTTTTTATGGTGGTATCCATTACATGCCTTCCATCACCAATGGGTTGGATGAAGGCGATAAAATTGGTGTGTTCGTCGCCAATAAATTGAGAACAAAAAAGTAGTAGTGTCCCTTGTTTTAAATTATTGGTTATCCATTTAATCAGTTGAAAATGAATTGTAAAAGATTTGCAATTCAATATTGTTCATTTAACAACAACCGCCGTCAGGGTTTGCAACCGCTGACGGGTTGAACAACCCAACAAACCCCGACGGCGGCTATAAGCCCCGTCGGCGGTTGATCAGGGACAACTAAATTTTAAGTAAGCAACATCGATTTCGTTAAAAGAAGTATTCATTATTCAATTCCATTTTATAAAAATTGTTGTAGCATGAACATAAAAAAAATCCTCTCTTGTTTAATTGTATCAGGTTGCTTCGCTGCAATTCTTTGCCTGCATGCGGAAGCTCAATCAACCAATAAAAACCAGGACACGATTCATCTTGCAGACCCGACCATTTTCTACAACAAAGGCGTTTATTATTTGTACGGAACGGTAGAAGGAAATTCAGGTAACGGCTTTATAGCCTATACTTCAAAAGACATGAAGCGTTGGGTAAAGTCAACTACTTCACCGGATGGTTGGGTGCTTAAAAAAGGAGAAGCCTATGGAACAAAAGGCTTTTGGGCGCCGCAGGTTTTTCAGCAGAAAGATAGTTTTTACATGGCTTATGTTGCCGATGAAAATATTGCCATAGCAACAAGTGGCAGTCCTGCCGGACCGTTTACACAAAAAATAATCAAACAACTCGATGCACCCATCCGGCAAATTGATCCTTTTGTTTTTATAGATGAGGATGGTAAAAAATATTTGTACCATGTGCGCTTAACCGGCGGTAACAAAATATTTGTCGCCGAAATGGAAGCTGATCTTTCGGCCATTAAACCAGCTACTTTAAAAGAATGCATCACCGCAACCGATGCCTGGGAAAATACCGCCAATACCAACTGGCCCGTCACAGAAGGCCCGTCGGTATTGAAACACAACAACTTCTACTACCTCTTCTACACCGCCAATGATTTCCGTAACCCCGATTACGCGGTAGGTTACGCCACCAGCAGCTCACCCTATGGCCCATGGAAAAAATATGCCGGCAATCCCATCATCAGCAAAAATATGTTGGGCGTCAACGGCACCGGCCATGGTGATTTTGTGATGGATGCAACACACCAATTGACCTATGTTTTTCATACCCATTTTTCAGCTACCAAACCAACGCCGAGGAGAACGGCTATTATACAAGTGAAATTTGAAAACGATGAAACATCGGGGATTGATAAATTGGTTGTTGATAAGGGGAGTTTTCGATATGCGGTTACTGTAGATTGAGTAGCTGATCCTGTGTTGTACCTTATAATTATCATTTATTGATTAAATATTAGTGAGACATTGAGGCCAACACAACAGGCTCTCTGTACCCATAAAAAATTGGTTTTTAGTTTCAAGCTTTTTGCTTTACTTGCATGAGACGACATTGATATATGAGCTGTCCTCTGTGCCTTCGAAACTTATAACCTATGGAAAGATATTATGCTTTTTGGCGAAGATTAGGCGCCGGATTATTTGATGGAATCATTCTAACCATAATCTCCTTGCTTTGCGCAAAGTATATTTTTTCTTACACTCAATTACCTTCCTTTGCTTTGACGGTTGCGTTATCAATTCTTCCTTTCCTTTACAGTGTTTTACTAACAGGTTTGTTCGGGCAAACAATTGGCAAAATTATCATGGGCGTAAAGGTGCTCGACTTGGGAGAAAGAAAAGTTATCGGGATAAAGAGAGCCATCTTGAGGGATTCAGTGCCAATAATTTTACAAATATTGAGTTTATGCATTCTGGGCCTGCATGCCATTGAAGTACTTTCTGTAACCGATGAAGTCTCTTCCGTTGCAGAAAGCATAATTAGTTGGACATCATTTTTGTGGTTCATTATTGAATTGATCACAATGTTTTTAAATAGGAAACGGCGGGCTGTTCATGATTTAATGGCTTCATCTGTTGTAATAAGTTTGAAAGGCCTGCGGTTTGATAAGTTAGATGAAGAACTTGCTGCGAAAAGATCCTCATCCGCTAATGCAAACAAATCTTCAAATAGTTGAACACTTGCAATGGCGCAAGATGCAAGTCGGGTAAAGCGTTGGCTCCCTTGTACATTTTTACACCGCAAATGGAAGACACGGAGATTAGAAGATTTTATTGATTGCACAGGCCAGGACACCAATAAAATCTATTGTAAGCGAAGCTCAACACTTATAATTTTCGTCTCCGATGTTGGCTTGCCATCGAGTTTTGCTGGTTTCCAGCCAGCTGCCGATACATTCATCATTTTCATTGCATCAATAAGGTGAACTTCCTCCCCAATACCTGACTGAGGTTTAAAGTTGGTCATTTGCCCCTTCTCATTAATTGTGATTAATACGGTGATATAACCGTAAACCGCCGGCGTGGGAAGATTTAAACCAGAACGGGTAATGTAATCATATTTCTGCCTCAGTTCCTTGTAGAAGCGTTCTATTCCGCCTGGGTATTGCGCCTGTTCATAATTACGTTTGGTAACGTTGTTAAAACACCTGTTGATTTGAAATTGTTCTGCATTCAAAAATCCCGGAATCTGTTCGATATTACAGTATGAAGTGTCTTTGTATGCCTCATCGCGATTGAATTTTGAAATCATTTTCCCACTGGTCAAAATTCCTTCCCTGTAATTTTCAATATTCGTAATAAATTTTTGTGAAGCAATGGTATTTGTCCATGTTCCATCTTTTTTGCCGTTGACGACCTTGCCGGAAATTTTTCTGAATTTGTCAGCGGCTGCATAACCAAACCAATCACCTTTTCCTGAGTCCACCATTTTCTTGCCGTCTTCAGTCCAAAATTCCTCTATCAAAATTTCATTGTTGGTAAAGTTGAACACTTGTTGTTTTGCCCCGCTTTCATAATAATACTGCCACAGGCCGCTTTTTTTGTCATTACTGTAATTACCGGTTTGGGCCAACTGCCCGTTGTCAAAATATAGTTTAAAGAGACCTTCTTTTTTCCCTTTTGCATAGCTACCTTCAACGGCTATCGAACTATCCATGAAATAGTCAACAAATTGTCCAGTAAAAGTCATTAACATCGTATCAATTTTGGAAACCCTGAACATGAGTGCGCAAGCAGGTTTTACCAGCTGCCATCTCTCATTATAGTATAACATAACCGTATCATCACTTAACTGATTCATTACTTCATTGATGGAAACAGGAAGTGCGTTTACATTCGCAGCTTCATTGGTTTGGCAATAAATGTTGCAACGAGCTGCAACAAAAATCAGAAACAAAAGTACTCTTCTCATTTAAATCTCATTTAAGCAAGTCGTTTTCGTCAACTCTTGCTGGCATAACGACCATTGAATAATTTTATTTGCTAAAGATAAAGGGAAGACACTTCGAAACAAAAATTGAGGCATTGCTGAATCTTATATTTAAACGATTGTTTAAGGGTTAACAGATGAATTTACAAATGCTGAGTTTGACAGAAACAGTAAACCTTCTTCTGTACAGTTAGCTTAAATAATGAAAGAAACTGCATATAGCATCCTCTAACTTTGTTGTTTCTTCAAATTAACAAAAATGGGCACGTTAATTTGTATCATCGGTAACAATTGTTATCTAAACTTTTATTGTCATGAAAAAAATATTTCCATTTTTACTTTTTACTTTTTTTCTTTTTGTTTCGGGTTCAGCATCTGCCCAGGTCATCCAGGGCACCTACGCTATCAAAAATGTACAGACCGGTATGTTGCTGCGCATTAAAGATGCGAATGGTAAAAATGGTACGCCGCTGGTGGCTTATTCGCCGGTTAACTGGAAATGTATGACATGGGATTTTAAACATGTGGCAGGGCAGACCTACCAGCTGAAAAATTTATTTACCAGCAAAACCTTTCAGCCAAAAGAAATTACCCCGGCAGAAGGCATTACCCTGGAGCAGCAGCCATTGGTGGAAGCGCAGGCCAACCAGTTGTATGATTTCATCCCCGTAGAAAAAAATGTTTACCTCATCAGGGCCAAAGGAACGGAACTGTACGTTACGCCGGTTGATAAGAATGGTACCACCGATACGGGCATCACGCTTGCCAAAAAGAGCGGCACCAAGCTGCAGCAGTGGACCATCTATCAACAGCATCCTACCATGTAGGCGATTGTTTTTTGTATCATCTTCTATTCAAATCAGTTCATTAAAGGCGGCGGCTAAAATGCTTGCTGGCATTTGAGTTATTTTTACAAGTACCGGATTTTTTATTTGGCAGGTTAAAATGCATGTCCATTCTATAGCCATATCTGCCACTGTAAAAGGTTTGTAAAATAGCAGCAATTCCACATGAAATTTACAAGTATCTTTTTAGCAGCCGCTTGCCTGTTTACCAATAGCCTGCATGCGCAGGAGTTGGATTTGGTAAAATATGTAAACACATTGCAGGGCACCAATTCAAAACACGAATTAACGAGGGGCAATACTTATCCCACAACCGCATTGCCTTTTGGTATGCATACCTGGACACCGCAGACGGGCAAAAACGGCGATGGCTGGAAGTACCAGTATTTCAAAAATAAAATACGCGGCTTTCAGCAGGCGCACCAGTGCAGCTCCTGGACAAGAGATTATGCCGTTTTTTCTTTTATGCCAATGGTTGATCAACTGGTGGTGAATGAAAACGAGCGGGAAGCAACGTTTAGTCATGCCAATGAAATTGCAAAACCCAACTATTATAAAGTAAGTTTTGATAATAAAATCACGACAGAAATAGCGCCCACTGAAAGAGGTGCACATCTTCGTTTCTCTTATCCAAAGGCAAAAAAAAGTTACCTCGTGCTGGATGGCTATACCAATATCAGCGCCATAAAAATTGATCCCAAGCAAAATAAAATTACCGGCTATGTAAACAATGGCGAAGGTTTTAAAAAAGGATTCAAAAACTTTTTTGTTGTTTATTTTGATCAGCCATTTATAAAATACGGTACCTGGGAAAACAGGCAGAACAAAGTGTACGCCGATTCTGCAACCGGAGAGGGAAATGGTTTCGGCGCTTATGTACAATTCAAGGCCGGAGCGAAAGTGCAGTTAAAAGTGGCATCGTCTTACATCAGCCCGGAGCAGGCAGAATTAAATTTACAACAGGAACTGGGCGCTGATAAAACGCTGGAACAAACAAAAAATAAAGCAGCAGCTATATGGAACAAGTCACTGAATAAAGTTCAGGTAGAAGGTGGCAGCGAAGCAGACATGTCAACATTTTATTCCTGCTTCTTCAGGGCGAGTTTGTTCTCCAGAAAATTTTATGAAGTTGATAAAGATGGCAAGCCACATTATTTTAGTCCGTATGATGGCAAAGTGCATGACGGCTATATGTTTACTGACACCGGCTTCTGGGATACATTCAGGGCGCAGTTTCCTTTAAACACCTTGTTGCATCCTACCATGCAGGGGCAATACATGCAGGCCATGCTGGACGCTTATGATCAGTGCGGCTGGCTGCCTTCCTGGTCTTTCCCAAGTGAAGCCGGCAGCATGATTGGTAACCACGCCATCAGTTTATTTACGGATGCCTGGGCGAAGGGAATTCACACGTTCGATCCCAATGCGGCTTTAAAAGCATACCTGCATGAAGCCACCAACAAAGGGCCATGGGGTCCGTCCAATGGAAGAGATGGATGGAAAGAATATGCGCAGCTGGGTTATGTGCCTTATACCAAATACAGGGAGGCTACGGCCAAAACGTTGGAGTATGCGTATGATGATTTTTGCGGCTACCAGTTAGCCAAAGTCACCGGTAACAATTTTTATGCAAATGTTTTTCAACGGCAGATGTACAACTATAAAAATGTGTACGATTCCACCACCGGCTTTATGCGTGGGCGTGACAGCAATGGATTGTGGCGGCCCAATTTTGACCCGGCAGAATGGGGCGGTCCGTTTACAGAAGGCAATGCCTGGCACTGGGAGTGGTCGGTATTCCAGGACATCAAAGGCCTTATCAATTTAATGGGCGGCGATAAAAAATTTACTGCAAAACTGGATGCTGTTTTTACAGAACCCAACAAAGTAAACGTGGGTTCTTATGGCGGCATGATTCATGAAATGACGGAAATGGTAATGGCCAATATGGGGCAGTATGCACATGGCAACCAGCCCATACAGCACATGGTTTACCTGTACAATTTTGCAGGCGAACCATGGAAGGCGCAGTACCATACACGTGAGGTGATGCACAAACTGTACAATGCAACAGAAGACGGTTATCCCGGTGATGAAGACCAGGGTCAAACCTCCTCCTGGTATGTACTGAGTGCGCTTGGCTTTTACAGCGTAACGCCCGGTACAGGCGAGTATGTGATGGGTAGCCCTTTGTTTAAAAAAACAACCATCAACCTGGAGAACGGAAAGAAATTTATTATTGAAGCGCCTTTGAATAGCAATGAAAATGTGTATATAAAATCTGCCAGCCTCAATGGAAAGGTGTATACCAAAAACTTTTTAACACACAGTGATATTACGAATGGCGGTGTATTAAAACTGGGGATGGCTGACAAGCCCCAAACCAACCGCGGATTGAAGGAAGAAGACAAACCATTTTCACTGACAAAGAAATTGGAGTAGTACCAGCCAGCAGAAATGGTAATGAACAGGAAGTTTAATTTAAAAGGGATGAGAAAAAATTATTTGATTGTATGCATTTAAGAAAATGCTTTTTATTGCTTACCTGTTTGCTTGTTGTTGTTAAAAATTCAATTGCTCAAACCTGTACCGGATCTTTAGGCGATCCGATCGTGAACATCAGTTTTGGTGCAGGTGCAAACTATGGTCCGCCATTGCAAACAGGTGCCACCAGCAGTTTGCAATACCAGGGTGCTAATTGTCCTTCTGACGGTTATTATTCCATTGTGAATTATACGTCCGGTTGCTGGGCAAGCGATGTGGTTTGGCATACAGCGACGGATCATACGGGTAACAGCAATGGGTACTACATGCTGATCAATGCGTCCAACCAGCCAAGTAATTTTTACATACAAACAATCAACGGGCTTTGTGCCGAAACCACTTACCAGTTTGCGGCCTGGCTGCTGAACATGTGCAGCGTGATGGGTATCAATCCGAATATTACTTTTACAATTGAAAAAACAGACGGCACTATTTTAGGCACTTACGATACCGGCGATATTCCGATTATCAATCCTGTAACATGGGCCCAGTATGGTTTTTATTTTACAACACCACCAAATGTATCGTCGGTTGTATTGCGCATGCGCAACAATTCGCCCGGGGGTGTGGGCAACGATCTGGGACTGGATGATATTACCTTTCGTCCAGCTGGTCCTGCGATTGATGCAAAAATCACCGGTAATACTGGCGACACCATCAACGTATGTGCAGACAACAACAGCAGCTTTCATTTTGAATCAACTGTAGAAAATTGCTATGCCGCTACAGCATACCAATGGCAGCTAAGCACCGACAATGGAAATACCTGGGGCAATATAAGTGGTGCTACCAGTAACGCATACACGCGGATTTCAACGGATGCCGGTACTTATTTATACAGGTTGACAGCTGCTGAAACCATCAACATCGGCATCAGCACCTGCAGGGTATCTTCTAACCCGATAACCATCATTGTAAATCCATTACCGGTAACATCCGTTACTAGCAATGGTGCAAAATGCAGCGGCGATAGCATTGTGTTAAACGCAACAGGCGGATCCGTTTATAACTGGACTGGGCCCAATACTTTTACCGCAACCGGCAGCCAGATAATTGTCAAAAATGTAACAGTTGCAAATTCCGGAAAATATTATGTTATGGTAACGACTGCGGCCGGGTGTAAAAAGCTGGATTCAACAACGGTAGCCGTGTATCCTTCTCCGGTAGCGGCTTTTGGTGTTACAGCACCTGTTTGTGAAAAGAGTGCCGTGCTTTTTTCAGATCAGTCTGTTACCGGCGGGCAACCCATACAAAAATGGAACTGGGATTTTGGTGATGGAGGTGTTGCAACAACAAAAGCACCCACGCATATTTTTACAGACAAGGGAAATTATGTAGTGAGTTTGTCGGTAGAAAATGATAAAGGATGCAACAGCAATGTCGTTACAAAAAATATTCTGGCCAATCCATTGCCCCATCCTGATTTTATATTGCCTGCTATTTGCCTGGCAGATCCTTTTGCAACATTTATCAATACATCTTCCATCAGCGATGGCAGTGAAGGACAATTTACTTATGCCTGGAATTTTGGAGATGTGAACGCAGCCCCGGCGTTGAATGTATCAGCCCAGCAATCACCAAAACATGCATACACAAGCGTGGGCATTTACCCGGTTGATTTAAAAATTATTTCTAAAGATGGTTGTATAAAAGACACCATTAAAAATTTTACCGTCAACGGATCGCAACCCATCGCAAAATTTACAATCGACCCCTCCGTAAACTTCTGCAGCAACAGCGACATCATTTTTGCAGATGCGGCTTCGGTAAATTTTGGCAGCATAACAAAGTCAGAAATTTACTGGGATTTTATAAATAACCCCACTGCTAAAATAACAGATTCGCTGCCAGCAACGGGCAAACAATACAGTCATCTTTATAACAGTTTTGCCGCTCCGCTTACGAAGCAAATCCAGGTTAAATACGTGGTGTATTCAGGCGTTAGTTGCGTAAATGAAACAACACAAATGATTACATTAAAAGCAAGCCCTGAAGTGCAGTTTACCGCATTGCAAAATGTATGTGCAGGCGTTGAACCTTTTCTGCTAAACCAGGGAACCGAGATAAATGGCATGAGTGGAACAGGTATTTATTCCGGTGCCGGAGTAAACGCATCCGGATTATTTGATGCATCCATCGCAACAGCTGGCGATCACATCATACGGTATACATTTACCGCTTCCAACAAGTGCACCGCCTTCGCTGAACAATCCATTAAAGTGTTTGAGCAACCGGTTGTAAATGCTGGTCCGGACAGAACGTTATTGCTTGGTAGTGCTATTGTATTGAACGCATCCGCCAGTGGCAGCAATCTTCAATATGAATGGATACCCAACACAGCCATTGAAAATAACCTGGTGCTAACACCAACTATTTCGCCGGTTATAAATACTACTTATACTCTGAAAGTGTTGTCTGCAGATGGTTGTAAGGCGGGAGATGAAGTACTGGTAACTGTTGTAAAAGATATTTTTGTACCTACCGCTTTTTCACCCAATGGTGATGGGCTGAATGATGTATGGCGCATCCCTTATCTTGATTCTTATACCGGTGCCAGCCTGGATGTGTTTGACCGCTATGGGCAAATCGTTTTTCATTCAACTGATTTATCCATTGGATGGAACGGTAAGTTTAAAGGAAAGTCATTGCCAACAGGAAGTTATCCATGGGTGTTGCATCCGGGGAGCGGGAGGAAGTTGATGTATGGGATGGTTAGTATTGTGAGGTAAGAGATTGGTAATTTTTTCATAGTCACTTTACGTTTTTAGAAAGCATCTCTTGCTGAAGATAAAAAACGTACGGCAAAGGAATTCACTGCAAATTGTCCTACTCCTGAAAGACTAAATGCCCAGCGGGTGGATGAGGTTGATTCGCGACATTGAAAGCTGGCTATTTGACAAGTCGGTACGTTGTAAAATTAAATTTGAAACCTGAAATGTTCTAATTTATATAAGGCTTACTTTCTTTTTTTTCTTGATAAAAAAAAGAAACAAAAAAAATCAAGGCTGCGAATAAAAAGCCTGAAATTTTCAACACAATCCTAAAATCAAGAATCTCGCCGGAAGAGTTAAATACTTTGTGTCTAGTGCTGGCTCAGACAACCTTGATTTCTTAACGGCTTATGCTGAAAATTTCTAGCACTTTTTATTCGAGGCCGTTTGAAGTGTACTTACGGCGGAAAGCGGGCCTATGAAGTTTGCCTGCCAAAAGAAATGCGGGGAAAATTAAGCACTTCAATCTCTCTTTCAAGTTGAACACAGTAACTGCATAAGATGCCTCTTTCGCTACGGTGACGGCTTGCCGGCATTCAAAAAATGCGCAGCATATTTTTTGAAAGAAGCGAAAGCAGCATCGTTGCAGTTACGCAGCCCCGCCGGCGGCAGAGGCGAATATACAAACAGAAAACTATTAGAATTGCAGCGGAGTTCTAAATAAGAACGGGTAGAACTTAATTGCGTACAACAAACTAAATTTAATAAAAATTCTTCTTCTTATCCAACTGCTTGGAATGCATATACTCCGTAGGCGTTATATTAAATTGCTTTTGAAAATTTCTTGCAAAATTGCTTTGCGAACTAAACCCTACCATGTACGAAATTTCATAAATTTTATGATCCCCTTCGGCCAGTAACTCAGCTGCTTTTTTAAGCCTCGTAATATTGATAAGTTCAATCGGAGTTAATACAGAAATGGCTTTTATCTTCCTGTACAAAGTGATACGGCTCATGTTCATTATTTTGGCAAGCTTTTCTACATCAAGATCCGTATCTTCTATGTTGGCGCAGATGGTGTCATTTAAAATCTCTAAAAAATGTTCATCTGCTTTTGAGTGCGCCATGCTTTTGATGTGCACCAGGGGAGAGCTCGCAAAGTAATCCCGGATCATATTCCGGTTGGCCAGCAAACTGGCGATCTGTGCCTGCAGATGCTCTTTGGAAAAAGGTTTTTCTATGTAAGCATCTGCGCCCAGTTCCAGTCCTTCTACTTTCGACTGGATGGTATTTTTAGCCGTAAGCAATATCACTGGTATGTGTGAATATTCAAAATTGGATTTAATGGCTTTGCACAATTCAAACCCATCCATCACCGGCATCATCACATCACTGATCACCAGTTGCACAGCTTCAGTCTCCAATATTTGAATGGCTTCTTTTCCATCAAGCGCCTTTAATATGGCATATTTATTTGACAATATTCTCTCCAGAAATTCCAGTATTTCTTCATTGTCATCTACAATTAAAATAAGTGGCAGCAGATCGTTATTCATTATTTTAGTTTTAGCAGTGGTTGATTGATGTTCTTTTTGCGGTGTATATTTTCTTCATGTTGCAACGGCAAACAAAATACAAATACATTCAGGTTGTCAGCTGTGTCTTTCAGGTATAAACTGCCATTGTGTAACAGCGTTAACGACCTTGCAAGAGCCAGGCCAATACCGGTGCCCTGTTGTTTTAAAGAATCCTTCAGCCGGTAAAAAGGTTCAAATATTTTTTCACGCATTTCAGCAGGTATCTTTAGGCCGTCGTTCTCAAATTCAATCACACAACTTACTGTACTTTCGTTGGCTGGCAACAGGCGGATGGCAATTTTTTTGTTGGCATACTTCAACGCGTTATTGAAAAGATTGCTGAAAATTTTTGTCAAAGCTTCTTCATCAGCAAAAATGATCATGTCGTTATCCGGGTATTCTATTGTGTATTCCAGCTTTCTTTTTTTTGCAAGCGGGGCAAAATTTTCAAATGATTCCCTGAGCAGTGCACTCACATTTACTTTCACAAAATCCATGCTGAAGCCTTTTGCCTCTGCCTTCCTGAAATCCAGTATTTGCGTAATCAGTGCAATAAGGCGATTAGTATTTCTTTCCATCGTTACCACGTCTTCTTTAATCTGTGGCAGCTCATCTACCTGCTCCAGTAAATTTTCAACAGGCCCTTTTATTAAAGTCAACGGTGTTCGTATTTCATGCGCTACATTGGTAAAAAAATCAATCTTGGCTTCATAAATTTCCTTTTCCTTTTTATCTTCTACAATAATATGATAGGTTCTTAAAAGGTACCATGAAAGGGCAATTATAAACAGTGCATACAAGCTATAGGCCCAAACGGTAGCCCACCAGGGGTGTGCAATTACAATAACCAATTGTTTTTCTGTTCCCCAGTTACCATTGTTGCCCGCCCTTATTTTAAAAACATATTTTCCCGGTACCAGGTTGGTAAAATATATTTTCCTGTTTTGTTTTAATTCGGTCCATTCTTTATCAAGGCCTCTCATTAAATAACTGTAGCCTGTCATTTCGGGTGATATATAACTTAGTGCGGCAAAGTCAATACTAAATGATGACCGGTCATAGGGTAGTGTAATATTGTCGGTATAAAGGATTGATTTTTTCAGGTAGGAGCTGTCCTGGTTAATTTCCACTTCTTTATTTTGTACCTGGAAACCGGTGATGAAAACCGGGGCATCAAGTGTAGTTTTTAGCAAGTCATCCGGACGGAAAGCAATCATGCCTTTTACACTTCCGAAATACATTTTGCCGGTAGAATCTTTGTAACCGGAATTATAATTGAACTGATCATTTAATAAACCATTGTCTTTTGTATAAACTGCAGCAACGTTTGTTTCTGTGTTAAAATTTACCAACCCCCGGGAAGTGGTCACCCATAAATGCTGTTTATCATCTTCCAGTATCTTATAAATAAAATTACTTGGCAGGCCATTTTTTGTTGTGAAGAAAGAAAATTTGTGGCGGTCCTTATCCAGTTTAACCAAACCGCCGCCTTCAGTGGCAAGCCATAAACTTTGATGGCTGTCTTCAAAAATGGCATTGATAATATTATTGGGTAAGCTGTTTGGATTATCGGGTTCATTGTGAAAATAGCCTTTCTTTTTAGTGACAGGGTTAAAGAAAAGAATACCATTTCCATGAGACCCCGCCCAGATTGTTTTCTCATGATCTTCCAGTAACGCAGCTACAAAAATATTCGGATCAATTTCTGTTACCAGGTCGAAACCTTTTACCGCCGGGTTAAACCTGTACAGCGATCCGGCAGTACCGGCATATATTACGCTATCATGAGTTTGCAATAAGCTTACAACGAAATTGTTTTTAAGGTCATATTTACCCGGCCCCGAATTGTAATGCTTTTTTACTTTACCCGTTCTTACATCCAATATATCAAGGCCGTGATCGAACGTGCCGATCCATAAATCGTTGCCGGAAAGCAGCAAACCATGCACGTTGGGATAAGCAATATCCCCTTTCTCGCCGGCTGGTTTAAATTGGGTAATAGCACCGGTTTTAGGATTTAATTTATTAAGGCCTGCATCCTCCGTACCTATCCAGATATTGCCCTGGTGGTCACCGGTAATTTCACGTACCGCATTGCCGCTGATTGCGCCAGCCGAATTATCCGGAAAATATTTTTGAAACACGGCATATTGCCTGGAATAATAATTTACTCCGCCAAAATAAGTGCCAGCCCACATGCCGCCCTCATTGTCTTTACACAAAGAATACACTGCATTATCCGAAAGCGAATAGGGGTCGGTAAAATTCTTTTTAAGATTTACAAATTCTCCGGTGCTCGTATTTAAGATAAAAATGCCGGACTCGGTTGCAAACCAAAATTCATTGACAGCATTGCGGGCAATATCACGTATGTAGATGGTTGTTTTATCGGGATTGTAAGTCAGCAGGTCTTTGTACGTGCCGGTAGCAACATCAAACTGTTTTAAACCCTGCGCAGATGTGCCTGCGTAAATTGAATTGCCTTCACCGGTATGCAGTTTTTGTATCCAGGTAGATACAGCGGGTGGGGAATGGGCGAACAAATTAAACGGTTTGAATCGACCGGTGGCAGCATCAAACCGTTGCAAAAGCCCGTTATCTGTGGATACCCAAACGTCTCCATTGTCAGAGCTGCAAATGGAAGTAGCGGCAAAATAATTAGCCTGCGGAAATTTGGTTAGTGTGTTGGTTTTAAAATTATAGCGGCACAACATTACAGCAGATATAAACCACAGCTGCCCATCTTTATCCATGTGCATACTGTTAATCCAAACCAGCGAGTCGATAAAGCGAACCAGTTTTTCTTTTTCGCGGTCGAAATAAAACAATCCTTTCTGGCTCCCAATCCAAAGTCTGTTGTCATTATCCACCAACATGCAACCAATCATGTCCGGCATCATCACATGCCCTTCTTTGGCCATTTCATAATGTTTAAAATGGTAGCCATCAAAGCGGTTGAGGCCATCTTTGGTACCAAACCATAAAAAGCCGTATTTGTCCTGCGCACTGCAAAACACGGTACTGTTGGAAAGACCATTTTCAACCTGGTAGTGCCTGAAAAAATAAGATTGTGCGGTTGTTTTAACCGTGCTTAAAACCAGGAAGAGGAAAATCTGTACTAATTGCGTGATATGTTTTTTATGTTTCAAACCGTTTGCGAAGTTGATGAAAAATTTGAATTACGCCGGCTGTTTATTTTTTATCAAATAAATAAAGTGCATGGGGTGGCAAAGTTAAAATGATACAATTTGAGAAAATTATGGTACGCAAGGAATGGACGCCCGGATAAATAAGATTTTATTTTGTTCCATGATTTAAAGGTAGTGTAACAACCGAATTAAATTATGTAAACGATTACAATCATTATTAAATCATCAAAATTACTTGCTACATGAAATGTATTACTCAGCGTATTACGCCAGTAATTGCCTGCGCACCCAAACGCCTTCGGCAAAAAATCAAACTGCTTCTGGTTTCGCTTTTTTTTCTTTCTTTTTCGATACCGGTATTCGCACAGCAAACAGCAAAAATTACTGTATCGGGTGTTGTTAAAGACAGCATTGGCAATGCGTTGGCAAACGCTACCGTTACTGAAAAAGGTACAAGAAATGCTACATCATCCGGTGCAGATGGAAGGTTTACCCTAAAAGTGGCCGGGCAAAATTCAGTGTTGGTCGTTTCTTCAGTTGGCTATGCCGTACAACAGATAACTGTGAAAAACCAAACAGATTTTACCATTGCTATGGCGCAGGTTAAAAACGATATGGATGAGGTTGTTGTAGTTGGCTATGGCAGCAAGAAAAAGGAATCTTTAACGGGTGCTATTTCATCGGTTACAGCTAAAGATATCGACCGGGTACATGGCGGTGCTACTGTAAGTACCACACTCGCTGGTAAATTGCCGGGTGTAACTTTTCGCCAGGCAGAAGGTCGTCCCGGTGCATCTGCTTCTATCCAGATACGTAATATGGGTACACCCCTGTATGTAATTGACGGTATTCAGCAGGATGAAGGCCAGTTTAACCAGTTGGCCCCAAATGATGTGGAAAGTATTACCATCTTAAAAGACGCCTCTGCAGCTATTTATGGTGTACGTGCCGCAAATGGAGTAGTGGTGGTTACAACCAAAAAAGGAACGGTAGGTAAAAACAGCATCAATGTAGACGCTTACAGTGGTTACCAAAGTTTTTTCCGTTTTCCTAAAGTAGTTAATAATACAGCTGATTATTTATATTACAAGGCAGACGCTGAAATGAATTCTTATGGCAGCACTACTACTACCCAGGCTATACTGGATGCAGCGAAAGCCGGTACAGATCCGCAATACAGAAGTTTTGACTGGAGAAAATTTGTACTGAACAACAATGGTGCACCACAAAATTCTGTGAACGTAAACATCAGCGGCGGTTCAGATAAAGTGAGCTACTATGTATCTGGTACCAACCTGTTTCAAAATTCAGTTTTAGGTAAAGAATACAACTTCAACCGTACCAACATACAATCTAATGTTACGGCAAAATTAGCCAACGGTTTAAAGGTTGGTTTTGATATCAATGGCCGCGTAGAAACATACAAAAACCCGGGTGTGCCGGGTGGTGATGATTACTTTTTAGCAAGGCTGGCCGTACTGAGAAACACGCCGATGGAAAGACCTTATGCCAATGACAACCCGCTTTATTTAAATGATATGGGGCCGCATTTGGAATCTAACTATGCGTTCCTTAATAACAATTTGTCAGGTAAATTCAGAAAAGACTGGCGTGTATTGCAAACCAACTTTCATATCGACTGGGATCTTCCATGGGTAAAAGGCTTGTCTGTAAGAGCGTTGGGTTCTTATTACATGGCCGATGAACTGGAAAACAACCAGGAGTATACATACAAAGCTTATACGTATAACCCATCAGACAGCAGCTACAAAGCAACCGGCGGAAGTACCAATCCATGGCGTGACAGGGAGCAGATTAAACAAATCAACACCAACATGCAGTTGCAGGCGAACTACAACAAAAAATTCGGCGACCATACCATTGGTGTAACTGCAGTTGCTGAGAGAATCAATAATCATTTTGTAAGAAACTGGATACATGCTTCACCGCAGTCCAACTTCCTGCCGCTGGTAAGTTATCCTATTATTGATCAATACCAGGATGAGGACAGAACCCAGGCAAGGATTGGCTATATCGGCCGTATCAACTATAATTATAAGAACCGCTATTTTGTAGAGGGTTCTGCAAGACGTGATGCATCTTATTTGTTCGCCCCGCAATACAGGGTAGGTTACTTCCCCGGCGTATCCGCGGGATGGAGAATCAGCGAGGAACCTTTCTTTAAAAAATTATTAAAAGATGAAACAAAAATTATCAGCAATTTAAAATTCAGGGGCTCTTATGGTGTACTGGGTGATGACAATCCCAATAACAATCCCATCGTTGCGCCGTTCGCTTACCTGGCTGGTTATAATTATGGCACTGTGGGTTCAGCCGTATTGGATGGCAACACGGTTCCTGCTTCAAGAGATAAAGGAACACCTGTTACCAGTATATCCTGGTTAAGAAGTAAGATTACCGATGTAGGTATGGACTTCGGTTTACTGAACGGAAAAATCAATGGCTCGTTTGACTGGTTTTACAGAAAACGTACCGGCTTGCTGGGTACCAAAAATGATGTAATTGTACCCATTGAACTGGGGTATAATCTGGCTCAGCAAAACATTAATTCGGATGCGCAATTCGGTGAAGAATTTTCGTTGGCTTATAACAGCACCATTGGTAAAGTTAACTTTACTGTTGGCGGAAACGTTTCTTATACCCGCTCTAAATTCCTGCAATCTTATAATCCTTTATTCTTTAACTCACTTGATCAATACCGTAATTCAAGCGAAGGCCGGTATACAAATCTTGGATGGGGGTATAATTGCATCGGTCAGTTTACATCCGTTGAACAAATCAATGCTTATAAAGTGGATATCGACGGACAGGGCAATAAAACCTTATTGCCGGGAGATTTAATTTACCAGGATGTAAACGGAGATGGTAAGATTAATGGCTTAGACCAGCGCCCGATTGGCTATGGTTACGGTACACAACCCAACATCAACTTTGGATTTAACATTGCAGCCTATTATAAAAACTTCGATTTTCATGCTGATTTTTCAGGTGCTTCAGGCTTTACCTGGTACCAGAACTGGGAACAAAGATGGGCTTTTCAGAACAACGGAAACCTGAATGCAATTTTTGAAGACAGGTGGCACAGAGCAGATATCTATGATGTTAACAGCGCCTGGATTCCAGGTAAGTATCCTGCAAACAGGTACAATCCCGGCACCTCTCATTCTGATTACAATGTACAGTCAACATTCTGGTTGCACAACGTTTCTTACATCAGGGCAAGAACGATTGAAGTAGGGTACACTTTGCCGTCGAGTATTTTAAAAAGAGCTAAAATTCAAAAAACCAGGTTTTACCTGAATGCGTATAACCTGTTCTCAATTGATAATCTTTCACAGTACGGAGTTGATCCTGAAACCATCGATGACAATGGATTGCAGTTTCCACAAAACAGGGTTATTAATGTAGGTATCAATCTTTCTTTATAATCAATTCTGAATAAAAATATTTTCAATGAAAAAAATTATTTTAATCTCAACAATAGCAGTGCTGCTATTCAGCGCAGCCGGTTGCAAAAAAGACAGTGCTTTCCTGGATGTACAGCCGAATACATTTCTCACAAACGACCAGGTTTTCAGCGATCCCGCTTTGGTACTTTCCGTGCTGGGCGACTTATACAACCGGCAACTTGATTTTAGCGGCCTTGATAACGGATGGGGAAGTTTTACAGATTTCAGTGAAAGTTTTCCGTCAGAGAACAGCAGTTTCGCCCGTGATCTTGTACAAAGAACCGGCTGGAACTATGATAACTGGGGTGTTAACTGGTTTGACAGTTACAACTATATCCGCGACCTGAATTTGTTTTTACAAAGAGACAGTGCCTCTACAGCGCTTTCTGATGGCGATAAAAAAAGATTTAGTGCTGAAGCCAGGTTCCTGCGGGCTAATTTTTATTTCGAATTAGCCAAACGTTACGGCGGCGTACCATTAAGCCTGCAGCCGCTTTCTTATGATTACAATGGTGATGCCACTTACCTGCAAATACCAAGATCGAAAGAAGCGCAACTATATGATTTTATCATCAGCGAAGCGGAAGCCATTAAAGGTGATTTGCCGGCAGATGTAAATGAAAAATCAAGAGCAAGTAAAGGAGCAGCTTTGGCAATGGAAGCGAGGGCCGCCTTGTATGCAGGTTCTATAGCAAAATATGGTGCCAACACACCGTCCATAGCTACGCCCGGTGGAGAAGTGGGAATTTCAGCCGCCAAATCAAACGACTATTATGCGATTGTGTTAAGGGCTACCAGTGAAATTATTAATGGCAGCGCAGGTGCATATAAGTTGTACACCGCGCCAACCGGCGCTAATGCAACAGCCCTGGCAGATAACTATGCCAATCTGTTCTTAGACAAAACCAGCCCGGAAACCATCTTCTTTGAAGATTTTAAAACCGGTGCCAAAACACATGGTTTTACCACCAACGATCAGCCGTACTCCATATCAGACGAAGGCGGCGATGCAGGCCGGCTAGATCCTTCACTCAACCTTGCAGAAGCTTTCGAAAAAACGGATAATACCTATGCTCCGTTTGCTACAAAAGATGGCTCGGGCAATCCGATTTATTACTCCAATATCCAGGACATATTTGCTGACAGGGATGCGAGGCTTGCAGGAACTATTTTGTTGCCAGGCAGTTTGTTTAAAGGACGTGCAGTGGATATATGGGCAGGTTACGAGCTCGCTGACGGAAGCGTAATTACCAGTGATGAAGCAGGCCATTTAAAACCGCTAACAACCGGCGGAACACCGGTACAGGTGGTTGGTAAAGACGGCCCTGTAAACGGACTGGAGTTTAGAACACAAACTGGTTTTTACATCCGCAAATACCTGGACCCAACTGTGGGCTCAGGCCGCAGGGGGCAAGGCAGTACTGTAGCGTTTATCCGTTACCGTTATGCCGAAGTTTTGCTGAATGCTGCTGAAGCTGCTTTTGAAACAGGTGATAATATTACTGCTGCACTTTATTTAAACCAGGTGCGCTCAAGGGCTGGTCTTACAGTTCCTTTAACAGCCGGCGATATTAATTTCAATAGAATTGTGCACGAGCGCAGAGTAGAGCTTTGTTTTGAAGGGCATATTTTATATGATATGAAACGCTGGCGCATTGCTGATAAAGTATGGGACGGTGTACCTACCACGTTGAGTGATTTAAAAAGCAATATCGGCGTGGCCAGCAGGCACAGCACTCAGCCGTGGGGTTTATGGCCATACAAAACTTATTTTCCGGGCAGCCCTGATAATAATAAATGGTTATTCAAAGAAACATTACCGGCAGTTGTAACAGGTGCCAACCGCTTTTTATTCGGTAACTATTACACCTTTATCGGAGATGATGTAAGAGCGGCCAATCCGCAAATTGTGAAACAACCCAACCAATAATTATTTATTAAATTTTTAATAATGAAAAATATATTTCAATTCATTTTGGCAGGCCTTGTGGTTGCTTCAATCGGTGCCTGTAAAAAGGATAACTACACCGCTCCTTCTTCTACTTTAACCGGCAAAATTGTGTACAACGGAGAAGCCATCCAGGTGGAAAGAAACCAGGTGCCCTTTCAAATTTACCAGTACGGTTTTGGAAAGGTAGGTGCCATCAACAGTACGTTTTCCCAGGAAGGTACTTATTCTGCCGTATTATATGACGGCGATTATAAAATGATTATTCCCGTAGGACAAGGGCCATTTATTTCTAAAGAGCTGTCACCCGGCGTGCCGGATTCAATAGCTGTTACATTGGCTGGAAGTAAGGCACTGGACATAGAAGTAATGCCTTATTATATGATCAGAACTCCCCAGCTAACAGGCGGTGGAGGCAAGGTAAATACAACCTTTAAAATTGAAAAAATAATCAATGATGTAAACGCGAAGGATATTGAAAGTGTGACGCTTTTTATCAACAAGACCGAATTTGTTTCAGGGGTTGATAATGTGGCATCCGCTAATTTAAGCGGAGGTGATATTACCGATTTGAACAACGTAAATTTAAGTGTTTCAGTTCCCGCAATTTCTCCTGCACAAACCTATGTTTTTGCCCGTATCGGTCTTAAAATAGCAGGTGTGGAAGACAGGATTTTTTCGCCGGTAGAAAAAATCACTTACTAGTTTGTTGTCTATTGAAAAAAGAATAAACCGGGTGAAGAACCTTTTATAATCGGAAAGTTATCATAACAGAAGCCATTTCAGCGCAGGCTGTTTGGCTTTTGTTATATATTTACGAACCTAAAACTGCCCGCGGGTTATTTGCATTTAATTATTTAACTGAAGCCATCAATGAAAAAAATTCTCACTTTATTTATTGTTTCGTCATTTTGTGTAACAGCTTTTTCTCAATCCGAATGGAAAATTGCAGGCGATAAAATTGTAACGTCCTGGGCAGAAAAAGTGGATCCGGCAAAACCATTGCAGGAATATCCCCGGCCACAAATGGTACGCAACAGCTGGATGAATCTAAACGGATTGTGGCAGTACGCTATTTTGCCAAAGTCTCAGGAAACAATACCAGCTTCATTTGCAGGTAAAATAGCGGTACCATTTGCCGTGGAATCGGCATTATCCGGCGTTGGTAAAACGGTTGGTAAGGACAGTGTGTTATGGTATCAGCGCAGCATCAGTCTTCCGGCTAATTTTAAAAACAATAAAGTGTTGTTGCAGTTTGGAGCGGTTGACTGGTTGTGTACGGTGTACGTAAACGGTAAACAAGTAGGTACTCACCAGGGCGGCTTTGATCCTTTTAGTTTTGATGTTACCAATGCGCTTGCCAAAAAAGGCAACCAGCAAATTGCCATCCGTGTGTGGGATCCCACAGACGATGGTCCGCAGCCACGAGGCAAGCAGGTAAAAGATCCCAAAGGTATTTGGTACACGCCTGTAACCGGCATCTGGCAAACAGTTTGGCTGGAAGCCGTTCCCAACACATACATCAGCACTACAACACAAACACCGGATGTAGATAAACAATCACTGCACATAAAAGCTACAGTGGAGCAACTGCAACCGGGAGACGAAGTGGTAGCGACCGCATTTAAAGGCACAGAAAAAATAGCAGAGCAAAAAATACAACCCGGCACCGATGCAACGTTGGCCATTGCCAATCCGCAGCTATGGTCGCCCAACAGCCCGTTTTTGTACGACTTAACGTACACGGTTATGCGCAAAGGGAAAAAGGTGGACGAAGTAAAAAGCTATTTCGCCATGCGGAAAATCTCCATGCAGGCAGATAAAAATGGTATACAACGTATGTTGCTGAACAATGAATTTGTTTTTCAGTTTGGTCCGCTCGACCAGGGTTGGTGGCCCGACGGTTTGTACACGGCCCCAACCGATGAGGCATTGAAATTTGACATCGAGCAAACAAAGGCAATGGGATTTAATTTAATCCGCAAACACACCAAAACAGAAAGCGCCCGCTGGTACAATTACTGCGATAAACTCGGCATGCTTGTGTGGCAGGATATGCCCACCGGTGACCTCGGTAACCAATGGGAAAACAGGCCTGGTATTTATGGCCGTGCAACAGATAAAGACCGCACACCCGAATCGGAAAAAATATTTCGTACCGAGTGGAATGAAATTATGCAGGACCTGCACAATTTTCCCTGCATCGTGGTATGGGTACCATTTAACGAAGCCTGGGGCCAGTTTAAAACAAAAGAAATTGTAGAATGGACGATGCAGAAAGACCCAAGCCGCCTCGTAAATACAGCCAGCGGTGGCAACTTTGTAAACGTCGGTCCAATTATAGACCTTCACAATTATCCTGAACCATTAATGCCTGATCCGGAATTGTTTGGTGCCAAAAGAATATTGGTGCTCGGCGAATTTGGCGGTCTTGGTCTACCTGTTGAAGGACATACCTGGCAATCTAAAAATAACTGGGGTTACCAGAGTTTTAAAAATAAAGAAGAGTTACTAAAAAGGTATACAGAGTTAATCAATAAAATACCTGCTTTAGTAGAGAAAGGGTTGTCAGCCGCCGTATACACTCAAACTACGGATGTGGAAGGCGAAAGCAATGGCTTCCTTACGTACGACAGAAAAGATATGAAAATGCCCGTAGAAAAATTGAAGGCACTCAATTCGGCATTGACGAAGACTGTACTTAAATGACGGCAGAAAGTGAATGGTCAGTTGTGAATGGTCAATGGTGAATAGGCAATGGTGAATAGTGAATTACTGCTGCCTTATTGCCTACTGCCTATTCACTATTGCCTATTGACCATTGACAGGTGCTTAACACTTGTAGTTTATAATCTAACCAGATAAAAAAAATATTACATCATGAAGAAATTGTTTGTACTGTGTTTTTTGATTGTTAACAGCTGGCTTGGTTTTGCCCAAAGCAGCAAAGCGCCCGCTTATCCTTTAATAACTCATGATCCTTATTTCAGCATCTGGTCAACCACCGATGAACTGGCTGCATCACCAACCAAACACTGGACAGGTGCCGATCAGTCTTTAATTGGTATGATAAAAGTAGATGGTGAAGCCTATCGCTTTTTAGGTAATGTGGGCAAGATGTATAAAACAATTTTACCTGCCGGTGATGAAGTAAATTATGAAGCGGCTTATACAGAAGATCAGCCTGCTCAAGGCTGGATCAGCACCGGCTTTGATGATAGTCAGTGGAAAAAAGGCAAAGCACCTTTTGGTGATAATTTAAGCGTGGTAAAAACAAAATGGCTCAGCAAAAATATCTGGATGAGAAGAAAGTTTACTGTCAGCGACCTGAATCTTAACAACCTGTTTTTAAAATTAAGTCATGATGATGATGTGGAAGCTTACCTGAATGGTGACCTCGTGTACAAAAGAGTAGGGTGGACCAACAAATATATTTACCTGCCCATCAGCGATGATATCAAAAGCAAACTTAAAAAAGACGACAATATTTTAGCCATACACGTTATCAATAATGTAGGTGGTGCCATGCTGGACGCAGGCATTGTAGAAGAGCCCAAAGCGGCTACCGGCAATACCGTACAAACAGCCATTCAGAACAGTGTGCAGTTAAATGCCACACAAACCATCTACGATTTTACCTGTGGTAAAGTAAACCTGTCACTCACTTTTACTTCACCATTACTCATCAACAACCTGGCGATTTTGGCAAGGCCGGTATCCTATATCAGCGCTAAAATAAAATCAACAGATGGCGCTTCGCATGATGTGCAATTGTACTTTGGCGCTTCAACCGATATAGCGGCTAACATGCCCACACAGGCAATGACCACACAACAATATACTTCCGGAGGCTTGTCTATTTTAAAAGCCGGAACTGTTGAACAGCCTGTATTACAAAAGAAAGGAGATGACCTGCGCATTGACTGGGGCTATATGTATGTAGCGGTTCCATCCGCTGCAGGTGTAAAACAATCTGTTACTGAAGACGGTAATGCATCCAAATTATTTACGCCAGCCGCGACAAGTCTTAAAGGTGGTAAACACTTATTGTTAGGTACCGTGATCAACCTCGGTAAAATTGCTGCCGCTGTAAAAGAGCAACTGATTTTAATGGGCTACGATGACCTGTATTCCATACAATATTTTAAAACAAACCTGCGTCCTTACTGGAACCAGAGCGGTACAGTGAAATTTGAGCAGGAACTTACACAGGCAGCTGCAGATTATAAAACAACCATCAAAAAATGTGAAGTCATCAATAAAATGATTCATGATGATGCGGTGAAAGCTGGTGGTGAAGAATACGCAAAATTATGTGAGCTGGCCTACCGTCAAAGTATTGCCGCACACAAACTGGTTAAAAGTCCAAAGGGCGAATTGCTGTTGTTATCAAAAGAAAATTTTAGTAACGGTTCTATCAATACAGTGGATGTTACTTATCCATCAGCACCACTTTACCTGGCGTACAATCCCCAATTATTTGAAGGAATGCTGAACGGAATTTTTTATTACAGTGAAAGTGGCAAATGGGCGAAACCCTATCCATCACACGATTTGGGAACTTATCCTATTGCCAACGGACAAACTTATGGCGAAGATATGCCAGTGGAAGAATGTGGTAACATGATGGCGCTGACCGCCGCTGTTTGCAAGGCAGAAGGCAATGTGAGCTTTGCAAAAAAGCATTGGAAAACCCTGGCTATATGGGCAGATTATTTAAGTAAAGAAGGACTTGATCCGGCACTGCAATTGTGTACTGATGATTTCGCAGGTCACCTGGCACGCAACGCCAATCTTTCTATGAAGGCAATTGTTGCGTTGGGTGGTTATGTACAAATGGCTGAAAAAGCAGGCGAACAACACACCGCAGCAAAGTACCGAAGCATCACAAAAGACATGGTAAAAAAATGGATGGCCATGGCCGAAGACGGCGATCATTATTCTTTAACTTTTAATGATAAAGGCACCTGGAGCCAAAAGTATAACCTTGTTTGGGACAAGGTGTTAAAACTGAATTATTTTCCAAAAGAAGTATATGAAAAGGAGATAAAATATTATCTCACCAAACAAAATGAATTTGGATTGCCGCTGGATAGCCGGAAGACGTACACCAAATCAGACTGGATAATATGGATATCTGTGCTGGCAGACAATCAAAAAGATTTTACTGCATTGGTTGCGCCCGTTTATAAGTACGCCACACAGACAACTTCCCGTGTGCCTATCAGTGACTGGCACGAAACAACGGATGGTAAAATGGTAGGCTTCCAGGCAAGAAGTGTGGTAGGTGGCTACTTTATGAAAGTGCTTGAAATGAAATTAAAAAACAAATAGGCGATAGTTTAATACAGGCATTTAAATTTAATACTGCAATACATTTTCAAACCAATAGTTAAACTCTTAATTTACTAAAGCATGACAAAAAGCATACGGCTGTTCGCCCTGTTATTTTTACTGGTTGTTTCAACAGCAACGCAGGCGCAGAAATCTAAAAAAGCAACAACAGCCGCGCCGGTAGCGGGTACAGTCTGGCCGGTTGAAAAAGCAACTGCATGGTACAACCAGCACAAGTGGATCACCGGTGCCAATTATATACCTGCCAACGCACTTAACCAGCTGGAAATGTGGCAGGCCGATACGTTTGATCCTGCAACAATTGATAAAGAACTGGGCTGGGCACAGGGTTTGGGCTTTAATACCATGCGGGTATTTTTGCATTCCATCGCCTGGAAACAGGATCCTGACGGTTTTAAAAAACGTGTAGGAGAATTCTTAACCATCGCCGATAAGCACCACATTCAACCCCTGTTTGTATTTTTTGATGACTGCTGGAACAAGGAACCAAAAGCAGGTAAACAACCCGATGTAAAAACAGGCATTCACAATTCAGGATGGATGCAGGACCCGGGCCAGCCGGCTTCTGCAGACAGCACCAACTTTCCCGGCCTTGAAAAATATGTAAAAGATGTGCTGACCAGTTTTGCACACGATAAAAGAATTTTATTATGGGATTTATATAATGAGCCAGGTAACAATGGCAAGGGCGATTCTTCCCTGGCATTGCTGACAAAAGTATTTGAATGGGCACGTGCGGTAAATCCCGATCAGCCAATATCTGCAGGCCTTTGGGCATGGGATCTTGAGAACCTGAATGCTTTCCAGTTAACACATTCCGATGTTATTACGTACCACGATTACCAGGAAGCGCCGCTGCATAAAACAGTCATCCAAATATTAAAGGCCAATGGCAAACCATTGATCTGCACCGAGTACATGGCACGCACGAGGAACAGCCGTTTCTCTACCGAATTGCCGCTGATGAAAAAGGAAAATGTGGGTGCCATCAATTGGGGTTTTGTTGCGGGAAAAACAAATACCATTTACGCCTGGGATACCCCCACACCGGATGGCAGTCAGCCTGTAGAATGGTTTCATGATATTTTCAGACCAGATGGAACAGCTTACAGGGAAGATGAAATTAACCTGATAAAAAAACTAAACGGGGTGCTATAAGCCCTTAAAAATAAATTTTCATATGGCAGTCGTTAAGACCTGTTGTTTCTACTCCAGGTCATTTTTTTAACACAATACTTTTTTAACCAGCTAAGAAGCATTGTGAGACTGCATCCGAAAGCTATCGGATGGCGACGCTCCGTTCAGCATTTCAGCTTTGTGGATCTTCGGTCCGCTGAAGCAGGTAACTGCTGTTGATGCGACAATTTAAGTAGGGAGTTACCTTACCTATCTGCTTTTAAAAACACGTCTATGAGTGAAATTATTTTAAAAGTAACACTGATGGATATAGCACGGGAGCTGAATATTACTGCGGCCACCGTGTCCCGTGCGCTGAATGATCATCCCGCAATAAAAGAAGCTACAAAAAAAATGGTCAGGGAAGTAGCGGAAAAATTGCAGTACCAGCCCAACAAAATAGCCTCGTCTTTACGCTCCGGTAAATCAAATATCATTGGGGTAATTATACCCAGTGCAGAAATTAATTTCTTTGGTTCGGTAGTTCATGGCATTGAAAAAATAGCCAACGAAAACCACTACAACGTACTCATTTACCAAACCAATGAAATGTATGAGTACGAGAAAAAAGGCGTGCAAACTTTTTTGCAGTCGCAGGTAGATGGCGTGCTGGCTTCCATCTCAAAGGAAAGCATTAACCTGGATCATTACAACGAAATAAAAAAACGCGGTGTGCCGCTGATCCTCTTCGACAGGGCGGTTGACACCCTCGGCGTATCCTCCGTTGTGGTAGATGATTACGCAGGCGCCTTTGCTGCCACCAAGCACCTCATCATGCAGGGTTGCAGGCGCATAGCGCACATCGGCGGCCAGCAGCATGTAAGCATATTTAACCAGCGTTTAAAAGGTTATATTGATGCACTGAATGTACATAACATCGCCGTGGATGATGACCTGATTGTGTTTGGAAAAGTAAGCATCGAATCGGGGCGTGACTGGATGAAAAAGTTACTGGCGTTGCCGAAAATACCGGACGGCCTTTTTGCAGTGGAAGATTTTACAGCGCTCGGCGCCATGCAGGCCATCAAATCAGCCGGCATAAAAATACCGGATGAAATTGCCATCATCGGTTTTGCCAATGAACCCTTTGGTGAGTACATAACGCCGTCGCTTTCAACAGTAAACCAGCAAACGGTACAAATGGGCGAAGAAGCGGCGAAGTTATTTTTCGACGCACAGGAAAAAAAGGGAGAGGCCAATGCAAGCCCTTTTAAATTGGTGTTGCAGCCGGAGTTAATTTGCAGGCAATCGAGCCAGAAAAATTTTAAATAATAACAACAGTACTTAGTGAAACGATTTGAATGTATTTTGACTTGATTTGATGCGTTCGTTGCTGATTGCTTACATTACTTTACAATACTGTTGATCAAAAATACAAATCAGGTTTAAGTAAGGGGTTGGTGAGGAACACCTAGCCCGGGAAGGCAGCCGTGGTGGGTTCCCACCCGCCACCGGAACGAATCTTAAATCAAGATAGTTTTTGAATAATAATGTAAACGATTGCAGTTAATTTCAAGTCGCCAATGAACCAATCCAATGTAAAATTTACGTCCGGCAATTAATCAAGCATGCGTAGATATTTTAAAATTTATATTGCTTTTATAGTGTTTGCAATTGTTGCGTGCAGTCATAAAACTGTGGGCAAAACTTCACACGCAACCGTAAAAAAGCATTCAGCGAAACACCTTAGTTGGGATCAGTCATCTTTAAAAAAAATAGCACCTGTAAACGGAAGCAATGTTACGTACTGTGGTTATCCGCGAATGATACAGCTGCATGATAAAAGTTTGATCTGTGTGTACGAAGCGGCAGGCGGTAATATCGAGAGTATTAAAAGTGCTGACCTTGGAAATACCTGGTCTGCGCCGGTAATAATAGCCACACGGAAAAACGGCATCAATATGGCCGTGCCTGAAATACTTCAATTAAAAGATCATTCTTTACTGGCATCTTATAACCCCCGGCCTTCGCCCATAGATTCCTCCAAACACTTTGGCATCCGCACCAAAAAAAGTTATGATGGTGGCCTGACATGGAAAGATGAACGCCTGTTGTATGAAGCAGATTCAAAATTTGAAGATGGTTGCTGGGAGCCATCACAAATACAATTGCCTTCCGGCGAGATACAATTATTTTTCAGCAACGAAGGCATTTACACCCACAGCAACGAACAGAATATTTCTGTCCTCCGCTCAATGGATAATGGGTTAAGCTGGACGACCGAACCGCAAATTGTGAGCTTTCGTGCAGGCAAAAGAGATGGTATGCCGGTGCCCGTTTTATTAAAGGATAAAAACGAAATCCTATTTTCCATAGAAGATAATGCGGTTAATACTTTTAAACCATCTATCATTCGTGGTTCTATCGATGGTAAATGGAATAGTGTTGTTGATGGTGCCAGTGGCCGCCGCAATGCAGCGCTTGCAACACCTTTGCCCGATAGTGTTTATGCGGGTGCCCCGTACCTGCGTCAGCTTAAAACCGGCGAAACCATTTTAGCTTACCAGGGAACAAGCGGAAGAAACAAGAACTGGGAGCAGTCCTGTATGTTTGTCACCGTCGGTGATAGTGATGGAAGAAACTTCGGACAAACCTCCATTCCTTTTAATGTGCCACTCAATAAACATGGCCTGTGGAATTCGCTTTGTGTGCTGGACGATGATACCATCATTGCGCTCACGTCAACCAATGCATATTCCGACAAAGGCGCAGAGGTTTGGATGATAAAAGGTCATTTAGTAAACGATTAATAATTCAATGTCGTTTACTTAAGTAAATTTAGCTCTGGGGAAAAGGTGGTAGACCTTATTAAACAATTGATAACTATAAAAGTTCGACCACCTTCATTCGCTAATTAAACGACATTGATTATTAATTTAATAAATAAAGGCAAAAATAATTTAAGTATGAAATCTGTAAAAACTGTTTTGTTTGTTTTCATGTTGGTGATAGCGGTATTGCCTGCCAGGCTTGCGGCGCAAAATGCGGCAAAAATTACGAATGTAAAACGTCCGTCTACCACAACTGCCAACAAATTTTATACTGGCAACAAAGCGCCATTGGTGCCACTTGCATTTGTAAAATTGCCGGTCGGCAGCATTAAGCCCAACGGCTGGATTTTAAAATACCTGGAACTGCAGCGGGATGGCTTAACAGGCAAGCTCGGTGAGATAAGTGCCTGGCTTGATAAGAACAACAACGCCTGGTTTAGCGGCACCGGCAAAGGTGATCATGGCTGGGAAGAAGTGCCTTACTGGTTAAAAGGTTATGGCAACCTAGGCTATATTTTAAAAGATGAAAAGATTGTAGCGGAAACAAAATTATGGCTCGACAAAGTTTTTCAAAGCCAGCAGCCAAATGGCTATTTCGGTCCCGCTTTTGCCACGACGGATATACAGGAAGCCAAGGCTGGTCTGCAGGATATGTGGCCGAACATGCTGATGTTATGGTGCATGCAGTCCTATTACGAATACAGCAACGATGCACGGGTAATTCCGTTTATGACGAAATATTTTAAATGGCAATCTACCGTGCCGGATGCAAAGCTGCTGAAGATTTATTGGGAGAACAGCCGCGGTGGTGATAATCTCTACAGCATCTATTGGCTGTACAACCGTACCGGTGAAAAATGGTTGCTGGATCTTGCCAATAAAATTCACCGCAATACTGCCGACTGGTCGCAAAAGGACAGCTTACCCAACTGGCACAATGTAAACATCGCTCAATGTTTTCGTGAACCTGCAACGTATTACATGCAAACAAAAGACAGCAGTTTTTTGAACGCCACCTACAA
This sequence comes from Ferruginibacter sp., assembly GCF_028288465.1. GTDB lineage: Bacteria > Bacteroidota > Bacteroidia > Chitinophagales > Chitinophagaceae > Ferruginibacter. The sequence goes on along the minus strand of NZ_JAQBNR010000046.1, from coordinate 83,786 downwards.
CGATTTTTATTTGGTAAGAAGCATTTACGGACAAGTGCCCGGAGGCATGTTTGGGGCTGACGAAAATGCAAGAAAAGGTTTTGATGATCCGCGACAGGCTGTGGAAACCTGCGGCATGGTGGAGCAAATGGCAAGCGATGAAATCTTAACCGGCATCACCGGAGACCCCATGTGGGCCGATCATTGCGAGGAGGTTGCTTTTAATACTTACCCTGCAGCGGTAATGCCCGACTTTAAAGGTTTGCGTTATTTAACAGCGCCCAACATGGTCGTGAGTGACAGCCGCAACCATGCCCCCGGCATTCAAAACGAAGGCCCTTTTTTAATGATGAACCCTTTCAGCAGCCGTTGCTGCCAGCACAACCATGCACAGGGCTGGCCTTATTATGCAGAACATTTATGGATGGCAACTCCTGATAACGGCATTGCTGCGTTGCTCTACAACAGCAGTGAAGTAACTGCTAAAGTAGGTACAGGAAAAGGCAGTCTTGTTACGCTGAAACAAACGACGCATTATCCCTTTGATGAAAATATTAAAATTGAAGTCACTACAAAAAGCAGTACCAGTTTTCCTTTGTACCTGCGCATTCCAAACTGGTGCAGCAATGCAACCATTAAAGTAAATGGTGTTGATGAAAAAGTGATGGTAGACCCCGGCTCTTATGCACGTATCGAAACCAAATGGAAGCAGGGAGATGTAGTAGAACTGGTATTACCAATGAAGCTGAAAAAACAAGACTGGACGAAGAATAAAAACAGTGTCAGCATCAGTTACGGTCCGCTTACTTTCTCCTTAAAAATTGAGGAGTCTTATAAAATGGTCGACAGTAAAAAAGCCGTTGCGTGGGATTCCAAATGGCAGCCGGATGCAGACCAAAGCAAATGGCCGTCCTACGAAATTTACCCGGCCAACATGTGGAATTACGGGCTTGCCTTAAATGACCTGCCTTTGGAAAGCCAGTTTGAAATGGTTAAAAAAGCCTGGCCCGAAAATGATTTTCCTTTTACCGAAGCCGACGTTCCGTTTATGCTGAAAGCAAAAGGAAAAATTATCCCGGAATGGATACTGGATAAATATGGTTTGTGCGACGTATTGCCGCAAAGCCCGGTAACCGTAGCAACAAAAGAACAGCCTATAGAACTGATACCAATGGGCGCTGCGAGGTTAAGGATTGCATCGTTTCCGGTGGTGAAATAATTAAAAATTAAAAAGTCAAAAGTAAAAAGAATACGAGCTCAATTGTTGGGATGTATTTCGACTTTTTACTTTTCAACAAAGCGCTGGAGACCGGGCCGGCATTGAGCTACGGTCGGCACTGACTGTTTTTACGGTCGGTACCGAAGGTCAGACCGTAAAAGAACGTGATTAAAAATGGTTAGTTATAAGCTGTAGATACCAGGCCTGAAGGGCTGACATTATTATAGAAAAAAAGTAAGAGAAACGTACTCAAAAACAAAGAAGGGGTGACATTGAAAATATGCTTTTGCACATTGAAGGCTATTGCATTGAAGAAGAGACTTCGATCCGTTGTTGCCCGATGCTGAAAAAGTAAAAGTGAGTGACACAACAATGCTCAATTGAAAAACAAAAGTTCGTAACAAAATAAAAAAATAATAACACAGCTACTACATGGAAACAACAACAAATAATACCATTGCCAACGCCATAGCAGGTAAATTCAGGGAGATATTTAATGCAGAACCTTTGGTTGTACGCAGTCCCGGCAGAGTCAATTTAATTGGCGAACACACAGACTATAATGACGGCTTTGTGTTGCCTGCCGCCATTAACAAAGCCATCTATGTCGCGGCTGCTATCAGCCACAATGATCAATGTCATTTTGTTGCCGCCGATATGAATGAAGAATATAAAACGGGCATCAACAACCTGCAAAAAATAGAAGGCCATTGGTCGGTGTACATCAACAGTGTAATTGATCAATTGCAAAAAGCAGGATATACAATTGGCGGCTTTAATTGCGTGATGGGAGGTGATATACCAACCGGTGCCGGCATGTCGTCTTCGGCTGCGGTGGAGTGTGCGGTGCTGTTTGCGCTGAATGAACTGTTTGCCCTGGGCCTGGATAAAATGGCCATGGTAAAAATGGCGCAGCAAGCGGAGAATAAATATGTAGGCGTGCAATGCGGCATCATGGATCAGTTTGCCAGCATGTTTGGTAAAAAAGATCATGTAATAAAACTGGATTGCCGCTCGCTGGAATACGAGTACAAACCTTTTGATATGAAAGGTATCCGCATTGTATTGTTTGATACCAATATCAAGCATTCCCTAGCTTCCAGCGAATACAATACCAGGCGGCTGCAATGTGAAGCAGGCGTGGCCATGGTGCAGCAGCAGTACCCCGAAGTAAAAAAATTACGCGATGTAACCCTGGCCATGCTGGATGAAATTGTGTTGCCGAAGGATGAAAAAGTGTACCTGCGCTGCAGCTTTATTGTAGAAGAAATACAACGTTTGCAGGATGCCTGTATTGACCTTGAACTGCACGACATGGTGAGCTTTGGTAAAAAAATGTTTGCCACACACAAAGGCCTCAGCGAGCTGTATGATGTGAGTTGCAAAGAGCTTGATTTTATGGTTGACTTTGTAAAAAATGAAACAGACGTGCTGGGTGCAAGAATGATGGGCGGAGGCTTTGGTGGCTGCAGCATTAACCTGGTAAAGGAAGAAGCAATCGAAGAGTTGTCTGGACGCATTGAAGCCGCATATAAAGCAGCATTTGGAATTGAAATGAAAGTATACATCGCCACCATTGAAAATGGCACTTCCCTTGTGGTTGTGGAAAAGGAACTGGTGGCATAAGTATTTTAGCTTCATGTTCTGTCAATAATGATGTTTAAAAATCTTCGGAGAAAAATATTTTTTGTACAGGCATTTGTTTTTCAAACAAACATCGTTGTGTCACTTCCTTTTACTTTTTTAGCACTGGGCAACAACTGAAGGAGGAGCTACGAAATGTTTGAATAGTTTTAGTTATGTGACTTTGACAGTAAAAATAATTACCTGACATTTTTAAAAAACCGCAGCATGAAAATGACATACAAATTTGTTTACGGCCTGATCCTGTTCTGTAGTTTGGCTGTACAAGCCCAGCAGAAAAAAACATTTACCAACCCGCTGCTCTCGTCCGGTGCAGACCCCTGGTGCATTTACAAAAATGGATTTTATTATTATACCAATTCAACCGGCCATAATATCACACTTTGGAAAACCGGCAGCATTGCTGACCTAAAAACGGCGGAGAAGAAAGTGGTATTTACACCGCCTCCCACAGGTCCTTATTCAAAAGAATTATGGGCGCCGGAAATACATTTCCTGCAGGGCAAATGGTATATTTATTTCGCGGCAGACAGCGGCCGTAATATCAATCACCGGCTTTGGGTGCTGGAAAACAGTTCTGCCGATCCGTTAAAAGGGGAGTGGATCGTTAAAGGTAAGTTCACTACGCCCGGTGATAAATGGAGCATTGATGGTTCGGTGTTTGAATATAAAAAGCAGCTGTACACCATCTGGAGCGGATGGGAAGGAGATGCCAATGGCGAGCAGGATATTTACATTGCTAAAATGAAGAATCCCTGGACCGTTGAAGGAGCAAGAGCAAAATTGTCGACACCCTCATTGCCATGGGAAATACATGGCGATCTTAATAATGCAGATGATGTGCCGCATGTAAATGTAAACGAAGGCCCGGAAGTATTGGTACATGGCAACAAACTATTTTTAATTTATTCTGCCAGCGGTTGCTGGACGGATTTTTATGCACTCGGCATGCTGACAGCCAATGCGGGCGCTGATTTGATGAACCCCGCTTCCTGGACAAAATCGCCGGAGCCAGTATTTAAACAGGCACCTGAAAACGGCGTGTATGCGCCGGGCCACAATTCATTTTTTAAATCACCTGATGGTAAGGAAGATTATATTTTGTACCACGCCAATTCAAAACCCGGCCAGGGTTGTGGCGGTTTTCGTTCGCCACGGGCACAAAAATTTACCTGGGACATGGATGGTTCGCCCAATTTTGGCGTGCCTGTAAAAGAAGGGGAAGTATTAAATGTTCCTTCGGGGAATTAGATATTTAACATCGTATTTGTATGAAACACCTATAACCCCGACGGCGGCTTTCAGCCCCGTCGGCGGTTAGGCAGATCTTCAAAATAACGATCCGTTTTTCTGCAACCGCCGTCAGTCCCGATAGCTATCGGGATTAACCGCTGACGGGGTTGCGTAATGTTTATTTTTCTTCATTCAGCAAAAAAACGGCTGACCATTTGCAGTAATACAAATCAACAAAATATACCGCCTTAATTTTTAGTAATAGGGAAAGCATTTGCTGAAATTTTAATTGATGTTATGAAGAAGATTATTTGTTGCGCCGTTTTAATGATGGCTGTTTTTATTGGGTTGACAGCATTTGTAGTGAAGCAACCTAAGTTGCCGAAAGCTGTTCCAGCCTGGTTTGCAGTGGATACACTGGCCATCAATTTAGCCGTGCCATGGGATATTGTTTTTTTACCCGACAGCAGCATGCTGTTTACTGAAAGGCCCGGCAGGGTCCGCCTGATGCAACACAACCAGTTAATAGAAAAACCAGTACTCAATGTTCCTGATATTGAAGTAAAGGGAAAAATGGGGTTGCTTGCTTTATGTCTTCATCCCAATTTTGCCACCAACCACTTAGTTTACCTGGCATATAATTACCGTATTAATAACACAACTTTTTTACGTGTTGCCAGCTATAAATATGCAGACGATTCGTTAATCAATCCGCAAACCATCATCGAAAAAATACCCGGTGTTTTTAACCATACGGGTTGCCGCTTAAAGTTTGGAGCAGATAAAAAATTATACATCACAACTGGTGATGCCGATGTACCAAGACTGGCGCAGGATCTGAAGGCACTCAATGGAAAAATACTTCGCCTGAATGAAGATGGATCTATACCAGCCGATAATCCTTTTGTAAAAACAGATACAGCCCGCAAAGAAATCTGGACTTACGGCCATCGCAATTCACAGGGTATTGCCTTTCAGCCGGGCACCGGTTTTTTGTATAATTCAGAGCATGGTCCAACGGGAGGTGATGAGATTAACATCGTTACAAAAGGTAATAATTACGGGTGGCCTGTGATGCATCACCGCAACAATGCAGATGGCATGATGTCACCTGTGATGGAATTTTCGCCATCTATTGGTCCGGCCGAAGCGATCTTCTACAGCGGTAAAGCTTTTCCTTCGATGAAAGGAAACCTGCTGGTGGCCTGCATGCGGGGTGAAGCCATTTTGAAAATTGATTTTGAAAACAGGAAGATCGGCTCCTATAATTTTTTGCTGAAAAATATTTATGGCCGAATCAGGGCGCTGGCTGAAGGGCCGGATGGTGACCTTTATTTTTCAACCTCCCATGTTGATCCGCCGGAAAGCAATGCACCACAAGGAGAAGGCAGTTATGATATGATACTGAGAATGCGGCCCGCAACTGCGGAAGAGATCGCTGCGAAAAAAGGGTATCCTCTACAGGTTGAAAAATTACAGGTAGCTATTAACAAAAACAATGCGGGCATGAATAAAACAGCCGCCACTGCTAAAATATTATATGCTCAACTATGCGCCGGCTGCCATGGTGCCGATCTGAAAGGTGTGGATACAAAGCCCGGACTGGTAAACAAAAAATTTAATTACGGCAACTCTTTTGCCGCAATAAAAAAATCGGTCACCGAAGGCGTAATCACCAAAGGCATGCCGGCATGGAGAGGCGTTTTGTCTGATAGGCAAACCAATGAGATGGTGAATTTTATTCTTACTAAAAGAATAAATAAGAAATAGGATATAGCAATAGTCTTAAACAAAATAGTATGACTTGCCTGAATGTCTGAAACAGGTGTGTTGACTTATGTAATGGTTGTAATTTCGTAAAGAGCAGACAGGCCCCACTTTTTTAAAGTCTGTACCATCTGCAATAAACTCCAAACCATTCATATGAAAATAAACATACAAAACACACAATTGGCCTGCACAATTATTGTCGCTTTGCTGATAATAACACCAGTGACTTTAATGGCCCAGCAAGGCCCATCTTTTTTTGCCAAAGGTGCAGACATCAGCTGGCTGCCGCAGATGGAAGCAAGCGGTTATCAATTCTACAACAGCAAAAGAAAGCCACAGGATTGTTTTAAGATATTAAAAGATCATGGCGTCAATTCTATCCGGTTAAGGGCATGGGTAAATCCGTCTGATGATAAAGCCAGCGGCCATTGCAGCACGGCCGAAACGGTCGCCATGGCTAAGCGTGCAAAACATTGGGGCATGAAAGTGATGATTGATTTTCATTACAGCGACAGCTGGGCCGACCCTGGTCAGCAACGCAAACCTAAAGCATGGGAGGGTCATGGCTTTCCGCAATTACTGAATGACTTATATACTTATACTGACGGCGTGATGAAGGCATTAAAGCAAGCCGGCATTACTCCTGAATGGGTGCAGGTAGGCAATGAAACGGCGAGCGGTATGATTTATCCTGAAGGCAGTACCGATCACTGGGACAGCCTGGCACAACTCATCAACAAGGGGTATGATGCAGTGAAAAAGGTGAGCCCGTCAACAAAAGTAATATTGCATGTAGACCAGGGTAACAATAATGCAAGGTTCAGAACTTGGTTTGACAGCGCCCGTTCACATAATGCCAAATATGATGTCATCGGTTTATCTTATTATCCCTACTGGCTTAAAGACAATCCGGATTATTCGCTTTCTATTGATGACCTGGGCAATAATTTAAATGACCTGGCAGCAAGGTATGGTAAAGAAGTAATGGTGGTTGAAGTGGGAGGGGAAGATAACAAAGTTCAGAACACCTACGATATGCTGGTGGCGGTTCAGCAAAAAGTAAAAGCTGTTCCAAACAACAAAGGATTGGGCTTATTTTACTGGGAACCGGAGGGGGCCAGGAGCTGGAGTAAATACGCACTGAGTGCGTGGGGCGATGATGGTAAACCCACCAGGGCCATGGATGCATTTTTGTTAAAATAATTTTCTTCCAATGTTGATATTGTGATAAAATTAATTCCGGCAGGCTAAAAAAACAAACGGTGGTAATTCCTGTTTTTTTAACAACGTTACAACAGTCAACGGATTGACGCTGATGTTATGATAGATTATATCAACACTTTCAAATATCTTTTTTCTGCTAAGTTCATGCCGTGCCATCAAACTCAGTAAAATGTCTTTATACATTTCAACCAGTTGCGCTTCCGGAAGGAATTCGTCATTCAGCAAAATTTCCTGGTGTTTAAAATGATATACTTTCATGCTGTAAAAATAGGGATTGCGGTGATTTGCCAGTTTATTTGTTGAAGGGGGAGCGATTATATATGGGGTCTTGTTGAACTTAGAATAGAGTTATGCAGTTTTATAAAAAGTTTTTCAGCTCTTAATTATGTACTGCCAGTTTAATTCCGGCTATTGATTGAGTATGAAATGGTGGCCTATAATCAGTAAAAATACACTGAGGCATATTATTCAACCAACGGCAATGAAATCTTCAACACCTGCCGGCCATTTAAGCTGAATAGTTCTGTGCTGCCATGCATGGATTTTACCCTATCATAAATTGAGCTTTCCAGCACTTCCTGTTTTCTTTTTTCGGGCTCTGCTGCGGCTGCGTTGTCTTCAAACAAAATTTCAAACCGGTCTTCTATATTTACTGCTATGTGCGCATTGGTGATGCTTTTTTTTGCCAGCACCTTAAGCCATTGCCCGATAATGCCGATGGCATGAACCGCGATATTACTATAGTTATTTTCTGCAATGCTTTCTGTATTAATTGTGATGCTGAAGTCAAAAGCAGGCGCCACTTTTTCGATGTATTCTTTTATTAAAACATCGGCCGGCAGCACATTGATTGCCTGTGGTACGATCGAATAAGTAAGGCTTTTGATCTCTGCCAGTACCTCTTCCAGTTGTTTAGCTGCGTTGTGTATTAAATCCGGACGACTGCTACTGCTGTTCTCCGCGGTACGTAAATAAAGCAATCCAGATGCGATGCGTTGTGCAAGATCTTCATGCAGCGTATGTGCCATGGAAATTTTATCATCTATCTGTACCTGCATCATCTGCCCAATGATGGTTGATTTTAGCTCAATAATATCTTTCGCCCTTTGCCGGATGACAAGGTTTTTCTTTCTTAACTCCAGTAATTTGCTTGCTTGTTTTGCCAGCAGTATAAGCGATTTTTTGTCTGCTTCGGATAAAGTACCTGGCTTAACATCAAACAGGCAAACAGTGCCCAGTTTATACCCTGCGGGTGACAGAATAGGAGCACCTGCATAAAAGCGGATATTGAAATCTCCTGCTACTACAGGGTTATCAAAAAAGCGTTTGTCTTTGGTTGCGTCTTCTACAACCATCACATTATCCTGCAAAATGGTGTGTGAACAAAAGCTCAGGTCTCTTGAATTGCCCGTCTCATTGGTACCGCTTTTTCCCTTAAACCATTGGTGATTGTTATCAATTAAAGTTACCAATGCAATGGGGTAATTGAAAATTTGTACGGCCAGCGTGGCAAGATCATTGAAATCTTCTTCTGATTCATTCCCCAATACATCATAGGAATTGAGTTCCAGCAAACGCATTTCTTCCTCATCCGGCAAATCGGCTAAAATCATAATTGTAAAAATTAATATAAAACATTACACCCTGCTTGCAGGGCTTTGAAAGTTTTACCATTAAAAATTACATACGGGTAAATAGAACCAGGGGCGAGGTAACTTTAAAAAGAAAACAATAACGGGCAAAGAAAGTATAAAAAAGTATACGGTTATTTTATGTCAACAAATAAAAATGTTAATGGTAACATATTTGAATTAAAAAAATCAGGCGGGGATATAAGTTGTAAAAAAATATCCATATCAAACGATCATCTTAACAAACAGTAACTTTAGCTTTCAGTAAAATAACCTCAATAATATCATCAAACAGAAAGAAAATGAACAACACATTTTTTGCCCCGCACCTTACCATAAGAAATGGCGTGACCAATGTTGATTTTTATTTACAGGCTTTTGATGCCGTTGAAGTGCGGAGGTTTTCAAATGATGACGGAAGCATTCATGTATCGGAGTTATCAATCGATGGAAACATATTTCATTTGCACGAAGCCATGGGGCGGCCCAATTCAACCAGCCCGGATCAACACAATGATAGTACCGTCACCATCGGCCTTTTTGTGCCGGATGTGGATATAGTAATGCAAAAAGCAATAGCCGCAGGCGCAATAGAAATTTCTCCGGCGCAGGATTATGATTACGGTTACCGGCAGGGGGAATTTCAAGATCCCTTCGGACATTACTGGCTGATTGAACAGAAAATATAAGCGATCAAAAAAAGGGTGTTGAAAATCAAAAACCAGGATCGCTCCTGGTTTTTTTCTTGGTGGTTTATCCCTTATTAAAAACGTCTTCTGTCGTAATATCTATGGTCATCATACCGGTCGTAATAGCCGTAATGTCTTCCACGGTTATACCTGTCAAAACGATCATAACGTCCTCCTCTGTGATACCCATAGTCATCACCGCGGTAGCCTCTGTCTGAACGATCCCTGTCATTGCGGTCATTCATCCGGCGGTCGTCTTGCTGACGGGGCAGGTTGTTCTGACCATACTGGTTATCCTGTCCATATTGATTACCCTGGTTACCGCCATTGTATTGACCACCCTGGTTTTGCTGGCCATGCTGGTTGTTTTGGCCACCCTGTTGATTTTGTCCATATTGATTGCTCTGACCACCCTGGTTATTTTTGCCCCTGTTCGAATACTGGGCGTCAGCCATGGTAGTGATTAAAAGCAGGGCACTCATTATTGCGGAAATTGTAAAGATCTTTTTCATTGTATGTAAATTTTGTTACGTTATAATAGATGGATTATTGTAACGATAGTTTACATACAAAACGTTAAAGGATTCATAGTGTTAAGTATAGGGTATTTAGTATCAAGATAAACACAAAAAAAACACTATGCAGAACACCAAACATGAGCCACTCCAATCTGAATACTTAATATTTGCTGTTTAGTATTAAGTATAAAGTATTAAGTACAAAGACAAGTACAGACAGTATTATAAACACCCGGCACTGAGAACTCTAGTCTTAATACTAAACACCAAGTACTTAATACTTGCTACTTAAATTCTAACTGCCTGATACCAGCTCTTCCTTATGATGCCGTATAATAATGTTGCGTACGTAGCAGCTTTTATATGCCCGCTCAAAGGAAGCAGCGGTTGTGCGAATGTCATGGAGACGAATGTATTCCAGGCTTTTTTTAGCCATGTGAACATGAAGATAATCGTTCGAAAAAATACGGGTGATAGATGCAGCAATGGTGTCGGTATCACCCGGGTTGAATAAATAGCCATTGTTTTTGTCCTGCACGAAATTATCCACCGCACCGGCATTCGGCGCAATCACGGGAAGCCCTGCTGCCATTGCCTGTAATATTGCCAGGCTATGTAATTCAGTTGTGGTGGCGGTTATAAAGCAACGGCTTATACCGTACAATTTGTACAGATCCTCTTCCGGCACAAAGCCCGTAAACATCACCCTGTCTTCGATGTGTAATTCTTTTACCTGCTTTTCCAGCGCCGCTTTCTGATTGCCATTACCCGCCACCACAAAACAAAAATCAATTGTCTTTGCCACCTTCGCCACAGCCTCAATAATTCCGTCTATGTGGTTGCCTGTATCCAGTCTGCCAACATATAACAACACCGGTTTATCAACTAAGCCATACTTATTTTTAATGCGTTGTTTTTTTTCAAATGAAGTAAACGGCTCTGTATAAACACTGCCTGAAATAGGAATAACATCTGCATCCAACCGTGGGCGTATGATACGGGCGCCAGCTTCTGTATAAGTGGTTACCAGTAAAGCCTCATTAAAAACATCAGAAAACCTTGACCACCAAAAATTTTCTATTACTCTTTTTATCATTTTATTTTTAATAAAAGAACTTACAGATGCAGGTAAAAAATGGTTGGTTGCAATCAGTGGAATGTTCAGTTTGCGGTTTAGTTTTACTACGGCTTTTGATAAAATAAAATGATCCTGGATATGTATTACATCCGGATTAAAACTGCCAATGACATTTTTTAATCTTGACTGAACCGAAAACGGCATCGTAACCCGGAGGTTGGGATAATGCGGCAGCGGCAGAGATGGCATAGCATATACATCAATATTATTAATTCTGCTTTTCGTGTAATGGTAGGTTTGAGATGGTGCAATTACTGCCACCCGGTGACCTTTTGTCTGCAACAGCGCTCCCATTTTGCAAATAAAATAATATATATCATTTATGTGTGGATGGCAGGTATCTGTTACAAAAAGGATTCTCATATTTTCGGTGTTAATTAGATAGAAGCCAGCACCATTGCATATTTCCGGAATATTTGATGTAGATATTTAATCATGCGCCAGCTGGTTTATTTATTATACGCATAGGTAAGATGATAGGGCGAATAAAAAGGTTGGCTGCGATGCAGGAAGAATTGCATTGGGGCGACAAACTGTCCAATGAGGCTGACTGCCGCTTTTTGTTTTGCTGGATCATGGTCCATAAGTAAAGTAAACCTGGGCTCCTTTTTCGCCGCGTTAATCCTTTTAAAATTTCAACGCCTCTCTTTTTTATCCTACCTTAGAACATCTTTATTTTTAAACAAACGATGTTATGTCAAACAAAAAATTGCTGAAGGCGCTCTGCCTCTTTATAAGCTTGTTCTTACTTTCTGCTCTATCCAATTTACAAGCACAAACCACCCAAAAAAAGACGGACAGCACGGGCTGGAAACAGCTTTTTAATGGCAAAGATTTAACCGGCTGGAAGCATGTTGGCAAAGGCAGCAGTGAGGTGGAAGATGGCCTGATACGCGGCCACGGAGGTATGGGCCTGTTATACTGGACGGGTGGCAAACTCAGCAATTGCACCATCCGCGTGGTGTACAAAATGCAAAAATTCAACAGCAATGCCGGGGTGTTTATCCGCATCCCCATTGAACCAAAAGAAGAATGGATGCCCGTTTTTTACGGCTATGAAGTGCAGATTGACAATCATCCTGAAACATCTGATGAGGATGACTATCACATAACAGGCACGTTGTATTCCTTAACCAAACCGCTGGCTAAACCAGGCAAACCCGGGCCTGAGTGGAATACCATGGAAATTACATTAAATGGCCCAAGAACAATCGTGTACGTGAATGGAGAAAAAGTAACTGACTATAAAGAAGGCGACCCTACACCGGAACGCAAGTTTGATTTTGAACCTTTCAGGGGAAGAAGACCTAATGAAGGCTACATTGGTTTGCAAAATCATGGCGACGATGATGTAGTTTATTTTAAGGAGGTTGCTGTTAAACCGCTTGCAAAAAAATAAATGATTTGCCATGAAAGAAAAGAAAAATAATCCTGCAAAAAAAACAACCAGCCGTAAAGAATTTATCAAAAAGACTGCAATCGCTACGGCCGGGTTTTATATTGTGCCGCGTTTTGTATTGGGTGGAAAGGGATACACAGCGCCCAGCGATAAATTATACATTGCTGCAGTAGGTTGTGGCGGCGAAGCGGAGAATGATATTCACCACTATGCATCGGCTCCCAAAAAAAATGCAGTCGTATCTTTTTTATGTGATGTGGATGAAAGGCAAGCTGCACCCAGGTTGAAAGAATTTCCGCAGGCCAAATTTTACCACGACTGGCGGGAAATGTTCGAAAAAGAAAATAAAAATTTTGATGCGGTAACAGTTGCCATTCCAGATCATAATCATGCGATTGTTGGGTTAAGTGCGATGAAATTAAACAAGCATCTCTATTTACAAAAACCATTAACGCACGATATTTACGAAGCCCGTGTTATAACCGAAGCCGCCAAAAAATACAAAGTGGTGACGCAGATGGGCGACCAGGGCGCTTCCTGCGATGGCATGCGCACCATGCGGGAATGGTTTGAAGCCGGGCTGATTGGTGAGATAGAAAAAGTGTATTGCTGGACGGACAGGCCCGTATGGCCACAAGGCATTTCCTGGCCTAAAGAACGGCCTGCAATCCCCAAAGAATTAAAATGGGATTTATGGCTGGGCACAGCGCCGCAAACAGATTACATTGATAACCTTGTGCCGTTCAACTGGCGTGGCTGGTGGACTTTTGGTACCGGTGCATTGGGTGACATGGGTTGTCACATTATGGGGCCACCATTTAAGTTGCTTGGCCTCGGTTATCCCACCGACGTTTCGGGCAGTGCCAGTACGGTCTACAATGGTATTTTTAAAGAAGGTATTTACCCTGAAAGCGGCCCGGTATCCAGCTCTATCAAATTTAAATTTAAACAGCAAAATGGCAAGCCGCTGGATTTATACTGGATGGATGGCGGCATAACACCCGAACGGCTGGATGAACTGGAACCTGGTGTAAATATGAATGAAGTGATGGGCGACTTTCCCGGCGAAAATGATTTTGAAGGTTGCACCTTATTTATCGGCAGCAAAGGAAAAGTATCCTGCGGCTGGGGTGGAAGTCATCCAAGATTGTTGCCGCTTTCTTTAAACAAAGACGTACATGTCCCGGAAAAATATCCAAGAGTACAAGGTGGCATGGACGGGCATTGGTGGCAATGGGTAGATGCCTGTATTGCAGGCTATGGTAAAATGGAAGTGGACTCGCCTTTTGAAGGGTACGCCGGCCCGTTGACAGAAACAGTGTTGCTCGGCAACCTGTTACTGAGAAGTTTTAACCTGCAGGAAAAAATTACCCGCAATGATCCTGTTTATGGCAATATGGAAGGCTACAAATTCAATGGTCGTTACCTGGATTTTAAATGGGATGGTGCCAATATGAAAGTCACCAATTTTGAAGCAGCCAATCAATTTATTAAAAGAGAATATCGGAAGGGGTGGGGAGAGTTGAAGATTTAGTTATGAGTTATACGTTCTTTTGAATAGACAGCAGATTACTGCACATTATCATAATACAGCCCCGCTGCTCCAAAAATAGCGGGGTTTTCCATGTCGGATATTTCAATCCTTAATCGTTCGGCAGATTTTGTGAAGGCGAAAGTCTTAATTTGCTTCCACATAGTCTCCTGGAAATACGGATAAGCCAGTCGTACGGAACCACCAAAAATAATCAACGAAATATCATAGGTGTACATGATGGTTTTGATGGCGTTGCCCAGGTGTGTGCCCATCTCTGCATACCATTGCTGCGCCTGCGGATCGCCGGCTTTGGCTTTTTCAAAAACCAGCGGTCCATCGGTATGGTACACGTTGTTGAAGAACTGTCCGCAGGCATAATACTCGTACACGTGATCTAAATATTGCACCATACCAAATTCACCTGCACCGCAATTGGCGCCTGCAAATAAACGGTTGTTGATGATGATACCTGCACCCAGTCCGGTTCCTATCGTAAGACCAATCATATCTTTTTTACCAATGCCTTTGCCAAAATAATGTTCGCCCAATGCAAAACAGTTTGCATCGTTGTTGATAAATGCAGGGATGTGGTAGCGTTCTTCCAGTATCTTTTTTAAGGGCACTTCTTTCCAGGAAGGGATGTTGATCACATCATACACAATGCCTTCTTCGGTATCCACCACGCTCGGCACGCCTACACCAATTGATACTACTTCTTTATCTATCAACTGATCAATCACAAAAAATAAATCCTGCAACACTTCGGCTTCCGTGCCGGCATTGTTAATGTGTTTTGAATGAATAGCAGACAGCTGATCGCCATGCACCAGGCCAGCCTTGATACTGGTAGCGCCAAAATCAACCCCTATAATTTTTTTGTCGTTCATAGTTTTTAATTGTAAGAGATAACACGAATTTTTTTACACGAATTACACGAATTGTTTTACTTCTGACATGCCAGACTCCACTATTCACCATTGACCACTCACTATTGACAATGGACTATTGACTGTCTTTCTTAAAAAGTTTAATCGTCTTATTCGTAATAATAGGCTTCGCCCAAAAGCCGATGCTCAGGATATACCCCATAGTGAGATATAAAAAACACATGCCGGCCCTCAGCCCCAGCTGATCGCCCAGCCAGCCCACCACAAGGGGAATGATAGCGCCGCCAATAATACCCGTTACAAGAATGCCTGAGAAGGAACCATGGTGTTCTGCCACCGAATTCAATGCCAGGGAAAATATGATCGGGTACATCACGGATGCAAAAAAGCCTACCATCGGAAAAGCTGCCAGGGCTATTTTTGCCGAACCAAACAAGGCAGCACTCAGGCTAAGGATTGCTAATATGGTGAATGAAATCAGTACAATCCTGCTGTCTAATAATTTTAATAACAATAAACCCAGCACACCGCCGGCGGTCATTAATCCCCAAAAATAAGCCACTGTATCGGCCCCTGTTTTTTGCGGGTCCAGTCCATGATAAGTAAATAGGAACTGCGATATCCAGTTGGCTACACCCTGCTCTGTACCTACATAGCAGATCATGCCAATAAAAAATAACACTACTTTTTTTGTCTTGAATAATTGTACATGTGTTGCCCACTGGCCGGCCTTTTCGTCATTGGTCAATTCAACCTTTGGAAATTTGGAAACTGCAATCACCAGTACCATTGCCAGGCATATCACAACAAAAAGAAAGTACAATGAAATCCAGGGAAGATTTGCAGGAACCAGTTTATTGAACAAAGCAAAAAAGCCACTGTCGCTGTGTTGTTTTAAACCTGACACCATACCGGAATATGCCAGGGGACTCAGAAAAGATGCCAGTCCGAATATCAATTGCGCTAACACGGAATAGAAGGCGTAATGCTCTTCGCCCCCTGCCGTGCGCAATAAGGGATTGATAACAACCTGCAGCATCGCCATGCCGCACCCGATTACAAATAATGAAAATACTGCCGATAAATAATTAGGAAACAATGCCAGTATCAGTGATCCCAATAGCGCAATCACAAAGGCAACGATCATCATTTTCTTTTCGTTGTATTTTTCTATCAGCATGCCGGATGGTATAGACATTACACCATAAGCAATAAAAAATGCAAAAGGCAGTAAAGCCACCAAAGTAAGGCTCAGGCTAAATCCTGTAATCATATCGGGTATCAGCGGGCCTATAACATTGGTTAAAAAAGAGATGACGAAAAACGTCAGCATCACCAAAAAAACGGCGTAGGAACTTCTTTTCATTTGCAGGCGGTTGGTTAAGCGTAAGTAATAATCGTACAATTTTACTTTAATAATCCATCCTGCAAAATTTTTTTCGGTAAACACTCTCACGGACTAACGGGCCCAAATAAAACAGACCGGAATTATCCGGCCTGTAATTTTTAAAATTGGTTATTGCTGATTTTTAATGTTGTTATTTTATTTCGTCCAGCCATTGCTGTACAAATTCCCTTGCAGGCAAAACTACTTCCTTACCGGCTCGGAAAGCCATTTTCCAGTAACTACCTTTTTGCTTTTCATACAGTGGATTTACAAAATAACGCTTGTTGTTTTTTGTAATTAATGCGGCGTCAAAGTCAATGTCTGCCGTGTTTGTTAAAAAATCCTGTAATCTTTTTTTAACAAACAGCAGTTGGTTGGCCGGATACTTAGCTTCCCATTCCTGCAGGCGTTGCTTATTGGAAGTCTCTGCAGATTTCAACATGTCAGGATAGTTCTTTTTGTAATTGACGAAAGTTTTATTGTTGGGATCTTCCGCTTCCTTCAGTTGTTGTTTGGTGGAGACCAATACATCTTCGAATATTTTTTTAATGGAAGCATCCGCAGTTTTAATGTTGGCTTCCGTTTCGCTAACGCTTTTCTTCAGCATGTTGATCTGGTTGCTGCGCATGGCTTCCGGTGTTTCAATCAAATAGGGTTTAGGCTTTTCATTTTCTCTCATCGTGTTGTATTCTTTTATAAACGTCGTGGAATTAACAAACTGCTTTGTGTACAACAGCAAGTCTTTTGTAACGGCAGCCCGGTTGCCTACCGCGATATTTTTAGCATTACGGATGCCATACTGGTTCAGGTAGCCACCTAATATACTGCCTGTTATTTTTTGGTCCGCCTCAGTTTTGCTGATGCCCAGCTGCTTTAAAAATTCACCGTTCATTTTCACAATTGTAAATGAAAATAAAGCCAGGCTGCCTGTTACTGCAAAGGCAATCATACAATGCCGCACTGCGTTGTTGAATGTTTGTTTCATCGTTTATAATTTAAAAGATTTAATTTTTGTCAGGCAATCATTGCCCCCTCTGTAATGCAATCCTGTACCAGGTGCCAGCGGGTAGCAGGCAACTCTTTTTCTGCCAGGTTCAACATGGCTGTAAATGCAACTTCCGGTGCATTATTTTTTATTTCTTTCAACCAGCCGATCACTTCGTTGTTGCTCAGTCCACGCATCATCCAGCTGCTGAAAATTTGAAGATCTGCGGGAGCAATATGAGCCAGAATTTTTCGGGTCAGTC
Organism: Ferruginibacter sp.; assembly: GCF_028288465.1. Lineage (GTDB taxonomy): Bacteria > Bacteroidota > Bacteroidia > Chitinophagales > Chitinophagaceae > Ferruginibacter. The sequence goes on along the minus strand of NZ_JAQBNR010000046.1, from coordinate 66,287 downwards.
CATGTAGTTGTTCATCGGTGTAATGTTGCCAAAGCAACTTATTAAGCACTACCTCCTCTTTGGCCATATGGTTTAAATTAAATACCAAAAAATCAGTAAAGGCAGTTCGCAATTCGCAGCCCGTCTGCAGACTGTCTGTGCCCAAAGCAGACAACTCAAGTTTTGCAAGCAATGCCCGCAAACGTGCGCCCAGTGCATGATCCTGCACATGTTCCGCTGCAAACAAATCGCTTACCGAAGCGTCGTGGGATGCGATGTCGGGCAATACAAAATTATCTTCGGTGTAGGCATGTTTGTCAAATAAATCCGCCGTTAAACGCACTTGTTGCAAAGCGCTTTCGCGTTCTTCTGCGTTGTCAAAGTCGGTTTGTTGTAAAAGGCTGCCGGTTGTGTAAAGCAATTCCCTTAAGCCCTTGTGTACCTGGTAAAAAACATTATAGCGTTGCATAAAATAAATTTTAATTGTGGTGAATGGTCAATGGTGAATAGTCAATGGTGAGTTGTGAGTTGTGAGTTGTGAGTGGTCAATGGTCGATCGACGATAGTCAATAGCAATTCTCGATAACGGTGATCGCTTGTCAATTAAAGTGATAGATGCCAGCTATAGCGGTATTTTTTGTTTCAACGCAAAAGCCAACTATTCTGTATTCACCATTGACTATTGACTACTCACCACTCAGCGCTCACCACTGACTCCTTATGATTGCCCCCTGTACACCATGCCTTCAAGAATAATATTAGTTACACCATCCTGTTTTGTAATGCGCATTTTTGTTGGGTAGTAACCGCTTTTTTGAAACTGCGCCGGTTGTGGAATATCCCTTACAAAATTGCTGGTGGTTTTTAAAAAGTCCAGTGTAATCATGGGCTCATAAAAAACAACTTTGCTGTCGTACGAACCATAAATAAATGTCTGGGTAAATGGTTGCGGGTTGGTTGGGTTTAATTCCGGTGAAGTGATATCTACCCAGTGTTTGCCCATGGTAGGTACGGGATCGCCACCCATATAATTGGCAGGTAAATAGGTCGCGGCCGGATCTGCATTCAATTTAACCGGGTCAACATAGGCTTCTCTTTCTGTGGATGGCACCATGTAAAAATGTAAGTCAAAATGTGGTTTGTCATAGATACCAGCAGGAGGATGTCCGTTCGGGTTCCAGTTTAGCCAGGCATGCTGAAACGGTGTGACTGCGGCTTTAGGATGAAATGCAAGCACTTCGTTGTTTTCGTGTGTGTGACCCGAACCTGTGCTGCCGCTGCCTGGTGTAACGCTGCTCAATGCAGCATCGTTGATAGCGATGGCGACTCTTTCAGGATTGCCTTGGTTGTCCAGCTGAATCCATGTCCAGGCTTTGCCATGGTACATTTCGGTTTCGGGGCCTTTAAAAATGCCACCTTTACTGTTGCTGTTGTTGTCTTCTTTTTTGCAGGAAGAAAATGCGATGGCAATCACTGCGGTTGCCAGGAATAATTTTTTCATACTTTTAAATTTTTGTTGATGATTGTTTTTGATTGACAGCACAAAGATGTTATTGAAAAGCCTCTTTTAAAATAGCGTGCTGAATGAATTGTGCGAATGTTTGGATGAATTGTTATAATTGTATTTATAACGTAGCAGCTTGCTGTTGATATGTTTTACGATAATTTGTTTTATTTGTTTGCAACAACTTTTTTACAGTATCCTCAAAAATAGTATTGGCATTGTAACAGGCAAATTCATTGGCCAGTCGTTTTACATTTTGAGGGTATAATGTATCGTTCATAACCTTTTCCACCGCTTTTTTTATTTGCATGGGCGAAGGTGTTTCTGTTTTTAAATTGATACCCAGTTTAAAGAAACCTACCCGGGCACAGATTTCATTTTTGTCTTCATGCACACCCGCAACAACCAGCGGCAGATGATGCTGAACAGATAACAGCGTACCACCGTAGCCGCCATTGGTAACATAGGCATTTGCAAAAGGCATCACATCTGCAAAAGGAATAAAATCTTCTATTATGATATTTTGACAAGCATACATTCTTTTAAGGGCAGCCGTATGTGCACCGCCGGTTGTTGCTATCACCAATGTATCCGAGTTTTTGAAGGCTTCCAGGGTAGGTATCAGAATTTTATTGATGTTCTTTTCAACCGTGCCCTGCGTTACCAAAATTATTTTGTTGTATACGGCGATGCGTTCATCAAACCAGGCAGCTTTGGCGCCGGAACTGTACGGCAGCAAAGGGCCGGTAAACTGTATATTCGAACTCATATCGCTACGGTTGTACTCAAAGCCAGGCGTGCCGCTTTGCAGCACCACATCGGCAGAACGATACAGGATATCAAAAATATTTCCTTCCGGAGCTTCTACACCGTAGCCTGCAATGATTTCCCTGAAAATGGCATTCACTTTTTTAAATACCAGGGCATTGGTAATGCTATGCAATACCCGGTGTTTGATTCTTCCTGCTACCGTATCAGCCGGAACCAATCCCATGCCGGCAGGCGGAAGGTTAGCAGAGGTCTCCATCAGCGGGATAATACCAGCCGCAATCACCGGTACATTGAATTGCGCTTTTATCAACGGAATACAAAACGACATAATATCCGCCACCACCAGGTCAAAATGAAAAGTGGTGTGAATGTCTTCGATGTCCTTTAAAATTGCCGGTACGGGTCTTATAAAGCAATGCTCAAGGTCAAATTTAAATTTTGCCAGCTGGCTATTGTGCTTCACCCGGTCAGTAAAAAATTGCTCAAAATTCAGTTGGTTCAGCTGTGGTGCATGTACACAGGGATAGTGCTGAATTTGCAATTTTGCAAGTTTCTCCTTATACAAATCCTGGGTGTACCACCTAACATCACAGCCAAGGCTTTGCAGGTGTTTTGCCAATCCCGTCAGCGGATTGAAATGCCCGTCGGCGGGCATGGTGATAAATAAAATTTTTGCGTTGATACGTTGCGTACCAGTTTGTTGTTGCATAAAAAATAGTTTTGAATGTTTGTTTATTTTGATTGAAGTGCAATAATAAAATGGAGTAAAATCATTTTAAATGGCAGCCTGCGTGGATTGGCAAATTCAGATGATGGACTGCTTGTTCTGTCGCCGGACTATTTTCTGCAGCCGAAAATGATAGTATACTACTATGACTGTACGTTTACAATTCATACAGCCTTTTCCTCAATTCATACATCAATTTCACATTTGGTGTATTGCTGAAAACAATTATTGCGTATATTTTTTAAATTACATCATGGCATTAAAACGGTACAGTAATAAAGAGCCACTGGTTTTTATCTGGGTGATGATACCCTACATCATCTTTCTTAATTTATTGGTGTTTGGCAGTTGTGTGTATCATTCTTTAAAATTGGTTGCCCAAAGCTTTTTATATACCGGCCTGTTTATGTTTGCCATCTATTTCTTCTTTGGTATAGTGGCCACGTTTATTCAAAGGCGGTTTCCATCGGCAGGCGAAATGTTTAAACGCATCGCCGCTATGCTGCCGGTATTTTACCTGCTGAACTGTATAGCTGTGTCAGTGCTTTTTTACCTGTACAACTGGTTGCAGCCGCTGGCTTGTAATCCAAGACCGGGCATGCTGGGCTGGTCTATATTGTACGCCTGCATCATGAGTACCATCATCACTTTTATAAACGAAGGCGTTGCCAACTGGGAAGCCTGGAAGGCATCGATTACAGAAACCGAGCAACTAAAAAATGTGTACCAGCGCAGCAGGGTATTGGGCTTGAAAGGGCAGATCAATCCACATTTTTTATTCAACTGTTTTAACACACTGTCGGGATTAATACAGGAGGATACAGAAAAGGCAGAACAATTTTTGGATGAGATGACGAAGGTGCACCGTTACCTGTTGCGCAGTGACGAAGAGTTGCTGGTATCGCTGGAAATGGAAATGAAATTTGCTGCGTCCTATTTATACCTGGCTAAAGAACGTTTTGGTGTCGCCATACAATACAGTATTGATATTAACAAGCAGTCGGTGCACAAGAAATTGCCACCATTGAGCATGCAGGTGATTTTGGAAAATATCATTTATACCAATGCGCTCAGCAAAAGCGATCCGTTATCTATCACCATCTCAGCTGACGGTGGAGATAGTTTAGCCATCGTTAATAGCATACACGAAAAGATAGTGCTTCAAAACTATGATATCGACGACGGGCTCGACAATTTAATCAACAAATACCAGATGCTGAATGCCGGGAATGTAACCATACAGGAGCAGGATAATAAACGAATACTGTTATTGCCATTGTTTGATGATAAAGCCGTACTGTTATGAAAATAGCAAAACCATCTAAAGTAAAATGGCAGGCCTATTGGTTTTCCATGGTCTTTATTTCTTTTGCCTTTACGTGGATTTTGTACGACGAAAGAATCTGGACAGACTGGAAAGTGTGGGCAGTCACAGTGCCGCTGATCCATGCTATTGGATATATCTCTTTTATGGGGCACATACAATACATTCACTGGCTGCAACAAAAATTTCCTTCCCTGGAGCTAACTGGTAAAAGAATTTTTTACAAGTTACTGGTAAATCTGTTGGTGATGACGCCATCTGTGTTGCTGATTTTTTATGTGTTCCAGGCGTTTCACATACTGGGTTATACCATCCGGGAAGACGATATCAGGTATGGCTACCTGGTTGGCCTGAGCACCAATTTAATTTTTGAAACTTTATTTGAAGTAATTTTTATAATTGATAAGTATAAGGAAAGCATTGCGGAAAAAGCTACACTGGAGCAATTGCAGTTACAGCAGGAGTTTGATGGGCTTAAACAAAAAGTAAACCCGCACTTTTTATTTAATTGTTTTAATACCTTGTCTTCTTTAATTTCAGAAGATAAGGATAAGGCAGAAACTTTTTTAGATGAGCTCAGCAAGGTTTACCGTTACCTGATCCGAAATAACGAAGATGGAATGAGTACGCTGGCCAATGAGATGAAATTCATAGAGAGTTATTTTAAATTACTAAAAACAAGGCATGGAGATGCCATCAGCCTGCACATGGAAGCAGATAAAAAATACTATCCTTACCTGTTGCCTTCCCTGAGCCTGCAACTGCTGGTAGAAAACGCAGTCAAACACAATTCTATTTCAAAAGCGCAGCCACTGTCCATTGAAATATTTACAACAGAAGGCAACCGCCTGGTAGTGAATAATAACCTGCAGCACCGTACCGTAAAAGCACCCGGCAACAAAATAGGGCTGGAAAATATAAAAGTGAAATACGATCTGCTGCATTTGCCCGGTTTTCAGATTATAGAAAATGAAAGAAATTTTACGGTCGTGATGCCCCTGCTATGGAACAACGCTACCAGCCAAAAAATAATAAATACAAAAAAATGATTTCAAACCATTAACTTTTTTATTATGAAAATATTAATTGTAGAAGACGAAGACCTGGCTGTAAAAAAATTACAAAAAACACTGGCCGCACTAGATGCAGGTGCGAACGTAGTGGGAGTAACAGACAGTATTAAAAATACGGTGGACTGGTTAACGACCAATCCGCAGCCTGATTTGATTTTGATGGATATCGAACTGGCCGACGGCCAAAGCTTCGAGGTTTTTAATTTAACCGATGTAAAAAGCCCGGTGATATTTACCACTTCCTATGATGAATATGCATTGAAAGCGTTCAAGGTCAACAGCGTGGATTATTTATTAAAGCCCATTCAGAAAGAAGAGCTGGAAGCAGCGCTGAATAAATTTAAAAAAATTAAGGGTACGTCCGATATCAATATCGACAGTATTGTAAAAGAGCTGCAGCAAAAATTGCAACCCAAAGAATACCGCAAGCGGTTTTTGGTAAAGTACGGTCAAAAGCTGGTATCGGTAGAAATTGATGAAATTGCCTATTTCTACAGCGATGGGCGCCTGAATTTTTTCAAAACAAACGATAACAAAAAGTTTGTGGTCGACTATACAATGGATGAACTGGAAGATATGCTTGACGCTGAAAAATACTTCCGCATCAGCCGCTCTTTTTATGTATCCATCAATAGCATTGATAAAATTGACGACTATTTTGGTAACCGTTTAATTCTTGGATTGAAACCCGCCGTCGATAAAGAAGCACTGGTAAGCCGGGAGAAAGTGACCGAGTTTAAAAAGTGGATGGGGAAGTAGACAACGCCGGTCGGTACCGAAGGTCAGACCGGGGTTGCCGGTTGGGAGTTAGTTTTACAAGCTGTCTTATCACACAGTAGGTTCCGTTCCATCGCAACCGGTCTGACCTTCGGTGCCGACCGGATGCGATAAGATATTCCAATCTCTTTTATCATAAATATGCTGCACCAGCTCCGGATCTATTTCATCATATGATTGGCGGATAAAATTATTTTTATTAAAACCAATTCTTTCTTCTGCCAGCAGTTGATTGCATAAGCTTCCTTTTCTAATACCTGCATAATCGATAAACGAGGAATAAGGCCAATCCTCCAGTCGTTTAACGAGCCCAGCCTTTACAGGATTCTGGTGGATGTAATGAAAGGCAATGGCATGATATTCACCCGTGCCTTCGGATGTTGATTTTGCTTTTGCTTTTTGTCTGAAAAGTGAACCGCTTCTATTGTATTTTTTATTGACGTATTGTGCGTAGCTGCTTTGTAGCAGGCGAAAGCCGTTTGACAATTCACAGGAATCGATATTGCCAATTCGTTTTACTTTGGCTGAATCATCTGTTGTGTAAAGCAAAAAATGAAAGTGATTTGGCATTAAGCAATAGGCTAGCACGCTGCAATGTGGCTGAACCACTCTCCTGAAAATTGTTAAAAATTGGATATAGTCTTCATCTGTATAAAATATGGTCTCCTGGTTGTTACCCTGGTTGTAGATGTGGTATATATCATCTGCAATTATTTTCATTGCTTTAATATACGGCGTTTGTTTTGGTTTTCATAGCCAATAATGGTCGGCACCGCAGGTCAGACCGTTATTGGCGGGAAGGTAAAGTCATGTTCCAATCTATAACATCGACGGATCCTTACGGTCTGACCTTCGGTACCGACCATAAGGAAAAGTCTTTTGAACGGGCAAGCTTCCTCAACTTAATTGATGTTCTGTAGTTATTTGATCTTGTTTACATACCTATTTTAATTCATACGGTCTGACCTTCGGTGCCGGCCGTAATAGGCTTACCGCAGCGGTACAGTCAGCACAATCAATGACTTCGTGGGACTCAATTTTGTTTGTAGTACACCTTTAACTTCTTCCAGCTTGGCGGCAAGCTCCTGCCGTTGTAAAATATTATTCAGCAGTTGCATATCCGACTGTGTACTGTTGAATTCAATCGTGTAGACCAGGTTGTTTTTCTCAACCCCGATGTGCAGATTGCATTCTGTAGCACCGGTACGGACTATATTGGTGCTGCCGCTTTTAATAAACCAGCAAATGTGCTGACGTAATTTCATATCCAGTTCCAGGGCTTCCACTTTTTTATCAATCAGTAAATTAATCTCCGAGTCATACCGGTTGCGCAGCGAATCAACATGCTCTTTAATGCGTTCAATGGTTTTTTGCATGCTGTCATTTTCCGGGCTGATACCCCACAGCATATCATCCATGGCCACCATCATCTGCTGACTTTTACCGTTAATCTGCTGAATAAATTCCTTTGATTTTTCAGGGTCTTTATCTGCTTTCAGTTTTGCCATTTCGCTTAAAATATTAATATTGCTGAGCGCTGTATTTACATCCTGGTACAGATTGTCTGCAATATCAGCCCGCATTTTTTGAATGGCTTCTTTTCGTTTCATCCTTTCTTTATCCAGCCAGAATAGCAATGCCACAATAAATAAAACTACCAGGCTGTAAAACCACCAGGTTTTCCAAAAAGGAGGAACGATTATTATTTTAAGCTGGGTAGCTGTTGCTGATTCTTTTCCTTCTTCATTCACTGTTTTTAACAGGAAGGTGTAGCTGCCCGGCGGTAAAAAGCTGTAGATGGCTTCATTATTTTTATCGGCTATTTTCCAGTCTTTATCCAGCCCGTCCATTTTATATTTTATAAGATAGGGACTGTTGTAAATAAGCGGCGAAAATTCAATGGCCAACGAATTTTCCTGGTAGCTCAATTCCAGGGCTTTTAAATTGTTCAGCGAATCAACAGAAACAGAACTGCCCATTATTTTGAAATCGGTTATCAGTACATCCGGGGTAGCCGGGGCTACATGAATTTTAGCCGGATCAAAGAGCACCATATCATTGGTAGTTCCAAACAGCAGGCGGCCGCCGGGAAGTACGGCAGAAGCAGATTGTATAAAATGCTCATTATCCAGGCCATCCCGGCGGGTAAATTTTACAAAAATCTGTTTTCGAATCTGGATTCGGTACAGGCCACTGGTACTCGTAAGCCACAGGTAGCCGTCTTTATCTTTCTCTACCGCAGTAATAAATCCGGATATCATTCCCGGCTGTCCTACAACGGACAGGCTTTGCGTTACTCTGTTATAAACCACCACACGGGTAGCTGTCGTTATAATGACAGTACTATCGTTGTAATCGAGGATAGAAGAGATGCCCCGTTCGGGCAGCCTTTTTTCCATCGCCGATGTATCACTGAAGCGCATTGTAATTTTATTGGTAGCGGGATCTAAAACATACACGCCGTTTTCGGGCGTTCCTACCCATATATAGCCTTTTGAATCAACTGTGATCTTATTTATCTGAACAGGAGGTACGGCATCAATGGCTTCGATACCGGCGTCAAAATTTTGCTTGCCTTTTGCTGGAGTCCACTTAAATACACCCAACTGATAAGTTCCCAACCACAGGTTGCGACTTTTATCTTCCGCTACCTGGCGAATGGTTTGGTTTTGTAAAAGGGGAGGATTGAAATATTTAAAAGACCGCTTTGCCTGGTCTATTAAATAAATGCCTGGTTGTGCAGACATCCAGATGCTGTTGCTGTCTGCCGAAGCGCACATGCTCCATATAAACGGATTGGCGATGCCAAGGCCCCTGATAGTAAGCGGCACCGGATTGAAGTTGGAATCGTATTCATACAATCCGTCACCCCAGGTACCGGCAAGTATGGTTCCCCACCTGGTTGCTATAAAAGAGAGCAGACTTCCTTTGCCGGCGGATGCAGTTGGATTGCTGAAATGTTTTATGCAGGTGAAAAATTCGGTAGCAGGATTGAAACGGTATAAACCATTGTTATCTGTGCCTGCCCAGATATTTTTTTCCCGGTCTTCAAATAAGCAATGCACCATTTCGTAAGCGATGCTTTGTTCATTGACATAACCATTGTATACCAGTTGAAATTGCTTTTCTGCCTCCAGAAAATTTGCGAGAACCAGCAAACCATTCACCCAAATAGTGCCATCTCGTTGCTGAAAAAATCCCTTGATCTCGTGATAGGTTTTTAAAGATCCACCAAGGGTTATGTCTTTTAAAAAGGGTTGATGCTTTGCAAGATCGTAGCATTGAATAAACGGTACTGTATTCCATGTAATGAACCATAAACGATTGCGATCGTCAAAAAAAAGATGGTTGTAAGAGCCACCCGCATACTGGTCAATCAAAGCATCATTTGCTTTGTTTGCACCCGGATAACTTAACTGGTCATTTTTTTGATCATAAAGTGCCAGGCCAGTTTTGGCTACGCTGAGCCAGTATTTTTGGGTGCCGGCTTGCTGGATAAAGTCAATGATATCCCAGTTTTGTTGCTGCTTAAAAAAGTTATGTATGTAAGAAAACTCAGTATTGGTTTCATTAAGGGTAATTACCTCACTGCCGCTCAGGAGATAAAAAAGGTGGCCATACTCGTCAGTTATCAACCGTTTCAATGAAGTATTTGGAGTAATGGCTTTTTTGAAATGTGTTGGTACGTTTCTGAATGTAAATTTCTTTCTGTCAAAGATGCCCACATTGCCATCAGACATTAATAACCATAAATTTTTCTTTTTATCAATCAATATTTGCCATACGGGGTTAGACGGAAGGCTGGTAGTATCATTTTCAATATGCCGGAAAGATTTATACCGGGTGCCATCAAACCGTTGCAGGCCGTCTGTGGTGCCTGTCCAGATATAACCTTCCTCATCCTGCAACACCGTATTTACCTGGTTGGATAAAAGTCCTGAGTTGGTGGTATAATGCGTAAATGAATACTGCTTCGGTGCTTGCGCAATGGCAAATGATGCAAACAGAAAAATGCTGATTACCAAAAATAACTTTACCAAAAGAGTTTGATTTTTTTAATAATCAAATGTAATAAACCTATGTAATAAAGCAAACCGGTTGGTGCAACAGAAATGACACCTGATACCGGCGTTTACGCAATTCATGCTGAGACTATTCGGTCGTGGTTGTTCTATCCACGTCTCCGGTCAATTTTGCAAGGCTGAAGTAATGGTTTTAGATTGGATTGATGTTTAATATCCTACTGCTGAACTCCGCCATTGAATTTCAGCAGTAGGATTTCATTTTGGTATCAACAGGAAATCGCCCCCGGCACTTTTCACCTGGATTGGCAAGCACTTTATTTTGTTGTCCGGATGATCATTTGATCTCAGCAATTTGCATGGGTGCTGGTACAATGTTTTTTACCGGCCTGGTTGATTTCAAAAATGCAAATACAGACTTTAAATCTTCGTCGGTCATGTTTCTGTAGTAATACCAAGGCATTGGCGGTAACAAGTCGCGGCTGCTTTCCAGTCCTTTGTATTTTCCTTTTCGCAAAGCGGTAATGAACTGCTCTTCTTTCCATGCGCCGATTCCTGTCTGGTCGCTAGAGATGTTAGCAGTAAAAGACACACCCCATGGTCCGGCTGCACTGGTAAGATCCGGCCCCATCAACGCCCATCCCTGCTTAATTACATTACCGTCTGGTCGTTGAATCGGGCGGGTGGATGGATAACCGGAAAATCTCAGTTCAGGAATAATTTCAGGGCCGTGAGCGCCCATCCTTTTTGGTGAATGGCAATCATCACAGCCGGCAACGTTGACCAGATATTCGCCGCGGGCAATTCTTTTGGCGGTATCGACAGCGGCTTTTTCAGGTAGGCCTGCAGAGTTGGAATTGGTGCAGCTGATAATGGCACCCGCGACAATGATTGAAGCGGAAATAAAAATTAAAATTGTGTTACGCATGGTAGCTTGTTTTTTAGTTTATGATGGAATTTTATTTTACGATGTTTAATAAAAGCGGGATAGAGGTATTAGAAAGTGTCTCAAATCGAAATAGCTGCCTGCATCTGCCGTCGCCTCTTTTTTTACTGCATTTGAATTGTAATTTTTGTATGTCCTGTCGCGGCCTGCAGCCATAATTATCAGAGTCACAGCGATCACAAATAAGACGGTATGCGGAAGATTATTTCTCATATATAACTTTATTGCTTTTGTATTTTGAATACAGGGTGCAAGATATTTTTGAAAGGCCGCCAACGCAATGCAGGTCTGCATGAGATGCTATAAAGGCTGCATGAATTGTTGAATATAGTGAGCATAAAAAATGCCGGCACTTGCCGGCATCAAAACCATGTACAGGATTTGTGTATTGGTTTTTCGTTTACGCTGTTATAGCTTCTTCTGTTTGCATCATTGCTGTAAACCTGCTTTTATTTTTACTCAGCCAGCGTTCGAAGGGCTGCATGGCAGGGTTTAAACCATAACTTTCAATCAGGTCGATTTGCCTTTGCGGTATGTATAAACGTTGTACTTCAAACATATTCGCAAGCTCTTCTGCACCGGCAAAGCCCAGGGCGGCATATTCATCTCTTGGGATGTAATGATAGTTCACTTTTTTCTCCAGTACGCGGCTCAGTGTGGCTGCATATTCGTAGCAGGTGTCATCTGCTCCCACCACACCTACGGTTCTGCCAATGTATTCAGCCGGGTGATTGAAAACGGCCGCCACTACAGGGCCCAGGTCTTCAATGCTTACCATAGCCAGTTTGGTATCGCCCTGTGGGAAGCCAAATGAGTAACCTCCGTCAGCTGATTTTTGCAATGGGAAAAAGGTGAAGAAATTCTCATAATAAAATGCTACCTGCATAAAAGTGGCCGGAATATTTTGCGTGTTGGTATACGCTTGCAGCGCCGCTTTTATATCGCAGTGCGGGGTAGGATATTGCCCGTTGCTTAATTTATTGTAGTCAGGCAACGTATGCAAAACAAAATGCTCAACGTTCATTTGTTTTACAGCCTCAATTAAGTTTTTACCTTGCTGGTATTCTTTCTCAAAATGCTCCCAGAAATTAGTTACACCAAAAACGCCATAGCAATTGTGCATTGCATTTTTGATGCTGTCAATATCATCCAAATCGCCGGTTACCACTTCTGCGCCCGCCTGTTGCAGTTCCAATGCTTTTTCAGATTGAGCGTTCCTGGTAAATACGCGAACGGTGAAATTGTTTTCTGCGAGCAATGCTTTTGCTACACTGCCACCCTGGGCACCGGTAGCGCCGGTTACTAAAATTGTTTTTTTCTGGTTCATTTTTTTTGTTTTGAATATGTGTAATTATTTTTTCTCTTCTGGTTTGGATAACAGGTAACGGGTCATAAAAATGCCTCCGGCGCCGGTATCGTTCTGGCTAAGCGTTAAAGAAGTTACATGGGCTATTTTCCAGCCGCTATTAGTGTATTCTTTCAACGTTTTTACTACTTCGTCTTCATTCTTCTTAATGTTTTTAAAATTGATGCCCACCAGGCTGAATAAATTTTCCATGTCGGTTTCCTTCTGCGATCCATCAGGGTTGGTGATGAGCATTCTTGATCTGCCCAGCCCGCCTGACAGTACAGATTCAATCGTAGTGATCTGCATAAATTGGGACGGTGGGTCCATTTTTATTTCCTGTGCTGGGGCGGCGTTTGACAGGCCGGCGATAAGGGCAAGCAGTAAAAAAAACTGTTTCATGTTGTTTAATTTTTAATATTGATTGATTATAGTCTTATAAATTCTACCCGGCGGTTCTGGACTTTTCCTTCTTTGGTTTTATTGTCGGCAACTGGCTGGGTTTCGCCTTTGCCATCTGTTTCAATAACGGCATCGTTCAGCTTAAAATCGTTTACCAGCATGTCTTTTACAGCTGCTGCTCGTTTTTTACTCAGCTCCATATTGGCCTTGTCGTCGCCATCACTGCTCGTGTGGCCAACCACTTTAATTTTAAGGGAAGGATTTTCTTTTAATACATCGGCAATCTCCTTTACAATGCCAAACGAGGTGGGTTGTATCACCGCCGAATTAAGGTCAAACAAAATGCCTGTGGTGGAGAATGTACCTTCTTCTATTAATTTATGTCTTGTGTCCGGTAAGCCGGTAGCTGCTTTGATATTGCCGATGTAAATGGCATACTGGTCTTCTTTGTAATTGGTAGCCCCGACTTTAAAAAATAACTGGTTCATTTTATAGGCTGTATCAAGCCCTTTGGGAACATCAAAAACTTTCGTTTCATTGATCCACATCCGGAAGCGTTGTTTCTGTACCTGTATTGCAACGTGAACCGGTTTGCCATAATAATTTTCCAGGTCGCTGTAGATTTTATCTTCGCTTTTAAAATATTTTTTGGCATCTGTAAATGATTCAAGACTTACCCTGCTGCTCTTGTATTCAGCAGGTGATATGGTAGCCACTACCGTCTCGTATTTATTATAGTCTTTAAGAAAAACATTGTCCGTGCCCGGCTCCCCGTTGGTAGCAAAAAAGCCGCTGGAGAAAGTAGGATACATCCAGCCATTATTTTTTAACTGCAGAATCAAATCAAACTCAGCGGTGTAATTTTCCGTGAGTTCTTTGGTATTGCTGGTAAGGTAAATAAATGGATTGTGCACCTGCAGCCATTTGCCGGAAAATTTTTCGAGGCTCACGACTTCGCCGCTGCCGCTGGTGTTCCAGTTAACGGGCAATTCACCAGTAGCTTCCTGTGCAAAATCTTCCGCGAATAAAACTTTTTCTCCCGGCACAAAATCATATTTGGAAATACTTTTTATGGTAGATTTTTCATCGCCAGCTGACGCAGGGCTTGCAGCCTCTGGTTGTGCAGCTATTTCTTTTCCTTCGGCTTTATCAAGTGTTTTATCAATCGCTTTATCCATTTTATTATCCACCCGTTGGTTTACCTTATCGCTTACTCTATTTTTTACTTTTCCCAAAAGCCCACCAAACTGAGCCTGCGCCAAAAACGGGATAATTGCGAGCAGTAAAAACGAAATTTTCTTCTTCATGATGTTGTGTTTTTTGTTTAACAGCACAAAACTATTATTGACCTGAGGTTGTTAAAAATGTAACGGTGATGAATTGAGGAGGTTGCAGGATGAATTGGTTGTATGAAAGAATTTACCGGGCAGATACCGGCGTTAGTCGTTAGCTGGCTGGCAGAAAAAAAGATCAGGTTAAATAATCGATGAAAAGTCGTTTTAAAAATTCAGCAGGTATGATCTGAATTGATACTGCCTTGCGAAATAAAAATGCAGTAATTTCACCGCATCAATTTGTAACTGATTTTGGCAGGGGAGTTGTGGGTGTGAAGAAATTAGCGCAAGAGAGTATTTAAAAAGTAGTAATTAAAATTGTAAGATTTGCCGGCACTTATTGAATAGGATTACTGTCTTGTAATCCTATTGGTTTATCAGGTAGCTGCTTCAGAAATAAAATAACCGCATCTAGAAAAAGAAAAATTAAAAGAATAAATCATTGACCATTATGCAATTTTCTGTTGTTATGCACCGTGTTGGGTTAGCAGCCTGTATACTGCTTGTTATTGCTTGTTTTTTACCATGGACTTATTATGCTGATCCGCATATTACAAACGAAGCACAGCGCACATTTACGGGATTTTTTACTTTTCAGAACCAGTATGGCAAACCTGGTAAATTACTGTCGTTTATTGCTATCATTGTATTTGGATTTATGCTGCTGCCAAAGTTATGGGCCAAACGTGCCAATCTTTTTATAGCCGCACTTGGCGTGGGCTATGCAATCAAAACATATATCCTCTTTACCTCTTGCTATAATGCTTACTGCCCCGAAAAAAAAGCCGGCATTTTTTTAATGATGGCTTGTGTTATACTATTGCTCTTGGCGTCCGCTTTTCCTAATGTTAAAATGGAGCAGGAGAAAAAAGATTAAGCTTTATTGGCTGTTTTAGACCAGGCATCTTTTAAAGTAACGGTTCTGTTGAATACCATTTTTTCGGGGGTAGATTCTTTATCCAGGCAGAAATAACCCTTTCTTAAAAACTGGTAACGGCTTTCAATAGTAGCATTCGCCAACGATCTTTCTACCCGGGCATCTGGTATAATGGTCAATGAATCTTCGTTGATGTATTCTTTAAAATCGCCTTCTTCAGTCGAGGGATTTTCTGCTTTAAACAGCCTTTCATACAAACGTACTTCGGCTGGCAATGCATGCTCAACACTCACCCAATGAATAGTTCCTTTTACACTAATGCCACTGGTATCATGACCGCTTTTTGTTTCGGGTAAATAAGAGCAATGTATTTCGTTTACTATGCCTTCAGCGTCTTTTGTAAAGCCATCACAACGTACAATGTAAGCGCTTTTTAACCGGACAGCAGCACCCGGTGCAAGCCTGAACCATTTCTTTGCTGCCACTTCCATAAAGTCTTCCCTTTCTACCCATAGCGTATTGCTGAAAGGAACTATCCTGGTTCCATATGCTTCGTCGGGTCCGTTTTCACTTACCAGTTCTTCTGTTTGCCCTTCGGGATAGTTGGTAATAACTAATTTTACGGGATCCAAAACACCCATCACCCTTAAGGCGGATTTATTCAAATCTTCCCGCAAGCAAAATTCCAGCAGGCTGAAGTCAATCATATTTTCTCTTTTCGCAACCCCAATTTTATCGCAAAAATTACGGATACTTTCTGCTGTAAATCCACGCCGGCGCATACCGCTGATGGTGGGCATACGCGGATCATCCCAGCCCTGTACGTGGCCTTCTGTCACCAGTTGCAATAACTTGCGTTTGCTCATTACTGTATAGGTCATGTTAAGCCGGGCAAATTCATATTGTTTGGATGGAAAGATGTCCAGCTTTTCAATCAGCCAGTCATACAATTCCCTGTGAGGGATAAACTCCAGTGTACAAATACTGTGGGTGATATTTTCAATGCTGTCGCTCTGCCCATGTGCAAAATCATACATCGGGTAAATGCACCAGGCATCGCCGGTGCGGTGATGGTGAGCATGTTTGATGCGATACAACAAAGGGTCACGCATATGCATGTTGGGGGCCGACATATCGATTTTAGCCCGCAATACTTTTTCGCCATCGGTATATTTCCCCGCCCGCATATCAGCGAATAGTTGCAGGTTTTCTTCAACGGTCCTGGTGCGGTGCGGACTATCCATACCGGGTACGGTAGGCGTGCCTTTTAAAGTGGCTATTTCTTCGGCTGATAGATCATCCACATAAGCCAACTCTTTTTTTATCAGGTCAACTGCAAACAAATACAGCTGCTCAAAATAGTCAGAGGCATACAATTCATTCGCCCAGCTAAAGCCCAGCCATTGTACATCTTCTTTTATACTGTCTACATATTCTACTTCTTCTTTTGTGGGATTGGTATCGTCAAAACGCAGGTTGGTTTTGCCGCCATATTTAAGCCCCAGGCCAAAGTTGAGGCAAATGCTTTTTGCATGGCCAATGTGGAGGTAACCGTTGGGTTCTGGTGGAAAACGGGTAAGAATGGTTTGGTATTTTCCGCTTGCTAAATCCGCTTCAACAATTTCTTCTATAAAATTCAGGCTCTTTTCTTCAGACATCTGTGTATACTTTGTTGCGCAAATTTAAGGTATGATGGCTTATAATGTTTGTTTGATGTTATTTTGATCGGATGACAGCAAAGCATCGCATCAAATCAAGTTCAATTGAGCTTTAACATAAACGATGCAGATTGTGTCTTACACAGACTTTATATCATTCAATTTCATGGCATCCAGCATCTGAATAATTTTATCCAGCTTTTGTACTTCTATTTCATTCAAACGAATCTGCAACGTTTCAATTTCTTTTTTTGCATCGATATTGGTTTGATAGTCTTCCTGCGCCTGTATCCTGTCACGCTTGCTTTGCCTGTTTTGCGACATCATAATAATGGGTGCAGCATACGCAGCCTGTGTACTGAAAATAAGGTTCAGTAAAATAAAAGGATATACATCCCAGTGAAATACGAAGCCGGTGATATTGAGGCCCATCCAGATTATCACAAAAACAGTTTGGATAATGATAAAGCGCCAGGAGCCCATGCCATTGGCAACATTGTCGGAAAGGCGGTCGCCAAAAGAAAGCGAGTTTTCATGTTTTTCGTGCCAGGTAAAACTTTTCATTGTGTACTATTTAGAGATTGTTTGGGTAAATAAAAAAGCCACGTATATGCTAACTATACATGGCTTTTAATGATGTGAAAAGTTATCGTGCAGTTATCAGGCGGCCGCTCTTCCCATCCTGCGTAAGTAGGCAGCGTGCGAGGCAATGGCCTGGCGCATTTTTGGAAATTCAACGTACTTGATACCGTAATCGGAACAGGTTTGTTTAATGATTTTGCTGATGGCGGGGTAGTGTACATGGCTCACTTTCGGAAACAGGTGATGCTCTATCTGAAAGTTCAGTCCGCCAACCAGCCAGGAAAGCAATTTATTTTTAGTAGCAAAATTAGCCGTTGTTTGTACCTGGTGGATGGCCCATTCATTTTCAATTTTATTGCTGTCGGCCTCAGGCATCGGGAACTGGGTTTCTTCCACAGTATGTGCCAGCTGAAAGACAATGCTGATAACAAAACCCGTTACCATACTGGCAATTAAAAAGCCAACCAGCCAGGTAGTGAAGCCAACCATGTAAATAGGCAAGGCCATAAACAAAACAGCGTACACTACTTTGGCAGCCCAAAAGGCAATGTGCTCTTTTACGGTTAATTTTTTAATAGGAACAGTACCGATTCTTTTCTTAAAATATTTCTGATAATCAGTTAAAAAGATCCAGATCAGGTGCAACAGGGTGTACAAAAACCAAACATAATAATGCTGAAAACGGTGCATTTTATATAGCTTTTGCGTAGTGCACATGCGCAGGTAAGGCTTAATTTCAATATCATCATCAATACCATCAATATTGGTATAAGTATGATGAATGATATTGTGTTTCTGCGCCCACATAATGCTGCTGGCACCTAAAAAATTTACGGATACCGCAGCCAGTCTGTTTACACTTTTGTTTTTACTGAAACTGCCGTGGCCACCATCGTGCATTACATTAAAGCCGATTGCAGCGGTAAAGCAACCCAGCAATACACATTCAATAATGGCAACCCAAGCTACCGGCGTAAAATATACAAGGTGAACATAGAGTGCGACATAAGCAATACAGAAAAAGATAGCCTTGAAAAACAGCTTGATATTTCCGGTGGAAGGTTTCTTTACATCAGCAAAATACTGACTTACCCGGGCTTTTAATTCCTGGTGAAAAGTAGAAGAGTTGTTGATGAATTTTGGCGTGGCCATAATATATTAATTTAAAGCTGCAAAAGTACATTTTAATCCTGTACAACCGGCCTTTAGTTTATACCCAAATCAGGTATTTACCTTAATAAATGCGTTGAAATTGTTAAAACCGATCATTTTTTTGCTAATATAGCCCTCAGCGTATTTTACGCCAATCATTTTGCCATACATCTTTGCCCTGTAAATCACGCTATCCAAAAAATCAGGCGTAGAAATATAAGTTTGCGGTTCGTCTAAATCGGGGTTGACAAACTGGGTGCCGTAGGCTTGAATAGAAGCAATTTTTTGCTCCATCACGTCAGAAATATCAATCACAAAATTGGGATGCAGGTACCTGTCCTGTACATAATTAAATACGTAGGAGGGGCGCCAGATTTCCTGTAGCCGGCCATCTTCCATTGTTTCAATTTTGCGCAACCCAGCTAAAAAAACAGCATCTTCCAGCAGTTGAGCAGCCCGGCCATGGTCCGGATGGCGGTCTTCCGGCGCATTGCAAATAATAATTTCGGGTTGGTATTTTCGAATCGCCTGTATAACAGGCAGCTGATGGGCTTCATCATTCCTGAAAAAGCCATCGGGCAGCGCCAGGTTTTCCCTTACGTCCAGTTGTAGTATGGCTGCCGCAGCCGCAGCCTCTTTTGCTCTAAGTTCGGCGCTGCCCCTGGTACCCAGTTCGCCCCGGGTAAGATCTATAACACCCACTTTTTTCCCTTGTAATTTTTCAACAATCAAAGTGCCTGCGCAACTCAGTTCAACATCATCCGGGTGGGCGCCAAAAGCAAGTATATCTAGTTTCATCTGCTGATTTTAAATGTAAAAAAAGAAATGCAAAAGTAAGGTGAACAGGCGAAAAATAAATAATGCGGGCGCAGAGAGACATGCCAGGAGGATTCCGTATTTGGGCAGTATGAGCGAACGGCTTTTTTTAAGCAAAACAGGATAGGGGCATGCCAACAACTCAATTAAACTATTAAGGGCATTTCATCAGGCTTCAGGAAAGGCGTATGGAAGATAAATTCTATAGCCGGAAATGTACATAACTATTTTTTACAACGGCTTAATTATTGCATAATTGAAAAATCGCAAATTAAATCAATGTCTGGTATCTTTTGCCATTGATGCATCCTTCAGGCAGTGTGTGAATCACCTGCCGCAACCCAAGGGAATTATGAATAACCGATTTACCTGTTACAGTATTTTGCTGGGTATACTATTGACCATGTTAATCATGTACCCTGCTGCTGCGTTGCCCAAAAACCCTGACAATAAGAGCGTTGAAGAAATCAAATACCCGGAATTTCCACCAACAAGTACCACAAATATTACCATTTGTAAAAATCAGCTACCTTATACCTGGAACAATATCACCTGTCTTAAAGCAGGTACTTATTCAGCAGCGCTTGTCAGCAGCAGCGGAGACGATTCTACGGCAATTTTAAACCTGTCGGTGATCAATGTAGGAGTAAGTGTTAGCAATGTGATTATATGCGATAACCAGGTGCCTTATACCTGGAATGGCCATACTTACAGCCAGAGCGGCACCTATTCTGTGACACTTACCAGTGCTGCAGGTTGTGATTCCGTGCCCATTCTCAGTTTAACCGTCAACAATTTCGTAACCAGTACCACAACTAAAACAATATGCAGCAACCTGCTTCCCTATACCTGGAACGGGAACAGTTATGCTACTGCGGGCACTTATAAAGCCACACTGAAAAGCGCTGCAGGATGTGATTCCATCGCCACTTTGGTGCTGGCTGTAAAGACTGCTGCCAGCAGTACTACGCCGGTAACAATTTGCAGCAGCCAGGCACCCTACAGCTGGAACGGGCATAGTTATTCAGTCACGGGTATTTACCCGGTTTCCATTGCCACCAGCGCTGGCTGCGACTCAGTGGCCAAACTGGATTTAAAAGTGATACCGCCTGCAACGAGCAGCACCAAAGCAGCTGTGTGCGCTGCTCAACTGCCGTACAACTGGAACGGCAACAGTTACATTGCCGCAGGCACTTATTCAGTTAAATTGAAAAGTTATTTAAACTGCGATTCGGTTGCCAGCCTCGTGCTGGCTGTGACGCCTGTTAAAACTACTACCACCTATAAAACAATTTGCACCAGCCAGCTACCGTATGTATGGAACGGCAATAGTTATACAAGTGCCGGCAATTATTCCGTTACACTTAATGGCAGCAATGGCTGCGACTCCATTGCAAGGCTACAGTTAGTTACAGCTACAGTGTTAACAAGCGCCACCAGCCGCACCATCTGCAACAGCCAGTTACCTTATACCTGGAATGGCAATAGTTATGCTGCCGCAGGTACCTATACTGCATCTTTTGTTACCGCCGCCGGTTGTGATTCTGTGGCTACTTTAAAATTAGCGGTTGAAACACCGTCAACAAAAACTGACAGCCTGCTGCTTTGCAACAGCCGGTTTCCGTATAATTACCACGGGCATATTTTTACAGAACCCGGCACTTACCCGATTGATCCACCCTTTGTAGTGGATGCCTGCCATTCCATTGTTGCCGTGAACATCGTCAGTCAGCTCATTCCGCCGGGTACAACCGTTAAAAAACTTTGCATTAACCAACTACCTTTTGTATGGAACGGCAAACCCTATACGTTGCCCGGTCATTATTCGGTAACGTTGCTCAGTGCTACCGGTTGCGACTCTGTCGCCAACCTGGATCTGTATGTTAATCCGGTAATAAAAAAGGATACCAATATCAGCATCTGCGTTAATCAAACACCCTATAACTGGAACGGGCATTTGTATAACACCAGTGGAACTTACGTAGCTACGCTTATCAGCAGCGGTGGTTGCGATTCTGTAGTTACATTACACCTCAGCGTAAGTGACACCAAAACAAGTGATACGACGCTCACCATTTGCAATGCGCAACTGCCTTTTAAATGGAACGGGAAAGTATTTAACAGTGCAGGCAATTATGCCGTCACCGTGCAAAGCAGTGGCGGCTGCGATTCCGTTATCAGCCTTCACCTGGCGGTACAACCATTTTTAACCAGTACCATCAATAAAACGGTCTGCAATAACCAGCTGCCTTACCAGTGGAATGGTAACAGTTATTCATCGGGCGGAACTTATGTAGCCAACCTTAAAAATGTGGCCGGCTGCGATTCCATTGCAACCTTAAATCTTACCGTAAATAACCTGTTAACCAGCGTTACCAATGTAAGTACCTGTATCAGCCAGTTGCCTTATTTGTGGAACGGCAACAGTTATACTTCGTCCGGAACTTATACTGCTATGCTGATAACCAGCGGTGGTTGTGATTCTGTTGCCACTTTAAACCTGCAGGTGGGGGATGCCGCCGCGAGTATTACCGAACTCACCATTTGCAGTAACCAGTTGCCCTATACCTGGAACGGCAATGTGTTTCCTATTGCCGGCACCTATCCGGTAACGCTTGCCAGCAGCAGTGGCTGCGATTCTGTTGCAACGCTCAAACTGATGGTGAAAGATATTCTTACTTCTACTACCAATGTAAATGTGTGCGATAAAGAATTGCCATACCTGTGGAACGGCAAAAGCTATAACACAGGCGGCACTTATTCTGTAACCATCAAAACACTTGCAGGCTGCGACTCCGTGCCGGTACTCGGCCTTACCGTGTTGCCGTACACAACCAGCACCACCAACACAACTATTTGCAGCAACCAGTTACCTTATCACTGGAACGGCAAAACATATACTGCTGCCGGTACTTATTCGATTTTGCTCACCGGGCTAAGCGTGTGCGATTCCCTTGCAACGCTCAACCTTGCCGTGACTGCGCCCGATAAAAGGAATATCGACATAGGTGTTTGCCCTTCTCAATTGCCCTACAGCTGGAATGGACATGTTTTTACCAGTGCCGGCATTTTTACCACCACGCTCACCAACAGTACCGGCTGCGATTCTATTGTAACTGCAAACCTGTCTGTTCGTACCGTCGCCACCAGTACCAGTACAATCAGTATTTGCACCGGGCAGTTACCTTTTAGCTGGAACGGGCATAGCTATCCGCAAGCCGGTACTTATGCTGTAACGCTGGCTGATAGACATGGCTGTGATTCAATTGCCACATTACACCTGTTTGTAAAAGCCAATACAAACAGCATAACAAAAGCAAGTGTTTGCTCTGCCCAATTGCCTTACCAGTGGAACGGTCAGAGCTTTACCAGTTCCGGTTTGCATGTGGTTACACTCAGGAATGCCGGTGGATGTGATTCGGTTGCTACACTGGATTTAAGTGTGAATGCAACACCGCCTCCACCAACCGTCTCGCCACTCAGTTATTGCCAGTATGATATTGCTGAAACGCTGCATGCCGCGGGTATCACAGAAGGCGGCCGGTTGCTCTGGTACCGCACTGACACTGGCGGTACAGCCTCATCAATACCGTCCATACCTTCTACGCTGGCGGCGGGTGTAAATCATTATTTTGTAAGCCAGGTAAGCGGCGCATGTGAGGGGCCAAGGGCAATGCTTGCTGTAACCGTTCACACCAAACCCACATTGGGGCCGGATAAAAACCTGAAAATATGTTTTGGAGATACGCTGAACCTGGCAGGCCAGTATAATACAGCTGGCTTTACCGGCACCTGGACAATCAATCAGCAACCCCTAACGTTGCCAGGTTCAGTAACTGGTGCAGGCAGCTACCAACTGATAGTAAAAACTAACCAGGGTTGCCTGGATACCGCTACGGTGAACCTGGATGTGTTGCCAAAAGTAATCGCCGGTGCAGGCAAGGACGATAACGCCGAATACAATGCGCCTTACCAGTTAAACGGTACAGGCAACGGGCAATTTGAGTGGTCACCGCCGGAACAACTCAGTAATCCTTTTATAGCCAACCCAACTGTTAAACTAACCGCAGATGAAACATTTACTTTAACAGTAAAAAATGAGCTGGGTTGTACGGCACATGATACAGTAAAACTGCGTGTGTTAAAAGGCCCGGGGTTTTATGTGCCCAATGCGTTTAGTCCCAATGGGGATGGATTAAATGACCGCTTCAGGCCCACAGCGGTAGGTATAAGCAACCTGGAATATTTCAGAATATTTAACCGCTACGGCGATATTGTTTTTGAAACAAGCAATGTTGGTGAAGGGTGGGATGGGACCTATAAGGGTATTAAACAAAACATTGGCAACTATGTGTGGATGATAAAAGGCACCGACCGGCTGGGCAGGGTAAAAATGCTGAAGGGCAATGTGGTGCTGGTGAGATGATGATTTACAGTGAGTTGTCAGTGGTGAGTGGTGAATTGCGAATGGTGAGCAGTGAATTTTGAGTGGATAGAAAGCTATTGCATTAACGGAATAGAAAAATAAAAAGTAGATCCATCACCTTCTTCGCTTTCGGCCCACACATGACCGTTGTGGGCATGTATAATTTGTTTGCATAAAAAAAGTCCCAGCCCGATACCCTCGAGGTTCATTGTTTTTTCTGCCCTGAAAAACCGGTCGAAAATAAACGGCAGATGCGCCTGCGCAATACCCATTCCATCGTCTTTTACGGCCACTTCCACAAAGTCGTTTTGAATGGTCACCAGTATGCGGATATTTTTTTTGCCATCGGCATATTTAATGCTGTTACCCAGGTAATTGGTTATTACTTGTATCAGCCTGTACCGGTCGGCCGTTACGACAAGACCGGTGCTGTTGTCAACATCAATCGTATAATCGGGGTGCAGCATTTTTACCGTATCTACCGCTTCAGTGATCATGCCGGCAAAATCAAATTTTGTTTTTTCCAGTTCAAAATGGCCTGCGTTTATTTTGGTGGAGTTATACAATTCGTTGATCATTCTGTTTAACCGCAATACATTGTTTTTGCTCCGCTCAAGTAACTCTTTGATAGTTGCAGCGTCATTGGTTTCAACCAATGCTTCCAGTAAATTATGAGAGAGTAATACATTGGTGATGGGGTTTCTTAACTCATGACCAATAAAACCGATCATATCATCCCGGTCACGTTCCGCCTGCTTTTGCACGGTAATATCATGCACAATCAGCAATACATTCGATTCGGATGACCCGTCTTTTACCGGGCTGCAGTTTACCTCAAATATTTTTTCCTGTGCCGTATTTTCATTTAGTTGTATCTGGATATTGCTGAATCCTTTTTTACTGATCACCGCAAGTTGTATTTTATGCAGCAGGTCGTTATTTTTATCATAGGACGCAATCAGTTTTGCAAAATCAACATTGGTTATTTTTGTTGCACCGAGGGCGAATAATCTTGAAAAAGATTCGTTGGCCCTGACAATTTTCAGGTCTTTATTCAGTACCACAATACCATCTTCAATTGATTTTAAAATACTGTCCGTAAAGTTGCTGAGGCTGATGATAGCATTCTCCGAAATTTTTTGTTCATTGATATTCTGGATGATTTTCAGCACGTAGATTTTACCGGCTTCATCTTTTATCAGTGTGCTTTCTCCCGATACCCAGGTAATCACATTGTCTTTCTGCACCAGGTAGTTATTGTCGTATGCCTGGCCCTGGCTCAAAGCGGCCGCAATCTCTTTGTCCGGCCGGTTCTTGGCCTTGTCTTCTTCGGTAAAAAGCATTTTAAAATGGTTGCCGCAAACATCAGCCCGTTCATAACCAAATGAGCCTATAAAAGCCTTGTTTACTTCCAGTATAATGCCATCTGTATCCAGCAGTAATACCGCATTTTCTTTGGCTTCATGAAACAGGGCATCGAAATAATTCAGGTGATTGTAAATAGCAACAGGGGCTTGCGGCATATTGTATAATTTATGAAAGGGGGTTGAGGAAAGTCCAGTAACACAATTTATTCGATAAGGTTTAAAATAAAAAAAATATTATAGGAGGGGAGTTGGTCAAAATAGAAACATTTTAAAAAAATAGTCTTAAACAGCATTCTTTTTTGTGGGTGATGATGTAACCGCTATTGTAATAAAGGCTAGTACAAATTTTTAATACTTTAAATTTGATTTACGTATATATAAGTCATTATTCGATATGTGAGTACGTTTAAACTTTATACCAACATTGATATTATTATGACAGTTCTAAAGACATGTCAGGAGTTGTCACATTTGTTAATTCAAAGCCACCCATCGCATGCAACGAAGACTGGGAGCAGTTACTGGACAAAATATGGAAGGAGGCAGAAGCCTTTGCCGGACTGGTGGAACAGCTGCCTGAAGCCAAACTATGGGACGATTTTGCGGATGGTAAGTATGGTAATTACTACAGAAATATAACCGGTATTATTGAACACCTGCACTATCATTTAGGGCAGCTTGTTTTGATAAAAAAAATGCTTCCACAAACAGAATCAGAATAGCAGAGAAGTAAAAATGAGCAAGCAATAACAAAGTGTCCTTTCGCTATTATAAACTTACACCTTCCTTGCCAACGATAACTGATGGACTTTTGCTGCAACCTTAATCAACCATAGAAACCCCGCGGCAAAAAAATATACAAAGTTCAATAGATGAAGCTGGAAAAATTATTAACTTCAAGATTGATGACTACTTGAAACGAAACCTGCTATAATTCAGCCATACAGCATCCCATTAAAAAATACTCAACATGCAATTTTTATCCCTGGAACCATTTGTTCCATCCGGCAGCGAATTTGAAAAATCCAAATTATTTTTTCAGGAGTTGGGCTTTGCAGTCAATTGGGATGTTGGCGGATATGCCGGTCTTGAAAAAGATGGTTGTAAGTTTATTTTGCAGCAGTACGAAAATAAATCCTTTGCCGAAAATTTTATGGTGAGTGTAAAAGTGAGTAATGCGGCTGAGTTCTATCGGTCAGTGACAGAAAAAAAATTACCGGAAAAATATGGCATCAGGGTTTCACCACCCAAAAAGCAACCGTATGGCATCGAAGTAAACATCATTGATATTGCGGGTGTTTGCTGGCATTTTGTTGAATAATGCGGATATCAGTATAAGCTATTCACGATTCACTTTTCCCACTTAGTAATAGATTTTTTTTATCTCCGGGCAACCTAATGCTTGCAAGCCGCATTTGTAATAATGTACACAACCGGGTATCTTTCAAATTGAATATGGATATAGCACAGTTAATCAGGGAAGCAAAACAGGGTAGTGCCCCGGCGCAGAAATGCCTGTTTGATTTGCTGAGCGATAAAATGCTGCTGGTGTGCCGCCGCTATGTTAAAGGCAACGAGGATGCGGAAGAGGTTTTACTGGATGGCTTTTACAAGTTCTTTAAAACGCTGGGCTCGTTCCAGTACCAGGGAGATGCTGCTTTGTATAACTGGGTAAAAAAAATAATGATCAATGAATGCCTGATGTTGTTACGAAAAAAAAATGTGTTCACTATTGTTACGGAAGCTGATGCAGCAGATTGCCCGCTGGAAGCAGAAGCGTTGAATAATTTATCTGCCAAAGAAATATTTGATTTGATTGTTCAGTTGCCGGTTGGTTACCGCACGGTGTTTAACCTGTACGAAATAGAAGGCCTGGAGCATAAAGAAATTGCGGCTATGCTTGGCATTACAGAAGGTACTTCCAAATCGCAGTTGAGCAAAGCAAAAATATTGTTACAAAAAAATCTAGCACAAAATGGAACCCGATATGTCAAACGAAAATCGAGATAGAGCGGCCTGGAAAGGCAGGCTGGAAGATCCGGCTATCCTGGGTTTAACCAGCAGCGAAAGCAATGCGCTTTGGGAAAAGCTGGATGCCCGCCTGCATAAAAAGTCCGGCCGCAGAAGAATGATATGGTATTGGGTCGCCGCTGCCTGTTTGCTGTTTGTAATTCTGCTGCCGTTTTTGAAAAACGATACTGTTTCGCACGCAAACAACAGCTCCTCAACAGTAAAGCAACAGCCTGCCTTATCCATGCCTAATGAAAATATCAACCAACCTGCGCCTGCTCCGGCTGAAAACAAGGGCCTTGTGATTGAAAAAAGACAAGCCGTAAAAGTTGCACGGCAAGATAAAATAACAATGGCTTCGATGGATAGTGTTGCACCTGAAGTTGTTAACACAAGCACAGGAACAGTAGTTCAAAATGAAATTCAACCTGTACAAAATAGCATCGCTCCAATCGTCGTTACGCCGGTTGCGATTGCTGCAGCAGGGCCGGTATTAAAACAAAAATTAAAAGTAGTCCACATCAATGAGCTCGGCTACCCGGAAGAAGCAACACGCAGGGATGACCATATCGCTGATTATCGTTCGATCAGGTTTAACCCTGTAAGCCCGGAAACTTATACCACAACATCAACATCTCAAAACATCATCGATTTGAGTTTTTTTAGAAACAAAACCACTCCATCAAACTAAAATAACATGAAAAAAACAATTTGTTTTTTGATGCTGGCAATCAGCATCACGGCAGACCTTTGCGCTCAAAGCAACAAATCAGACAAGGCATTTGAAGTGCCTGAAAATATCGTCATTAACCGGCGCTTCTGGATAAGCCTTGATAAAGGCAATAAAATGCAGGTAGAGTTAACCGATATCAACGACCTGGAGGCCCTTGCAGATATTGATAGATTACTGCAGACATTTATTACGGACATTGCTCCATTAAAAGATTCTCTTGGGGATCCACTCACTTCAAAACGCATCGATTATTTTGTCGACGGGCAAGGGCGCAAAAAAATCCGGCTACAACAATTTCAGCCCAAAGGCGCCAGCTTTTTAATCAACAAAGGCGAACTGGCTTCTCTAAGAACAGAACAGGATACCATTCATATTATTGGTGTTATTTCTAATCCGCCAAAGGCGCAACAGAAAATCAGTCGGACCAACGATCGATACTATCACCTTACTTTTTACCTGAATAATCTGAATGAGTTAAGCGGCTATATCAATGGTGCGGTGAAAGAAAAACTGACCACGATTAAAAATTTTGAAAATACCAAATGGCCGCTGATACTGGGTGGTGGCGATCATTACCTGAAGAAAGACCGGTCCATCAGCGGGGGTGCTCCCAGGGGCTTTGTACCGGGCGCCCACGGCGATTTTCTTGTATTGAATTTTATGGTTAACATACAGAACTATAAAAATTATTTTGTTCCATCTTTTAGCCTGGGAGCTAAACTAGCCCTGACCAATCGTGACCGTACTTTTAAATGGGAACCTGGGTTATTTTGGGAACCTCATTTCATCTTTGCAAAAGATGCGCAAAATAAATTGCAGACTTACAGAAATGATTTTTTAACCTTCACGTATGGCCAGGGTGGTATTCCAGATCACGATCCACGGAAGGATTTTACGTTTAGTGCGGTAGTTTCGCTGGGCTACCTGATACACAGGGAAGGAGACTATTTCGACAAACAAACTTTTCGGTTCGGTGCAGGCAGGTTTGCAATAAGAAAAACTTCCATCGAACCATCAATGTATTTCAATAATTTTTTCAGGGGTGTTACGCCGGGGATCAGGATCAGCCAGTATTTTTAGAATTGTTGTTGAAGTGCTGCTTTTTACAGATTGTCAATATTTTTTCAGACATAGAAAAATAGATCATGAAGCCCATTTTCTTATCGCCATTTATAGTAATTTTTTTGAGTTGTAGTGCTCAAAAAAAAGTAGAAACAGTTTTGTACAAAGCGGGCTTTAAAACCATCCATTGGGTTGATACCTCCAGGATATACAGACCCAATACAGACGCAACAAACTACCTGCATTACAGGCCGCTTGATTTGGATGTTTGGTATCCGGCAACTGCGGCAGCCACCGATTCTGTGCTGTTGTTCCGGAACATTTTAGGACTGTTTGATGAAAGGGCTAACTACTATACCGCATCTGATGCGGGTGATGGTTTATCCCGGCAACTGGCGCAATTATATTGCACCGGTTTTAAATGTGGAGATACAGCTGCTCTGTTAAATTATAAAACCAGTTCGTATAAAAATGCGACAGCAAATGATAATAAATTTCCGCTCGTAATTTATTTAGCTGCTTACAACGGTATGAGTTACGAAAACTATTCCTTGTTTGAAACGTTGGCGCAGCATGGTTTTGTGGTGGTGTCGATAAGTTCTATAGGTCGTTTTCCGGGAGATATGACTATGAAAAAGGAGGACCTGGCGGAGCAGGTAAATGATGCCATTGTTTCTCTGAAAATACTGAGAAATGATGCTCATATTGATTTTACCAAAGTTGGGATTGTGGGATATAGCTGGGGCGGACTGGCAGGAGCTGTTGCTGCTGGTAAAATAGCAAATGCGGCCTGCCTGGTGTCGCTTGACGGCAGTGAGTTTCATCACTACGGAGCAAAGGCGGAGGATGCTGATTTTGACGGAATTAAAAACAGCGCTGCATTAAAAGATCTGCATCTTGCGATCCCTTACCTGCGTCTTGAAAGTTCGCCTCCCACCGGCACTGATAAAATGGATTCAGTGTATAATTTTATGGAAAAGGTTAACGGCGAAAAACAACTGTTTAAAATTGATTCCGCCCGGCATGAAGATTTTAGCTGTATGTCGTTCGTAGTTAGAGCTGCTGGAAAATGTACGGGCAATAATTATTTCAACACTATTTCAAAACTAACAGTAAGTTTTTTAGAAACGACGTTAAAAAATGAAAATAATTTTTCACTGATATCGAATCAGGAAATTAACAAAACGGTACGTAAAAAATGATTTCCTTCATAGTTGCTCCTGCTCAAAACTTCAAAACACGACTGAAAAAAATAGTTCTGCCTTGCTTAAAATAACTTTCTATGTATAAAATTTTAGCATTTACACTCATTTTAATACTTGTTATTTTTAACGGCTGTAGTAAGGATTTTTTAAAAAGTTACGACAAAAGAATTATCGGAACCTGGCGCATTGATGATGTTGACCGCCTTGGCCTGGGAGGCAGCACCAGTCAGCTTCCTTTTGTGAATGGCAGGATTACTTTTTTTGAAAATGGAACACTGGATTATACCAATGCAGCCAATGAAAAATTTACTGGTAACTGGGAGCTTTCAAAAAAGATTAAGAACGAAGAAACAGTGCACAGCCTCCAAATTACTGCGGTAGATTTTACCAATCAAAAAGTGTTGTCAGAATATTATGATGATATGCAGTTCATGAGTACAAACCATTTCAAGGCCAATATAGTTTCTACTTTTCATACTTACATAACGCATTTTCGAAGGTAACTCAGCATGCAATTTATATACTCACTAAGTAAATTATTGAGCCGTACCTTTTAATGTCGTTTTTTTAGTGCCATAATCGAAGCTGTTTTCAATATCAAGCGTCAAACTATTTCCATCCAAATGGCAGGTAAATTTTTCTGTATGCGGACTCTCGATATACCTTAACTGCAACACCACGGTATGGTCATCTGTAAAGTTAAAACTGCCTGCAATTTTTAGTGGGGGCAATCCAACAAAGCTTGCTTTTGCACCACCAACCAATGATGGCCCATGTTTGGTGGTTTCGCCTTTTTGCCATGCTCCATTTCCAAAATCAAGCTGGTACGTCATGGTATCTGTAGCCAGTGTTACGTTGCATAAGTCATCTTTAAAATCAAAAGCAATGCTTTTAAACAGGCGGCTGTTGGGTTCAAGGGTAAATGTTTTATTAAAACTTTCTCTCGTTGCGGGCAATGCTTTTTTTGCGGGCAATGCAAGTGCAAGCCAAGCCAGTTTTTGTTCCAATACGCTTGCTGCCATTTTGTTTTCCGGCAATTTATTTTTATAAAAGGCAGGTAACAAATATTTCCAAACCAGGTTGATTTCATCCTGCATGTCCGCCGTTTCCGCTGTGATGGCAATAACTGCATCCTGTTCTGGCAATACAATTATGTACTGACCAAACGCTCCATCCGCCCTGAAAGCATTGTGCCTGCAGCGCCACATCTGGTAACAATAACCCTGTTCCCAATCACTGGAATCTTTTTTTGATTGCGGGTAATCAGGGTGCTGGATGATCTTGGCGGTAGAAGCGTCTTCCGCCCATCCCATTGGTAAGATTTGTTTGCCATTCCATTTTCCTTTCTGTAAAAACAACTGGCCGAATTTTGCCATGTCTTCTGTTTTTAGGCGCAGTCCCCAGCCACCAGTATTAATACCTTTCGGATCAATCTCCCAATCCATCCCTTCAATGCCCAGCGGATCAAATAATCTTGGTTTTAAATAGTCAATTACTTTTTGCCCGGTCACTTTTTGTACGATTGCAGAAAGCATGTAAGTGCCCAGGGAGTTATATAAAAATGTTGTTCCCGGCTTGTATACTACAGGCACTGATAGAAAAGATTTAACCCAGTCACTGTCCATACTTACGTGCGTAAATGTTGGATCAGGATCTTGTCCGTCAGACATGCTTAACACATCTTTTACGGTCAGGGCAGCAAGGTTTGGGCTAATAACAGCTGGTAGCTGATCCGGAAAAAATGAAATCACTTTATCATTTACGGTTAGCTTTTTTTCGCCAATCGCAAAGCCAATTGCCGTTGCGGTAAAGCTTTTGCTGCAACTGTATAAAGTATGTTTTAAATCTGGCCCGTATGGATTCCACCAGCCTTGTGCAATGAGTTTACCATGACGCAGCATGATAATACTATGCAACTCATTTTTGCTTTTACCAACAGCATCCAAAAACTGGCTGATCGCTTCGGATGAAACGCCTTCTGCTTCCGGAATACTTTTTACAAACGACCGCTTGCTTTGTGCGTTAACAGCCATTTGTGCAAACAGCAGCAAGGCAATTGTTCCGGTCAATATTTTCTTGTACTGCATAACGGTAAAAATTTCCTGTAAAAATTGTGATTGCCGTATTTCAGAGCATGCGCAAAAATGGCAATCGAAGATTGGTTAATCGATTGTCAAATGTATTTAAATCCTGAAAAATATACGGATAAATTATGGTGAAGCAGAAAGCAAGATTTAAGACTTTTATAGGCTATTTCACCACAGTGCCACTAAAAAAACAATTATCATAGGTTGCGTAACCCGCGAATTTCATATCCTCTTTAGAACCATAATACCGGAATATGCAATTGCTGAATTTTATTTTGTCGTTGTTGGAGTTGAGGATGGTTTGCCTGCCGATTACTTTGGCATATAAAAAATGAAAATTACAGTTGCTTACCGACGTAGGAATCTGGGAGTATAAATTGCCAATAGAGGCAATACTTTCAGAATATAAGTTAGAAATGGAAGTAGCATACCAGCCGCTTTGGCTTATATCAAAAAGCCGGATGCACCTGCCGGCGATATTACCGCCATCGATGGTATAATAACCTGCCTGCGATTTGCCGTAGTGACCAATAGAAATAAGTGTATGGATGCTTCCCCAGGAATAAATACCCCGGATGACATTACCCTTTTCCTGGGCCTGGCCGGAGGCAAAGCCAACTTTTGCATCACCACATTTTATATTTTCAAAAAGCAGGATATCTGCGTTAAAAGTTTTTCCATTTGGACTTACCATGTAATCAATCGTAAAATTGCTAACTGATACATCATGAATTTTTACACCGGTGCTGCCACCCACATTTTTGGATCCGTCGTAATCAATTACAATACCAAAATAGTAATCGCCGCATTTGCCGTTGGCATCGGTGTATTTTTCGAACGGTGTATTGTAGTAGGCGGTATCGGTGCCGCCTGGAGATTTAAACTGCCCCGTAATGGCGAGGTTATTTATTTCCGTGCCTTTATTTAATTGCAATCCAAGGGCGAAGCCCCCGGTTGACATGTACCTTAATGTAGTGCCACTGCAACAATCCCAAAAGGAGGTTTCTCCATACATATGAATGGTACTGCCGCTGTATTGCCCCTTGTAAGTGTTGGCGATTATCAGGGGCGTACCATAATTATAGGTGCCTTTGGGGATATAAAAATTGCGCAACGTTTCATTGTTGGCAAGAACCGTGTTGATGCCTTTTTGCAGCGCATTACTGTTATCTTTTACCCTGCCGGCGCCAAACCATTTCGCACTAAAATCTTTGCCGTAAGTGCCTTCCGGAATGATGGTTAAGGTGGTATCAAAGATCCATTGCTCCAAGGAGGCGTCGATGATACCACCCCTTATGGTACCTGTGCCACTGATATGTCCCTTACTTCCAAATTTTATAATGGCTCCTGAAGGAATTTTCCAGGTGTTGTTGATAAGCGTGTCTTTATTAATAAATATATCTTGCGAAAATGTTGGTGATATAATGGCCGTAAGGGCAACTAAAATAAGTAAGCTGGTTTTCATAAATTATAAATGTGGTGTAAAAGTATGCTGGTTATTTTTGAATGATTGGCATCGCAATATAAGAGGATGAATTGACACGCCCAACATCGGCAGGTTAGCAAATCGATGCACCTTGAAGAAATATTTCAGCAGATAATTATTAGGAAAAGGCTGGGATGCTTTGTCATAAAGGGTTATAGCCATACTTTAGAAACGGCTTATTGCATGTTTATTATGATTGACCGCGCCGTTAGCAGATCGTTAAATTTTTTAACGAGTTATTTTTGAAGCGCGGGAGAATATTTTGTTGGAAACAACAGTTAAGAAAATAAGTTCGTAAAGCAATCTGTTGAAATAGCCACGGTCAAAAAATATCCGGGCAACGAAACATAACTAACCTGAAGTAAAGGCCCTCATTTTTGCCGCCTGTTAACCATGTTGGTGGTTTTTAAAAAGTATTGAATTGATCTTTGGTAACAGGGTATAAATGTTGTAGGATTTGAAGTTGGTTTTTCCTAGGATACCGGCTTTTATATGTAGCTGTTCTTTTTTCTTTCTGATGTAAAAATGCAATTTATTACTCAGCAGATTTTTATTTTTCGTTTAATAGAAAGCATGTTTCGGCGAATGATGTTAATTGTACGCCTTATTAAAATAACAGGTCTACTAATAGCCGGAGGCTGGGAACGGGTAAGACCAGCGTGCAAATAAAAAATGTCCCGGGTAGGGGACGTTTTTTTATAGTCTGCAGTTTTATTGTTACCTGTGGTTCAACTATCCATTTTTTTTACATCTTCCGATGCCTGGTTTTAGGATAAACGCTGGATTTTTTGATAATTGAATTTGGCGTTTCTTAGGTAATTGCATTTGGTCTTTTCATGGAAAGGATCTTAGTTTTTTCAGGATGTTGGGACAGGTTGTTTTTAGAATGTTTGAATTGGCTTTTCTTCGGCTACCGGACTGGATTTGACATTTAAAAAAGCTATTGTTTCTTTGCTGAGGTAAAAATGCAAACTAAATTTAAATGCTGAAAAACATTTCGTTTAATGCTTGCAGGCTTCGGCGAAAGATTGAAAAAAGACGATTTCAAACACAATACCCGGTTGAGTTTTCAGCAACAAAAAAATGCCCCGTAAAGAGGCATCGTTTTAGATTGGTTGTTTTATTGAGGAGTTAGCTTGCAACGTTTATTCTTCCCATCACTTCTGTTTTCAGCATTTTACTGATCGGTATTACAGAGTCGCCAATGTACAAAGTATAGTCTTCTATATTGTTTATTTTACGCAGGTTAACAATGTATGATCGGTGAACCTTCATAAAACAGCCCTTATTCATTTTTTCTTCAACCGCTTTTAGTGTGCTGTGGGTAACGTATTTTTTATCAAAGGTGCAATACTTAACGTAGTCGCCTAAGCTTTCAATATATAAAATATCATCATAGTTCAGTCGGATTAATTTCCCGTTTGATTTGATAAAAATGTCTTCCTGTTTAGGGGTTTCTTTTTTATCCTCAAAAGATTCATTCACTTTTCCCACTGCTTCCTGGAACCTGATGTAGGTAAAGGGCTTTTTAAGATAGTCAGTAACTTTATATTGAAAAGCGTCGTATGCATAATCTGTTTTAGAGGTGGTTAATATTACTTTAGGCATCACAATTAATCTGTCCAACAGCTGAAAGCCACTATCTCCGGGCATTTCAACATCTAGAAATAATATATCCACTTCATTTTGCTGAAGGTAACTGTAAGCGCTTTCAGAATCAGAAAAAGAGCCAACAACATCAATGGTGCCCGTTTTTTCACAGTATCTTTCTAGAAAATTTCGTGCAATCGGTTCGTCATCAATAATTAGTGCAGTTAGTTTCATAAGTTGGGTTAAGAGGTTATGGATTTAAGTTTTATCAGGTCGTTTTGTATAATCGGTATTTTTTCAATCAATTCATTTTTAAGTAAAGTATATAATGTAGCTAAATTGTTGACATCCGTCATCCCGGTGCATTTTTTTTCAATGTTTGCGGCAGCTTCTGTCAATTTTGTAAGTCCCACAAAACTCAGCACCGGCTTAAATTTATGAATGGCTTTCCTGAAGACTTCGGCATCGCCACTGTTAAAGCCTGCTTCTATTTCATCCATGTGACCGTTAACAGATTGTATGAACTGCTCAAAAACCATTTCCGCATGTTCATGATCACCATCATAAATACTTTCTAAAAATTGTCCATCCAGCTGGGCATTAAATTCAAAAGATCCGTCATTCATGAAACAATACAGTTTGGTTTTTACATGGGTTTGGTTTTATAA
This sequence comes from Ferruginibacter sp., assembly GCF_028288465.1. Taxonomy (GTDB): domain Bacteria; phylum Bacteroidota; class Bacteroidia; order Chitinophagales; family Chitinophagaceae; genus Ferruginibacter. The sequence continues at coordinate 30,364 of NZ_JAQBNR010000046.1, read as the reverse complement.
CGTAAAATTTGTTGTATTATTTTAAATGGTAACATCCATTTTAGAGAGGCCAGTAATTTAGTTTTCGCAACGCAAATAATTTAAGGTTTTTTTCGTTTCAAGCTGTTATAGGTAAAACTTACAAAGTGTTCATATGATACAAGCAGACAAAAAAAGCAGCGGATTTTTTAACCGGCTGTTTGGCGACAGTAAAAAAGAAGGCAGCGTTGACCTTGCTTTTCACGATGCTTTTTTGCAATTGTACATTGACGCTTATGTGGTTATCAATACTGAAACCAATGATATCGTTGATTTTAACGAACATATGGTGACATTGTTTGCGCTTCCGCCAGAGGTAAATCTGAAAAAGTTGCAAATTAACCAGATCATGATGCGCTACCTGGCAGAAGATAGTGACAACAAGGATTTGATGATGAATGGTATTCCGGATTACTGGGAGGGCGAGGCCGGTTTTATTAATTATTGTAAAGAAAAATTTTATACTGCTGTCCGCAGCACTGTTTTTTATAAAGAGGAGGTGAAATGGCAGATAATTACCTTCAGGGATTTAACGGCTAAGAAAAATGCACGGCAGGAATTGGCAAGCTATAAGCAGAATGCCGAAAAAGCGGCCAGGGCAAAAGCCAGGTTTCTAAGCAGCATGAGCCATGAACTACGAACACCCTTAAACGGAATTATTGGTACTTCCAATCTTGTATTGCTGGAAGCCAATTTGCCTGAGAATATTAAAAGGCATATCAATATTTTAAAATATTCCTCAGAACATATGCTGGGCATCATTAATGATATTCTTGATTTTAGTAAAATAGATGCCGGCAAACTGGAACTTAAAAGACAAGTGTTTAATTTAGAGCACTGTCTTAATAATGTAATTGAAGCATTTGAAGTGCAGTTCAATGACAAAAATCTTGAATTCAGATTTTCAGCACCCCCCGAGTTAAGCACCGTTACGGTTGCGAGCGATGAATTGAAATTGAGCCAGATTTTAAATAATCTTTTATCCAATGCAGTAAAATTTACCACCGCGGGCAATGTTACTTTTAAGGTAGCTATTGAAGCTATAAATGGATTGAACACTACGGTGTCTTTCAGAGTAACTGATACGGGGATTGGTATTCCCGTGGAAAAACAAGCCGAAATTTTTCAGGGGTTTGCGCAGGTACATACAGAAGACCACGGCAGAAAGTTTGGGGGCACAGGGCTTGGGCTCACTATCAGCGAAAAGCTGGTAGCTAAGTTTGGTGGCGAACTAAAAGTAGAAAGTGAACCCGGTGAAGGAGCCAGTTTCTACTTTTCCGTTTGTTTTGAGAATGCCCAACTCAAAGAACCCAAAGCACCGGTACCACATGAAGCAGGGTTTGAACACATTACCGATACCAAGGGATTAAGAATATTGGTTGTAGAAGATAATGCCATCAATGCCACCATCCTGATTAGTTTTTTACGCAGGTGGGGTGTATTGGTTAAAGAAGCCGAGAATGGAATTCATGCTTTAGAACTGTTGAAATTTCATAAGTTCGACCTTATATTGATGGATCTTGAAATGCCGCAAATGGACGGTTATCAAACAGTCAAAAAAATAAGGGAAACAGATCAGAAAACGCCGGTGCTTGCATTTACCGCCAGTTTACTTGAAGATATGGAGTCATTAATCAACGAGGCTGGCTTTGATGATTATGTATTAAAACCTTATAAACCTGCCGAGTTAAAGAAAAAAATTCTTGCCTTTTCACCACACCGTAAAATTGATTACGCGTGATTCTTATGTTACTGTTGAGTAATAAAAGCAGCTATGTTCAAATGCCAAAATGGGCCGGTGAAAAAAGTTCACTCGCTATAAAAAAACCGTTATCTGTCTTAGTGCTGTAATTTTTCAGGGAGTATTCTGCTGATTGCTTTTTTTATTATAGGCATAAGAGAAATGATAGGCCTCCTGGATCTGCTCCAATACCTCAGCCGCATTGCTGTTATGCTTTAAAAAAGTATGCAGCGTCTCACCAAGATATTGCTCAAAAGCGGTCCACCCATTATACCTTGGGCGAACGTATGCATAGGTTAATGTATCAATTGTATTGCTGAAAAAATTATCTGTCATCGCATTGGCTGCAGGATCTTTCCATGCGATGATATTGGCGGGTTGCCCCTGGGCATTTACATATACATCATTTTGAACTGGAGCACTGCACAGCCACGCTGCATATTTTGCGGCCTCTGCAGCAGCGCTTGTAGTGGCCGATACAGCAATGCCTGCACCACCCAACACCACGTCTTTAACATCCGGGGCATTGTGAAAGCGCAGCCGGTTTTTTCTGAAGCCATGTCTTGAATAATTGTTGTAACAAAATGCCAGCGGGGAGTAAGGAATATCATCTTCCGTTGCCATATGGTCATATAATTCAATTGGGGTCCAATCCAGACATTTTGGATGAAAATTATCTCTTAGTTTACGCATCCCTTCCAGCACCAGCATGCCAACTTCCTTTGTTACCAACAGCGTATTATTTTCCCGCGGGGCCGAGCCGAGGTGAACGGCAAGTGATAGGAAGGTATACATACAATCAGTGGCAGAAAGCGCCATGCCAATATTTAAATGCTGTTGTTTTAATATTTCGGCTAATTCAAAAACTTCATCCCAGTTGGAGGGAACCTGGTGGCCGTCAAGCAAATCGGGCCGGCTGGCAGCACATTGCATTGTGGCATCTAACGGCAATGCCCACTGCTTTTGCTGGTAATAGTAACTCAAAAAAACCGGGCCGGCAGATTGGTGTTCCAGTTCCTGCAGTTGTTCGTAAGGCAGCAATTCATCCAGGTTGAGCAGGCAGTTGGTTTCGCTGGCAACACCGGTCTGCGGATGCTGAATTATGAGTAAATCAGCCTTGGTAGCAAGGTCAGGTAGTGAGTGATCTTTAAAACTGGAAAGTGGTCTTTTTTCCCATTCCACCCGTATGCCGAATTGTTCTTCGTATAGTTTGGAGGCTGCTGCCAGTGGACCATAAATGCTTGATTGATCCCATGTAATTCCGTTTAATATTATCATGAATAGTATTGTTGATTTTGTTTGCCAGGTATATGTGGCCGCAAGATAGTTACTTCTTATTTTAGCAGCGTTGCGGATAAACTGGCAACATTTTTTTTGTCAAATTTTGTATCCTTTTTCCAGCATCAATCTGTGGCATCCTGATCGTTATTCATCGCTTATAATTGTTATAATATCTGGTTAAACTCCAGCCTTTCTCCGTCCGGCCCGGTGATGTTAAAATACTTACAACCATTTTTCCAGAAGGGCAAAAAAACAGGTGCAGCCTCCATTACATTGAAGCCGTCATTTCTTAATTCTGTGAATGCTTCGTCAATATCAGATACATCAAAAGCAATATGATCTATGTGACCGTTAGAGCGGCTTCTGATTTCTTCCAGCTCTTGTGGCGGCATCTGGTATAGCTCAACAATCATTGCTCCCTGTTGCATCATTGCCATAGTACCTTTGCCACTGTTGTGTTCAAAGCCGGAGGCCATTACATTTTCAAATCCTAATTTTTTATAAAAAGCTTCGGAAACGTCTAAATCGGTTACAGGTATACCGGTGTGCTGCAGGTGGTTTATTTTAAAATTCATGGCAATTGTTATTTGTTAATAGAAATAGTTATTAGACTGAGGCAAATTTAAGATTGGGTAAATGTAAATGTTTATTTTTTTGCTGATTGTTTAACACCTAACGGACTAATACAATGCTGCCTTTTCTTATTATCTTTTTTCCATTACCCCGCTTCATTTCAAGGTAATAAACATAAGTGCCTGGTGCTTGTGGCGTGCCCTGGAAATTCCCATCCCAGCCAATGTTTGGATTGGCAGTACTAAAAACTTTTTTACCCTGCCGGTTGAAAATGGCAAAGTAAGTAAGCGGGTAACTGTCCGGTGGGATGACGTGATAAACATCATTCAGGCCGTCTGCATTCGGAGAAAATGCACCCGGCAAAAAGATATCTTTATATACATGAACGGTGGTGGTTGAGCTGGCATCGCCACATCCGGTTGTTGCAGATGCAGAAAGGGTATAACTTGTTTCAACTAAGGGTGCCACACGGGGTTGAATCACCTGGTCAACAGCCACAGCACCAGTAGATGTCCATAGATAGTGTACATCTGTACCCTTCACTGATCCGTTCAGTAGAACAGTATCACCCGCCAGTATAAAGTGATCAGCACCCGCACTTACCACCGCCTTTTTAAGTATGTTGATATTTACCAATGCAGAATCTTTGCAGCCATACATGTTAGTCAATACAACTTGGTATTGGATAGAATCAGGGGGGGTGGAAAACGGGTTGCCAATGTTTGTATCAGACAGGTAAGCAGCTGGAGTCCAGGCAAAATTTCCTTCTCCACTTGCGGCAAGATGCACCGTTGTACCCTCGCAAATTGTATACACCGGATTGGTTGCAATGGCAGCCCCGGGATATACTGTCAGCAGAAAACTGTCCAGCGCTGTGCAACCTACATCATCGGAGGCCAGTAAGGTATACAATCCCTGATCTGAGTAATTAATATCTTTAATTACCGGCATTGGCTGGCTGCTTTGATATCCGTTGGGACCCTTCCATTCGTAGTGCTGAAAGCCGGAACGAGATCGAAGAACAAGTTCACTGTTTAAACAAGCTGGCAAAGGTTGCAAAGGCAACTGATCCGGGCCGGGATGAACATTGGTAACAATCATATCTGAATTAATGGTACAACTGGCAATGCCCAGGTTAATTTGCTGGGCCATCCAAAACCGGTAGGCAATAATGCCCTGGTTTCTTCGGGGGATGAGATAAGTCGGCGTATTGGCACCCGGAATGTCTAACCATGTCCTGCCACCATCAGTACTCTGCTGCCAGTGCATTGCAGGGTCTATAAAGCCAGTGGTATAATTTGCTTCCAAAAGCAATGGATCTTTATAACCACTACACAGATCAATTTGTTGAATTTGCTTTCCATCCAATGTAAGGGTAATACCTGGCCCGGCCGGTTTTAGACTCACATTGTCCATTACAAAGGCACAGCCGCAGCTTCCTGTTGCATTATTCTTAATACGCAACACGATGGGCATGGGTACGGGCGGCGTTGTATAACAAACGCCATATTCTGTCCAGTATCTTGCAACAGTAATTGGTAAATCTCCTGTGTTGTACGATTCCAGGATGGTGCCATCTGTCGCTTCTACGCTGAAGGTGATATTAGGCAAAGCCGGCGTACCCCCGCAGGCCGTCTCCCGCAGAACATTTGTTATAAAGGCAGCAAACTGGTAGGTAGTGTTGCCACACAAACCATCTACCTTTTGCACTAAAACTGTTCCCGAATGAGCGCCGCCGTTTACCAGCATATAATGTCCTTCAAAGTCGTGGGTATAATCCCCGACCAGTATAGTCCACGTATCGCCGAAACAACCCGGTAACTGATGCTCGATGGCATATTGCCCTTCAGAAGGACACCCATTTGTGTAGGTAAAAGAAGTTGCATCTGAAGCCAGCGGCTGGGAAGGGCCTGCACCAAATGTAATGTTGAGCACCGGCGCTCCCAGGTTACCATTCCAAAGTTGTGCCTGCACAGCGTTGGACCAACAAATAAACAGAATGAGACAACGGTATATTTTTAAACGGTAAATGATAGAAAACAGGCTTGTAAAAAACGGCATAAGCATGCAATTGAAATTTTCATCTCTTTATAAATATAAACAGAAACTAACTAATCACTTTTATTTTTAACAAGCCCAGCCAGTACAGTGTTTATTTAAATGGCTTAGTTTAATACCAGAAGGGATCACTGTTATCAACGTGGCTTATCGTACAATAGTTGCGTTACCCGGATTTTTTTCAATTCCGGGAAGTGCGTGTGCCATCTTTTGATTGAAAGCATAGTTAAACAGAACCAATACCGCCTTGTTCATTTGAACGCATTTTAAAGTAACTTGGCAATCAAACTGACATTATGAGAAATATCCTGGTGACTACTCTGCTGGCTTTAGTAAGCCTGTCTTCAACTGCACAGAACGCGGCCCTGAGAAAGGAGGCTGACAATGCCGCGGATAAAATAGAACAAAAGGTAATCGGCTGGCGGCGGGATATACATGAACATCCCGAACTGGGCAACCACGAAGTTCGCACAGCAGCGCTCATTGCAAAACACCTGGAGTCTTTAGGTATTGAAGTTAAAACCGCGGTCGGGGTTACCGGCGTGGTAGGAATTTTAAAAGGAGATAAACCCGGACCGGTAGTAGCTTTAAGGGCCGATATGGATGCGTTGCCTGTTACTGAAAGAACACCTGTTCCGTTTGCATCAAAAGTAAAAGTGCAATACAATGGCAAAGAAACCGGCGTAATGCACGCATGCGGACATGATACGCATGTTGCTATACTGATGGGTGTTGCCGAAGTATTGGCGGGGATGAAAAAAGAATTGAAAGGTACCGTGAAATTTATTTTTCAGCCAGCTGAAGAAGGTGCTGCACAGGGAGAAGATGCGGGTGCGGAACTGATGATAAAGGAAGGAGTGATGGAGAATCCTAAAGTGGATGTTGTATTTGGTTTGCATATTAATTCGCAGACAGAAGTGGGTAAAATAAAATACAAGCCCGGTGGAATTCTGGCCAGCGTAGATGATATGAAAATAATTGTAAAAGGGCGGTCTGCTCACGGGGCTTACCCCTGGTCGGCCATTGATCCTATTGTTGCTGCTGCACAAATCATTAATAATTTACAGGCCATCATAAGCCGCAATTTAAACATTACCGAAAATGCAGGCATAGTAACCATTGGCGCTATCAACGGCGGCAACAGGGGAAATATCATTCCTGAAAAAGTTGAAATGCTGGGTACCATCCGGGCTTTGAAACAAGAAGACAGGAAGATGCTGATTGCAAGAGTACGGGAAGTTGTTACCAAAACAGGGGAAAGTGCAGGCGTTACCGCAGAAGCCATTATTCCGTACGAATCCAGTTTTCCCGTAACTTTTAATGATCCTGCTTTAACGGAAAAAATGCTGCCTTCCTTACAGCAATCCGCGGGCAGGGAAAATGTTGTTTTAACAGTTGCGCAAACGGGTGCCGAAGATTTTTCTTTTTACCAGGAAAAAGTACCCGGCCTGTTTTTCTTTTTAGGCGGTATGCCAAAAGGCGGTAATCCATTAACCGCTCCATCACACCATACGCCTGATTTTTTTATTGATGACAGCGGGTTAAAATTGGGTGTGGAAACGCTGGCTAATCTTACACTTGATTATATGGAAATGGATAAGCTATCCGCGAAGAAAAAATAATTTCCGGCGACCGGAAATCCCTGGTTAATGTCCGGTTACAACTTACAGTGCGACATGCCCCCTGAATGCCAATACATTCACCGGCCCGCGATCTTTATTGTAGGCGGGATGCAGCACAAACTGGCAATCGAATGAAAGTGAAAATGCAGAAGATATCTGCGCCTGGTAATATATTTCTGTAATGCTTTCATGTCCGTAGTTCAGCTTTCCGTCGCCTATAATAAAACCATATAATCCGGCATTTAAAAACTGCTGGTGATCTTTGGAAATACCGTTGACTACTTGTGCGATGCCGATATTATCACCCGGTCTTTTCCATTGGGAGCCCTTTATGTTAACACCTGCACTGACACTTTCGTCTATCTCTGTAAAAGCCCAGGTAGCAGTTTTGCCATCATTGTAACTGGCTTTAAAAAATACTCCAAGGGAGGGATAAATTTCCTGTTCGGCGTTGATGCCAAGTCCATATTTTACACCGCCATATTTTTTCCATTCTTTAACACCACTGTACACATCCACACTGCTGCTGTCCCCATTTTTAACGTCGTGTAAAGTTGTGGCATAGGTGGGTGCCTGGGTTACATTCCGGAACATAAGTAATCTTACAACGCCTGGCTTTGTCGCTTGCCAGCCTTTTTCTATCTCGAGTGTTTCCGAATGTGCTTTTGTTATTTTGTAGTCCAGCTGCAAGCCGTTGGCTTTGCGGGGAACCAGTACAGATGCAATTCTTACAGCCCAGGTGGGATGAACCAATTCGGCAATCAGCCCCTGCGTGTAACCGCGGGTATCAGCGGGATAGTCCCAGGCCGCATTACTCATAAGAGACCAGTTTAAAAACTGTGTCCGCGGATCGTGACTGTATGTATTTTTATCAAAGAAATCAGCCAGACATATTTTACCTGCGGTGAATGTAATCCGGTTAGCCGCAACTGTTTCCGCTACCTGGTTCGCTCCGTCTTCGAGTTTTTTATCTGCATTTTTTTTCAAAGAAATATGTTGCGTCAGGTACAACCTTGCAATATATAATTTGGGGTCTGCACTTCCAATTCTGAAAGTTTCGCCATTGGTAAATCCCGCAATACCTTTGGCTGAGCTGAGGCCGGACCCGCCGGCAATTTCCGGATTAACATATATGCCTGCATTTTTCCACAGTTTTCTGCCAATAAAAAGGGTAGTAGTAACCGACAGTTTTTGACGTTCAGCTTCGTTAACCAGGCTATTGTTACCCGAATATTTTGCTGTAAAAGCAGGGTGAGATTGGTTAATGGCCGTTAGCTGAAAATGAAATGACCAGTTTTTATTACTGTCTAAAAGTGATTGTGCAAAAGCAGGGATCGTGCATATTTGCACTAGTAGTAGTATTGAAAGTTGCTTCATTCGAAGTTTGCGTTTAATTCGCGGGTACCGGATTCTATATTTTAAATACAATCAATCCTCCTCAACAAAGCGTTTTTATAGGATGATTTTTTATGTTGCTTTACATTGATTTTTCCAGTTCACCCTTGCTTCTTGCTTCGGCTAATTTTTTTAATTGTTTTGACATACGCATGTTGTTGTCTTTGTTTTCACAATAATCAAGCAACGTGATCATGGCGTTTAACCGGGCTACCTTTGTATCCCTGGCAGCTACTTTATTTTCAAGTGTATATTTTGCCAGGGCAGCCATATACTGGCCGATGAGGTCGTAATTTTCCTTGCCTATTTTGTCAGCAATATCTGTAAATGAAAACGAGTAATCTGGTGTTCCGTTCATCCATTTGCCAATGAAGCGCAGCGCATTTAAACGATCCTTACTGTCTTTTTTAAAAGGAACTGCCAAAAGGTAATTAGCAGTCTGCAAAACGAACGGTTCTGCAGGCTTATAATCCGTGGCCTTTTCCATTTTAACAAGGTCAAAATCAGTCAGCGTTTGTGCCTGCAAATGGTTAAATGATACAAAACAAAAAATAAATAAAACAAACTGTCTCATAATAATGTTTTACCAGCTGATGGATTTTTTTGAGACTGCAAAATACTGCATTAGCTAGTTTTAACGGCGTTATTTTTTTAGATAAATGGGATGTTGAAAAAAATGATCTTTTATTGAAACAAATTACGCTTACCGTAGGCTCCATGTTACATGCGTAGGATATGCTCGTTAAAATGTGTTGAGTTGCTTATCCTAAGATTTTTGATACAAAATCTGAATGCAGGCTGATTTTCATAAAGGCAGCTAATCCCAGAAAAATTCCCGTGCAGCTTACAGCAGAAGCAAAATAAAACAGCCATTTTTTTTGCGTAAGAGATGCAACGCCCAGCATGGCGATCGAGATGGTCAGCAGTGCATCAGTCATGTCGAACTGGTCATCAAAAAGATTAATGTTGTCATATTGTTTCTGGAATCCCTGAGCCTCAGCTTTAATAGCTTCTTTTTCTTTTTCGTAACGGGCAATGGTAGCTTCATAATTTTTTATCACCTCAGTATTTACCACAGGTGATTGCAATTTTAACACAGACAGTGTATTTTCAGCAATAGCCTGCTTGGTACTTTTTGCCTCAAAATAACTCCAGGAATTTAATGCATTTGCTTGCGCCTGCGACATTGCCTGCACAATATTGCCATCTTTTACATTGCACAACGCCATAAATGTGGCAGTTATTGCAACCATTACCGCTATCATGGAGTTAAGTTTATTTTTTGCGGCGTGTTCTACCTGTTCCTGAATAGCTTCGTCAATTTCGGCCATGGTAAATGATTGTTTTAAAAGCCTGCACTGGCATAGTTAATAATTCTGTTTCTTTTTTTTAGAAACACAGCATAAACAAATGTATTGGCAGATGAGTGAAACAGCCGTTGCCGGTTTGTTAATAACAAATTGATAACGGTCGTTTAGTTAGTTACAACTATCAAAAAGATATTGCACTAGCAGAGCCAATTACAAAATACAGCAGGAGGGCGTTAGCTGTTGCAGAATTTTTTTATATAAATCAATTGCCTGGTAAGGCTTTGCTATGTAATCATTCATACCTGCAAACAGGCATTTTTTCTGGTCGGAAATTAGGGCAGATGCCGTCATGGCAATGATTGGCAGCTTGCTTACCTCTTCCGGCATTTGGTACCTGATTATTTTGGTGGCTTCATAGCCATCCATTTCGGGCATTTGAATATCCATCAGAATGATATCTGCCCGGATGTCTTTCAGCAGCTCAATGGCCTCTTTGCCGTGGTTGGCCACTTCCACTGTGGCACCCTGGCTTTCCAATAATTTAACTGCTACTTTCTGGTTAACAAGATTGTCTTCTACCAGCAAAATATGAATGCCGGCCAGGGCATTCCGCAGGTTCGGTTCAGAAGTTTCCCCTCTGGCAGGATTGTCACCAGACTGCTGTTTGCCTTTTAAAAGGGTAAGGTAGAAAGAGAAAGTACTGCCTTCGTGCTGGTGGCTTCGCACAGTGATGGATCCACCTAGCAACTGTATTAATTGTTTGGTAATGGTAAGGCCAAGACCCGTGCCACCATACTTCCTGGTAGAATCTCCCGATACCTGCATAAAGCGTTCGAATATGGAATCTATTTTATCTGCCGCAATACCAATTCCTGTATCTGAAACAATAAATTCCAGGGCAACTGACTCATCAGATTGCTCCTGCAGGTTGATAATTACATTTACCTCACCCTTGTGTGTAAACTTAATTGCATTGCTTACCAGGTTTAGCAAAATCTGGTTTAAGCGATAAGGATCGCCTGATAATACAGGCGGTATATTTTCATCGATGGTGCAGTGTAGCAAAATTCCCTTCTCATCAGCCCTGTATTGATTCATTTTAATACAATTGGTGATGAGATCCGCAAAGAGATAATCTTTTTGGACCAGCGTTATTTTTCCTGCCACTATTTTAGTAAGATCAAGAATGTCATTGATGATGGCCATCAGGTTGCCGGTGGATTGCTGAATGTTTTCCACAAATTCTTTTTGATCTTCATTTAAATTGGTGGCAGAAAGCAACTGTGTCATTCCTATAACACCATTCATGGGAGTTCTAATTTCATGGCTCATGTTGGCAAGGAATTGTTCCTGGGTTTTGCGGGCTTCTTCTGCCTCAATTCTCGCCTGCTCAGTTTCCAGTTCTGCCTTTTTTCTTTCTGTAATATCCTGGATGGATCCAATCATCCGGACAGCTTTGTTTGCTTCATTTTTGATGATATAGCCCCTGCTGTTGATGTGGGCGTAGCTGCTATCGTTTTTCAAAAACCGGTAGTCGCATTCCCATGAATTTTCCCCCTTTTCGATTGTATCGTGCAGGCTCCGCACGATGTTTTTTCGTTCATCAGGGTGAAGTGCACGGGTCCAGAATTTATCAGGAATATTTGTAATGTCTGTATTTACCGGCAGGTAATTCTTCAACCCCTGGCCAATCCATTTTACTTTATTTGTATCAAGATTCCAGTCCCATATAATATCGTTGGTTGCCTTTGAAATAATATCGTACCGTTCATTGTTCTCTTTTAAAAGTTCAATATTTTTTTTTCTTTCAATGCTATACCAAACAGATTTTTGCAGGGATTGCACATCATATTCTCCTTTCAGGATAAAGTCCTGCGCACCGAGCGAAATGGCTTTTAAAGCCAGGGCTGTATCTGATAAGCCGGATAAAATAATTACGGGAATGGCAGGGCTTACTTTAACCAGTTTAAGATATGCATCGAGGCCGGAGCTGTCCGGTAAAAAAAAGTCGAGAAATATCAGCGAAAAAGATTTTTGTTGCAGGTGCATAATGCCCTCGGCGAGGGTTGAGGCCATGGTGATACCAGAGATAATCAGACTCGTATTTTCCAGGTGTGCCTCCAATAACACCTGGTCGCCGGGGTTATCTTCTATAATCAGAATTGAGATACTGTTTTCTACCGCTTCCATTTGGCTGTTTAATAGTTATTCTTCACTGAATTGTAGCAGTTGTTCCTCTAACGAACACTACTAATTTCTATTGCTTGCCTACAGCTGACGCATTCCTAAAAGCGGGCATAAGTGTAAAGTTGGGATGTTTGGCAACAATATTTTGTAAGAATGCAATTAGGCTGTTGTAGAAAAAATCTTAGAATACTGCTGCAATAGGACTGAACTTTTAATTCAAATGTGCCGAACCTTCATTTTTCTTAATCACTTCCTCTGGCCCAAAACAGAGATTTATTACGATTAAAGAAAATATGGAAATGACTAAATGGACGATTGCCGGATTTTTTGTTTAACTCCCTGATGTGCAACACACTTTTCAGCAGGTTTCGTCGTTATATTTTGAATAGTTAATTTTTATTAAGGGTTACCGATTTTTAAGGCAGTCTTACCTGGGTATTTAATTGAAAACAAGCTCATCAGGTAGGCGCCTCGAAAAGCGGTCCTTATAACTGATATCCAATTTCATGAAATTCCTCCTTCACTGCTTATTTTTATTGAGCTTTTCTGTGATGGCAAAAGCGCAATGCCCCGTTATTAATGCGGCCATGGTAAATGCGTGCGGAGCCAGCGAGGGAAAAAATGAGTTCGTATTATTTACCACTACAGTTCCGGCTTTTGCGGGAAATTATACATTTTACTATGGTACCAATAGTGTACCCTCTACAGGATTGCCGGTAAATATTTTATCCGGCGGAAATGCAATTGTGCCAACCGGTACGGGCAGCATTACTTCAGTTAATGGTTGTACAATTATAAACGTAACATCACCTGTTACTATCATCCCGGCCGGTAGTATGGTGTTGTTCATTCCTGCCGATTTTGACGTTAACTACGATGTAAGTTCCATTTGTGCCTCCGGCAATTTATACGTTGTTTATATCGATGGTGCTGCGGCTCCATCAACCTGGAATGCAGCCGGTGTATTGCCTGATATGCCTTTAGTTACGGCTTATCTTGAGGTAAGAAACAGTGCAGTTTCTTGTCCGGGAGCAATTGTAAGTTATGCTAATGGTTGGGCTGTAAATGCATCCGGTAATACAGTATGGTGGGATGCAGCCGGTGTACCCACTTATGGTAATAATGGCTGTGCAGTAATCGCTCCGCCCGTTGCCATCAATAATATTGCAGTTGCGCCAGTTTGTGAAGGTAGTAATACTACTACTGCCAGCTTTACAGCAACCGGAGGCCCGGATCAATATAATTTAACCTGGGATGCTGCAGCACAGGCCGCAGGATTTGTTGATGTTTTAAATGCTTCATTACCTGCTTCGCCTTTTACTATAGCCGTTCCTGTAAACGCGGCAGCCACAACCTATACCGCTAGTTTAACGGCTATAAATTCTGTTACCGGAGGAAGCAGTAATGCGCAAGCTATTACCTTAACAATTACCCCTGCCACCACCACGCCGTTGTTTAGCCCTGTTGCACCTTTTTGCAAAATGACAGTGGCTCCGTTGCTGCCTGCTATTTCAACTAACGGTATACCCGGTACCTGGAGTCCGGCAGTAATAAGCAATACTTTATCGGCTACTTACACCTTTACACCGGCTGCAGGCTATTGTGCAACGGCAGCTACATTACCATTAACTATATTGCCATTACCGGCAGCAACAATATCCGGCACTACCAGCATCTGTTCCGGAACCGGATCTAACATAACTTTTAATGGAACACCCAATGCCTCCGTTACCTACAATATAAACGGCGGGAGCAATCAGACAGCCACTTTAGATGCTTTGGGGACCGGTACTGTGGCGACTGGAAATTTATCTTCCACAACTACCTATAACTTGGTTAGTGCAGCTTCTGCAACCTGCTCCGCATCACAAAGCGGGTCAGCAATTGTAACAGTGCAGCCTTTACCTGTGGCGTCTGTATCCGGCACGGCCACCATTTGTTCGGGAACAGGTACCAACATAATTTTTAATGGAACACCTAATGCCACCGTTACTTACAATATAAACGGCGGCAGTAATCAAACGACTATCTTAAGTGCAGCAGGAACCAGTACGGTGGCTACGGGAAATTTAACTGTAACAACCAGTTATAACTTAGTTCGTGCAGCTTCTGCAACCTGTTCTGTATCACAGAGCGGATCAGTAATTGTAACTGTTCTACCAATGTTAACCGCATCCATCAATTCGGCAACAGCCTCGGTTTGCTCTGGAACAGGTACCAACATTTTATTTAATGGTACATCCAATGCGACCATTACATATACCATTAACGGGGGGGCAAATCAAACAGTGGTATTAGATGCAGCAGGAACCGCGGTGTTAGCCTCCGGCAATTTGTCGGCAGCAGCAACCTACACGTTGATCAGTATTTCCAGCACAGGTCCGCCTGCCTGCGTGCGGCCCTTAACTGGTTCGGTTACTATTTCCGTAAATGCATTGCCAACGGCAGGTGTAAGCGGAACAGCTACCATTTGCGAGGCCAGTAGTACATCTATTACCTTTACCGGAACACCTAATGCAATAATAACCTATAACATTAATGGTGGCGCAAATCAGACGGTTCAGGAAAATGCTGCCGGCAGTGCGGTAGTAAACACCGGACTACTGCTTTCAGCAGCAACTTATAGTCTGATCAGTGTGACCAGTACAGGTGCAAATACCTGCTCACAGCCGGTGAGTGGTTCAGCAATTATTTCATTAAGTCCTTTGCCAACGGCCGTCATAAGCGGCACAACTACCATTTGTTCAGGTACAGGCAGCAACGTTAATTTTAATGGTACACCCAATGCTACTGTTACTTATAAAGTAAACGGTGGCGCAAACCAGGTAGTGGTATTGAATGCTGGCGGCTCGGCAACCGTTGCTACCGGAAACATCACGGCTACGGCAAACTATCAGCTGGTAAGTGTCAGGTCAGCAACCAGTCCGGCTTGTACGGTTCCTTTAGCCACTTCGGCCATCATAACTGTAAATGCTTTACCTATCGTAAACATCAGCGGCAATATTTCAATCTGCAACGGTTTGTCCTCAAATATCAGCTTTAAGGGTACGCCCAATACAAATGCAACCTACACAACTGACGGTATTAACAACCAAACGGTACAACTGGATGCTACCGGTGCAGCCAGCATCAATACAGGGGCTTTATTTACTAACCAAACTTTTAGCCTTGTAAGTGTTGAATATGCATCAGTGCCCACCTGTACTCAAAGTGCAAGTGGTGCTGCCTCTGTAATAGTTTTCCCTGTAACGCCACCGCCGGCTGTAAATTCCCCGGTTATTTATTGCGAGAACGAAAAAGCGATACCATTGACTGCTACCGGAAGTAATTTATTATGGTATACAGTACCAGCCGGGGGACCAGGTGCTGCCGCAGCACCCGTACCAGCTACAACGCCGGCTGGCAGTACAGATTATTATGTAACCCAAACACTCAATGGTTGTGAAAGCCAACGTTCGGGTATTTCCGTTGTAATAAATCCAACGCCTGTGGCTCCCTCAGTGTCATTGGGTTCATTGTACCGTTGTGGTCCCGGCCCCACAACAATCAAGGCCACAGCCCCCGGAATGGTTAAATTTTATGGAGATTCTGCCCTTACAAATTATTTATATACGGGTATTGCCTATAATGCAGTAGTTTCTGCTACCACAACGTTTTACATCACCAGTACCGAAAACAATTGTATCAGTCCCATTGTCCCGGTAACGGTGTTGGTTTTTCCTATGGTCACTCAAATCACAGGGTTTAGCTATAGTCCGTCTACGGTATGCCAGGGCAGTCCCAGCCAGGTGCCGGTACCTGTGGCGGGTTTTACGCCAGGTGGTGTTTATTCAGCGCCTTCCGGTTTATCTATCCACAGCATAACGGGTGTGGTTAATCCTGCTGCCAGCGCCCCTGGTACCTACACTGTTAAATATGTTTTGGGTGCGGCGCTTTGCACACCTGCTTCAAGCAGTACAGCTACTATAACAATTACTAAAAACCCAACGCCTGTTACCTCGTTTTCGTATGCTTCTCCGGTGTGCAGCAGCGCATCCAATCCTTCACCTGTTCCGGGAGCCGGTTTTACACCAGGAGGCGTTTACAGTGCACCTGCCGGCGTAACCGTGAACGCAACTACCGGGGTAATCGATCTTACTTCAAGCATTGCAGGCACTTATATAATTACCTATAGGCTTGCAGCTACAGCTTGTACTAACTTGTCTGTGAGCACTGCCACTATTACCATTACCACACCCCCGTCACCCACGGTTGGTACAATGGCCAAGCGGTGCGGAAGTGGTACTGTTACACTGGATGCAAGTGGTACCGGCACTATTAAGTGGTATGCCGATGCAGCCCTTACAAAACTTTTATTTACCGGAGCATCCTATTCTACGGCTGTTACTGCTACAACTAATTTTTACCTTACCAACACTGTTTCTGGTTGTGTGAGTGCTACAACAATAGCTACTGCTACTGTAGTACCGGTGACTGCACAAGTAACGGCGTTTACCTATAACCCTGCTGTAGTATGTGCCGGAAACACGCTGGTAACGCCAGTTCCTGCACCAGCCTTTGCATCCGGCGGTGTGTATTCAGCGCCCGCAGGTATATCAATTGACAGTATTACAGGCGTAGTCAATCCTTCTTCCAGCATTCCCGCAACCTATTTGATTAAATATACTTTGCCAGCTTCGGCCTGTGCCTTAACCTCAAGTAGTAGCACCAGCATTACCATTAGTAAAACGGTACCGACAGTAACAACTTTTACCTATCCTACCCCGGTTTGCATTACCTCGCCTGATCCTTCTCCAGTTACGGCGACTGGCTTTACACAGGGAGGTGTATTCAGTTCTTCTGCGGGGCTGGCTATCAATGCAACAACAGGTATTATTGATATTGCCGCCAGCACGCCTGCAACCTATACAGTTACGTATGCGGTTGCACAAACGGCTTGTGGGGCAAGTGGTAGCAGTTCTACCGACATTACCATCACCAGTTCTTCCGCAGCCCCGGTCACAACTGACAACCAGCGTTGTGGCAGCGGTTTAGTAACTGTCAATGCAACAGGTAATGGCACCATCACGTGGTATGCTGATGCGGCACTTTCTACCCCATTGTTTACAGGCCCTTCTTACAGTCCCAATATTAGCACTACTACCAATTTTTATGTCACCAATACTGTGGGAAACTGCGTTAGCACAGCCAGCGTAGCAAAAGCTACTGTAAATGCAATTACCAACCAGGTAACAGCCTTTAGCTATAGTCCATCCATAGTGTGTGCCGCCATTGCACCTCCTGTTCCGGTACGTGCAGCAGGTTTTGCCACCGGGGGTATATTTTCCGCCGCCGCAGGTTTAGTGGTTGACAGCAGTACAGGTGTGATTGATATTGCGGCAAGCACCCCCGGTACATACACAGTAAAATATACATTACCAGCTGCCGTGTGTGCCTTTACAAACAGTAGTACTGCCACCATAACCGTAGTGGGCAACAATGCTCCGCTCACCTCATTTTCTTACGCCACTCCTGTATGTATCAATGGAAAAAATCCAACCCCGGTTATTCCGGCGGGCTTTACTACAGGAGGAGTGTTTTCTTCTCCCAGCGGCTTAACCGTTAATGAGGTAACCGGAGTAATAGACCTGACAAAAAGCAAAGGAGGGACTTACTCGGTAACATACACCGTATTGCCTACGCCCTGTACGCCAGGCAGCAGCAGTAAGGCAGATATCTTCATTAACAGTGCACCGCTGCCACCCGTAGCTACAGGTGGCCAGCGTTGTGGTAATGGGGTGGTAAATTTAAAAGCCATCGGCTCAGGAATCTTAAACTGGTATGATGCGGCGGATCTCATGAGTCCGGCAGCTTCCGGAGCAAACTATAATCCAAGTATCACTAGTACAACCACCTACTATGTTACAGCTTTTGACGGGAATTGTACCAGCGCAGTTACACCGGTATCTGCAATAAAATTTCCAGTGCCTGCGAAGCCTTCATTTGGTAAGTATTCCGGCATTTGTACGGGTGACAACCTGCTTATCAGTCCCGGTAGTTACGACCATTATCTTTGGCAGGACAATTCAACGGCCTCCGGCTTCATTGTAAAAGCGCCAGGTATTTATTCAGTAGTAGTAACGACGGCCGATGGGTGTTCAGATAGCGCATCCATTACAATTGAGCTTTCTCACAATTGCGATGACATTTTGTTCCCCACCGCCTTCAGCCCCAATAATGACGGCTTGAACGATCAGTTTGGTCCTTTGCCGTTGCGCAACCTGAGTTTGCTGAAAAATTATTCGCTGCGGATTTATAACAGGTATGGCCAGGTAGTTTTCAGCAGTACAAATCCATTCGACAAATGGGACGGATCCTTACGCGGTCAACCGGCGGATACCGGCAGCTATATGTGGCGGGCTGAATATATTTACAATAACGGAAGCACTCTAAAAAAGGAAGGTGCGATAACAATTGTACATTGACCCGGTCATTCGTCCGTTGCCGTTTGCAGTAAAGGAAGATTGCAAACAAATTATTCACTTCCATACTATTTGCTTGTTTAAAAATATCCCCTAAATTTGCAGCATGACAACAGAAAATTTGAAGGATATGAGAGACCGTGTGCTGGTCTTGAGGAGGTTTCTTTGACGTCGCTAACCGACAATATAAAATAGATAAAGACAAAGAACTTTCACTTTCGCCGGGGTTTTGGGATGACAATGCCCGTGCAACTTCCATTTTAAAAGAAACAAAAGTTAATGAGTATTGGGTAAACATGTACAACGATGTGGTACAGTTGACCGAAGACTTTGCCGTGCTGTTTGATTTTTGGAAAGAAGGAGAAGCTACCGAAGAAGAAGTAAAAGAAGCCTATACGAAAGCCAACACGGCCATTGACGAAGCCGAGTTTAAAAGTACATTGAACGAGCCAACTGACGCACTGCCGGCACTGTTGCAAATAAACAGTGGTGCGGGCGGTACCGAAAGCCAGGATTGGGCAGAAATGCTCGCCCGCATGTACCGTATGTACGGCGAAAAACAAGGCTGGACTGTGACAGAGCTGGATTGGCAATGGGGGGATGGCGCGGGGATTAAAACCTGCACGTTCCAGTTTGACGGTCCTTTTGCATATGGCTTTTTAAAAGCAGAAAGTGGTGTGCACCGCCTGGTGCGCATTAGTCCGTTTGACAGCAATGCCCGCCGGCATACCAGCTTTGCAAGTGTATATGTATATCCCCTTATAGACGACAGTATAGAAATAACGGTAAACCCGGCCGATGTGGAATGGGCATTTTTCAGAAGTGGTGGCAGCGGCGGACAGAACGTAAACAAAGTAGAAACAGCAGTGCGGTTAACACATAAGCCAAGTGGATTTATTGTTGAATGTCAGCAGGCCCGTACCCAGGGTGAAAACCGGGAAAAGGCGATGGCGATGTTAAAAAGCCGGTTGTACGAAGAAGAGATGCGCAAGCGGCAGGCGGCACTGGATGCCACCAATAGCAGCAAAAAGAAAATAGAGTGGGGCAGCCAGATACGTAGTTATGTTTTTCATCCCTATAAGATGATTAAAGACCATCGAACCGATTATGAAGTGGGTAATGTTGGGCCTGTGATGGATGGGGAACTGGATGGATTTATTAAAGCTTATCTGATGAGCGAAAAAGAAGTGGAAAGTTCATAGTTATTCATTCGCAAAGTGGGAGTACATAAAGCATTAAAATTTCCATGTTTTTCCCAATGCACTTATGTATTTGTTTTATCTTTCTTTTAGATATTTAAAAACCAGCATGAAAAAATACATCGCACTTATTACTATTACCGCTATTTTGTTGATATGCTGTCAGCAGCCTTCCAAAGAAAACGCAATTGCAAAACCTGGTGCAAAGGAAATCGTTGAACTGGCAGTAGACAGTGAACTGATGCGGGTAAGTGAACTTTCGCCTGCTGAATTAAAAGATGATTCGGTTTTTTCCGATGGAAGCGTTCCTGCAAGCTGGAAAACTGCCCGCGTTACCGATGTTAAAGGTTTGAAATTATTTATCAAACAATTACAACAATGGGTAATTACCAACGACAGGGAAATGCTGGCGTCCGCGGTTAAGTATCCTTTGGATGATGCTATTAAAACAAGGGAAAGCCTGATAGTAAATTTTGATGGCGTTTTTACAAAAGCCGTAAAATTATCTTTGGCCACTACAAATTTTAACCAGCTTTTCAGAAGTGAGCGGGGCGTTATGCTGGATGGTGGTAAAATATGGGTTGCTCAAAAAGGAGACAATTTCAAGATAATCAGCATTAATTATGAGGCTCAGAAATAACCCTCCTGTCGCACAGGCATTATCTTTGTTCGTTTATAACATGTCCCTTTTGAGATAATCAACGGCTGCTCACTATGTGAAAGAAACTCTTTTGCAACACTTCAACTTTGCAACACTCTTTAAAACACTAAAAAATTTATATGCAATACGGAGATTTTTTTTACCCGATGCCGTCAAATGAACCAGTTCTGAATTATGCACCCGGTTCTCCCGAAAAACTGGCCTTAAAAAAAGTATTGAAACAATTAAAGAGTGAAGTAGCAGATGTACCCCTTTACATTGGCGGTGAAGAAGTCCGGACAGGCAAAAAAACTTCTATACGCCCGCCGCATGAACATAAACACCTGCTTGGTAATTTTCATAATGGTGATGCCATTCATGTAAAAAAAGCGATTGATGCCGCATTAAATGCAAAAGAAAAATGGGCTGGTATGCCCTGGGAAAACAGGGCCAACATTTTTTTAAAAGCAGCCGACTTACTGGCCACAAAATACCGGGCGTTGATAGTGGCAACTACCATGCTGGGACAAAGTAAAAATCCTTACCAGGCAGAAATTGATGCGGCCTGCGAACTGATAGACTTTTTGCGTTTTAACGTTCATTTTTTAAGTGACATCTATCGCCAGCAACCCGTTAGTGGTGCAGGTATGAATAATAGGATGGAATATCGTCCGCTTGAAGGATTTGTACTGGCTGTTTCACCATTTAATTTTACTGCCATTGGGGGTAACCTGCCCACCAGTGCTGCCATGTGCGGTAACGTAGTGGTATGGAAACCGGCACATACACAGTTGTACAGCGCCCAGGTTTTTATGCGGATATTAAAAGAAGCTGGCTTACCTGATGGAGTAATCAATCTTGTAATTGTTGACGGACCAGTGTTAGGTGAAGTGTGCTTTGAGCATCCTGATTTTGCAGGTGTACACTTTACGGGCAGTACCGGAGTGTTCAATCATTTTTGGAAAACAATTGGAGCCAATATGGGCAAGTATAAATCTTATCCCCGCATAGTTGGTGAAACCGGCGGAAAGGATTTTGTTATTGCGCATAGTTCTGCAGACCCCGATGTTGTGGTAACTGCGCTTGCAAGAGGCGCTTTTGAATACCAGGGGCAAAAATGCAGTGCTGCTTCCCGGGCATACATTCCATCTAATATTGCAATTGAAGTGAAGAAAAAACTGGTGGCCATGTTAAAAACCATGAAGATGGGTTCAACAGAGGACTTTACTAATTTTATCAATGCAGTGATCGACGAAAAAAGTTTTGATAAGCTTGAGATGTATATCAAAGCAGCAAAGAAAAAAGGAAGCGGCGTAAAAGTAATCGCAGGCGGTAATTGTGATAAATCAAAAGGTTATTTTATAGAACCAACCGTGATAGAAACGACCGATCCAAAATATGTAACCATGTGTGAAGAATTGTTTGGGCCGGTGTTAACGTTATATGTGTATGATGAAAATAAATATGAAGAGACGCTGGCCCTGGTAGATTCCACGTCGCCCTATGCACTTACCGGAGCTATCATTGCACAGGACAGGTATGCGGTTGATTTAGCGGTTAATCGTTTACGCAATTGTGCAGGCAATTTTTATATCAATGATAAACCAACCGGCGCCGTAGTGGGTCAGCAACCATTTGGTGGGGCAAGGGGGAGTGGTACCAACGATAAGGCCGGCAGTATTCTAAATTTGTACCGGTGGTTGAGTGCACGAACAATTAAAGAAACCTTTGTACCAGTAACTGATTATAAATATCCTTTCATGCTGGAAAAATAAAAAGACGGATTATTTTAAAACGGGCCGCTTCTATAAAGGAAGCGGCTTTTTTGTGTAACGGCTTTAAACACATTGAGGAATCATTTCCTCATAAAACAATTTTAAAACAGAATTCATTTGCAAACAACCCTTTGTAAGTGATAATCTTTGAGTGGCATGTAATTTGGCTAAGTCGATTATTATTAATCAAAATCACAGAAAATGAAAAAGTTATTATTTGCATTAACCCTTTTACCGGGTTCATTATTGTTGAAGGCACAAGTCCATATCGAGCCTGGGATAAAAGGGGGGTTAAACGTGGCAACACTTAGTACAGGTTCTTCCAACTCTAATATAGATCCCCGCATATCTGCAAACCTGGGTGTATTGGCACACATTCATTTGTCACCAGAATTTGCAGTTCAGCCGGAATTACTTTTTTCCGGACAGGGTGCAAAGCAAACAATTTCAAACGTTGAATACAAGACCAACCTGAATTATCTGCAGTTGCCTATATTATTGCAGTACATGATAGGAACTGGCTTTAGAATTGAAACCGGTCCACAGTTTGGCGCATTGGTAAGCGCAAAACAAAAAGCGGGCAGTGTGAGTACTGATGTTAAAGATGGCTACAAAAAGTTGGATGCTGCCTGGGTATTCGGAGCAGGTTACTTAACAAGCAGTGGATTTGGTATCGATGCGAGATACAATCTCGGGTTGAGCAAAATCAATGATAACAATGCAGCCAAGGTGGCGAACCGCGTTTTTTCTGCTGGTATATTTTACCAGTTTAAAGCAATGCATCACCATTAATTTGGTGTGATGTTAATATGTGTAAAACTTATTATAATGCCAAGGGTTACCAAAATACTCTTTTTGTATTAAGCAGTAATATAACATGTATTAAGTACACTTCAGTTGACTAAATATGTCGCTGTAGTGTTTAACCAAACAAAACAAAATATGGCTAAGAAAGTAACCTTCACATTGTCTGCAGAAGTAGTAGGAGAAGCAACTTCAGGACTTTTAATGGGAGAATTTAACAACTGGAATTACAACGACGGCATCAGCTTAAAAAAGCAAAAAGATGGCTCTATGACAGCCACGGCTTCGCTTGAACCGGGTAAAAGATATGAGTACCGTTATTTATTAAATGACGGTCGTTGGGTAAATGATCACAGTGCAGATCATTACGTACATATTTCTGGTTTGCACGTAGATAATTGTGTAATAACTGTACCTGACGAAGCAAAAGAAGCTAAAAAAACTGCAGTGAAAGCTCCAAAAGAAAAGGCGGCTCCATCAGTTGAAAAGGCAAAAGTACCTGCAAAGAAAACTGCTCCTGCGAAGGACAAAAGTGTTGTAGTTAAAACAGCGGCTCCAAAAGCCAAAACAACAAAGGCAAAAGCAACAGATAACAAAGCCTGAGGGTAACGATAATTGTAAACTCGTGTGGGTTTAATAATTTATCTGTTGAACAATTTTATAATTTAAAGGTCCCTGTTTTACGGGGACTTTTTTTATAAGTCAATAACCAATAAATTCGCGCTATAATTTTTTATTTTGATAACGATCTTAGATAAACAACAATTACACCTTACTATCTTACGACTGTCCAACCAGTTAATGGAGAATCATCAGCATTTAAACGAACTGGTTTTTATTGGTTTGCAGCCACGTGGCGTGCAGGTAAGTAAAATGGTGGTGGATAATATACAACGCTTATACCCGGGAGAAAAAGTAGCCTATGGAATTTTAGACATTACTTTTTACCGTGATGATATCCGCCAGGAATTGCACGTTGCCAATAAAACAGAAATTCCCTTTTCAATTGAAGGAAAGAAAGTGATTTTGATTGATGATGTTTTGTATACCGGCAGAACTATCAGGGCGGCATTGGATGCTCTCCAGGATTTTGGCCGCCCGCAAAAGGTAGAACTTTGCGTTTTGGTTGACAGAAGATTCAACCGGGAATTGCCTATACAACCCGATTATTTTGGAAAAGCAATTGATACCGTTTTTTCTCAAAAGGTAAAAGTGGAGTGGGATAAAGAGCAGGTTATTCTGTATTAACAAACTCCCCATTGAAATTTCAGGATTTTTTTTCCAGTCTTCAACAAAATATTCAGCAAAATTTCTGCGTCTTACTTCCTGTAATTCAAACAAATCTATTAGCTTTGACGCTTAATGCAACTATCTACCAAACATCTATTGGGCATTAAAGACCTTACGCCAGAAGACATTTCTCTTATTTTATCCACTGCTGCACAGTTTAAAGAGGTTTTACAGAGACCGGTAAAAAAAGTTCCTTCCTTACGAGATATTACTATCGTAAATCTTTTTTACGAAAGCAGTACCCGCACAAGGATATCTTTTGAATTGGCAGAAAAAAGACTTAGTGCTGATACAATCAATTTTACTGCTTCTGGTTCGTCTGTATCAAAAGGAGAGACATTACTTGATACGGTAAATAATATTTTAAGTATGAAGGTGGATATGGTGGTAATGCGTCATAGCGCCAGCGGAGCCCCTCACTTTTTAGCCAAACATATACCAGCCGCCATCGTAAATGCCGGTGACGGAATCAATGAACATCCCACCCAGGCATTGCTGGATGCATTTTCTATTAGGGACAAGCTCGGAACACTGGAAGGAAAAAAAATTGTGCTGGTAGGCGACATTATGCATTCGCGGGTGGCGTTAAGCAATATTTATCTTTTAAAGAAAATGGGTGCAGAGGTAATGGTTGCCGGTCCTCCTACTTTAATACCAAAGTACATTGCAGAAGCATTAAAGGTTAAAGTAGAATACAACCTTAAAAAAGCACTGGCCTGGTGCGATGTTGCCAATGTGTTGCGTATACAACTGGAACGGCAAAACCAGGTATTGTTTTCTTCCCTTAGAGAATACAACCTGGCATATGGTGTCAGTAAAAAATTACTCGATCAGTTGCCAAAAGAAATTGTGATTATGCACCCTGGCCCGATTAACCGGGGCGTGGAAATTGACAGCGATGTAGCAGACAGTAAACAATCTATCATTTTGCAACAGGTAGAAAATGGCGTTGCTGTGAGAATGGCAGTATTGTATTTACTTTCACCCAAAAGCAGTGCTTTGATTAATTGATCTTTTATCCGGCTTAAAAGTATTTTTTATTTTAATTATCTTTCGCTAAAATTATACAGGCACATAATAGTTGACTGGCCTTTGCTGCCATAATAATCGGGCTGTCGTGTTAACCAATTGTCATTAAATAATTATTTTACCAAACTATGCAACGCATTTGTCTCTTCCCCGGAACCTTCGATCCTGTTACCCTGGGCCATATTGATATTATTAACCGGGCTATTCCTTTATTCGACAA
The DNA here is from genome assembly GCF_028288465.1 of Ferruginibacter sp. Taxonomy (GTDB): domain Bacteria; phylum Bacteroidota; class Bacteroidia; order Chitinophagales; family Chitinophagaceae; genus Ferruginibacter. Next base: position 4,761 of record NZ_JAQBNR010000046.1, on the reverse strand, counting down.
AGTGATTGTGGGCATTGGCCGCAACGTGAACAAGGTGCCGATGTTTAGTGAGGAACAAAGATTGCAATGGGTAAAGGATATCTATAAAAATCAGTTGACGGTAGACGCAGTGGTTTATGATGGTTTAACAGTGAATTGCTGTAAGATGGTTGGGGCCAATTTTATCCTTAGGGGCATTCGCTATGTAAATGATTTTGAATACGAAAAAGCGATTGCCGATATGAACCGTAGCCTGGACGGGCACATTGAAACAGTTTTTCTTACCTGTCTTCCGCAGTTTACCTCGGTAGCCTCTACATTGGTACGGGATGTGTACAAAAATGGAGGAGATGTATCTCAATTTTTACCTGAAGAAGTCAATTCTACAATAGCAAAAAAATAAAAATGTTTCAAGCACCGAAAATTAAAACGATGGCTATCTGGTTTGATAAGTCGATCAAGTTTGAAGAATTATCTTCTGTTGCTCTTGGCTCTATGGAGACATTGCTGGGGCTTGAATTCACAGCCCTGGGAGATGATTATTTAAAGATGAAGATGCCGGTTGATGATCGTACCAAACAGCCTTATGGCCTTTTGCATGGCGGCGCCAGTTGTGTACTGGCTGAAACCGCAGGCAGCATGGCATCTTCCCTGGTAATTGATCCGGATAAATTTATTTGTGTGGGATTGGAGATAAATGCCAACCATGTAAGAAGTGCAAGACAGGGCTACGTTATTGCCACTGCCACTCCTTTACATCTTGGTACCAATACCCATGTGTGGGATATAAAAATTCATGACGAGGCGGAAAAACTGATCTGCATAAGCCGTCTTACCGTTGCCATATTAAAAAAGGCTTTTTAATATAGTTCTATTCGCTTGTCGTCCTTTTCTTTTTAGTTGGGATGCCAGACTTTAGCAACACGGATAAAATATCTTTAATTGAAGGATACGTGTTGTTAAGTTGCAGATCCATTTTGTTTGGATTGACCCATTCTATAGCGGTAATATCTTCTTCTGTTTGAGGTATCATTTTTTGTTTGGCGGAGCAGGTTACAAAATACCAATGCGTTGTTTTTAAAAAATGTTTTCCGTAAGCATTATACGTATGATAGGTTTCCCCGATTTTACTATGCAGTGTTAAATGCTTTAAGCCAGTTTCTTCTTCTATTTCCCTCAGGGCAGTTTTTTCAATGTGCTCGCCTGTTTCCACCTTTCCTTTTGGCAGATCCCATTTGGCAAGCCTGTAAATAAACAGCAATTGATTTTTATCATTTTGTACCACTCCTCCTGCGGCTTCAATAGGAGTAAAGTGTTTGAAAAACGCCTTTTTCAATTCTTCGAGGCTACTATGTAATAATACGCCTGCATGAAAATCAGGTTTCGTTATTTCATGCAATAAAGATTTAATGGCAGGCCCGGAAAACTCGTCTATAAAGATAGCATCCGGGTGATGCAGAATTTCCTTCAGCTCTTCGGTTAATTCATCACAAAGAAAAACGGGTTTATCATCAAAGTAAATTTTTATGTGCATATGTAAAATTTATTTCAGGGTGAAGGCTTTTACAGGAAGAAGCCGCATCTTTTTTCGTGATATTGCTGATACATTATTGCTTTGTTTTAATTTGCAGTATGACAAATGAAAAAGCCGTAGCAGAAAAGCTGTTACAAATTAATGCAATTAAGTTGAGTCCGCAACAACCCTTTAACTGGGCAAGTGGATGGAAAAGTCCGATTTACTGTGATAACCGCCGCGTTTTATCTTTTCCTTTTGTAAGAGATTTTATCAAAAGCGAAATGTGCAATGTGGTTTTTGAACAATTTCCCCAGGCAGAAATTCTTGCCGGAGTTGCTACCGCCGGAATTCCATGGGGAGCAATGGTTGCAGATCAGTTGAAATTACCATTCATATACGTGCGGCCCAAACCTAAAGAACACGGTCTTGGTAACCAGATTGAAGGCTTTTTTGAAAAAGGTAAAAAGGTATTGGTGATTGAAGACTTAATTTCTACCGGTAAAAGTAGCCTGGAAGTGGTGGAAGTGCTGCGCAAAGCGGAAGTGGAAGTGACTGGCATGGTAAGCATTTTCACCTACGGTTTTGATGTAGCAGCGAAAGCATTTGCAAACGCCGGAGTAGAATATCGTTCCCTGACCAATTACGGCAGCCTGATTGACCTTGCGGTTGAAAAGGGAATTGTGACGGCTGAACAGCAAAACACTTTGTTAAACTGGCGACAGGATCCGGCAAATTGGAAGCCAAATGAATAACTTTATAAAAACATCAGTATGAAAAAAATTAAGCTTACTCTATTGACGTTGCTTGGGTTTGCAACGGTAAGTTTTGCCCAGCAAAAAGCAGTTGAAAAAGTGGTGATAAAAACACCCACCGTGCAATGCGAACAATGCAAAGACCGGATAGAAAATTACCTTAAAAGAGAGCCGGGAATATCCGCGGTTAGAGTAGACTACAAAAAGAAAACGACTACTGTAACCTACCTGACTGACCGGAACAATATCGAACAAATTAAGACTGCAATTGCCAATGCGGGGTATGATGCGGATGATGTAACTGCTGATGAAGATGCATATAAAAAATTACCTAAATGTTGTAAGAAACCAGAGGGAATAATAAACGGTAAGAAAACAGAGCGCTAACAAAAGAATGTAGTATTTTTTACATAACCACCTTCGGGTGGTTTTTTTGTGCATTTAAAACGAAAATTGCTGCTTGCCTTCATAATTCACATTAAATGTTTTGAACACATTTAGCTTTCCAACCCTTATTGTTCCGACCACTTTTACCATCACTTCATTCGTTAAAAAAGTAGTTAGCCCATTCTTTAAGAGATTTTTCATATCTACATCTATACTTATAGGAATGGCAAATTCGGCTCTTTTTGGGATGGCCACCTGGCTTTGTTGAACCGTTTTTCCAAGGTAATTATTATTAATATAAACGTCCAGGTCCGTTCGGTTTAACTCCAGCCCAAAGTTGTTTGGGTTATAATAAATTAGGTCCATTTTCAAAGTAGTAGCCGCAAAGCCAACTTTCACAACCTCCAGGTTTTTGAAATCACGGTACTCCAATTCTTTCGGGGTAGAGCAGGAAACCAGCAAATTTGTCAGTAAGATAAAAATCAACAGGGTGGGGAGCTTTTTGCTTAACATCATAAAAGGGAAGTGTGAATTTTAGGGAAGGTAATACTATAAGCTAAAAATTAAAAATTAATTTATGTTAAAAGTCCTGCTAATAACGTTAGTTATTATATACTGACAGAATAGCAAAGAGTCCCAAAACTAATCCTAATTAAATTAGCTCACAATTTATAATTTAAATAATTAGCTATCATTTTGTTATGTATTTTATATAATAAATTAAATAAAATAAAATCTAGGTAAAATGTAAGAATTCAACCATTAATTTTTGTTAGATAGTAATCGTTAATTAATTTTATTAAATTACTCATAAAAGACTGATAATAAGGTTATAATAGTAGTTTATTGACATTTTGTTTTATGTAAGACATGAAAAGTCGATTTTTTCTAATACTCTTAACCTGAAAGAAGCTTAAAATGAGCTTTTTAATACGCGTATAATAATATGGGTTTAAAAATTAGTGTCATCGATTCCTGCGCATCGTAGGCTATTTTCTTATTTTGTTAAAAAGCAGACAGCAAGGATGCTAAAATGGCATATATAAATTTATGCAACTTTTGAATAATAATTTATGGCGAGGAATCTTTAAAACGATAAAGCATAGTTAGGTCCAGCGATTATTAGTAATGTGATATTTCTAAAAGTTTGCAGAGTTGGGAGCTCAAAAAAGTCATTTGCAACGTTTTTAAAAAAGTAATGTCTCCACTTTTTTTGTGAGGATTGGAAATGAAATCAGTTTGGGAATTTTACTCATTGCAAGTTTTCAAAAGCAGGCTACCAGGCCAAGCCAGAAAATTGTAGGTGTGTCACACAATGAATTTTTATTCATGGTTGTTGAAAACTGTAAGCGGACAATATTATGCAAATAAGGTATCTGTTGATAATACACATTAAATTCTCCGAATCAGCAATTTGTAAGCTAGAAACAACTAGAATATATTTTTATAACTTCAATATTAATCTTTACGAACTGCACCAAATTTTGAAATACCTGAATTGACCTAAAGAGGTTGGTAGGAAAATCGTCCGGGCAACAGTTGCTACGATACAGAACTTACCCGGTTATAATAAGTGGATTAAAATACCTGTTTTGCTCAACTTTAATTCTTGACAAAGTGCCCTTCCTTATACCCCCGAATCGTTGCCAAAAAAACTTCCTCAAGTTTATTTCCGGCTAAGTCCATGCTTTTTGTTAGTAAATCGCTGTGAAAAAGTATAAGAAAGGTGGAAGAAAAGTATCTCGTTTTCACTTCAAAAAATCGCGAATTTCTATAATCTCCAATTTGTAAAAAACTAAATTGTATTGCGGAAGCGTGCCAGATATGTAGGTCCTTCTCAAATAAATTAACCAATTAACAAAATAATAAGGAATCCCTGGCGTTTATAGAACAACCTCAGGTAATAACCGCTTGTGCTTGGTAAACAAGATGTTTTCTTTGGGGGTTACAGAACCAAATTAGGTTCGTAAACGAAGACCCGATTTCTATCGGGTCTTTTGTATTTGCAGCTATTTTTAACAGATTCCGCCAGATAATTATATTGAATAAACCGGGGTTAGGTAGTAATTCTTTTTTTAGGAGAAGCTGACTTTAATGCTTTCTTTGCCTTTGTTGTGGTATACTTTT
>NZ_JAQBNR010000023.1 GCF_028288465.1 Ferruginibacter sp. | reverse complement strand
AAATGGACACATTGCAATATCGAGCAACACTGCTCTTTCACTGGCAACAGGAGAATTTGTTTGCCTTTTAGATCATGATGACAAATTAGCATCGTTGGCGTTGTACAGGATAATTGAAGATTTGAATAAGGATGATAGCACCGATTTTTTTTATAGTGATGAAGACAAAATAAATGAGGATGGAGAAAGATCACTGCCTTTTTTTAAACCAGACTGGTCCCCCACATTATTTTATTCCCAAAATTATATCACTCACCTGGCATGCATCCGCCGCACAGCTGTTGAACGAGTAACAGGATTTACAGAAGGTTTGCATGGAAGCCAGGATTATGACCTCTTTTTAAAAATTATAGCCGGTGGCGCCACTATAAAACATCTGCCATACATCCTTTATCATTGGCGTTTACATAAAGCTTCAACTTCGATGATCAGCGATTCTAAACCCTACGCCCATACAGCTGGGAAAAAAGCATTGGAAAACTATCTAGCGAAAAAGTATCCTTTACATTTTAATAATGTGGAAGATGGCAAATATGCATTTACCTATTTGCCACGCTTTTGTTTTGATGAAACTAATAAAATTTCAATTATTATTCCAACGAAAGATAAACTGGAATTTTTAAAGCCATGTATCGAAAGTATTGTAACAAAATCAGCCTGGAAAAATTATGAAATTATAATTCTAAATAACAATTCTAAAGAAGATGTTACTTTTTTATATTTCAAAAAAATTCAGGCTATATATAAATTCATAAAAGTGATTGACGCCTTTTTTGATTTTAACTGGAGTAAATTAAACAACCTCGGCTGTAAAAGTGCAAATGGAACATACCTCATATTCTTGAATAACGACGTGTCTGTAATTACTCCTGAATGGATGGAAAGGTTATGCGAATGTGCCAGCCTTCCAAATATAGCAGCGGTTGGTGCATCCTTGCTTTATGAAGATAATACTTTGCAGCATGCAGGTGTTACGGTAGGAATGAATGGATGGGCCGATCATGTTTTCAAAGGAATGCATGTTTCGCATTTTCCGAGTCCGTATATATCGAACGAAATGCCGCATAATGTTCTTGCAGTAACTGGCGCCTGCATGGCAATAAAAAAATCTCGGTTTGAAGAACTCGGGATGTTTGATGAATCATTTATTATTTGTGGGAGCGATGTTGAGCTTGGTATCCGGGCACACAAAATAAATTTATTTAATGTTGTTCAGAGCAATGTAAAATTGTATCATTACGAATCAAAAAGCAGGGGTAGTTATGTGCCAGAAAATGATTTTATTCAATCTGCATTAAAATATGAACCATTTCGTACACAAACGACTGACCCATTTTTCAATCCAAATCTATCCATTACACATACTTCTCCCATTTGTAAATCGTAGAACATGAAATCAAAATTATTGGAGTATCGTCAGCGTTTAAAAGGATTTTTGTTCTCTGAAAAATTCACTCTTCCTGAAACGGCTTGTTTACCTCCCGAATATAATATTCAGGAAATTTTGCCCATAAATTGCCGGGAGAGTGAAATAGACGAAGTTAGAATTAACTTACTCGTACCTGCATTATCAATAAGGTTTTCATTTGGTGGCATAAATACTGCACTCGATTTTTTTACCGAGTTCATAGGGCATGCAAAAAATGCCCGAATTATAATAACCGATGAAGCGATAAGTGATTTAAAAGCCCTGCCCAAATCTGAAGACTGGAAGTTGGTTACCTCTGAGGGAAATGACATGTCCGGGCTATCAATTGTTTGTTTTGGCGACAGATACAATAAAACGATCCCTGTAAGAAAGAATGACGTATTTATAGCGACAGCATGGTGGACATCTTACAATGGGGAAAGAATTTTAAATTGGCAAAAAGAGAAATGGGGAGAGCCTGCCGCACCTCTTATATATTTAATTCAGGATTTTGAACCTGGGTTTTACAAATGGTCATCCCGCTATTTATTGGCACTAAGCACATATCATCAAAAAAATATGATTGCCGTAATTAATACCTCATTGTTATATGAGTTTGTAAAAAGTAGCGGTATTATTTTAAACCGGCATTATATTTTTGAACCAGGACTTAACAGAAACCTTGCAAGTCACCTAAACGCAAAAACCATCCCTGTTAAAAAGAAAAGAATAATTTTTTATGGGCGTCCTTCGGTTGAAAGAAATGCATATGAAATAATTGTAAAGGGGTTGGAATTATGGAGTTTCTGGCATACGAATGCCAAAGATTGGGAAATTATATCCTTGGGAGAAATTTATCCTAATATCAGGCTCGGAAACGATATAGATATCATCGTAAAAGGAAAAGTTACTCTAGATGAATACGCAAATCTATTATTAGACTCAGCGATTGGAATTTCGCTAATGGTGTCCCCTCATCCGAGTTACCCCCCACTTGAAATGGCTGCATTTAATTTAGGAGTTGTAACAAATAAATTTTCAAATAAGGACCTTTCTAATTTCCATGATAATATTTTCAGTTTGGATAATATTAACCCTGAAAACATGGCAATTATGATATGCGACCTTTGTTCCAAATTTGAAAACAATGCAGGATATTTTTTAAACCGGAATTTCAGAAATATAGACTTTTTAAACAAAGAGTCAGGCTTTGATTTTATTAAAGACTTAAAATGTCATTTGCCAAGTTTTGAATAATTGCCAATGAATAAAGTAACAACTATCGCGGTATTATATCATATTTTTTATGAGGACAGTTGTGACCTAATATGCCAGGAATTAAAATCCCTTAACAAGCAAGAAACTATTTTCCTGTTTAATATATGCATCGATACTCCAGATAAAATTAACATCTCTAAGATTTTAAAGGATAGGTTTCCACATTGTATTATTATTACGACATCTAATAAGGGTAAAGACATTGGCGCGAAACTTGCCCTTTTACAACTTTTCCTACAACTGCAAATTGAAGCCGATTATCTTTTATTTCTTCACGATAAAAAGAGTTTGCAGGCACTAAAGAGTGCAACCTGGAAGAAGGATTTGTTAAAAATTATCTCGCCGGACGGTATCGGTCAAACAATGAAAATATTTCAGGAAAATCAGAGTTGTGGAATAATTGCAACAGAAGAGTACATAATAAAAGAACTTTTTGAACAAGGCCTATTCTCTGGTACTAACGGAAGTATACTTACCGCACTTATGACTAAATATGAAATTCGGCCACCATCTTATTCGTTCGTGGCAGGAACCATGTTTTGGGCAAGAGCAAAACCGGTGAACGACTTCTTTAGGCGGCATTGTCCTCTGGAAATCCGTAAAGAACTTGAAGACGGCAATGTATTAGACAATTTTTATGGTACCGTCACTCATACTTGGGAAAGACTTTTGAGCTGGGTTATTACAAGTCAGCACTACTCAATAAAGGGAATCTGATAAATGAATAAAATTGTGTTACCATACTACACGCTCAACGCATCTGTATTACAGGATAGAAGTACAATAGTCAATGTTCACATCAAACTAAATATTTTAGTTCGAGATGAGGCTGAATTAACGCGTGAGTTGTATATATTTCTCAGTTCATTACAAAATGATTATATCGTTAGTATTTCGATATCTGTTTTATTAAATGCGAATACAGACACAAATTTATTAGCGAAAATTTACTTGCTCCTTGTATTAAATCGTTCTATTAAGGGCCAAGAAATAATACCCATATTTACAGACAACGTACATTTGGAAGACAGTCTAAGTATTGATATAATTAAGACATATTTAAATCAACAGGGAATTAATGACATAGAATTTCCTATTTTCAATCTAGCTGTAAAAGGAATTCAATCTGATGAAGATTGTTCCTTATTGCTATTGCAAAATCAATTTGATTGTGTACCAAAAGAATTTGCAGAAAAAAATGAGTGTAGGGCCACACTAATCATTGCTTCTATCGATGCAATTAATAATGTCATCGCCCTTCCTGATTTGAAGAAGCAATTGACTATATATGAAAGCGATAATTTAGCCAATATAGCTATTTCAAAATATTACATGGAAAAGGAAGAATTTGAATCAGAGAGGATGCTATGGAAACAAAGGACATTACTTTACAAGGATTTTTTGACGTTGAGTAAAAAAGTTCAGGAAAAAGAATATTATGAAGTGCTTGACTGGTATCATAAAGAACATGAAATTCTGCCGCTTTGGTACAAACAGTTTGGTCATATAATAAAAGTGATCATGGGCAAACGCAGCTTCCGTTCTTTATTTGATGACAATGTAAAAAAATACAAGGATTGAATTACTGGTTATTAACGTCAGAATATCCGCCTATGCATGGTGGCGGTATCAGCACCTACTGTTATTTTACAGCCCGAATGCTGAGCGAAGCCGGCCACGCTATAACTGTGTTCACGCAGGATGACGGTGTGTCAGATTTTGTGATAACAAATGAACTGAATAATATCAGATTGGTCCGTTTTAACAGTAACCGCGATAAGGTACATACGTTCTTAGGATACGTTGCCCGTCTGAGTTATGCTTTTGCCAGCATTGTTAAAAAACTGATCGAAACAGAAGGTAAGCCGGATTTCATTGAAGCCCAGGATTATTTGGGTATAGCTTACTATATTACTCAATTTAAGCACACCGGTTACAAATTTTTATCAGAAGTGCCAATTGTAGTTACACTTCACTCTCCTGCATTTATTTACCTGGAATATAACCGTGTGCCAATTTATTGTTACCCTGATTTTTGGACAGGGGAAATGGAGAAGCAAAGCATTTCCGCAGCTGATGCTCTGATATCACCAACCCATTTTTTGGTAAGGGAAATTCAAAAGCATATTTCGTTCAGCGGAAAAAATACAGCGGTTATTGCCAATCCTTATAGTACTGAGCAGGTTACTAATTTCGGATTTAAACGAAATCACATCATTTATTACGGTAAGCTATCTCCTCAAAAAGGAAGCTTCGAGTTATTGAGCTATTTTAAAAAATTATGGGATAATGGTTTTACACATTCTCTGCATGTTATAGGCGGTACCGACATTGTGTATCAGCCGGACCTGCAAACTATGGGGCAAGTGATTGAAGAAAAATATACGGCGTACCTGGCAAAAGGACTATTGAAATTACATGGCAAAATACAACCATCAGAGATTAGCGCATCTATCCAGGATGCACACCTGATAATTGTACCAAGCATAGTTGACAATATGCCTTACGTTGTTATGGAAGCCATGAGCATGGGAAAAGTTGTTCTTGCATCCAGACAAGGTGGGCAGGCTGAAATGATTGAAGAAGGCGTTTCTGGATTTTTATTTGATCATAATGAGCCGGCAACATTTGCAGCTCAGTTAAATAAAATTTTGTCTTATGACGATGCTGCAATAAAGCAGATAGCCTCAAACGCTGCTCAACATGTCAGCAACCAGTATGCATTTAAAACAATTCTGTCACAGAAAACTAGGTTTTTGCAACAGGTAAAAATAAATGTTGGACGGCAAAATAATTTCCCTTTTCTTCACCAGGAACCGCAAATGCCAATTGCTAAAGATGAATCAGTAAAGGATATGCTGTCCGTGGTAATACCATTTTATAACATGGGTAATTATATTGATGAATGCATTCAGTCTGTAACTGATTCATCTTATAAAAAAATTGAAATACTGGTAGTCAATGATGGCAGCTGTGATGCTTTCAGCATTAAAAAATTGGATGAACAGAGAGTAAAAAAAGGGGTTACCGTTATTGACAGATTAAATGAGGGACTTGCAGCAACAAGAAATATAGGTGCAGTCATTGCAAAAGGAGAATACCTGGCATTTTTAGATGCGGATGATAAAGTCGCACCATCTTATTATGAAAAGGCGGTACTTGCGCTGGCGCAAAACAACAATGTATTTTTTGCCGGATCATGGGTGCAATATTTTGAGAACAGCAACGCTGTTTGGCCTGCCTTTACTCCGCAGCCGCCCTATGCGTTGGTGCATAATCCCATTAACAGCAGCGGTCTTGTTTACAAACGAAGTGCCTTTTTAGCAGGCGGTATCAACGATCATAAAACAGATTATGGGTTGGAAGATTATGAAAGCGTAATCAGCCTGCTGCACAATGGATTTAATGGAATTGTTTTGCCGGAAATATTGTTTTATTACAGGGTGAGATCAGGCTCTATGTTCCGGAATATTAGCAGGGAAAAGCTTTTGTATTCCAATAAATACATTGCCGAAAAACATAAGGATTATTACGCTAAGTTTGCAATCCAATTAATCAACCTGCTCAATGCGAACGGCCCCGGATATCTGTATGATAACCCTACCTTTAAAATTAATGTATCATCAAAGTCAACTGGTGAAAACTTGCTGCTTTTCAAATTTAAGAATCTTATAAAGAAAAATGAGCGGTTAAAAAAAATCGCCCTAACCCTTAGAAAAATAAATTAGACCTATGATAATTGCTAGTATACTGAAAGACTGGACAACCAGGAGTAATAAATTTGAAAGGTTGTGGCTACTCGCTAAAATTGAGTTTAAGCTCAGATATTACGAGAATAAGCTGGGCTTACTTTGGGCGTTGATAAAGCCAATAATGGACATGTGCATTTATTATGTGGCATTTAAAATAATTTTAAAAAGTGATGTCCCTGCATTCGCGTCCTATATTTTTATCGGTCTTGTGTTTTGGAATTTTTTCGTTGAGTCTACTACTGGAACAATTCAAATACTGAATACAAAAAAATACCTGTACGAATACAGTAACATGAACAAACTTGAAATTTATGTGTCGACACTATTTTCGAATAGTATTGGTTTTTTATTTAACCTGATTATGTTTTTTCTGTTTTATCATTTGTTTGAAGGTCAAGCAACACCTATGGCTTTTAACAATTGCTGGATTTTCGTGCTTTTTATAAATTTATTTATTTTGTCATTGGGGAGCTCATTGATTCTATCTAACATTTATATTCTTGCAAAAGATATAAATCAGGTTTGGGCTGTGTTTACTTCATTTTTGTTTTTCCTTTCGCCTATTTTCTATAAGCTGTCCACATTTCAGCAGGCACTCCCCGCATTTGAATATGGGAACCCCTTAGCTGGTATTATAATTAATGCCAGACGGGTAATGATGGACGGGGTGGCGCCGGATTTTGAATTGCTGGCCTTCGATTTTGGCTATGCCATCTTCCTGCTTTTTGTCGGCCTTTTATTGTTAAACAAACTCGGCGCCAGAGCCGCTGAAAAATTATAACCTATGGATCAGACTATCGCTATTAAAGCAAAAAACATCAGTAAAACATTTCACATCAGTGAAGACAGTCACAACACTGTAAAACACCGCCTGTTCAACCTCTTTAATCCACCACGTAACAAAAATGTGGAAGCGATTAAGATGATGAATTTTGAAATTAACAAGGGTGAGTGTGTAGGCCTGATAGGCAGGAACGGTTGTGGTAAATCAACACTGATAAGGTTGCTTGCTGGCGTTTATCCAACTGATACCGGTTTTGTTGACATCAATGGTACTACATTACTAATGAACCTTGGTGTTGGCATGAGTCACGAACTTACCGCACGTGAAAATATTTATGTATCCTCTTCAGTTTTGGGGATGAAGATTAAAGACATTGATGCAATCTTTGATAAAATTGTAAGTTTTGCAGAGTTGGAAGGATTTATTGATACCAAGATCAAATATTTTTCTTCTGGTATGGTGGCACGCCTGGGATTTTCGATTGCGGTAAACGCAGGAGCAAGTATTATGTTTTTAGATGAAATATTTGCTGTAGGCGACATGAAGTTCCAGGAAAAAGCTATTAAAGTTTTTGAATCTTCCTGGATAGAAGGCAAGACCGTTGTACTTGTTAGCCATAGTATGGAAGTGATAAAAAAATACTGTGGCCGCACTGCGTATATGAAACATGGCGCACTGGCTTATTTTGGAGAAACAAATAAAGCAGTAGAAATGTACCTTGCAGATAATCAATAGCTGTTCGTTAAGGACGTTTTTTATAACTGCTGATAAACGCAATAAAAAATGCCAGTAAACTATTGCCCATCGTTCTGTCAAGATAGGTTTCTGCAAACAGTGATACACTGAAACTGATCAATATCATTAGTCCATACCAGTCACCGGTATGGACACATTTATACGCAGGTAGAATAATAAATCCAGCTAAAAAAATAATCAGCCCGGTAAGCCCCAAACTCATCCATACATCAAGGTAATTATTGTGTACATTTCTGTTGGTCTGTACGCCAAACGCAAAGCCTTTCCTGGCATATTCCTGTTTCAGTACATCCATTTTGTCGCCCAGACCGGTACCAAAAATCGGGTTTTGTTTAATAACCGTCCAGGCACATTGCCAAACCGCGATGCGTATGTTGGCGCCATTCCACTGATCTGGTGTAAGGACCATATTAAAATGGCTTTCTTTGGCTTCGCTGCGGTAATCAAATTTGGTATAGCTAAGCTCTTTAAAACGGTTGATTGTTTTCGGAAAAAATTTTACCAGTAAAAAGCCAGCCAATAGCAATCCCATTATTAGAGTAATGCCTTCCAGCCATTTTTTTTTGCGAATGATCTGGATTATGGCAAATACAAATGCGGAGCTATACAAAATAATAATGGCCATTCTGCTGGCAAGTAAAAAGTTCACCACCAATAAAATAATCAATACAGGCACCAATAAATTTTCATTAACAAGCGTTGATTTTTTAGACAGCAAATAGACGAAACTAAAAACAGCCAGGTTTACCAGCATGGCAAAATAAATTGACTGAAAATTGATGATATCACTGAGATTATCATTGTACATTAAAGACCAGTCGTGATTTGCACCGGCACGATACATACCCCAGGCCAGGCAACCGACGGCTGCACAGGCAGTAACAGTGGCAAAGCCTGCAACCACCCTTTCTTTCAACTGCGCATTGACATAAATGGAACCAATAGCAAAAGGAATCACAAATAAGCTGATTCGTATCCCGAGAAAGGAAAGGCCTTCATGCCGGTTGTACGATACAAGTGCGCTGATTGCGTTTAGTAAAAGGAAAGCCATCATCAGCAATATCTCTTTTCGCTGCTTTAACAATTCCCATTTTTGTAACATGGAATTAAAGAAAAAGCTATACACAAAAAACAGCCACATGGCAACATTATACAACCAGGTTATCCCCGGCATATAAAGGCTAGCGAAAAAAAACAGCAATAAAAAATAAAGCGTCTTTTCTTTTTTATCAAAGCCGGAGCCTTGAGAATCCCGGAGCAGTAGTCCTTTCAGCATGTACCAATTTTAGGCAAAAATATGGGTAATGGATATTGTTTGATATTTAAATTGGAAAGGACATTTTTTCAATATGATTGCCATGCGATTCTTAATTATCCTGTTTGTTTCTTCCTTTTTCATTTGGATATAATTGATACACAGGATCGCTTTGCCAATATTGTTTTGTATCAACATCCATAATGCTGAGTTTACCTGTAAAAGCGGCCCCGGTATCGATATTCCACACGTTGCAGGATTGCATGGGAACATCTTCATCATAATAAATTGTAGGCGTATGGCCGATGTATATTTCTTTAAATAGATTTAATTTTTTGGGAAAGAAAAGTGAGCCTGGTTTTTCACGCAGGTGCATGGTAACTGCCATATCCCATAAGGTACGGTCCCTGTTTAAGTCGGATATATTACTTTCTTTCTGCGGACCCTGATTGGATGTAAAACCAGCATGTACAAATAACCGCTTTTTAGCATCAATAAAATAATAAGGCAGTTGCTCTAAAAAAATAAGGTGCCAGCTGCGGGCTTCTGTAGCGGCTGCATAGTAGCTGCTAATGGTTTCTTCGCCGCCATGTGCCAGCCAGGTGCCGTTTGCCTTTCCAGATCTTAGCCATTCTTCGCACCATTCATCATGATTGCCTTTTAAAAAAATGCATTCATTTGTTTTGTCAAGGGCAAGTAAATAATCAATTACACCTGCAGATTCACTCCAGCCATCAACATAATCTCCCAAAAAAATCAATTTATCGGTTGTAGTAATACCTGCACGTTCAAATACCTGTTTCAGCGCTTTTAATCCGCCATGTACGTCTCCTATAGCAATCGTCCTGTTCATTCAATATAGCTTTAAAATTTTGGCTGGTTATCAAACAGGTTTGGTCTGACAAGTAGAATACCAATCCTACTTAAATACATTTAATTAACTAACGGATATGGATGATTAACCGGGGCAAAATTACAAAAGTTGACTGCTATTCTTTTCACAAATTATTTCTTTTCTCAAAATTTCAGCAGGTTCCAAACAAACCAGTTTATAAAGTTGATAGAACCAGTAACGACGATATACCTCCGTGTGTTTGCGATAAATTACTTTATAGCTCTATCTGCCAATACCCGCCTGGCGTTATTGATCATCGCAAAAAACGCACCGGCCATAAACGCAGGTACATAACGTTCCGATTTGCTGATCTGAACAGCAATAAAATCTTTTCTTTGCTGACTTGATAGTTTCTACAGGTATACTTAACCGCTGCTCTTACTTTTTAAACCTGTGTCTTTTTTAAATTTTATTTGTCAAATTTTGTTACTACCTTATTGCTGATAAATGTTTACGCTATCAAAGATTTGTTGCAAATGAATACATACTATCAACTTAGTACAGGCGATGTTATAAAACACTTAAATACATCCTTCACAGGTTTAAGTGACGAAACAGTTGCTGCACTTCAAAAAAAATACGGTGCGAATGTGTTAACGCAAACAAAACAAAAGAGCAGGCTCGCGATATTACTGGGACAATTCGCAGATATAATGATCCTGATATTGATTGGCGCTGCGGTCGTTTCTTTTATTGCTGGCGAACATATAGATGCCTGCGTAATTTTAGCCATAATAATTGCAAATGCCTGGATGGGTTATTCGCAGGAATACAATGCAGAAAAGTCCATACTGCTTTTACAACAAATGGATCCGCGTTATGCACTGGTAATACGGAATAATAACCCGGTAAAACTTGTAGCGGCAGAATTGGTACCTGGCGATATCATGTTGCTAAACGCTGGTGATATTGTGCCGGCAGACGGAAGATTGATTGCTGTTCACTCGCTGCTTACAGCGGAGGCGTCGCTTACCGGAGAGAGCAATGCAGTTGAAAAACATACCAATACAATAGCGCATCAAAATCTTGTGCCCGGCGATCAGCTTAACATGGTATTCAAAGGTACGCTCGTAAGTGCGGGCAGTGCCAAAGCGGTGGTGACGGCTATTGGTATGGACACCGAACTGGGAAAGATTGCCGGTATGCTTTCGCCCGCTACCCAGCAAACGCCGCTTCAAAAGCGGCTGGCGGTCTTTAGCAAACAATTGTCTGTTGTTGTAATTATTATTTGCCTGCTGGTTTTCGCATTGGGGCTTTGGCGTGGTGAGCCTGCCTTTCAAATGTTTCTTACGGCTTTATCATTGGCAGTAGCGGCTTTGCCTGAAGCTTTACCGGCTGTAATAACTATTGCGTTGGCGCAGGGAGCCCGCCGCATGGCAAAACAAAAAGCGTTGATAAGAAAATTGCCGGCCGTGGAAACACTGGGTTCTGTCACCTATATCTGCACCGACAAAACAGGTACGCTTACACAAAATAGTATGCAGGTTGAAAACCTGTACGCAGCGCCCGGTTTAGAAGATTTGCTACTGCATGCAATGCTGCTAAATAATGAAATAAGTTTTGCAGCAGGTGGTTTGCTCGGAGATCCGACAGAAAAAGCATTGGTAGATTATGCCATGCAGCATGGCATTTTAAGAGAGGCTGCACGTAACCAGTTTCCGGGAGTAGCAAAACTGCCTTTTGACTCTGAAAGAATGAAGATGAGCACCTTGCATAAACACGGCAACCGATGGATTTTATTTGTGAAAGGAGCGCCGGTAAAAATGCTGGAATCCCTCGATGAAAAAAGTAAGCCACAAATTCCGGAATGGCAGACTAAAAACAGGCAATGGGCTGCTGACGGGTTAAGGGTATTAATTTTGGGGTATAGGATATTTGACCAGCCGCCTGCCGTTGTAACCAACGAAATAGAAACAGGTTTGGAATTGCTGGGTATGGTGGCAATGATTGATCCGCCAAGGCCCGAAATAATTGATGCCATTAGTCAATGTAAAACAGCAGGTATCCGAACAGTCATGATCACCGGAGATCAGCCACTTACCGCCGCAGCAATTGCGGCCCGCATGGGAATAACGGGTGCCACTTACGATGGAATAAAAACGGGTGCAGATCTGAATGACCTTGCGCCGGAGGAATTTGCAGGTATAGTTAAAAGCACGCTGGTATATGCAAGGGTTTCACCGAAACAAAAATTACATATAGTACAACAACTTCAAAAGCTGGGAGAGTTTGTTGCTATGACGGGAGACGGCGTAAATGATGCGCCATCATTGAAGCAGGCCGATATTGGTATTGCCATGGGCATAACTGGTACGGATGTGAGTAAGGAATCTGCAGACATGATTTTACTGGATGATAATTTTGCTACGATTGTAAATGCGGTCAGAGAAGGAAGAAGGATTTATGACAACATACGCAAATTTATTTTGTATGTGCTGGCCTGTAATCTGGGCGAAATATTGACCATTTTTATGGCGCCACTGTTTGGCTTTTCTATTCCCATGTTACCCATCCACTTGCTTTGGATTAACCTGGTAACAGATGGGTTTCCTGGTTTGGCCCTGGTGGGGGAACCCGCAGAAAAAAATATTATGCAAAAACCTCCCCGGCCTCCGGGCGAAAATTTGTTTGCCGGAGGTCTTGCCGTAAATATTTTATTTACCGGCGTTATTATCACCATAGCAACGCTTTCTGTTCAGTGGTGGGCTGTCCGGCAAGGCTATGACGTTAAGGCACAGCAAACGATGGTGTTTACCACATTGTGCTTTGTACAGTTAGGCAATGCGTTGTCTGTAAGATCTTTTCAGTTTGGTGTATTTTCGCGTAGCCTGTTTGCCAATCAATTTATGTGGGTAACAATTGTGCTAACAGTGGCATTGCAACTGCTGATTGTATTTGTACCGGGTTTGCAAACCGTCTTCAAAACTACCGCCGTGCCCGGAAATGCACTAGGCGTGGTGGGTCTTGCTACATTGGTATCGGTGATGTGTACAGAAGGATTTAAACGCCTGAAATTTCGCCCATAAAAAAATCAGCCGTTAAACGTGGCTGATTTTTGAGCATGCTTGTAGTCAAAGAGAATATGCGTCAACTAAGTAAAATCATATATTCTATGCGAACCTGGAATGAACAGGTCGTTAAAAAAGGTTTTAAATTTTTCTTTTACAGACGAAAACGTTGCCTGTTTATTTTCGCAGTATTCTGCATGTAAAATTTTAAACTTGATTAAAACAATCCCCACGTTGCCGGTGCCGGAATTAGCGTCTGCATGAGCACTATCTGCATCTTCTTCTTTTACAATTGACGCTCTCCCGTTCAGTTTTAAACAGCTGTCCTGCCCTTTTCGGTAGTATTGCAGATGGGCAAAAAAATCCTTGTCAAATTGCGTGGTATAAGCGTCTTTACAAGATGTAAAAAACCACACGTTTCCTTCATCATCTGTTTTAAAAGTAGCAATGATGTTGTTCGGTAGCTGAAGCTCTGAATCCATCTCAGCCCTGAACATAGCCATCTTAAATTCCTGAATTTTATCCTGTATAAAACGGAGATTATTATCCTTGCCCATACAACTAATTTTATGACAATAATTCAAATGGTGTACCACGATGTTTTACCTTACAAACAGACTTTCAGGAAGGAAGGTGTAGAGAAATTTACTCGCAACTAACAGGAAGGGGAATATTTTTTATCAGAAACAATTTGCATCAGCATCAAAAATTAGGGCACAATACTTTCAGATAGGAAAATAAAGTAAAGAAATATGGCAGCAGTCGCGGAGGAAATTTTACAAATACCGAAAAGAAAAATCCGGCGTATCATTGGCGATCCTGAAAAAACAGCACAGGCTATCAATTTAGTTTACGTGCACGACACAGAGCCCGGTATACAACGGGTTAAAAAGGGAGATGAGTTTTTATATGTTGCACCCAATACAAAACAGGTGACGGATGAACTGCATTTAAAAAGGATAAAAGGTTTAGTAATTCCACCTGCCTGGGAAAATGTGTGGATATGTGAGGCAGACAATGGGCACCTGCAGGCAACAGGCATTGATGTTAAAAAGCGCAAGCAGTACAGATACCATAGTCTTTGGAACCTGTTACGTAACCACACAAAATATTATCGCTTATACCAGTTTGGAAAAGTGCTGCCGGCTATTCGTTTACAGGTAGAAAAAGATTTGTCTTTACCGGGACTGCCTCTTGAAAAAGTGCTGGCTTTGGTTATCGGCTTAATGGAGCGCACAAACATTCGGGTTGGCAACACTATGTATGAAAAAATGTATGGCTCCTTTGGGTTAACAACCCTGAAAGATAAGCACGTAAATATAAGCGGTAGTGAAGTTAAATTTTCTTTCAAGGGGAAAAAGGGTGTTCATCACGATATTAGTTTACGTAATAAAAGATTATCGGCTGTCGTAAAAAGATGTCGTGACATTCCGGGTAAAGAACTGTTTCAATACTATGATGAAACAGGAAACCGCAAATCAATTGATTCCGGTATGGTGAATGACTATATCAAAAAGACAAGTGGCGGCGACTTTACGGCAAAGGATTTCAGAACCTGGTCCGGCACACTGCATGCATTTTTGGCCTTTAAGGAGTTAGGCTTTTTTGACACTGCTACGGAAGCCAAAAAGAAAATAGTGGAAGCCCTTGATAAGGTATCAGTGCAGTTGGGCAATACACGCACGGTATGTAAAAAATATTACGTGCACCCGGTAATATTATCGCTGTATGAAAATAAATCGCTGGAGAAATACCTGGCACAACTTGATACAATTGAAGCAGACGATAATAAAAGTGGCCTGACAGCTGAGGAGCAAATAGTGATGAAAATATTAGAGTCAAACTAATGCAATTACAAAAAATAAATTTCAATGTATGCGACCAATCTGGACAGGAGCAATAGGTTTTGGCCTTGTAAATATTCCCGTAAAATTATATAGTGCGACACAGGGCAGCGAACTGGACCTTGATATGCTCGACAAAAAAGATTTGGCAAATATCCGCTTTAAACGGGTAAATGAAAAAACGGGAAAAGAAGTGGCATGGGGCAACATCGTGAAGGGCTTTATGATAAACGATAAATACGTTGTACTGGATGATAAGGATTTTGAATCGGCTAATGCCGTAAAAACCAAGGTCATTGAAATAAGTGACTTTGTAAACGAGACGGAAATTAACAGCATTTATTATGAGAATCCCTATTACCTTGTACCAGAAAAATCAGGTGTGCGGGCATATGCATTACTAAAAGAGGCATTGCTAAAAACAGGTAAGGCTGGCGTGTCAACTTTCGTATTGCGTAACAAGGAACACCTTGCAATTTTGCGGGCAACTGAAGATATCATGATTCTGAATCAGCTGAGGTTTCACGAAGAAATACGGAACCCGAAAGAATTAGAAATAGCGCCTTCTGCTGTAAAGCCGGCTGAACTTAAAATGGCTATTTCCCTCATCAACCAGTTAACAGCCAAATTTAATATTTCGTCCTATAAAGATACTTATACACAGCAATTATTAAAATTGATTAAAGCTAAGGCTAAGGGAGCCAAACCCGCCGCTGCTCACATGAAGGTAGTACATAGCAAAGCCAAAGATTTAATGGGTCAGTTAAAGGCAAGTTTGTCTGCCAAAACAAAAAAAGCATCCTGATTAGTGCGCCGGAATAGTAAATACTTCTTTATGAACAAAGCAACATCAACCGCAAACAAAAGTGCTTCAGCAGCGCAAACCGGCGATGTAAGTGACAAAGAAATTGTTATAGGAAAAGCCAAAATCAAAATCACGCACCCCGGCAAAATTTATTTTCCTGAAGATAATGTTACCAAGGGTATGGTGGCAGATTATTACCAACAAATGAGTGCCTGCATTTTACCTTATTTAAAAAACCGTCCGGAGTCGTTGAGAAGAAATCCGAATGGCATTCATGACAGCGGATTTTTTCATAAAGATGCGGGAGAAGATGCACCTTCCTTTGTAAAAACAAAAGAACTGTATTCGGAGTCGGCCGACAGGGAAATCGATTATATAATTTGTAACAATGCCGCCACGCTGGCTTATCTGAATAACCTCGGTTGTATTGAATTAAATCCCTGGCACTCCACCACTAAAAATCTAGATAAACCCGACTATTTATTAATTGATATTGACCCGTCTGAAAAAAATACTTTTGAACAGGTGCTTGAAACTGCCAACACATTCAAGCAATTATTGGACAAAGCCGGCGCCGTTTCTTTTTGTAAAACTTCGGGGGCTACAGGCCTGCATATTTATGTTCCGTTGGGTGCCAAATATATGTATGAACAAGTAAAAGACTTTGCGCATTTTTGTTGCAGTAAGGTAAGTGAAATACTACCGGCTTTTACCACATTGGAACGCAGCCTTTCTAAACGCGGGAACGAACATATTTACCTGGATTATCTGCAAAACCGGCGTGGCCAAACCATTGCAGCGCCCTATAGTTTACGTCCAAAAGTTGGAGCCACAGTATCTGCCCCGTTACAGTGGAAAGAAGTAAAGAAAGGGCTTCACCCCGGTGACTTTACCATTCATAATATGCTGGCGAGGGTGCATCAATCCGGTGATTTTTTTGAAGGTGTGCTTGGTAAAGGAATTGATATCGATCAATGTTTATCCAACCTCGCTTAATACATCTTGTAGAATTTATTCCACGTAAGTACCCAAATGTTTTGCAATAGTGAAAAGGATGGTGCAAATACAGCTATTTTAAAACAGGCATAATATTTTACTACATATGGTTGATTAATGGTTACTGAAAGTGGTAGCTGATACATGTAGCAAGGTAAACCGGGTTTAGTGAATGACAACAAAAGCAATTTTAAAAAAGACAGGTAAAATTTTTTTGTACCTGTTGTGTACCATTTTCTTTCTTGTAATCGCTGTATTCATTTATATAAATACCTCCTCTGGCAAAGCGCTCATCCGAAACAAACTTCAATCTTTTCTGCAGCAAAAATTAAAAACTAAAGTATCTATTCAGGCCGTTGATTTCAGCCTGCCCAAGTGGGTGGAATTAAAAGGAATATACCTGGAAGACGAAAGAAAAGATACTTTGTTATACGGCGAACAAATTTCAGTTGACATCAACATGCTTCACCTGATTACCGGTAAAATAGATATAGGCAAGGTGGCAGTCAAAAATATGTACGCCAATATTTTCAGGCCTGAAAATGATACCACTTTCAACTATCAGTTTGTTATGAATGCATTTGCCGGTGCAACAAAGGATACAACTATTATTGCCGATACTGCGGCGTTGAAAATTAATTTTAAAAAATTGATCTTGGATGATATCCGCCTGAAGTATACTGATAATTACGGAGGTAATATTTTTACTGCCGGTATAAAAAATGCGGTGGCTAATTTAAACCAGTTTCAACCAGACAGGATGCGCTTTGGTGTGGATGATTTTATTGCCTCGGGTATTATTTTTAAAATGGTTACAACAAAGGAGATTCCAGCTACTGCTACAGATACCACAGCCGTTGACTTTTTTTTTAATGCAGGTAATATCAGGCTTGCTGATATAAAAGTTGCGTATCAAAATAAAGTAAACGGAATGTATTATGCCAATAACATACAACATTTGGAGGTTACTAAAACCAACCTCAATCTTGCTGCTGAAAATGCGAGCCTGGGCGGTGTTGTTTTGGACAGCTCTTCTATACAATTTACGGCGCCAAAACTGGCGGCTCATTCAGTGGCGGGCAGTGCTGCTTCAAACACCAACTGGAAACTGGCCATCAATCAATTGTCGTTAAAAAATGATATTGCTGTTTATGATGACAACAATAAAGCGCCTCAACCCGGCTTTGATTATTCCCACATTGGATTGAACAAAATCAATATCAGCACCGGTAAAATATTTTATTCCAATGACAGCATTCTGGCCGATATCAGGCAGCTTGCCTTTGCAGATAAAAGTGGTTTTATAATAGATACTACGCATGCCAAAATAAGGTACAGTAATCAGGGAGTTGAATTGAAAGAACTGTTTGTAAAAACACCACAGAGTGTTATTCAAAATCAACTGGTGATAAAATATGATGATATAAAAAAGATTACCACCAACCCGCAAAACAGCCGGGTAGATGTACAGTTGAAAAATACAAGGATAGCCATTAATGATATTTATATGGTAGCGCCTTTTGTAAAGAAGTACATGCCGGAACAAAAATTCAGGAATAAATTGATAGCCATATCTGCCGCCGTCAACGGAACCTTGAAGGTGTTGAATATTCCCGTTTTACAGTTGTCGGGGTTAGACGGTACCAGTATAAATGCAAGAGCAGTTTTATACAATGTTACCGATACCAATAACCTGGGTTACGATGTTACTATCTTTAACAGCAACTTACCTAAATCGGATATTATAAAATTTATGCCGGCCGCTTACGCTACCAATGACCTGGTGAGTAAACTGCCTGCTACCTTCAGTTTTGGTACACACCTGAAGGGTAATATGAAAAGCAGTGAAGCAGATATTAGTATCAACAGCTCTGCCTTTAGTTTAAAGGGAAAAGGCACAATTAAAAATATAGATAAACCCTCAGCACTTCAGTATGATGTGGTTATTACCAACAGCCGGGTTAAGAGAAGTTTTATTGAAGCCCTTACTCCGCCCGGTACTATTCCGCCCACAATTAATCTGCCTCAACTGATGATGCTTACGGGTACAGCTAAAGGCGATATGAATAATGTGCAGCCAAACCTTACCCTCCGGGGAAGTTACGGCCTTGCCAAAGTAAATGGATACATACATTATTTTAAAGATCCCAAAAAAGCAAGCTACGATCTGCAGTTCGCAACCCAGGATTTTGAGGTTGGTAAACTGATAAGACAAGATTCAGTTGTCGGAAGTTTAACCTTTAACGGCTATGCGAAAGGCAACGGGTTTGATTATAAGACAATGAATGCCATCGTAAAAGCGACTGTGCAAAAAGTGAGGTTAAAGCAATATGACTATAAAAATATTGTGTTCAGCGCCAATTTAAAAGATGGAGACATTGTTAGTGAAGGAAGCATTGATGATCCCTATATAAAACTTACTTATGATGCCACCGCAAATGTAAAGGGGCAATATCCTGCTGTGCAGGCAAATTTACGATTGGATACCATAGAACTGAAAATGCTTCATTTGTATGCTGATACTTTAAATGCATCTTTCAACGCAGTTTTAAAAGCTAACAATCTTAATCCGGATAGCATGGACGTTTATGCCTTAATTGATTCGTCCCGCTTAACGATTAAAGACAAACGGTATGCGTTGGACAGCATCATTGCAAAAGCCACTACTTCCAACGGAGTGAACGATATCAGCCTTGTTTCGCCAATGGCGGATATTGTTGCCAACGGAAAATTTGCATACGATAAAATTGGTCCTTCGTTGTTGCAGTATATTGACAAATACTATAACGTAACAGATACTATCATCAGGAACGTTCCGCCGCAGCAGATCAGTTTTAGTGGCACTATTAAAAAAAGCCCGGTGGTGGAAGGTTTGATGCCAGGGTTTAGATATGAAAACATTGCCTTTAAAGGAAGCTATGCTTCCAATGCAAAGGACAGTGCATTGCAGCTAAATGCAACGGTGCCCGGCCTGGTGTATAAAACCAATAGTGTAAGTAACGGAAGCATCGGCATAGCTTCTCTCAATAAAAATATTTCGGGGGCTATTAATTTTGATACGTTGCATTTTGGCAGTAATAGTTTTTACAAAACTGCTGTTGTTGCAGCAATTGCAGGTGACAGTTTAAGTGTTACCGCTTCTACCAAAGATGTAAAAAATAACAACCGTTTTTTAATAGGAGCAGACATTGCGCAAATAAATAACGGATATACTTTTTCTTTGAAAGATACCTTATTACTTAATTATAAAAAATGGGTGGTTGCGCCTGATAACAAAATTACTTATTCGCCGGAAGGTATATTGGTCAATAATTTTTTGGTTAGTTATGATAGCAGTAAGATAGCTGCCGCCAGCAGGGAAAATGTATTAAACAGTCCTGTTGATGTTACCATCAGTAGTTTTAAAATAAGAGATATAACCTCCATGATCAACGGCGACACTTTGCTGGCATCTGGCATAATCAATGGCAAATTTTCCGTTGCTGAATTTGACAAAAAATTACCGGCCTTTACCGGCAATATCAACGCAGATAGTTTGCAGTTTATGCAGCAACCTGTAGGAAACATACACCTCATTACAGAAAAATCAGGCGAAGACATTATATCGGCTGCAATGGATTTAACAGGCAATGGCAATAAGGTGAATGTAAAAGGAGCGTATTATTTAAATGATGATGCCAAACAGTTTGACATTGCCATGCAAATAGCCAATTTAAATATGACCACCTTGCAGGCTTTTTCGCAGGGGAACCTCGTCAATTCTTCCGGCCGTATCAGTGGTGATATCGCTGTCAACGGAAAGTTTACGGAGCCCCACTGGAATGGGGCTGTAAGTTTTGATACCACCCGTTTCAGCATTGCCAGGCTGGGTACTACCTATGCCATTAATAATCAGAAAATCTCTTTTGATTATCCCACTATTTCCCTTGATAATTTTACGGTAAAAGATTCTGCCAATCATACCCTTGTGCTGGATGGAGAGGTGACTGCCAAATCCATATCAGAGTACAATCTAAATCTTGCTGTCAATGCTAACAACTTTACATTGGTAAATGTGGCCAAAGCCTTTTCAAACGAAGTGTATGGTTTTGCGGCGGTGGATGCTGATATTTCCGTGACCGGAAATTCAACATCTCCTGATATCGAGGGCAATATTTCTCTGAATGATAAAAGCGATGTAACGCTGGTATTGCCCGAAAGCAATGTAAATAAAGATGCCGCCAAATCAGTAGTCCGGTTTATTGACCGTGACACTTTTGCATTACCCGAGAAAGTGCCATTTCGTACGGTAAAAGAAGTGAAGGCTTCATTTGCCCAATTTCTAAATTACAACCTCAATATTGAAATAGGCAAATCCGCAACACTCACTATCATCATCGATCCAGGCACGGGCGATGAATTAAAATTAAAAGGGGATGCACAATTGAATGCTGGCGTAGACCCTGGCGGCAATATAATTTTAGCAGGTAACTATGAGCTTAGCAGTGGATATTACATTTTAAACTACCAGTTTTTAAGAAAGCAGTTTAATTTATTACCGGGCAGTACCATCGCTTTCAGCGGACCGCCTACCAACGCACAAATAAATATTACCGCTGAATACATCGCCAACACATCCGCCAAAGATTTGTTGGGAAATGAAGTAGGTACAGTTGATCAAAGACTCGCCAATACTTTTAAACAGGAAATTCCCTTCCGGGTTTTATTAACGTTGAAAGGAACCATGCTTAAGCCCGAAATTAGTTTCGATATCGAATTACCGGAAGAAAGCAAAAACCTGAATATTAGCAGTGAACTGCGTACTACAATTGATAATAAACTAACGCAGCTAAAGGGTGACGTGGCTGCAACTAACCGTCAGGTATTCTCCCTGCTTTTATTCAACCGTTTTGTAGGCGAACAAAGTACCGACTTCTTTTCTACCGGCAGTTCTGGCGGTAGTAGTGGAGGCTTTGGAGATTTGGCAAGGCAAAGCGTTAGTAAATTTCTTTCTTCTGCATTGGATAATATTGCTTCTGATCTTTTTAAAGGATTGGACGTTGATCTTAATCTGAATAGTTACAAAGACTACAGCAGTGGCGACGCCCAGCAACGAACGGATTTGAATGTGGCAGTAACCAAGAGTTTTGTGAACGACCGTTTAAGCATCAGCGTAGGAAAAAATTTTGGTATAGAAGGCCAGGACGCCGCAGCAAAAGCAGCACAACAAAAAGGAAGTGGATTTTTACCAGATGTAACTGTCAATTATAAGTTAAGCCAGGATGGCAAATATCTTTTAAGAGCATACAAAAAAACGCAGTTTGAAGTAATCCTGGATGGTTACGTGCTTGAAACAGGCGTTGCGTTTGTTGTTACGATGGACTATGATAAGTTCAGGGAACTATTTGAAAGAAAAAAGAAAAAAGCTACAAAATAAAGATGAAGGGATTCAGCATATATGGTTTGTTTTTTTTACTGCTAACTGCTGCGGGATGCAGCGTTGGTAAGCGGCTTCCTCCCGGCGAAAGGCTGTACCGGGGCGCAACTATAAAAGTGGAAAAGCAAAAAGATGTGAAAGCATCTGCAAAGACTTTGCGCAGCCAGTTAAAAGCGGCGGCCAGGCCTAAACCTAACAAGTTTTTGTTGGGTCAGCCTTATAAAGTATGGTGGTATTATTTTATTGGCGAACCGAAACGACCTAAAGGATTCAGGGCATTTTTAAGAAATAAACTGGGTGAACCCCCTGTGTTAAGCAGCCGGGTAAATGCAAAAGTTACCGCCGAAAATATGAATGCCTACCTTGAAAATATTGGCTATTTCCATAGTACGGTAACTGGCGATACGGTTAATAAAAGTTATTTTACATCTGCGGTATACAACGCAAATGTATTTCCGCAACATACTATCCGCAACATTACATGGGTAAACGACAGCTCAGCTTTACTGAAACAACTGGATACCAAAAGAAAGCGAAAAAGCCTGTTAAAAAAAGGGATGCCTTACCGCCTCAGCGATATTGAAGCTGAAAGAGAGCGGCTTGACCTAAGGTTAAAAACAAAAGGGTACTACAACTTCAATCCGGATTACATCATGGCCTACGTAGATAGTACCATTGGTAATTACCAGGTTGATCTGTTCTTTAATATAAAGAACACCACCCCCGAAATTGCCAAACATCCTTTCACCATTAATCGCATCACCGTTTTTCCCAACTATACGTTATTGCGCCCCCCGCCCGATACCAGTAAAGTGGGCACAACAGATGTGGACGGATTATCTGTAAGAGACACCATACATGATTTTAAGCCGGATTTATTTAAGCGTACCATTACCTACCGGCCTGGTAAATTATATAGCAGTATTGATCAGAATACAACGCTCAACAGGCTGATCAACCTGGGCGCATTTAAGTTTTCTAAAAACCGTTTTGAAGCGGTTAAGGACACGGCCAATCCATACCGTCTGAATGTGTTTTATTATTTAACTCCGGCTAAAAAGAAATCGCTGCAGGGAGAGATAGATGGTTTTAGCAAGGAAAATAAATATGTGGGTTCGCAGCTAAGCATTAACTGGAAGAACAGGAACACTTTTCATGGATCTGAACAACTGGCCGTAAAAATGTATGGCAGCTTTGAAGTATCATCCAATGACTCGCTTAAAAGAAATAACAATTATCGTTTTGGTACAGAAGCAACCTTAAATTTTCCGCGGTACTTAATCCCATTTTTTCGTGTACATGAAAGTAACCTTTACCCTGCACGTACCCAGTTGCTGCTGGGCTATGAGTATTTTATCAAAAGAAATTATTACTCCAAAAATATCTTTCGTTTTAACTACGAATTTCAATGGCGGGAAAGTGCAAACAAGCAGCATATCTTCTCACCGTTTTCTTTTACTTATGTAAATGCGGCCAATGTTACAGACAGCTTTTATAAGGCAGCCGCATTAAATCCAGGTCTGTTAACCAATGTGTACAGCGAGGCGATTGTGTCATCTTATTATAGTTATACTTACAACACATTAAATCCACTGGGTAAAAATCAGTGGTTCCTGAAATTAGACGGCGAAGTTGCAGGCACCACCATTGGACTAATATCAGGTGCCAAAGAACCGCGTTCGAAAAATGTGCTGGGCGCACCCTTTGCCCAATATGTAAAAGGAGACATGGATCTGCGTTACACCCGGAGATTTCGCAGTAAATGGCAATTGGCTAACAGACTGCAACTGGGCATTGGGTTTCCCTATAATAATTCTGCTTACTTGCCCTTTTCAAAACAGTACATTGTTGGCGGATCAAGCTCTATCAGGGCATTTGCAGTGAGAACACTTGGCCCCGGAAGTTATAAACCTACCCTGCAGGACCAGGCATATTATCAAACCATTGGCGGTGATTATAAGCTACTTGGCAACACCGAAATACGTATACCAATCGTAGGTAGGTTTAGTACTGCTTTTTTTATTGATGCCGGAAATGTATGGACCAGGGACACTGTTTTATTCGGTAAAGCCGGACAGTTAAAAAAAGATTTCCTGAAAGAACTCGCCGTGGCGTCAGGTATTGGACTACGTGTGGACGCCAGTGTAATTTTATTAAGATTTGATTTCGGAATACCCCTACGCAAGCCCTACCTGCCTGATGGACAACGATGGGTAATTGATAAGATTGCCCTGGGTGATAAAACATGGCGAAGGGAAAACCTTGTTTTTAATATCGCTATTGGTTATCCTTTTTAAATTAATGCTGTTGCCATTAAATCAATTATTATAATGGCAGTAGAGTGGTGGTAAAGCATGGTCAGGAAATTTTGCATGTTCCAACTAATTAATAATATTTTTTACAATGAAGATTTTTTTTAAAATATTGCTGGCAGTTGTCCTGGCGGGTGCTATAGCAGGGTACATTTACTGGCAGCAACATAAAAAAGGAATTGTAAAAAATGCCATACAGAACGCCATTGAAAACAAATCTGACAGCTTATATTTTATACACTACGACAGCTCGCAGATTGATGAAATCAACGGCAATGCGTCGTTTTATAAAATTACCTTACAAAGCGATAGCCTGCAACAGGCCATGCTAAAGGCAGGGGATAGCTTACCCAATGCCTTATATAATATCAGGGTAGAAGAAGTAACTGTAAGAGGGGTAGATATTCCGGGGTTGGTTCAGGGGCAACACGTGTCAGCTAAAGCAATCATCATTAATAAGCCACGTATTCAAATAATAAACACAGGTGCGGATAAACCGAAACCTTTTACTTACAACGATACACTTGAATTGTACAAAAAAATTCTGGGCAGGTTTAATAGCATACGCGGCGACACTATTCGTGTAGTAAACGGTACTGTTTTAATAACCGATAAAAAAGGAAAGCCTTTAACTACCCTGGAAAATATCAACATCTCGCTTAATAATTTTTTAATTGACAGCACCAGGAATTATCAAAATATCATCAGTTATTTTATAAAAGACGTTACAGCTTCTGTTGAGAATATTCAGCTGCCCGAGTCTGAGAATAACAGCCGTATTAATATTACCAATTTAGTGTATGATGCACCAAAAAAAATATTGAAAGCAGGTGGTGTACAGCAATACAAACAACACAATACCGATGCTTTGGTGGACATAAAAAATGTGCAGGTGAGTAACCTGAATACAGACGCTTTTATTTTATTTCAACAACTAAAGGCAGGAGTGGTGACCGCGGATGGCGGACTGATAACGATCTACAAAAAAAGCAAAAAGCTACAGTCTGGTAACGAGTCCACCGTGTTAACAAACGACCTCATAGATGAAGCGCAGATTGGTGGCATACAGTTGGGCAAAACCACTGTTATAATTGAAGATCCTGAAAAACCCGGCAAGCCTCCCTTTAAAATAAATGATGTTCAGTTTTCTGCGGCAGATATTGTCAGCAGTACCAATGGCGGCACTTTAAGCAACCTGGTTAGTAATGCCAATTGGAACTTATCTGCAGGCGGTTTTTCATTTATCACTAAAAATAACTTGTACAAGGTGAGGGCTGAAGGGTTGGTATTAAATAATAAGGCGGGTACAATAAAGGTAAAGCATGTTGCATATAAGCCGCTTTTAACTGAGGCAGCTTTTGTAAAAAGCCTTTCCATTCAAAAGGACCGGTATGATATTGATGCAATTGATATCAATGTAAGTGGTTTGAATTTTAAAAAACTTATCAGCGATAACGTGCTGGAAACAGACCAGGTATCTTTACGGGCAATGCTAAAAGTTTTTAACGATCGCACCTTGCCGTTTAATACCAGCAACAAAGTAGGCAGATATCCTTACCAGACGTTGTTGAAATTACCGTTTCAATTATATATAAAAAGGCTGTTGGTGCATGATGGTGAGGTGTTGTATAAAGAACGGGGAAGAAAATCCAGGAAGACAGGCATTGTAGGTTTTACCCATATCGATGCGACTTTGAGCAATGTCACCAATATTGCAGCAAGGATAAAAACAAATAGTACACTGGTTTTAAACGCGAAGGCTCAATTTTTAAACGCTGCTGATATTGTTACTGAGTGGCGGATGCCGTTGAATCAATCGGATAGCACTTTTTCGGCAGCCGGTTCTTTAGGCGCCATGAACGCTACCGACTTAAATAGTATTACAGAACCTTTGGGGCTGGCAGCTATAAAAAACGGCACTATTAATAGGTTGGAATTTGACCTTACCGGAAATAATTACAAGTCAAAGGGAAACACTACTTTTTTATATAATAATTTGGGTGTATCAGTATTAAAGATGGACGATAATGATGAACTAAAGAAACGGGGGCTTGTCTCATTACTGGCGAACACTTTGATAGTTAATAACAATCCCAAAAATGGTAATACCTATACCGGTGAAATTGATTTTGAAAGGGACATACACAAATCGTTTTTCAACTTTCTCTGGAAAAGCATTTTTGATGGTGTTAAAAAAACCGTGATGCGTAAATAGAAAATAGTAAAAAATAAAAACCGGGCAAAGTTATTCGCCCGGTGAAGTAAGAGGAAACGTATAACGATATACGGTTATTATTAGAGATTTATACTTTATCCTTGTCTGTCCCGGCGTTGTCTTCTTCAGGGATTAAAGAATCATTTTTAACTCCTTCTTCAAAGCCCTGTAATTTTTCATCCGCTAAATTCTTATCATCCTCAAAATTCAGGATGATGTCTTCATCCTGTTCATTCACTATTTTTTCTTTTGGATCTTCATTCATCCTGCGTGTGGCTGTTTGAAAATTACTATCTCTTGTAAGTTCA
>NZ_JAQBNR010000017.1 GCF_028288465.1 Ferruginibacter sp. | reverse complement strand
GCCTTTCATATACACAATACCTTTTTTTGTTCCTAAACTTTTGCCAGCAGCATTTTCAATATTCAGCGAAAATTTTGCCTCCACGCCTTTGAAAGATTTAAACTTTGCACTAACTGCATCCAGTATTTTCTTTGCTTCGGGATCGTTGTTTCCCATGCCTTTTGGCTGGGCATATATCGTTATAATACCAGCCAGTAAAAGTGTAACAGAAGTAATTATTTTTTTCATTATTATTAGATTTTATCCGTTGTTTTTCAAAAAAGAGACCAAAGATAAGTGAATAGACTGTTTCACAAAGCCCCGGTTTAAGATTGCCCTTTAATGAAGTGTTAATGTATTTTTTTAATACCAAATAAATAGAGCAGGTTAACGTTGATATTTATTATCAAGTTGTATTTTGCACACACTTCAACATTCAACATACTTCTCTCTGCTATTGATTCAATTTTGTAATCATTTAATATCATTAAAACATGATGGAAAAAACTGTTCCCTTAACCCAAAGGGAAACCTATGAACCAACCCGCTTTACCGAGTTTTTATGGTGGCTTTCCACCGCCGAAAAAGAATTGCTGGCAGATGCAGTTGTAGACCGCAACCGCCATAAAATAATTGGCATGACCGTACTTGGTACCTGGGCCTTTGCCACTTTGGCCTGGACCTATTTTTTTAGTACAGTTGCCGCATCGCTATGGCTGGCAATACCCCTGGGTTTTTTTATGGGGTTTATTATTTTAACCATCGACAGGGCTTTAATAAAAGGCATCAACAAATTTTCAAAAAATAAATTGCTGCCTTTACTTTTCAGGGCATTGCTGGCTGTTACCATCGGTACTTTTATGGCACAGCCTGCATTGCTCTACATGTTTGCCAAAGAAATCAGGTTACAAACTTCGCTGGATAATGAAAAAAAGATGATGGTTAAAAGCAAGGAGTTGACTGACCTCTATAAAAATAAAAAAGCTACACTATCTGCAGAAAAAGAAAGCCTTCAACAAGAGCTGGAGCTAAAATATGCGGATGTTGCAAAGGCACGTCAAAATTTTTTATCAGAAACAGATGGCAGCGGCGGCACCGGTAAAGTGGGCATTAAAGATATTGCCATTGCGAAAAGAAATGAATATCAAAAACTGGACGGAGAATACCAGCAATTGCTGAAAAGTGAAGAGCCAAAAATTGCGGCAATTGAAACAGATTTAAAAACAATTGATGATACCGTTAAAAAAGAAGAAGCTGATTTTACCCAATATTTTAATAACGGATTTCTGACGCAAATTGAAGCATTGAACAATTTAATTAAAACCAATCCTGCTTTGCAGTTCAGGTATTACTTATTGGTAATTATTTTACTGTTAATAGAACTGATGCCAGTGATTGCAAAAACAATTCTGCCATCGGGCACTTATGATGAAAGAGCTATGCAGCGGGAGGCTATGGAAAAAGAAATGGTGACATCCAATATCAGTAAAGAAAAGGAGCTGAAAGAATTGTACAATTCACTGGCGCATCAAAACGATAAAGAAGCCATTGCTGCTTTTTTTGATCTTACAAAAGAAGATCGTACACTAAAAATTAAAAGCTTCAGCAGCCGGTGGAAAGAAGAAAACAATCCAACTTTTGACGGCCTTTGGGAAAAAATGAAATCGGAGGTTTTAACCAAACAGGAACATTAGAGGTTATGTCTGATGGTTGATTTTTTGATATCGGATTTCATTCAGCCAGGAGCTTATTTATTTGTTGCTACGCTGAATTAATTTAACAGGGCTGATTTTTTGACGTGTTTTTTGTATACACTATAATCAAAAAATCAGCCTTCAATATTTTATATTAACTCACTTTGCAATACTGTGTTTTTCACAGATGTTTTATTATCAGCGAATTCTTTTGCCGCTTTAATAAAGTTTACAAACACCGGTTGCGGATTTTCTACTGTACTTTTCAATTCCGGATGGTATTGAACTCCTATAAAAAAAGGATGGTCCTTCAATTCGATGATTTCTACCAGCCCGGTACCAGGATTTTTTCCGCTTGCGATCATACCTGCGTCTTCAAATTGCTGCAGGTAGGCGTTGTTAAATTCCCAGCGGTGGCGGTGTCTTTCGCTGATTAGTGGCTGGCCGTAAATACTGTATGCCAGCGTACCTTCTTTTATTTCGCATGGATACGCTCCCAACCGCATCGTACCGCCTTTTGCTTTCACTTTCTTTTGGCCCGCCATCAGGTCAATCACCGGATTCTTTGTATCAGCCTGCATTTCGGTGCTATTGGCATCCTTCAAATCTAATACGTTTCTTGCAAACTCAATCGCAGCCATCTGCATACCCAGGCAAATGCCAAAAAATGGCAACTTGTTTTCGCGGGCAAATTTTACCGCTACAATTTTTCCTTCCACTCCACGCATACCAAAACCTGGTGCTACCAATAAACCATCCAGGCCGCCTAATTTTTCCTGCACATTTTCATCTGTAATCGTTTCGCTGTGTACGTTCACAATATTTACCTTGCATTCATTGATAGCTCCAGCGTGAACAAAAGATTCCAAAATAGATTTATAAGCATCCTGCAGTTCTATATATTTTCCTATCAGGCCAATATTTATTTTTCCGGAAGGATATTTCAGTTTATCCAAAAATCCTTTCCATTTGGTAAGTTCAGGTGCAGAATAACCGTTGATGTGTAGTTTCTTTAATACAATTACATCCAGTCCTTCCTGCAGCATTTTTAACGGCACTTCATAAATGGAATTGGCGTCCATCGCCTCAATCACTGCTTCCGTTTTTACATTACAGAATAAGGCTATTTTCTTCCTCAAATCCAGGTTCAGCGAACGTTCCGTTCTGCATACAATAATGTCAGGGTGCACGCCATTTTCACTCATCAGTTTTACACTGTGCTGTGTTGGCTTGGTCTTTAATTCTTTGGCTGCTTTTAAATAAGGAATCAATGTAAGATGCACCACCAGGCAATCTTCCTCTTCCATCTGCCACTGCAGCTGACGTACCGCTTCTACAAAAGGAAGGCTTTCAATATCTCCCACGGTACCGCCAATTTCCGTAATAACAATATCATATTCACCACTATTACCCAACAATAGCATACGACGTTTTATTTCGTCCGTTATATGTGGAACTACCTGTACTGTTTTTCCGAGGTATGCCCCTTCCCTTTCCTGGTTAATCACTGTTTGGTAAATACGCCCGGTAGTAACATTGTTAGCCTGGCTGGTATGTATATTTAAAAAACGTTCGTAGTGGCCAAGGTCAAGATCCGTTTCTGCACCATCTTCTGTAACATAACATTCTCCATGCTCATAGGGATTTAGGGTGCCCGGATCCACATTGATATAAGGGTCAAACTTTTGGATGGTAACCTTCAGGCCTCTTGCCTGCAATAACTTAGCAAGCGAAGCTGCTATAATACCTTTACCTAATGAAGATGTAACACCCCCGGTTACAAAAATATACTTGGCCGTTTTCATGAAATTATCTGTTTTTAATTTGTCATATATTTATGGATGCTACAAAACATTGCCATCCTGTTTTATACCTGGCTGTCGCAATAACTTACAAACAGGTGAACATATTAGCTGCAAAAGAATATCGAAATGGTAATTGTTTCAATCCGTGATGACCATCGGAAAATGAAAGATAAAATATCCGTGAGGTCGGGCAAAAATACAGCAAAAAATCGGCAGGATAAAATTTAGCGGAATGATTTATCATTAAACAACTCATAAAAAAATAAAATGCTTATCCCTTATGGATTTCAGCCTGAAAAAGTTCGGCAGTATTTTTTTAACTGGTCCTTGTATTACAACTTACCTCAATTTTAATACCTGTTAATTAATGGATGGTACTTCATTCCCATTATTAAATGTGGCTACATTATTATTAAGTACGATACTTATTATTTGTCTCTAAAAAGTTCCATTGGCGAACTTTACCGGAAAAACTTTTGTTTAACACCAACCGGCGTTGTACTTTTATCCATTCTAAAAGGCAGGTAATTTCGAATTTATAAACTACTATTATGGGCGATATCAAAGACAGTTTTAAGGTAAAAGCAGATACGGTTGGAGCAGAAATTAAAGCCATGTTGAAGGAACACGGTGATAAAAAAATAGGTGAAGTAACCCTAAGCCAGATTTACCAGGGTATGCGTGGAATGACAGGGCTTGTATCTGAAACCTCATTGCTGGATGCCCAGGAAGGAATTCGTTTTCGCGGGCACACTTTGCCCGAATTAAGAGAAAAGCTCCCTAAAGCAGAAAATGGCGGAGAGCCATTGCCGGAAGGTTTGTTTCATTTAATGCTGATGGATGAATTTCCGACAGATAAGGATGCCCAGCATATTACTGAATTATGGCAGCGACGCAGCCACGTACCGAATCATGTGTTTGCCACTATTGAAGCTTTGCCGGTAAGTACACACCCGATGACGCAATTTGTTGTTGCCATTATGGCGTTACAAACAGAAAGCAGCTTTGCCAAACGATATGCTGCCGGGATGAGTAAAAAAGACTACTGGGAGGCTACATTTGACGACTCAATGGACCTGGTAGCACGGTTGCCACGGGTGGCTGCTTACATTTACCGCCGCAAATACAAAGGCGGCGAACATATACAACCCAACGGCTTGCTAGACTGGGCAGGTAATTTTGCCCATATGATGGGATATGAAAATGAGGAATTTAAAGAGTTGATGCGCTTGTATATGACCATTCATGCCGATCATGAAGGTGGTAACGTTTCTGCACATACTACCCACCTTGTAGGCTCTGCATTAAGCGACCCTTACCTTTCTTTTGCAGCTGGAATGAACGGATTGGCGGGTCCCCTCCATGGCCTTGCCAATCAGGAAGTAATTAAGTGGATATATGATATGAGAGAAGAACTGGGCGTAGAAACGCCATCAAAAGCCCAGATAGAAGAATATGTAAAAAAGACGTTAAGCGAAGGGAAGGTGGTGCCGGGATATGGACATGCCGTGTTGCGTAAAACTGACCCGCGTTTTACAGCTCAAATGGAATTCGGGAAAAAACATTTACCCAACGATCCACTGGTAAATACCGTTTGGAATATTTATGAGGCAGTTCCGCCGCTGTTGCAGTCACTCGGTAAAATAAAAAACCCATGGCCCAATGTAGACGCTCACAGCGGTGCGTTACTCGTGCACTATGGTATGGTGGAATATGAATTTTATACCGTTTTGTTTGGCGTTTCAAGAGCATTGGGTGTGCTGGCCAGCCTTTGCTGGGACAGAGCTCTGAACTTTCCACTGGAACGTCCAAAATCTGTTACAACAGACCTGGTAAAAAAATGGCTCGAAGGAAAAGACGAGATTTGGGGCGATTAATTTTACCGCCGTCGTTCTAAACAAACAACCGAAAAGTAAACCGGCATTGCAGGCATTACCCCGCATATAATACCTTCCTGCGATTAACTAAATCCTTTTATAGTATGTACCAAAATAGCAAGCAACTTTTCGAAAGGGCACAACAATCAATACCGGGCGGTGTAAACTCACCGGTGAGGGCATTTAAAAGTGTAGGCGGAACTCCGGTGTTTATAAAAAGTGCCAAAGGCGCTTATTTATATGATGCCGATGGTAACCAGTACATCGATTACATTGCTTCCTGGGGGCCTATGATACTCGGGCATGCTTACGAGCCGGTTGTAAGGGCCATACAGGAAAAAGCTGCCCTATCTACCTCATTTGGTGCGCCTACCGAACTGGAAATAGAAATGGCCGAACTGATAAAAACTATGGCACCTAATATAGACCTGGTGCGCATGGTAAGCAGCGGCACGGAAGCCTGTATGAGCGCACTGCGTTTGGCACGTGGGTTTACAGGCAGAAATAAATTTATCAAATTTGAGGGATGCTATCACGGTCATGCAGATGCTTTTTTAGTAAAAGCTGGCAGCGGCATGGCCACGCTATCTATACAAACAGTGCCCGGCGTAACTGCTGGCGTTAGCAATGATACGCTTACCTGCGCCTACAATGATTTGCAAGCCGTACAGCTACTGGCACAACAACACAATGGAGAAATTGCTGCCATTATTATAGAACCTGTTGTGGGTAATATGGGTTGCATCATCCCCGAGCCGGGTTTTTTAGAAGGCCTGCGAAAAATTTGCGACGAAGAAGGCATCGTTTTTATTTTTGATGAAGTAATGACCGGCTTCAGGCTGGCTGCAGGTGGTGCACAGGCTAAACTACAAATCAATGCCGACCTCGTAACCTATGGTAAAGTAATTGGAGCAGGCTTACCTGTAGGTGCTTTCGGAGGTAAAAAGGAAATTATGCAACACATAGCTCCGCTGGGAAACGTTTACCAGGCGGGCACTTTAAGTGGCAACCCCATTGCAATGATAGCCGGTTACACGTTGCTGAATGAGTTAAAGGCAAACCCCGCAATTTATGAAGAGCTGGAGGCTAAAACAACCTACCTGGCTGATGGACTTGAGAAAGTATTTATACAACATAATATTGCTTACCGTATCAACCGTTTTGGCAGTATGATCAGCATTCATTTCAGTGATCATAATATTACTGATTTTGAGTCTGCCTCACGGGCAGACATTGGCCGGTTTAATCAGCTGTTTCATTTTATGCTGGATAACGGTGTATACTTGCCGCCATCGGCATATGAAAGCTGGTTTTTAAATAACGCATTGACTTATGCAGACCTGGATAAAACAATTGATTTATTACACCAATTTCTTTCGCAATAATGGACTGGTAAAGGCAAACAAAAAAGTCCTGTTTTAACTATATGCTTACGGCACTGCAACTAATCCGGCAATATAACCTGCAACCTCATCCCGAAGGGGGATGGTATAAAGAAACATATCGCAGCAATGAACATATTCCTGCTGGTGTGCTACCAGCAAGGTTTAACGGCGAAAGAGCTTTTTCTACAGCCATTTATTTCCTGCTGGAGCGGGGCAATTTTTCTGCCTTTCACAGAATCAAAAGTGATGAATGCTGGCATTTTTATGCCGGTGATCCTTTATTGATATACATTTTTCAACCCGATGGAGCACTTACTGTCGTTCAACTTGGCCAGGATATTTCAGCAGGACAAGTTTTTCAATTTACTGTACCAGCTAATTGCTGGTTTGCGAGCCAACCGGCTGAGAAGAGCCGTTTTTGTTTTGCTGGCTGTACAGTAGCTCCCGGCTTTGATTTTAGTGATTTTGAAATGGCAGACAGTAACGGCTTAACTGCATTATACCCCTTTTATGAAACAACCATCAAAGCGTTATGCAGATCATAGGCCGCTAAAATAACGGTTGTAAATCCTCCATATTATTATGCAAATTTCTTTTTAATTTATGATTAAAAAAAGTTGCAGGGATCGGTTATAAATTTGCATTGACACAGTTATGACAAGAGAAGAAAAATTTATGCAGGAAGCAGTTGCATTATCCAAACAAGGCATGCTAAATAATGAAGGCGGTCCGTTTGGATGCATCGTTGTAAAAGATGATGTAATTATCGGCAGGGGAAATAACAAAGTTATCTGCAACCAGGATCCAACTGCCCATGCGGAAATTACCGCAATAAGAGATGCCTGTAAAACACTTGGTACCTATCAGCTGGATGGTTGTGAAATTTATACCAGTTGCGAACCATGCCCCATGTGCCTGGGTGCAATCTACTGGGCACGGCCAAAAGTGGTATATTATGCCAATACCAGGGAAGATGCTGCCAGCATTGGTTTCGACGACGCTATGATATACCAGGAAATGAGCACAGCAATCGGCAGCAGAAAAATACCCATCATTGGCATTGATAAAAAATCAGCACTGAAAGTATTTCAGGAATGGAGCAATAAAACTGATAAAAACGTTTATTAACCGTTACCGTTTTCAGATACGAATCTAGCACATACCCAGTCAACATCTACAGGTTGTAGGAGGTTGCCATTTCTTTTAACTCCAGCAAATTGGTTACATGCAATTTGTCAAACAAACGGGCTTTATGTGTTCCAATAGTGGACACCTGCAGGTTTAAAAGTCTTGATATTTCACTGATTGTTTGCCCTGTTAAAAGAAGCGATACAATTTCAAATTCACGGGGCGACAGTTGATTAAAAGGATTGCTGGGGGTATCTGAAATAGATTCTTCAGCAAGTGTTGCTGCAAGTGTGTCACTGATATATTTACGGTTATTCAATACAAGATTAATGGCCTTTTTAATTTCCTCCAGCGGAGCATCTTTCGATAAAAATCCTTTTGCGCCGGCCTTTAAAAATCTTTTGGCATAGATGCTTTCAGCACTCATCGAAAATACAAGCACTTTTGAATTGGGGTATTTAATGTGAATATATTCCATCAATCCTAAAGTATCCGTTTTAGGCATCTGGATATCCATCATAATAAGATCGTATTGATTGTGCTTCAATGTTTCCACTGCTGTTTCACCGTCACTTGCCTCGTCTATTTCCGAAGGTTTAAACAATTCAAGCAGCAAGCCTTTAATGCCTGAACGTACAACGTCATGATCATCTACAATTAAAAATTTTTTCATTGGTAAAAGTAATTTTAGTAAAAGTAAACAGCAAAATAAATCTACATCAAATTGCGCAAATAACGGCAAACAAACAACACTATTTGCTACAAAGATAGTGTTACTTCGATTGCAATAAATCATTATTTAAACGAAGGCGGCCATTAATTATTATAGTAGTAAAAATACTACAAGCAATACATTGCTCTATTACATACATCACTTTAATAACTGCTATTTTTGTAGTAGAATAAGTTGGAAATTATTATAGAAGCACAGCTGTCAAACGGTCCCGTTTTAGATCCAACAGACAACCTTACATACCTATTGTTGACATTTTTTGATTAGAACAAACAGGTTCAAAAAAAGACAGGTTGATTAAGCCGGCAGGGTCCGCTTTAATCAACCTGTTTGTTTTAATGGATTAAAAATCTACCCTACGAAGATTAATCAAAAAAGCAGAACAAAACATTTACGGTGGCGTAAAAGCCCTGGCGATTATGCTACAACTTGAAAAATATAACAAAAAAATCAGCACACACACGGCCACACTATTGCATATGTACAATCAGTAATCTTTACCAAATATTTATTCATGAAACCGATCCATATACTGTTAGTTGAAGACAATGAAGGCGACGTATTGCTTACAACGGAAGCACTCTATGAAAGCAATTTGCCGTTTACCATGTTTGTGGTAAAAGACGGTTGGGAAGCCACGCTGCTGCTAGGCAAGAAAGATAAGTATGCAGATGAAGCAATGCCCGACCTGGTAATACTCGACCTTAACCTCCCCAAATTAAATGGCATTGAAGTGCTGAAAAATATTAAGACAAATGAAGAAACCAGGCATATTCCAGTGATCATGCTGTCTACCTCCGCATTTGAAAAAGACATCAAACTTTGCCTGCAGCTTGAGGCCTGTTGCTTTATGACCAAGCCATTGGAGACGGACGTCTTTTGCCGGCAGGTAGAGGGTTTGAAAGGGATTACAGTGTAAAAGTAGGCTGAATGATTCCAATTAAAATATGGCCGTTTTTATTGTTGATAACGTTGCCGGATATACCTTTAAGGACTGTCTGTTTCTGAAGTCGGCATTCTAAAAATAAGTGACCAAAATGAAAAAAGTTTCCGCAAAAACGAACGTAGATTTTTCAGAAAAAGAAAAAATCCAGCAACAGGAAGCGGATGCAAAAAAAACAGCAACAAAAAATATTCAGATTACAACATTGCCAATTGATAACAACACCTCAGCATGCAATCTTTCCGGCAAAGAAATTATGCTTACTCCCCTGTTCGATTATATTGATACCGCAATCTTTATTGTTGATGGCCATATCAATTTAATTGACGCAAATAGACCTTTTTACAGCCTGTGCGGCTATACAAAAGATGAAATTGACACCGCTGCAGCACACCATATGTTTTCTCAAAATAACCATCTGGAATTGATGGATGACAGTAAAAAAACTTCAGCTGCCTGGACAATATTACATAAAAACGGTTCCAAAATAAACATCACTGTCTCGGCGTCATTATTACCAACTGCGAGTGGAACTGTATATTATATGCTGACTGTACAACATATCCTTGTTGATGAAACTACATCAGTAACTCCGGCGCCAGACGAAAATAATTTTTTTTCTGGAATTGAACATTCATTAACTGCCCTTTTTCTTACCCGCCCAAATGGACAAATTGTGGATGCCAATGAAGCTGCCTGCGAAATGTTTGGCTACAGCATTGCGGAGTTAAAACACCTGGGGAGAGAAGGAATTCTTAACCATAATGATGTCAACTACGACCTGCAGTTATTCAACCGGAAAAAGCAGGGCAGGATGAAAGGCATTTTAACGGGCATTAAAAAAAATGGCATTCATTTTCCAATCGAAGTCTCATCGGTACTATTCAAAAATGAAAATGGCGAACAGTATTCAACGGTTAGCATGACTGATATTTCAGAATGGATAAAAATTCAAAACGACCACCTTCAGCTCTTAAACAATACTGAAGAGAGTTTTGTGATAGTTGACCGGAATTTGAATATCATCAATTTCAACAAAAAGTTTCAAACCTACTGCAATCATTTTTTATCAAAAAACCCTGCCAAAGGCGATTCAATTTTATCCTATTCAGCTGCAGAGGATATTGCCGGTCTAAAAAATATTTATGAGGCCGTTTTCAAGGGTGAAAAAAAATCTACCGAATCAGATAATGATTTTAACGGAGTTGCAACAAGCTTACATTATCAGTTTAAACCGTTAACTGATGAACATGGAAACATTTTTGCAGCTTTTGTAACCTCCGTGGATGTTACTGAAAAGAAAAAAACGCTGCAACAAATTATTAGCGGTAAAGAACGGTACAAGGCACTGATTGATAACGGCAATGAAGCGGTTGCCATTTTTTCGGCCGAAGGAACCCTGCAGTATATTTCAGCTGCGGTAAATACAGTACTTGGGTACACAGATGAAGATATGTTGCAACTAAGTCCATTGGCTTTGGCTCATCCCGAAGATGTTGCAGACCTGGAAAAGACCTGGCAGGAACTGGTGGCGCACAAGGATTGCATTATACAAAATTACCTGTGCCGGATGATGCATAAAAATGGCAGCTGGCGGTGGACAGAAAGCAATTTCCATAACCTGTTACATGATGCTTCGGTTGAAGGTATTGTAAACAATTTCAGAGACGTAACCGATCGAATAACCGCAGCAGAAAAAATCAGGCAGTCAGAAGAAAACCTGAATGCCATTTTTGAAAATTCGGATCAGGGATTTGTTTTAATCAACCCGGATTTTACAGTAAGGTCCTGTAACAATATTGCCAGGTACAATGTTTTTACAAGCGGCGAAATAAAGGTTGGTGATACCATCTTGAATTATGTGGATGATAACAGAAAAGGATTTTTTAAAGCTATATTGTTAAGCACCCTGTCTGGCGAATCTTTTAATTATGATTTATTAACCACTAATAAACAAACGAAAGAAGCGCTTTGGGTAAACATCAATGTTAACCCGGTAAAATTAAAAAGCAAGGTAGCAGGCATTTGTTTAACGGGTAGAGATATCACTAAACAAAAAGAAAAAGATTTAAAAATTGCACAAAAAGAAAATTTATTAAAACGGGCCGAGGCTATCACCCAAACCGGCAGTATTGAAATTGATTATCTGACAAACAAACGGCTTTGGTCGGATGGATTTTACAGGATACTGGATTTAGAGCCGGGCTCTATAGAATGTTCCAGGGAAAATTTTATTCAATTTTTACATCCTGATGATAAGGATACTTACTTAAACGCAATTGATCAGCAAATTTCAAACAGGCAGCCATCCGGGCCGCTGGAGGTCAGAATTATAACAGCAAGTGGCGCTGAAAAAAATATAAAAGCGTATGCACAAATGACCTGGTCAGGCGATGGTAAGCCCCTAAAGATGGTGGGCGTATTACATGATATCACTCAACAAAAAACGGAAGAAAAACAAAAATGGAGGTTAAAAAAACTACTGAACAGTGCAGAAAGCTTAGCCAGGATAGGCAGTGCCGAAATAAACATGCAAACCGGCAAGCGTATATGGTCGGATGAATTTTACCGCATTATTGGTTTAGAGCCCGGTAGCATAGAACCATCCCGGGAAGGCATCATGCAATTTATTCACCCGGCAGAGAAGAGCGCTTACCTACAATGGTTGCAGCAAGGGCTTTCTAACAAAATTGAATCGCAGCAAATTGAAACCAGGATCATCACCGCCAAAGGAGAAGAAAGGGCCATCATGGCATATGGCTCAACAAAGTACAATGCAGCAGGTAACCCGGATATTTTAATCGGCGTTATACAGGATATTACCGAGCGTAAAAAAATGGAGCAGGATTTAAAAGAGAGCAGGGAAATGTACCAATCACTGTTTTACCAAAATCCTGCTGCGGTTTTCTCAATGGATATGGATGGGTATATCACCAGTGCCAATAATATACTGGCTGCAAAAGCCGAGTGCACGATGGACGAGTTGAATAATATGCACTTTACAAATTTTATATTTCCGGAGGACTTGCCAGCCGTTAAAAGTTATTTTGAAAATACAAAAAATGGCTTCACACAGGAGCATGAAATAAGGATTATAACAGCAAAGGGAAATACACTACAGATATCGCTGGTAACGCTGCCCATTTTAATCAACAACCAAATCACCGGTGTATACTGTATTGCAGCAGATATTACCAAAGAAAAAAATGCGCTGACACTGCTGAACAAAACATTGGCCGACAGGCAACGAATACTGGACTATTCATTTGATATGATTTGCGAAATTGATGCAGCAGGACATTTCTTACAGGTTAGCAAAGCCTGCAAAAAAGTATTGGGCTATCAACCAGAAGAGTTGATTGGCAAAAGGACAATTGATTTTGTGGCAGAAGCGGATAAACAGCCAACAATTGAAATGGAAAAGCAGC
The DNA here is from genome assembly GCF_028288465.1 of Ferruginibacter sp. GTDB lineage: Bacteria > Bacteroidota > Bacteroidia > Chitinophagales > Chitinophagaceae > Ferruginibacter. The sequence goes on along the minus strand of NZ_JAQBNR010000017.1, from coordinate 20,952 downwards.
TTGCTGAAAAGGGAATACAGATTAATAACTTCGAAAATAACTATGTAAGAAAAGATGGACACATTGTAAGCCTTTCCTGGACAGCGCGATGGGATAAAGATGAAAAAACGATGTATTGTATCGCCAAAGATGCAACAGAAAAAAAAGCACAGGAATATGCGCTCGGCCTTTCAGAAATGCGTTATCAATACCTCTTTAATAACAACCCGCTGCCGTTGTATATTTTTGATTTTAAAACTCATGCAATTATTGAAGCCAACCCTGCCGCCTTTAAAAAATATGGCTATACAAAAAAAGAATTTTTATCCCTCACTATAGATGGCCTGAGGCCACCGGAAGAAATTCCCATTATGGAAAAGATGCTGAAAAGCGAAGCTGCTTTTAGTAACGTAAACGGCCGCATCTGGACGCACAGAAAAAAAAATGGGGAGCTGATGTACTTGAAAAACACCGGCAACATTATTGATTACAATGGCAAACAATGTGTGCTTTGTTTGTTGGATGATGTTACAGAAAAGATAAAGGCAGAAGAAGCAACCAGGGAAAGTGAAGAAAAAAGAAGACTTATTATGAATGCTGCACTTGATGCAGTTATCTGCATGGATTTGCAGGGAAGAATTACGTTCTGGAATCCGCAGGCGGAAAAAATATTTGGCTGGAAGGAAACGGAAGCAATGGGACATAATGTATCAACACTACTGATTCCTGAACGCTACCGCAAGCTACCTCAGCAGGGGATGGACAGGTATTTAAAACCCGGCAACAGCCAGCCTTTAAGAAGGGTGTTAAATCTTCACGTTGTAAATAAAGACCTGAAAGAGTTTCCGGTAGAAATTACTATTCAGTCTATTAAACAGAAAGGTGAGCAATTCTTTTGTTCGTTTATAAGAGATGTAACGGAGCAAAGAAAAGCAGATAGTTTAAAAAACTTTGAAAGAAGAGATAAGGAAGCACTTATAAACAGTACCGACGATTTAATATGGAGCGTTAGCAAAGACCTGAAGTTAATTGCCGGCAATAAGGCATTTGTAAAAAACTTTAAAAAAGAAACCGGTGTTTTAATTAAACCCGGTGATTACCTTTTAAGAAAAGATGCCTTTTCGGAGGATATGTTACTGATATGGCACGAGATGTATTATTGTGCGCTTTCAGGCGAAGCCATCAAAAAAGAAATCAGCAGCAATAGCCAAAATCAAGTCTCTGCCGAATGGAATGAAGTAAGTTTTAATCCAATTTACAACGGCCGGGAAATAACCGGCATTGCATGCTACAGCAGGAACATAACGGAGAATAAATTACAAAAGGATAAGCTGCTCGCGATTAATAAAAAACTGGAGACAGCCCAAAAGATGGCCAGGCTTGGCTACTGGGAAGTTGACCTTAAAACCGGCACGGCATTTTGGTCGGATGAATTATACAGGATTCACCGGTTTGAAAATAAAGGCCAGCCAGTGCCACTACAGCAAATTGCAGGCGTAATTCATCCGGATGATTTGAAACTGGTAATGCAATATTATGCAGATGCCATTGAGGGAAAACGGCTATACGACTATGAACACAGGATAGTATTAAATGATGGCACTATCAAAGTGTTGCTGCAAAAAGGCACGTTGGTACATAATAAAGAAGGTGTGGTGATCGGTTTGGAAGGCACCACGCAGGATATCACCCTGTTAAAACTGGCAGAACAGGCCGTAAAGGATTCCGAAGAGAAATACAGGATGATTTTTAACTGTAACCCATTGCCCAATTGGATTTACGACCTGGAAACCCTGCAGATAATGGAAGTAAATGATGCCGCAATAGCCCACTATGGTTATAGCAGCGCAGAGTTTTTAAAAATGACAATTAAGCAGCTGTTTATTGCAGAACAGGTACCGGCACTTATCCAGGTAAACCAGGAAATTAATAACTATGGCTTGATAAATTTTGGGCAGTGGCAACATGTTAAAAAAAGTGGGGCCCCTATGGACGTTGACATCACCGGCCACTCTATTTTCTATAGCAACAGAAATGCGGTGATGATTGTATGCAACGATATTACCGAAATTATAAGCGCCCAGCAGGCACTTGTTAAAAGTATTGAACGCTTTGAGTATGCCACCCGGGCGACTTCTGACGCTATCTGGGATTGCGACCTTGCAAATGATACCGTTTTTTGGGGCGAAGGATTTAATACCCTTTTCGGCTATAAAATGAAAGACCCGAGGCCCGGCCTTCATTCCTGGGAATCCTGTATACATCCGGATGAGCAGGCTGCCGTCATTCAAACCATGACTGACGTAATTGACGATAAAGAGAAAAATTACTGGCAGGGAGAATACCGCTTCCGGAAGTTTGATGGAACCTATGCCAACGTAGCTGATTATGCACTTATCATCAGAGATAAAAACGGCAAGCCGTACCGTATCATTGGTGCCATGCAGGATATCACCAAAAGGATTCAAAATGAAATTATGCTGAAGGAGCTGAACCAGCAGCTGAATAAAAGGGCGGCAGAATTGGCCAGTTCCAATGCAGAGCTGGAACAATTTGCCTACATCGCATCACACGATTTACAAGAGCCGCTGCGAATGGTAACCAGCTTTTTAAGCCAGATACAGAAAAAATATGAAGCGCAGCTGGATGAAAATGGTCGCATTTATATTGGTTTTGCGGTAGACGGCGCTGTGCGTATGCGTAAAATCATTCAGGATCTCCTTGAATATTCCAGGGTAGGATGGCAGAAATATCACTTTGAAAAAGTAGACATGAACCACCTGCTGAAAGAAGTAGTATCCATCTACAGCAATACTATTGAACAAAAAAAGATGCTGGTTTCCTGGAATAATTTGCCTGAAATAACAGGCGCAAAAATTCCTTTACAGCAACTTTTACAAAACCTTATTGGCAACGCCATAAAGTATCAGCACCCGGATACCGTTCCCGAAATAACCATAACTGCTGCTGCATTTGACGAGTATTGGGAGTTTGCTGTTGCAGACAATGGTATAGGAATTGATCCGGAATATTTTGACAGGATATTTGTAATATTTCAACGGCTGCATAATAAAAACGAATTTTCCGGTACGGGTATCGGGTTGGCTATCTGCAAAAAAATAGTCAACAACCACAATGGAAAACTTTGGGTAAAATCAGAACAGAAAAAAGGAAGCACTTTTTATTTTACTATAGCAAGGCAGAACCTGCAAACAGTAGCCAGCCAGGTTACAACGGATGCGGAGAAATAATTTTATTATAACCAATTAACAAACACGCTAAAAACTAAAAAATGGAAGGCTGCTTAAATATTGCATATGCCCGAAAAAATCAGCAACACTAAAGGCAATACAACTTTTTTAGTGGCAGTTTTTTGTGTCCCGTAAAAGAATAATATTATGGAATATATCCCCGCCCAACATATTTTAATAGTGGAAGATAATCCCGGCGATTTTGTGCTGATAAAAGATTATCTGGGCGAAGAATTTAAAAATCCATCCGTGGAGCATGCACAAACTTTTGCAGAAGCAAAAATCAAAATGAGTACCAGTGCGCATTTTGATACTATTTTGCTTGATCTGTCATTACCGGATGCCAGCGGTAAGCAGCTTGTAGCAGAAATGGTAAGACTGGCGGGCAGCATACCTATCATTGTATTAACGGGTTATGCAGACAGGGATTTTGGTATTAAAACGCTGGCACTCGGCATCTCTGATTATCTTTTAAAAGATGAGCTGAATGCGGCACAGCTGCACAAAAGCATTTCATACAGTGTTGAAAGGCGGCGCATTAGTACAGAACTAAATGAATCTGAAAAAAAATACCGCAACTTGTTTGATTTAAGTCCTATCCCAATGTGGGTGTATGATATGGAGACAACCAAATTTTTAAATGTAAATGAGGCGGCTATTGAACATTACGGTTATTCCAAAGAAGCATTTTTATCCATGACAATGGATGATATTAAACCTCCGGAAGCAGTAGCAAAAATGGAAGAGGTGATCACCAGTAAAGAAAATTCAAAAAATCAAAAAAGTATTTACCGCCACCTTAAAAAAAATGGAGAGCTGATTGATGTGGAAGTTCAGAGCAGTGAAATTTATTTTAATGAAAGAAATGCGTGCCTCGTATTAAGTAACGATATCACCGCAAGTGTGTATCAAAAAAACATCGTGGCGTTTGAAAAAGAAGTATACGACCTGAATGCAACAGGCATTTCTTTTTTAGAAGTGCTGAATAAACTAATTGCAAGTATTGAAGGAATAATGCCATCCTGCCTTTGCTCCATTGTACAGCTGCAGGATGATAATACCATCGGTACACTGGCTGGAGGTTCAATGCCCTTAGCCTACCTTGAAATACTTAACAGCATTCCGATTGGGCCTTCAGTCGGCTCTTGCGGTACTGCCATGTTTACTGGTCAGAACGTTATTGTACCAGATACTTATACAGATCCTTTATGGCAGGATTATGTTACGGTGATAGAGCCTTTTGGTTTCAGAGCTTGCTGGTCGGTACCCATAAAAAAAAACAGTGGCAAAATTGCCGGAAGCCTGGCTGCTTATTTTAAAGAAGTAAAACATCCGCAACCATATCATATTAATTTATTGGAAAGAGCAGCCAGCCTGGTAGGTATTTTAATAGATAATAAAGACGCAGCGGAGGACATTACTAAATCCAACGAAAGATACAATGTGGTTGCAGGGGCAACCAGTGACGTTGTATGGGACTGGGAAATAATAGCTGATAAAATTATATGGAACAAAGGTCTTACGGCAATACTTGGTTATACCGAAGCAGATAATACTACCTATGGAAATTGGTGGAGCCAGAAAATTCACCCCGACGATCTCGGTCGTGTAATGGATAATATTAACCAGCATATAAAAAACAGAATTGTAAAATGGCAGGATGAATATCGCTTTAAAGCTGCCGATGGCTTTTACCGTTACATCTCTGACAGTGGATTTTTACTTTTGGATAAGGACAACAATGCTACCAGGATGATTGGTGCCATGAAAGATGTTACGAAACAAAAGGAGGAAGAACATCAACTTAAATTGCTGGAATCTGTAATTACCAATACAAACGATACGGTTATTATTATGCAGGCAGAACCTGTGGATGAAATGGGGCCTAAAATTGTTTACGTAAATGAGGCATTCACAAAAATGACCGGCTACACTGCCAGCGACGTAATCGGCAAAACAACCCAACTATTGGTGGGGCCAAAGTCTGATAAAAAAGAATTGAAAAGACTCCATGATGCTATAGAAACCTGGCAAGGCTGTGAGATTACGGTTATCAATTATAAAAAAAATGGAGATGAGTTCTGGAATAATATTTCCATAAGCCCGGTCACTGATGCCAATGGCTGGTACACGCACTGGATAACCGTTTCAAGAGACGTGACTGACAATATTAGAAAGGATCAGGAAATTACGAAAGCCATCATGAAGGCGCAGGAGCAGGAACGCTCGCAGATTGGTGCTGAATTGCATGATAATGTAAACCAGATACTGGCGGGTGTTCTGTTAAACCTGGGCATGACGAAAGTAAAACCGATTACGGAACAATATACCTGGGTAGACAGCTCAATGAGCAACATCCATCTTGCCATTAGCGAAATCAGAAAACTATCTCACCGGCTGGCGCCGGTGTCTATTGACGATAACTCGCTGAAAGAAACCTTTTCAACCCTGCTAAAAAGTATCAATGTAAACAATCATTACCAGATTAACTTCACAATTAAAAAAGTAGATGAACTGAGTATTACCGGTGATATACAATTGAATTTATACCGCATATTACAGGAGCAGCTGAACAACATTATGAAGTATTCAAAAGCCACTGTAATTGACGTTTCACTTTTACTGAACAATGAAGCAATACAGTTAAGAATTTGCGATAACGGAGTTGGATTTGACACCAGGAGTAACAGAAATGGTATCGGCCTTGGCAACATGAAAAAACGTGCGCAGTTGTTTTCCGGTAACTTCTTTTTAAAGTCTTCGCCTGGCAACGGATGCGAAATTATTGTGGAAATTCCACTATAAAAAATCCCCTGCATGTGTTATGCAGGGGATAAATTTATTAGATGCTTTAGCCTTATTGTTCTATCAACTGATCATTGATATTATAAGCAGCAATTTCACTTATCAACGGCACTGCTTTTGAATCTTCAATAATCACTTCCACTTTTTTAGCGGCTACCGGCATAAAGGTTAGTATACGTTTTCTGCCGATTGTAGTGCCGTTAATTTCTTTTAACGTCGCTCCATTTGCATCCTGCAATTCAATTTTGAATTTGATTACCCGCTGTCCCATTTGAATAGGCTCCTGCAGCACAATTGTATTAATCGTAGCCGGGCTTTTTAATTGCACGGTAACCGATTTCAGCTGCTCAAACGTATTTTGTTTACCATCAGTAAGGGTTATTATACGTTTAGCTGTAGTACTGTTTTTTACTACTACAGATGGACTTGCAAAAAGATTCGTTTTAAAATTTAATTCACGTAATTTTCTGAATCCAATCAGTGCTGCTGAATCATGCTCATTGATCAGGCCTCTCCTGTCGGGTGGTACATTTAATAATAAAGTAGATCCTCTTCCTACAGATTTCAGGTACAGGTTAAATAGTGTTTCGGGTGATTTAACTTTTTCATCTTCTTCTTTATGATAAAACCAACCCGGGCGGATACTTACATCACATTCAGCAGGTATCCATTTTTCACCATACATATTGCCACTGTTCAGCGTATCAGTTGATGGCGCACCGGCGCCCGCTGTAAAGCCCGATATGTTTAACAAATTCCAGTTGGTGGTGCCTGCGACACCGCTTTCATTTCCCACCCATCTAACCTGCGGACCAACATCACTGAATACGACTGTATTGGGTGATAATTTTTTAATTGTTTCCCTGAACAATGACCAATCATATTCCTGTTTCTTTCCGTTAGGTCCTTCTCCATTCGCGCCGTCCCACCAAAACTCCCAGATGGGACCATAATTGGCAAATATTTCTTTCATCATATTTACAAACACTTCATTGTATGCCGGTGTTCCGTATTTGGGGTGATTGCGGTCCCAGGGCGACAAGTAAACGCCAAACTTTAACCCGTACTCTTTACAGGCCTGAGACAACTCTTTTAAAATATCGCCTTTCCCATTTCTCCATTTGCTTTCCCTTATAGTATGTGTAGAATATTTGCTGGGCCATAAACAAAATCCGTCATGGTGTTTGGCAGTGATGATGATTCCTTTTGCCCCCGCAGCTTTGGCCGTGCGAGCCCACTGACGGCAATCCAGTTGCGTTGGATTAAAAATATCCTCCGGCTCATCGCCATGTCCCCATTCTTTATCAGTAAAAGTATTGGGGCCAAAATGAGTAAACCAATAGTATTCCATATTATGCCAGGCCACCTGCGGTGCAGAAGGAACAGGTGGCAATGGTTGCACTTGCTGTGCAACAGCCGGCATTAAAAAAGAAGCCATCAACAAAAACGTCCATATTTTTCTCATGCTCATTGTATAAAATTGTAAAACAAATCTGGATTTCAATTAAGCGCTGCAAACATCATATTAAAGATTCGATTCAGTAGGCTCGGATAATTATCCTTTATCAAATAAAAAATTATCTATTAAATAGCCCGGTCCAAATGCGTGTATCCGCCATCAACATGTATCAGCTGTCCCGTGGTATGACTTGATTTTTCTGATAGCAGAAACGCCACCATATTGGCAATTTCCTCGGCAGTGGTCATGCGTTTTTCAAAAGGAATTTTCTGTGTAATCTGTTTCAGTTTTTCTTCCCAGTTATCAAATGTTTTAATCCAGGTTTCATATAAGGGTGTAAAACATTCCGCTACAATTACTTCATTGGTGCGAATACCATACGGCAGTAATTCAACAGCCCATTCCCGGGTGAGTGCACTGCGCCCCCCGTTGGCGGCAGCGTACGCAGAAGTCCCTCCCTGGCCGGTTTCTGCGGTTTTGGAACCGATGTTCACAATAGCACCTTTTGATTTTTTCAATTCAGGCAAAGCATGATGTACTACCAGGTAATAATGCACCAGGTTTTTGTGTACCGATGCTATGAAAGATTCATAATTCCCATTTTCAAGCCCAACCCCGTCGTTTACACCGGCGTTATTTACTACGCCTTCTATCCGTCCGCAAGTGGCTATCACCTGTTGAACAGCTCTTTCGCACTCCGCCGGTGTAACCAGTTCTGCTGTTACATATTTCGCCTGTCCACCAGCCGCCTCAATTGCCTTTACAGCTGCTGCATTGTCAGCTTCATTTCTGCCAATAATAAATGGTATAGCGCCTTCTGCTGCTAAGACTTTACTGATGCCTAATCCAATTCCCTTGGCGCCGCCGGTTACTATAATTACTTTGTTACTTAATTGTAAGTCCATTGTGTGTTGTTTATAAATGATAAAAATCAACTGCATTTTTTCCCCACAGTTTTTCCTGCTCTGCTATTGAAAACTGCATAAAATAACGATGTATAATATTGCATGTTTCCTGGTAAGATGCTGCCACCAGGCATACCGGCCAATCGCTGCCAAACATTAACCGGTTAATCCCAAATGCGTCAACAACAACATCCAGGCAGTAGGTAAAATTGTCATTGGTCCAGTTGCTCCAGTCAGCCTCTGTAACCATGCCCGATACTTTGCACCAAACATTTGGATAAGCCGCTGCTGCACGCATTGCTTTTTCCCATTCAGCAAAATCAGCCTTTTTAAAATCAGGCTTTGCCAGGTGATCTATAACAAATGGCTGCTCCGGAAACCGTTGTACAAAGGCAGCTACGTGTTTCAGCTGCCTTGGAAAAACAAGTATATCGTAGGTAAAGTTGTATTTTGAAAGCAACGCTATGCCGCTACAAAAATCAGTGCTTAACAAAAAATCGTCTGCAGGTTCGGCTTGTACAATGTGGCGAAATCCCTTTATTTTTTTGTATTGCGCAAAGTGCTGCAATCGTTCTTCCAGGTTGGCCGCCCGCAGATCCACCCATCCTACCACGCCTTTAATAAAGTCATTTTCCTGTGCCAGCTGCAACAAAAAATTGGTTTCCATTTCACTTTGATCTGCCTGTACCGCAACACAACCATCTACATTATTTTGTTGCAGCAATGGCAACAAGTCTGCCGGCAAAAAATCACGCTGAAGGACTTTCATATCGTCTGTTATCCATGCATCTTTTACGGGATGGTATTTCCAGAAATGCTGGTGGCTGTCTATTCTCATGGCAATTCAAATATTTTTTCCATCAGCATCCATTTTTGTCCGGGTTCGGCCCAGGGCAATGCCTGCTGAAATTTCCACATTAATGTTTCCCATTCCTGCACTGTGCTATTGGCAGCATCCATGGCTGATTTCTTTTCAAAAGAAAAATCGGCTGTTGCTTCGATGATCATGAACATGCGGTTACCGAGGCAATAAATATCCAGCACCGTAATACCAGCATCTTTTATGCTTGCAATAATAGCAGGCCAAACATTTTTGTGATAAGCCTTGTATTCAGCTATTAACTGCGGGTCATCTTTTAAATCCAGTGCGAGGCAGTATTTTTGCATAACCTTTTAGTTGTAATCTGTATGTGATAAGTAAAAAAGAGTGAATGCCGGCTTTGAAAAAATTATTAATTTTTAATTATCAATTGGCCACATATGCCACTGCATGTTGCTTACTCGTTCCCAATCCTTCAATTCCAAGTTCAACAATATCGCCTGCTTTCAGGTATACCGGTTCTGGCTTAATACCTAATCCCACCCCTGGAGGTGTGCCTGTGCTGATTACATCCCCGGGGAGCAGGGTCATGAACTGGCTTAAATAATGCACTAAAAAAGGAATTTTAAAAACCAGGTTCAATGTATTGCTGTTTTGATATTTTTTGCCATTTACGGTAAGCCACATCGGTAAGTTATCTATATCGGCAATTTCGTCTTTGGTGGCAAGAAACGGCCCGAGCGGGGCAAATGTATCACAACCCTTTCCTTTGGCCCACTGTCCGCCACGTTCAATCTGAAATGCCCGTTCGCTGTAATCATTGTGCAGGCAGTAACCGGCTACATAATCCATTGCATTGGCTTCTTCAACATAACTTGCTTTTTTACTCATCACAAAAGCAAGCTCTACTTCCCAGTCTGTTTTTACACTGTTTTTGGGGATGATCACATTGTCATCCGGACCGCATAATGCGGTGGTAGATTTAAAAAAAATGATCGGTTCTACAGGTATGGGGGCGTTTGTTTCCACACAATGATCGACATAGTTTAAGCCAATGCAAATTATTTTTGAAGGTCTTGCGACGGCTGAGCCAAGCCTAACCGTTGCATCCACTTCAGGAAATACAGTTCCCTTATCAATGGCTTCCTGTAATTTTATTAACCCGTCGTTTTCAAAAAAAGCTTCGTTGTAATCACTCACAATAGCAGATACGTCCCATCTTTTTTCGTCTTTTAAAATGCCTGGCTTTTCTTTACCGGGTTCGCCAAATCTGATTAGTTTCATTGTTGTAATTTATTGTAATTGTAATTCAATTATGGTATCAATCGCATCCGGCTGTACGCCATCCAGGTATAGGAAAGCTCCTTCAGCTTGCTGCTTGAATTTTATTTTTTTGCCACCCCTTACTGTTGCTGAAACAATTTTTCCTTTTAGCCCGGGCATAAAGATTGGCCCATCTGAATTTGGTTGAAGGATATGCACGAAGTAGGTTTTATTTTTTACCGTTACAACGCCCCAATCCTGGGGCGGATAAATATTGCCCCTGGTGCCATAAATGGTTTCGCCGTTTGCGTGCATCCACTGGCCGACTGCTTTTAATGTATCAGTAAACTCTGGTTGTATTTTTCCATTGGGCATGGGGCCAACGTTCAGTAAAAAATTGACATCCCTGCCAGCGCCTTTTACCAGGTAATGAATTAACTGTTTAACCGTTTTGTAATTGTTATCGTTGAGATTGAATCCCCATGAATTATTCATGGTCTCGCATGTTTCAACAGGCAACTGCAGCGAGGCTTCCTGGAAACTTAAACCCGATTTATTTTCGCCCGGCAAATCTTTTTCAAACATCTGAAAATCTTCGCCGGCAAAAGGTGTCATGTGATGATTGTTGCCAATCATTGCCTGTGGTTGCAACTTATGAATCAGTCCATATATTTCATCGTATTTCCAGTTGATTCTTGAAGTGCGGTCCGCGGCGCCTTCGGGTTGTGTCTGGTCCCAGTGCCCGTCAAACCAAATACCACCGATAGTACCGTAGTTAGTCAGCAACTCCGTCAACTGGTTCTTCATAAACTGCAAATAACTGGCGTAGTCGCCGTGACCTGTTCTGCCGGCGTGCTGACCGGTTTTACCGGTTTCATGCGGATAATCGTCTCTTCCCCAATCGAGCAAAGAATAATATAAAAATAACTGGATGCCCTGTTTGTGACATTCATCAGCCATCATTTTTACGATGTCTTTTTTGTAAGGCGAATGCATGATGTCGTAGTCGGAATATTTGGTATCCCACATGCTGAAGCCATCATGATGGCGGGTGATCAACGTGATGTATTTCATCCCGGCATTTTTTGCCATACTTACCCACTGCTCTGCATTGAATTCAATTGGATTAAAAAAATCCATCAGCCTTTTATAATTATTATAGGGAATCCCTCTTTCATTCATTACCCACTCCCCTGCCCCGGGAATGCTGAACGGGCCCCAGTGAATGAAAAGACCAAACTTATCATCGCGGAATTGCTGGCGGGCTTTTATATTTTCCGGTGCCGGCGTATAAGTTTGTGCCTGGCTTGAAATGGCTATGGCCGCAAGCAAAAAAACAAGGGCGATACTTTTTATTCTTTTCATATTTAAAGCAATTATTAAAAGTGTTTACTTCATTAAATTTACCTGTTGCATCAACAGGCCGCCCAAAGGTATACGGATGAAAGGATTGCGACGCAACAATGTCGCTATGAAAAACAACTGCTGGTATACAACAAGCAATTTAAATTAAACCGATTTTTATTCAATACTAGTTATTCAACTTTACAAAACCGCCATCAATCGGGTAATCGCAACCGGTAATAAAGGAGGCTTCATCGCTGCATAAATATAAGGCAAGTGCTGCAATTTCATCCGGCCTCGCCATACGGCCAACCGGCTGACTTTTGGATAGCTTCTCAAACATTTCCGCTTCTTTGCCAGGATAATTTTTGGAGATAAATCCGTCTACAAAGGGTGTGTGCACCCGTGCCGGTGAAATAGAATTGCAACGAATATTTTCCGCCATATAGTCTTTTGCAACGGATAAGGTCATGGCCATTACAGCTCCTTTGGCTGTTGAATATACAAACCTATCCGGAATGCCCACCAGCGCTGCGATGGATGCCATATTCAACACGATGCCACCACCGGCAATACGCAACTGCGGAATGGCGGCATAGATACAGTTGTAAACACCTTTTACATTTACATTGATGATGCGGTCGAAGTCTGCCTCGTTTGTTGTATCTGCCTTGCCAATATGTGCAATGCCTGCGTTGTTTACAAGGATATCCAGCTTACCTATTTTTTCAAATGTTGACAGCACCTCCTGCTGGTTGGCCACATTACATGCATGAGCAACAACTTTTTTTCCAAGAGCGGTAATTTCATCCACCGCTGCTGCAGCACTTGCCTCTGTCAATTCAATGATGTGTACTTCAGCATCCTGTTGCGCAAATAAAACTGAAATGGCTTTTCCAATGCCGCTGCCACCACCGGTTACAACTGCTTTTTTATTTTTAAGAGAAAACATGTTTTTAGTTATGAGTGATGAGTTAGGAATTATGAGTGTTGGTGTTCCATGGTCAATTGTCAATCGTCAATGGTCAATGGTCAATAGTTGTGCTTTTCCATGCGTTATTGTTTGAAGAATTAAGCCGTGTTATAGATCAACGGGCAGAAAAAACTTATAACTTATAACTCACAACTTATAACTATTAAAGGCTCACGCCACGTTTCCATGGAATAAAATCATCCTGGTTTAGCTGAACTGCCTTGGGAATGATTTCGCCACTGGCTGCCTTGATGCAATAGTCCAGTATATCTTCCCCCATTTGTTCAATTGTTTTTTCGCCGCTGATAATGGGGCCGCAATCGATATCGATGATATCAGCCATCTTTTTTGCCAGCACAGAATTGGTAGCCACTTTTATTACCGGGCAAACCGGGTTACCGGTCGGCGTGCCCAGCCCTGTTGTAAATAAAATAAGCGTTGCACCGGAAGCTGCTTTTCCTGTTGTTGCTTCCACATCATTACCGGGTGTACATACCAGGCTTAAACCCGGTTTGGTAGCGGCTTCTGTATAATCCAGCACATCCACCACCGGCGATGTACCGCCTTTTTTTGCAGCGCCGGCACTTTTTATTGCATCGGTAATGAGGCCATCTTTTATATTGCCGGGAGAAGGATTCATGTGAAAACCAGAGCCCACACTATGCGCCTGCGCATCATAGGTGCTCATCAAACGGATGAACTTTTTTGCAGCTTCCTCCGACGTGCAACGGTCAACCAGGTTTTGTTCTGCGCCGCATAGCTCGGGAAACTCTGCCAGTAAAACCTTTGCTCCCAATGCTGCCAGTAAATCAGATGTGTATCCTACAGCAGGATTCGCAGATACGCCACTAAAGCCGTCGCTGCCACCACATTTTACGCCTACACACAATTCGCTTAGCGGTGCAGGTGTTCTTTCCAGTTTGTTTATTTCAACCAGGCCTTCGAATGTTTGTTTAATCGCATCGGCTACCAGCTGTTCTTCGCTCAGTGATTGCTGCTGTTCAAAAATCAGCAGCGGCTTATCGAAATGTGGATTTTGCTTTTTTACATCATTTAAAAAATCCTGCGTTTGCAGGTTCTGGCAACCAAGGCTTAATACCGTTACGCCACCTACGTTGGGATGGTTGGCATAAGCAGCCAGCAGGGAACTCAGGGTAGCTGCATCTTGTCGTGTGCCGCCACATCCACCCTGGTGATTGAGGAATTTGATACCATCCACATTTTTAAATACCCTGTTGGTATGGGCGGTGGCATTTAGCTGCACGTCAACAGTGTCAAGGTTTTCACCTTTTTGATATGCATTTAATAACTGATGGGTGTATTGAATGTATTTGTCGGTAACAGCATAGCCGAGTTCATTTTGCAGGGCTTCCCTTATCACGTCCATATTTCGGTTTTCGCAAAATACGGTTGGCACAAAAAGCCAGTAATTGGCGGTGCCCACACGTCCGTCGGATCTTTTGTAACCATTAAAAGTGAGATGCTGGTATTTGGACACATCCGGCGCCTGCCACTTAAAATCAACTTCGCGGTATACATAGGGATCCGCTGCATGCTTTATATTGTCGGTCGTCATTAAACTACCTTTTGCAATGGGATATTGCGCCTTACCAACCAGCACGCCGTACATGATAACTTCATCGCCTGCGCTTAAGTCGGTTGTATAAAATTTATGCTTTGCCTTTACGGTATCCAATAACAAAAAATGTTCATCACTGTAAGCAATGGTTTCTCCCTTAGCAAGATCTGTCAGCGCAACCAGCACGTTATCTTTCGGATGCATTTTTACTACCAAATTTCTTACTTTATCTGACTGCATACAATAAACTGTTTAAAATTTTCAATCGTTGTAAATGCAAAGCTGCATTAAGTGGTTAATAAAATTCCGTCGCCAATATAGCCATTTTTTCATTGCTGGCGTACCCGCAGTTTACTAAACCGATACGGTTTACATTCGCAGGCACTCCCTTGTTTTATAACATGCAAAAGTTACGCTATCAAAACAATAAAGCAAACCGAATTAAAATGGAAAACTACGGTTAAAGCGAATAAGCGGGCACCTCATTATTATCCAAATTTGGTTAATAATTAACCTCGCTTTTACTGAAGGCAACATTAAAAACGATTACAATACTATAAGCCAGGGCTGGTTTGCAGTGTTGTAAAAACTGCTGGTTTATCAAAATAAATTACGCTGCATAAACCAGTTGAGGTTTAGTTAAAAAGGGTATAGACAGGCTTTATTGAAGTTTATTTTTTACTAATGCTTGAGGCGACAATGTTCAGCAAATCAAACTCTTTAAAAGGTTTTGAAAGATAAGCGTTCATGCCACCTTTTAGGTATTTTTCGTTATCGCCTTTGATGGCATTTGCCGTTAATGCTATAATGGGTAAGGTTTGGCTGATGGTTTTCCGGATGATTTCAGTCGCTTCCATACCACCCATTACCGGCATCTGTATATCCATCAACACCACATCAATCCCCGGTTGTGCAAGTAAATCGATCGCCTCGCTGCCATTCACTGCTTCAATTACCACGGCACCATAATTACCAAGAATTGTTTTGGCTACCAGCCTGTTCATTTTATTATCATCCACCACCAATATTGTTTTAGCAGCCAACATTTCTTTGCTAAAATTGAATGTGTCTTTTGCCGGAAGGGCGTTAAGAGTTCCTTTTGCAAATTCAATGATAAAAGAAACGCGGGTACCTACACCCTTTGTGCTTTCAACACTTATTTCTCCTCCCATCAATTCAACCAGGTCTTTACAAATGCTCATACCTAAACCGGTACCGCCGTACTGCCTTGTTACCGATACATCTTCCTGTGAAAATTTATCAAATAAGCTTTTTACAAAAAAGCCATCCATGCCTATACCGGTATCTTTTACACTTACACTAATTGTTTGGGTTAACGGTGATTCCTTTAACACAACGCAGGACAAATTAACACCGCCTTTTGTTGTAAACTTGATGGCATTACTGATGAGGTTAAGCAATACCTGGTTAAGCCGGTAGGGGTCGCCCATTAATACCGGCGACAAATCTTCATCACAGGATGAATTTGTCAATGTGATGCCCTTTTCCTCGGCCCGGTGCATCAATACCTGCATTGCCCGGCTCACCATTTCTTTCGGTTCAAAGCCAATATTTTCAAGTTGCAGTTTGCCTGCTTCAATTTTTGAAAGATCCAGAATATCATTTATAATCACCAGCAAATTTTCGGATGCTGAGTTGATGGTATCGAGGTAGAATTTTTGTTTGCCATCCAGGCCGGTTTTGGCAAGCTGATTGGCCATACCAAGTATAGCGTTCATCGGGGTGCGTATTTCATGGCTCATATTGGCCAGGAAAACCTCCTTACTTTTTGTTGAGCCCTCAGCCAGTTGACGTGCTACAATCAGTTCCGTTTCCAGTTGCTTCCGATCGGTAATGTCCAGGTGAATGCCGATAGATCCAACCAGTTCTCCATTGTCATTGTAACGCGGGGCGCCACTCACCAGCCACCATTTTGTCTGTCCGCTTTTGTTTTTGATTTCAATTTCATAAGCATCCGAAATACCCTGTTTCCGGCTAGTTTTTTTGCTTTCTACAAGGTTTATGTACTTTTCTTTTATACAAATGTCGGAAGCTTTTTTACCAATAATTTCATCGGTTGAATATTCGCTCATGTCGCAAAAACTCTGGTTAACAAAAATTACCTTTTCATCCAAATCCACTTCCATTAAGCCAAGATTCATATTGGCAATGATGCTGCGGTATTTTTGCTCTTCCCGCTGCAATAATACTTCGGCATTCTTTCGTTCGGTTATGTCGGTATGCGTACCGATAATTTTTAACGGCAGGCCTTCCGGTGTTGATTCTATTACTACTCCCCTGTCCATCACCCACCTTACAGAACCATCTTTATGCCTGATGCGATATTCCAGTATATGGTGATCAATTGCTCCTCTTTTGTATTTTGCATCATTCTCTTCCAGCAGGTGCCGATCATCGTCATAAGCATTCTTCCACCATAAATTCACATTGTCAGCAAATTCATTCAAATCATACCCCAGCAGGTGACTTTTTGTGTTTGAAAAATACGTTTCTCCCGTGGTGAAATCATGCTCCCACACATTGTCGCCAATCTTTTCAAAAGCTTGCCTGAAGCGGGATTCATAATCTTTTAGTTTTTGCTGATCTTCTTTTTCCTTGGAAACATTTTCTTCCAATGCAAAGAATCCTGTTAGTTCACCTTTGCTGTTCCGAATGGCTTGTCCCAGCACCCTCACCCAATAGGTTTGGCCACTTTTGGTATAATTCAGAATTTCGCAATTAAAAGGGTTACCTGCCGCAATCTGTCTTCTTAAATAGGCTATGGTTTCGGTGTTTGTATCCGGCCCCTGCATCATGGATGGCGTTTTGCCCTTCACTTCATACAACTGGTAGCCGGTAACTTTTGTAAAGCTTTTATTTACCCAACTTATACGTCCCCTGGCATCAGAAATGATCACCGCATTGATGTTGTCTTCTGCAATCAGCGACAAAACCCGGAGTTGTTCTTCCTTTTCTTTTTCTGCGGTAATATCTTCCAGCATGGAAAAATATTGCTTCACATTGCCATCCTTATCCTTAATTGCCTGGCCTTTTAGTCTTCCCCAAAAATGTGTGCCGTCTTTTCGATAGTGGATTACTTCAATACTAAATGCCTTGCCGGCATAAAAGGCCTCGAGCATTTTCTTAATAGTTCCTAAATCACTTAATGGGCCAATGCAGAGATCCACCGCTTTTCTGCCCACCACTTCCTCAAGGCTGTAACCGGTAAGTTTTAAAAAGCCTTTGTTGGCCCAGTCTATTACCCCTGATGCACTGCAAAACCCAACACCATTTTCGTTGGCACTTGCCACCAGTGACAACCGCTCCAATTCATGTTCCCTTTCCTTGTCGCCAGTGATATCATTATACGTCCATAAGTGCCCTTTGTATACATTGTTATCATAAATGGGTACAAAATCCCGTTGCAAAATTCGCCCGTCTGTCATCTCAAGTTCATCACCAACCCTCAACTCTTTATGTCGCAAAAGTTCATCCATGCGTTCAACAAAAACCGCAGGCTGTTTAAATAAATGCTTTGATTCTTCAGCTGACTTTTTACAGCTTACCCCCTTCAATGATTCTGGTGACGCTGGTATATTAAACATGTCACAGAATAACTGGTTGGTTAAAACAATGTTCCTGTTTTCATCTTCCAGTAATATCCCATGGTGAAGGTTGGCTATTAATTGCGACAAACGGTTAGCCGCTGCCGATAAGTGATACCTGGAATCTTTTAATTCCTGTTCTACTTTTTTTCGTTTGCTGATTTGTTCATTCAGGTTTGCGATTGCGCCCAGCAGGTTATCCTCATCTGTATTTACAGCAATGGCAATGTCTTCATCATCTTCCACATTGCTGATAGCCGCTTTAATATTTTTAATGCTTTCTTTTTTCAGCTTATTTTCCGCCATTAACTGCTCGTTCATGGCCGCATATTCCTGTTCGCTGATTTTAAACGCATGTGAAGACAGTAACTGATCCTTTTCATACGCGTTGTAGGAGTTATTAACCGCATTGATAAACTGCATGACGGCTTCCTGCTGCAAACAATCGTCGCAGAGGTATTTTTTAATTTGTCTTTCCAGCAATTTATTGAAACGCATGTTGAATTTTATATTTCGTCGAAAGTGGTAATCGTCATTGTTTGGTTATGCAGCTCGCATTTTGTTTTTGCTGCCAGCGGCGCTATTTCACCATAGGAATAAAAACCGGTCAGCAGGGTCCTTTTTCCAAATGCCTCATATACCGCTTCCACCTCTTCTTCCGTCCTGGACCCCAATATCAGCTTCCTGCCAACACAGCTTATCAATATGGCCAGCCGGGGAGATCCATGCGTTTGTTCAACAGACTGCAAGGCTGCCTCACTCGCCGCACCAATCAGTTTATCAAAATTGGCTTTCATAAATCTTACCGGTGATCCTTCGGGAACATCTCCGGCGAACACCATACTTTTCTTTTCATCATCTATTTGTAAAATCGTTCTTACGACTGGTTCACTGCCGGCAGCCAACTTTACAGAAAGAGGAAATAATAAGGCGGATCCGGGCAATTCATTGGCATAAGTACCCAAATATTTTTTATACACTTCCAGCGCATTTTCGCCGTTGATTTCAAATAATTCATTGGCGATTGATTTTGTAACAATTCTTTCAGGCCCAAACATCTCCCATCCGCCCATAGAGCCATGTGCTATTTTGAGATGAGTTCCATAAAATGCTACAGCAACTATTTTTCCCGATACTGGTGCTCCATTAAGCCCCACGATGGTTGATATAAAAGAACTGCCATCACCTGCGAGACCACCTGTAACCGGAATATTATTTTGAACGCAGGAATTTATGCCATTCACCAACTCACTGCCATTTACTTTACCGCCATCAGATAAGATCATGATATAACAAAGCTGGTTGGTTGTTTGCAGCCGGCGCACCAGCGAAGCCCCGGCAGCAAAACCATCGTTGTTAAAATCGCCGAGATTTACCGATGCTGTTTTTACTGTTGTATTGTTAAATTCAATGGCAGTTACTGACACCGAATTGTCTGTTACTTTATCTTCAAAAATTTCGCCTGAAGTTGAACAAAGTACGATATCAGCATTCGGATATTGACCGCGTAACTGCAGGTACATGTTGTCGCCGGCAAGTAGTTGTTTTGCACCAAAACCAAGCACCAGTTGCACCGTATCATCATTCAGCAAATCGCTTCGGTCACTGCAGGTGTATTGATTGTTACAGTATGTACTGATGTTAACCTTCATGGAATTTTTTATTTATTCAGGTGACGGAACTGGTTTTACTTTTAGTACAACTGTAAGGCAGATGAATCAATCACGCGTTTATTTTGTCCATGGGGAAATGCACTTCAAGGTCTGATGCTACAAGCCCTATTATCTTTTTAATAAACATGACTTGCTCTATAATGCCCGGATCCGGTGTTTCCTGTTTTCCTTTTTTTTCTACTTCCCTCACAACCTCCTTCAAACAAACAATGCCCAGATTATCGATGACCGGTTTCATGGAATGTGCCAGCAAACCGATTGCTTTATAATCCCGGGCTGCAAATTTTTCTTCCATTTGGGCCACCTGTAAAGGGGTTTGCGCAATAAACATCTGGACTAATTTTTTTACAAACGCATCATTTCCCTGGCTTAGTTCTTTTATATTTTGCAGGTTATACAACTGATCCGGCGAACCATACTCAAGCACACCTGTATTCACTTTCGCTTTACTTTTGTTTAGCCAGAAAGCCACTACATCCAGCAAGTCTTTTTCCTTAAATGGTTTAGACAGGTAGGCATTCATACCGGCATCGATGCACTTATCATTGTCGCCTTTAATTGCATTGGCTGTAAGCGCAATGATGGGAATGGTTTTACTGATCCATTTTCTTATTAAGCTGGTGGCCTCCATACCATCCATCACCGGCATTTGAATATCCATCAATACCAGGTCTGTTGCAGCACTTTTTACAAAATCAATCGCTTCCTCCCCGTTGACGGCCTCAGTGATGATGGCACCGTAATTTTTAAGAATTGTAGCCGCCAGTAACCGGTTCATACGATTATCATCCACTACCAGTATTCTTTTTTGGGAAAGCATGTTGGCATCAAACGTAAAAAGGGACTTTACAGGCAGGTTTTGTTTTGTTCCCTTGTCAAATTCTATTGTAAAAGCAATGGTGGTTCCTGCGCCTTTTTTACTCTGCACTTCTATTGTGCCTTTCATCAGTTCAACCAGGTCACGGCATATACTCATGCCCAGCCCGGTGCCGCCATATTGCCTTGTTACCGATGCATCTTCCTGCGAGAATTTTTCAAATAAATTTCTTACAAAATTCTGGTCCATTCCAATACCGGTATCTTTTACGGCAATACGCAAAAGTTGTGTTGTACTTGTTTCCCTGTAAAGATTACAACTGATATCAATGCTTCCCTTTTCAGTAAACTTAATGGCATTGTTAATTAAATTCAGCAATACCTGGTTAAGTCTGAAGGGATCGCCCATTAAAACCGGGGATATAGCTTCATCAAATGTTTCACTGGTGAAAGTGAGGCCTTTTTCTTCGGCCTTATGCC
>NZ_JAQBNR010000039.1 GCF_028288465.1 Ferruginibacter sp. | reverse complement strand
GCCACAAACCATTTCCAGTCATTGATTTTTACGCTGCGGTTAAACGAGGGAAAAACATCTTTTACTTTTTGGAGTACACTGCCTTCCATTCTTTTTTCAAGCCTTAAAGTAATAACCGTGATAATATTTGAAAGGCTATCGAATAAGGTGCTGGAAACGATGTGCTCCTTCTCATTCTTGTCATCAACTGCCTGCATAAATGGTTTATCAAACCTAAAGATTAAATAGACTGTCAGTGCCCCAATGAGTACGCCAACGGCACCAAACAATGGTGAGAAATAAATCATGGCGATAAAGGAAGACAAAAATTTAGTGAGTGTGTACAGGTACATAAAACCGTTCTGAAAAAAATCTTTCAACGCCTCATAGGCTTTACGGATACGATTGATGGTAGCGCCGCTATGGTGATCCTGGTGCCATCTCACCGGCAGGTGCAATGTTTGATGATACAATTGCTGTAAAAAATTGCGGCTTAAGTTAAACGCCAGCTGGCGTTCCATAATTCTTGCTGGTCCGTGAAAAGCCCATTCGGCCAGTTTAAGTAACATAAATATGCCGGCATACCACCAGGCGTATTGTAATTTGTCGATACCTTGTTTTTGTACTGCGTTGATAAACCAGCCATAGAGCAAAGGGTTCATGGCTGATACAACACTTGCCAAAATAAACAACGTATAAATGCCGACATACCTTTTCTTTTCCTCCCGGGCGTAACGCCAGGCAGTTTTCATCAGTGATATATAAGGATTGGACATAATGCTGCGGTTTCGATTGTATTAAGCGTTACTCCAAATTAATTTTTATACAGTTCCGGAGTAATTTCAAATATACTGTTTTCAGCCAAAGACAAAGGGAATGATTTCACACAACTCAGCCACCTGGTTGCACGCAACAAACCAAAGAATACATCGTATACAACGAAATACAACTCGTTTTTTAAGCAACTAAAATCAGGGAAACAGAAGTGGCCACAACGGACAATTTCCGGGTGACCGTTACTTTCTTTTTCCTCTTTGTGTGAAATAAGCGGAAGGCCTCACTTGCCAATGTGCAACACTGTAGCTATTGCATTTTTTGTGCACTTTGTGTGAAATAACCCGGTGATTTTAATTATTTATCTGAGCAACACGGTAGTTCCTTTTCTTTGAAAAATATGTCCGTCCACACCGGTACATTCCAGCATCCAGACCAGTGTTTGCGGATCCTGCGGTACCCCTTTAAAAATACCATTCCATCCAAGTCGCTCCACATTCGTTTCAAACAACAGGTTACCTGCCCGGTTGAAGATTCTGAAATAAGTAATGCCTTTTACGCCCCGCAATACCGGCCGTAAAATATCGTTGTTGCCATCACCATTGGGTGTAAAGCCGGAAGGGACATAGATCTCGACGTTCTTCACCGTTTTAACAAGCTGGGAATCTACCGTAACACAACCTGCCGCTGTATGCATTTCGATGGCATACAATTGTTCGGTGGCACTGGTAAAATTGGGTGTATAGCTTGCAGGATTATCCAGCCAGATCGCTGGTTTCCAAAGTACCTGGTTGCCGATATGTCTTGCTTCCAGCGGCAATGTTAAATTGATAATGGCATATTTTACAGGGTATGTAATGGGCGGTACGGGTTGTTCTATCAAAATGGTTTGCTTGGAAGTTGACAGCGTACAGCCGTCACTGTTTTGCAACACAGCGTAGTAGGTGCCGCTTTCTGCCACATGATACGCTGTGATACCCGTGGCATCAATGGCGACATTATCCCTATACCATTCTATATGTTGCGTGGAAGTTATTTTTAAAACAGCGCTGTCTCCATATCCAAAACAAAATGCAGCCTTGCCGGCCAATCTCAGCGTGGTATCAACAGCTGACGATTTAATAACCACCGCATCGGAAGTTTTACACCCGCCACCCACGCTGCTGGCAGTCAGCGTGTAGGTAGTAGTTACCCCGGGCGCCGCTATCGGGTTGGATATTTCAGGGTTGCTCAGGCCTGCAGCCGGGCTCCAGCTGTATATCAACTCCTGCCGGGGCGGGCTGCCGATGGTTATCCCCGCTGTATGACAATACAAGGCGTCATTTCCCGCATCAGCGCTCAGCTGAAGCGTATCTTTCAACAGGGCCAGCAATACCTTCGGGCATCCATAGCCGTCATAAGGATCCAGCTTGAGTGAAATGCTGGTGCCGGATGGAGGCGGTGGCTTTAATACCAGCGTGGGGCCTTTACCTAACACCCTTGTCAATGCGCTGTCATACCAGGTATAGCCGGCGTACCCCGCCGGCCCTGTTACGTGCACCACTGAATCGCCTTTACAAAAAGCAGCTCCTACAAAACTGCCACCACAGTCTGAATCTACATCGATATATGCATATCCAAAATGCCTGCGAAATGTGCAGTCTGCCGTTTTAAAAAACAAGCGGATCTGCTTACCGGCGTTGCCGGACAAATCCACGGTTACAGTGGACCATTTTTTATAAAGGACTGTAATGGTATCCACAACGTTCGATACCTCAAAGCCGGGCAACGAAGACCCCACCGCAATAAACGAAAAAGAGCCGCAATTAATAACACTGTTCTCCGAAACATTGGTAACCTCTACTTCCATGCGGGGTTGTTCATTGATGCGGTGATTGGGCGATTGAAATACAACCGCGTAGTGAAATGTGACCGAATAAGAATTGCTATTTTCCGGAACTGTAAAATCATACGATACGCCTTCGGCCTGGCCGCCAGCCTCCGTGCTTCCAAGCCTGATGGAATGACCGCTCCCATTAGGACACAACACCGGAAAACCGCCAAAGGGATCAAGCTGGCTGTTGTTGCCACTATACATGGTATGATGCTCAGAAACAGGCCCTGATACCCTGCTGAGTGAAATTACATTTTGGTCGCCAACAGCCGAGGTGCGCCCGAGCCAGCAGGTCCAGTTGGCAAATGTGCCTGTTTCAAAATCAATATTTACCGGGCAGCTTTGGGCGCAAACAGTGGTGCCTGTACACATGCATATTGCTATTATGTATAGTGGCGAAAGAAAATTCCAAAACCATCGTTGGCTTTTATACCAGGTTTTAAAATGCGGCACTTGTTAGTTTTATGTTCTTAAAGATAAAGCAAATTCAACTGCGAAATTCTTAGTTTTTATTGCCGAAAATCCCTATTTTACTGGTAGTCTGCGCAAAAAAGGCACAAGTACTTCCTGTAGTAAGATGTCATTTTTGAATGTTGAATAAAATATGCCTGAACTCAATTTTCTTAAAAAAGTGCTGCTGCGTTTCACAGGCTGAGATGCATGTTTTGACCAGAGGGTTGGGATTGAATTAAGCGGTTTCCGCCAGTGGTTTTCCTGATAATGAAAAAGGCTTCCCCGGTAATACGTATTGTTTTTAAAAACCGTTGCCTCGCAAAAAATTTGCACACAATGTAATTTTAACTATCCTGCCGGATAAAATGCTTTTTGTGTAGCTGCCGGTGAATGACCTGCCGGTTTCTTTCAACATAAAATTATTCCCGTTTCCACTCATATGGCGGATGATGCTGTGAAATGTATGTGCCAAGACCTTTTGAGGCCTGCGCCAGTTGTTTAAGGATATCGGTAGTCTGCTTGCCGCAACTTACATAGGAATACTTATATACCGGGTGGTGATTAAACTGAATGATGATATGATCGGTTCCAATATCATATCCTGTTACGCCTGATTGTTTACCGCTTTTGCTGATGTACTTTTTCATTGCAACTCAATTGTGGTGCGAATTAATAGTGCCGGCTGCAACTTTTACGGCAATGCCGGCAGCAATTTTTTGCGCATCCCGGCTTATTGTACGTATCTGCCCGGTGGCCGCAATCCTGTATCCGCAGAAATATAAACCATCTTTACCGAAGTACTTTTGCTTATCCAAAGGCAATCTTGCATCCGCAATCCGGCCAGGTTCAAAATTAGCCATCGCACTGCTTTGCATGCTATAGCCAATAGCAGCAATAATAGCATCGAACACCTTCCGTTGGCCATCTGAAAAACAGACCGTGTTGCCATCAATATAATCAATGCCGCTATAAACCTGGATATGGCCCTTGCGGATATGGCCGATGGTACCAATATCCAGCAAAGGTATTTTAGCGTCCCTGGCAATTTGTTCAAATGGTCCATACGACATTTTTTTTAGCCCCAGCTTGGTGATGTCGCCCAACACCAAACGCAATAGCGGTGCACTGACAGCATCGGCAATACGCGGCGGAAGATGACTTAGCAGTAAGCTTATTTCCAGTACAGGGATGCCCATTATATCACGTGGTATCACGTTCACCGGCGAGCGAACAGCCAGGGATGGCATGGCACCCTGTTCATACAAATCAATGGCTATTTCGCAGGCTGAATTACCAAAGCCCACTACCAATACTTTTTTTCCTTTATAACCGCTTCCTGTTTTGTACGCATAACTATGCACAACTGTACCGGTAAAAGTTTCCATCCCTTTAAAATTTAAAGGCTTGGGATGGCCAAAGGCACCCGTCGCCATCACAAGGTATTTTGATTGAAAAATTTCAGTAGCTGTTTGCGTAACCCAGTTATCTCCCACCCTTTTAACCGATGTCGCTTCGGTATTAAAAATGGGTTCGATGTTAAACTCTTTTTGATAAGCGTCTGCATAATGGATTAACTCTGCACGGGATGGATAGCGGGGAATACCAGGGCCATATTTTTTAAAAGGCAATGCTGAAATTCTTTTATTGGTATGCAAATGCAAACGGTGATAATGGTTGCGCCAGGGAGCAACTGATTCCTTTTCTTTTTCAATAACAATATATTTTATACCCTGCTTTTGCAGGCAGGCTGCCGACGCAAGACCTGCCATACTTGCGCCTATAATCAATGTTTCAGTTTGTATCATACTCAGACAATGTAATGACAACCGTCATTACAAGTTAATTCATTTTTTCTTTTCTTTCCTGACGACGATGACTAATGTAGTAGAAGATTTGCCTCAATTATTGCGCTTCATCAGGCAAAAATTGCAGGCAGAAAGCATTCTAAAAATGGCGTAACAATTGTTGTATGCTTGAATACACAATAAAATAAAGGCAACAATTACCGTTGCATCAATTCATTTATTACCGGCAATAAAATCATTTACCATGAGTCTTACAAAATATGAAGCGAAGCGGGATTTTACAAAAACGAAAGAGCCCAAGGCAGGTAAAAGCAGGGATAAAAACAAGCTCGCATTTGTAATTCAAAAACATGACGCCACCCGCCTGCACTACGACTTTCGCCTGGAAATGGAAGGCGTGCTAAAAAGCTGGGCGGTGCCCAAAGGGCCATCTACTGACCCTAAGGAGAAACGGCTGGCGATGATGGTAGAAGATCATCCCTTTGATTATAAAAATTTTGAAGGCCTGATACCAAAAGGTGAGTACGGTGGTGGCACAGTGATTGTTTGGGATGAAGGAACTTACGAACCGCTTGAACCCATCACCGGAAAAAAAGCACAGGAAAAACATCTGCTGCAACAACTTAAAGCCGGATCGGTAAAAATAAAATTGCATGGGCAAAAGCTGCAGGGTGAATTTGCTTTGGTTAAAACGCATGGCATGGGCGAAAACGCCTGGCTGTTGATTAAACACAAAGATGATTTTGCATCCGCAAAAGACATTACAAAAATGGATAAATCTGTTGTGAGCGGCAAGACCATTGCCAATATGGAAAAGACAAGCGAAAAAATTTGGAAGGATGGCGGCGAGAAAACCATCGAAAAGCCGGCACCGGGAAGTAAAAAAAAAGCCCCCGCAAAACGGGCAAGTCTGAATAAACAGCAGGTTGAAAAGCCTGACGAAACAGACGTAGCTGCCATTTTAAAAAAATCACCCAAATCAGCCATGCCGGCGGGTATAACGCCCATGCTTGCTACATTGGTTGATGACCCGTTTGACGACCCCGACTGGTTGTTTGAAATTAAATGGGACGGATACCGGGCGCTCGCATTTGTAAACAAGGGCAAGGTAGAATTGCTTTCCCGCAACAATAAATCTTTTGATGAAAAATTTTATGCCATTCACCAGGCATTGCAAAAATGGAAAATCAATGCAGTAACAGATGGTGAAATACTGGTGCTGAATGACAAGGGTATTTCAAACTTCGGCGATCTGCAAAACTGGCGCAGTGAAGCAGATGGCCGGCTGGTATATTATATTTTCGATTTGCTTTGGTATGACGGGAAAAACCTGATGGATCTGCCGCTGGTGGAACGCCAGGCGGTGTTAAAAGAAATACTCCCTGAAGGCGATGACACCATACGGCGGAGTGAAGTATTTGATGCCGGTGGTATCGAATTTTTTAAAGCCGCAGAAAAAATGGGGCTGGAAGGTATCATTGCTAAAAAGGCTTCCAGTTCCTATTCGCCTGGCTTACGTTCAAAGGAATGGCTGAAAATAAAAACACACCAGCGACAGGAAGTAGTGATTGCCGGGTACACAAAAAACGAAGACACTGCCAAACAATTCAGCTCACTTTTATTGGGTGTATACGAAGGGGGCGAACTGCAGTACGTCGGTAAAGTGGGCACTGGTTTTTCCAATCAGTTGCAGAAAGAAATGATGGCAAAATTTAAACCGTTGATCACAACTAAAAGCCCTTTTAAAATGCAGCCGGATATCAACAAGCCATCCCGGTTCAGGCCCAATCCCCCAACTGCAAAAGCCACCTGGCTTAAACCGCAGCTGGTATGCGAAGTGGCTTTTTCAGAAGTTACTAGCGATGGTGTATTTCGTCATCCCTCCTTCCAGGGAATGCGGATAGATAAAAAAGCCAACGATGTAGTGAGAGAAAAAGCAGTACATGCAGAAGCTGTTGTAAATGACAAGTCTGCACCGGCAATAAAAAAGACGTCATCAAAAAAAACAGCAGCTGAAAAAACAGATGCAACAACCAACCTGATTAAGCCTCCTATACAAGGCGACCGTAAAACATTGCTGAATCCAACAGAAGAAACACAGGTACGTAAAGTTTGTGGACATGAGATTAAATTTACCAACCTCAGTAAAATTTATTGGCCGGATGAGAAGATCACCAAACGGGATATGCTGAATTATTACTACCAGGTTGCTGATTACATTTTGCCTTATCTCAAAGACAGGCCGATGTCGCTCAACCGCTTTCCCAATGGCATCAGCGGCCCAAGTTTTTACCAGAAAGATATTAAAGGCAAAGCACCGGACTGGATCACAAAAACTTTTCCTTATACCACCAGTGAAGGAGAAGACAAAGAATACCTCGTGGGTTCGGATGAAGCCGTATTGTTATGGATGGCATCGCTGGGATGTATTGAAATGAATCCCTGGTTCAGCCGCGTTCAGTCGCCGGATAACCCGGACTATTGCGTAATAGATCTTGACCCGGATAAAAATACTTTTGACCAGGTAATTGAAGTGGCGCTGGAAACGAAGAAAGTGCTGGATGCGATAGATGTTCCCTCCTACTGCAAAACATCCGGCTCTACAGGTATGCATATTTATATTCCGCTGGGTGCAAAATACAGTTATGATCAGTCGCAAATGTTTGCAAGAATTGTTGTTAATATCGTCCACAATATGCTGCCCAAATTTACCAGTGTAGAACGCATGATCGCCAAACGCAAAGGAAAAATGTACCTCGATTTTTTACAGAACCGCCCGGGAGCAACCATTGCCGGCCCCTACTCGCTAAGGCCAAAAAAGGGTGCAACTGTTTCCATGCCCTTGCATTGGGAAGAAGTTAAGAAAGGCCTAACCATGCAACACTTCACTATTTTTAATACAATAGACAGATTGAAAACAGAGGGCGATCCTTTTAAAGATGTATTGAAAAAAGGCATTGACCTGGAGAAGACAATTAAAAAAGCAGAAGCCATTTTTAATGATTAGGCAGTCAATGTCGTTTACTTAAGTAAATTTAGCCCTGGGGAAAAGGTGGCCGACCTTATTAAATAACCGATAACTATAAAAAGGTCGACCACCTTCATTCGCTAAGTAGACGACATTGATTAGGCAGTATACAAAATCTGCAGTTAAATTATTGAATTCTTTGCGTTTGGGCAATCGCCTATTTGCCGGCTTTTAGTTTATCCAATAGTTCAAATTCATTTTTATACAACCCAGGTTTAGCTGTTGCGGTGGTATTTATTTCGAGTATGGTGCCTTTTGCTTTATCATAAGCATTCCATTGCGGCAATCCGTTTCCGTTCGGGTTGCCGGTTTTAATAAACTGCAGCCAGTAAGTTGACATCAGTTCCTGCACATCAAAATCAGACTGCTTCCATGGCCGGTTCCATAAATGCAGTGTATGCAAAGCAAAAGGAACTTCGGATGTGTGAAAGGCTCCGTAATTGGGAAAACCCGGCTTGTCTGTTGGAACATAACCGCCTTCATAAATAAAGGTTGGCTTTTTATTATATGCTGCCATCAGGTAGGCTGGCAGCGATGCAAAATTCAATATAGCAAGTTTTGCCTGGCTCGCCTGTGCTTCACTATCACTGCCTGCAGGGAACACTTTTAAGTAGTCGGCGGCATTGGCCCCATAATTTTCTTTGGCCTGCTGAATAAATTTTTCAGCCGTAATATCCGGTTTGCCAAACAGGCCACCATCACCTGTCACCCACCCCATCATTACAGGAACATTATTATGTTTACCCTCTTTAAATGTCTGCATAAAATCAACCGGCAATGCGTATCCGTCCAGTGTTAGTCCCATACGCATGCCGCCTAAGTCCTGGGAGGCTTTCAGTATTTCTTCTGCGGATTTATTTCTAAATTCGCTAATAGTTAAAGCACCTGCTTTTTTCTGTAACTCCAGCCCAATTTTTTCTGCCGATTGCAGCGAAGCCGGTGCAAGACCTGCCAGCAGACCACCACTCTCCAATATAGCCCCCTGGAACAGACCCTTCGCCAATGGCGAAGCCAGCAAAGCATTTACACTCATCGAACCGGCTGACTGCCCGCCTAAAGTTACCTGGTTTGGATTACCACCAAAAGCAGCAATATTTTTTTTCACCCACTGCAAGGCGGCCACCTGGTCAAGCAAGCCATAATTACCGGATGCATTGTTTTCTTCTTTTGTTAATTCAGGATGCGCCATAAAACCGAATGGGCCTACACGGTAATTGATGCTTACAAAAACAATTCCTCTTTTCGCCATCTCTTCCCCGTCATAAATGGCGCAGGCCGCCGATCCTGAATTGAATCCTCCACCATATATCCATACAAATACAGGTCGTTTTTCACTGGCTGTTTTTGCACCCGACCATACATTCAGGTACAAACAATCTTCACTTAGTGGCGCCGGGGGTGCAATAAATTCTTCTGACCAGCACAAAAACGGTGCTGGTGTTGGTTGCATGGGGCTTGCTGAAAAAGCTGTGCATTGCTTCACTCCCTGCCAGTCTGCAGCGGGTTGCGGGGCTTTCCAACGCAAGGCTCCTGTTGGCGGAGCGGCAAAAGGAATGCCTTTGAAAATACTGATATCGTTGTGGGTATATCCCCCAACAATACCGTTGGCGGTTGAAACTGTTGTTAATTGTGCAGTTAAAACATAACCGGTTAACAAGAAAAGAATGGTAGTAAAGAAAGGTTTATTAAATCGCATGACGTATGGTATTGTATGATGAAAGAATTTGTACTATTCATAACAACGGGTTGACAAGTTTGCTTCGCCCTATTGGTGTTAAGGGATCTTTTATTGTTTTGATAATTTGGTTAAAGCGCTGTGCAAAAAGATCACCCCCGGTTTAAACCCATTATTTTTACACTTATTTCTCCTCAATAATCAATGCGCCCCAGGGTTCCAGTTGCTGCTGGCTGTCTTTTACTATTGCTTTATCACCAATCAATTCTTTACCATCCGGATAAGGATATTTAAGACTGATTGCAGTGGCGGAATAATTAAAGTAATAATGAATCAGTTTGCCCCTTTCATTCATCCCGGATTTTGTTATTACCGGAAAGGACAATTGCTGATCTGTTCCCCACAAGCCGGCTTTTTTTGCCGCATCTTCCATTATTTTATTGGTAACCGCTGTACTTGTCATGCAGCCTATGTAAGTGGCTAACCCTTTACCATAGCTATTTTCAGTAATGGCTGCATATTTGCCCCATACCGGGTGATCATAATAAGCCAGCACTTTTGCCGATGTGGGTGTAATCAATTCCATCCAGGTGCTTACTTTATTATTTTCTTTTCCAACATTAAACGGATCGCCTTTTAAACTAACATTTTGGGGGATGGTAAACTGGCTGTAACTGATACCACAAGCTTCATTGATAATACCTGGTTGAAGTGTTGTGCGCACCTTTACATTCTGATCGGAAAAGCCGCTTTTAAATGTATACACAATGTGACCACCGTTTTTCACAAAGCGGTTTAAATGCTGCAATAAACTATCGGGTGCCGCATACAATGCCGGTACAATAAGCAGTTTGTAATCGTCTATATTTTTGCTGGAAGGATCAACAAAATCCACCCCGATATTCATGCGGTACAACGCATCATATAATGGGCGCAGGATATCATTGTAACCTTCCCTTGATCCCCATCCAAAGCCAAACCACTTAAATGCGGTAAGGGCTTCATTGCTGAAGAGAATGGCGACCTTATTTGTCTTTTTCAGGTTTACCAGGTGCGGACTCAGTTTCTCAAAACTGTTGCCGATGGTTTTTGCTTCATCATAGGTTGGGTTGGGTTCAAAATCGTGACTTAACAATCCCTTCCAGTAAGTTTCGGCTGCATTGTGAATGGAATGCCAGTGCCAGTACTCTACCATGTTTGCGCCGGATGCCAGGTGGCTAAAAGCTTGCAATCTTAACTGACCTGGATAAGGTACCCATTGCGGAAAACCCTGCGCTTCTGTTTCAATTACAAAATAATTTTTCCCCGCCTTCATTGAACGGGCCATATCGCCGCCAAAAGATATTTCGGTTCCGGTAAGAGCATCCTGTGTTGGATGGTAGATATCTATGCCTGCAATATCCGTTGCTTTGGCTGCAGCAAAATGATCTACATCCGGCTGAACACCGTAAGAATAACCCCGCCATTCAAGATCGAAATTTTGTGTGATAAACTGGCCCGGATGTTTGTATTCCTTTACAATAGCTGCCTGCCAGCCAAGATAATCTGTTACCAACTTACGTTGAAACTTAGCGAATTCAGCACCCAGGCTTGCGTTGATGGTGCCGGTGGCAGATGGAAAATCATCCCAGTTATTGATCCGGTTGCTCCAGTAATCCAATCCAAAAGCTTTGTTTAAACTATCCAGTGATTTGTATTTTTCCTTCATGTATAAAACAAAAAGCTGCTGCACATTTGGCCCGGCTGTGTTATAAGCCTTGGTTTCATTGTCTATCTGGTAGCCAATGATAGCCGGATGATCTTTTACATGCTCCATAATTTTCCTGATGATGCGCTCTGCATAAAAACGAAAATTTGTATTGGTGATATCCATGTTTTGCCGGGCTCCGTATTGGTTTTGCCCCGATGGGGTTATTGCCAATACCGCAGGATATTTTTTTACCAGCCAGGTAGGAATGGCATAAGTGGGCGTACCAATAAATACACTGATACCCGCCTTGTACATGGCGTTCAGCACACGATCGATGTGGGAGAAATCGTACACACCATCCTGTGGCTCCACGGTGCT
Organism: Ferruginibacter sp.; assembly: GCF_028288465.1. GTDB lineage: Bacteria > Bacteroidota > Bacteroidia > Chitinophagales > Chitinophagaceae > Ferruginibacter. Next base: position 107,986 of record NZ_JAQBNR010000039.1, on the reverse strand, counting down.
CCAGGTAGATTCTGCTATCCGCACAACATTTATTCCCGCCGCTTTCATCATCTGGATATCGTTGTCAAGCCTTTCGTACGGCATATATTCATCGTAATAAGCAACACCAAAAAGCAGCTTATTTGTTTTAATACTTTGTGCTGATAATAATGCTGTGGAGAAGAGTAATAGAAAAAAAGAAACTATTTTATTTTTCATTTTTCGTGCTGGATTTTAATAAGCTGATATTTGAAAATTTGATTGATTATGAAAATAACTGTTTTTGATTACTTGAAAAGCAATGGCATCAACGGTTATGATATCCGGTCGTATGGTAAATTATGTAAGGCAAGCAAGGCAACAGTTATTTTTACATTGAATGTAAAGATGACTAAAAATTGATTGGAAACAGCTTCACTGATTTATTATTTTACCAACTTCATTTAAAATTAATTACCATCTGCAGAGGCCTGCAATCCTGCATTTTTGGTTCCACCGTTTGTAGCTTGTTTGGGCATTTGTTTTCCTGCTTCAGTAATCTTTATTATCTTTTACCAGCAATTAACTGAATATGAAAAAAATACCCGGCTTGCTGCTGCTTATACTTTGTTCAATTTCAATACAGGCGCAATACCAGGTGCGTTTTATTTTAAAGGAAAAAACAGCCATTCATCACGACAGTATTTATATCACAGGTACTTTCAGCAACTGGGATTCAACTGACAATAAAGAATTCCTGTTATTGCCCCTGGCAGCCAGCGAAAAATCAATCACATTGAATTTAAAAGCTGGTATCATCAAATATAAATTTCACAGGGGCAGCTGGTTGACTGTAGAGAAACAAGATAATGGCGACGAGGTGCCGGATCGTACGGTCACTATTAATCAAAATACTAGGTTAACAGATAGCGTACTAAGATGGCGTGATCAGATGTTTGTTGATAAATGGTATGCACTTGCCAAAGAAAAGGAAGATACCGGCCGGATAAAAATATTAGCCTCGATTGCATACGCTTATGGATTTTATAACGAATATTTCAATGCTGATTCTGCCTTGATGTATGCCCAGGAAGCACTTCAGTTACAGCAAAAAGTAATGGCTTCTTCAAACAATAAGTTATCGTACCGTTCAGACTATACAATCCAGTTGATCACACTTCAGGAGGTAGTTGCTTCACTCATGCACTCTTTTGGAAATTATCCAAAAGCATTGGAGTTAAGACTGGAAAATTTAAAACTGGCAGAAAAGGAAACTGATAAATTTTTACTTGTAGGCACCACCCAGAGTATTACCAATGATTATCTTGCGATGAAAGATTATCAGCATGTATTGAGTTATGCTAAATCAGCAGATTCAATTCTAAGCAAATTAAACCCTGCTGACCCAAGGTTTCCATCCAGCAGATGGAATACAAATTTTAGCATTGTTACTGCCTTTTATAACCTGCAGCTACCGGATGCTGCTTTACCCTATGCAAATCAAATGAAAATGATAAAAGGGTTGGCTTTCCCAGAGGCATACCAGGCCTCAGCCAACAGGTTACTTGGAGATATTTATGCTGCAAAAGGAGAAGATAAAACAGCACTGGACTTTTACAGATCGGCTATTCCGTATAATGTTGATTATTGGGTAGCGCCCGCCAATGTAGGGATGGCAAAATTATTTCAAAAAGCAGGCCGCCTGGATTCGGCGTTGCTGTACGCCAGGAAAGCGTTGACGTTTTATCAAACGCAAAAAATAACTGTTCAGTCATGGGGTGAAAATTCTAATTATTTTATTGCAGAAATAAGCCCGCTCATTGCCGATCTATACAACGCAAACGGGCAGCTGGACAGTGCTTATAAATACCTCCATCTGTCTGTAATATTAAAAGACAGCCTGTACAATTCGGGGAAAGTAAGACAATTTCAAACCCTCTCTTTCAATGAATCGTCCCGCCGCCAGCAACTGGAACAGCAGCGTAAAGAAGCACAGGCGCAATACCAGACAAAAATAAAAATGTATGGGTTAATTACGGCAATGGCTGTATTTCTGCTCGTGGCCTTTGTTTTATTCAGAAATAACAAACAAAAACAAAAAGCCAATACCATCCTGCAATCGCAAAAGCAGGAAATAGAAACCACGCTCGGCGAATTAAGGAATACGCAAAAGCAGCTGATACAATCTGAAAAGATGGCTTCGCTTGGCGAACTCACCGCAGGCATTGCGCATGAAATTCAAAACCCGTTAAACTTTGTAAACAATTTTTCTGAAGTAAATAGGGAGCTGATCAGCGAAATGAAAGAAGCCATTAACCGTGGTAATTATGAAGAAGTAAAAAACATTGCCAATGACATTGAACAGAATGAAGAAAAAATAAATCATCATGGCAGGCGTGCGGATGGCATTGTGAAAGGTATGCTGCAACACAGCCGCACAAGCAACGCAATAAAAGAACCTACAGATATCAATAAGCTGGCGGATGAATACATGCGCCTCTCCTACCACGGCCTTCGTGCAAAAGACAAGTCTTTCAATGCAATATTGAAAACGGATTTTAATGATACAATCGGCAACATCAACATCATTCCGCAGGACATCGGCAGGGTAATCTTAAATTTAATCACCAATGCTTTTTACGCAGTAGATGAGAAAAAAAAATCAGGAATTGAAAACTATGAGCCGACTGTTTTGATAAGCACAAAAAAGAAAAATGATTATGTAGAGGTTGCTGTGAAAGACAACGGCAACGGTATCTCGCAAAAAATAGTAGACAAAATCTTTCAGCCATTTTTTACAACAAAACCCACCGGACAAGGTACAGGATTAGGGCTGAGTTTAAGTTATGACATAATAAAAGCGCATAGTGGTGAGATAAAAGTACAAACCAAAGAAAACGAAGGCACTGTATTCACGATTAAATTACCAGTTTAGCGCATGATGAAAAAACGCTTCTGTCGCAGTCTTTTTTTGCGTCAGTCAGTTTACAGAACAGTGTAAAGTTTGAACATTTGGGAGGCTGCAATACCACCCGGGCCAGAACAAGACGAGTCAGAACTCAAAAAATATAATTAACTTTCTCTACCCTTTATAAAGCCGGTGCAAAATACGCATCATCACTTCATTGTCATTTAATATAAAAACCAACACATGAAACCAGCTTTACGCAAGCCTGTAATTACCATTGCTTTTATTACTTTACTTTTTGCAGCCTGTAGTAACAATAAACCAAACACAGCAAGCGATGAAATGCAGGTTGCGGCTATGCTCGACTCGTTTAATGTTGCCGCAGCAAAAGCTGACTACAATAAATACTTTAATTACTATACCGGTGACGCCATATTTACCGGTACCGATGCTACAGAGCGCTGGGATAAAAAATCTTTTATGGCCTGGGCCAAACCTATTTTTGATAAAGGTCACGCCTGGAATTTTACTGCACTGGAGCGTCATATTTATTTTGATAAAACCGGCAGCCTTGCCTGGTTTGATGAATTGTTAAATACACAAATGAAAATCTGTCGTGGCTCCGGCGTGCTCATAAAACAGGGCAAAGATTGGAAAGTACAGCAGTACATTTTATCTACCACCATTCCCAATGAGCAGTTAGATAGCATAGTAAAAATCAAAACGCCACCGGAAGATGCAATCATTAAAAAGCTGTCAAAATAATATGGATGCTTGTTGTAATCGTTTAAAACTTAATCAAGGATAGCCGATAAGCATTCATTCCGCCACCTTTAGCCAGGTAGCATTAAAACAAAAATCACTCCTTCAAAATAAACATCCAGATGCAGGCAAAATCAATTAAAGGAAAATCACCAGGCGAAATTGAGGCTGCTTTAGAACAAAGCATGGCCGATGGTTTTAAACCAACGCTGGCCATTGTCTTTCTGTCGATCACCCAGGATAGAAAGGCCATCACCGGGGTATTGGATAACGTAGGACTGCAGGTTTTCGGCGTAACCAGCAACGGAGAATTTACTGATGAAACGCCTGAAAAGCAATCAACTGTTGTGCTGCTGATGGATATGAAGCGGTCAAATTTTCAGATACTGCATGCTGATTACAACACTACTAATTTCAGACAGGTGGCAGTTTCCCTCGCTTCGAAAACGCTGGAAAATATTTCCAACCCGGCTTTTTTAGTCGGGGGAAGTAATGCCAATACCGATGCAGAAGCTTTGCTAAAGGGCTTTGAAGAAGCCGTGGGGGCACATGTGGAGGTTTACGGCGGCATGGCCGGTGATGACATTACGTTTACAGAACAGTTTGTTTTCAGCAACGACTGGGAAAGCAATAAAGGGATGATTGTTCTGGCACTCGATGCTGATAATGTAACGATAAAAGGCAGGGCCACCTGTGGATGGAGGGCAGTCGGCACTTTAAAAACAGTCACAAAAAGTGAAGGCAATCATGTGTATACAGTGGATGATGTGCCGGTGCTTGACCTCACGGCAAGATATGGTGGCATAGAAAATGTTACGCCGGACAATCCGCAATTATTACTGGAGATAGCAGCCAATTTGCCCATGCAATTACAACGGGAAAACGGAGATCCCGTAATGCGGCCCGGCCTGGTGGTAGACTGGAATGACCATTCCTTCTATTGCAGCGGATCGGTACCGCAGGGATCAAAAGTGCGTTTTTCACTGCCGCCGGATTTTGATGTAATAGAAAAAGTAATTAGTGAAACAGCCAATATTAAAGCCACCGATATGCCGGAAGCGGATGCTGTAATTGTATTTAGTTGCGCAGGCCGCTTGCTGTCTTTCGGGCCACTCATTAATCAGGAGCTGGAAGGTATAAAAAATGTGTGGAATACGCCAATGGCCGGTATGTTCAGCAATGCAGAACTGGCAAGGGCAACAGGCGGTAAACTGGAAATGCACAATGCTACCACCTGTGTTGTCGCCCTAAAAGAGAAATAAAATTTTATGCACCCAACTGCAGTGTTGCTATTAAGCTTCGGTTGCGTCGCACACTTGTACTGAATAACATTGCTGAACAAAAACCTACAATGAACCAGCATCTTCAACACATACTACAATTTATTGAGCAGAACAATAACATGACTGCGGAGGAAAAAAATGCACTCCTGAAATCAATAAAAGATGCAGATAAGGAATTTGAAATAACTGCTTTTAAACTTGACCGAACGGAAAAAGTAAAAAAGACGACAGCCATTCTTTTGGAAGAAACAATTGAAGAACTGGAGCACAAGCAAAGGGCTGTGGAAGCACAAAACAGGGAATTGGAAATTGAAGCATCGCTGGAACGGGTGCGGACAATTGCAATGGGAATGAGCACACCCGAAGACTTGTTAAATATCAGCCAGGCGAATTATAAAGAACTAACTAAACTGGGTTTTTCTGAAATAAGAAACTCGCTGATTGGTATATTTCACGATGATAAAAATTATTTTACTGACTATGATTATTCTGATTTTTCGGGCGGCAGCATTACCAACATTCCATACAATAAAAATTCAATTATCGACAAGTCGGTACAACAAATGAAGAGTGCCACCGATGCATTCACGGAATTTATTGTAGAAGGAACAGAGCTGGAAGAGTGGAAAGCATTCAGAAAACAAAATGGTGAATATGAAGATACCAGGCTGAAAGATACCAGTGCACTATACTATTATTTTTATTCCATTGAACAGGGCAATGTGGGCATATCCACTTTTAAAAAAATCAGTGAAGAACAGCTCAATATCCTGAAACGTTTCCGCAATGTATTTGACCTGGCGTATAAAAGGTATACGGACATTACCACTGCAGCGGCACAGGCAAGAGAGGCAGAGATAGAGTTGGCACTCGAAAGAGTAAGGGCAAGAACAATGGCCATGCAGCACAGTGATGAACTGGCCGATGCGTCTCTGCTGTTGGACAGCCAGGTAAGGATGCTCGGTATTAAAACCAGGGGATGTGGGTTTAATATCTATGGTGATAAAGAATCGACTGAATGGTTCAGTTCCGAAATGGGTACCATGCCAACCTATAAAACACCCAGGGAAGGTGTCTTTCTTCGTTATTACAAAGAAGGGCAGACAGGAAAATCAATGTACATTGAAACATTCACCGGCGAAGCCTGCGCTGCTCATTACAAATACTTATGTACGCTGCCGGTTTTGGGTGATGGGCTGAGAAAGTTAACGGAAAGCGGCGGCTCTTTTCCTGTTCAACAAATAGATCATGTAACCTATTTTAAATATGGTTACCTGCTGTTTATTACTTTGGAGCCGGCACCTGATGCCCATGATATTTTTATTCGTTTTGCAAAAGTCTTCGAACAAACCTATACCCGTTTTCTTGATCTGCAAAAAGCAGAGGCTCAGGCAAAAGAAGCAATGATAGAAGCGGCGCTGGAAAGTGTGCGGTCTGCTTCGCTGGCCATGCATCAATCCAATCAGTTAAAAACGGTGGCCTCGGTTATGTTTAAAAAATGGACGGAACTAGGCCTTAATTTAAGCGGCGCATTCATTTTTCTTTTTGATAGAAAAACCCGGGATATACAATTATGGATTGCTACCACAACCTTGTCAGAACCCGGCGAAATAAATATCCCTTTCACACCCGCTATTAGCAAAAACGCAATATTTAATGATTTGCTGAAGGTGATGGAAAACGGCGAATTAATCTTTAACCGGGTATATGCCGGCAAAGACAAGAACGATTATTTTCGCTACGTAGCGGAACATAATACTTTTCCCCCGGAGCTAAAAGATTTTCATCATCAAGCCAAATCGTGGACAACTTCCCTGGCCGGTGAGAAGCATGCTGCCGTGGGTTTTGACAGCTGGGATGAGCAGCTTGCCACAGCAGAAGATTTCCAGGTTCTAAAAAGATTTTCAAAAGTATTTGAGCAGGCTTACGTTCGTTTTCTTGATCTGCAAAAAGCAGAGGAGCAGGCAAGGGAATCGCAGATTCAACTGGCCCTGGAAAGAGTGCGTGCAAGAACAATGGCCATGCAGCACAGCGATGAACTTACCGAAGCAGCTAATCTTTTATTCAGGCAGGTACAGACTTTGGGTATACCTGTTTGGAGTTGCGGCTTCAACATCTGGCAAAAAAATGAAAAGGTATGTATCGGCTGGATGAGTACCAAAGATGAGTTACAACCTCCGTTTACAATACCCCTTACAGAAAGCCCTACTTTCCAACGATTTTACCAATCAAAACAATTAAATGAAGAATTCTATACCGAAGAGGTTAAAGACGATGCGCTGGAAGCACACTATAGGTACATGAGAAGTCTTCCCGGTTTTGAAAGGATCATGCAGCAGCATATGGACGGCGGTTTTAAACTTCCCCAGTCACAGGTAAACAACGTCGCCAACTTTGCACAGGGGAATTTAATCTTTATCACCTGCGGGCAGGTGCCATGGGCCTGGGATATTTTTAAACGTTTTGCAGGTGTATTCGAACAAACCTATACCCGTTTTCTTGATCTGCAAAAAGCAGAAGCGCAGGCAAGGGAAGCTGAAATAGAATTGGCATTGGAAAGGGTGCGGGCAAGAACGATGGCGATGCAAAAAAGTGACGAGTTAGCACAAGTAGCATCGTTGCTTTTTGCCCAGGTAATAACGCTGGGTATTAATTGCTATAGTAGCGGGTTTACAGTTTGGGAAAACGAAAATACGGAATTGATATCGTGGATGTGCAATGCCGATGGCTCTGTTAACCCGCCTTTTAAAATGCCTGCGTTTGACATTGAGTGGCACAAACAGCAATTTCAATCCTGGAAAAATCAGGAAGAATATATCATTCATGATTTTACAGGCAACGAAATGCAGGAGTTTTACCGCTATCTAAGATCTTTTCCATTACTAGACGAAGCCTTCAAAAAATCTGAGGCGGCAGGGGTGCAAACGCCTGTACGGCAGGTGCACAATGCATTCAATTTTTCTCATGGTAATTTGCTTTTTATTACTTTGCAGCCATCTCCTGAATCTTATACTATTTTCAAACGGTTTGCAAAAGTGTTTGAACAAACTTACACCCGCTTTCTTGATCTTCAAAGAGCCGAGGCACAGGCAAGGGAAGCACAGATCGAAGCATCACTGGAAAGAGTAAGGTCAAGAAGCATGGCCATGCATCAAAGTGCTGAACTGACAGATGTAGCCAATGTCTTATTTCAGCAGCTAAGAAATTTGGGCGGCAATTTGTGGGGCTGCGGATTTGTATTATGCAAGCCGGCATCGGATGATGATGAAGTTTGGTTTGCCAATGAAAACGGTGTACTTCCGCCCATTGCTATTCCCCATACAAAGGATGCTACGCATAAAAAAATGTACGAAGGCTGGAAAAACAAAATGGATTTATGTAAAAACACCCTCGAAGGCAAGGCATTGAATGATCATTATGACTATATGCTTTCAGTTCCGTCAGTTAAGACGTTTTTTGAAAACATACTTGCTTCCGGTCTTTCATTTCCAACAAGGCAAACATGGCATGCCGCATATTTCAAATATGGATATGTGCTAACGATTACGTTGGAGGAATATCCTGATGAACAGGTTTTTATAAGATTTGCCAAAGTATTCGAGCAGGCTTACACACGCTTCCTCGACCTCCAAAAAGCAGAAGCACAAACCAGAGAAGCAGAAATAGAATTGGCATTGGAAAGAGTGCGGGCAAGAACAATGGCGATGCAACATAGCGATGAATTGCAGGCCGCTTCACTGCTGCTCTTCCGGCAAGTTGAGTCGTTGGGTTTACCCCCTCTTGCATGTGGTTTTAATATCTGGGACGATGACCGAAAAGCCGCAACCGCATGGATGGGGTCCATCAGTGGTCTTCTGCCACCCTTTAAAACCGACAGTTCAAAAGATGTGTACCAGAAGATTTATGAAGCTGCGCAAACCGGCAAGCCTTTGTTTGTGATAGAGCAAAGTGGAAAGGAACTGGAAGTCCATTACCAGTATCTGGCTACAATCCCAACCTTCAGGGAAGTAATCATGGAAAACTGGCGGCGGGATGGAGTTCCCATTCCAACTTTTCAGATCATTCATTGTGTTTATTTTACGCATGGATATCTCATGTTTATTTCATTTGAGCGGGTAGCTGCTTACTATGAAATTTTCAAGCGTTTTGCCAAAGTTTTTGAACAAACCTATACCCGTTTTCTTGATTTGCAGAAAGCAGAATCACAGGCAAGGGAAGCACAGATAGAAGGAGCTTTGGAAAAAGTAAGGAGCCGGACGCTGGCCATGCAAAAAAGTGATGAGCTGGCAGAAACCGCAGCCGTGTTATTTCAGCAACTGATTGCCCTCGGCATTGAACCAAATCGCTTATACATTTCCATTGTGAAGGATGAAAATGGGGCATCAGAATTTTGGATAACAGATGAAGACGGCACTAAAATAAGTACGGCCTTTAAAGCCAACCTGAATGATAATGTATCCTTTGCTAAAATGTTTGAAGGCTGGAAGCAGCAAAAAAAATCTTTGGTGATTAATATGCAGGGCGATGAATTGCAAAATTATTTCAGGCACCTGACCAGCCTGGGTGTACCATTTAAAAATGGGCTTTCTCAAAAAAGAAGAGTGCAGGATATTGCTTATTTCAGTAAAGGATTTATTGGTATAGCATCACCAGATGATCAGCCAAAGGAAACCCTGCAATTACTGGAACGTTTTGCAGCCGTGTTCAATCTAACTTTTACCCGTTTCAACGATTTACAAATTGCAGAAGCACATGCCCTGCAGGCTGAAGAAGACTTAATAGTGATTAAAGACGCGAGGCAAAAAGCAGAAGCAGCGTTAACTGAACTGCAGGCCACCCAAAAGCAATTGATCCAATCAGAAAAAATGGCTAGTCTCGGCGAACTCACCGCAGGCATAGCACATGAGATACAAAACCCGTTAAACTTCGTGAACAACTTTAGCGAAGTAAGTAAAGAGTTACTGGGGGAAATGAGAGAAGCCATGGACAAGGGGGATGCCGAAGAAGCAAAGGAAATCATGAATGATTTGATTCAGAATTTAGAAAAAATAAATCACCATGGCAAACGTGCTGATGGCATTGTAAAAGGAATGCTGCAACATAGCCGCAGCAGCAGCAGTCACAAAGAGCCCACCGACATCAATGCGTTGGCGGATGAATATTTACGGTTGGCGTACCATGGTTTGCGTGCAAAAGACAAATCATTTAACGCCACATTAAAAACGAATTATGATGATGCAATTGGTACCATTAATATCGTTCCTCAGGATATTGGAAGAGTGATATTAAATTTAATTTCCAACGCATTTTACGCAGTAAATGAAAAGAATCAGTCGCTTGTTGCAAACCCTGCAGCAGTTAAATATGAACCCACCGTTTCAGTCAGTACAAAAAAAATAAATGATCAAATTGAAATCAGCGTGGCCGATAATGGAAACGGAATTCCTTCGCCGGTAAAAGACAAAATATTTCAGCCATTCTTTACTACAAAACCCACCGGCCAGGGAACAGGTTTAGGTTTATCGTTGGTCTATGATATTGTAAAAGCACATGGTGGTGAACTAAGGGTAAAAACGAACGAAAATGAAGGGGCTGAATTCCTGGTTCAATTACCGGCAAACTAAAAACATGAAAAAAATTATTCTTTTTATTGTATTTATTTTCTTCCTGAATAGTTTCGGCTATGGCCAGAAGAATAATACCTCATCCTACCAAACCATTGACTTAAAACAGGAACTTGAAAAAGCCGGCACCGATACCAGCCGGGCACTTATCTGGGCCGGACTTAGTTACGAGTATGCCTATTCTGACTTTGATTCTTCTTTATTGTATGCAGAAAAAGCCTTAAAACTTTCTGAAAAAATTGACTTCGCCAGGGGAAAAGCAAATGCATTGATTGGATTTGGAAATCTTTACCTGCGGCAGGGTAATTATCCTGAAGCGCTGCAATACGCATTTAAGGCACTGGAACTAAGTGAAAAATTTCACTTCAAAAGAGAAAAGGCGATCAGCCTTTTGGAACTGGGCTATACCTACCAGGATTTATCAGACTATACCCTTTCCCTTGCCTTTTCACTAAAGGCAAGAGCATTATTCAAAGGAAATTCCTGGGGCGGCTACAATGTAGAAAATGAAATTGCCATCACCAATACCTATATGGCTACCAATAAAAAAGACAGCGCTTTGTTATGTATGCAAAACCTATATAATGACACCCAAAATAAAAAGACACTGGCGATCATACTGGAGGTATTGGGCAACATTCATACAAGTCTCGGCAACTATACTACTGCAAAAGAATACCTGCAGCGGGCCATTTCAATTGATACCAAAGACAATGATCTATATAGCCTTATCTGGGCCAATAACAGTACGGCAAAATTATATAAGGCACTCAATCAGCCTGACTCTACCATTTACTACGCAATAAAGGGACAAACCCTTGCTGAAAACATACAATTGAATGAAGGCATCCTAATCAACAGCCTCCTGCTTGCAACGGAATTTGAAACCAGAGATGTGGCGAAGGCGCTCTATTACCGAAAAATATATGAGGCGATGTACATTAAAATGTATGGGCAGGACAAGATAATAGCCCTGCAAAAAACACTAGCCGAACAACAGGAAAGAGAAAGACAGGCTACGGAAAACATAAAGGCTAACGAGATCAGGTTAAAACAATTTGGTTTTACAGGTGGCGTGGCCATTCTTCTTTTGGCGGCGTTATTATTATACAGAAACAACAGGCTAAAGCAAAAAGCCAACAAGGTATTAGAGAAAACCCTCCGTGACTTAAAAGATACACAATCGCAACTGATACAATCAGAGAAAATGGCAAGCCTGGGAGAACTTACCGCAGGCATTGCACACGAGATACAAAACCCGTTAAACTTTGTCAATAATTTTAGTGAAGTAAATACAGAATTAATTGAGGAATTGAAATGTGAAAAATTAAAAGTGAATAATGAAAGAGATGAGCAGTTAGAAAATGAATTATTAAATGATATTGCAGAAAATTCAAAAAAAATAAATCATCACGGTAAACGTGCCGAAGCTATTGTAAAAGGAATGCTCCAGCACAGTCGCACCAGCAGCAGGCAAAAAGAGCTTACCAGCATCAATGCTTTGGCTGATGAATACCTCCGCCTCTCCTATCACGGCCTTCGTGCAAAAGACAAATCGTTTAACGTGGTGTTACAAACGGATTTTGATGAAAGTATTGGTAACATCAATATCATTCCGCAAGATATAGGAAGAGTGTTATTGAATTTATATAACAATGCATTTTATGCCGTGAACGAAAAGCAAAAAGCGGAAAGCTTAAAGCCTAAAGCAGAAGGCAACACCTATGAACCTGTAGTAACTGTAACAACCCAAAGAACTGGCGCTCCTTTAGGTGATGGGGGTAAAGTTTTGATCTCTGTGAAAGACAATGGTAACGGCATCCCTCAAAAAATAGTCGATAAAATATTTCAGCCATTCTTCACTACAAAACCGACAGGGCAAGGAACAGGGCTGGGTCTAAGTTTGTGCTATGACATTATAAAAGCACATGGAGGAGAAATAAAAGTAGAAACAAAAGAAGGAGAACGAACGGTATTTATAATGCAATTGCCCATTTAGCTAAATACAAATTGGTGAGCTATGCTAAGCATATATATGGTACTTGCGTTGCTTCGCACTTTTGTATGCTTAGCTTAACAATGAACAGAAAGCACAAGCGGGTGACACAACAACAGATGATTAGGTAACTGATGCTGGTAACAAAATAAATTGGATTATGCTATTATGAAAGCAATGGTAGTTAGATAATATTGGGAACGAATAAAGGATTAGGGTATAATATTTACAAGTCAATTTTTAATTAATGCATAAAACGCTTAAGATAGTATCAGTAACAATTTTCTGGATCCTATTTATTTTTAATTGCCAGGCACAAAAACAAGGTCTTACCGGCGTTCAGCTAAAATTGTCTAGCCTTTCGGAACCGATGCAGCAATTCAACTTTATCAGGAACGAACTTGAACATTCCAACAACACTTCTAACGATGTTGATTCTTCATTGTGCATACAATTGCTCAGCATTGCGCAGCAATTAAAAAGCGATTCTTTGTTGGCCATTAGCTATAACTGGATCGGTGCTTACTTTGCTTTCAGTAAAGCCGATTATATTTCCGGACTTGAATACTTTTTCAAAGGCATTCCGCTGGCGGAAAAAGCAAAAGATAAGCGACGCCTTAGCTCTTTATATTTTGATATAAGCCTTGTGTACAGCGAATTTAAAAATTATCAGGCTGAGTATGACTACACGATCAAAGGTGGTGAGAACCTGCCCGATCAATCGTCGCCGCTGTATAATTTTATGTTGATACAATATCAGAATAACCTCTGTAGTTACTATCTTGATATTAACAAAGCCGACTCGGCTTTACATTACGCCAGGTTAAGTATTGAAACCTCAGGTAAACTTGGTATTGCCTTGTATGACATGGCCTCCATTTGTTTAACAGGAGCTGCTTATGCCCTGGCCAATGATACCGCTAATGCCGACAGTGCTTTTACAAAAGCACTAAGTATACTACCTAATATAAAACTAAGCTCTTTAAGGGCGCTTTTTTATGACACCTATATCAAGTATTTAATACAGGCTTCCCGGCTTAAGCAAGCTGCATCATTTTGCCGCCAGTTTATTAATCTGGGCAATACGGCTAACAGCAACGCTGTGCGGTTAAAGGCAGTTGTTTACCTGCAACAGATTTTTGATACACTGCATCAAACAGACAGTGCCTATTATTATTCCAGGCAGGAGTCGAAAATAAATGCAGCGATTTTTAGCGAGAGTAATATAAACAGGTTACAGGCATTGTCTTTCCATGAAAAGTTACGCAATATTGAAGCGATGGAACAGCAGACCGCTTATAACAACCGGATGAAGGAATACATCATGGGGGTTTGTTTATTTTTCTTTGTAGTGGTTGGGATATTTCTTTACCGGAACAACCGCCAAAAACATACTGCAAATATTGTGTTGCAGGAACAAAAGCAAAAAGTAGAAAACACATTAACTGAATTAAAATCTACCCAGGCACAGCTTATCCAATCAGAAAAAATGGCGAGCCTTGGCGAACTCACGGCCGGCATTGCACACGAAATACAAAACCCGTTAAACTTCGTCAACAACTTTAGTGAGATTAACACAGAGCTGCTGATGGAGTTGAAAGAAGAAGCAGATAAAGGAAACACCGAAGAAGTGAAAGCCATTGCAAATGATGTGATAGACAATTCAGAAAAAATCACCCATCACGGCAAGCGTGCAGATGCCATTGTAAAAGGTATGTTGCAACATTCCAGGCAAACCTCCGGTACAAAAGAGCCCACAGATATTAACGCCCTGGCAGATGAATACCTGCGGCTGAGTTATCATGGCCTAAGGGCTAAAGACAAATTATTTAACGCCATGCTCAATACTAGTTACGATCTAACCATCGGCAACATAAATATCATTCCGCAGGATGTTGGAAGAGTACTGCTGAACCTGTTTAACAATGCATTTTATGCCGTAGCTGAAAAGCAAAAGACTGCAAGCAGTGAGTACCAGCCAACAGTTTCCATCAGCACTAAAAAGAATGGTAGCACAATTGAACTAACGGTTTGCGACAATGGCAATGGGATACCTGCAGGCATTAAAGAAAAGATCTTTCAGCCATTCTTTACTACCAAGCCGACAGGGCAAGGCACCGGGTTAGGGTTGAGTTTAAGTTATGATATTGTGAAAGCGCATGGAGGAGAAATAAAAGTCGGCACAAAATCCGCCAGGCCCGGTACGGACGAGGAAGGAGAAGGAACAGTGTTTATTATTCAGTTACCAATTTAATTTTATGAAGATAGTTAGAGGCATGATAGTTTTTCTATTGCTCCCATTTATTTCGCCAGCGCAAAATTCTCGATTTTTTGATAGTTTACATTATGCGTTGCTAAATACTACCAATGATACCGTGAAAATGGATATCTATAGACAAATGGGGTTTTATCAGCAAGAAGGTAAAGTAGATAGTGCCTTGTTTTATCATGAAAAGCAATTGTCATTCGCAAAGAAGCTAAACTTACAATTATACGAAGCAGATGCTTATGAACAAATTGCGTATGTAAAATCGTGGCAGGGTGATGTATCCTCTGCTTTGAAATTTTACTATAAGGCTGTGAAGCTGGCAGATAATCCAACATCTTCGGAAAACGGTTGGGGATATTCCAAATTTTCTTACTCAAACAATCCCGACGATGCCAGGCTTTCTATCCTTGGGATGATTCATTTTGAGCTTTCAAGATTATATACTTCATTAAAGCTATACAAAACTGCACGATCCCAGCTGAACGAAGCATTTGACATTGGTAAAAAATTACAGAATAAAAAAATATTATCGCTCACTACAAGAAATATCGGGGCGTTATTTTTTAAAAACAATCAGTCGGATTCCGCCTTTAAATATTATCAACTGGCATTATTATATAGTCAAAATTCACCTTATGCAAGAGGGCTGGTTGATATCTATAAATTTATTGGCCTCTATTACGAAAACCAGCATCAATATGATTCAACCAAGGAATACTTTACAAAATCAGCTAACGCCGGTATTGTTAGCAATCAGCTCATAGGGCTAAGTGGTGTTTATCTGGAGTACGGGAAATTATATTTGAAAAATAATCAGCCAGATTCAGCTTTATATTACACGCTAAAATGTGTGGCTTTAGCACAGTCTATTCCAAATGAGTCTCTTGTCGCAAAGGGATATACCCAACTTTCACTAATTTATGAATTACAAAAGAATACTTTAGCCGCATTGGATTATCTAAAAAAGGGGAAGTTCTTAAGTGATAGTATTAACGATGCCTCCGTTAGTAAAATCACCCAATTTCAGAATGTTGATTTTGAAGAACAAACAAGGCTAAATAAAATCGTGGAAGAACAAGCGGGTTTTCAAAACAAATTAATACTGATTGGCTTATTTGGATCGCTGGTTATTTTTATTCTGCTTGCTATATTTCAAAACAGAAATAGTCGTCAAAGACAAAAAGCTAATGCTATTTTAGAAAAAACCTTACGTGATTTAAGATCCACGCAATCCCAACTTATTCAGTCCGAAAAGATGGCATCCCTTGGCGAACTCACCGCTGGCATTGCACATGAAATTCAAAACCCGTTAAACTTCGTTAATAATTTTAGTGAAGTTAATAAAGAACTGCTGGAAGAGCTGAAAGCCGAACGCTTAAAACCTAAAGCAGATGGTGATTTGCAAAATGAGTTAATCAATGATATCATATCAAATGAAGAAAAAATAAACCACCATGGCAAAAGAGCCGATGCTATTGTAAAAGGAATGCTGCAACACTCAGGAAGCAGCAGTGGTATAAAAGATCCCACAGATATTAATGCTTTGTGTGATGAATATCTACGCCTCTCCTATCATGGGCTTCGTGCAAAAGACAAATCCTTCAATGCTACATTAAAAACTGATTTTGATGAAACGATTGATAACATCAACATCATTCCGCAGGATATTGGAAGAGTGTTGTTAAACTTAATCAACAATGCTTTTTATGCTGTGAACGAAAAGCAAAAAGCGGAAAGCTTAAAGCAGAAAGCAGAAAGCAAAGTCTACGAACCTGTAGTCACCTTAACAACCCGAAGACTCGGCGCCCCTTCAGGGTCCGCCCGTACAGGGTCGGATGGGAATAAGAGCAAAGTTTTGATAACCATAAAAGACAATGGTATCGGCATCCCTCAAAAAATAGTAGATAAAATTTTTCAACCGTTCTTTACAACAAAACCAACGGGCCAGGGAACGGGTTTGGGTTTATCATTGGCGTATGATATTGTGAAGGCCCATGGCGGAGAGTTAAAGGTAAAGACAAGAGAGGGAGAAGAAACAACATTTATCATAACACTCTAAAGTCAGTATAATGAAACGGATTAAAAGTTATTTACTCATCCTGTTTATCCTGTTTAGTTATCCCGTTGATTTATTAGGACAAAATGATACCATTCGTTTAAATAATTTTTGCGAGTTGGCCTTAAAATATGCTGAAGTTAACAGGGACAGCTCAATTTACTATGCAGATATTGCTTTTTCAACTGCAGAAAAACTGAATCAAAAATTTTACCAGGCAAGTATCCTGAGTGACCTCGGCTTTACATTGCTGAGTAACGGAGACTATGGAACCGCATTGACTAAATTGCTTGTTGCCAATAAATTAATTGAAGATAAAAATATTGCCAAGGACGTTATCATCACGCCCTTTTTCAGTAAGTATTTTACCAGCAGTGATCCAACAATAAACAGGATAATATTATTAGGCTATATAAAAAACAGCCTGGCTATGTTGTATGGCCGCACGGAAAATTTTGATAAACAGCTATCAGAACTAAAAGAAGCAAAGACAATAATCGAAACGGAAACGAATGATTTGAATTTAAGATGGACCATCAATAATAATATTGCCAACGCCTATTTAAATATGGGCAAATTGGATTCTGCTCTCTACTTTCAGCAAATTGTTTTGCCCGTTGAAAAACAAATGGAGAATAAAAACTATGGCGGCGCATCCAATAAAGCTATTGGCGATATACTTTTTAGAAAAGGAAATTTTGAAGATGCAAAAATCAATTACCTGTTAGCATTAGAGGTACTCAGGAAAAATCAAAATACATTTTATATAGCGCTGACCCAATTTGCATTGGCTGACACTTATCGAAAATTGGGCAGGGTTGATTCTGCTTTGTATTATGCTAAAGCAGGTGTTGCCAACTACAGATTGTTGGGTAGTAATGTTCCTGAAATGGAAAACGCATATACAGCCCTTGCTTTAAGTTTTAAAGATGAAAACAAGTATGACAGCGCCTTTTATTATTTGCAACTATCTAAAAAATTGAGTGATTCTCTCAATGGCAAAGAGATAAAAACATTGACTAATTTTCAAAATATTGGTTTCAAAGAGCAGCTGAGATTGAAGGAAGCGGAAGCTAAAAGAATTAGAATAAAAAGCAGGGCTCAACTACTGCTTTCATTATCTGCGTTACTGCTTTTTTCCATCATTGCCTTTGTATTATACAAAAGCAATAAAATAAAAGTGAAAGCTAACCTGGCTTTAAAAGATAAAAATGAGGAGATAGAAAAAACTGTAACAGAACTCAAAACTACCCAGGTATCGCTCGCTGCAAGAAATGCAGAAAATGAATTGTTATTAAAAGAGATCCATCACCGCGTTAAAAATAATCTCGAAGTAGTATCCAGTCTTTTGGCCTTACAATCCGCTCAAATTGACGACCCCTCTGTACAATCGGCTATGCTGGCAAGCCAAAACCGGGTACATTCAATGGGTATTATTCATCAAAAACTGTATCAGGGCGAAAATTTAGCAGCCATTGAAATGCGGGATTATTTTATCCATCTCAGTGAGAATATTCTCGATTCTTTCAACGCAGAAGGCCATATCAAAGTGGAATGTGATATGCCTAAATTGGTGTTAGATGTGGACACTGCTATTTCAGTTGGCCTTATCACCAACGAGCTATTGACCAATTCATTGAAATACGCTTTTAATGAAAAAGAAAACGGGGCAATCAAAATCAGTTTAACCGAAGAAGACAAAGCAGTGAATGCTGAAGGACTGCTTTTATTGAAAATTTCAGACAATGGTATCGGCAAATCAATCAATGAAAAAGCAACAGGCACAGGTTTCGGGACGCAATTAGTGAACCTTTTGACAAAACAACTGGATGGTAAATTAACCTATGAAATCAATAACGGAACGATTGTGACTTTGCTATTTAAGAAGCCTGCATCAGTAAGGGCATAGCGTTCAAAGCATATGGATCACTTCGGAAGTGGAAAGTGCTGAGGGGTTCGGCCGGAGTTTATAATTCAATTACCAAATATCTGAATCACGGATTTAAATTGATTAACTGATTGCACAGATTTATAGTATGACAGCAGAATTAAAATATAAAGAAATAACAGAAAAAATCATAGGCGCTTCCTTTGAGGTCCATAAGTTTTTAGGGAATGGGTTTCAGGAAGTAATTTATCAAAGAGCCCTGGCCTGGGATTTACTCAAGCCCGACTATCCTATGCAAGGGAGATTGAGCAGGAAATTTTTTATAAAGAATTGCAGGAACCGATTGGAACAAGAAGGGCGGACTTTGTTGTAGAAGGGAAAGTATTAGTGGAGTTGAAAGCGATCATACAATTTGAAGATGTGCATCTTGCCCAGATATTAAATTACCTGAAAGCCTACAAACTCGAAGTTGGGTTGCTAATAAATTTTGGAAGTAAAAGCTTAACCATTAAAAGAGTTGTACGCTAACATGAGATCAGTGAAATCCAAAAATCCATTTAAATCCGTGATTCAGATAAGTTATGATATTATAAAAACACATAGTAGTAAGTTGAAGATGGAAACAAAAGAAAACGAAGTATGTACATTCAAAATTCAATTGCCGATAGGATAAAAATGAAAATTCACCATAAATATTTAATGATCGCTTGCTTCTTATTGTTGCCGTTTTACAATAATGCACAAAACAATCCTTATTGGCAGGAACCTTCCCGTGAGCAGGTGGATAGCTTAAAAAAGATGTTAACTGTTTCTACAAATGACACGCTGAAAATGTATGTGGACAGGGAGATTGCATTGTATTACCAGGAAAGTAACCGGCCGGCAGCTTTACAATATTATGAGGAAATGCTGACACTGGCCCGCAAAACAAAACAACCTGTTTGGGAGGCCGAGGCATTGAGCAGGAACGGATACGTATCCTGTTCGATCCAGAACTATTCGGGTGGATTGAAATTTTTGCTCGTGGCCAGGTCATTGGCATCGCAGGACGGAATCGAAAAAGGTATGTGGCGCCCCGCCTTGTTGTCTTTTAAAAACGATGCATACCATGCCCGCATTACGGTGCTTGCCGGCATATACCAGCACCTGGCAATCGTTAACTATTTCACCGGCGAATATGCAAAATCCCTGCAGCTCCATCAAATTGTACATCAGTTAAACAACCAGCTTCAGGATGACGCTATGATGTCGTTATCATGGATGAATAGCGGGGAAGCTTATCGTGGACAGGGAAACCTCGATTCAGCGGAGTCTGCATTTAATAGATCTATCATTTATAGTGACAGATCAGGTCATAAAAAATACAAAGGCCTTACTTATTGGAATCTGGGTAAAGTATATGAACAACGGAATAAGCCCAAAGAAGCCAAAGAATTTTACAGGCGCAGCATAAAGAGCAATATTGAATCGGAAAGCCCGGATTTTGAAGGCATGGCCTACCAGTCACTGGCAGATATTTCACAAAGCGATGGGAATGCAGATTCTCTCTTTTATTTTTCCCGAAAGGCCTTAAACATCTATCACCACATTAACGACACCCTGGGTTTAATAGCAGCCAACTCATCGCTTTCCTCCGCTTTTGACAGGGTGCATCAAATGGACAGTGCATATCAATACCTTAAAAAGGCAATTGCCTTAAAGAATGGATTAAATAAAGAGGAAAGAATAAAGAGCTTCCAGGTAGCCGGGGTTAGTGAACAGCTAAAATTAGAAGAGCAAAAGGCAGAACAGTTGAGAACCATCTCAAGGATAAGAACCTATTCCTTTATTGCCGGAATTATCTTATTGATATTTATAGCCGCAATGTTGTATAGAAATTCACGACGCCAGCGAAGAGATAAAATTAAAATTGAGCAAGCCTATGCTGAATTGAAATCTACTCAGCAACAACTCATTCAATCAGAAAAAATGGCCAGCCTTGGCGAACTCACCGCAGGCATTGCACATGAAATTCAAAACCCGTTAAACTTCGTTAATAATTTTAGTGAGGTAAGCAATGAGCTGATTGATGAAATGAATGAAGAATTAAACAAAGGAGATATTGAAGAAGCAAAAATTATTTCGTCAGACATCAAACAAAATCTGGAAAAAATAAATCACCACGGTAAGCGGGCCGATGCCATCGTAAAAGGGATGCTGCAGCACAGCCAGAGCAGCAGCGGGAAAAAAGAATCCACCAATATTAATAAACTGGCTGATGAATATTTAAGATTGGCTTATCATGGTATAAGAGCAAAAGACAATTCCTTCAATGCCACTTTAAAAACAGATTTTGATGAAACCATTGGTCACATCAATATGATACCGCAGGATATTGGAAGGGTGCTATTGAATTTGCTCAACAATGCTTTTTATGCTGTCGATCAGAAAAAGAAATCAGGAATTGAGGGCTATGAACCAACTGTTTCAATAAGTACAAAAAAGTTAGCTGATAAAGTTGAAATAAAAGTAACAGACAATGGTAATGGCATCCCTCAAAAAATAGTAGACAAAATATTTCAACCCTTCTTTACCACCAAACCAACCGGACAGGGAACGGGCCTGGGCTTGAGTTTAAGCTATGATATCATTAAGGCGCACCGGGGTGAAATAAAAATGAATAATAAAGAAAATGATGGTACAATATTTACTATTCTTTTACCTGCTTTGCCTTAAATCCCCGGTATATTAAAAAAATTACAATAAAATGTAGTATGTTTATTGCACCTTTTAGCATCTCCACTATCTATATTTAAAACGCTTCTTTTCCGGCAAGATTAATCGTTACAACGGTTGTCCAAAAATACTGATGGCAAAATATTGGCCAGGAATACGGCAGCAAAAGCCAGTCGCCCGTATTGTTTTTACTTATTTTTCATAAGCAATCAATAAAACCATTCATCATGTATAAACAACACCTGCTAAACGCCATCGTGAAAGAAATGAAAATATGCAAAAGGCTTTATACAAAAATTCCGCACGATAAAATGGATTTTAAAACAAAGGAAGAACTGAGGAGTATACACGAGTTGCTGCAATATTTATGCATCATCGGAACAGCGCCGTTAGACTATTGGATGAATAAAAGTGATCTGCCCTTTAATACTTTTTTTGGCGAAGTAACTGCGGCTTCCAAAAAGCTGCCACACGAACAATTTCTTGCATTGATGGATGAACAGATTGACATCATCAATAAATTATTTACCCAGTTTACGGAAGATGATTTGTTTCATAAAGAAATTGTGTACCCCTGGGGCGAAAAGGGGCCGTTGGGAGAAGGCATTATTTCCACCTGCATTAAATTTATGGCAGCCTACAAGCTGCAGTTATTTTTACACATAAAATTGTGCAGTGATCAAAAATTGGGAACAGCTGATGCCTGGCTGTTAACTGATTTATCTTCCTAACACTGAACTGTCTACCGATATGGAAAATAAAGAAGGCTACGTTTCAGCATCAGAAAAAATAGACCAGCTAAATAAACTTGCGTGGGAAATACGTGTAGCAGACTCCACCAGGGCCCATGAACTTAGCAGGGAAGCCTTCCAGCTTGCTGAAGAAATAAATTATGTAAAAGGGAAGGCAGAAGGATACCGCACTTTTGCTTTCACGCTGATTCGCCTTTCAAAGCACCAGGAGGCGCTTGCGTATTGTGATAAAGCATTGCCTTTATTTGAATCACTGGATGATTTGAATGGTCAGACCTCAGTTTATGAATACAACGGTATTATACAACGTAGCTACGGAAATTATGCCGCTTCATTGGATTATCTTTTTAAAGCGTTAGCAATAAGACAGCAAACTGGTAATAAAGAGGGAGAGTCGCTTACTAGTTATCACCTGGGAGCAACCTATAAGTATTTGGGCGACTTTGAAACTGCACTCACTTATCTTCTGCAAGGCTTGTCCGTAGCCCGTGAGCATGACCTGCTTATGCCAAAATCATATTGTCTAAATCTAATCGGGCTCATTTATTTTGAAATGCGCGATTTTACCAACGCAATTGAATATTATCATGAGAGCCTGGACTCTCGTCAGATATTAGGCGACCAATGGGGACAAGCTGGATGCCTGGATAATATAGGCATCATACACTATAAATTAAAGGAGTATGATAAAGCACTTGAGTTTTGTTCAAGGGCATTGTCTATTTCTCATACCATAGGCGATAAAAAAGGCGAGGGAAATGCGCTCGTTAACCTGGGAAATATTTGTAAGGAGTTAGCAGATTACCAAAAAGCAAATACCTACTATAATGAAAGTTTAGCCATCCGGAAGGTTATTCAGGATAAAAGAGGACAGGCTGAAGTAATGTTGTTTTTGGCAGAACTTCAATTAACAGAAAGTATTACTGAGCAACTTTGCAACAAGGTAGTTGCGTTACTGAATCATGCGTTGCAGTTGGGGGAAGAAATCAAAGCCCTTGATTTGCTTGCTAAAATTCATTTAGGATTCTATGAAGCCTGTAAACAATTTAATCTTCACCAGGAAGCGCTTGCACACATTGAAATCTATATTAGTCTTTATAAACAGATTCATACAGATAGTCTGAATCAAAAAATTCAACACCTTGAGATTTCTCATAAAGTAGAAAACGCAAAAAATGAGGCGGAAATATATCGGTTGCGCAATGTAGAGCTGGCTGGTTTATACGAAGAAACCAACCGGCAAAAAGAAGAAATACAAACAACCCTTACGGAACTGAAAGAAACCCAATCACAATTAATTCAGCGTGAAAAAATGGCAAGCCTTGGAGAGCTTACTGCTGGCATAGCACATGAAATCCAAAACCCGTTGAACTTTGTCAACAACTTTTCAGAAGTTAATAAAGAAATTCTGGCTGAAATGAAAGATGAACTGGAGAAAGGAAATATTGATGAAGCTAAAACACTGGCAGATGATGTAATAGCTAATGAAGAAAAAATAAATCATCATGGCAAACGTGCTGATGCGATTGTAAAAGGAATGTTGCAGCATTCCAGAAGCAGTAATGGGGCAAAAGAGCCCATTGATATCAATAGGTTAGCTGATGAATATTTGAGACTGGCCTACCACGGTATGCGGGCAAAAGACAAATCTTTCAATGCTACTGTAAAAACACATTTTGATGAAAGTATTGGCAACATCAATATCATTCCGCAGGATATTGGAAGAGTGATATTGAATTTACTTACCAATGCATTTTATGCAACGAACGAAAAAGCCCTGTCGGCGGTTGCAACCCCGGCAGCGGCTAAATATGAACCAACTGTTTCAGTAAGTACAAAAAAATCAGGTGATAAAGCTTTAATCAGCGTAAACGACAATGGCAACGGCATTCCGGAATCAATAAAAGATAAAATCTTCCAACCATTCTTTACTACCAAACCCACCGGACAGGGAACGGGTTTAGGCTTATCATTGGCCTACGATATTGTAAAGGCACACGGCGGAGAATTGAAGGTGGAGACGACGGAAGGTAACGGAAGTAAGTTTATCATTCAATTGCCAAATTAAAAGGCAGAAATTAAAAACGTGTTCCATCACAATTCTGCCCTTGTTGTTGGGGGAACGATTTTTTAAACAGGCAGGCGGGACAAACCTAATACGGGATAACATTCAACATAAAATGGCAATTGCAAAAGATGATAAAAGCCGTTAGCTCATTGTGACAGCATTAGCGAAGCGTTGTAAAGGTTTCAATTTTAGCTCCACTAAGCTTTATAGAGGCAAAGCGCTGAAATTAACCACTGCTACCCCACCGGCAAGGCTGAAGGAAGAAGCCTGGTGAAAGAAAAGGACTGACAAATATAGACGGATACCAGCCGTGATAGCCGGTAGGTAAACGTATCCTGTTTAAAGATGGCTATTTCTTTTATGCAATAAATACGGTAACTTTAGAAGAGTTGTTTCCTTAAAAATTGCGTATGAAAGACGACCCCTCCAAAAACAACTTATCCATTAGCAAGCACAACGATTCATTTTCAATTATCAAATACATACAAATGAAAATATTTCTGCGGTCCATGACTGCTGCCGGTTTGCTTTTTATTGCTATTTGCACCCGGTGCCAACCGCCTTCGTCTGTGACAGCATCGCTAAAAAAAGTTTCCCCCGGCTTGTTTGACAGCGACCAGGTACTGGAAATTACCCTCTCCGGCAACCTTCGTGACTTGCTAAATGACAGAACAGAAAACCCCCGGTTATATCCAATTAACATTGCCTGCCGGCAGGATGACAGCTCAGAAGTAACGCTTAATGCCCAGGGAAAAACCCGCGGACATTTTCGTAAGCTGAAAGAGAATTGTTTGTATCCGCCTTTGTCAATACATTTTACACAAAACGATCTTTTTAAATTATCTGTGTTTAAAGACCAGGATAAAATAAAACTGGTAATGCCCTGCCAGGGCGACGAATATGTGATAAGGGAATGGCTGGCGTACAAACTATATAACCTGGTTACGCCTAAAAGTTTTAGGGCGAGGTTGGTAAAAATAAATATGCTGGATAATAACGGCAAAAAAATGGCAGCGTCATTTTTTGCCGTTTTCCTGGAAGAAGAAAAGCAAATGGCTAAAAGAAATAACAGCATTCCGCTATCAAAAAAATTACAACCAGAAGATACCGAGACCGATTCGTTTTTAATGATGTCAGTTTTTGAATACCTCATTGGTAATACAGATTGGTCGGTTCAATACCTGCAGAATATTAAACTGATAGCCGCCGACTCCAATGCAATACCAGTAGCCGTTCCATACGATTTTGATCATGCCGGAATCGTGAACACGCCCTATGCAAAACCGGCAGAAGAACTACTGATGAATAGTGTAAGGGAGCGGCGGTACAGAGGCTATTGCATAAACAATTTTTCAAAATTCGACAGTGCTGTTGCTGTATACAACCGTATTAAAAACGACATCTATTCAATTTATACAAACTGTACTTTGCTGGATGAAAAATATAAAAAAACTACCCTTAAATACCTGGATGAATTTTATGCCGTAATAAACAACGCAGCCAAAATGAAAAAAGAATTCGGTTATCCCTGTGATAAAAACGGTACCGGTAATGTAGTGATAAAAGGGCTGAAAGAAGATTGAATGGTTATTTTACAATACCGCCGGGCAAGTACTTAAAAAACAATACAGTCGCTGCTCCTTCGCCGCCTTCGTTGCTGATATACAAATCGCCCCTGCTGTTAAAACTGATTCCTTCCGGTTGATTAAACAGCGCCGGGTTGAGTTTAAAATAGGTTTTAACTTTCCAATCTCTGTCTAACAACAGCAACAGTTTATTTACTGATGAGATGATAAACCATTCCTTTGTTACAGGATGCTTTGCAATTCCGGATGGATGAAATTTAATTTTTCCATCCTCACCCTTTGCCTGTATAGCCGATATATCTATCTTAAAAGAACTTAGCAGACGCAATGAATCCGATGCTGCCAACTGCAATTTGTAAACAGAAACTTCCTTTTTCTGCTTATCCTCCGGGCAGTTTTTACATAACGTGATAAGTGTACTATCATCGGCAAACAAACCTTCATATTCGCCTTCCGGCAAAATATGGTCGTAAACCTTTACACTGTCAATCTTTTCATTTTGCAAAGCCGCTTCACGAAAAAGAAAAACTGAACCATCGCTTTTTAGTACAGCAACCTGGTTGTTTTTTAAAATGGTCACATCTTCATAATCTCCCTTCTTTGCAAATTTCAAATACCGGAGCGCTTTGTCGTTCATTGAAAAAGAAAACAGTTTTCCATCTTCATCCTCAATAGCCAATAATGAACTGTCGTTTTTTTTATCAACTGCAATCCCTGAAATTTCATGTAAAACTGCTGGCAATGTTTTTTTTGAAGGGCGGGTAAAGTCGTACCCCGCCGGGCTCCCAAATTGTGCGGAGCTGTTACAATTGGCACATACCAATACTACCATTAAACAAAAAAAACTGTTTGCTGATAGTAAGATAGGTTTAAGCATACGTGCATGTTAATAGTACTGTTACCTGTAAACAATAGCAGAGATGGCATACGCAACCACAGCTGCAATAAGGCCGTACATAAAAATGGTGTACGAAATCCGCAATAAGCGATATTTGCGGCCCAGCACTTTTCCCTGCCAGAAAATGTCCTTTGTAAGACTGCCGTATAAAAATTCGCTGTCACCCATCATCGCCTTGATACCTTCGTTGTACTCCCTGAAATTCATCTTGTAAAAGCTGCCGAAATACAACAGGTTGACCGATTTCTTTTCTACCTGCTCTTTGGTAAATTCGCCATCTCCAATATGTGGGCGGGTGGCCAGTACAGAATAAATAATAGTAGTTACACTCACCGCCAGCAAAATAAACGAGGGTATCAGCACATGCGGATTTTCATCCGGATTTTTTAAAACCAATCCCAGTAAAACAGAAAGAATAATAGAGTTTACCGTAATCATTATATGGGCCTTATTATCCGCCATTACACTTATCCGCACATTATTGGCCGATGATATCCTGAACATGGTTTCAATCCCTTTTACAGGCTTGTCTTTTTCTTTTATTTTATTTTTCTTTCCTGGGATGCCGCTATCTGAGGCACTACCAGCCCCGCTCAATGGTTCTGCAGCCGCCAGTTGCAGTTCCAGCAATTTTTCCTGTTGTTTACTTTTTAACCAGGCGAGGTTTTGCGCCTTGGTTTCATTGAGTAACTCCTGGCAATAAGTTGTATGGTACCGGTGATTTTCAAGCAGGCTGACGGACGAGGCCCGCCAGGCAATCCCGTCTATTTTTGTGTTGGTTCTTGCTTCTGTTTCCTTTTTCAGTTGTTTGTTTTTTTCTTTAAACTCAGCAGTGCCAAGGTTAAACAAATCGGCATCGCAAACAATCTGTTCTTCCAGTGTCTGTGGCTGCT
This sequence comes from Ferruginibacter sp., assembly GCF_028288465.1. Classification (GTDB taxonomy): domain Bacteria; phylum Bacteroidota; class Bacteroidia; order Chitinophagales; family Chitinophagaceae; genus Ferruginibacter. Next base: position 80,330 of record NZ_JAQBNR010000039.1, on the reverse strand, counting down.
GCGGCATTTTTGTCGACAATATGCATCGTTTAATGGTGGCGATATCATCCTCTGCTGCACCGGCCTGGTGAAAAAATTCATCCGCCAGCGCCGCACTTTTATCTTCGTGCAATAAGTCACCGGGCACCAGTATACCGGAATCATGAAAACAAGCCGCTGCGCAAACAACGAAGAATAACTGATCATTCAGCTGATAATGTGCCCCAATTTTTTTCGCATTGGACAGCACCTCCATGGCATGCTGATAGTTATGATAGTACAAGTTTTTTGCAGCATTGAGCCTGTACAATTCACTGATATAATTTTCCGCCTTATTTAAAATTTCACCGTACTGCATGTTGTGTATAATATCAGGGATGGTTGATTGCCGCATTTCAAATCTTCATATTCCGGTATAAATATATTAATATCGTGTGATTAAAATCAATTAAAAAACCAAAGAGCCTGTTTACTTTAACGAGTTTGTATAACGAGGTAAACAAAATGACAGGACTGATAGAATCCAGGCAGAGACGCTTAATATATAAACAAAGCCTTTACGTTCTAGTTGTTTGGCTGATAAGCTTTTTGCATAAGCAAAAGGTGCTTTATTTTCTTTAATTTAGTTGCACAAATGGCAGTTACGGTTATCACCTTTTTTTCCGTGAAGCAGTTAACACAATAAGACACCAATGGATTTACAGATTTTTATTGCATTTTTTATCATCCTGCGGCTGCGCAAAAAATTTAAGACAAAAACAGCGTTCCCCCAATGGGAAAAAATACTGCTTGGGCTTATGTTTGTGTGCATTGCGCTATTTACGGTGCAGGCTTCATTTAATTTTTTAAAGCCGCTTTCCGGCTGGATTGCAAATGGCGTAGTGGCCGTTGTTTTGGGGATCATTTATTTAAATGATGAATTTAGTTCCGAGCGGCCTACGATGTTTGCAGTACTGCCGTTGATTTTAGTAAGTTTTGTAGAAGACGTTTTTAAATTGATCAGCATTTCATTTTACAATAAGATTCATTACTTTTTTGAAGCCGCCAGTTTTTTTGCTTTTATCTGGATGATAGCCTTGCTAATCATCAATAACAAACAACGAAAGGCACTTATAAAAGAGCAATCAAAAACGCACGAAGAAGAGCAGAAGAATAAATTCATGGCTTCCATGAAAGCCCAACTGGAAATACAAGTGGCAGAACGCACAGCAGAGCTGACCAGTCAAAAAGAAACGCTGGAAGAGGCATTGACTGAATTAAAGACCACCCAGGCGCAGCTGATTCAATCAGAAAAATTGGCATCGCTGGGCGAACTAACAGCCGGCATAGCTCACGAAATTCAAAACCCGTTAAACTTCATTAATAATTTTTCGGAAGTAAACACTGAACTCATTGAAGAGATGAAGGAGGCGATCGCCAAAGGAGATTCGGAAGAAGTACTTGCCATTGCTGCAGACATTGCGGCAAATGAGCAAAAAATAAATCATCATGGTAAAAGGGCGGATTCAATTGTGAAAGGCATGCTGCAGCACAGCCGCAACAGCAATGGTATTAAAGAACCAACCGATATCAACAAACTGGCAGATGAATATTTAAGACTGGCCTATCATGGTTTGCGGGCAAAAGACAAATCGTTCAACGCCGCAATGAAAACAGATTTTGACCGCTACATCCCTCCCATCAACGTAATTCCTCAGGATATTGGCCGCGTAATTTTAAACTTAATTACCAATGCGTTTTACGCGGCCTCACAACCTTCTGCATTACCGGACAATACAGTTGCAGCAAATCATAAAACGCCGACAGTTTGGGTTACTACGGCGCTGATACCGCCAACAGAAGACGAAGGAACCCTTGTTTCCCTTACGGTGAGAGATAACGGGCCCGGCATTCCGGCAAATATTATGGATAAGATATTTCAACCGTTTTTTACCACCAAACCCACGGGCCAGGGCACCGGGCTTGGCTTAAGTATGAGTTATGACATCATTACCAAGGGGCATGGCGGCCAATTGACCGTTCATACATCAGAAGGAACAGGAACAGAATTCACTATATTATTACCAGCATAAATTCTATATATTTAACCAATGAAAATATTAGTAGTAGATGACGAACGGGATATTCAAACCCTGTTTGAGCAACGGTTCAGAAAAGAGATAAAAGACAAATCGCTTGAATTTGTTTTCGCATTTTCAGGTGAAGACGCTTTGATATATTTAAATCAACACGAGCATGAAGCCGTATTAATTTTAAGCGATATCAATATGCCTGGCATGAGTGGGCTGGAATTACTGGGACACATCAAACAAAAATACCACAAACCACCTCCAATGGTGATGATGATTACTGCTTACGGTGACGCAGAAAATTTTAATATGGCCAAACAACTGGGTGCCGACGATTTTTTAACCAAGCCGGTTGACTTTACTTTATTAAAAGAAAAATTTAAATTGATTTACTGATGGCAAAAATATTGGTAGCAGATGACGAGGCCGATTTGGAAATGCTCATCAAACAAAAATTCAGGCAGAAGATAAGGGAACAGCAATACGAATTTATTTTTGCTGCCAATGGCAATGATGCCCTGGATAAAATACAGCAGCACCCGGATGTTGACATTGTATTGAGCGACATTAATATGCCGGAAATGGATGGCCTGACATTACTCAGCAGGCTCAACGAATCAAGCCCGCTTATAAAATCGGTCATTGTTTCGGCATATGGCGATATGGAAAATATTCGCACGGCAATGAACCGCGGCGCTTTCGATTTTATAACCAAACCAATTAACTTTGAAGACCTCTCGCTCACGATTATAAAAACAATTAAACATGTTACCCAGTTAAGGGAAACGCTGAAAGCCATCAAAGAAAATAACATCCTTAAAATGTATGTGGACGAAACCGTGCTGAATTTTATGGGAAGTCATGAATTTGAATCATCACTTACTGCCAATGAAACGATTGACGCCACTGTTGTTTTTATGGATATCTGCAGCTTTACTTCCATCAGCGAAACCGAATCGCCCGATACCGTTGTTAAATTATTGAATAAATATTTCGACGTGATGGTTAAAGAAGTAATCGCAAATGAGGGCTACATCGATAAATTTATTGGAGATGCTATAATGGCTGTGTTCAGGGGCAAGTACCATTTAGACCGGGCGATTGATGCCTGCCTGGCCGCAAAAGCACAGGTAGAAAAGTTGCCGTCACTTAACGATAAAGTTACATTTACGCCGAAGGTTTCCATCGGTATCAACAGCGGTGAGATGATTTCCGGCAACATCGGTGCAGCCAGTCTGCGCAGGCTGGATTATACGGTTATTGGTGATACTGTTAATACAGCACAGCGACTGCAGGCCGCTGCCACTCCAGGCCAGATATTAATCAGCGAACAGACCTATGAAAAAATAAAGGAGTCTTTTAACTGCCGTAAAGTAGGAGAAATTTCGCTTAAAAATAAAGCACATCCGATGAATGTGTATGAGGTACTGGATTGATTTGTTTATCTCGGCCTGTAAATGAATTCTACCATTTTTCACAAAATTAATTGAAGCTGATGTAGGGAAAAGAGTCAGTTATATGGCTGCTCATTGCTGCACCATCATGACTCTATTGTCATCCACAAATTGGTATTGTTCTTTACTCATGTATACACAGTATTGGTATGGTGGTATGATATAACAATTGTTGCGTTTGGCTGCGGGTGAATATTTTTTGTACCACAGAGTGTTTTTTGGGTATCACTACAATCCAGTCTAATTTAGAATGAATTGCAAAATTGTTTAGTCCGTTGATAACATCGGCAGACTCTATGCTGTGATATTCTGGTTTAAGTTCCTTCAGCATTTCAGATAACACAAAACTTTCTTTTAGCATCCCTGGTTGAAAATGCATGTTCTCAAAATCTACATTTAATACATGCAGCTCTGCCCTGAAATCTGTTACGATTTTTTTGAGCAGTGCTAATGGCGTAGACTCTACGACTTTTTTATAATCACAGGCCAGTCCTATTTTCCGGATGGGAATAAACTCAGCTTTGGGCGGCACTACCAGTATCGGGTATTTTAAATAGTGAATTGCCTTGATGGTGTTACTGCCTACAATCAAACGGGTAAGTGCGTTCTTGCCTGAGAGGCCCATCACAACAAGACTGGGGTTGATTTCAGCACACAAGGTCTGCAGGCCAGTTTCGAGTGTGATCATTTCTGCTTTTATATTAATGTTGATGCTGCCACGCACCTTTGCCTTTGTGTTTTCTTTAAGAATTTCCAGCTCATGAATGGCTGCTTTTTGCATTTCGCCCACATCAAATACCGGGTAGGCATATTCACTTAATGCAACCGGAATTTCGTACGCATTGTACAGCAATAGATCGGCACCATAAAACGCGGCCAGGTTGCCGGCAAACTCAGCTGCGTTGGCAGCTGTTGTTGAAAAATCTACAGGAACTATAATCGCTTTCATGATAAACTTTTTAGGATTTAAAAGTACCATTATATACAGCCTGATCCCAATGATATCAATCACCGCACAATATGATTTTTATTAAAAGCATATGTATGATGCTGGTACCGTTCGTAAAATAAAATCAGGGTTGCATACATATAAAAGGTATTTTTATTAAACATTGCTAATCCTTTTATTTGCCTTACACTTTGTAATCAAAATGCAATAACAAGATTTTAAAATGGATACATTAATAAAACGGGCAAAACATTTTTTAAGTAAAAATTTTGAACGATTGTTCTGGTGCCTGTCGCTGTTACTGATGTTTTGTATGCGCCCGGAGCGCAGTGCTCCCACGCTCTGTATTTTCAGCAGGCTCAATATACACGCATGCCCCGGATGCGGAATAGGCCATGCTATACATGACGCCCTCCACCTGCAATTGGTTTCATCTTTTCACCATCACCCGCTTGGGATACTGGCCGTGATTATTATTTGTCATCGTATAGTACAACTTTCATTAAAACCAAAATTGATATTGACATGAGCACCAATTTAATTACACTGATACCTACCATTGAACCTGATGAACTTGCCTTTTTAAAGGCTTTTACAAAAGATCTTCCGGAAGATAAACTGCATCTTTTTATTTCGCTGTACAATGCAAAACGCAAACGATCAGAAACCATCTTAATTTGTTGCGTACTTGGTTTTGTAGGTTTTGCCGGCATTCAGCGGTTTGTTGCCGGACAAATTGGAATGGGCATCCTTTATTTTTTTACCGCGGGTCTTTGTTTTATTGGTACCATTGTAGATACCATCAACCACAAAGAACTAACATTTGAACTGAATCAAAAAATGGCTATAGAGGCAATGGGAATGGTAAGGGGTTTTTAAGAAAAGCAGGAGCTTTTTTCCCTGGTATTGTCTGAGCTGCTGCTTTATTTCGAAGACCATTTGAACGGCCACTCTTTAAAGCTGCAGCAAGCCAAAACGATACAAACTATTCACGGGTTTGTTGTCCCAAAAAAGTTCAAAGTCTTCCAGGTTGTTTACTTCATAGTTTTCCTTTACCTGCTGCAGCGTATACACGTCATTGTTATGTACTGACAGTTTTTCCAGCATGGCTGCGAGCCAATCGCCTTGTAGTTCATTTACTTTAATGCTAACTGTTTCTTTTTTATTCTGAAAAATCAATTCGGTCATCGGCCAATGATTTCCTTTTTTTGATTTGGTAAAATGCACTACCCGAGGCCTTGTGCCCAGCCAGGTAATTTTTGCGCCGGGCTTTGCTGTAGTGGGTTCCTGTTGTTCCAGTGCCTGTACAATATAATCAGGTGGTACGCTTGTCCTGGGCACTTTAAACTCAAACCATTTTTGCAGCGGATAGTCAAAACAGGCGCCATGCATATAATTTAGCAACGATTTTTTTAACCCAAAACTAAACGCAGGATGATCAGCACCTGTTGGATCGGTGTGTTCAATATCATTATTGGCGAAACTGCCTGTCACCTCGCTCATTTTTTTCACTTTATATTTTTCAGGCTCCAACCCTACCGGGCTGTGTGCCGTCATGGTAAACTGGTGCCAGAAGGCAGATTGCAAAATCCCTGCTTCAAAAAGCTGCCTTACCATTTCCAATGAATCAATCGTCTCCTGTGCCGTTTGCGTTGGAAATCCATACATCAGGTAGGCATGTACCATAATACCGGCTTCCGAAAAATGCTTATTTACTTTTGCCACCTGTGCCACGGTTATGCCTTTTTGTATCAGTGCAAGCAGGCGGTCAGAAGCCACTTCCAGTCCGCCCGAAACTGCAATGCAACCTGAAGCCTTCAATAACAGGCATAAATCCCTGGTGAAACTTTTTTCAAAACGAATATTCGTCCACCAGCTGACAGTTAGTTTTCTTTTGATGATTTCAATAGCCAGCGCACGCATCAGGGCAGGCGGCGCAGCTTCATCCACAAAATGAAAACCGTTCTGACCGGTTTGCGCAATGATTGTTTCCATACGGTCGCAAAGCAATTGCGCCGCGATAGGTTCATATAGTTTTATATAGTCGAGTGAAATATCACAAAAAGTACATTTGCCCCAATAGCAGCCGTGCGCCATGGTGAGCTTATTCCAGCGTCCATCGCTCCATAAACTATGCATGGGATTGATGACTTCAATGGCGGAAATATATTTATCAAGCAACAGATCGCTATAGTCCGGTGTACCAACCTGTCCTTGTTTATAATCGCTGCAGGCTGCATTATTGATATAAGTTACCTGGCCGTTCACCAAGGTAAAAGTCCGCTTCAGCTTGTCAATGGCTATTTTACCATCCAGGTAGAGCAACAGGTTTTCTACCGGCGCTTCACCATCATCGAGTGTAATAAAATCATACATTTCAAACACCCTTGCATCGCTCAGAGAGCGGAGTTCTGTATTGGCAAAACCTCCTCCCATAGCCACTTTCACGCCGGGATATTGTTTTTTTATAAACTGCCCGCAGCGAAGCGAAGTATACAGGTTACCCGGAAACGGGACTGAAATAGCAACCAATGATGGGTTGATTGCATCCATCTTATTTCGCAGAATTTCAATCAGCAATTCATCAATATAGGTATAGTCTTTTTGCAGTTCGGCATATAGTTCATCAAAACTGTTGGCGCTTCTTCCTAACTTTTCAGCATACCTGCTAAAACCAAAATGCACATCCACGCACTCTGTTATTAAATCAGATAAATCTTCCAGATACATGGTTGCCAGGTGCTTTGCTTTATCCTGGATGCCCATACTGCCAAAAGCCCATTTCAAATCATCCAGTTGTGCAAAACGACTGGCCTCAGGCAAAAAATTTCTGTTGCCGATAAGATGTGACAGCGTTGAATTTTTTCCCTGCAAAAACAAAATAACCGCATCAATGGTATTAATATACTCCTGCTGCAACGCAATTATCCTGCAGCCATTCTCCGACCATTCTTTGTCGGGAATGACGCTGAATAAATGTGTCAATCCTTCTTTACAAAAAATAGCCAATGTTACTTCAATACCCAAATCGGCCTGGAAGGAAGGAATATTTTTTGTATTTAAAAAACCCTTGAGGTAAGCCGTAGCAGGATAAGGCGTATTTAATTGCGTAAACGGTGGTGTTATAAAAAAAACGGGAGCGCTCAATGATGTGTATTTGTGTGCAAAATTATCGGTTAAAAATTAAATGCCGGTTGATTGCATTTGCATATTCCATTATTCAGTTTTTGGTGACGAAAGCTTAAATAAGATTACCGGAATTGATTAAAGTTGTTTTTTAATGAAAATAGGAACATCAAAAAATAAGTATTCAGCTGGTTTTAATCATGGTATAAGTAAACCTTGCATGTTTTTTCCAACTTCCTTTTTTGGTTTTTTTACCCTTCCATTTTGATTGTGCTTCAAGGGTATTTTTATCTATCATTCTTAGAAAACAATACATCTCCTGCCAGTTTTTCTGATTACCTGTACCAACATTTGTAAATGTTCCCCAACACCAAAGTGTGGGTGAATAAGATGTATCAAGGGAATAATACATTAAGTTTCCGTTGTAATAGTTTTTCCCGTTTTTCCAATAATATAATTTATAGTGAGCACTATCTGTAAATACAAAGCTGATGCTATCTGAAAATGTCTGCTTATTGTATGTCCAGGATATCCCAATAAGATCATTATAGTTGACTTGTTGACCGAAAATTTTATTGAGATTGTTAAACATATAAACAGAAGGCCAACTTTCATATTGGCTAAGGTAATAAAAAAGGCTGCTAACTGCAGCCCTTTTAAAATGATTCAGATTAGATTAAAAAGTTAGTTACTTACTGCCCCCAAACACCGACTTCAAAATACCTGTAACCTGCGCTGCAGGGTCTTTCCGTATCTTTTGTTCCTGCAGACTGATGTTTAAAAATAAACCGCTCAACGCTTTTTCGGTAACATATGCAGTAAGATCAGGATTTACCTTGCTGGCAGAAAATTTATTGTAATTGCTGAATACATCTTTCCAATATTTGGTTGCATCTACCTTTACAAGGCTGGCTTCAATTACTGGTCTGAATTTTTCAGTCAGCTCCATGGTAGTTGTTTTCCTCAGATAATCCGTGGCAGCAAAGTCACCACCCTTCAAAATTCCCAAACCGTCACTAACACTCATTTGTTTTATGGAGTTCCAGAAAATATTTCCAACACCACTTGCTGCATCTTCCGCTGCCCGGTTCATTGAAAGAATGGCTTTATCTACTAAACTTCCCATCCCCAAATTACGTAAGTTTTTTTCTACCTTCTGGGCTTCTGCCGGCATTAAAATTTTTATAGCGGCATCGCCAAAAAACCCATTCACAGCACTTAGTTTTTTACTACTGCTGTCGGTACCAACCCGCAAGGCTTCTTTTAAACCGGCAATAATATCGTCATTACTCAGCCCCTTTCCCAAACCTGACGAGCCCGAACCTGGTGTCACCTTATCCAGCAAACTTTTTCCGGAGGTACTATCTTTTTTGGTAACCTTGTTCATGAGGCCTTTAAGCCCCTGCGCATGAGCTGCCGTAACGAGCCATGTAATTGCAATAAAAATGGTAGTGATTTTTTTCATATAATATTTTGATTAGTAGGACAAATTTAGTGGTGTAACGTTTAATGTACTTATTTAGTTTCTACCTTTATCTTTTTTAACAATTCTTACTACATGCCGCAGTTATCTTTTTGGGAGAAGGAAAGTTTTTTTGCACCACAGGATGTTATCATCGTTGGCAGTGGATTTGCCGGGTTATGGAGTGCGCTGAAACTAAAAGAAAAAAATCCCGGTTATAAGATAACGATCCTTGAAAGAGGCGTAATACCAACAGGGGCAAGCACCCGCAACGCCGGCTTCAGCTGCTTTGGAAGCCCGGGAGAATTGATAGCAGATGCGATAACCATGGGAGAAGAAAACATGTGGCAACTCGTTGAAATGCGCTATAAGGGACTGCAGCAAATAAGACAATATTTTGATGATGCTGCTATTGATTATGATCCGTGCGGCGGCTATGAATGCTTTTCGGAACACTCAGCAGACTGGCATGAATGTGCCAACAAACTTGACTGGCTTAACAGCGGACTGCATACAATTACCAGCCACGAAAATTTATTTAAAATTGCTGATGAAAAAATAACTGAATTTGGGTTTAAAGATTTCACTCACTTAATAGAAAATGAGCTGGAAGCGGGAATTCATTCGGGGAAACTGGTGCAGGCTTTACTGCAAAAAGTACAGGGAATGGGAATACAGGTTTTAACTAACATTGAAGTAAAGCATTTTGACAAACATTCCAGAGGAATACAATTACATGCCATTGCAGGCAACGAAAAAATAGAGCTTTCTTTTTATACAAATCAACTTCTGCTTTGTACCAACGCCTTTACAAAACAGCTGTTACCGCAGATAGATATCGTGCCAAACCGCGGCCAGGTGCTTATTACAGCACCTATCGCCAATCTTAAATTTAAAGGTACGTTCCATTTTGACCAGGGCTATTATTACTTCAGAAACGTAGGCAACCGGTTGTTGTTAGGCGGCGCCAGAAATAAAGATTTTGATAATGAGAATACCCTGGAGATGGAGACTACCTCTTTAATACAAACCGCCTTGCAGGATTTTATTGCACAACACTTACTTCCGGAAACCAATTATACTGTTACTGATAACTGGAGCGGTATTATGGCAATGGGCAGTGAGAAAAAACCGCTGATTCAGCAAATAGAAAGTGACGTTTTTTGCTGTATACGTATGAGCGGAATGGGTGTTGCCCTTGCACCCGAAGCCGCCCGGAAAATCGCCTGCATGATGAATTAAATATTTATTGCTTAATGAGTTTCTTTGTAAACCTGTTTGCTCCTTCTTCAACACTAAAGATGTAAATCCCCTTAGCTAAAGTAGCAACGCTGATTGTTGTTTTAGCCGAATTAAAAGTGGCTGTGTATACTTTACTACCGGATACATTGTAGATATTGATTGTTTTCAGCGTTACCGATTTTAATGTTGACGCATATTCAATTGTAACATTTGATTGCATCGGGTTGGGATAGATATTTACCCCAACAACCGGTTTTGCGGCCGCTACCGTATCCACGGAAATTACGGGGCTGGCTTGTACCAATGTGCTATCGCATGCAAACGATGTTAAGAATGAATTGCGGATGTTATCCTTTTCAAACAAGGCACGCATTCTCGCTTTCTGGCCGTTTGTAAAAAGGCTCATACAGGCATCATTTGCAAAATCCATAAAGTTCATGAACATGTCCCCATTACCATCAGGCGAGCAATTGGATACATGTGGAAATGATGGGCAGCCATAATTATAATACTGTTGAGTCGGTGTATCATCCACTTCATCCGAACCGCAGACTGCATCGCCCCATACATGCTTTAATCCAAGCCAGTGACCGGTTTCATGAGTAGCTGTTCTCCCTTTATCATAGGGCGAACGGACATTGCCGGTACTCCCAAAAACGTCATACGCAACCACCACTCCATCTGTAGCTGCGGGGCCACCGGGTACACTGGAATAGCCAAGTGTTCTTCCTCCCATATCGCAAACCCAAATATTCAGGTAGCGCTTACAGTCCCAGGCATCATCACCGCCCTGCGCCGTATATTTCATCGCATCCTCCGGGGAAAAAACCTGCGTACCGGTATATTTTCTTACTATTCCTGAAGTTCTTTTTCCCTGGGGATCCACCTGTGCAAGACAAAACCTGATTTTAGTATCGGCTGCAAAGGCGCTAAAAACTGCGGGCGTATTAACCTTGTCAGCGTTTAAATTACTGTAATCATCGTTTAAGACGGTAAGTTGTGATTGAATTTGCGCAAGGCTTATATTTTGAACCCCTGTATTGTACAGTACATGTATGACTACAGGCACGTAAATAATTTCGTCTGCTACTATATCCCTTTCACCAGGGGCCTTGCTTGTAACTGCCTTTATCTGTGCTTCCGCCTTGTTGATGGAATTACCTAAGCCAGCGTCTGCTTTAATGAGTTGCTGAATGTAGTTTGCCGTACCACACCTGCGTTGCGCATTTGCAACAATTGTCGGTAATAATAAAAGCAATACAAGGCCCGGGATAAATTTCATAAACCAAAAATTTGAATAGCAAAAAAATAATTTGGCTCATGGGGATACACAAAACACTTGTCAGAGGTATTGGAGAAAAGGCCTGGAGGCCAACAATAAAAGAAATGGGATTTTTTTTATCTCAGAATAAAAAGCGGGCTACGGTATTGTTAAAATAGAAGTGGTTTCAAATATCCGTTTCAGAGATAGCATAAAAATAGGGAGAATAACGTTACCGGCAAAAAATATTTGCATTCTTTTATTGAAGTGATTGCTTTAAAGCTGCGGGGCTTTAGTACTTTTGCCCACAAACGAATTAAATTTTAATGACAAAATATTTACTATCAGCTGGTCTTTTGCTATTAGCAGCCTGCAGCAATAACAACGACAATACCGAACCCTCTACGCCTGCAGAATCACCTTCTACCGGAATTGCAGCTCCTCAAAACATTACTTTAAATATTATCGGCATTTATCCGCATGATACAAGTGCCTATACACAGGGACTGGAAATACACAATGGAAAATTATATGAAGGAACAGGTGATTATGAAACATCCTCTTTACGGGTAACCGATATAAAAACAGGCAAGGTGGAACATAAACATGTAATGGGTACAGGTAAAATTTTTGGAGAAGGCATCACCATTTTTAATAATAAAATTTACCAGTTAACCTGGCAAAGCCACGTGGTAAATGTATACGACTTGAACAATATAGATAAACCAATCCAGACTTTTAATTGGCCATATGAGGGATGGGGCATTACACACACTGACAAAGAACTCATAATAAGTGATGGGTCTGCCAATTTATATTTTGTAAATCCGGCAGATTTCAGGGTAAGAACTACCATACAGGTTACTGATAATACAGGGCCGGTAACTAATTTGAATGAACTCGAAATGATCAACGGTTTTGTTTTCGCCAATGTATATACAATGGATTTCATCGTAAAGGTTGATCCCGCCAGCGGCCATGTGGTGGGCAGGATTGATTTACCTGGCCTGAAAGATCAGTATTTTAAAAACCAGGTTGTTGCAGACAGAACAGATGTACTGAATGGCATTGCTTATGACAGCACCAGTAAAAAGCTGTACATCACGGGGAAACGCTGGCCTAAAATGTTTGAAGCTTATATTAATCAGTAAGTGACAGAGCCGCTGTATGAAAATAGTAATTGATATAGACTTGTGAAGGAGGAGACATTTTTTTGTCTGTAACCCGGTAATCTTTTCCGTTGGAAAAATTTAGTCAGCCAGATCAGGGGTTAACTACATTGCCAAACAGGTTAAAACCATTTTGCAGAAGGTACAAACCAATTATTGCCAAACCGGCTGCTACCAATACAATCGCCCAAATCCACCAACGGTCTTTCGCCGGAGTTATTTCTTCTGCTTCCACGAAATAGCCGCTCATTTGTGTGTTGGTAGTTTCCTTATCTCCTACCAGGATGGTGTGCTCTGCGTTCTGCCTGATTACCCTTGTTGCAGTAACATCCGGCATAAACAACGGATGAATGTGGGATGGTATAAAGTCAATGGCACCGTTTTCCTTTTTAATAAAGTCACCAACCCCTTTTAAAGTAACCGTTCCATTTTCTTCAATGTCTTTCCTGATTATTTCACTAAGTGCTGAAAACTCATTGAAGCTACTTTCTTCATTTTCATTTGCGGGAGAAAAACTGATAAACGGTGCAGGTGCTTTGATTACTGCTGCGGCAACATTACTTACTGCCGGATGATTTTTTAAAGACAGGATGCCGATACCGGGCAACCGGCATATTTTTTTTTGAAAAAGTGTTGGGGCTATTAAATATTCCATGATAGATTGTATGGATCAAAGATAGCAGGATATTATATCAAAAACGGTTTCATTCAATGACTCAGCAATAATTTTTTAAGGTGGCGGCAAGAGACGGGACGCTGTTAAAACTTCAACAGCACACCAGCCAAAATATTTGTTCCGTATACCTGGTATCCATACCAGCGCTGGTATTTATTATTCAGGATATTATTGATGTCAAGCCAGGCGCTTATTTTTTTGTTGATCGAAACTTCAACACCTGCACTCAGGTCAGCAGCACCGCTCAACGCATTGTTGATGTTGCCAGGCAAGAGGTAAGATGAACCGGTGTAAGCAGTAAAATCGCTCTTAATCATAACCTGTTTAAATGCCCACCAGCGAAGCGATGCGTCAATTTGCAGCGGTATTGTTCCCCAGGCTTTGTTATTATCGTGCATACCAGTATAGCCGTTAAAAGTGAGCCCACCTGTAATAGTAAATTTATCCTGGCTTATATAACTTAAGTCGCCGTGTAAGCGCAGGTCAGTCAGTTTACTTTCGTTACTTATTTTAAAATACCTCATGTCAGATGCAGTATCGTTTATAAAAAAAGGCAAGTTTTTGTAGCTAAGCAACCCCGCTTTTGCACTGAAATTGAAATGCTTTCCAACGGATGCTTTTACCCCGCCATACAATTCAGTTTCTTTTGTATTTAGTTGTGCAGAAGTAATCGGGGCCAGGTAAGGATTTAACGCCGTTAAATTCTGATAGTTGTTTTTAATAAAACGGCCGATTAAACCAGCCTGTACCAAAAAAGGTTTATCAGGTATTTGAGCTTCTCCATAAAAATTAGGTAATACACTTAACTGCCCATTATCCCATGCAGGCGTTACACCACCATGCAGTGAAAGTGAAGGCGTAGCGTACACCAGTTCCGGCGCTATTGAAAAAATATAGTTGTTGAATTTAAAATTATTGGGGATATAGTTTTGTGTGGTATAAGTCGTGATATCAGCCTTGGCAGCCACTTTTACAGAGAATACGTCGCCCAGTGTTTTATCAACAGGAGCGTCTATCAGCAAAGAACTTTCCGTGAGGTGTTTACGATTACTGAATATGTTAATCTCCACATTTGGATTATAATTTATACCCGACTCATTGGCATCTTTATTACGAAAACCAGCCTTCAATTTAATATCTGTTAAACGTTGTAATACATCATTTCTGTTGTAGGTATGCAACGCATGGTCGTACCCGTATAAATAGTAATCATACTGGCTAACGCCTGCGCTGCCATATACTTCATTTCTTGCTGTAAAATAACTACCGGCAGCTTTTATATTCATCTTACTATAATCCTGGTTGGCAATTTTTCCTTTGGATGAAATATAATCCGCATACACATTTACCAGGCTTGTTTTTCCATCTCCAAAACTAAAACCCGCATTGATATATGGTGTTGAATAATTTCCGAACCCTGCTTTCAAAAAATTTCTTGATCCCATATCCAGGCTGGTGTCCTGAGCAAGTGCCAGTGGCTTTAACGCCATCGGTTGGTAGGTATAAAATAAATTTTGCGAAGGAATAGAATAGGGTGCAACCTGTTTGGCCGTATCAGCGGTCAGATTGCTCGCCGAAAAATTAATTTTAACTGCATTGCGCAAGACCGGTTTATAGCTGGAAGTAATATCAATGCTCTGCTTTTTTGCTGTGTCTTTCTGTGCCAAACATGCCAGTGCCGGTAAACAAAATAAACCTGTAATGATACTTTTTATGCGCATGGTTATAATGATTGTAATATGCTTTTTGAAATTTTTACTGATGGTTTAAACAGGTACTAATTTACTTTCGACAATTCTTTTTCTGCCGCTGTTGCCTTATCCAGCTTTTGCTGGGCAGATGTTTTCAATTCCGGTATAGTTGAATTTTGCGCCACACTCTGGTAAGTAGCTTTTGCGTTGAAAAAATCTTTCTGCTGCATAAAAATATCGCCCAATAAAATATAGCTGCTGGTAAGCCAGTAATCGTAACTGCTGGTTTCTTTTATAACCACCTGTGCCGCTTTTTCGGCTGCAGTATAATTACCGAGGCTGAACAAACAATTGGCAATTTCATAACGGGCCTCAGCTCCCCAGGCTGATTTATTGATTGCTGCACATGATTTAAAGGAAGCAATAGCACCGTTGCAATCATTACTTTTTTGCTGTGATTTACCCAACACTAAAAAAGCTACTGATCTATCGTCAGTACTGATTCCCTTTCCCTTTAATAAATCCTTGGCAACTTCGTTTGCCTGGTCGTATTCTTTTAGTTGGTAATCGCACCGCACCAATCCCCTTGCGGCTTCCAGTTGGTTATCCTGGTTAACAGCACCAGCCCGCAATATTTCGAACGTCTTCTTTGCATTGACATAATCTTTCAATTCAAAATAGTAAATGCGGCTGGCGGCCAGTGCAGCTCTTTCAAAATATTTGTTGATGCCTTTGCCGCTTACATAGTTGTACCCAATCAATGCATTGTTCCAGTCCTTATTTTTTAAGTAGCATTCGCTGCGGAAAAAATTAGCCTCCAATACAGAAGCACCGGCAGGAAACTGTGATAAATAATTCGTGAAACCTGCGATGGCTCCGGCGCAATCGTTGTTGTTATACTTTAGTTCTGCTGCACTGTATGTTATACCATCCGCTTCGGTTGCAGAAATATTTTTGCCGTTTTTACGCATGAGTTCGACATATTCATTCGGCTTTCCGGCTTCTACATAAATATTCTTGATATTATCCAGCGCTTCGTCCGCTTCTGCAGACTGCGGATATTGCTGTATCAGTTGCTGGTAATTTGTTAAAGCCTGATCGTTGTTGTCAAGGTTATAATAACTTAATCCAAGTTTAAGGTAAGCTTTTGGTTTTAACCCTCCGGCATTGGTATTTGACAGTATTTTTGTTAGATAAGGAATCGCTTCCCTGAATTTTTCATCAGCCATATATGTATTGGCAATTTCCATTGTAGCATCGGGTACAAGACTGCTTTGGGGGTACAAACGCGTTAAGCTGTTAAGTCCTGCAATTTTTCCGGTGGCACTTTTTATGCCTGCTATCATTGCTTTCTGAAACATAGCATAATCGCTTTGAGGCAGCGCATTGCTGATTACTACGTCATACATAGTATTTGCTTTAGCAAAATCCTTCAGCATAAAATAATCATCTGCACTTCTTACATAAGCGTCCTGTTCTACAGGAGTGGCTGTGGTAGCTGATTTTGCGATAGGTTCAAAATTGGTAAGAGATTGCTTGTAACTTTCTTTTTTCATCCAGCAGTATCCCAGGTCGTATTTAGCAGTTGCAGGTGTTGCCTCTCCCTGTGCAGGCGCACCGCTCTGCAAATAGAAAGTCAGGTATCGTATGGCCGCGTCATAATCAGGTATACGATAGGCTATTTCCCCTTTCCAAAAATTGGCGTAAGGTGTAACAGATGATGCCGGCAATTTCAGAATTTTTGTAAAGAGATCATCTGCCTGTGTTATCTGCTGATCATTCAAATATTCAACGGCACGGCCATATAAAATCCGCGGATACACATTTTGCATTGATGCCGTGGGCTTGCCGAAAGATTCATACAAGGCGAGCGCATCATTAAAATTATTTGTATTGGCCAGCAAGCCTACCAAAATTTCTTTTGCTTCATTGGTATAAGTTGAATTTGGATAGTTGTTTAAAAATTTTCTCATTTCATTCAATGCCACGTCCTGGTAACCCAAGTCGTAAGATAACTTGGCATAATTAAAAAGAGAAATTTCCTGCTGCTGTTTATTGCTGCTGTTATTGGCGCAATATTGAAAAGCAGTTCTTGCATTGGCTTTTTGATTGGTTCTCAAATAACAATCGCCGAGCAGGTACATGGAATTTTGTCCCAATGAATCCTGTTCATTGCTTAACTGTTTAAACCCTGCAATTGCTTTAGTTAGCTGCTTTGCTTCATAGTAACAGTAACTCACTTCATACAAATCTTCCTTGCTTACTTTTTTTGTATTGTTTACGTAATATTCAAGTAGTGGCAAAGCTTTGGCGTAATTCTTTCTTTCAAAATACATCTGGCCCAGCAGCTGTTTCATCTCCTTGTCATAGTACAGCCCTCCCCTGCTTAAAACACTTTCTCCGTATCTTAAAGATTCATCTTTTTTATTTTGAAAATAGTAGATTTCGGCAATGTAATACGGTACTACACTTTTGTATTCGTCCTTCATCTCTACCAGCTTAAAAGATTTTAAAGCTTCTGCATAGTTGCGGTCGTAGTAGCTTAAAAATCCATAATAGTAATTGGCCGGAATATAATATTTATTATCCGGCAACTGGTGAATTTCATTGAACAACGGCTTTGCATCCTTAAACCGTTTAAGATTAAAATAGCAATAGCCCATTTCAAATTTAGCATCCGCAATCTCTTCATTACTCAGGTTATCCAGCGATGCCTTTTCATAATATTTTATTGCATTGGCAAAATCATTTTTTACAAAATAGAATTTGCCCAGCTGGTAACTCATCAGTTCCTGCCTTGGTTCATTATTTATCCAATCTAGGTAATACTTTGCCTCTTCTTCCGCAACAGGCAACTGCAATTTTAAACGGCACACGATGTAGTAATAATTTACATCATCATGCAGATAAACATTGTTGCTTTTTTGTTCATCAGGATATTCCTTCTTTACAGCTTCCAGTAAGGGATAAGCAAGTGCGTATTGCTGCTTAATAAATAGTTCCTTCGCATCTTTAAATTTCTTTTCCGCATCGGTAAAAACATGTGTGGGCTGTGCAATCAGCGTTAATGAAAACAGCACTGCAGTAAGCAGTAAAAAGTAAGTAGGTTTTATCATGTTGATTGTTTCTTTCATTATTGCCAGCTGTAAAATTAACTATATTGCCAGTTAAGCAAACACCATTCCAAAGCCTTTGTTAATAAGTGGATAACTGTTGGATTGAGAACGAAATGTACAGTCGAATGCCTGTTAAAAAAAAGATAAAGAAAAAATTTTCACATAGCTTTTTATTCACTTGATGAATTGCAGGAGACAAATAGTTACTTAAATAACCAGATGTATTTTATTGAAAGGTGGATTTAAAATTTCTGTTGTGCCATAATTTTTACTGCATGAATAATGATAAAGATTAAATTGCCGGAAATTTAGAACGCTTAAAAAATTACGATGAAAAAATTGTTCTCATCAAAGTACAGTGCCAACGCTGTTAATGCAGGGATGCTGGTGTTAAGGCTGGGGCTTGGTATTTTAATGCTGGTGAATTATGGCTACCATAAAATAACTCATTTTAGTGAAACAGCCCGGCACATGCCAAACTTGCTTGGCATGGGTACAACAGTCAACACGGCATTAATAATTTTTGCAGAATTTTTCTGCAGTTTGTTTATTATTCTTGGTTTGTTTACAAGATTTGCATGCATTCCTCTGATCATCGCTATGAGTGTTGTTTTATATAAAGTAACTCACCTTGATTTTTTTGGACAAGGAGAAAAGGCTGCACTCTTTCTTACGGGTTATCTTGCTATATTATTAATCGGCCCGGGCAAGGTCAGCGTGGATGGGATGATAGGAAAATAAATCCTGTCTTACGTCTCATTGCAGCCATTTTGATTATCAATTATCCGAGTTGGTCAATTGCCAAAGAACGAAATTTACAACATGTATACAACATCAACCCAGATAAGAATTCATTATGCTTTAACCGACCAGATGGGTGTTGTATATCATGGTCACTATGCCCAGTTTTACGAAATTGGAAGAGCTGAAGCTATCCGCGAACTGGGATATAGTTACAAGGATATTGAAGCAATGGGGATTATAATGCCCGTGGTTGATATTCACAGCCGGTTTTTAAGACCTGCAAAATATGATGACCTGATAACGGTTAAAACAACACTGAGAGAACTGCCGGTACACCACAAGATTGTTTTTCACTCAGAAATATATAGTGAAGATGGGGCGTTGTTAAACACAGGTGATGTAACGCTTTACTTTATGGAAGCCAAACATATGAAACGCTGCGAAATGCCCGCAGCGTTAAAGGATAAATTAGTGGCGTATTTTAAAGAAACAGAAGAATAAAAAATATCCAAGCCCCAACCGCTTGGTGTCAAACCATAGTCACCAATCTGAAAGAGATGAGACATCAAAAATCAGCCATCAGACATCGAATTATACCTTAAATGTCTCTCTCCAGTTCAGCATGCCACCGGTTAAATTTCTTACATTGGTAAATCCGGCCGCTTCCAAAATCAGGCAGGCCTGTCCGCTGCGGTTTCCGCTTCTGCAATACACAATCAGCTCGTCATTTTTATAAGGTTCCAAATCGTCAATCTGCATAGACTGTATATGTCCCAATGGCAGCAAAGTGCCACCAATATTGAATTCTGCATTTTCATTTGGTTCCCTAACGTCTATAATATTCAGTTTTTCCCCGGCTTGCTGCCTGGCCTTTACTTCTTCAGCTGTAATTGTTGTCATTGTTTGGTTGTATTAATTTTTATTGGCAGAAACAGAATCCGGTAATACCATTTCCTTAGAAATATAAATATCCATCAACTGCCCGGGATGTATGTACACGGGCTTTTTTTCATCATTGTATCTATCAGGATTTTGCCGGTATATAAAGGAGTTGGCGGTATCTTTAATTGCATCTTTTGCAATCACTGCTCCTATGTTAACACCAAGCGCTTCCAGCGTTATTTTACCTTCCGCAAATGTTTTGCCTACCAGTTCCGGCACCATGATCTGCTCATCCTGTAAACCTCCGGCAATCACAAGTGATATTTTACTTCCCCAGATTACTTTTTCACCAGCTTCTATTTTTTTACCATTGTACTGTTGCTCCAGGATGGACCCTTTCATAAAATCAGGTTTGAAAGTCGTATCGCCTAACTGCAAATGACTTCTCTGCAACAGATCCAGCGCAAAGCCGAGGCTTTTGCCTTCCAGTTCAGGCATTACTACCATCGGCGGCATGTACCGGTTAACGGTTAAAAAAACGGTGCGGTTAACTTTCACCGTTGCATCGGCATCCGGCAATTGTTTTATTACAATACCCCGTTGCAAGCTATCAGTAAAAACAGAGTCCTGAATGGTTACATCAAAACCTTTGCTTTCCAATAATTTAATCGCCTCTTCCGTGCGCTTACCTTTTACAGAAGGCACGGTTAAATATTCGCCATGTTTGGTAACCCAGCCCAGCATTTCCAGCGTTAAAAATATCAGCAAAAATGCCAGTATAGCTGCTACCAGCAGGTTAACCCAAAAAGGACGGTCGGTGATAAATTTAAACATAGTTTTTAGTTCAGTATGCTTTTTTGCAGCGCTGCAAAGAAAGCATTCAGTAATGCATTATTGATTCAAACACTCTTCTATTAAAGTGGTGTAAAACTGCTTTAAAGTCCAGCCCATGGCGGCTACCTGTTGCGGTACAAGACTGGCTTCGGTTTGCCCGGGCACGGTATTAATTTCAAGTAAAAAAGGTCTGTCACTTACTTCGTCATAAATAAAATCAATCCGCACAATTCCTTTGCAATTGAAAATCGCATACGCCATCCTGGCCGCATTGCGTACTTTTTCAGCGATAACTTCCGCTACCTTAGCAGGTGTAATTTCTTCGCTTGCGCCATGGTATTTTGCTTCGTAATCAAAAAAAACATTTTTGGTAATAATCTCTGTAATAGGCAATGCAATGATTTCACCTTTTGATTTAAAAACACCAATGGTAAATTCTCTGCCCTTTATAAATTCTTCTACCAACACCTGGTCATCTTCTTTAAATGCCTTGTCTAACGCATTCTGCAATTCAGCAGCTTCACTCACCTTGCTCATTCCAATACTGCTGCCACCATTGTTTGGCTTAACGAATACAGGCAGTTTTAATGTGTTTAATATTTCAACGGCGTCAATAGTTCCTGCTTTAAAAAGATGCAGTGATTTTGCTACGGCCATGCCTGCAAAAGCTGCCACTGCAACCGTGTAACGCTTATTAAAGGTTAAGGCAGATGTTGCTGCATCGCATGACGTGTAAGGAATATTAAGGCAATCAAAATATCCCTGTAATTTGCCATCTTCACCAGGCGTTCCATGCAGGCCGACCAGCACCGCATCAAACGTTATTTTTTTACCGTCTATAGTTAATGAAAAATCATTTTTATCAATATTGATTTTTTCTCCTGCAGTAGTGACATAAAACCATCCGGCTGGTGTAATATCAATCGTATAACAATCCCATTTCTCCCTGTCAACATGTTGTTCGATGGTGGCAGCGGATTTATAAGATATTACAGCTTCGCCCGAATAACCACCTGTAATTAATGCGATTGTTTTCTTCATAAATAAAAAGAGAAGGGTTGTTTAAGCAAAGAAACGAAAATTGTTTATAGTTTCAAGCTGGCAAAAAATAGTTTAAATATACTTTGTGAGCCAAAGGCAGGCCGTATTTTGTGTAAAGCTGTCAATCAATCAGGGAATAGTTATACCTCCCAATCTTTATTTCTCATCTTCTATGCCTTCATTACCAGAATCAAGCATTAATTTCCAGCTGCCATCAGCCAGCTTCTTCCACACGTTTACGTAAGTGCCATGCATGGCGGAATCACCGTTTTTTGGAAGTACTGAATATACGCCAAAGGTATAGCCCAGGTCGCCGGAAGCAGCTATATTGCCTCCTTTCGGTTGCCAGATCATTGTGTAAGCACTGTCGTTTGACTGGCTTATAAAGTTGATAGCATCTCCGCCAATCAAAGGAAAACTGTTGGGGCGCAGCAGTACGCCATTGCTGTCAATAAACTGCATCATTGCGGCCCTGGTGCCTTTTACTTTACTCATTTCAGAAAATGAAATTTCCGCTGCAATCATTTCAGCACGTTGCTCAGTGGTATCTTTTATTTCTTTTTTTCTGCTGCAAGCCATTAATAAAAAAAGAGGCATCAATAAAAAGTACAATCGCTTTTTTAGCATAATTCAATTAAAAGATGAAAAAGAAGTTTTGAAGGCTGGCATTTGTAAATTAAGCAAAAAAATAACAGCTGATTTGCGTGAGTGTTGCAATTATACAATCAATTAACAAATAAAAAAAAGCGAAAGTATTTTGCAATACCCTCGCCATGATGCAGGAAATATCACCTGCCTAAGTAAGCCCGAAGGCTATATTGATATTTTTTAAACTGCAAAATTAAACGTGCAGCCTGTCTTTTTTAGCCAGTAAAGCGTCAACGGTTTCTTCGTACATTTCATCCGGCACACAACAATCAACCGGGCAAACAGCAGCGCACTGCGGCTCTTCGTGGAAGCCCTGGCACTCGGTACATTTATTTGGTGTTATATAATAAGTGTCTACACTAACCGGGGAATTGCGTTTATCTGCATCTACCTGCGTACCATCTAACAAAGTAAATAATCCCTTTACAGTGGTACCGTCAGATATAGCCCATTCAACGCCACCTTCATAAATAGCGTTGTTAGGACACTCAGGTTCACAGGCACCACAATTAATACATTCGTCTGTAATTTTAATAGCCATTACTTTTGATTTAGAATTTTGAAATTGCGAATTTTGAATATTGACAATACAAAATAAGATTATCGGGATGAAACTACAAAATCGAATTGCATTATTATCAACGCTTAGGGAATATTTGGTTGATAATGGTGAAGAACTTCAGGCAATCAAACATTCCGCATCTCTATACAACGGCTGGTTTACGATTGAATTCATTGATACTGCAATTAAAAATATCACGGAGCAGTTTTTAAGCGTTGAAAAATTGCAGCCCTGGGCCAATCATTATTTTTTGGACGATGGCATTCATCCGAAAAACGTGGGCATTGTAATGGCTGGTAACATTCCCCTTGTTGGCTTTCATGATTTTTTATGCGTTTTCATCAGTGGCCATAAGCAAACCATTAAACTATCTTCCAAAGACGATGTTTTGATGAAGCATCTGATAGAAAAAATGGTGAGCTGGGATGAAGCTGTAAAAGACCTTGTTGTTTTAGCTCCTTTTTTAAAAGGTTGCGATGCCTACATAGCCACCGGAAGCAATAACAGCGCCCGTTACTTTGATTATTATTTTTCAAAGTATCCTTCCATCATCCGTAAGAACCGGACTTCGGTCGCCATTTTAAGAGGTGATGAAAGTATGGAGACACTTGAAAAATTGTCAGATGACATCCATATCTTTTTTGGATTGGGTTGCAGAAATGTCACAAAAATTTTTGTTCCTGAAGGATATGATTTTGTACCGTTGCTGCAGTCGTTTCACCGGTATAAATATTTTGCAGATCATCATAAATACAGAAATAATTACGATTATAATTTGTCTGTTCAGATTATGAACAACCGTTTTTATATGACCAATGAAACTACATTGCTTGTGGAAAGCGATGCTATTTTTTCACCCATAAGTCAGCTGAACTACGGCTTTTACAAGGATGCAGTGCCAGTAACGGAGGCATTAAAGCAAAACGAAGAAGTGCAATGCATTGCGGGAATAGATATTCCTTTTGGTGCGGTGCAAAGCCCCGGATTATTTGATTATGCAGATGGTGTGGATACAATACAATTTTTATTAACTTTATAGAGCATCTACGAAAGCCTTACTAATTAATTGTTAAAGGTGCCCTGCGGTAAATAACATTTTGTCAGAGCATCGTTACTTTGTACTGCAAGGCACAAAAATTGATTTTAGTAGCTGAGCTTGAAGGGTTTTAAAATAATTAAAATTAAAATTTATACAAATGAAAATTAAACAGGTATTTTTTACAATTGTAATCAGTGCTGTTACTGCATTTGGTGTAATGTGGGGATACAGCAGTTATGTAAAAGCAGGTAATACATTTGCAGGCCAGGAAAAAGGTATTATTCCTGCCAACTACAAATTAGCAAAATTGACCGAGGGCAATACAACACCTCCCGGCGCCGTGGATTTTACACAATCTGCTGCAGCAGCATTACCAACCGTAGTGCACATCAAAACAAAAACCAATGCCAAGCAGGTAAGCAACAATTTACCCAAGTCACAAAACAGAAATCCATTCAGCGATTTATTTGATGACGACATGTTGCAACAATTCTTTGGTAACAGAAATGGTGGTGGCTATGTTCCTGAGCAAAGAGCTTCGGGTTCTGGCGTTATCATCAGCCAGGATGGCTTTATTGTAACCAATAATCACGTGGTTGAAAATGCAGATGAATTAACGGTAACATTGAACAATAAAAGATCTTATACAGCTAAAGTAGTTGGCCGGGATCCTGCATACGACCTGGCAGTTATTAAAATAGATGCTACTGGCTTACCTTTTCTTTTGTATGGTAATTCAGATGATGTGAAAATTGGTCAGTGGGTGCTTGCACTGGGTTATCCTTTAAATTTAGAGACTACTGTTACAGCTGGTATTGTCAGTGCCAAATCAAGAAGCCTAGGTCTAAACAAAGGCACTAAGTTAAATTCTGCAGTAGAATCTTTTATACAAACTGATGCGGCTGTAAACCAGGGTAACAGTGGTGGTGCTTTGATTAATACCGGCGGCGAATTGATTGGTATTAACTCTGCTATAGCCTCTCCCACTGGTTATTACTCCGGTTACTCATACGCCATCCCGGTAAACATTGTAAAAAAAGTGGTAGATGATATCATTAAATATGGCAATGTACAAAGAGGATTTTTAGGTGTTGCCACTGCCAATACCTATGACCTTCCTGAAACTGAAAAGACAAGATTAAACCTTAAATATTCAGGTGATGGATTGGTGATTACAGATGTATCAGCCAACAGCGCCGCGGTTGAAGCAGGTTTAAAGAAAGGGGATATTATCAAAAGTGTAAACGGTATTTCAGTAACACTGCCGTCTGAATTGCAGGAGCTGGTAACCCGTTACAAACCCAGCGACAAAATCAATATCGTTGTATCACGAGATGGAAAAGACATTTCTACCTCTGCCACTTTAAAAAACAATATGGGCACTTTTGCCATCGTTAAAGCAGAAAATACTATGCTTTCAAAATTAGGTGCTGATTTTGTAAACCTTGATCCAAAGAAAGCGAAGGAATACGGTGTGCCAGGTGGTGTGATTGTTAAGAAAATCAATGAAGGTGCATTAAGTGATCAGTCCAGAATGAGAGATGGTTTTATCATTGTAAAAGTGAATGACAAAGAAGTTAAAAATATGGATGAGCTCAGCAAGGCTATCGGATCTTCCAAAAGCGTTACTATCAGCGGATTTTACCCTGGTTCAGATGGTTTATATGACTATCCCATTATGCTGGATAGCGAGTAAGATTTGAGAAGCTGAAATCAGTAAAAAATCCCCTTGCAAAAGGGGATTTTTTTTATGTAGTATATCTACCAGGAATATTTTGGTTGTAGCAATATGCTATGAAGTGATGATCACTTTTTCCATTACGTCACCTCCACGGATATCGTCGATGATATCCACGCCTTCAGTTATTTTACCAAAGCAGGTATGTACGCCATCCAGGTGCTTTACACCATTACGGTTGTGGCAAATGAAAAACTGGGAGCCACCGGTGTTACGTCCACGGTGTGCCATTGACATTACGCCACGGTCATGTATTTGTTTGCTGCCATTTAATTCGCAGTTAATAGAATAGCCGGGGCCACCTGCACCTGTACCATCCGGGCATCCGCCCTGTATCATAAAGTTTGGAATTACCCGGTGAAAAGTCAACCCGTTGTAGAAACCCTGGTTTACCAGTTTTTTAAAATTGGCTGCTGCAATCGGTGCATCATCATCGTAGAGTTCAAATTTTAAAACGCCTTTGGCAGTATGTATCTCGCCGGTTGTTAATTGTACGTCGCTCATTTTTTTTTGTTTTTATTATGCTGCGAAAGTACAAATTAAGGCGCAATCGGAAATATTTTTGAAACCAGGATAAAACTGTTTTGATGAACGTAAATCAAAACACGTCTTTTATAAGCATAGTTTTGCTGTTAAAAGAGCAACTTCCACCAGCAACCTGGCGCAGTAATAATTTTGCTACCGGTGCATTGGGTGATAACACCAATATGGTTTCGCCCTCAAACACTATTTTACCGAGCCCTGCTGCTATAAAAAATTTTACATCGTCACAAACAACCACGCTTCCGGCAGTCACGGTAACATGCAACCTGCTGCAATCAACCGATTTTAGTGCCGCCAGTTCATGCTGGTTGGCTACCAATTGCCGGGCATGCATATCTTTCTCTAAATGGCTCATGGCACGACCGGTTTCATATTTATCCCCTGCACTGCTTTTTTCCTCACTGTTGGCCGCCGCCTGGGCGTTATCCATTGCCATCAAAGCTGCATCAATCCGTTGCTGAATGGATTGCATACAATGCAGCAACATGCGTTTTTTGAAATTGAGTTTATCAGTCAAGAATTAAATTTTGTGTTTTATAAATTGAAATGGTTCTGCTTGCAGTCGGCCTGATGCGTGAGAACTTCCTTCAATTTTGCAGGCTTCTGTTAATTAAAAATTAGCCAGTGTGTTTAATAATAGAACCGCAATTACTTTACCATGAGTGATAATGCAGCTGAATTGTTTATTCCAACTATGATTTGTTCTTTATTGCCACTCTTTACCTTAGCGATACTACGTACATCCCCCTTTATATTTAACCCGCTTTTAAATTGCTGTACATAAGTAAAATTATTTTTTCCGTCACCGTATAACAGTACACCATGGTTGGCCTCATAGCGACCAAATTTTATTCTTGTCCAGGCATTATTACCGGCCAATAATAAATCCTTTTTACCATCATGATTGGCGTCTAACGAAGTGATACCATACACCGGAGCATATTGCGCTTCTATTGGCAGCTGATGTAAAGCAAACCCCTTCTGGCCCTGGTTTTCGAGATAAACAGTTTGCATGTTTTCTGCCGTCAGCTGTATTGCATCTTTCAGTTGTTCCGCAGTAAAAACATCTTTAATTGTAGCTGTTGAATAAGCTTTATATTCTAAAAACTTTTTCTTTAATCCTGGTAATTGGTCGGTAAGATCATCCCTTGAAGCGGCGGGATAAGAAACTCCACCAATATAATAACAAAGCAGCGGATCCACAGAACTATTGTTATCAAAATCTTTATAGTACAATGTCATGGGTTCTTTTTCAGTAACATGAAACTGTGTGTTGGTTCCACAGTTACCAACCACCAGGTCAGCATCGCCGTCTCCATCCATATCTTCAGCATCAATGCGGTTCCACCAGCCCGTGCTTGCAAAATGAATGTACTTAGCAGAGGCATCTGATAATACACCTTTTAAATTGGTAAAAACTTTTACCGGCATCCATTCGCCCACCACCACCAAGTCGGGTTGATGATCATTATTTAGATCCATCCACAACGCATCTGTAACCATACCGGTGTACTGCAACGCAGCGCAGACCTGCTGCGTTGCATCTGTAAAATTACCTTTACCATCATTGAGTAAAATGTAGCTTCTGGGCGAAGTGGGATATTTACCGGGCACAACTCTTCCGCCCACAAACAAATCCTGATCGCCGTCACCATCTATATCAGCCGCTTTCACACACCCTTTACTCGCCAATAGCGCAGGTAATGCATTTTCTTTTTTTGTAAAATTTCCTTTCCCATCATTCAGGTATAGCCTGTCCTGGTAAGCCGGATCGTTTTCATTGTATTCAAATCCACCACTGGCAACATACAAATCCATGTCGCCGTCGTTATCTGCATCAAAAAAGCTTGCAGCCACATCTTCACTGGCAGCGTCTTTAAGAAATGCTGGTGTAGCTTTCAAGGAAAACGTATTGTTTTTATTTTGAAGAAAAAGCTGTGCAGGTTCGTCTTTAGCGCCGCCCATAAAAAAATCGTCCAGTCCGTCGTTATTAACATCTGCAGATACAATGCACGGCCCCTGTCGGCTAAGATAATTTGGCAGCAGGGATTGCACGGTGAAATCGTTGAATGTATTTTCTTTATGATTCACTTCCGGCAATATATTTTGGGAAAGCAACTTTTTTGTGGCAACTGTATCATATGTCCATTTTTCATGCGCATCGGCCATTTTTATTGTTAGCAACTGATTGGTTTTAACAGCAGCCAGTTTTTGAAAATGATCATTGGGCCAGATCACAAGCAATGAATCGATCATTGTATTTTTACCCACACCAAAGTTTAACACCGGGTCGCCTGAAGACTGAAATCCTCTCACCGGCGATTGTTCCTGGTAAAACTCCTGTCCTTTGCAAAATAATTTCACCTTTGCGCCAATACCTCTTGCATTTGCAGCGCCACCATTTAACTGCACCCGCAGGTAATTATTTTTATTAAGTGTTTCGTTGTTGTTTTTGTAGATGCCGGCAAAATCGTTGGTGTTATTTATCACAAGGTCAAGGTCGCCGTCATTGTCCAGATCGGCGTAGGCGGCACCTGCTGAGACACCTTTCTGATCAAACCCCCACTCAGTAGTTTTTTTAAGAAAAGTACCATTGCCCTGGTTTTGAAAAATATAGTTGGGTGTTTCATTGGTTGGCATCTTACGGATATATTCCGGAATCGGATCTACCGAATCTTTATGCATGTTTCTAACAACCCGGTCTACTGAATATTTGAGAAAATCCATCTCAGTATAATCTTTAACATAGCCATTGGTAACAAACAAATCTTTATAGCCATCATTATCATAATCGCCAAAAAGGGCCGACCAGCTCCAGTCTGTATTGGATACACCTGCCAGTTGCCCCACTTCGCTGAACGTACCATCGCCATTGTTTTTCTGCAACATGTTGCGGCTGTACTGGTAATAGAAACCTTGTGTAAACAAATACTGGAACTTGTCAAAATTTTCTGCACCAGCGTGCATCTTGATTGTTTTATTATCTTCCGGAAGCATATCGAGTGTTACTAGGTCCGTCAGTCCATCGTTATTGTAATCAGCCGCATCTGAACCCATTGAATAAAGCGAAATATCATCCATTGCTTTTGTAAGCTGTTCCGAAAACGTTCCATTACGGTTATTCATAAACAAATAATCCGGCTCATTAAAATCGTTGGAAACTGCAATATCCGGCCAGCCATCATTATTAAAGTCTGATATGGCAACCCCTAATCCGAAGGTGAGCACGTTAGAGGTAATACCTGCGGAATCACTTACGTTGGTAAAATGATTGTTATCATTGCGGTATAATTTGCTGGCATAATCTGGATTCTTTTCTTTCCGCAATTCGGGGTTATCCTGTACGCCCGCAGTATATTTTTGAACAGAATGATTGATGATAAAACAATCCAGGTCGCCATCTTTATCATAGTCGAAAAACGAAGCCTGGGTGGAGTAGCCATTGTCCGCGAGGCCGTACTCAGCTGCTTTTTCTGTAAACGAGAGATCGCCGTTGTTGATGAACAACAAATTCTTCCGCAGATCAGGATTTATATCCGCACTCCTGCAAATATAAATATCCAGTTTGCCGTCACCATTTACATCCGCCATGGTAGCGCCTGTACACCATCCCTGCATTTTATCTACACCGCTTTGTTGTGTAATATCTTCAAATTTAAAATTGCCTTTGTTTAAAAACAACCGGTTCCTTACCATGTTACCTGTAAAAAGAATATCTTGGAGACCATCATTATTGATATCCCCGATGGCGACGCCCCCACCATTGTAGAAATAAATATAATTGGCAACATTCAGCGGGCCGTCTTCAAACAGCGTATTCCTGAAATTGATACCCGTAGTCTCTGCATCCAGCCGGGTAAACAAGTGATTTCCATCATCATTGTTGCACCCTGTGACTAACATACCTGAAATAAAAAGCAGTAGAAGTGTAAAGCGCCTTTGCATAAAATAGATTTAGAACATGGACCACATAACATAAAAAAGATTCCACCGAATGTAAAACCTTCGATGGAATCTTTGTATAAAAGTTTCAAATAAATTTAGTTCTTATCCCACCACAGTGGCGTGGTCAGTTTATCGCCGCCAGGGCCAAGTAAAGACGCAGCTGCTTCAACTGCTGTCTTGTTATTTTGCTTTTCTGAAAGCAGGAATGGAATTCTTCTTATCCATTGGGTATTGGGATCAGGAAGATCAGGATTTTCAGAATTAGCAACCGGATATAGAATAAACGTGCGGCTTCTCCGGTAATCTGCCCATGCTTCATTTCCATCAGGATAAATAGCCAGCCATTTCTGAATTGCAATCTGCTTTTTTTGAGTCGCTTGGTCAGCGGCAAATTTTACTGGTGCATCAGAAACTGCCGGCGAGTTAAGGTAATCGTTTGGCGCAATCGGTACATTTGTACTGCTTATGTATGCGCTGATGGCTGCATTGTCTGTAATACCCCATTGTTTCATGGAATTAGTAATACCCGCTTCATATAATTCCTTTGCATTACCATTCATGTTCCAGCCCATTAGTGCCCCTTCTGCACGCAGAAAATAGGCTTCTGCAACAGACATGATGTTTTGTGGTGTCTCTTTAAAGTTGTCGTTTCCTCCAAAATCAGGTGAAGACCATCGTTTGCCAGGCTTTGCATTGTTTGCATACGAATTTTGCGACTCTGTTAACTGCGTTGCTGTAAGCCCGTTTCTAAGACCATCATATTTGCCATTGCCATTTGGATTTGCTTTGCTGGCTCCATCCGGCAGAAAGTAAACAGGAAGGCGGGGATCTTTATATCCATTCAAAACAGATTCCATAGAAGCACTCATACGAAATTCATTCCAGTCAGACATGATGGAAAGACCATTATTATCATCCCCTTTCAAACTTTTTTGTATCAACGCATCATCTGAAGGACTATCCGTAAAAACACCCGAAGCAACAGCGGCTTCAGCTTCAGACTTTGCCCTCGCAGGATCTACTGAAGAAATACGCATTGCCAGCCTCAGTCTTAATGTATTCGCAAATTTTATCCATTTGTTTACATCACCGCCATAGATAAGGTCATAACTTCCATAATGGTTTTCACCAGCATGTGTTTTCAACACAGTCACAGCAGCATCCAGCTTCTTGAAAAAATCATCGTAAATCTTATCCTGAGCATCGTATGGTACTGAGTTGCCTGGCTTGCCGGCCTGGAAATAAGGGATTGGCCCCCAGTAATCGGTTACCCTATGAAACCCCAGCACCCACACAACATCTCCGATAGCAGCTTCGGCAGACCCCGGAGAAGCTAATGCAATGGCCTGTAACTGCGGCACCATATCTGTATAAATTGGGTTAAATGCAGCACCAACCCAATCCATCCTGATGTTAAGCCGATCTGAAGGAAAATAGGTGGCCGTGCAGGCAAAGTATTGCGCATACTGATCTGCAAAAAGGTTTTGTGCAACCTGGTAGTTCCAGATATTAGGCACCGCAGACGCTTCTGCTTTTGAAAAAAGGAAAGGTAGTTCAGCAGACCCCACTGTAGCAACTGTGTTTCTATCCGTGTTGATCTGGTCAAACTTTTTCGTACAGGCTCCCAGCAGAACTACACAACAAAAAAAAGGCGTGTAAATCCGGTTTAAAATTGTTATTCGATTCATATAATAAAATTATTTAGAAGGTTATATTAAAAGGTCAGCTGTAAATTAACACCTAAACTACGCGTAGCTGGTAAGGTACCATATTCAACACCCTGGTAGTTGCTGTTACCAAGACTCATATCAGGATCAAACCACATTTTGCGAGTTCCTATGCCCGGAATGTCCAGCAAAGACTTGCCCCTGTATAACCATAATAAATTTCTTCCTACCAGTGAAAGTTTAGCTGCCTTTATAACTGTTGTGTTTTTTAAAGGAATGCTGTAACCAATTGATAATTCTCTTACTCTTAAATTGGTTGCATCGTATGCAAAAAACTCACCAGCACCGTACCTTTTGCCGGAAGCTATCTGCCAAAAGTCCTGCGCAGTAATGGTCGTTGACACCGGTGAACCAGTTGCATCCACACCTCCAAGACTCCAGCCACCTTCACGTTTCAAGGCTGTGACTTCGGGAATTCCGCTAAATGCAAGGTTCATTTCTGTACCAGATACCATTGTTCCTCCAAAACGTCCATCAATTAAGAAACGCAGCGAGAACCCTTTGTATTCAAACGTATTGGTAAAGCCAACAGTTGCTTTGGGGTTGAAATTGCCTATGTATTCCTGTTCCTGTGTCAATACTGGTTTACCGGTAACTTTATCTACTACACGATTTCCTTTTGCATCTGTAGCCCATTTAAAAGCAAGTAGATCGCCATACGCTTTACCTTCCTGTACCACCGGTGTTGCAGAACGGCCAAAGCCGCCACCCAGGTAGAATATTTTCACCTCATCACTTAATGAAATTACTTTGCTGTGGTTCATCGCAACGTTAAGGGTTACATCCCATTTAAAGTTTTTTGATTGGATGGGAGAACCATTTAGCACCAGTTCAAATCCGGTATTCTGAATATTACCGGCATTGATATATTTGCTTGAGAAACCAGAAGCAACCGGTAATGCGACCTGTAGCAACTGGTTAAACGAATTACTCTTATAATAGGTAGCTGTAAATCCGATCCTGTTGTTCAAAAATCTCGCTTCCATACCAAACTCAAGGTTTTTAACAATCTCTGGTTTCAAACCTGGTAGAGGCAGCGTTGAGCTGATTTGTAAAAATCCGTTTCCCGCACCCTGACCATAATTGTAAA
Organism: Ferruginibacter sp.; assembly: GCF_028288465.1. GTDB lineage: Bacteria > Bacteroidota > Bacteroidia > Chitinophagales > Chitinophagaceae > Ferruginibacter. The sequence continues at coordinate 47,343 of NZ_JAQBNR010000039.1, read as the reverse complement.
CTGATTTTAGTAACCCAAAACGTCCACCATTTCCAACTTCAGCATAGTTTATTGAAGCTTTTAAAAATGACAGCGCCTGCGGTAATACCAGTAAATCTGATAATACTGTTGATACGCCCACAGAAGGATATAAGAATGAGTAAGGTTTTGGCAATCTTGAATCCCAGTCATTTCTCAAACTTAAGTCAAGAAATACGGCATCCTTATAAGACAGGTTAGCCTGGCCAAAAACAGACTGCGTTTGAACCTGTGTGTAGCTGGAATTAACAGCGGGGCTTTTGGCGAAATTGAGACTGTATTTATCAGTAACATTCAAGCCACCGGCTGAAGACACATTCGCATCATATTTACTATCCTGTATAATAGCCCCGACACGATAGTCTACTTTAAATTGATTTGCAATCTTGTTGTTTCCTTCAAGCATTACATCAAACCATTTTTCAGTGGCAACGATGTTATTCTTCTGATAATCGCCACCCGATTTTGCCCATAATATGGTTCCTTCTGCAACGGAATTTTCGCCACGGTCAAACGTTTTGTCCATGTTGGCACGCCCTGCAAGTGTAAGCCAATTGGTAAGCTTAAACCGTGCTGTCAAAAATCCAATTACTCTGTCCCTTGCTTCATTAATAGAAGTATTATTAACGGTCCAGTAAGGGTTCTGATAAATTGAACTCAGTGTTGAAGGAAATGTTGTAGGAGCATAAATGCCGACGTTATTCAGTGTTTGATAATTCATGGCATCTGCGGTAGAAATATTTCTCGCCATGTTATAAATATCAATTACCGGTGCATTTTCTTCACCAGTGCGAGGCCTGTTTTTAATATCCTGGTTTACATAAGTAATTTTTGCATCGGTAGAAAAGCGGCTGCTCACCTGGTTGGTGATGCGTAAATTAACTGTATGACGGATAAGGTCATTTTTTGGGACAATACCTTCAATCTTATTATTTGTATAAGAGAAGTAAGTCTGCATTTTATCTGTACCTCCGGTAACGCCAATGGAATTATTCAGGCTTATACCATTCCTGAAAAAATCACTTACGTTATTTGGCTGGGCAGAATAAGTTCCTGGTACTCCAAGATGATTTACAATTGACTGACCAGTCATTTTTGCACCCCAGCTTTCACCAGAAGTAAGCGTGTCTTTTAAAACGCCACCATTGCCCTGGCCATAAGTATTTTGAAACTTAGGTAAAGCAAATACAGATTCAACCGCAATGCCCGAATTAACCGTTACAGAAATCTTGTCTTTTTTTCCTTTTTTTGTAGTGATAACAATTACGCCATTACCAGCCTGACTGCCGTAAAGTGCAGCTGCAGAAGCTCCCCGCAAAACGGTTACTGATTCTATATCGTCCGGGTTAATACTGGAAGCACCATCAGAACCCTGAATAGAACCGAAATCGCTGGTGGATGTTCCATTGGTATTGTTGCTGATTGGTACACCATCCACAACAATCAGCGCATTATTTGAACCCTGGATGGACCTGTTACCTCTTAACACAATGCGTGCACCGCTGCCTGGTCCGCCAGAACCTTGCGTGATAACTGCGTTGGCGACTTTACCAGAAAGAGAGTTGATAACATTATTGGCATCTCTGGCTTCCGTAAGTTCCGACGCCTTTACAGATTGCGTTGCATACACCAGTGTTTTTTTCTGGCGGGTAATTCCAAGGGCGGTAACTACCACACCTTCCAGTTCCGTCTTGGATTCTGTCAGCACAATGTTTATTTCAGATACATTGGCCGATACGGCTTTTTCAGCTGTAGCAAACCCCACGTTGGATACAACAATGGATACATTTCCGGAGGGAGCAGTGATAGAAAAGTTACCATTGATATCCGTTATAGTACCTTTCTTTTGCCCTTTGACTATAACGGTAGCACCTGGCTGAACCTCGTTTGCCGCTGATGTGACTTTGCCCGAAATGGTTCTTGTCTGAGCTTGCATTGAAGCAGTAAAACCTAACAGTGCAGTAAAAAATAGAAGGAAACCTTTGAATAGTTTAGTCGTCATGCAATATTAGTTTTGGTAATTGAAAAAATATCTGTCCAACTAAAGATGAGAACAATTCTTGGAAAAGCAATAATTTTCGCTTGACGAAAAAAGATATTGTTACTACGCAAACGTTTGCGACAGTAAAACAAACGGTTGCGCAAAATTATTACCTACATTTCAGTAATACTAATATTAAATCCAGGCAGAATTGATACTTTTTAAATGTTAAGTGCTGGCAGGGTAAATATGACAGCACTTTTACGGGGAAACAGACTTTTTAACTGAAAGGTCTGATTAATCAAGCAACAGGCTGTTTTAGCTTTACAAGAGTATGTAAAGCCGGTGTTTGTATGCGAGTTCATCCACCGATGGGTTTTAGATGAATACTCATCTTTTCCACTATCCATTTGCCCAACGCCTTCCCTTGCCTTTGTCCATTTTCAATAGCATCCCTAAAATGAATTCCGCCATACAACCTTGATATGGCAGCCTCCGCAGCTGCTTCGCGGAAAGAAGGGAATGTTCTTGCAGGTATTTCAAATAACTCTTCTGAATTATCGGTGTAGCTGAAATGATCTCCCAAAAAATAACTAAGGATTTCTGCAGCCGCAGTAGAGATTACACTGTGGCCGCTGGTATATTCCGGAAAAGGGGGCGTTTGCAACAACGGTTGCCAGTGCAGATCAATGTATTTATTGATGTAGCTTTCGGGACGTATCCGATTGCTGCGGTATTTTTCATCCCAGCAAATTATAAATGCGTCCACCAGGGCGAGGGAAACCATAGTATGCAGAAGCACTGCATTGTCAAAAGACAATCCCGCTTTTTTTGCCGCAATGCCTGTAATATTCATCCAGTGCCCTCCCGGACTGATTTTTTTAAAGCCGATGGCCATATGGCCTGACGTATTTACTATAAAAGGATTGCAATCCCAAAAAGATGCTACCTGTATTTGCGCAGGTGTTGCCCGGTTAGAAATATCGTATACCTCTTTTGCCAGTTTAAAAAAATTACTGCTGCTGTCTTTGCTAAAAGTAACTGGCGGAGCACATATAAACTGGTTGCACGAATCTATCAGCATTGGACGAATCGTTTTCCAATTGGGTTCTACTGCTTCGATATAGGCAGGCGGCGTAGGATACCAGTAGGCATCACCTTTTACCGGCGTATACCTAAGCCTGGCGCTGAGCTTGCTATAGCCATCGGCCCTCGCATAGGCTACCATGCTGCCGGCTACGAGATTGGCCACAGCAACAGATGCCGTGATGGTGCTTGCTGCAATGTTATTTTTACTAAGGGTTTTCAAATAAGCATCTTCCTGCTCCTGCAGCATAAAGCCCGACGGAAGCATTCTTTTACCTGTTTCCAATACTGCGTAAACTGCTGCGATACGATAGTTATAGGTCTTGTTATTTTCAGTTATTTTTACCGGCGTGTAATCTTTCAGCAAGGTGGAGAGTGACTGGAGCGTTGAATTGTTTTGGCTGACTATTTCGTATGCACTCAATACTGCGTAACTATAAAAACGGCTGGCAGCGGGCGGGTTCACCACATCATGCATCATTACCATAGACATGGAAAATACAACAGGCTGTAAATCCAGGTAAGCAGGTAATGTTTTTTTTATTTGTCCGTTTACCGGGCCATATAATAGTGCCAATCCTAAAAAGATATTTTTCATCATCAGTTCTGTTTATAAAAAATTAGTTCGCTGCCTGCAATTCCCATTACAATATATTGCTCTTTGCCAACCGTTATCGCTTCGGCTGATTTTACATCACCCTTTACAGAAAATCCAGAGACTGGTTGAGGGATATATTCAAAATTCCCTTTACCATCACCTTTTAATAAGCAACCGTAATTGGCATCAATGCTTCCTATTTTTAACCGGTTATCTGCGTGATTGCCCAGTAACAACAAATCAATTTTCCCGTCGTGTGTAAAATCCTTCGCCAATATTTTTGTTACAACCGAAAACTGTGCCTGCAATGGTAACAACGATTTCACGAATTTGCCGCCCCGGTTTAAAAAACACACTGTCCTTTCCTCACTGGCTGTAAGCACGGATGCTTTGGAAAGTTCGTCAGGGGTAAAAATTTCTTTCATACCGGCATCTGCATAACTTTTATAAGATGAAAATTTTCGGCGCATCGGGTAGATCTGTTCATTCAATTCATCCCTGCTTACAAAAGGATAACTTTTGCCCTGCACATAGCAATTGAAAAACGGATCGATGGAACCGTTGCCATCAAAGTCTGCATAATACATTTCGGCAGGTTCTTTTTCAGATATTTTGAAAGGAGAATTTAAACCCAGGTTACCGGCAATAATATCTTCATTGCCGTCGCCATCTACGTCAGCTATATTTAAAGTAAACCAAAAACCATTGGTCGGTTCAGAAAAATATTCACCGGTTTTATCAGCGAAGCCAGAAGTGGTATTGATAAATATTTTTATTGGCACCAGCTCACCACAAAGTACCATATCTTTTCTTCCATCCTTATTAATATCAATCCATTGCGCATCTGTGACCATGCCGATATTTGAAAATGGCATATCTGCAACTGTAAATTTTCCTTTGCCATCATTGATTAACAGGTAACTTTTTGGAGCCAGCGGATATTTGCCCGGTATAATGCGTCCGCCAACAAACAAATCCAGATCACCATCTCCATCGATATCACAAGGCCGTACGCAGGATTTGCTGCTGGCACTTACATCCGGCAAAGCCTCTTCCGATAAACTGTAATTTCCTTTACCATCATTGAGGTACAATTCATCCTGCAGCGAATGCGTATTGGCTTCCCACAGACTATAGCCACCTTTGGCAATATATAAATCAGGAAACCCATCCCCGTTGGCATCAAAAAACACGGCTGCCGCAACAGTACATTCATTTTCATTGCCGCCCGAAAATCCTTCCTGCGCAACAAAATGGCCGTCCCGCTGCTGGATATATATTTTTGCAGCCTGGGTATTATCTCCACTGATAAACATATCTTCAAGCCCATCTTTATTTACATCTGCCCTGGCAATTACAGGCCCCGTTTTTGAATACATAAACAGCATTAACAATTGCCGTTTAAAATCATTTTGATTGCTTAGTTCACTTTTATAATCCAGCAAAGCAGGCATCCTTGTAAAGAGGGGTATAACGGCATTTTCCGGTAACATTTTCGCTGGCTTTGACACAACATTTTGTTGAATAATTATTTTTTGATTAACGGTGAGGTTTGCCGTTAGCTGTGTACTGCCATCCGGCCATATAATTTTTAATGAGTCAATATTTTTTTGTGTACCCAAACCAAAATTAAGTACGGTAGATACGCAGGATAAGTATCCCCTGTTTGGATTGACTTCCTGGTATTGCATGTTGCCATTGGTATATAAATAAACCTTGGCGCCAATTGCATTTGTATTGCCTGCCTTGCCGGATAATTTTACTGCCACATAATTACCGGCATCCTGTTCCCTGCTTTGATTTTTATAGACAGATGCTACTTCATTGATATTGTTTATCACCAAATCAAGATCGCCATCGTTATCAAGGTCGGCGTATACAGCACCACTTGATATGCCAGGTGTACTCAGCCCCCAGTCAATTTGCTTATTACTAAAAGTGAGGTCGTGGTTATTTTTAAAAATGTAATTCGGTAAAGTAGTAGATGGCATTGCTTTTACCAAATCCATCAATAAAGCAGGTTCCCTGTCAACAGCTTTTTTTACTTTATAATCTCCCCAATACCTTAAAAAATCTTTGTTGGTATAATCCCGCAGGTACCCATTGCTTATAAATAAATCTTTGAATCCATCATTGTCAAAATCAGCAAACAGAGGACACCAACTCCAGTCGGTAGCAGATACGCCGGCCAGGCGGCCAATCTCACTGAATGTACCATCGCCATTATTCAACTGCAGCATATTGCGCATATACTGCTTGTATAAATCCTGGCTCTGCATCAATGCGAACGATTCATAATTTTCCTGTAACTGTAGTAATTTCTGGCGCCTGTTATCTTCCGGTAACATATCAAGCGACATAATATCCGGCAGGCCATCGTTGTTAAAATCCGCGATATCCACTCCCATTGAAAATTGAGATAAATGCCGTAACCTCTGCTGCGACTGATCCGTAAAGGTTCCGTCATGGTTATTGATGTATAAATAATCAGGCTCGTTGTAATCGTTGCTAACATAAATATCCTGCCAGCCATCTTTATTTACATCTGCGATGGCAATGCCCAATCCAAACGTCATCGGGTTTTGCCGAATACCGGCTCTTACAGAAACATCTGTAAAATGGTTACCGTTATTCTCATATAATTTATCACCTGCCAGTTCATCAATATCATTTCTGAATTTGGCAAATTCCATATTATCAATTTTTTTAGTGCTGTGGTTCAGCAAAAACATATCCAGGTCGCCATCATTATCATAGTCAAAAAAAGCAGCCTGCGTACTATAACTTTTGTCATCTAATCCATAAGCTTTCGCCTCTTCTGTAAATTTTAAATTTCCTTTATTGATGAAGAGTTGGTTTCTTCTCAGTTCCTCCCCCACTTTGCCAGAATAACATACATAAATATCCATTAACCCGTCTCCGTTTACATCAGCCATCGTAACGCCTGTTTTCCATCCCCCGGCCCGGCCGGGTAATTCGCTACAGGCATCTTTGGTGATGTCTTTAAATTGCATATTACCCAGGTTAAGGTATAATTTATTGGGCTTCATATTGCCTGTAAAAAAAAGATCGGGCAGCCCGTCGTTGTTAATATCACCAACGGCCACACCCCCGCCATTATAAAAATATTCGTATGATAATACATTCAGGCTTTCCGATTCGCTGATATCGTTGCTGAAGTGTATATTGGTTTGGCCGGGAGGCAACAGTTGAAAAAGCTTTTGCTGTGCAATAGCCGGTATAGCAAATAATAATAATAATAAGGTTGCAGTAGTAATATAAAATCTCATACCTAAAGTTATTCTAAAGAAAGATTTATTGCCGGGATGCGCTTAAATTAGTTGATAAAGTTTGCTTAATTTTTATGGCTGCTGTATCGGGGGCTTCAATTGTACAACCACCGGAAAGTCATTTAAATTTTAAGGGCAGAGCTTCCATAAAAAATTAAACCACAAGACCATCAAAATGATGGCCCTGTGGCGTTAATTTGACCTACTAAAACTGTCTTTATTTTGATTAATAAAATACTTATTTATCCCACCAAACACGTCCGGCATAAGTATCACCACCTGACAATCCGGTTACGGCTGACTTGTAGTTTGCAGGATTATTAGAAGCTTCGCTTGTTGGATAAGCTTGTCTTCTTGGAATAGTACCTCCTGTAAAATTACCGGCGTAATTTACCGGTGTTAAAACGGGATAACCAGATCTTCTCCAGTTGCTCCATGCTTCGTCAAAATCAAAGATGGTGCCTGCAAGTACCCAGTATTGGGTGTTGATTTGCTTTAAGGAATTTTCAACAGAAGAAACGTCCAGCGGATTTGCAGCAGCATAAGCTGTTGCAGTGCCGGCAGCGATAGCGCCTTTTGCGTTAATCTGACCGTAAGTCTGGATAGCAGCAGCTAAACCGTTTGCATAGTGAGCAGCAGCTGTTGCGCCTACATTCCATCCCCTTACAGCAGCTTCAGCTAATAAAAATTCTGTCTGTGCATAGGTTAAAACGAAAGTAGGTGCATTCAAATCCAGGTATACAGCAGTGGTGGGACGTGAATACCCGCCAGTAACATTGATATCATCTCCGGTTCCGGTAGCTCCGGGAAAACCAGGTGCATGTGTAATGTCAGTTGCGCCACCATTTTGATCGTAGCCATTAGGCATACCTTGCTGTAAAGCTGGAGTTGAAACGCCTGCAAGACTCTCATTGGCAGCATTGGCTTTACCTGGCATTGGTACCTCTGAAATCACTCCCAATCTTGGATCAGCAGTTGATTTTAAATAATCAACCAGCACTTTACCCCACTTAACTTCAGAATAATCTTCTGCAGTTGTCAGGGAACGCGAGTTGGCGTTGCTAAAACCATGAGAGTTGTCGAATACAACATAAGCATTATCTGCATTGCTTGCAAAAACGCCGCCGGCATACGCTTTTTCAGCATACTTCTGTGCCGTAGCTGGATCCACTTTGGTTAAGCGCATAGCCATGCGCAGCATCAAAGAATAACCAAATTTTTTCCATTGCGCAATGTTGCCTTTGTAGGGAAATACGTCATTTGTTGGAATAGCTTTGGCTGCGTCCAGTGTAGGTAAAACACTGTCCAGTTTAGCAAACATCAGGTTGTAAACATCCTGTTGCTTGTCGTACACTGGTTGAGAAATACCAGACTTTGCGCTAAGTGCCTGTGAGTATGGCACGTCACCGTAAACATCCGTTACAGCTTCAATATTAAGTACTTCGCAGATAACGGAAATGCCACTTACATTACTTAATTCAGGTTTATCTTTGGTTAAGTTCTGTATCTCACGCAGATAGCTGGCAGATCTGTAGCCGGCATCCCAGGTACGTCCCTGGTAGTTTAAGAAACTGCCTCCCTGCACGTATTTATCACCACCGCTATAATAGCCCGGGTAAATGGCCGAAGCAAAAGTTTGTGTCCACATACTTTGAAAAAGTATCGGCCCGTTGTAGCCGGAAATTGCGTCTACATATCCTAACTGCCCTGATGGCAATAAAAGGTTAGCATCGAAATTAGCTGCCGAAGCCTTGGTAGGATCGGTATTGACATCATCGAAGTTTTTTGTACAGCTCGTTATAAAAACGGCTGCAAAAAGACCCATATTTAAAATAGTTTTTTTCATGTCTGGTTATTTTTTGAATTTGAAATTAGCATTGATACCAAAAGACCTGGTTGAAGGAAGACTGGTGCCTTCAATACCTGCATAGCGGATAGTTGAAGAGAAGCCCGCTTCCGGATCAATGTTATCTGTATTCTTAAGGAAAGTGAAAAGATTACGTGCAACAAAAGAAATCTGGATAGAGCTAAATAAAGGTAATCCTGCCAATGCTTTTTCAGAAATAGTATAACCAAGTGTAACCTGGCGTAGTTTAATATAATCACCATTTAATACGTTGCCTCTTGAAATTTGCGCTAACCTTTGATAGTACGATTCTGCAGTTGCCGTAACACCGTTAGCTGTTCCGTCGGCCAATACACCGTTAACCTTAATACCTGTTTCTCTTCCAACCAAAGTTGCTTTATCCAAGCCTCTTACCAGGGCATAGTTCTTAGTCGCAGACAGTACTTTATTACCATAATTGTAGTCAATTAAAAATGATAAATCAAAGTTTTTGTAATTGAAATCATTTTTAAAACCACCGTACAAATTAGGTAAAACTGATCCCATTGCTATAAGGCCTCCCTGTACCGGTAAGCCACTTCCGTCAACAACAATTTGTCCTTTGTCGTTATAAGTGTAATCATGAGCCATAACCTGTGGTCCGCTCAAACCTATCACATAAGCTGTATTTGCATTCAAAGGTCTGTATGTGCCCAAGCCAAGCTGGTTGCCCGCTGCATCTGTTTTCAGCACCTTATTGCTAACAGAGGTAAGGTTAAGGCTTGCATTCCAGTTAAAATTCTTTTGCTTAACAATATTGCCAGTCACCATCACTTCAAGCCCTTTAGTTTGGATGCTACCATTTGAAATTACTGAACCAGAATATCCGGTTGCCCAGCTAAGGTTGGCATTCATAATTTCATTAGATGATTTACGGTTAAAATAAGCAATATCAAATCCTAAGCGGTTGCTAAGGAACTTCAATTCTGTACCAACTTCAAATTCTGTAAGGGTATATGGTTTCAGGAACAGGTTAGGAAGTGTTCCGTCGAAACTTCCTGTAGAAGTGCCATTGATTGCTCCACCAACATTATAATAAACAGCAGTTTGGTAAGGCGTAGCTGGTTCTCCACTGGTTTTTGCATAAGAAGCACGAAGTTTACCAAAGCTAAGTTTAGGTACATCTATTAACTGTGAGAATATTAAGCTGGCAGACACAGACGGTGTAAATATATTGCGGTCGCCTTTTGGAATACCTGAGTTATATAGTGTAGAGAAGGCATCATATCTGCCTGTAGTACCAATGCTAAAGAATGTTTTATAGCTAAAGTCCATAGAATAAAATCCTGAATGTACTTTTCTTTCATTGTAGCTATATCCTCTTCCGTAGTTTAATACGTTACCCGGAGTATACAATCCTGGTAATACAAATGGTCCGCCATTGATATTTAAACCTTCGCTTTTATTGGTTCTTGCATTGGCACCCAATGTAGCGTCCAGGTTGATATCACTTGTAATTTTGTGGGTAACTCCTATCAATGCATCCAGGTTTAATTCAGATGTTTGCGAGGTGGAAAGACCAATGCCTCCTGACTGACCTGCGGAGTTATAAGAATAGTCAGTACCTGATGGAGTAACACCCAACACGCGGTCGTCTTCATTATCATATCCGATGCGGCCCATAGCATACAACCAGCTTGTAAAATTGTACTTTGCAGAAACTGCAGTAATCAGTCTTTTACGGCTTACGTCGTTGATCCATTTGTTCACCGCAAAATAAGGATTGGTTACATAGTTATCATCACTGAATACTATTTCCCTTCCATTGGCATCATAACCGGGAGACAAAATTGATTCTTTAATATTGGGAGCCAGGAACAAACCGTTGTTTGGGTTACCCGGACCGTCACTTAATTGCGGAGGATTTTTTGCAAGCTGATCGATGTAATTAGCCATTACTGTGACAGACAATTTATCAGTTACTTTCTGATCCATACTGAAGTTTAATGTCTTCCTGTCAAGCCCACTGCCTCTTACAATTGCAGTATTACTAAGGTTAGATGCAGACAAACGATAAGTACCTTTATCACCACCACCGTTTACAGACACTGTGTTGGTAAAAGATGGTCCCCATCTGTAGAAATCAGCAATGTTATTTTTGTAAGGAGAGTATGCGTAGTTTTTACCGTCAAGGCCAATCACCTGCGATCCGTCCATTTTAGCACCCCATGCAAAACGTGCTGTAGATTGTGCAGAACTGGCGCTGGATGGTTTTAAACCACCTGTTCCCTGTCCGTATACATATTGATAATCGGTGCTGTTGATTGCTTTTTCTGCAACGTAGTTGGCATTGTATTCAATGTTGGCCGTTCCTTTTTTACCAGTTTTGGTAGTAATTAGAATTACACCATTAGCGGCCCTTGATCCATATAAGGCAGAAGCAGCAAGACCTTTCAACACGGTCATGCTTTCTATATCATCCGGGTTTATATTTCCGATACCGTCACCGTTATCAGAACCACCCCATTCACCTGCGCTACCACGCTGGCTATTATCCATCGGTACTCCGTTGATCACAAACAAGGGAGCGCCGCCACCTGTGATACTTGAAATACCTCTCAATAGAATACGGGCAGAACCTCCAGGACCACCATTGGTGCCATGAACATTTAAACCGGCAACCTGTCCTGCTAACCCCAGTGCTACGTTGTTTTCCCTTGCTTTGGACATCTGGTCGCCACCAACTGTCGATACAGCATACCCTACTTTCCTTGTTTGTTTGCTGATACCCAAGGCAGTTACCACTACTTCGGACATGTCTGCAGAAGCCTGGTCCAATACAACTGTAATATTGCTTTTGTCACCTTCCACCAAAATGGTTTTAGTAACATAGCCAACAGAAGTAACCTCCAGGGAAATATTACCGGCAGGAACAGTGAGTGAAAAAGAGCCATCAGGACCAGCAGCGGTCTTGGCAGTTTTGCCTTTTACACCAATTGTGGCAGCCGGTAAGCCGCTGCCAGATTTAGAATCTGTAACAGTACCGGTTAGTTGCCGGCTTTGTGCCATCACTACTGAACTTAGCAGTAGCAAGGCGGTTAAAATGCGTAATTTTCTCATTACAATTTTAGTTTTTGGTTAATAAAAAAATCCCTTCATCAAACGGGAACTATACAAAAGAAGTTGAACTATCCAGTTTAAGTTGCTATTAATACATGATGCTTTTTAACGTTAGAAGGCTGCTTGCGCTGGCAAATGTTTTATGTGATTGGTTTGTTAAAAATGCCATCGCACAAATGCCTCCATTGCCGCATATTCTGCAAGGCCTAATTTGTTATACAGGTCAGCTGTTGCCTTGTTTCTTTCTTCTGCTCTTTGCCAGAACTCCCGGGAGTCAGTGCCCTGGTAAACCACTCCATCTTTCTGGGATTGATGTTTAAAAATTCCCAGCCTTTTTTTAAGCACCTGGTCCGGACTCATAGGAACTGCCATTTCTATCATATCGATATCCCATTCGGCCCATGCCCCTTTATACAACCATACCCAGCAATCTTTCATAAAGGCTTCGTTCTTCAATAAATGTACCGCTTCAAAAATGGCATCCAGGCAAACCTTGTGTGTACCATGCGGATCTGCCAGATCGCCGGCTGCATACAACTGGTGCGGCTGCACCTGTTGAATTACCTGTTGTACGATGGCATAATCTTTTTGCGACAAGGGGCTTTTTTCAACCAGCCCGGTTTCATAAAAAGGAAGATCAAGAAAATGAATGCAGTCGGCCGGAATACCAACAAAGCGGCAGGTATTTCTTGCTTCGCCACGCCGGATCAACCCTTTTACATACCGTACTTCTTCAATATCTTTTTCGCCACTTTCTTTCACCTTTAAAAAAGCCAGTGCCTTTTTGTAAATAGCATTGGTACCCTCATTTTCAATTGAAAATTTTTCATTAAAGTCGATAACAAATTCTGTAAACCGCAATGCTTCATCATCAGCGACTGCGATATTCCCGGAAGTTTGATACGCCACATGTACTTCATGCCCCTGATCAACAAGCCGCTGAAAAGTGCCACCCATCGAAATGATATCATCATCCGGGTGAGGACTAAAAATCAGCACTCGTTTTTTTGCAGGATTGGCTCTTTCGGGTCTGTTGGTATCATCAGCATTGGGTTTACCGCCCGGCCATCCTGTAATGGTATACTGCAACCAGTTGAAAACTTTTATGTTGATATCGTACGCCTGTCCGTACATAGCCAGCAGGTCACTCAGGCCGTTTTCATTATAGTCATTGTCTGTTAACTTAAGAATGGGCTTCTTTACCATTAGGGCCAAACTGGTAACCGCTTTTTTAATCATCGCCGTATCCCAAACAACATTTTCAGTTAACCAGGGGGATCTGCGGCGTGTTAAAGCTGCAGCCGCCGATTGTTCCGTAACAAAAAGTGTATTCGGATGACCCTGCAGGTAAGAGGCCGGCACAAATTCTGTAACGGGCCCTTCAACCGCCTTCTTTAAAATATCTGCTTTGCGTTCACCCCATACAAGCAGTATAATTCTTCTGGCTTTTAAGATGGTACCAACGCCCATGGTGATGGCTTTTTTGGGAACATTGGCGATGCCTCCAAAGTCAGATGCGGCATCTGCTCTTGTACTCAGGTCGAGTGTAATGAGCCTTGTAGGTGAACTTACATGTGAGCCGGGTTCATTAAACCCAATATGTCCATTGCTGCCAATACCCAGCAGCTGGATATCGATACCACCTGCCTCCGCAATTTTATTTTCATATTCGGTACAGTAGGTCTTTAACAGTTCCTGTGGTACCGTGCCGTCGGGTATATAACAATTTTCAGGCAGGATATCGATATGATCAAACAGGTTTTCATTCATAAACCGGCGGTAGCTTTGGATCGCATCAGGAGGCAGCGTGTAGTACTCATCCAGGTTAAAACTGATCACATTTTTAAAACTCAGTCCTTCTATGCGATGCAGTGTTACTAATTCAGCATATACTGTTTTGGGGGTTGAGCCGGTTGCCAAACCAAGCACCGCACGTTTGCCATTTTGCTGACATGCGATGATAAAATCCGCAATTTCCCGCGCCACTATTTTGGAAGCCTCACGGGAGTTTTTATAAATTACGACTGGCACTTTTTCGTGCGACAACATCTTTGGTTGTATGAGTGTTTCTGATTCCATCAATTAAAAAACTTTAGAATGATCTTTTTGAATGCTGTTGCAAATAACAGCCTGTTTTTTCACTGGCATAGCATTGTCAAAATCACTTCTTTTTACTGATGACTTTTTTGGGCGCAACTTTAACTTCTGCGATTATAGCTTTACTAAAATTGCTTTTCCATAAATCATATCTTTTATATTGTTGCTGTAAACGTGGCAAAAACAACTTCCAGTTCCGCTGATTTTTGGGACTCCAAAGCACTTCACTCAACGCACTCATGCGAGGGAAAATCATGTATTCAATTTTTGGCAGATTGGTAATATATTCTGTCCATAAATTGGCCTGGCCGCCCAGAACGTGTTTGGCCTGCTCCGCATTTAATTCTTTTGGAATCGGCTCATATCCGTATACTTTTCCCAGTGGCAAAAAACCTCCGATGGTAAGTGAATCATCTTTTTCAACCTGTGCATGATCAAAGTAAACCCATCCGCCCGGCGTCATAATAACATCATGATTTTGTTTGGCCGCATCAATGCCTCCCTCCTCTCCACGCCAGCTCATTACAGTTGCATTGGGAGCTAATCCTCCTTCCAGAATTTCATCCCAACCAATAATTTTACGTCCTTTGCCGTTGATATATTTCTCCATTCTCTGTACAAAATAACTCTGCAATCCATGCTCATCTTTTAAACCCTCTGCTTTTATTCTTGCCTGGCAAAGCGGGCATTTTTTCCAGTTGGTTTTCGGGCACTCATCGCCACCTACATGTATGTAAGGTGAAGGAAACAATTGCAGCACTTCATCTATTATATCCTGCAAAAATTGAAAAGTCGAATCTTTGCCGGCACAAAAAACATTGTCAAACACACCCCAGGTACCCTCCACTTTGTAGGGGCCAGTGCCAGGGCACCCCAGCCAGTTGTAGGACGTTAGCGCAGCTTCTGCATGGCCGGGCATTTCAATTTCAGGCACAACAGTTATAAACCTGTCTGCGGCATATTTAACTACTTCTCTTATTTCATCCTGGGTGTAAAATCCTCCATGTGGTGTATTATCATTTCCTGTACCCGGGAAATGGCCAATGATGGTGTTGTTGCGGGTGCTGCCCACTTGTGTTAACAACGGGTATTTTTTTATTTCAATTCTCCAGCCCTGGTCATCCGTAAGATGCCAGTGGAAATAATTCATTTTATGCAGGGCGATATAATCAATATATTTTTTTACAACTGGTAAAGGAAAAAAGTGACGACCCACATCCAGCATCATTCCCCTGTAATTGAATCGCGGCGCATCAGCAATGGTAACAGCCGGAATAGTTAATGCGTTACTCTTTGCGACAGGCAGTAATTGAATGAGGCTCTGAATACCGTAAAAAGTGCCGGGATAAGTATCACCTGTAATGGTTACACCGGAAGATGTAACCATTAGAGTATAAGCATCAGATGACGGTTTTTGGATAAATTTCCTGGTATTAAGCCTTATGTAATTATGTTGCGCACTGTTGCTTTTTCCTAAGGTAAATCCATACACACTCTGCAAATAAGTAGTAAAGAAATCAGCTGCCTTTTCTTCTTCAGCGTCTTTAGCTACAATAACAGTTTTTGCATTTATGATAAACTTGCCCCCCGTTTGTTTAACACTTACTGGTTGTGGAATAATGCTTACCGGCTGTGCAAAACCTACCAGGCCTGCAATGATCCAAATTGTGAGAAAAAGAAATGATTTCATAATTCTAAAATGTCTTGTTTTTTTTATTAGTTCAATCTTTAAATTCATACAAACCAGGATACAACTCCTGCGATTGTGATGATAATTATACAGCATAGCTACTAAACCCCTTTTGTTACCTGCATGATTTATCACACAAAAACTGCTTATCACCAGGCCAACTGTTGTAAATGGTAAAGATGACAATTGGTGTTAATAATCGTCGCTTCAATATTATCGCTAGCTGACAAAATATTAACATTGAACGCCACCTGTTGCACTACCAGCAACACTTTAATCAAGTTCGCCTGGTAGCGCGTTACTTCTTGTGCCCCATCAATAATAAACAGCTTACTTATACGCAAGCACAACATGCTTAATATTTTTCCTATCGTATGTGTAAGTAATGTGCACCTTTCCATCAGTTGTTTCTATAATAGCTGGATAACTAAACTCTTCGCTTGTGCCATTTTCAAGCACAATAATATCTTTCCAATTCAGCCCATCTTTTGATATAGCTACATGCAGTTTTTGACGACCATTTGACCACTCTTTTCCTTTGGTTGCAGGATTGTATACAAGCATCTGCACGCCGCCTTTTAAGGTAACAGCATCAATACCTGAATTAGGATTTGGCAGCTGCGTAAGCGAAAATTTACTCCATGTTTGTCCGTTATTATTTGACCAGGACTGTACTATTTTATCCTGGTTACTTCTGCAAAGCATCTGCAGGCGTTGATGCGGATACAATAAAATAGTTGGCTGAATTACCCTGAATGCATTACCCGTGTCCACAGGAATCAACTGCCAGCTATTGCCTTTGTCAGTTGACTTTTCGATGTACACTTTCCATACATCATTTTCTTCTTTGCTTGATGGTGAGAATATCGTGCCATCCACCATCTGCACCGGTTTATTTTTTATTGGCCCCAATATTCCGGTTGCAAGCCGCTCCGGCAAACTCCATGTTACGCCGTTATCATCCGATGTTTTTACCATGCCCCACCAATTGAACGGCCTGGGGCCTTCCTTATAAAATAAAAAAAGTTTGCCGTCTTTGCTTTTGAATAAAACCGGGTTCCAGCAGGGGTAACGCAGGGTATCATTGATAATGCCATCAGCTATGACTGCAGGCGTAGTCCATTTACCATGATCGCAAGTGGCGAGCCAGATGGCAACATCTTTTTCTCCTTCGCCGGTTCCCGCAAAAAATGAAGCCATCAATTTGCCGGGAGCTACTTCCGCGATTGTCGAAGCGTGGCACTCCTGAAAGACCGGATTTTGAACAATCATTTCACTTAACAGGACCCGCCACCTGGCTTGGCCAAAAATGCTACAAAAGGCAGTAAAACAAAACGCAGTGGTTAAGAAGTACTTTGTCATTTTAAAGGATAACAATTTTTGATGAGAGGTCAAAATTTTGAGCAACAAGTACTATATTAACAAGTGGCCTTATTTCTTGAATGCCCCATTTTTATAATATATAGTTTATTTCAAAATTCTTTAATTCCCTTGATAAAGATATCGACTTTCACAAATTTTTTAAAATGTTTTTGTAACTTAGTTAACAATTTTAAAACTTTAGATGTATTTTTAGCTAAAAAAATATTTATTTGGCATAAATAATATCATCACTGGAATTCTTAACGATATTGGTATTTTTCTACCAACTAAATAGTAATAATCTGGGCAGCAAATAACTTTTCCAGCATACCAAAATTTTTTTCAATGCGGGCTTTTAAATCAGAAATATCCAATGCGCTCGACAGGCAGATTGCCATCATGGAAAGGAAATTTCCATATTTTGATTCCAAATTTCACTACCATCCAGAGCTTGAACTTATCTACATTAAAAATGGAAAAGGTAAAAGAATTATTGGCGATAAGCTGGATACGTTCTACAGCGGTGATATTTTTTTTATAGGCTCAGATTTACCGCATGAAATCATCAACGATGAAGAGTTTTCGAAACATTCAACAGAGGGGTTATCGCATGCTGTGGTAGCTTATTTTAATAAAGACGTTTTTTCCAATGGTTTTTACAATTTAAGAGAATGCAGCAAAATTAATACGCTGATAAAAAAAGCCAGCCGCGGAATTAAAGTGATGGGTAAAACCAACAAGTTTGTGGCAAAAAAAATCAATGCGCTTCTAAACAAAAAAGACTTTGAACGTATTATTGGATTGATCGAAATTCTTCACATCCTCTCTATGTCTGATGAACTGGACTATTTTGTTTGTGAAGGGTATGATAGCAAATTAAGTGATAATACCGCTGACAGGTTAACGAAGGTTTTTAACTATGTAAGTGCAAATTTTAGCGAAGACATTACTCTTGAAGCTATCGCCAAAGTAGCTAACCTTACACCGCCCGCCTTTTGCAGAATGTTTAAACAAAAAACAAAACTCTGTTTCTTCTCTTACCTTAACGAAATAAGGATTTCAAATGCCTGCAAAATACTTACTGAATCCAGTTACAATGTGTCAGAAGTAGCCTTCAATTGTGGCTACAGAACGCTGTCCAATTTCAACAAATTTTTTAAAAAATCAACCGGGTTGTCACCAAAGGCTTACCGGGAAAAGGCCTTAGCATAACAATAGGGCATTGTATTAATTACCAATAAATATTTATTTAACCGTAAAGCTTTTCTTTAAAATAAAGTCGCTGGAATTTTTGCCGATACAGATGGTATACGTGCCTTTATTGAGCTTCCATTTATGTTCCTTTAAATCCCATTTTTGTAAATCTGAAACCGGGATTTTTATGTCTGCTGTTGCTGAACTTCCCCTGGCAACCGTAACCCTTTTAAACGCTTTCAATTCTTTTACCGGCATTCTTTCCAGGTTTGGATATTCCATGTACACCTGCACCACATCATCCCCATCAAAACTGCCTGTGTTGTTGACATCAACGGCTACCCGAATGCTGTCCGTTACTTTATAAGCAGCCATTGGCCCCTGCTTCCATTTGTAGTCGAAACTGGTGTAACTTAATCCATATCCGAAAGGATATTGAACAGGGCCGTTAAAGTAGCGATAAGTGCGCCCTTTCATGGCATAATCTTTATAGTTGGGCAGATCGTTCAGCGATTGATAAAAGGTAAGTGGCAATCTTCCGGATGGATTTACATTCCCGAACAATACATCCGCCAAAGCAGCGCCACCCTGCTCACCCGGATACCAGGCGAGTATGATCGCATCAGCGTAATCATTGATGGCAGTGATGTCCACAGCGCTTCCTGCATTCACCACAACAACAATTGGCTTTTTGGAAGCTGTTCTTAGTTTTTTTAAAAAAGCTAAGTGTGCTGCAGGCAAACTCATGCTGGCCCTGTCGCCGCCTGAAGCAGATAAAAATGCATCGCCTTCTTCGCCCTCCAGCAGCGGCGTTAAGCCTACCACCGCAATCGTAATATCGCTGTTTTGCGAAACCCAAATACCGCCAAAATGCGTGGTGTCAGTGTAATCACTTCCCTGGTCGTATTGCACTACCGTGGCTGGTCCTGCGGCTTTTGTTATACCCTCTGCGACAGTTACAATGTTACCCGACATGCCGTGGTAATTGCCTACCATTGCTTCAAGCGAAGCCGAGTTGGCGCCCGTTACCAAAATGGATTCATACTTATCTTTTGACAATGGCAATACGCCATTGTTTTTAAGCAACACCAAACTTTGTTGGGCCGCTTTGCGGGATAAGGCCACGTGGTAATCATTGTGCACACTGTCTTCTGCGAACTTGCTATAAGGATTGCCCGAGGCATCATTATCAAACATTCCCAGTTTCATCTGCGTGCGCAGGATGCCGCTGAGGGCTGTGTCTACATTGGCTTCTGTTAAAAGGCCTTTGTTAATGGCGCCCATCACATCCTGCTGCAAAATGCCGCCGCACTCCAGGTTAATACCCGCTTTGATTGCTGCAGCGGCCAGTTCTTCTTTGGTAGTTTTTACCCCGGGGATATTGATGATATCTGACAAAGCACCACAATCGGTCACCATGTGTCCTTTGAAGCGCCACTCATTTTTTACAATATCCGTGATCAATGTTTTACCCGTGCAGCAAGGCTCACCGTTAACACGGTTATAAGCGCACATCACGGCTTCCACATTGGCATCTACCAGTTTTTTAAAAGAATATAAATAGGTTTCCCGAAGGTCTTTTTCATCAACAATGGCGTCAAAATTATGACGATCCACTTCCGGGCCGCTGTGTACTGCAAGGTGCTTGGCGCAAGCCGCAACTTTCAAATAATTCGCATCATTTCCCTGCAGGCCGGTTACATAAGCAGTACCCATTTTTGACGTCAGCAATGGATCTTCTCCGTAAGTTTCCTGCCCCCTGCCCCAGCGTGGATCACGAAAAATATTGATGTTGGGCGACCAGAAGGTAAGGCCCATGTACCAAAGATGACGGTTCATTTTTGCAGCCAGGTTATACTTGGCCCTGGCTTCTGTTGAAATCACGCCTGCTTCTTCTTTTAATAACTCATCATTGAAGGTGGCTGCCATACCAATGGCCTGAGGAAATACCGTGGCTTCGCCCGCTCTTGCAAGACCATGCAACGATTCGTTCCACCAGTTGTAGGCGGGTATTTTCAACCTGTCGACAGCAGGGCTTGTATTGCCAAGCATGGCAATTTTTTCCGGCAACGTGAGTGCATGCAACAAGTCTTTTACCCTTGCTTCCTTCGGTGCTTTTTCATTCCTGAATAAAGGAGTTTGCGCATTGGAGCTGTTACAAAAAACAAGTGCTATCGCAATGCCTGCTAACGGTTTTATGAGCTTCATGAATACATTTTATACTATTTTAGAATTGCCTTGTCTATTTCACATCAACCAGCTGTTCCGCTGTATTCCAACCCTGCAATGAAACCTGTGGATTGGCATTTGATGCACTGGACGTGTATTCCAGCGTAATGGTTTTTGTTTCGCCGGGCAAAACAGATATATAATTATCGCTGTAAAATACTGGGAGTATTCTTTTTTTAGTGGCAGGATTTACCAGTGAAATACGGTTAAAGAATGAGACTGGCCCGTTAGCCGGATTGCTGATGGTGACTGCGATTTTATCAGCTCCCTGTTGCTTTGCGTCGATGGTTGCTGCTGCGGGTTTTATCTGCTGCAATCCTGAATATTTTTCTTCATTGTTGGGCAGCCAGTAAAAATTATCGCTGACAATTTGCTGGTTTTTATCCAGCAATCGCAGTGATAAAAACATGCCTTTCTCTTTACGCAAACCGTCAATGGTTTCTTTGATTGGAATATAATTTTTAACCGATGTTGGCTGTGCTTCAGCAAATACCTGCGTTAGCAAATTGCCTTTTCCTTCCATGTTGTAGGTCTTAATTTCCAGCATCAGGTCGCGGACTATTTTAAAGCCATTGTTCTCAATCATCACCATACCGGTGACAGGATTGTACATCACATGTACCTGTTCCCCAGCCGTTTTTAATCCATACAAACAGGCGTTGGGGTCAAGGTAATAATCGTACATCTGCCCACGTAAAGCTGTCCAGGGATTTTGCGTTTTCCAGATGATAACACCCGTGTACCAATCCCACATGTGCGCTGAAAATCCTTCTATTAAACCACGGTACTGATCGTAATTAACCAACTGTGCTTTTAAGCCAAAATCACGCACATCTTTCACTGCTCCGTATGGAGCAATAAACTGATCGTAGCCAATGTATTTATGGTAGTCCCAAACGGAATCAGGCTTGCCCGGGTATTGCGGCGCTACCATGTTTTCTTTTGGCAGAAATCTTTCAAGGGATTCGTAATCACCTACCCCAACAGACCCAACTTCGCTGTTAAACGGAAAGGTTTTAAAACCCCAGAATGTATTGATGTTCTGAACGCCGTATGGTCCGTCGCCATTACCTCCAAGCGTATTGGCCGACATGCTGTCGCTGTTGGAATAATCATAAAAATAACGGATGCGGTCGAGCTTTGGCAAGATGGAATCTTTCAACGCTTTGAAAATATCTTCCGGTGGCGTGATCTCGTTTCCCCCGCAATAAAATGCCAGTGAAGGATGACTGCGGATCATCTTTATCTGATCTGCAAGTGATTCAAGAACGAGCGCATGATCATCCGGGTACTGGCGGCGTGTCCATTGATCTTCCTTCTTCATCGGGTCAAGCCACCTGCCATTGCAGTCGCCCGAAAACCAGAAATCCTGAAACACAAGCATGCCGTATTTATCACAGGCTTCGTAAAACTCGGGACGCTCCGTTAATGAACCTCCCCAAATGCGGATGAGGTTTAAATTCATATCGCGGTGAAAATGTATCTCCGCATCATAGCGCTCTTTTGTAAAACGCATCATGGCATCAGATACTATCCAGTTGCCCCCTCTAATAAATATCTTTTGACCATTCACGGTTGTTTCCCTGCTACCGGTATGTGCATTCCATCCTGTCTGAATTTCACGTACACCAAAGCTGATGTCTTCCTTATCCAGCAAGGCTTTTGACTTGCTGGTAAATTGTACCTGAATCTTATAAAGGGGCTGATCGCCGTAGCCGTTGGGCCACCATAATTTAGGATTCTTTAAAGTGTAATCCGGCAGTTGAAATTCAGCAGTTGCTTTTGGCTGAAGCGTGATATCCTTTTTAATGATGTTGCCATCGAGCGTGTATTGAAGTGTGCCCGCAAGCAATGTGCTGCCCGGGTTTTCAATTTCGGAACTTACTTTAATAACGGCTGGTTGCTGCGAAGATCCGGGTAAACGAACACCGGGCACCAACGTTACAACGTTTGAATTTTTGAGATTTACGCTGATGGTTTTTTTGATGGTTACTTTATCCCAGATGCCGGTGTTACGGTCCCGGATGGGTTGTATCCAGTCCCAGCCCGCTGTGTACTGGTTGGTTGCGTTCCTGGCGATTTCGCCATCACCGCCCTGGCCGCCGTTGGGATTGCCTACAACATCCGGCGGATATACGATCACAGCCAAACGGTTATTACCATCTTTTGAAAGGTAGGCTGTAATGTTATAGGTCTGCCGCAGGTACATGCCCTTGTGCATTTTTTCATTCACTTTGTGGCCGTTTACAAACACATCACAACCATAATTTACACCCCTGAAGTTTAACCATACCTGCTCATTTGCTGAGGTTACTTTTTCTTTAAAATTGTTTACAAACCAGTAGGTATAGTAGTCGCGGCCAGTTTGATAAATATCCGGAATGTACTGGTTGTTCATTCCATAAAAGGGATCGGGCACCTGCTTATTATTCAGCATGGTAGTGAGCACAGTGCCAGGCACTGTAGCGGGCAACCAGCCATTTACGGCAAAGGAAGGCTTTGAAATTTCTGTACCTGCCTGTTTGGTTGCGGCGATAGGCGAACAGAACCAGCCGGTGTTTAATTCATACTTATCCTGCGCTGTTAGCTGAACAACAAAAAACAATATGCAACATGCAGCGACGATTGATTTATTCATTAAAAAATTATTTTGGTTTTTATAATTGCTGAAGCATTTTGATTTATTGAGCCACTGCATTTGTTGTTGCTCATGGCTTTATTTGTACAAGTGAGTGACACAAGGATGCTGCTATGAAAAACAACTGCTGGTAAAAAAACATTTACTTAAACAAACAAAATTAGAGCTCTTCCAGTCCTGGAAATTATACAATCAATTATCACCCGATGCTGATGCAGGCCATGTTTCAGGGGCACTGCCAAACTGTTTATTGGGTGCCGACCCCATGGTGAAAACCAGCGTACCTCCCTTTAATAAAGTAGCATGATCTATATACGTTTTGTTGTAAGCTTTGCCGTTTAACTGCACGCTTTGAATGTAAAAATTATTGGCCGACCTGTTCTTTGCCTGCAGCAACATGGTTTTACCTGACGGCAACTGCATCTTCACTTCGTCCATCATGAGCGTACCAAAAACATACTGTCCGCTGCTGGGGTTGCCGGGATAAATGCCCATCATACTCCACACGCCCCAGGCACTCATCTGGCCGCAATCTTCATTGCCTGCATAACCGTCCGGCTGATCGCGGTACATAGAATCTACAATCATCTTCACCCGCTCCTGCGTTTTCCAGGCATCGCCGACAAAACTGTACATGTAAGCAATGTGGTGACTTGGCTCGTTGCCATGGGCGTACTGGCCAATCAATCCGCTCACGTCGGGTGATTTATTTTCGCCTTTTATTTCTGAACTAACGGTGAATAAAGAATCGAGTTTAAGGATAAATTTTTCTGTGCTGCCATGGGCTTTTGCAAGACCTGTTACATCGTGCGGCACAAAGAAAGAGTGCTGCCAGGCATTGCCTTCGGTGTACATGGCTTTCTTTTCATCATGCTCTGAAAGGTAAGGATCAAAAGGCGTTACCCACGTTCCGTCTGCATTTTTTGCACGAATAAAACCGGTGGCCGGATCAAACAAATTTTTCCAGGAGGCCGACCTTTTCATAAAGGTTTCATAGTCGGCTATTTTGCCTAATTTCTTTGCCACCTGTGCAATACACCAGTCATCATAACTGTACTCAACCGTTACCGTTACGCTGCTGCCGTATTTATCCTGCGGCACATAACCATACTGGCGGTACAAATCTGTACCCCGTATATTTTGCATGGCCGATTTTTTCATGGCCTCAAATATTTCAGCGGCGTTGATGCCTTTGATGTCTTTTAAGATGGCATCAGCCAATACGGGTATGGCATGGTAGCCGGTCATGGTATTGGTTTCCCAGGTGCTTAAATCCCAGATAGGCAACAGGCCGTTTTCTTTATAAAAAACCATCATTGTATTAATGAAATCAGGGATGCGTTTGGGTTGCGTAAGGGAGAACAAGGGATCTTCTGCACGGAAGGTATCCCACAACGAAAACTCTGTATACCGTTGCCCCTGCTGCATTTTAAGCACTTCTCCTTTTACATTCTGGTAAGTTCCATCTGCATCTGAATACAATACCGGAGCCATACAGGTGTGATATAACGCAGTATAAAAAACCTTCTTCAGTTTTTCATCTGTTGTCTTAACCTGTAATTTTTTAAGCTCGCTCTCCCACTTTGTTTCGGCTGTCGTTTTTACACTGTTGAAATTCCATCCCTTAATTTCTGACAAAGCACCAAGGGCTTTATCTGTGCTCACAGAAGAAAGCGCCACTTTCAATAAAACCGGCTTGCCCTTTAAAGATTGAAAAACCAGTTGCGCAATGCTCATGGTTCCTTTTGTTTCTTTGCCTTTTACAGATTCGGTTGCTTCGCTCAACAGCAATTCTTTTACTGGAACAGAAGTGCGTGCGGCAAAATAAATGCGCTGCACATTGGCCCAGCCTTTTGAAAAACGGTAGCCAACAATGGTTGAATCATTGAGTTGTTTGATGTAAGTTCCGGTGGGTGTATCCCAGTTGATATGAAAGCCAAGATCGAAACGCAGTACCGGTGTTGCTGTGGCAGGAAAACTATATTGATGCAGGCCGCATCTTTCGGTTGCAGTAAAAGCGGCCTGTATGCCATTGTCGAATTT
The DNA here is from genome assembly GCF_028288465.1 of Ferruginibacter sp. Lineage (GTDB taxonomy): Bacteria > Bacteroidota > Bacteroidia > Chitinophagales > Chitinophagaceae > Ferruginibacter. The sequence goes on along the minus strand of NZ_JAQBNR010000039.1, from coordinate 22,172 downwards.
TACCTGGTAAAAACCGGGGCTTGCCTTTTCATTTGCATGACTGTATTTTGCTTTATAATATTCGCCGGGCTGTAAGATGCTGGCGGCGGGCATTACAGAAATATCGCACCAGTCACCTATGCCTGTGCCGCTTAAATGCGTGTGGCTGAATCCTTGGATGCTGTCGCTGCTGTAATGATAACCGCTGCACCAGTCCCAGCCGTTTTCGCCGTTATCCGGACTTAACTGTACCATACCAAATGGCACCGATGCTCCCGGATAAGTATGGCCGTGGCCGCCGGTGCCAATAAAAGGATCAACGTATTTGGTAAGTTGTTGTGCGTTGCTGGTGACAACAAAAAAACAGGTTGCCAAAAGCAGGGGTAAATATTTTTTTTGTTTAACAGGGTTGAACCGGGATAGATACAACATATGGATATTTTGAAAAAAAGAATTGTACAAAATTATACAACAGGTATATTATTTTCTGATTTTGCTGCCGATGGCTGCATAATATAAAATAAACAGGTAAATAGGTATTAAGATGACGTAGGCATGCTGCGGACTTAGTACATCTGCCAGCCGACCATAGATTAATGGAAGTACCGCGCCCCCTGCAATGGCCATAATCAGCAACGAGGAACCTACTTTTGTAAAACGGCCTAAATCTGCAATTGCCAGCGGCCATATTGCCGGCCACATTAGGGAGTTAGCCAACCCCAGCAATGCTATAAATAATACTGAAGTATATCCCGTTGTGAGTATCGCAATGATAGAAAATACAACCCCAATGATGGCAGAGAATTTTAATGCGATGCCTTGCTTTAAATACTTTGGAATAGCGATGATACCGACAATGTATCCAACTATCATTGCGATTAAAGTGCAGGTGGTAAAGAACTTAGCTGTTGATAAGGCTATGCCCTGCGAAGCCCCGTAACTGATGATGGTATCACCGGCCAGCACTTCTGCGCCTACATATAAAAACAACGTCAGCACACCCAGCATAAGGTGCGGAAACTGGAACACACTTGTTTTGCCGCTGTTGGCTTTGGCCACCGCTTCATCTTCGTGTTCTGTATCAATTTCAGGAAGGTGAGAAAAGTTAATTGCTACGGCTAGAATTACCAGCACTACGATAATGCAGATGTATGGCATGATAACCCTTCCTGCCAGTTCATTTAATTGCACCGCTTTTTCAGCAGCCGACATGGTTAGCAAACGTTCTTTTAAAACATCCGCATTTTTTAATGTGATGGCACCTAACACAATGGGTGCGATAGAACCTGCCACTTTGTTACAGATACCCATAATGCTGATTCTTTTGGCAGCACTTTCCCTTGGACCAATGATGGTGATGTACGGATTGGAGGCAGTTTGTAAAACAGCGAGCCCGGTACCCTGAACAAATAAACCAAGCAAAAATAAACTGTATGTCCTGGTCATTGCGGCCGGAATAAAAATCAAAGCGCCTACAGCCATAACACCCAACCCCACTGCCATTCCTCTTTTAAAACCTGTTGCCTTTAACACCCGTGCAGATGGAATGGCCATTACGAAATAAGAAATGTAAAATGCGAATGCAACCAGGTAAGACTCAAAATTATTGAGCTCGCAGGCAATTTTCAGGTAAGGTATCAGCACGGAATTCAGCCAGGTGATGAACCCGAAAATAAAAAACAGGGAGCCGATAATAATAATCGGACCGTTATTTTTTGCGGGTGTAGCAAGGTTGGTTGAAGGCGTGTTCAAGGTTGCTGTATCAGCCATTTTTTTTGTTTTAGTATGCAGTTATAAAATAGTTGTAAAACATTTTCAGATGGAAGGGAATTGATCTTTAAAGATAAGGATGCTTACACTGTTTTATTATGCAAACGCTTGTCTTGTTTATTGCGGTTAATTCTCTATGGTCTACATTCTGCTGCCGGTGAATGAAAAAGCCAGTGCAGGATAGTTTTTTTTACTTTTATATACCGATTTTGGCACCAGCACATTTACTACGCCTTTTGCTATTACCCATTTCACGCTCTCACCGGTTTGCAGCCATTTCATCTTGCTTCCTTTTGCCGGCAGGTTGGTTGTCCATTGTATAGTGGCCGGAATGGGGGTTCCTTTTTGCAGGCAAACAAGGGCATATTGAGTATTGCCTGTTTTACTTTTCGTGAACCAAATATTTTTCTCGTTGTAGTAAGGAGTTGTGCGGGTGGCATAAATAGCGCTGCCATTCACTTTCATCCACTTCCCTATTTCTTCCAGTCGCTCCGTAGCGCTGTCTGGAAATGTACCGTCAGGTTTTGGTCCAACCCCTAATAATAAGCTTCCGCCCTTGGCTACCACTTCAATCAGCGTATGAATAATTTTTTCAGAAGATTTAAACTGGTCGTTCGGAACATAGCCCCAGTTATTGGCGAGCGTCAAACAACTTTCCCACGGATGATCCAATTGCTTTTCGGGAATTTTTTGTTCAGGTGTCTGGTAATTTTCGTATGGTCCATGAACTGTCCGGTCAACAATCAGTAAGCCCGGCTGTGCCGTTCTTGCCATGGCAGCAATGCGTGGCATGTCGATGTCCTGGCTCCATGCCGGTATGGCTGCACCCCAACTGCGTACTTCTTCGTTCACCGTTTCCAGCGGACGAACCCAGCCTCCATCGAGCCATAAAATATCCATAGAACCATAGTCGTGCATGAGCTCGCCGATCTGGTTATAAGTAAAGTCTTTAAATTTATTCCACCGCCAGGGGAACTTACGGATATCATAATTCGTGTTTCTATCGGGCGTTGCATATTTCGGCCACCAGAAATTCTCAGAGTGCCAGTCGGGCTTGGAAAAATAAGCGCCGATCATAAAATCATTTCTGCGAAAAGCATCAAAAACAAATTTAGCTACGTTGGCTTTGGGATTGTCTTTAAACGGACCAGCGGATATTTTGAAATCTGTTTGTTTTGTATCAAACATGTTGAAGCCATCATGGTGTTTGGTGGTAAATACCACATATTTCATCCCGGCGTCTTTACCTGCTTTTGCCCATTGATCAGGATCAAATTTTACCGGGTTAAAATCTTTTTGCAAGCCCCAGTACCAACTTTTATACTCTTCGTAATGCGACGTACTATCCCGCTCAATCCAGTCCTCGTTGCAGATAGACCATGATTCAATGATACCGGGCACGGCATACAATCCCCAGTGGATGAGCATTCCAAATTTCTGGTCCTGCCACTTGTCTAATTTTGCTTTTACTAGCGCATCTGTTGGCCACTCGTACGTTGCTGATTGAGGATGTACGTTTGGTTGCGCCTTGGCCAATAATACAACAGATAAAAAAACAGTCACAAAAAACAGCCGGTGTATTCTTCCTTTCATTGTAAAACAGGTTTTATTATTTATGGAAACAACCGCTGTAAATTGCAGACCAGAAGAAACCCCCTGATTGATCCCTTTGAGTTTTGCCTGCCTGCAATCTACACCATACAAAGGCATTAATTATAGCGGCGTCAATTTAGTCACAGGATTCATTAAAATACTGTAATAGTTAGTTGATGATAGATTTTTCCCAAATAAAAAGACTGTCCGCTGCTGTTACCTGTTTGTGGAGTTATACGTGTATACGGCGTATCCCCAGGGTTCTATCTTCCAATCTTTACCACTCAGCGGCTCCTTTATACCCATGAATACATTGTAAGGTTTTCCAAACAAGCGTTTATCTGTCACCCTTACCGTTTGCTCTGTTGATGAAAGGTTTAAAATCACCAGCACTTTGTTACTGCCCTTTTCCCGTACATAAGCATAAAGCGCTTTATCATCTCCTGCATTGATCTTTCTAAAAGCTGCATTGGCGGATAAAGCCGGATTATTTTTGCGGAGGTTCAATAAGGTTTTATAAAAAGGTGCCCGCAGATACTTGTCAAAAACGATTGGATCTTTTTCAAAGAATTCCAACGGTCGCAATACAGGCTCTTCCTGCCCGCTGTAAATTTCCGGAACACCGTTGTACATCGTTTGCGTGAACACAGCAAACGGAGCATGTACAGCACCGGGAAATACACCATAATCTGCCTTGTTCCAGCTGTTCTCATCATGATTACTGGTAAAGTACATTTGTATTTCATTTTTGGCAAAGGCAGTGTCAGCATAGTTTTTTACGCTATCCAGTGCAAAGGCCGGCCGTTCGCCGGCGGCCACTTTAATCATCATGTGAAACATATCCCATGGATACACGGCATCAAAACCACTGCGGCTCAGATAGGGTTTATCTCCTTCTGCCAGCATAAAAATATTATTGTTAATCTTCTTTAACTGGCTGATGCATTTGCTCCAGAAAGCACCAGGCACATTCCAGGCTACATCACAACGAAATCCATCAATACCTGTTTTGGCAAGCCAATATTTCATACATGCAATCATACTATCCTGCATTACCGGGTTGTTATAATCCAGTTGCCTGGTATCTGCCCAATCCACCGCTATGGCCGCATTACCATTGGCATCCTTTACAAAAAAATCGGGTTGCTCCTTTAACCAGTGATGATCGCCGCCTGTATGATTGGGCACCCAGTCGATGATTACTTTCATCCCCTTTACGTGTATTGCATTAACCAATTGCTTCCAATCGGTGATGGTGCCAAATTCAGGATTAATGGATGTATAATCGGACACGGCGTAATAACTGCCAAGAGTGCCTTTACGGTCTACCTTACTGATGGGATTGAGCGGCATAAACCAGAGTGTTTGCACACCCATTTTCTTTAACCTGTCAAGATGTTTTGCAAATGCCTTAAAAGTTCCTTCGGGCGTGTACTGGCGAATGTTGACCTCATAAATATTTCCCTGCATAATCCAGGCAGGATGTCCATTTATTTTAGCAGAAACCGCCGCAATATTGGCTGGTTGCTGAGCTTCCGCTACAGTAAAGAGCATACCACTTAGCACAAAAAGGCAAAAATATTTTTTCATTTTGAAGTACATTTTATTAAAAAGCTAAGGTAGATATTTTGAGGCTGTCAACCACCAACTAAACACCCCCATGAACCGACCCTTACAAGTAAACCCGTAGTCATCAAGGCCGGGAATTATCCGGAGCTGACTGCAACAGTCTTAAAATAGTATTGCTTTCTGGCATAGAATTTACAGCAATAGGTGAAATGTTTATTATGAAACAAGACAACAAGGACAAGACTATACAACCGGCTGAGCTTCCGCAAAGCGAAGTTTTTATTAAGAAGGAAATTTATCAGCAAAAGCAACCGGCAGATACCGGCTTGCCGTTGGATGAAGACCTGAAGGAAGAGGACAGCACTGCAAAAAATAAAAAGGAAAATGAAAAAGTTAGTAAAGAGGAAGGACTAAATGAAGCCGCATCTGATGCCACGGCCGGTGCTTTTGAAGGCTTTGAAAATCATTCCAAATAAAGCCAGGTATTCAGTGACCGTTTATTTTACCAGTTAAAATTTCTTACAGCTGATCTGCGGGTGCTTTCCGCACCTATTGCCTCCTATAAATCAAAATGAGGGGGTATGGTTTAACTTTATATCTTTATTGCACAAAGCAACCTGCTGGCAACATTGGTACCCTGTCCACAAGACCGGGCAACGTGATAAAAGATTTAGACCATTATGATTTTCAAACGCTTTTCTTTGGGACTTCTCTGGCGCATTGTGCTGATTATTCTTTTGTCCGCCGGACTTGCATACTGTTTGACACAATTGCTCCAGGCAAAAACAGAAGTGATATACTGGCTTAGTTGTGCATTGCTGTTTGGCGTTATCGTCTACCGCGGTTTTGATCTGTATTATTATTCCAATGCTACCAACCGAAAACTCGCCCGCTTTTTCGATTCTATTCAATATGATGATTTCAGCATCAAATTTTCCTCGGATAATACTTTTGGCAAAAGTTTCCAGGGCCTGAACAAGCAGTTTAATAAAGTACTGGAGGCCTTTAGAAAAATAAGGGCGGAGAACGAAGCGAGCCTTCACCTGGTTAATACGATTATTCAAAATGTACAAACAGGTTTGATGTTGTATGATCAATACGGGCGCATAGAACTCAGCAATGGCGCGGCCTGCAAGCTGCTGGGCTTTTACCGCCTTAAAAATATTGCTGAGTTAAAAACCAATCATGCGGAACTGGCAGAAAAGCTGCATGACACAACCGATAAACATTTTTTATATCAGGGCGCCAACGGCTTACAGGTATCTGTTAACATTGTTTCTATCCGGCTGGGCGGCCAGATAAAAAACCTTGTTTCGCTGCAAAACATACAGCCGGAATTGCAACAAAAAGAAGTGGAAGCCTGGCAAAATTTAACGCGGGTGCTGCGCCATGAAATTATGAATTCACTTACACCTATCTTATCCCTGATTGGAACTATGAAACATATCGTGGATACAGAATTACCCGCCACGGCCGACGACAATGGCGCCAAAGGCGATTTGCAGGAAGCGCTGCAAACCCTGGAAAGCCGTGGCATCGGTATGATCAATTTTGTAGATGGTTACCGGAGTTTTACCAGCATTCCTTCGCCTTCTTTTGCAGAGGTACAAGTAGCCCCGCTGATATTGCAGATCATGAATCTGTTACAGCCTGAAATGGTTGCGGCCCATATATCTTTTTCTGTTGAGAGCAAGGCCGGCGATGAATTGGTGCAAGCTGACCCGGAGCAACTTTCCATGGTACTTATTAATTTAATAAAAAATGCAAAAGAAGCACTGGAACATACGAAAGATGCCTTGATACACATTACTACCTATACACAAAATCAATGGGTTTTTATTGACGTTACAGATAATGGCCCCGGCATAGAACCGGAAGCCCTGGAAGATATTTTTATTCCATTCTTTACCACTAAAGAAAATGGTTCAGGCATCGGCCTTAGTTTATCCAGGCAAATTATACAGCAGCACGGTGGTACTATTAAAGTAGATTCGCAGGCAGGAAAGGGAAGCCGGTTTACAGTACAGTTAAAAATAAAAATGCCTGCTGGCAGCACATAGCTTCCGTAAAGCAAATAAGATATTGGACGTTAAGTCTATCCTGAAACTAAGCGCCTTGTACGAAAGTTGGCCTCGTTTTCACGAAGCCAACTGCGCTATTTTTTATTAATTACAGCAAAATTATTTTACCGTTCCATTATTGATGTACTTTACCTGGATAGATTTAGTAGTATCCGTTGCGCCACGTAAGCCTGTTAATAAAACCGTATAAACTTTAGACTCATCTACTGCGATTGTGCGGGTTGCGGCAACACTATCACCGTTGCTGATTTTAACATCTATATTTCCTGCACGTATTTTTGTGAAAGGAGATATAGTGCCAAAACGTGCATTGGCATTAACGATGTTGCTATCGCCGGAAGAAATAGTAACCATCGGCATATAGGCTGAATCTGCTATAGCATTAATAAACCTCACATATGCCTGGCCGGTTGAAACGGTAAGACTGTTTAAAGAATCGTTAACCAATATGTTGCGGTAATTTCCATCTTTACCCACTGTAAAAACGGAATAATACATACTGTCAACAAAATTTCCAGTGCTGGTGGCCAGGGTTGAATCATTTCCCGGATTTACAGATTTCACTTCCTGCGATCCAACGCCAACAGCCAGGTATCCCCCGGTGAATCCATTGTAATTCAGGGGTGCATTGGTGAGCCTGTTACCAGAAACAACAAAATTTACCGCATCTTTATCAGGTGCCAGGTTAAACGCCATCAGTCCCGCAGAAGGCCTCCGTATATTGTTATTGTTATCGCTTTTTTTACAGGCCGAAAACGCAACTACCATTAACAGCAAAGCTGCTGCATAACTCATTATTTTTTTCATACACAATTTAAATTTGTTGAATTAATGCATGAGAAAAAACAATGCCAGCAGTAGTAATTTTACGATTGTTTGCGTTCTGTTAACAGTTCCTTTTTATCAAGAATATAAAAAAAAATTGATTGGAATTTTGACTGCATAAGTAGGTCAGATCGCCTCGTCCACGAGGTATAAAATGGATTCATAATTTTGGTCTACTGCAGCCGACATCGCCATTTCACAGGTTTTGGTAGTTGAATAATATCCGTCAAATTTCAGCGCCCGTATTTCACTGGCTTCATGGTTGGTCGCGGAGGCTGTTAAAGCTGGAAATAAAAATCCGCGATCGCCTGCCATGCCACAACAACCGGTATTTTCAGGCACTGTTACTGTTGCAGCAAAGTGTTTGGCTACTTGTATAAATTTAGCGGTGGTTTTCATTTTTTCTAAAGAACAAACCGGGTGTAACAATATGTTCGCTTTCTTATGCTGCACTAACGCCACGGGTAAAATAATACCGTGTAAAAAATCAACACTGTCAAGAATGGTGAGCTGATCGAATTTTTGTTTGTTTTCTTCTGAAAGCAACGGGCGAATGTGGTGCAATGTGTAAGCGCAGGAACTAACATCAATAACTATTGAAAAACGACCACCTTCGCTGCTTTTATATAAGTTTTCAGCAATGGCATTCGCCGTAAATGCTGCTGCTGCGCTAAAACCTTTGGAAGAAAAAATCTGGCTGCAGCAACTGCCGCTTACGTTATCCAACATCTTCACTGCAACACCTGATTTAGAACAAACGCTGATAAAGGTTTGCAAAATATTTTTTTCCTTTCCCTGGTAAGTCCCCAGCATCCTGGATATGCAACTTGGAAAATATATAATAGTAGTTGCTGCGCCTGTAACAGGAACATTCATTTTCAATACCTTCAAATCTGGCGCAGCATTTATCTGCGCTGACCACAATGGCATTGCAGGAAAAATTTTTTTTACTCCTCCCGTTAGCTTTGTGAGCGTATTTTTTCCCAGCAGATGATTTATGCCTGTGCCTGATTTTAAAGCCATACGCAGCAACCTTTCTGTAAACTTAAAATGCTTTGCAACAAACAAGGCCACCCTGTTTGCTTTAGCGCTGTGATTCTCTCTCCGTAAACGTTTCACCAGGTCACCTGTATTGATATCAACCGGGCACGCTGTGGCACATAACCCGTCTACTGCACAGGTGTCTATCACATCATATTCCGATTGTTTTAGCAACAGGTTATAATTGACTGTGTCACAAGCTGACTGTAGTTTTTTTAAGGCTCTCCTTATTACGATTCTGCGCCTTGGTGTAGCCGTTATATCGCGGCTCGGGCACTTATGTTCGCAGTAACCGCATTCAATACATTTGTCTACTTCTTCTTCCACCGCGGGTAACTCTTTCAGGTTTTTTATGTGCGCATTTTTATCGTCATTAATAATTACGCCGGGATTTAAAAGCAGGAATGGGTCAACGGCCAGCTTTATTTTTTTCATGATTTCATACGCTTCATGCCCCCACTCTGTTTCTACAAACGGCGCCATATTGCGGCCCGTGCCGTGTTCCGCTTTTAATGTGCCGTCGTATTTTTTTACCACCAGTTCTATCACCTCCCGCATAAACAAATCATAGCGGGTAACTTCTGCTTTTGTATTAAAGGACTGAGTAACCACAAAATGAATATTCCCATCTTTGGCATGGCCAAAAATGATGGCATTGTTATACTCATACAGTTCAAACAATTTTTGCAGATCTGTAATGGCTTCGCCCAACTGCTTCACCGGAAAAGCAATGTCTTCCAGTATCACCGTTGTGCCGCTCGCCCTCACTGCACCCACTGCAGGAAAAAGCCCTTTTCTTACCTTCCACAAAAATTCCCTTTCTGCATCATCACTTGTAAATACGGGCGCATTGTACAACTCAAGCGAAGGCGTTGAAAGCAAAAATGCGCTGACCCGTTCTTCCAGCACCCTCCAGCTGCTCTCCTGGAATTCGATCAGCAAAGCAGCCGCAGATTCAGGCAGAGTCTTTACAATGGCAGGCATACCGGGTAAATTTTCTACCGAACGCAATGAAGCCCTGTCCATCAGTTCTACCATCGCAGCACCTGCATCCGCCAGCGGAACAATTGCTTCGCAGGCGGCTTTGATTGTTGGAAAATACAGTAGTGCTGTCGATTTAAATTGCTCGTCAGGCACAGTTTGTAAAACGGCTTCTGCAATAAACGCAAGAGTTCCTTCTGCACCAATTAACAGGTGTGCTATAATATCCAGCGGATGTGTATGATCAATAAACGCATTCAATGAATACCCTACTGTATTTTTTGTCTGGTACTTTACCCGTATCTTTTTATACAATGACTCGTTTTGACAAATTTCATTTTTTATTGCTGTCAGGGAATCGGATAAACGTGAGCACTCTGTTTCAAAGCGGCTATAGTCCGCCTTGTTTTCGGTGCTAAAGGTATTGCCATCAGGTAAAACAAAACGTATAAATCTGGTGGTGTGATAAGAATTTAATGTTACGCCACAACACATGCCACTGGCATTATTCGACAGGATGCCGCCCATCATTGCAGCGCTGATGCTGGAAGGATCGGGGCCTATTTTTTGATTGTATTTTTTTAAATGGGCGTTAACCATGGCACCCGTAATGCCGGGCTGTACACGAACTAATTTACCATTATCTTCTACTTTTATATTTCGCCAGTGCTGACTTAAATCCACCAGGATACCATCAGTTATAGATTGACCGGAGAGACTGGTACCACCTGTGCGAAATACAAGAGGGATTTTATTTTTTTGTGAGAACTGAAACAATGAAATGATCTCTGCTTCGCTGATTGGTTGTACTACAGCCTTTGGTAAAAGGTGATAAAATCCCGCGTCTGCTGCAAATGATACAAGATCGATGTACCTGGTTTTTACGCGGTTCTCAGGGATGATAGTCTTTAATAATTCAATCATATTTGCTTATCCACTATTTAAAAAAGCAAGATAGGCGTGTTTTATTATCCGCCGGATTTTTTGTAAAGAAATATTTTAAAAACCATCTCCCGTAAATCTTTATCTGATTAAACCCTTTCAAGAGAATAATGATGTATCGGGAAGCGGTAATTCTTTGCCTGTTCTGTTTACTGATCATTATTAAGTAATTTTCCGGCTCTTATCATTTTAAAAATGGCCAAGCCAATAAACCATGCAATCAAAAATGACCTGTCACTCTGATACCGGAAAAATAAAATCGCTGTTTATAAAAAAAGTTCAGCAGGCCTTCATTAACGATGCCCACATTGAACAGCATTGGAAAGAATTGAATTTTATCAGCAAACCTTTATTGGATGAAGCGGTAGCGGAATATGCCGGTTTTGAAGCGGTTTTAAAAAATCTTGGAGCAGATATTTTTTATTTTCCTGAAGATGGCACAGTGAATATGGATTCGGTTTATTGCCGCGATGCGGCTGTTGCAACCGACGGCGGGATGATTCTTTGCAATATGGGTAAGAAGGCAAGAAAGCAGGAACCGCTGGCACAGCAAAAAGTATTTGAAGCCAATGGCATAAAAATATTGGGCAGCATTTCAGCCCCCGGTACTTTAGAAGGCGGCGATGTTGCCTGGCTGAATGAACACACCATGGCCGTCGGCCATGGTTACCGAACCAACGCTGAAGGTATCCGCCAACTTACCGCCTTGCTGAAACCTTTGAATGTGGAAGTAATTACAGTGCCATTGCCACACTATAAAGGCCCATTGGATGTATTTCACCTGATGTCAATTTTAAGCCCGGTTGATACCAATCTTGCAGTAGTATATTCACCACTGATGCCGGTAGTGTTTCGTGAGTTGCTGATACAACGCGGTTACGAATTGGTTGAAGTGCCCGACGAAGAATTTGACAGCATGGGCTGCAATGTGCTGGCATTGGCGCCCAGGGATTGCGTGATGGTTGATGGTAACCCAAAGACAAAAGCTGCCCTTGAAAAAGCCGGTTGTAAAGTAACTGTGTACAAAGGCGAGGAAATAAGTGTGAAAGGTGGTGGCGGCCCTACCTGTTTAACAAGACCCATGTACAGAGTTCAATAAATATTAATCACAAATATAGCCGGGCAGTTTACCCGGCTATTGAAAATAATTTGTTTTAAAATCAATGGTCATATATTAAACCGGTATTGATGTGGCTAGAATCCTTTACCCAATTGGTATTGAGCGTTCCGCCGGATTTAGCCCAGCTAACAAAATTGGTATAGGCCCGGCTGATGATTTTCTGCTCGGCAGGATACTGAAATGACTCGGTAAAGGCAAGTCCCCATGGCAGATTGGTAGTCGTTCTATAATATTTGTTTTGTCCCGGAATGGTATTATCTGCGCCTGTTTTAAAATATCTTGTATCCACTTTGTTGGTAGGTGTAGCCTGCCAAATGGGCCTCTCTTCCCCTTACACCGTTGATTATAATAAACGGGTTAAAAGGCGCAGTACCGAGCTCCGTTTGTGTCAGTGCTCTGGTAAAACCAATATTCATACTGATGGTATCCCTTGTAAAATATTGGCCGCCAGTATAAGTATTGAACAGCCCGGTGGTATTCATTGCAGCTGCCGCATCATCAAAAGGAATAATCACCGCTTTGCTTTGCCCGGTTTCACAACCGTTGCTTCCCAATGTAACCACGTGGTTACTGCTAACCAAGCTTCCTGTGACTGAACTCACCAGTGAAGGCGCAAAAGGAAACTCAATTCCAAAGCCATTTTTATAACTGGCTCCTGCCGCTTTTAAACCATATTTGGCTTTCATTTCAACTACTTTATTTATAGCATTTGATACAACTGCATAACGGTAATCCACTACCAGGTCGTTCATATCATAATCACCTGAAAAAGGCCAGTAATCTTCAAAAGCAACAGTGCCCATGGTGGCGGCGCTGGGGTAATAGTTTAAATAGGCACGTGTTGGATCAGTTGGAAAATCGTCATATACATCATTTACGCCATCATGATCTGTATCTACCGGAACATCAATTGGATTTACCTCTACTCTTGAAATGGCAATTTTTAAAGTACCACTAATTTTTCCATTTTCATCTGTAAGGCTTTTATACAGAACCGTGCCACCCATTTCCTTCGACTTATTTAAAAAACTAACTGGCACATTTGCAATCGGCGTGTTATCGGGTGCAAGTAACGTAACATCCAACGCAACCTCCCTGAAAGTTTCATAGTTAAAGGAGGCAGGGGCATCCATACTCACCAATGAATCAATGCCGGGATGGTCGCTGCCTTGCGTACTGGAAACACTGTCTGATTTGTTACATGAACTGAATAAAACCAATATACATGCGGTAAGACGGACTAGCCGGAATAATTTTGATAGGGGGTATTTCATAGTGTGTAGAGACTATTGTCCGAAAAATGAATGTTTAAATGTTTGTGTAGCCTTTATATAAATGACTGACTACAGCGGCGTAGTATTTAAACGGGACAAAAAAACTATTATTTTTCCCCTGAATTTTTATAGAATTAATTTTAAAAACCCATCACAAAATGTCGACATAGTTTTTAGTCAACTTCTACCGGGAGGATTATTCAATGTGTTCGTTAGTCGATCAACGATCTCACAATAAACTCCTCTTGAAAAATCTTTTTCAAGTTGATAAGGAAAATTTATACCCTTTGCAGTTAAATTAAAAAATGATACAAGCTGTCTTTAAGATGTACCCTTTTCATTCGTAATTCATTCAGGTGTTCATCTGTTGTAGCTTCAGCACCGGTTTCAATGCGGTGAATCTGGCTGTCTGCAGCATTGTATTCTTCCTGGAGTTTTCTAAAACGGTTGCTTCCTTTTTGGAGCGCTAAAATTTTTTCCCTGTGTCCGGGAAATTCATGTAACAGATCGTGACTTTCCATGATGGTTATTTTTTACGAATCTATCTTTTTGCTGACGCAGGCAAATGAGGAATAACAGTTTAACACATGATATTTATCAGACAGGTTATTACAAAAGATACATAAAAACAAGAAGTACCCTGCATATTGTTACACACACCGGTACCACTTGTTTGTTGAATACATTTTCAAAAGCTCTATTAGCCTTCCGCCTTCTCCTCTCCTTTTTTGCCCATTTCAACAATGTCGCCATCGGTAAAAAGAATGGCTTTCAGCGTTGTACGCCAGACTTCTTTTTTGCGCAATAAAAATTCCAGGTCCATGCCAAAATGCTTCATTTCTTCCTTTTGTGCATTTTCCATAATTGCTTTTGCCTGCCTGTCTTTCTCAAGTGAAATCCGTTGCTCGTACCAGCCAATTGCTTCGGCTTCTTCTGTTAATGAAGTAATCATCCTTGCAAAAGTTCTCGTATCATCGGATAATTCTTCCGGTGGCTCGTGATACTGATCAAATCCCATAGTTATAAATTTTAAGCGTGATAAAATATTTTTTTTTCGATCAGAACTGCAGCCAGATCAAAGCCACCGCAGCAGCTGTCATCACAATCAACGTAGCAAATCCCAGCCCGTTCGACAGCCTGCTATTGGTATGGGTTTTCATTATTTTTTTGTTATTGGCTATATGCAGTACAATGCCAATCAAAAGAGGAGATGTTAATCCATACAGGATAGCTGTATAAAACAAGGCTTTAATGGGGCTTAGTCCCCAATAATTAATCATCAGCCCAAGCAACAAAGAAATAATTATGACGATGTAAAAAGATTTGGCCTGGAAAAATTTTTTATCCAGGTCACCCTTCCATCCAAAAGTTTCAGAAACGATGTAGGATAACGAGCCGCTCAAAACTGGTATAGCCAATAAGCCCGTGCCAATAACTCCTACGGTAAATACCAGGTAAGAGGCGTCGCCGGCCACCGGCTGCAAAGCTTTCGCCGCCTGCTCTACTGTATCAATCTGGGAAATGCCATGACCGAACAAAGCCGTCCCTGTTGCAAGAATAATAAAAAACATTACCAGGTTGCTAAGCAACATACCCAGATTTACATCCAGTTGCATTTTTTTAATCAGTAATGACATAAAGTTTTTCTCTTTTGCATGCGCAACCGTATGATCCTCTTCATTTTTTAAAATTCGCCGCCGGGCAAGAAACAATTGCCGGGATGATTGTACATCTTTAGCCTCCATGGTTACCTGCCAGAAAAATAAATAGGGAGAAATAGTAGTTCCCAATAGTGCTACCAGTATTTCAATAAAATCTTTATTGAAATGAATTGTCGGAATAAATGTGCGGCGTGCCACCTGCCACCAGTCGGGGTGCGTGAAAAAAGGGACGGCAATATACAATAGCAGCGACAGGCATAAATATTTTAGCACGGCTACCATTTTTTGATAAGGCAAATAAATAATCATAACGAGCAGCAGCAACGTAAATGCAACGCTAAAAATAATGGGTGAAACAGAAGGAAGGAGCAGGTTGGCAACCGCACCCATGCCGGCAATATCTGCTCCGATATTGAGTACAATGGCTGGTACGCTGAATATGAGCATCAGGTAAAGCAGAAACCTGGAGTAATGCTTTTTTAGGGTAGTGGTAAGGCCAACAGAAGTCACGATGCCTATTCTGGCGCACATTTCCTGTATTGCAGCCATCAATGGAAATGTTATCAGGGCTACCCACAAAGTGGTTAAGCCAAATTTAGCCCCTGCCTGAGAATAGGTAGCAATACCGCTGGGATCATCATCGCTGGCACCTGTTACCAGGCCAGGGCCCAGCACCTTAAAAAATTTTGTCAGTTTGGAAGAAGTCCCTTTGCTATTCATGAAAAATGCTGGTTTATGACAGTGGAATAACTATAAGCGTACCAGCAATTGCAAATCCGCGGTTAATACAGGTGTGGGTTAACACGCCCCTTGCTTCTGTTCATTTAGACTATAATGATAAATAAGGGGGCAAAACATTAATGAGCAATACGGGTATAATTTTCTACAAAAGCAGGGTTACAAAACAACCGCAAACTACATTTCGCTTCATATCTAATATGGTATAACTTCGTACCATCAAAGCATATAATTTTTGTTCAACCTGCAACCGCCATTTTCATTGTGAGCAGTTTTACGGGTAAACCGGCCATGAAACCAGTAAAAACATATTTTAAGCACCACCTGCAAATCGTTTCGGCGCTTTTACAAAATACGTCCGCTCCTCATAACCCCGAAAGCTTTCACCAACTGCGCATAGAAATTAAAAAGCTGGCGGCCTTTTTTAAATTGCTCAAATTCTGCTCAAAAGATTTTCCCCGAAAAAAAACTTTGCGGCCTTATAAAATTATTTTCAAACAGGCCGGCATTGTGCGGGAACTTGATATAGCCAAAACGGTGGTGGAAAGAAGTTTACCTGACAGTTCCCTACCGCAATACTCTAATTATCTTGAAAAAATTACGGCAAAACAGTGTGCCCTTTTTTTTAGCCTCGTGCACAAACACAAGGTAAAATCATTCAAAACAACGCATAAGAAAACCGCTCCTTTTCTTTCCGGTATTACCGAAAAAAAAAGCAATCGTTACCTGCACAAACTGTATGAGCTGATGTACGAAAGGAGCGGCAAAAAAAATGTGGCATCAGCGAAGCAACAACACAACGTTCGCAAGCTGCTAAAAACAATTTCCTTTACAAAAAAATGTCTTGGGCTGGAAAAGGAGGAACAAAGCAATAAGCCGGAATATGCGCTATCACATTTACTTGGCGCATGGCATGACGACTATGTTACCATGCGGTATTTACATAAAGCGATGCGTTCTGAAGCGATTCCGCCAAATGAAAAACATCAGCTCAAAATAATTGCAAGCACCCTGGCAGAGGAAAATAAACTGTTGCTGAAAAAGATAAATGCCAGTAAAGCAAAATTGCACGCTTCCAATGAACAACCTGTGTTTCATTCCATTTACAAACATCAATAAGCGTTATTCAAACCCATCATAAGTAGTGTTTTCCGGGTAAAAACTGCCGCCCATTTAGCCATCACAAATTATACAGAACTGTCTTCATCCAACCTTTTTCTATACACCAAAAAAATAGTTGGTAATTAAAAAAGTATTCCTATTTTTACAGTGTACTACTTAACTAATACACTAATGATACAGATAGAGAATCTCTCCTTTGGTTATAACCAGAAAAAGCTGTTGTATAAAAACCTAACCCTAAACCTCGAAGAAGGCAGCATCTACGGCCTGTTGGGCAAAAATGGTGCTGGCAAATCTACCTTGTTAAAAAATCTTGTAGGGCTGCTGTTTCCTACTATTGGCAATATTACAATCAATGGCTACTCCCCTAAAAAGAGATTGCCCGCTTTTTTGCAAACCATTTATTTCATTCCCGAAGAAGTGAATATACCAGCATTAACCATTCACAAATACATGCACCTGTTTGCTCCCTATCCTGCTTTTAACAAAGAACAGTTTTTTAGCTATCTCGGGCAGCTGGATGTAAAAGACCAGGGCAAGCTAAATACCCTGTCGTTCGGCCAGCAAAAAAAATTCATCATTGCATTTGCGCTGGCCTGCAACACAAAAATTTTATTATTGGATGAGCCAACAAACGGGCTGGACATTCCTTCCAAGATCCGCTTCCGTAAATTGATATCGTCGGTATTTGACAATGAAAGAATAATTTTTATTTCGACTCACCAGATACGGGATCTGGATAATCTGATTGACAGAGTTGTGATTGTTGACAATGGTTCGCTGCTGCTGAATGCATCCATAACTGAAATAGCACAAAAACTTTGTTTTAAAACGATTAGCGAAATAGACGATAAAAGCAAAGTGCTGTATGCCGAGGAGTCGTTAAAAGGCTACTCCGTAGTGATGGAAAATACAAATCAGGAAGATTCTAAAATAGACCTGGAACAATTATTTAACGGCGTTACCGAAAATCCGGCAAAAGCGAAAGCCATTTTTCAATAAAAAAAATTTAAAAAAATGAATAACACCTTCAGCCCGCAACGCTTCGGTTTGCTGTTTAAGAAAACACTCCTTGAAAGACCAATACAGATGTTCGGCTTTACCGGGTTGTTACTGGCGCTCATATTGATAACTTACGCCATCACAAAGACTATCTCCGGGTTTACTATGGCTCAAAACCTTACATTTTTATGGGGACTTATTGGCGGTAGTTATTTTATGGCGTCTTTTGTTTTTAGTCATTTTACCTCGAATGCTATTGGTTCATCTTACCTTACGTTACCGGCATCACATTTGGAAAAATGGCTTTGCGGTATACTGATTGCAGCAGTTTTATACCCAACTGTATTTATGCTTTTTTACCGGTTGATGGATGCATCTTTTGTTTCAATCTATCACAACAGCCTTGACCCGGCTGCACCGTTTTACAAAGAACAGTACCGATCAGTCGGCACACTTTCTTTTAATGGCTTTTTTGCATGGAAAGTCTATCCCATGTTTCTTTTTGCAGTAAGTGCTATGTTAACAGGCTCTCTATATTTTAATAAAGCGGGTTTAATAAAAGTTTCGCTGGTTATATGCGGGCTATTAATTAGCCTGTACTTACTAAACCATCTTTTTGCGAAAATAGTTTTTGGAGGAGTAATCGAAGATGCCTGGCCTTTTCATTATGTTATGATACCGGTTGGTAAGGCTGAAGGCTCCATTCTGCTGCCTGAAAAAATCTCCGATTTCGCATTTAATATGGTTAGCTATGTTTTTCCTGCAATCTTGTTTATTACATCTTTTATACGTTTGCGTGAGAAGGAATTTTAATTTAACGCTATGGACTTTAAAGAAAACCCGGCAATTTATATACAGATAGCAGAATACGTGTGTGAACAGATTTTATTAAAAAAATGGAACCTGGGCGAAAAAATTATCAGCATCCGTGAGTTGGCAATTTTAATGGAAGTCAACCCCAATACGGTTCAGCGGGCATACGATTTTTTGCAACAGCGGGAAATTATCACCAATAAAAGAGGTGTGGGCTATTTCACCGAAGATGATGCGATGGAGCGCATACTAAGTTTCAGGCGGGAACAATTTATGGAAAATGAACTGCCTGTTTTTATGCGCAATATCTACCTGCTTAAAATAGATTTTAAAGAAATAAAAATATTGTTTGATCAGTTTGTAAAGGACAATTTTAAAAACCAATGATGATGAAAATAAGTACAACTATTTTATTTACCCTGCTGATATTGCTGATCGCCGGCATGCTTTGCAGCAATATCGTTATAAAAAAAGAATACGACAAGATAGATAAAAGCGACCTCTACTGGACCTACAAGAAAGTGCTACAAGCCCCTTTTAAATACCTTAAAATTACCGGCGGTAACAATACCCATATTGCATTTGAACAGAGTGCAACCAGCTCTGTGCGGATTTTTGAAGACTGGAGCAGGTATCACAAAGGCGATATCGATGCCTTTGTAAAAAATGACACCCTGTTTGTAAACTTTAGTTTTGTACCGCAAAACGAAAATGAAAGAATATGGCTTAGAAATATCACACCTGTACGAATCTTTGCTCCACAACTTTTGTATGTCGACGGGTTTAACACCAACCTGGAGATGTTTAAAATGAAACAAAAACAATACACGGTTCGTATGACAGGAAAATCCTTGTTTGAAGTGGAGAGCATGACGCCAAACCTTGACTCACTCAACATTACCCAGCAAGATTCATCACAAGTTATATTTGAAATGTCGCCAGAATTCAACGTTAACCGGACAGACGAAAAAAAAGAAAAAATAATTACGGTCAATACTGAAACACATGAAATTATAACGTCCGCAACCAATGGATATATCAGAAGCAAAGAAGCCATGTCACTTCGATCATTGACTGCTTCAGTAGCAGGAGTTTCACTGCTGGATGTTGGCCATGCTCAAATAGGCACACTGCGATTGAATGTTGCGGACAGCTCGGGTATTCTTCTTTCGGGGGGTGGCTTAAAAAAAGCGCAGAAATAAATAGTAATAATTACAAAACAGGCTCGTTAGCTGACAGGCTGAATCAGGGTTTGTAAGTAATTCTACATTTAGAAATAAGAGTTAATTGTTGGAGTATAATAAAAAAGGAAAAAGTATGAACGGGGCACATTTACATATGGGTGTAAACCATATCCCAATAATGGGGACAGTATTTGGACTAGGAGTTTTGATTACAGGATTAGTTACAAATAATCATACTGTAAAAAACATCGCGTATGTTTTATTCATAATTGCCGCTGTTTTTGCCGCAATAAGTTCTTCAACAGGTGAGATGGCTGAAGACCTGATAAAAGATATCCCTTCAGTTGAAAAAAAGATCATTGATCAACATGCACATTTTGCTGCTTTATTGGCCCTTACATTATACGTGCTTGGAGCAATCTCAGCTGCTGGTATTTTTTTTAATTTTAGAAAGAACGGTGGAACAAAGACTATAGCTTCTTTGGCAATTTTGTTAGGAATCATAGGAGTTTTTTTTATTTTTCAAGCTGGCAAATCAGGTGGCGACATTCGTCATACAGAGTTTAGAACTAAAAGGCAATCAACATTTTTCATTTATTAGTTTTATTACAAAATAATAAACACAAACAGCTAATCTAGGATTGGGTTTTGTACTGTTTGAGTATGACCTGTAAAGATTAGCTAAAGCAAGGCATGTATTCAGTCAGGCTCAAGCAGCAACGTTGATCTTTTGTACACAATAAGTTTTAATTATAAACCTAACATCGGAGGTGGGCAGTGGTGAGTTAGCATCCTGACAACATAAAGCCCCGGTAGTTATTGAAGACTTTTTACCTCGCCCGGATACAACAGTAGATAAAAAATTTCAAAAGATATTCACAATGAAATGGATAACAGCTTGATTATTTTTAAGAAAAAAAACTTTTTTTACTTTTTTAAAAAGGAATTTATATCTTGTGCAAAGTTTTCATAGGGTACGGATTAAATCGGGGCACTGTTTTTACAGTTGGCCCTTTTTTTATGCCCAAGCTTTCGCTTTTTACCGGCTTTACCTTGCTTTTTTTGCATACCAGAAATCCGCAAGCACTACAAATTCCTGTACTTTTAATGGTACTTAAAATAATGATTATGCCACTGCTAAACATTTTCACAAAGGAAATTTCAGATTCCATTATAAAACGAATTGAATCGCTTACTCCGGCTACACAGCCAAAATGGGGAAAGATGAATGTAGCGCAAATGCTTGCCCATTGCAATGTTACTTATGAAATGATTTACGATAATATCCATCCGGCGCCCAATGCAGTTATGAAATTTATTTTAAAGGCGTTTGTTAAAAGTAAGGTCACAGGCGAAACACCTTATGCTCATAACAGTAAAACCGCTCCACAGTTTATTATAAAAGACACAAAGGATTTTAATGCTGAAAAGCAGCGGCTGATCAATTATATTACCAAAACACAACAGCGGGGAGAAAGTTATTTTGACGGCAAACGCTCCTACTCCTTTGGTAAGCTTACAAAAACAGAATGGAACAATATGCTGTATAAGCATCTGGATCATCACTTAACTCAATTTGGAGTATAGTTTTAATGACAAACGTTTTTCAGTTATCCAATTTAAATTATTCAGGTTTTGTTTATTAGGTAAGCAATTCGTTCCATTCAAAAATTTGAGCATCCGGAAAATGGCTAAAACGTTGCCCGCATTGGCTTAATATTGATAATAAACTCTGTATGAAAAAAGAATCAATTCTGATAATTGGTGGTGGGGCAACAGGCCTGATGGCGGCTAATTTGCTGGCAGGGCAAATGGAAGTGACTGTACTGGAAGCAAAAGCCGAAACCGGCGGCCGGATAAATTCTCTTATTAAGGAGGACAAAACAATTGAAACCGGCGCAGAATTTATTCATGGTAAATTGCCGCTAACATTCAATTTATTAGCGAAAGCCGGTATTAAAACTGTTCCCGTAAAAGGAAAGATGTACCACTTCAGGGAAGGGCGGTTCGTGAACGACAATAAAATGGCGGCAGGCTGGGATAAATTATTGGATGACATAAAAGAGGCCCCGGAAGACATGACCCTGGAAACATTTCTTGAAACCTATTATTCAGCGCAAGTTCATGGGGCGCTGCGCAAAGAAGTAGCAGGCTATGCCGAAGGTTTTGATTTGGCAGATATAACAAAAGCAAGTATTAAAAGCCTGTATGCGGAATGGAATGCAGAAGACGGAGAAAATTTCAGGATCCCATCCGGATATAGCTCGCTTACTCAATACATGGAACAACAGGCAATTCAATTGGGCGCTAAAATTATGACCGGTAAAATTGTGAGGCAGATCGACTGGCAGCCAAATGATGTAAGCGTATATACGGCAGAAGGTGAGGAATTTAAAGCCAGCAAATTATTGGTAACTATTCCCGTTAGTGTTCTTGCAAAAATCAATAGTCCAGGCTCCATCAACTTTACACCTGAA
>NZ_JAQBNR010000094.1 GCF_028288465.1 Ferruginibacter sp. | reverse complement strand
GCAAAGCATGTCCGAAACGGAAACAATGAGCCAATGACGCCAGCCTTCCGCGCCAATTACACTGAGATCGACTGGTCCAAGCCAATCGAGATCAGCCGGCCCGAGCCTGGAACCGTCCAGCGTTCCGCCTTCCCATGCCCGCGCATTGCGTCTGACGTGATGGAGCCGGTGCAGTCCATGGCAACGGGGCGGATGCACGACAGCAAAGCGTCCCTACGCGCCGAATACAAGCGCATGGGGATGATTGAAGTTGGAAATGATCCGGCCCGCCTTCGCCCGCGCGTGAAGCCAAAGCCGGATCGCAGGGCTATTCGGCAAACGATCGAGAAGGCGCAGGCGCGGTTTAATCGCGGCGAACGCGTCAACAAGTAACCTTCCTCTCAAACAGGAAATACCATGTCCGATATTGATACCGGAGGCGCATCCGCGCCAGCCGATAGCGCGCCTGTGTCCGCTCCCGAGGCGGAAATTGTCAACCCGCCCGCGCCTGTCTCTGCGGAGCCAATGGCGAAAGAGCCGGAACCCGCCAAACCAGAGCCGACATCCCGCGACGCCTTGAAGCGTGCGGCCGAAAAGGTCGAGGCTGACGAGAAGGCCAAGCCGGAAGCCAAGCCGGCTGAAAAGCCTGCGGCGAAGGTGGATGACAAAGCACCGGCCAAGGTTGATCCGAAAGCCGACAAGCCGAAGGAAGACGCCCCGGCGCGAGATGAGACCGGCAAGTTCGCCTCTAAAACGCCCGCTGAGGCCGAAAAACCCGCCGCTGATGCGCCGAAGGCCGATGCGGCTACGGAACAGGCCAGCAAGGACGCTGCGCCGCACCACGAGCCGCCAGCGCGGTTCACGGCGGAAGCTAAGGCGGCATGGAAAGACGCACCGGAGCACGTCCGCACCGAAACGCACCGCGCCATTACCGAACTGACGCAGGGTATCGAAAAGCATCGCGAAGCCGCCAAGGAATACGAGCCGATCAAGGAATATGGCGAACTCGCGAAGCAGCAGAGAACGAACCTCAAAGCGGCGCTGGACAACTACGTCGGGATTGAGCGTCTGCTGCGGCAGGACGATGTGGCCGGCATCGAACAGATTTGCCAGAACCTCGGCAAAGACCCGCGCGAGATCGCCGCGAAAATCCTTGGCCGCACGCCAGAGCAGCATACCGAGGCAATCGGCGCGCAAATGCGCGAACTGAACGCCAAGGCCGATCATCATTACAAGATCGCCAATCAGCTTCACAGCGAGAATGCGTCGCTCAAGGAAGTTGTTGCGAGCTACCAGACCAAGGAAATCGAATCGTTCAAATCGCAGAACGATCGGTTCGAAGACTTGCTTCCCGAAATGGTCAAACTGATCAACAGCGGGATGGCGAACGATCTTCCCGAGGCATACCGCAAGGCGTCGATCCTCAATCCGTCTGCGGAAAAGCCTCAATCCAATCCTGCGCCGGAAACCCCGGCAAAGGTGCTCTCCGACCCTGCGGCTCAAACCCTCAAGGGATCGAAATCCATCACAGGCTCTCCTTCGAACGGCTCAACCCCGCCTCAAAGGCCGCCCTCGTCCTCCATCAAGGATTCGCTCAAGCGCGCAATCGCGCAAGCGGGCTGATCCGCAATTAAAGGAGCGCCGACATGGCCGCCCTCACCGCAGTTGAAAAAAACCAGGAAATCTTGTCTCTCGCGTTGGAAGATCGTTCGAAGGGGTATCAGGACCTCGTTTCGAACAACAATGCGCTTCTGTCAGTCCTCAAGCGCAAGGGTCTGTGGAAGACCTACAGCGGCCCGAAAATCCGCGAACGGCTGCTCTACAATCAGACCGGCTCGACGGTCTGGTATAACGGGTATGACTTCCTCAACCCCGTGCCGGCCGAGTTGTTCAACGACGCGGAATGGACGCCCAAAATGGCGGCTATCGCGGTTGTCCTGACCAACGAGGAAATTCTCAACAACGAGGGCGCAAATCAGCTCATGGACGTGATGGAGGCGCATATTGACGCCGCCGAGCGTGAGCTGCAGGACGAGGTTGATATCTCGCTCCATGGTGATGGAACCCGCTTTGGCGGCAAGGAACTGACCGGCCTTGCGGCGGCTATTCCGACCGTCGAAGACACGGGCGTTTATGGCGGCATCGATCGCGCCGCGAACGCCATCTGGCGCACCAACACCTATGACGCCGACACTGATTTCCCGACCATCGGAACTCAGGTGACATCGACCACCATCCGGCCGATGCTCAACGTCATCATGACGGCGCGCCAGCGTGGTCGTCAGGCGGCTGATCTCATCCTCATGTCGCCGGAGCATTACGCCGCTCTCGACGCCTCGATGATGGCCAATCAGCGCATCGTCAACGAAAGCGGCATGGCGAAACTTGGCTTCACCGGCATTGAATTTATCAGCGCCGGCCGCCGCACCGAAGTCGTTCTGGACAGTGGCATCGGGTCGAATATGCCCGCCAATACCACCTACCTGATCGACACGGACAGCCTGCGCCTTCGGTATCACCCGGAACGCAACTTCGACAAGATCGGCCGCTCCATGATGCCGATCAATCAGGATGCGGTGGTCAGCTACATCGGGTTCATGGGCGAATTGACGATGACTAACCCCATGTTCCAGAGCAAGCTTTACGACAGCGACACGGCCTCCTGATAGGCGGCTTCCAACCCTCATAGGCGGCTTTCGGGCCGCCTTTTTCTTTCAGGAGATCAGAGATCATGGCTTACGTCTTTCACAATACGAACATCGGCCATCCGCCGATTGCTTCGCATCTGACGACCGGCGCGGGGCGCAGCGTCCCCGGCCCATGGCTTGGCGACATCGCCACGGCGCAGGACCAGACCTACGGGACTGGCGAGTTCATCTATCTCAAGGGCCTCGATACGACGGGGATCGGGACGTGGGTGACGTACAACGCCGACGACTGGTCCACGACCTTGCTTGCTGCCAATGCGATCGGCCCTGTTGCGGTCGCAATGGCGGCGACAGTTACCGGCGAGTACGGCTGGTATCAAATCCAGGGCAAGGCGATCGGCAAGGCGCTGACCGGCTTTCTTGACAATGCGAACGTCTATGCGACCGCCACGGCGGGCAGCGTGGACGACACGGTTGTCGCTGGCGATCTCGTCAAGCGCGCCAAGGGCGCATCGGCCGTGGGCACGCCTTCGGCTGGTCTGGCCGAGTTCGAGATCAGCCGTCCGTATATGGACGACGGCCTGACCGCGTAATCGGTCCAAAACCTTCCATCAACACAAGGGCGGCCTTCGGGTCGCCCTTTTCATTTGAGGGCCTGACATGGCAAACCCCAGCAATCAGATCGTTGCGCGCTTCCGCATTCACACGAAGCAAGACAAGGCCGCGAGCCTCAAGGCTGGCCGGCCTATGTTCAAGGATACCGAAGTCGTTGAAATCCGCTATGCCGGCGAGCGCGGCAAGGTTTCCGTCTTCCCGGCGCATGAAAATGACCCGAACGCCACGCGCGAGGCGGCCAAGGCTGGCGGCGAGGCGCTCACCTACGCTCAGGTCTATGCCGCACAATATCGCCAGTTCAAGGATCAGGTTGAGCAGACCGCCCCCGGCACGCCGCTTGAGGAAGCGCCATTCCTGACGCAGGCGCGACGCAGCGAGCTCAAGGCGCTGAACGTCCGCACGGTCGAAGCCCTTTCGGCTCTGGACGGCAAGAACCTCAAGGCGCTCGGCATGGATGGCCGGGAGCTCAAGAACCAAGCCACGGCCTATCTCGCCAAGGCCAATGATACGGCCGACGTGACGGCTCTTGCGGCGACGGTCGCGGCGCAGCAGCGCCAGATTGCCGACATGCAGGCGTTGCTTGAGGAAGCTAATGGCCGCGCGCCTGCGATGCCGGCTGTTGTCGAGGATGAGGAAATCTCCGAGGAAGCCCCCGAAGGCGAAGACAAAGCCCTTGAGGACTGCACGGTCGAGGAACTGAAAGAATACATCCGCAGCAAGGGCGGGCGTGTTCCGAGCGGCAACGCCTCGAAAGAGACGATCTACAACGCGGCGCTTGAACTCGCCACGATGCCGGGCGACGGCGAGTAAGCCTCTTGACGCTGCTCTCAACCGTCCAGCGGGCGGCCATCCTGTGTGTGCAGGATCGGCCGTCCTCCGCTGCATCGTCCGATCTGCCGAATCCCGTCTTGCTGACGGAACTTGCGCGCATTGACGCGGAAGAATTGGCAGAACGGATCGACTGGCCGCAGTTGTTGACTGAGGCGACGTTTACCACGGTTGCGAGCGTTGCGCAGGCGAGTGCCTTGCCTGCGGATTTCGCGCGCTTTCCGTTCCGCAAGGATGATCGCGGCGCGATTTATGATGTGGCCCGCAAACAGGGCATTGCAGGCCCCGCGACCGAAGAACAATGGCGGACGCTGACCAACGGCTATTCCGGCTGGACGGCATCGTTCCGCATCTTCGGCGATGTGTTGCAGATGGCTCCGGCCCCGTCCGCTGGGCTGTCCATGTCGCTCACCTACATCACGACAAAGCTATACCGCGATGTCGATGGCGTCGCGAAGGACACATGGTCGGCCGATACCGACACTTGCCGCATTCCTGAGAATGTCATTGCGCTGGGCGTGCGCTGGCGCTGGAAGCAGTCCAAGGGCTTCGACTATGCCGAGGATATGCGCTCTGCCGAGGAAGCGATTGCCAGGGCCTCTGGCGTAGCCGCTGGCGGGCGTCGAATGCTGGTTGTGGGCCGCTCTCGCCTGCGCGGCGATACGCCATATGACGGCACGCTTGGCGGCTCTACCTATAACGACGTAGTGGATCAATTCTGATGGCTGCTTTTCAAGATCGGGGCATCATTTGGTCTGATATAGCCGGCAATGTGCCGACGCCAGATGAAATGTCGAGAGATGGGCGCATCGGCATCAATCAGCGCGATGGAAAGCTGTTCACCCGAAGGCCGGATGGGACGGTTAGGACGACGCCACTGAACTTCGATTTAGTCGGCGGTCTCCCTTCGGCCGTTTTGCCACTCTCCGTAGAGGCAGGGGCTGGCGCGGAAAACTCTGCCATTCTGAATGCCTTCTTCGCCGATGGTGGCCAAGCTTCCATTGGCGACCCGAGCCATGCGTCTGCTGTCTATGAGTTCGACGATCCCTTAATTATCAAGTCGGGCGCGACGTTTCTTGCGGTAGGAAATCCGATCCTACGCTATACAGGAACGGGTGGGACGGCCGTGTCGAATGCTTCCACCGCCATTCTGACCGACTTCAAATGGCTTGGCGTAGGTCTCGACG
>NZ_JAQBNR010000012.1 GCF_028288465.1 Ferruginibacter sp. | reverse complement strand
ACTGCACTGATCGCGTTTTTTTTGGCTATTGCAGCGCTCGGGCTTGATGGTTTTGTGACACTGATTGCCTTGCTGCACATTCAACCCATTTATATCAGTACTGCTCACATTAGCATAGAAAGAAAATTTTATTTTATCTCTAAAACTGTTTATCATTGCGCTATTATTCCACTTATTATCCCATCCGGCGCCCAAATCCAGTTTTCCGAAATCGCTTTTTTTCTTGTCGTTTTTCAATTGCAGATTAATCGTTTTTGACCGGACACCATCGTCAATGCCTGAGAAAGTAGCCTGGTCGCTTTTCTTGTCAAAAACCTGTATTTTATAAACTGCATCAGCCGGTAAATTTTTCGTAGCAATGGTAGGGTCATCCCCAAAAAATTCTTCGCCATCTACTAAAACCTTGTTCACTTTCTCTCCCATCGCTGTTATGTTACCATTTTTGTCGACCTGAACGCCGGGCAATTTTTTAAGTATCTCTTCAACTGAAGCGCCCTCGCGAGCCTTAAAGCCGGCCGCATTGAACTCGGTCGTATCTCCTTTTATTTTTATTGCACTGATCCGTTGAATCACAACTACTTCTTTTAAATTAATGGGTTTTAAAATCATTTTAATAGTTCCAATATTGATTTTAGAAGTTTCATTTATTTGCAGTCGATCAATATGATCTTCATAGAAGGGGTGCCTGATTAATAACAGGTAATTGCCAGGAATTAGATTTTTAAATTCGAAAAATCCATTAGCATCGCTGCGGGCAAACTTATATAAAATGGAATCATGCTGCCTTAAAAGAGAAACGGATGTATTGACGAGATTGATCTTGTTAATATCATCAAAGATCACTCCCTTAACCGATGCGATTTGTGCACAGGAAAAACAATAACATGCCATAATCAAAATGATCAGCAACGTGATTTTCTTCATATTGCAGTTAAAGATTAATAGGTTGTATTTCTCCGCAAAGGCTGACGTTTATCCCTTTTTATCAGGACCTAAGCTAAATAAAAGGGAGGCATCAGCCTCCCTTTTATTAAAGTTTTATTAAATGATAAAGTAATTGTAATGCTTACCGTTTAGCGAATAACTCCTGTCATAGCTTCAGTATTCGGCGGCATTGTAAGTGACCCGTTTCCTTTAAGGTTCGCATAGGCACCCGTACCGCTGACAATCTCCCACCTCCCCTGCGGCGGATTAGTGGCAAAGACACATTCCTGATGAATTGTAATAGTCCCATCAGGCGTTGTCAGTACAACCACGCAATGACCTCTGATGCCATTAACATTCAGGCTTATATCCATTGTAGTGGTTCCTGAAATATTTAGAGCCCCGCTTGTGGTAAAGGTTCCTGTTACGTTAGGAAATGTAGAAAAATCATAAACAGCGGTGATCGTAACTGCTCCTGGGGCGTGGGGTGGAGGAACGGGTTTCCAGCTCATAGTGATCAAAGCAATCATACCCAGGCCGATTGCCGAAATTTTTTTGATGTGTCGCATAATAAGACTCTCCTTTTTTAGTGTGAATGATATAAACTGTTGATTAATTAGTTTTCCATTGCTTTTCGGGTATTTGTAATCTTTACAGTATTGCAATAAGCAACATCTGCAGCCGGAAAAAAATCCAAAATTAAAAGCGCCTATAGGCAATGATGTTTTTTTTCATCTTTAAAACACGAAGTCTGAAGACGATTTGCAACACAATCTTCATCTGCAGGATTATTACCTGACTGTAAACTGGTAGCAGTCACTTGTTAAAACTACTTCGGAGCTTTGTGCATCAATAACCTGAAAATGAATATCAAATGTTGTCCCTGATGGAACGGCAGACAAATTGCGGGATAATTCTTCCCTTCCGATTCCATTTTCATCTGTAAAAATTGATTGGGGCTGCAAACCTTTGCCAAGTGTGAGCCAGGCTGTTCCTGTACAATTACCGTCTAAGTTGGTATCAACAGCTCTTTGCAACTGGTATTCATGATTTGGTTCAAGGTCACGAACCCAGGTATTCAACGTGACAATTTTATCTGCATCATTATCTTGCCTGAATTCAACATGTCCAAAGGCTTTTCCTTCTCCGCGCAAAATAACTTCGAGGTTAAAATTGGGGATTGCCGGAGTCAGCGCATTCAATTTTGCTGCTGCGGCGACTTGTTGCTGTTTCAAAGCAGAAGATGGAGGTGAAAGGTTTGATTTGTTGCAGCTGCTGACAGAAAAGACGACCGTGGTAAGACCAAATAACATCATTAATAACTGGAGGCTAAAATTTTTCATTTTTTCTAATTTAATTGTTGACGATAAAGAGAGAACCACTCCTTGAAGCCAAAGGATGATTGGTATAGCCCGGAAAGACATCCATGCTTAAAAGTACAATTAGAGAAAGCTGTTGTAAGACGCTGTTTAGCGAAGGGTGCAATAAAGGTGGTTGAAACAGCAGATTGATTTAGCAAATCAAAAACAAACCGGTATCGGGTGTTTCTACCTTACATTGAAAAGATGCAGAAACTCATCTTTGTGTGTACGTGAAAGTTCTATTTCATGCCCGTTACTCATCACAATTTCACCACCTTCGCCTCTTCGGTAAATTTTTACATGCGCTAAATTGATAAGATAGGAGCGGTGCGCCCGAAAAAAGGATTGTGCAGTTAAAATTTCATCGTACTGTTTTAACGTATAGCTTGACAAGATGCACTTTTTATCAGTAAGGTAAAACTTAGTATAGTTGCTGTCTGCGTGGCAATACACAATTTCATTTACCGGAACAACAATAAAGCCTTCGCCGGTTGGGATGGCAATCTTATCATGAATTTTCTGAGGGTTTGTTATGTCATGATACAATTGTTC
>NZ_JAQBNR010000013.1 GCF_028288465.1 Ferruginibacter sp. | reverse complement strand
GCAGTTAAATTCTCAATCCAATCGCCGGAATTGAGATAATTAACGCTGCCATTGCCGGTATTAATTGTCCTGTTCGCCGGCTGGTGAATATGTCCGCACAATACATAGTCATAGCCTTTCTCAATAGCAATGCTGGCTGCAGTTTCTTCAAAATTATTGATGTGCTTTACTGCACCTTTTACGGAATTTTTTATTTTTTTTGAGAGTGAAATTTTTCCCTTTCCCAATTTTTTGCTGATGTAGTTAATGAATGCGTTGATGTAAATCAGTATATCGTAACCAACTGCGCCCAGCTTTGCCAGCCATTTACTGTGTTGCATAATCACATCAAATACATCGCCATGAAAAATCCAACTACGTTTACCATCGCCATGATGAATTACCATTTTATTTACAATGTGAAAATCTCCAACTGAAAAATGTTCAAAGCGGCGAAGCATTTCATCGTGATTGCCGGTAACATAATACACTTTTATGCCACGGCTAAGCATACTGGTAATTTGTTTAATCACCTGCATGTGTCCGGGAGGCCAATATTTTTTGCTAAACTGCCAGATGTCAATAATGTCTCCGTTTAAAATTAAAATGGCGGGATCAATCGTGGAGAGATAGCGGGACAATTCATTGGCACGGGAGCCATAAGTGCCTAAATGAACATCAGAAATTACAGCTACATCAAGTTTTCTTTTTATCAACGGATATAGTTTAATGTAAAGTTCACTGTACAATGTGTACTAATTGTAAACAGTACGTTACTAAAACCTTAATAATAATAATCTTGCGGCGTAAAAGAAAAAATTCAAGTAAGTAGTTATTGATCTTTTTTAGACTCGAGCGTAAATCCAAAAGTGGTGCCTACATCAATTGCGCTGCGTACATGCATTGCCTGGTTATGGGCTTCGATGATATGTTTGCAAATAGCAAGCCCTAAGCCGCTGCCACCAACTTTACGGCTGCGGGCGAGATCGGTGCGGTAAAATCTTTCAAATATCCTGTCCAGGTGTTCTTCAGCAATGCCGTTGCCGTCATCACTAATTTCAATTAAAATTTGTTTGCCATCAATCTTGTAAGCACTTGCCTCAATGGTGCCATTTTGCTTGCCATATTTAATGGCGTTTTCTACCAGGTTAATCAGCACCTGCCTTATTTTTTCTTTATCAGCAAATACACTCAGCGGTACCTCGCACCCTTTTTTTATTACCATGCGTATCTGCTTTTTTTCTGCTTTTATCAACAGCGACTCATACACATCTTTTACCAGTTCCTGTATCACGAAATTTTCCTTGTACAGTTGTTGTTCACCACGTTCCAGTTTTGATATTTCATCCAGGTCATCCAGCAGGTTTACCAGCCTGTCAATATTCCTGGAAGTGCTGTTTAAAAACTTCATGTTTACTTCCGGGTTTTCCAGTGCTCCATTGATGAGTGTATCCACATATCCCTGGATGGCAAAAATAGGAGTCTTCAATTCGTGCGACAGATTTTGCAAAAATTCCTTTCGGTATACTTCGTTTTTTTTAAGTACTTCAATTTCTGCCTTACGCTGTTCGGCCCAGGTTTCTACATCTTCTCTTACTTCATCAATGCTTTTTTGAGGTAAAATGTTTTTATAATAAAATTCTTCTCTTTTGCTTGCTTTTGTCTGGTAAATCAATTTGTAAATCAACTTTATTTTACGGTAAACAAAACGTTGTACCATAAATAAAATCATTCCATAGCTGCCCAAACAAATGATTATAAAAGAAAGAACGGGTACATACCAAACAGGATGAAAATAATAAATTGCAGCGCTGATGGGAGCTGCAATTATAAACGCGGTGATAGCTGAAAGTTGCTGTGGACTTAAATTTTTGGTAGAAAACATTTTTTACAATTACCTGTTTAAATATTTGGGATTAAACAAGTGTAAGTTAAACTGTTTTTATAGAAGAAGGGGAGTCGTATCATGTAATACGCATGACTAGCCGTAGCATTACAATTCAAATTTATACCCAACACCTTTTACGGTGGTAATACAATCCAGGTCAAGTTTCTGACGAATTTTACGGATATGTACATCAATGGTACGGTCGCCTACAATAACTTCAGTTCCCCATACCTGGTTTAATATTTCATTGCGTAAAAAAACTTTTCCTGGTTTGGAGGCCAGTAAAGCAAGTAATTCAAATTCTTTGCGGGCCAGAATAATATCATTTCCCTGGTAGTTGATAATGTATTTTTCCCTGTCTATTTTTAGGTCACCCAGTTGTACAGCATCACTGCCTTCTTTATTTAATCTTCTGAAAAGTGCATTTACCTTACTGGTAAGTACCTTCGGGCTGATGGGTTTGGTCAGGTAGTCATCCGCGCCGGTTTCCAGGCCACGTACTTCTGTACCTTCATCGCTCAGAGCACTCAAAAAAATGATTAATGTTTCTTTAAAAGCCGGCTGCATGCGCAGAATATTGCACACATCAATGCCATTTTTGCCTGGCATCATAATATCCAGAATAATCAGGTCTGGATGATGTTTTTTAGCCTGGTCAAGCGCCTCATCGCCATTTTTTGCAGTTACTACTTCGTACCCTTCCTGTTGAAGGTTAAATTGTATGATCTCCAGGATGTCTGGTTCATCATCAGCAATTAATATTTTTTTAACATTACTCATACCTTTTTTCGATGCACAAAAGTAGTCTATCAGCTGAATATTGCATCAGCCACAAGGGATTCCGATATTATCAAATTGTTAACCGCATGCAGTAACTTTGCACTGCACCGTATTAAAATCAATCTTTAAAAAGAGTCAAGTATTTTTAGTCATCTTTGCAGTTGAATGTCTTTATGAAGAAATATTTTTTACCCGTTATATTTTCCGTGCTCTTTTCGGATGTTTTTGGTTTGGCAGATTCTGTTGTTGTACCAATACAGCGCCAACGCAACCACGAGCGCATAAAAGAGGAGCAGGTTAAATGTGATAAGGCAGACGGAAAGCTGGATGGTATGATTAAGGTTTCTTCCAATGAAGAAATTAATCTGCAGGTAACGGATGCGATGTTCCGTAGAATAAAAGATCTGCAGGATTTTATAGAGACAACCACTAAAGTGGCCACCAATAATGAAAAGATACGCCAGCTGAATTACGTTCAGGAGGTGGTGGCAAATTTCAGAACGGAATGGAAGGCACATAAATTAAATCCGGTACTTGCTCCATTGCTGATCAATAATTTCGAAAAAATTCTGCGAGCCAATATCGACAGCCAGAGCATGGCTTCCATCATTGAAGAAGCACCCTACGAAATAGGTAAAATCAATGCCGAGATATTTAAAGCAAACAAAGGTTACAACGAAAGTAAAAAAATCATTTATCTAAAGTTCTGCACACTCAATCCTGATAAAATACTTTCCTCTATTCGTCCCTTTGTGAATGAGCCATTTGCAGACAGCATGGTGGTGCAAGCCAGTTTAAATAATCCCAAACAATTATATGATTATGCATCCTCCGGTAATTCGCCTGAGGCCAAACTAATTCAAAAAAATACCAACCCGCTGGTGACAGCGATTGTAAAAATCAGCCATACGCCCAATGCCTTATTTTATTTTCCTTTTTTAGATGATATCATTAATGGCAAACAATCTATCGATAGTATAAAGAAGCTGATTGGAGATGGTGAAGAGAGAATGGATAACGTTGGATATTTTAAATTACTGGTAAAAACGGAAATCAATTACCAGCAAAGACTGATAGCAAAAGATACGCCGGTAGCCATGTTTGGCGGAAACGGATTAAGAGAAATGTTGCAGACAAAAGCCATTAAATTTTTTATAAATCCTATCAATGAACTGCACGAACAAAATAATTTAGCCATAAGGATGAAGGCAATTGAACCTTTGTCTGCACAGGATTTGTACTATGTAATTGTAATGGGAGAAAATGACATCTATACTTCAAGTTACAAGCATAGTTTCGCCAGGTTGCTGCAAAAGATGGGGACTACGCCACGAGGCGATGAATTGATGCTGAGTGTGAACATGGATTTCTTCAGGAAGTTTATAAAGATGGCGGCCAACTTTAATCAGCTGGATGTTTTTTTAAAAACCATGCCCCAGGATAAGGCGACTGTGCTGATGAAAGCGTTTGTTGCTAATCTTGACAAATCCAATAACCTGGAAGATGCCGTTGATGTGGCAGATAGCTACAGCAGTATTAAAGACACGGCTTTGTTGCAAACAATTTTGAAAAATGTCAGCAACAATGAACAACGGAGCATGAACGATAACAATGGCAGGGGAAAAATAATTTATAGCCTGTTAAAAACAATTTTCCTTTCGGCTGACAGCAGTAGTATTGACCTTACCAGCGAAATTGGTATTCCCTCCATTTATTCAGTAGAGAATAAGTACCTGGCTGATGACAGCGGTCGTATTGTGCAACAGGTATTTTTTTATGGTGATGATGATGGAAAAGCCAATTTTTCGGGATTTATGAATTCCTTCAATACAAAAGAATGGAAAATAATTCAGCAGAAAGAGTGGGTTGAAATAAAATCATTGAAGGGAAGGAAAAAGGTATGGATATACGCCAACCTGCCTTTGGATAGCGATAAAAATTTGGATGATACAGCCCAGGCGCACTTAACCCGGTATTTGGAGAAAAAGGATATTGTTCCGTCTATTGTAATTCACAGGGGCCATAGTTACTGGTTGCCCGGCACCATAAACAGGATGGCAGGAAGCGCAAAAATAATTGTGCTGGGTTCCTGCGGCGGGTATAAAAACCTCAGTAAAATATTATCGATTTGCCCTGACGCTCACATTATATCCACCAAAGAAATTGGCAAAGGTGATATTAACCGGCCCATCATCAATTATCTTAACCAGGCACTTGTTTCAGGTAACACCATCGTATGGAAAGATATGTGGGCAGCATTAAACAAGGTTTTCTATGCCGATCCCAATAAAGAAGTGCGGGAAAGTTGGGACGATTATGTGCCGCCCTACCGCAACCTGGGAGCCATATTTATTAAAGCTTATAATAAAAAAACAGAACTGTAATAACAGGTACCTGCAACATTTTAAATAATAAAGCACACAACCGGCACATGAGGCACCGGCCGAATTATTAACTTTGCAAAATGAGCGAACAGGCTAAGGCAAAAACTATTTTCAATTTTTCATTGCTTCGAAGGGTATTTCAGTTTGCCTCGCCTTATAAAAATAAATTTTACTGGTCGCTTTTTTTAGCCGTTTTTTTAGCTGTAATTTCTCCAATAAGGCCGTGGCTGATACAACTTACAATCAACCGGGGGTTGCAGGCGGGTAATCATTTCTGGTTTTTAAAAGGTGCTGGCCCGGTAATAATCGGCATCACAGTTATTCAGCTCGTGCTGCTGTTAATTGAAACTATTTGCCGTTTTATTTTTACTTTTTTCACAGCATCGCTGGGGCAAAGCGTTGTGAAAGACATGCGGGTTACCACCTACAAAAAAATAATCAGCCTTAACCTCTCCCAGTTTGATAAAACACCTATCGGCACACTTACCACCAGGACTATTAATGACATTGAATCTATCAATGATATTTTCAGCGACGGGCTGATACCAATTATCGCCGACCTCCTGTCTATTTTTGCCGTACTGGCGTACATGTTTTTTATCAGCTGGAAATTAACGCTGATTTGTCTTGCACCATTTCCGGCACTGATTGTTGCTACTTATTATTTTAAAGAAAGTGTAAACAGGTCATTTATCCGTGTGCGCAATGCGGTAGCACAGCTGAACGCTTTTGTACAGGAACATATAACGGGTATGGGAATAGTACAGGCTTTTGCCGCTGAAGACCGGGAGTTTAAAAAATTCAATGCTATCAATAAAGAACATCGCAATGCCAATGTAAAATCCATCTTTGCGTACTCCGTTTTTTTTCCGGTTGTAGAATTGGTCTCTGCGCTGTCCGTAGGTCTTTTGGTGTGGTGGGCAGCCAGGGAATCTTTGCATTTGCCTGACATAGAAAAGCCCGCCATTGCCGGGGTAATCACTTCTTTTATTTTGTGTTTAAACCTGCTTTTTCGTCCGTTAAGAGTTATTGCAGATAAGTTTAATGTTTTGCAAATGGGGATGATTGCCAGTGAAA
This sequence comes from Ferruginibacter sp., assembly GCF_028288465.1. GTDB lineage: Bacteria > Bacteroidota > Bacteroidia > Chitinophagales > Chitinophagaceae > Ferruginibacter. The sequence goes on along the minus strand of NZ_JAQBNR010000013.1, from coordinate 12,761 downwards.
GAGTATTTAAAATTTTAGACAATCAGGATGTAACAGACAATTCTTCAGCAAAAGGCATGGAGCAAAATGTGATAAAGGGAAGTATTGAATTTGACAAAGTTTGGTTTGCCTACAACGATAAAGATTATGTACTCAAAAATATTTCCTTTCACATAAAGGCAGGTGAAACTCTCGCCATTGTTGGAAATACCGGCAGCGGAAAAACTTCCATCATCAGCCTTGTAAACCGTTTATACCACATCCGTGAAGGAGCAATAACAATAGACGGGCAGAACATCGAATCCTATGATCTTTTTTATCTGCGAAGCCGGATTGCTGTGGTTTTACAGGATGTGTTTTTGTTCAGCAGCTCCGTATATGATAATGTTACCCTTCGAAATGACAGCATCAAAATGGAACAAGTGATAGAAGCCGCCAAAATGATAGGCATACATGACTTTATTATGCAACTGCCCGGTGGCTACAATTATAATGTGATGGAAAGAGGAGCAACACTCTCTTTAGGACAGCGGCAACTGCTGTCATTTGTAAGGGCTTTGTTATATGATCCTGCCATACTTATCCTGGATGAAGCCACTTCATCTGTAGATACCGAAAGCGAGCAGCTGATTCAGCATGCAATTGATAAATTAATTGCCGGCAGAACCTCCATTGTAATTGCGCACCGTTTGTCTACCATCCGCAAAGCAAATAAAATTATTGTATTGGACAAGGGGGAAATAATGGAAATCGGCTCCCACAATGAGCTAATTGCTAAAAAGGGGTTCTATTACCAACTGCATAAAATGCAATTCGAAAAACAGGAAGTAACAGACATCAAAATTTAGCAGTCACCTGATAGAGGAGAGGATTACTTTAAAAATTACTTTTCACCTGATTAATCGTTTTTTTATGAATTTTTTTATCCGGTGCTTTAATAAAAAACAATATAAGCCCTTTTAGGTAATCATATTTTGTGAAAAGATGCACCATTTAAAGCATAATTAAAAAATATAATTTTATACAATAGGGCAGCGTGCACACAGTAAAAAAATACCCAATAATTTCTCTTTTCTCCTTCGCCATTTATCTGTTAAACCCCTATCTTTGCGCCAAATTTCAGGTACTATATGGCATTTAAGCGCTTCAAAACTATACTGGTATTGGCTTTTAGCACAGTTTTACTGTTTTCTTCCTTAAGTCTTATTGCGCAGGAAGGTGAAGTAAAAACCACTGAAGAACATGGAACGGAGAAAAAGGGTGAATTCAATGCCAAAGAGGTAATATTTGGTCATATCATGGATGCACATGAATTTCATTTTTTAGAATTTGAAGGAAGTGATGGTCAAAAACACCCTGTTTCAATTCCTTTACCCGTTATTTTATACTCTCCTCAAAAAGGCCTGTCTTTTTTCATGTCTTCCGCATTTGAGCATGGCCATAAAGAAGTGAATGGATATAAGTTAAATGAAGATGGTAAAATTGAAGCCACAGAAGAAGGAGTAAAAGTATATGACTTCTCTTTAACCCGCAATGTGGTTCAAATGATTCTTGCATTAACGTTGCTGGTTTGGCTGATGTTAAGCGTAGCCAAAAGTTATGGTACAGGTCAGGGTGTTACATCTGCACCCAAGGGCAAGCAAAATCTTGTAGAAGTGTTGGTTTCCTTTGTAAGAGATGAAGTAGCAAGGCCTAACCTGGGACATAAAGCAAATCAATATTTACCTTACCTGCTTACGGTTTTCTTTTTTATACTGATCAATAATTTGGTTGGATTAATACCTGGTACTGCTAATGTCACGGGTAATATCGCTTTTACAATAGTACTGGGCGTTATCTCGTTTGTAGTAATATTGGCCAGCTCCAACAGCCATTACTGGGGCCATATTTTTAACCCACCCGGAGTGCCAGGATTTGTAAAACCGATTTTGGTGTTGGTGGAATTTTTAAGCGTTTTTATTAAACCTTTTGCTTTAATCATCAGGTTGTTTGCAAATATGGTTGCCGGGCATATCATCATCATTTGCCTTATCTCCCTTATTTTCATTTTTGCACAAATACAACCTGCAATTGGATGGGGAGCTTCTCCCGTTTCGATCGCTTTTACCATATTCATCTATTTTATAGAATTACTGGTAGCGTTTTTACAGGCCTTTATTTTTACCGTGCTTACTGCAGTTTTTGTTGGCCAGGCTTTTGAAGGTGAGCATCCGAAAGATGAACATCTTCCTGATGATGCAGTAATAGTTTAATAGTTTATTTTTTAATCAATATAAAACAGAAGTATGAGTTTAATGACCGTTTTTTTAGCAGGTGCTGGTGCGCTTGCTAACGCAGGTGGTGCTGTTGGTGCCGGTTTGGCAGCAATGGGTGCAGGTATCGGCATTGGCCAGATTGGTAAAGGCGCTGTTGAAGCCATTGCCCGCCAGCCCGAAGCCTCCAATGACATACGTGCAAACATGATTCTTGCAGCTGCCCTTGTTGAGGGTGCCGCACTGTTTGCAATCATCATTGGTTTCCTTGCAATGGTATTGTAAGAAAGTGTTTAAGTTTTATCAGCAGGTGTTTGCAATTGCAGTTTATCTGTTTGATTAAAACTTTACAACTCTTTACTGCATCCAAAGTACAGGACGGAGGATGCAGTAATTTTAAAACCTCAGCACCTGTTATTATGGGGCTTTGGTACGACAAGTTGAATTGATAAAATCTTATAAATAAATACTCCCCCAGGGAGAATGGAGGGCAAAAAAAATGCAATTATTAACACCGGATCTGGGATTACTAATTTGGACACTGTTAGCTTTTTTAATCGTTTTCTTTATTCTGAAAAAGTTTGCCTGGCCTGCTATTATCAAGGGGTTGAGCGACAGGGAAGCAAATATTGCCGGCTCAATAGCTACTGCTGAAAAAGTAAAACTTGAAATGGCGCAGTTGAAAAATGAGAACGAAGCTTTTATGGTTAAAGCACGTGAAGAAAGAGCAGTTATGTTGAAAGAAGCCAAGGATACCAAGGATAAAATTATCAGCGAGGCAAAAGAACAGGCGAAAGAAGTGGCTGCTAAAATTGTAGCCGATGCGCAGGTGACTATCAATGAACAAAAGATGGCTGCTATTACAGACATGAAAAACCAAGTAGGTAAACTGGTGATTGAAGTAAGTGAAAAAATTCTGCGCAGGGAATTAGCTGGTAAGGCAGAGCAGGAAACTTACATAAAGCAATTGGCAGACGAAGCAAAATTTTAATTAATGGTTATTAAACGGGCAGCCAAAATGGTTTGGCAATCAGTTAACCAGCACATAAAGTAAACAATGAATAACCCACGTTTAGCAGGCAGGTACGCAAAAAGTCTTATTGATCTGGCAGCAGAATTAAATCAGGTAGACGATGTGTGTACAGATATGAAATTCGTGCAAAGTATTTGCAAAAGCAATCCTGACTTTGTATTGGTATTGCGCAGCCCGGTAATTAAGCCGGCTACTAAAGAAAAAATTATAGAGTCCATCACAACTGGCAGGGTAAATAATACAACTGCCGCATTCATAAGGCTGTTGGTTCGCAAGGGAAGAGAAACAAATTTACCTGAAATTGCGAATGCGTATATAGAGCAGTTCAATGTATCAAGAGGAATTCACCAGCTAAAGATAACAACCGCTGCACCCATCAGTGATGAATTGAAAAATGAAATTATAGGTAAGGTAAAGGCATCTACGTCCTTTCAACATATAGAAGTTGAAACAGACATAAAGGAAGAATTGATTGGCGGGTATATGCTGGAAATGGAAGGTTCTTTAATTGACGCCAGTATTTTAAAAGACCTGAAGGATATTAAAAAACAATTTATGGACAACCAATACATCCATAAACTCAGATAAAACAACTTTTTAAAAATAAATAGTTATGGTACAAATTAAACCGGATGAGATTTCAGCAATACTCCGTCAGCAGTTAAGCAATTTTAATGCTGGTGCAAGTTTGGAAGAAGTAGGAACTGTTTTGCAGGTAGGAGATGGTATTGCCCGTGTATACGGACTGAACAATGTGCGCAGCGGTGAATTGGTGGAATTTGAAAACGGAGTAAAGGCAATTGCATTGAACCTTGAAGAAGACAATGTGGGTGTGGTACTCATGGGAGAAAGCAGTGAAATTAAAGAAGGTGCAAAAGTAAAGCGTACTAACAAGATTGCTTCTATCCGTGTTGGCGAAGGCATGAGCGGCCGCGTAATTAATACGTTGGGAGAACCGATAGATGGTAAAGGACCTTTACAGGGTGAACTATATGAAATGCCGCTGGAGCGTAAAGCACCGGGTGTAATTTTCAGGGAGCCTGTAAAAGAACCACTGCAAACAGGTATCAAAGCGATTGATGCAATGATTCCAATTGGCCGTGGTCAGAGGGAGTTGGTAATCGGTGATCGTCAGACTGGTAAAACGGCGATTTGCGTTGATACCATTATCAATCAGAAAGAATTTTATGCTGCAGGTAAGCCTGTTTATTGTATTTATGTAGCGATTGGCCAGAAGGCTTCAACCATTGCAGGTATCATGAAAACGCTGGAAGAAAATGGCGCGATGGCATACACAACGATTGTTGCCGCATCAGCTTCAGACCCTGCTCCTTTACAATTCTACGCTCCGTTTGCGGGTGCAGCAATTGGTGAATTTTTCAGGGATACCGGAAGGCCGGCTTTGATTATTTATGATGATTTGTCAAAGCAAGCGGTGGCTTATCGTGAAGTTTCTTTGTTATTGCGTCGTCCGCCAGGCCGTGAGGCTTACCCGGGTGATGTATTTTATCTGCATAGCCGTTTACTGGAAAGAGCTGCCAAGGTAATTGCAAGAGATGATATCGCAAAGCAGATGAATGATTTGCCTGAGTCTATCAAGCATCTTGTAAAAGGAGGAGGTTCATTAACTGCTTTACCTGTTATTGAAACACAGGCTGGTGACGTATCAGCCTATATTCCTACCAACGTTATTTCTATTACGGACGGACAGATATTCCTGGAAGGTAACCTATTTAATGCAGGTATTCGTCCGGCTATTAACGTAGGTATTTCTGTTAGCCGTGTGGGTGGTAATGCGCAGATTAAATCAATGAAAAAAGTAGCTGGTACATTGAAGCTGGATCAGGCGTTATACAGGGAACTGGAAGCATTTTCGAAATTTGGTGGCGACCTGGATGCGGCTACAAAAAACGTAATTGATAAAGGTGCACGTAACGTGGAAATTTTGAAGCAATTGCAATATTCTCCAATGACTGTTGAAAAGCAGGTAGCTATCATTTACTTAGGTACACAGGGGTTGATAAAAGACGTTGCTGTTAAAAATGTAAAGGCATTTGAAGAACATTTTTTAATGGAAATGGAAAGTACCATGCCTGAATTACTGGCTGAATTTAAAAAAGGGAATTTGCCTCAGGATGGCTTAAATAAAATGGGCGACCTTGCAAAAGGCTTGGCTGCTCAGTATAAATAACTGGCACAAAACTGATGAAATAACAAAAGGAGTTGCGAAGGCAACTCTTTTTGTTTGTAAGTCAAAGCTACTAATCACTGCCTTTTATACTGAAAACGATATTTTGCATATTTTCGACGAAAGGACTTGTTGATTTCATTTTCCTATCTACCTTTGCCAGAGAAATACGAATCGTACCCAACCAGATCCCCCATCCTACACAATTACCACAAGAAAAATTACCACACATCCTCTTTTTATTTTAGTTAATCAGCACCTGATTATTAACTGTTTTATTTAGTCTGTAAAGATTAACGGCAAATCATCCGTGTAACCCTATCCACTTATCTTTTGTATCTCCGCTTACAATTTTAGTTAATTCTAAACCTTAAAGAGATGAAAAAGTTTTACACAATTATTTTAACTGTTATCAGCTTATGCAGCTACCACATCACCAATGCTCAATGCACCGGTGTTAGAGGCCCTAACCTGTTAGGTGCAAAAGGAACGTTCAGTTCACCAGCCATCACAATTAATACACATGCTTCCAACTGCGCTGAATCCGGTTCAAGTATATATAGTCCTATTGGAAATGTAGGAAATGCATTAACCGGTTGTACTTCAGCCATCGGAAATTCTATTCCCTGCTCTGATTATAATTATACTGCTTCCAGGGACGGTTTGCTGCCTGAATTTACTTATTCAATTGTAAAGACAATCGGAAACAGCACCGGCGGTAATTGTTTAAAGGGCGATTGGAGAGGCTCTGAACACACCGGCGACGGCGGTTACTTTATGGTTGTTAATGGCGCCCCTAATACAACTTATAGCCCTATATTTTATCAAATCAAACACATCCCTGTTTGTATTGGAACAACATATGAATTTTCAGCCTGGGTACTAAATGTATTGCCTGCTTCAAGCCCATCTGCAAATGCAGGTTCTGAACCAAATCTATCTTTTAAAGTAAATGGTACAGTAATCGGCAACTCGGGAGCTATAGCTTATACCAATACACCAACCTGGGTAAAAGTTGGCGGTTCCTTTATAGCAACTACAAGTTTTGTTGATTTACAGGTTGTAAATGCAACATCCGTTGCAAGCGGAAATGATTTGGGAATTGACGATATATCAATCAATGTATGCCAGTCGCAAATAGCAGTAAATGCGCCTTCTTCTGTGATGGAAGGCAATGCTGTAACCGTTAATTATGTGGTTACTGACCCAACACATACTAACACCTGGTATAAATTACAGAAAAGCACCAACGGCGGCGCCACTTTCAGTGACTTTGGTTCAGCCGCCCAGACTACATTTACCGGCAATACTTTTTCTTTACCATTGTCCCTTGGTATTGTTAATGCTAACATGAATGGTTTCAAATACAGGTTAATTGTTTCTCCTACAGAATCAGGTTTGACTGATCCGGTTTGTACTTATTTTAATGATTTTACCCTGATTGTTGCAACAGGCGGTGCATTACCGATCCAGTTAACTTCATTTACCGGAAGTTATTCAAATGGACTGGCTACTTTAAACTGGCAAACCAGCCAGGAGCTGAACAGCGGTCATTTTGAATTATTCAGAAGTTATGATGGTGCAGATTTTACAAGTGTTACAAAGATAAAAAGTGCAGGCACCAGCAACACAATTAAAAATTATAGTTTCCAGGATCATGCTTCGGGAAGCAACTATGTATACTATCGTTTAAAACAAGTAGATAAAGATGGTAAAGAAACTTTTTCTTCAATCGTAAGTCTTTCAATGGGTGCAAGTACAGGTGCGTATATTTTCCCTAATCCCTTCACAAACAATTTCACAGTTACTATTAATACTACTAAAACAAACTTCGCAACTTTAAAAATTCAGAATACCTCAGGTCAGTTGGTTTACAGTAAAAATATCAACCTGAATAAGGGTAACAATTCACTCGTAATTACTAATCTGCCATCTTCTTTGGGTTCAGGCATTTATTACGTAACAATTGTAAATGACGAAATCAATTACAATTCTAAATTGCAAAAATTATAAGCTTTTTATAAAGTAATTAAACAAAAGGCAGCTGTAAAAGGTTGCCTTTTGTTATTTATTCAATATGCTGTAACTTTTCAATATAAATCGATTGAGGTATGACAATAGGCATTATTGCAATATCACTGCTTTTTATGTTAATCGGGATGATGGTGCAATTTCAGTTGAAAAGTAAATTTACTGAATACGGCAAAGTAGCTACCAGCAGTGGTTTGAGCGGAAAGGAAATAGCAGAAAAAATGTTAAGGGACAATGGCATTTATGATGTACAGGTGATTTCTGTTGATGGCTTCTTGTCTGACCATTACGATCCGGTAAAAAAAACGGTTAACCTGAGTGCTGATGTTTTTGAAGGCAGAAATATATCTGCAGCGGCTGTTGCTGCGCATGAATGTGGCCACGCAGTACAACATGCAACAGCCTATTCTATGCTTATGCTAAGGAGTAAACTGGTACCCGTAACACAAATAAGCACTACACTTTCCCAATGGATTATTCTGGCAGGTTTAGGCGTGATGGGTTTTGGTGGGGGAAGTCAGACGATTTTATTAATAGGGATTCTTTTATTTGCGGTAACCACCTTATTTACAATTGTAACGCTCCCTGTTGAATTTGATGCCTCTGCAAGAGCATTAAAATGGCTGGAAGGAACAAATCTTACTACATCCGTTGAGCATGATAAAGCAAAGGATGCATTGAAATGGGCCGCCCTGACTTATTTGGTGGCAGCAGTTTCATCCGTTGCAATGCTGGCGTATTATATCATGATTTATTCAGGTAGAAACAGGGATTGAGCAATTAAATTTGATCAGACGCCAAGCTGATCGGATAGACTTAATTAAAGTTGAAAAGCTGGAAGAAGACATTATAATTTAATCTCTTCATCGCTGTCATCAAAAAAGCGAAACTCAGTTAAATGATAAGTTGACTTTGAAACTACCTTAATTTTTTGCTTGTATTTCCAGCTCCATTTTCTGCGTTTGGAAATTATACCACTGGTGAGGAATGTATACAAAATAGGATTTACCTCAATGGTAAGTCCCTTGTGATTTTGCATTATTAAGTAGCTGAGGTTCTTTTCAATTTCATCTTCCAGTATCAATGTAGATGAAATCTTTCCACTTCCATTGCAGCTGGGGCAAATTTCTGAAGTATTGATGTTCATTTCCGGCTTCATGCGCTGCCGGGTAATTTGCATCAAACCAAATTTACTGATTGGTAAAACAGCGTGTTTTGCACGATCTGTTTTCATAAATACTTCCATTGAATCAGCGAGGCGCTTTTTATTTTCCATCAATTTCATATCAATGAAATCAACTACTATAATACCGCCTAAATCCCTTAAACGAAGCTGTCTTGCAATTTCTTCTGCAGCTTCCAGGTTGGTTTCCAAAGCGTTTTGTTCCTGGTTATTGCTTACGCTCTTATAGCCACTGTTTACATCAATTACATGTAAAGCTTCTGTGTGCTCAATGATGAGGTATGCACCACTTGGCAGGTTAACAGTTTTGCCAAAAGCAGCCTTTACCTGCTTTGTAATACCAAAGCTATCAAATATGGGGGAACCATTGTTATAAAAAGTCACGATGTCGGCCTTTTCAGGAGCAATGCGCTGAATGTAACTTTTAGTTTCTGCAAAAATGGTTTTATCATTTACCACGATGCGGTTGAAGTCTTCATTCAGCAAATCACGCAACATACTGTTGGCTTTGCCCTGTTCACTTAATATTTTTGAAGGAGGAGTAGCGTCTTTAAGATTGGCCTGTATTGTTTGCCATGTTTTTACCAGGGATAACAGATCTTCATGCAGTTCAGCAGTATGCTTACCTTCTGCCGCAGTACGAACGATGACACCAAAATTTTTGGGCTTAATCGCTTCTATAATTTTCTGAAGTCTTTTTCTCTCATCACTTGAATGAATTTTACGCGATACCGCAATAATATCATTGAAGGGTGTAATCACAACAAAACGGCCTGGTAAAGATAATTCACAACTAAGGCGCGGACCTTTTGCTGCTATGGGTTCTTTTAAAATCTGTACCAATATATTGGGCCTTCCACTTAATACTTCCGCAATTTTACCTGTCTTAACAATTTCAGGCTCAACTGAAAATTTACCAAAATCAAGACCAGCTTCGGTTTTATCGTTGATGGCTACATTGGTAAATTTTAATATTGATTTTACGTAAGGGCTTAAATCAGTGTAATGTAAAAAGGCGTCTTTTTCAAAACCTACATCTATAAAGGCAGCATTTAGCCCGGGGATTAATTTCTTAACTTTTCCAAGATATAAGTCTCCCACGGCAAAGTTGGCATCAGCTTTTTCATTGTGCAACTCCACCAGTTTTTTATCTTCCAGCAAGGCTATTTCTACGCCCTGTGGTGCAGCATTTATAATTAATTCCTTTGTCAAAAAAACACATTTAAGTAGCTACGAGTACATCACACGGAAGGATAATGTACAGCAATATTTTTATGATTTACCTATAGGGCAAGCATAAAAATATTGCTGATAAACAGGTGCCGGCGGAGATGCCGTCACGAGGTATAAAAAGACACTATTTCTTTTTATGACGATTCTTTCTTAAACGTTTTTTACGCTTGTGCGTTGCAATTTTATGACGTTTTCTTTTTTTACCACAAGGCATAATAAGTCTTTTTTTGTTGAATAATAATTTTATGTATGCTCGAAATTTAATCCCGATATCTTAATAATCGAAAATAAATTTCGATGTACTTTTTTACTTTAGCATTTTTATACGCTCATCTACTGCTTTGGTATAAGCCGGATCATTGACCATCTTTTTACTTACTTCATACCATTTTAAAGCGTTTGTCTTATCGCCTTTACCTGCGTAAGCATCTGCCAGCCATGAAATGGCTTCTATATTGCCAGGCTCCGTTTTAATAACGGTTAGTAAACGGTCAACGGCTTTATCGTATTGTGAAGAAATAACACCGCCAATACCCAGCACCAGTTGTGCTTCCATATTAGCAGAATCTTTTTTAACAACCTGCAAAAGTTGCTGTATTCCCTTCATGGTTGATTGTGCATCGCCAGCCATTCCTTTACCAAAAACATAACAACTTCCAAGCTCCACCTGCAAGCTGTCGTTATTAGGATTTAAATCAATTGCCTTTTCAAATAAACTAATCGCCTGTTCTGCTTTCCAGCCCCTTTTCGCATTATCTTCCTCGTTACGCAGGTCTTTTAAAGTCAGTCGGGCGGCAAAGGTGAGGTTTTTTTCAGAATTTACCAACTTAGCAGCTTCTGCAGTGTAAAAAATATAAAAATCACTTTGATGAACCGAATCTTTCCAAAATGAAGCCAACTGGTTATTTAACTTGATTTGCTGGTCTTTTACATCGCCTCTTTTCACACTATTTTCAAGATTGTTTAGATAGTTTTGCTGGTATACAGGCAACTTTTGCCTTGCTGCCTGCAGGTAATTGTTCCAGTTAAAAAGAGGGGCTGACGATGCTGCAGGACCGGGCATGCCAGTATTTTCTTTTTTGGTAACGGTTGTACCAAAAAAGAATAACGAAGCTATCAGTACAATGGCTGCGCCTGTAAGAATAAGTTGCTGTCTTTTCACGAAGAAAAATATTGAGGCGCAAAGGTAAGCTATACGGAGGGTTCGTTATCGGGCAAATTTTTATTTTTTACCTCCTGCACAAATTCTTTTGCAGGTTTAAAAGCGGGGATATAATGCTCGGGAATTTCTACGGCAACATTTTTCTTTATGTTACGCCCTATTTTTGCTGCTCTTTTTTTTGTAATAAAACTGCCAAAGCCACGGATATAAATATTTTCTCCTGCAATCAGGGACAACTTTATTTCCTTAAACATTGTTTCCAGCGTTACCATCACGTCCACTTTTGGAATTCCTGTTTTATCAGAAATTTCGGAAATAAGATCTGCTTTTCTCATGTTGATAATATTTTTGTAAACAGCTATCTATCAGAAAGATAGCACATTAAATTGTAAAAAACAATACTAAAAACTGATAATCAGGTAATATTATTAATTTTCAAAGCTACAATTTTTTTTAAAAAGGCATGCAACGTACTGATATTTAATATTATAACTTCTGGATTAAAAATAGTTCCTTTCCCCCGAAAATGAATGAAATTTGACAATAATGACAATTACAGGACACAAGCACTTTTTTGTAAAGCACCTTTTAGAATGGAACCGGCAGCAGAACACCAGACAGATGCCCTGGAAAGGGGAAAAAGATCCATATAAAATATGGCTCAGTGAAATAATTCTTCAACAGACAAGGGTAGACCAGGGACTGGAATATTACAATCGTTTTATCGCTACATTTCCGGATGTGCATCAATTGGCCGCAGCTCCTGAAACAACCGTATTTAAACTTTGGGAAGGGCTGGGGTATTATACCCGTTGTAAAAATATCATCGCCACGGCAAAATTTATTTCTCAGCAATTGAACGGTCAATTTCCTGATCAATATGAAGCAATATTACAGTTGAAAGGCATCGGCCCTTATACTGCAGCTGCAATTGCGTCTTTCGCATTCAACCTGCCGCATGCAGTAGTTGATGGCAACGTGTTTAGAGTATTGGCCCGCTACTTTGGCATTGCAACAGCCACAGATAGTTTACAGGGGAAGCAGCAATTTACCTTATTGGCAAATGAATTACTTGATAAACAGCAGCCCGGCATTTACAACCAGGCGCTGATGGATTTTGGAGCGGTTATATGCAAGCCGCAACTTCCTTTATGTGCAACATGTGTCCTTAAAAATAAATGCGTTGCCTATACCGATGACCAGGTAAACCAGCTTCCAGTGAAGGAAAAAAAGCTTAAAAAAACTACAAGGTGGTTTTACTACCTGGTGGTGGAGTACAAGAATAAACTGTATGTAAGAAAACGCGGCGCAAAGGATATATGGGAAAACTTATATGAATTTATTCTGATAGAGGATGATAAACCTGTACAGCTGGAAAAAATAGCCGGGTTACAAAAAGTAAAAGAAATATTCAAGTCGGTTAGTTTTGAGGTTACCCAGATATCCCCTGTATATAAACAGCCGCTAACTCATCAAACAATTCAGGGGCAGTTTGTAAAGATTATAATTGAAAAAAAACTGGCGTTTGACGACTATAAACTTTTTACGGCTGAAGAAATAAACACCCTTCCATTTCCGAAATTTATAACAGCCTATTTGAAAGATAAAAATGTATCTTTAAATTTGTTTTAGAGTAGTAAGCAGTAAGACTTAACAGATTAAAGTTAACAACATGAGAGGGGTAAACAGGGTAGTGTTAA
>NZ_JAQBNR010000057.1 GCF_028288465.1 Ferruginibacter sp. | reverse complement strand
GGGATATATACCGAACGTTTGCCGTTGATGAGCGCATAATCCACGGTTACATCGGCCGCATCTGCTACGGTGCCGATATCATGTATAAACACCGCGGCGGCTCCATCTGTGGTGATAGGAATGTCTTCAAACTGCTGTACCTTTTCTTCCAGTGAATTCACCGTGGTTACATACATCATGCTATCCACCCGTAAATTACCTGATGGACTCATACTATTGCTCTTGGAAATTGCCTCCACTACCTGGTCGGGTGATAAATTATAGCGGCGTAATTTTTCGGGGTCAACACTTACCACAACCGATCTTGAGTTGGCACCAAATGGTGGTGGCGCCGACAAGCCGGAAACGGTAGAAAACATCGGCCGCACACGGGTTACGGCAAGATCATAAATCTCTTTTAAAGATTTTGTCGGGCTGCTGAAAACCAGCTGCCCCACGGGCAATGAAGAGGCATCAAAGCGGATCACCTGCGGGGGCAATGCACCAGGTGGAAAAAATTTGGACGCCCTGTTCACCTGCAAGGCCACCTGTGCCGATGCTTCGGCCATATCGGTGCCTTCGTAAAAGGAAAGTTTTATCAGGGTAAGACCCTGTATGTTTTTACTTTCCATATTTTTTATACCATTCACGTATAAAAACTGGTCCTGCAAACGGGTGGCGAAAAAGCCTTCCATTTGTTGCGGACTCATGCCACCATAAGATTCAATTACATAGATTGTTGGCAGGTTCAGTTTGGGAAAAATATCAATCGGAATTTTCCTGATCGCCATAAAAGAAAACAACAACAATCCTGTAAAAAGTACCATTATGGTAATGGGCCTTTTTAATGCTGCTCGTACCATAATGAGTTATTTTATTGTTTGAATAAATTGTGTAAGATTACCGGTGGCAGCGGCTTTGTCCAGCTGCGCCATGTACCAGTCATTTAATGTTTCGATGTAATCAGTCTGCGACCGGTACAATACAAATGATGCATTGGTCAGGTCAATCAAAGAGATAATACCGGCTTTATACTGTGCCAGTTTTTGCTGGTAAGTATCCTGGGCTGACTGAAACTGTACCGGCAATTCTGTTAGGTTGGCCAGCGTAGTTTGCAGGGCATTGTCGGCCTGGTTGGCAGACGATAACAGGGATAACTTTTGTTGTTGCAAATCATATTCACTTGCCTGCAACTGGTAGCGGTTAATGGCCAGCTTATCCTTCTTGGTAATGCCGTTAAAAAGATTGTAGGTGAAGGCTACGCCGACTGCATAATTAAAACGCTGATAACCCAACCCGGTTGCGAGTGACTTATAATGGTCATTGTATTGAATGCTGGACCCTCTGCCCCAGGAGCTGCCCGCCAGCAATATTTTAGGCAGGTAACTTTTGGCGATGAGGCGTTGATTGGCCAAATAAATATCCCTTCTTTTAGAGTAATAATCTACCAGCGGATTATTAACACTGTCCATCGCAAAATCAGCCGCCACGGGTATTTTATTCATCGGGTTGATAGGGACAGAATCTACCGTTATACTATTTCCCGGTATCCCCGTGAGATAGGCCAATTGTTCCTTTAACTGGCTTACATTTCCCAGTGTTTGGTTGTAACTGATTTTTGTTTTTGAGAGTTCGGCTTTGGCAAGCGACGAATCTGCGCCAGGTTTAATACCCGCTGCAGTAAGCGCCTGAATCACATTGAAGATGCTTTGATACCTGTCAATATTTTGCCTGTCGGCGCTCAACCGGTATTGATTTCTGAGGATATTAAAATACAATTTGGCGACGTTCAGATCCAGGAAATACTGCTCTTTTTTCAGGTCGGTTTCTGCCAGGTTAAGGTAAGCCCTCGCCGTATTTAATTTAGCCTGGTTGAGTCCAAAATTGGCAAGTTCATACTCACTGTATAATACCGCTACATTGCCTGCAGCCGGCTGTCCGATATTTTCGCTGCGGATACTTCCGGAGGTAGAAGGCGTCATACCAAAAGTAAAAAAACTGCCGGCGAGTGAATTGGCCGATCCAAGGTTTAACTGTTCGCCAAATCTGACCTGTGGTAAAAAAGAATGTTTTGTATCGGTGATGGCGGCTTTGCCGGATTCGATCAATGCTTTCTTCTGCATCAATACCGGCAGGTAATTGTGGGCGCTGTCTATCAGGCTGGATAAGGAATATTTTTTTGTTTGTGCAAATACAAAAGGTGCCTGTATCAATAATAATATACTGAATACAGAATAGCACCTTCGTCTTAAAAAAGGAACCATAATGATTTATTAAGGTGAAAAATGTTGAAACAAATAAATGTTATACAACAGCGGGCGGTCCCCTTAATGAATAGGTAAATAAGTGAGGAGAGACAAGCGCAGGATTAAGATAATTGCCAAAGGATGTTTCAGGGGTAATGTATGCTTGTATTTCAAAAGAAACCGGCACGCAAAAAGGCGTAGTGGCTGGTTGAAATCTTTTGTTTAGACGGATAGAACTAACTTTTCCAGTCGTTTTGTTGTTACCAGGGCCAACTACAACCAGGGCAGATGTGGTTGCTTTTGTATAAACAGCCGGGGCATATTTGCCAGTACTAATACTATCGTGATTAATAAAAATCTGTACTAAAAAAAAGGGCAGATAAAAAAGCAGGGCAACTATTTTAGTGAGGCTAAAAAATATATTTTGCTTTTTTTGACGCATGACGTAATGGAAGTATTTGAGCACAATGTCGAAGCTGCAAATGTCAGTCTAACTTAGTTAAGTTATTTATATCTTTTGCAAACAAATTGTTAACCGCAAACATAATTACTTTTGACTGAATAAAAAACCGGTTGACACTACGAACAGTTTAGCCGGTTTTTATAAAAATTTTTAATTCACTATTTGCTTCGCAGATCAACATTTTGAAAATAAAACAAACGGGCACCATTGATGTTTTTATATTGATTGCCTGCAGCCAATTGCTGAAAAACATTCAGGTAGCCAAATTGAAAGTTGGAACTTTTACCGGTTTGTAATTTAAGCCCTGCGAAGAAACGGTTCTGATCAAAATAGTTATTGACTATTTGTTTGCCAAAATTTACATGCACTTCATCGTTTAAAATAAATGACAGTGCCCCCGGCTCAATGCCTTTTTTACTCAACGGAATCTCGTACCATAAGTTATAACGCAGCCTGAAATTAAAACTGTATCCGTCTGCCAAAGCATCGTCATTCAGAATTTTACGCCGATACCTTTCCTCCAACCGCACCCATTGCATCATCCTGGTTTTGGCATATTTGGTATGCCATTGAATTTGCTGCCAGGGCCGATGCTCCGTTTGAGAAATATTTTTATGATTATCCCCCGGGAAAAAATTTACCCATGCGTAACCCGCTGTTAGCTTGGTATCTGTGGCAACGTAGTAAGTCAGCCCAACCCTAACAATGCTGACTGATAAATTATTTACAAAGTCATCTTTGGTACGCAAATTCAAATCTGTCCACAAACCCAGTTTGTTACTAAATCTCGTTTGGTTAAAATACCCCAGCCATACCTGGTTAAGATTTTCAGTGTGCTTTGTATTTTGAGCAATCGATGTAATAGTAAAACAAAGCGACACTATACAACAGATAATATTTTTTTTCATCTACAGTATTTATTTAAAGGGGAGTGAAAGATAAATTATCAAACACTCCCTGTCTTTTTAGTCAATATCTTGTTTGGTTCGTTCCCGAAACAAACGTGCTATCTATTTGTTCAGTAAACCATCCAATGTTATGGCAACATAATATAGTGCACCGATCGTTGGACCGCCCGCATATTCCAGGTGGCGGTTATTCAGTACATTGGTTCCTCCCAGTTTAACGGTAGCTTTCACTTTTGGAATTCTGTAGGTAACCTGCGCATCCAGGTTATTGATGGCCGCAATTTTACCCGTCACCAACGGACTTTCCCATAAGAAAGCATTCTGCCATTTCCACACAATATTAAACCCAACATTTCTGCTGATTGCCCGGTTACCAAAAGATACATTGGTCGTCCAGTCTGGGGTATTGAAACCTGTGATGAAAAGATCGGGCGTGGCATTGCCTTTAATTTTATTGTAGTTAATATTACCTGAAATTGTAAAGGTTTTGTAGAAATTATACGTCAGCCCAAGCGAAGAACCATAGGTAGTGTATTTATTTTTTGCATTGGTATACACACGATAGCGATCTTGTCCTTTACTGGCTGCAGTAGCAGGAGAAGTTGACGTTGCATCCTTTGCAGGCTGTGCATCACGGTTCCGGTCAATCATGGCCAATACAGCAGCATCCGAACCGATGGTTTCCGCAATGGGAACAAACACCTGTACCTGGCCCAAAAACCCATCATAGATATTGGTGTAAGCATCAAAATCTACAAATACTTTATTATTGAACAAAGCACTCTTATAACCCACTTCAAAAGAATTAATTCCCTCAGGCCTTCCGTTTGGCAAAGAGGCAGCTTTTAGCAAACCCCGGTTGGCCAGGGCTGCGGAGTCTGTATTGCCGCCTGCTTTTACAGCTGCGTTAAATGCTGCAACAGATGTTTGTGTATAACTGTTATCACGGTACCCAAGGCCTTCATTGATGACAGGTAATATACCCACCCGTTTAACGCGGCCGTTGTTTACGTAAGACAAGGCTTCAAACAAGGCAGGAAAACGGTAGCCTTTCTGAAAAGTGAAACGAAAATTGTGTTTCTGTTTTACGGTATACACAGCAGCTATTCTTGGAGTAAGTTTGGCTGTAAATTCGGGATTATAATCTGCACGCAATGAACCCCACAATTTTAATTTTTCTTCAAACAACGTTTTGGTCACCTGCACAAAACCACCGAATTTTTTGTAGTAGATGTTGCTGCCAAAACTACCGTCCGCTAAAGGTGTATTTCTTTCTGCAACCGGTCTTGTAAAATCAACAAAATTATTGCCATCCGGTATCAGTTGATAGACCCTTGCATCACCACCGACCAACAGGTTAAAATATTTTACTTGTTTGGTAAGATCCAATTGCCCTTCTACATGATACAAGTGACTTTTTTGCCACAGAGCGGCACCACCTGTGGCAGGGGCATTTGGTATTTGCGCAGATTTAATATCCCAGTTATTTATTTTTATGATGGAGTCTTTAACCCTGTTGAAGTAAGCAGTACCAGGTTCCGCACGGCCTGCATCTGCCAGCTGGCGTGCATATTGTGTTGCTTCAGCCAGATTTTCTGATGTGAGTGCACCACCATGTGTTGTTGCGAAAGAAGTGAGCGCATTTTTAAATTTAGTTCCCCAGGCACTGTTGCTGCCACCGGTATATAAATCAAGGTTATCAGCCAAAGGCTTAACGTTATAGCTGTCACCAGAATTTTCTATTGAGGTATAGGCTTTGATCGTAAAATTGCTTCCTTTTAATTCAACCTGGTGATTTTGCACTACTACGTTATCCAGTTTAATTTTGTTACCGCGTTGAAACACACCATCCATTTTACCTACCCGGTAGGTATAAATTAACGTTGTATTGGGTGTTATTTTATAGTGTAGCGCCGCGTCAAATTTCAGGTTGTTTACTTTCGGATCTACCAGGTCTTTTTCCCAGTAACCTGTACGGGCAACAGTCAACGTTTTATTGGTTGCGCCATCAATTTTTAAGCCGGTAACAGAGACTGTATTACTTCCTGCAAGAGCGTCATCGCCATATTTATTCCAGCCATCAAAAACAATATTGTTGTCGCCGTTCAATGCCGGGTAAGATGGATTAGCCGTATTTTTATTATTCGGATTCTGGTCCAGTCTTGTATCAGAAATCCAGTCTACACCCTGCAGATAGCTACCATTTATTTTAAAGGCAAATTTATTATTGAATGCCTTTGCATAGCGTATTGCCGTTTCCGTCAGCAGGCCCGGTGAATGATCGATACCATCGACGTGATTGATACCGGTACGTTGAAATACACTTAATCCTTCAGAAGTAAAAGGATTCTTTGTGATAAGATTGCTCATACCGTTGATTGCATTCATGCCATACAAGGCAGAAGCTGCACCTGGTGTAACTTCAATACTTTGTATGTCCAGTTCTGTTGGCCCGATGGCATTACCCAATGGCACGCCCAATGTGGCTGCCTGCATATCAATACCATCAACCAGTTGCATAAAACGAAAGTTGTTGGGAATATTAAAACCTCTTGTGTTGGGTACTTTGAATGTAATGGAAGAAGTAGTTAACTGAACGCCTTTTACATTACCGAGCGCATCATAAAAGGAAGCTGCAGGTGTTTCTTTCAATGCCCTGATATCCAGTTTTTCGATGCTCACAGGCGACTTTAAAATTTTCTCAGAAGTACGGCTTGCTGTGACTACCACTTCGTTTGCAAGAAAGGTTTGGCTGGTTAATTGTATGGCCAACTTTGAGTTAGCATTCCTGATTTCGATTTCCTGCGGAGAAAACCCAACGGAAGTTACCACTACTGTAAAAGGAAATTTTTGATTGATCACCAATGAAAATCTACCGGTCGAATCGGTGATGGTTCCGCTGGATGCGCCTTTTACAGCTATACTGGCAGATGCCAACCCTTCATGATTTTCACCGACTATGCGGCCACTTAAAATCACGGTGCCATTTAGTTGACCGAAGGCTATAACCGGGAGTAAAAAATATACTAATACTGCTAACTTTCTCATTGTAGAATTTTGGTGGTTTTGTTTTACAATTATAAATTCATTCATATGCTAACCTAACCCCTTCGGGGAATTAGGATGTGATTAATACCTGTTAACTTTAAAAAGGAGAATGTTTAAAATAGCCGCGGGTAATATCATTTAGTATACTATTTTAGTAGACTAATAACTTAAAAAAAACTTGAGGATCTATTTTACAGTTAATTCTGTACAACATCGGCGCTTACTTATGACGGAGAATCTTGTGCCTGCTAACTTATTCATGAAAGAGTATCTTTTAATTTGTACGCAAAGATAAAGGGATTATTATTAGTCCACCAAATTTATAGACTTAAAGATTTAAATTATTTTTTTCATCAGTCATTTATGCTACAAGGAAGAAAAATTAAATTGCCTGCTGATTTCCTGCGAATAAGTGAACTACAAAAACACAGCTCTGCCGATGGTAATTAATCCGCAAATGATTACCACTACGCCCACAACAACAAACATTTTTTTGGTGGGTAGTTTAGCAGTAAGCATGGCAGAAAAAGGAGCTGTAACAATACCCCCGATCAATAATCCGGCCACTACATTCCAGTGCTGAATACCGATAGTGAAAATAAAAGTAGTGGCACTGGCCACAGTGAGTATACATTTAGCAAAGGTGGAGCTGCCGATTACAAACCTCGGTGTATGGCCGTTTTTTATAAAAGTGCCTGTAACCAATGGCCCCCAGCCACCGCCACCAAATGAATCTATAAAGCCGCCTATTAAACCCAGTACAGTGATATTGCTTTTTTTCTTTTGCTGATTAACCGTTTTCTTTTTAAATGCATTTTGCAAAATCTTTATCCCAAGATATATGGTATAGGCTGCAATAAATGGTTTGGTAACCTTCGCATACCTTTCTCCCACATAGGTTAGCAGTAATGCCCCTGCTACCGCTCCAATAATAGCTGGTAAAGCCAAAGCCTTCGCCAGTTTTTTATTAATGTTTCCGAGTTGCCAGTGACTTATGGTTCCTGCAGCACTCGTAAAAGCTTCTGCCGAGTGAATGCTCGCACTTACTACCGGCGGAGGTACGTTCATTATTAATAATAAGGATGTGCAGATAACACCATACCCCATCCCCATAGAACCGGCAACAATTTCAGCGCCAAAACCAATCAGTAACATCCAGTAAAATAAATGATTGTCCCTGTTTAATGTTGCCTGTAAAAAGGTTAGCTGTTCAGCGGAGAGAAAAAAGTAGGAAAACAAGATAATAATTAAAACAAAAGCGATCGCTACAAGGTATTTGCTGACTACTTTTCGCCTGGAAGAATTGAGTTCCTGTTGGGTGATCACCACGTCATGCGAATGCGTAATTTCTTCTATTATTTCTTCGGGTGTATTACTCGACATGTTATTTATTTTGGGAAAGATTTTTGGTGATTTCATTCAGCTGTCTCACTTTGTCGGTAAAATCACCTGTCATTTTATTGCGAATGGCCTGCATATTGTCCAATAAACTATCAAGCTCATCTGGCAGTGTTTCATTCAACATTTCTTTAACACGTTTAGCGATAGTGGGCGACTTGCCGTTGGTACTGATAGCAACCTTAAGATTTCCCTTTTGCACCACCGATCCCAGGTAAAAATCGCACAGATCCGGTTTATCAGCCACGTTTATCAGGATGCCTTTCAACTTCGCATCCATTGCTACCTGCCCGCTTACTACAGGGTCATTAATCGCCGCTATCGCAATATCAATATTGTCGAAATCACTTAATTGGTAAGGCCTTTCCACCAGCGTTACACCCGGGTATTCTTTGACCAATTCTTTTATTTCCCCACTTATTTCGCTGGCCACCAACGTAATAACCGCGGCAGGTGAATTGGCCAACACAGCCTGCAATTTTTCCATTCCAACATAGCCGCCGCCCACTATCAGCAAACGCAATTGCTTTAATTTTAAAAAAACCGGAAAAAGCTCATTTTGAGCAGGTGAGATATTATTTACCATCGGCTGCAAATATATGGATATCTCCACTAAATTAGTAGACTATTGAGTATCTTTTTTTTATTACCAATAAACGGATGGCTATTTTGTGTTATTTAACTAAACCAATACAATTTCGGCAGAAAAAATTATTGCGCTGATAGTGTAAAAGAGAAGGGTTCTTTTACACTTATTATTTCGATTTTATCACCAATCTTCAGGGCGCCGGTTTGCTTATGCAGTATATTCTGTCCAAAGTATATTTTGTTATTTTTCATTCTGTAGGTGGCAAGTGTTTTCAAAGGTTCCTTTGCTTTTTCTGCAGTTGCCTGGTTAATGGTTGTAATGGTGCACCGGGCGCATAGTTTTACACCGTATAAATCAATGTTATTTATTTTTACATGCGCCATGATATCTTCATCATGCGGCTTTCCGCCGGTAAAAACAATATTTGGCCTGAAACGGTTGATGGATAAAGGTTTTGCCAGGCGGCTGTTGAGATCATCCAGTGAAGCCTGCCCGATGATGAGCAAAGGATAACCGTCAGAAAAACTGGTAATATCATTTTCACCGGCATATTCAGGGTCTACTTTTCTTTTTTCACTATCCGGCATGTATACCAGTCTGCATTGAATGGATAGTTTTGCGGAGAACCATGCATCTGCTGCATTACTTACCAATTGCGCATTGCATACATCATCCCACACCTGCACTGGAATTGTTCCTGCTCCGGCTGGCGGCGGCATTGCTATATAAATTTTATCTACAGGATTATTTTTATCATAAACAATTAATTCATTGTCCTGTATGGCTGTTTGCAGCAAACACATTTCCGGATGTTCCCGTTGGGTTAAAAATTGATTGTTACCATCTACCAGCATCCATCGCCGGTCGTATTGCAACCCCCGGTCGGTTAAATATGCTTCGGTCACTTCAATACCGCCAAGTGACTTAACGGGGTAAATAAAAAGCTGGCTGATGGTATACATATTTCAAAATTGGTGATTATCTGTTTAATTACAAATAAAAAAACATTTCGTGATCTGTATCCGATGACCGTAGCAGCCAGGTTAGATTAATATATTGAGGTGCATGCTATTTAAGGCATTTTAAAAAACGCTATTGCCGGTACCCAATTAATCATCGGGTAGTAGCCTTCGGTTAAATCATACACATCAATACGAACGCTGAAGATCCAAAATGAAATACTGTTGAACGGAGCGTCGCCACTGAAGTCAAATCAGGGTGATTAGCCTGTTACAAAATTGTATTATTACTGTACATTTGAGTATTAAAATCCAGACAAGCATGAAGCCTACCATCACCATAGAATATTGTCCCAAATGCCATTGGCTGTTGAGAGCCGCGTACATGGCGCAGGAATTGCTGACGACTTTTGAAGGCGACATACAATCGGTAACCCTGCAACCGAGCGAAGTAGGCGGGCGTTACATTATTTCTATTAACGGCAATACTATTTTTGACCGCAAAATCTTTGGCGGCTTCCCGGAAATTAAAGAATTAAAGCAACTGGTAAGAGATGTAGTAAACCCTGATAAGAGCCTGGGCCATTCTGATAAACATTAAAATTTATTGTATGGTAGGCATCATTTTATGCGGCGGCCAAAGCTTCCGGATGGGCAGCGATAAAGGCTTGCTTGTTTCAGGCGAAGGACAGTTATGGGCACAGACTGCCATCAATAAAATGGCAGCGTTGCAAATACCTGTCTCGCTTGTTGTAAACAGGTTGCAATATGCCGGTTACACCGAAGCGTTTGCAGGTACGCCTGTTATAACTGACAATGAAAATCTAGCAATACACGGACCATTGTTAGGGGTATTGAGTGCGCATGTACAATACCCGGTGCAAAACCTTTTTGTGCTGGCCTGCGATATGCCATTGATGGAAACCAGCGTGCTGACTGAGTTGTACAACAAATACCTGGAAAGTGACGCCTATGACGCTCTTGTTTTTACCAATGAAGAAGAGCCGGAACCGCTCTGCGCAATTTACTGCGCCGAAGGCTTATCGGCCATTGCAGAAATGCATAAAAAAGGTCTTTTAAAAAGGCATAGTATGAAGAGTATGATTGAAAATTTGAACGTTTGTTTTGTACCAATTACAAGCGAGCAGAAAAAATATTTCACCAATGTAAATGCGCATGCCGATTTAAATGGCGCGTGATTATGCTTCTTTAAACACCAGCGACAATTTGTTGATTGGGGTAAACATTTCCTTCGGCGCTTCGCACAAAGGGCAGCCATATTGCTCCGGTAGATTTTCAAATAACGTACCTGCTGCAATGTGATTTTCCGGTTCACCAACTGATGCATCATACACAGTAAAACATTGGGGACACTGGTGTATCCAAACGGGTATTTCCGCTTTCTGCGGCGCCTCTTTCTTCGGCTTTTTTATACTGAATGTTTGTTGTACATTTTCCTTATGCGCATAAAAACCAATGATGGCACGACGCAATTGTTCCGGCAGCATCCACTTATAATTATTGGCACTAAATATTTTCCCGGTCCTTTCATTGGGATTAAAATCCTTGGCGCATAAAATATCATAGCGGCTAAAAAAATCAATACCAGCAATAGAAAACAAGGGTTTTTTCTTTACCAGTATACTACTGAACACTTCACTTTTTCGGCGGGTTTTAATCCCGATGCAAATACCAAAAGTGCGGGTGTCATCCTGCTGCAAATGTTTAATCAGGTAATTTTTCAACGCCAGTCCTTCTTTGCAATCATCTTCTACCTGAAAGTTTAATTCGTTGGCTGCATGGCGCACGTTGATCTGGTGTTTGCCCAGCACGGCATCCCATAAATTGCGGTCCTTTTCTTCAATGCCTTTTATGATAATGGACTTCCAGGGCGTAGAACATAACTGGCCAATTTTAGTAGCCAGGCAAAGCGAACAAACCTGCTGTAAAAACGCAACAGAAAACTTTTCATCCCTGCGGTAAATACCGAGCCAGTAGCGGTTATTCACCCGGTTAAATCCCTCATAGTAAGGCAGCATAAACGGCGGAAAAACAATTTTTGTTTCAGCAGCTTTTACATTGTATTGCTGCTGTTGCGTAACGATGCTGTACAACGAAGTGCCATCGGGTTCAGGCGCATCATAAAATTGTTTATCGCTGCTTTTAATAACTGTTTCAATATGCTGCGTAAGCGCCGCAATGTCATTGGTGTACACAATATCCGGCCATTCGTAAATGGCATTTGTTTTAGGAAAGCGGATAAACAAATGCCAGAAATGGAGGTTATCACTGGCCACCCAATTAATGTTGCCGGTAAGCATGGGCGTAAAACTCTGCTTACTGTCGCTGATGTTTATTTTTAAAGTTGGCACATAATCAAAGGCATCAAAAATATCTTTATACACGCCTTCGCTCAACCATGTTTTGGTAATAAAAATTTCTTCAGCCGGGTACGAGCTTACAATGTTTGGATGCTGATCGGTATCCGCTTCAAAGGCAATGTCTTTGCCCTTCAATGCTTCAGTCAGTTTATTATATTCTTCATTCGCCACTTCAATAAATAATTGTTGGCGCAAGCCAAAGCTTACCTGCTTAACGCCCGATAAAGCAGCAGCATCAAGGATATGCATCAAATCACCCGGAGAAATAATGCCCCCGGTAAAATTTATTTTTATGGTAAATGAATTTTTCATGCTGCTTGTTTTTATGTTACCTGCGATTATTTTTCATGGCGGCTTCGTTGTGTCACTCCCTTATACTTTTACAGCTTTGAGCGACACCTCCTCAACTTGCTACCTTATTTCGTAATCGCAATTCCGCCAATCAAATCATTGCATCGGTTGTTAACCCAAACTCTTTCATGGCATTTGGAAAATTTTTATTCTCATGCCCCGGGCTAAATAATTTCAGCAATGCAAAACGTTGCAGGTTGGTTAAGTTGCTCCATTTTTCAACTGAAATAAACCAGTTAAATTCTGCCGCTTTTTGCTGCAAGCCCCCGGGAACACTATTGAGGTTTGCCCACAAAGGAGCCGGATTGATTGCCAATGCCCTGGCATCCGTGCCGCTGTACATATTTACCAGGCCATTTAGATAATAATAATACCGTTCCTTCTCATCCGTCATTTTACAATGCATTACCGCCAGTGTTTTTCTTTCTTCAATAGAAAACTTACACCACAATTCCAATGGCAATTTAATTCCAACCGCATCCATTTTAAACCGAACAATCATTGGTATGCAACGCACATTAGCTTCAACAAAATCCTCCTCAAATAAAAAATATTCCACGCCGAATAAACCCTGCATTTCGGAAGATTGTTGGATGGTATTTGTAGTTGGCATGGTGTGTTTATTATGTTCCTGATAACCCGTTAATTCTTTTTTCTATCCCTACTCATAAAGTTAGGGCTATACTAGTTCTCCGTTATTTCATTATCCCCGCTTTTCAGCGTTTCAATTGTCCCGCCCTTCACGGCGGGGATAAAGAATATTTTTATTTTTAATTGGCTTTAGCTAAACTACTAGTTGGGCTAAAGCCCAATTTCTTATTTTTATTTTTCACGCCCTGAAGGGCGTGGCAATTGAATCTGAAGCGCGGGGCAATTGGCTGAAAGGCTTGCCAATTCAAACCCTGAAGGGCGAGGCAATTGAAACCCTTTTGCAAGCCTTACTGGTTACACCGCCGCCGCAATTAAAACCTGTGGCACGATATTGATTTCTTTATCTGCCACCGGCAAAGTTGCTTTATCCAATATTGCCTGCACCTCAGGCCTGCAACTGCCGCAGCCCATACCTGCACCGCTTGCTTCGCACAATGTTTTTAACTGCGTACAACCTTCTTTAATTTTATTGACAATATTGCCTTCGCCTACATTGCCACAACTGCAAACCAGTTTACCAATTACCGGCTCCGCTTTATTGCCAGATCGTAATAACTGCAGCCGCTTTTCACTTAGCTCCATTTTATTTTGTATCAGGTCGCGGTATTCTAAAAATTCTGTTTTATCACCAATCAAAATAGCACCTACCAAACGGTCATTGTGAATGATACATTTTTTATAATAACGCTTTGCTTTATCAATAAAAACTACTTCCTCGTACGCCGGATCATCCGGGCATTCTGCCAGTCCCATCGAAACCAAATCAGTACCATGCATTTTCAAAATATTCATCAACAGGGAGCCTTCATAATATTTCGAAATATCGCCGCTCAGATAACGGGCTACAATTTCTGCCTGTTGCTCAGCCGCTGCGGTAATACCATATAAAAATCCTTTGAACTCTGCAATCTCACCCACTGCAAAGATGGATGGGTCACTGGTTTGCAGGTATTCATTTACTTCAACGCCGCGTTTGCTTTGCAGACCGCAGGCTTTTGCCAGTTCAATATTGGGTACAGTCCCCACAGCGATAACTATGGCCTGGCAATTAATTGTTAAACCACTTTTTAGTTGAACGCCGGTTACTTTCCCGTTGCCGTAAAAACGTTCTATCTCATCATTGTAATAAATGTCTACGTCCTTACTTAATAATTCTTCGTGCAATAACTGGCTGCCCAAAGGATCCAACTGCCGGTCCATTAGCCTGCTGATACGTTGAACGATGGTAACGCCCACACCTACCTCCCTTAATGAAGCAGCTAACTCAATGCCCAGCAAACCACCGCCAACAATCAGTACTTTTCCTTTCGCAGCATCCACATGATGTCTGAAATTATCCGCATCTACCCTGCTGCGCATGGTAAATATGCCTTTCATATCCGGCACATCCCGCAGCATGGCAGCACGACTACCAGTCGCCATCAACAACACATCATATTCATGAACAACACCTTTGCTATCGGTGACCGTTTTATGTTCCCGGTCGACCTGCTCAATGCTTACACCGCGGTACAATTGGATATTGAAAGTCCGTTCTTCCCTGTCTGTCATCTTTACCAACTGCGCCCATTTTTGTGCACCACTGATATAATCCGGCAACATTACCCTGTTATAAAAAGGAAAGTTTTCTTTGCTAAAAACTTTTATTTCATCTTCTGTATTGAGTGCCCGATAACTTTTTACAAAACCACAGGCACCGGCACCAGCACCGATTACAACAATTTTTTGCGCAGGCTTTTTATGCAATGCAACCTGCACCGCAGCAAATTTAAAATCAGGTTCCTTTGATTGCGGATCCACCAGGTTGTTGGTTAAATTATTAGCCCGGTTTAAATCACTGTTTAAAATTTTACCCCAATGCATTGGTAAAAAACAAACGCCCTGTTTAATGTCTTCCGTCAGCTTCGCTTTCACTCTTGCATTACCGCGGAGGTTAATTACTTCTACCAAATCACCTTCTTTAATTTTTCTTATCGCCGCATCTACGGGGTTAATTTCAAGAAAACTTTCTTTGATGTGCTGGTTTAGTTTATTCACTTTACCGGTCTTACTTCTTGTATGCCACTGGTCGCGGATACGACCTGTGGTAAGGATTAATGGATGTTCTGCAGTTAACGGTTCCGATTTATTAGCGTCTCCAAAAGAATGAATGGTGGCTTTTTTTGAAGGTGTATAAAACTGGTGATCCGTAAATAATCTTGCTGTACCAAACGCACCTGTCTGTTTTGTAAAGGGCCACTGAACAGAACGCTGTGTTTTTAAAATAGCGTAATTCAATCCGCTGATGTCTATATTCGTGCCTTCTGTTAAGGCTGCATGTTCAGTAAATATTTCCGCCGCACTTTTGTAATCAAATCCGTTAAAGCCCATCTTTTGCGCAAAGCGGCAAATAATTTCCGCATCCGGCAATGCTTCACCCGGTGCCTCTGTAATTTTACCCAAATGCGAAATGTAGCGCCCCGCATTGGTCATCGTACCTTCTTTCTCGGCCCATGCTGCCGCAGGCAATACCACATCTGCATAGGGCAATGTTTCCACTTTATTACTCACATCCTGCACCACTACAAATTTTGCATTCTTTAATCCCTGTTCCGCTATGCGTACATCCGGCAGACTGATCAAAGGATTGGTACACAAAATCCAGATGGCTTTTAATTTACCTTCATTCAACGCGGCAAACATTTCAGTAGCCGTTAAACCGGGTTGGGATTGAATGGTACCCAACGGTATCTGCCAGAATTTCTCTACGTCGTTCCTGTCTGTTTCGCTGGCCAAATTTCTGTGCGCCGGCAATAAATTGGATAAGCCGCCGACTTCACGGCCCCCCATAGCGTTGGGCTGACCGGTTAATGAAAACGGCCCTGAGCCAGGCTTTCCGATATGGCCAGTGATTAAATTTAAATTGATCAGTGATAAATTTTTATTCACGCCCACCACGCTTTGATTCAGTCCCATTGTCCACATCGTGATAAAGCCTTTTGCATTTCCGATGTAGGATGCAGCCTCACGAATGGCGCTTACTTCAATACCGCAGATAGCTGCTGCTTCATCCAACGTCCTTTCAAAAACCGAATTTCTGTAATCATCAAACCCATTGGTATGATCACTGATAAAATCAAAATCAAGCATTTCATTTTCTATCAGGCAACGTCCAATGGCGTGGTGCAACGTAATATCTGTTCCGGGGTTTAATTGCAAATGCACATTGGCAATGGAACAGGTTTGTGTTTTACGTGGATCGCTGACAATAATTTTAAGGTTCGGATTTTTTTCTCTTGCCGCTTCTACCCTTCTCCATAAAATAGGATGACACCAGGCCGGGTTGGCACCCGCAACAAATATCACATCACACAGTTCAATGTCGTCGTAACTCACCGGCACACTGTCTTCACCCAAACTCATCTTATAACCCACCACCGCACTGCTCATGCAAAGGCGGCTGTTGGTATCAATATTATTGCTGCCAATAAATCCCTTAATCAATTTATTAACTACATAATACTCTTCCGTTAAACATTGTCCCGAAGCATAAAACGCCACCGCATCCGGACCGTATTTATCAATGATTGTTTTAAATACCGCTGCCGTTCTTTCCAAAGCCGTATTCCACGAAACCCTTTGCCTTGGCTGGTTACGGGCATAACGCATTTCAGGATACAACAAGCGGTCACTCTTATCCATCACGGTATAATGCAGGTTCATCCCCTTGCTGCACAACATGCCTTTGTTCACCGGATGATCCTTATCCCCTTCAACCTGTATACGTCCCTGTACGTCTTTGCTAACAACAATACCGCATCCCACACCACAATAGCAGCAGGTGGATTTAACCCCTGTGGGAAGAGCTGCCCCCGTCCCCTGAAGGGGAGGAATTTGACCGGTATTATTTTTTGTGTCGCTCAATTTTTTGATGTTATTTTTTACCCAACTTTTGAATTTCTATTTAG
Organism: Ferruginibacter sp.; assembly: GCF_028288465.1. Classification (GTDB taxonomy): domain Bacteria; phylum Bacteroidota; class Bacteroidia; order Chitinophagales; family Chitinophagaceae; genus Ferruginibacter. The sequence continues at coordinate 64,760 of NZ_JAQBNR010000057.1, read as the reverse complement.
CTTCATTGGCGTCGCACTCTTATGCCGTATCGCTTTGCTGAGCTTGCTTATGTTACAGCAGCTTCGAAATGTTTACCCTTACAACTACTTATTTTAAAGTAACAATCACAAAAAATCAGAAGTCAATAAATCAGACATCCTTTAAACTGTCTGCAATTCCGCCGCACTCACCTCAACTGCTTTTTCTGTAACCGCAAATTTTGTAACCAATACAATCAATGAAACTCCGATTACTGCAAAGCCAATGTATTGAAATGCTTCCAGGTAAGTAATGGTAGACGACTTAAACAAAAAGCCAAACAACATACCACCTACGTTACCACCGGCACCTACAATACCGCTTACCATGCCTACATTTTTTTCGTTTACAAACGGGGTAATGGCATACGTAGCGCCATTGGCCATTTTAAGAAACAAGGCAAATGAAATCATGCTCACAATAGCCATCGGCAAAGAACCTGCTTTTGCAAAAAGAATGATGCCACAACCTTCCAACAATAACATGATTGCCAGTAAAATCCCCTTCCCCTTCATACCATATTTCTTACCCACTTTATCTGCAGAAATACCACCCAGCGCCCGGGCGAAAATATTCATAAAACCAAAGGCGCCTGCCCAAAAACCTGCTGAACCCTGGCTCAATTTAAATGTATCTGTAAAGTGCAATGCAGCTACGCCGTCAAATGTAATTTCCATTCCAAAACAAACAGAGTAAGCCAATGCCAGGCTCCATACACGCCAGTCGCTTAGTATGCTCCAGTCTGTTTTGCCAGATGCTTTTTTTACACGATTGATGTCTTCATAATTTCCTTCGGGTGTATCTTTTGTAAACTTAAAATATACAAAAGCCATAATCAGTAACATCACACCCGGAATGATCATTGCGTAGCGCCATGCTTCGCCTTTTGTATACCCAAAACCTACGATGGCAGCGAATATAACCGGCATCAGCATGTTGGTGACACCACCTCCTAAATTACCCCATCCACCTGCAACTGCATTGGCTGTTCCTTTAACATTGGGTGCAAACATTACAGAGGTATGAAACTGCGTAATAACAAATGATGCACCTATAACACCAATGGCCAAACGAAATAAAAGAAATGAAGTATAGCTATGCGCCAGTCCCACCAGCATCACCGGAAAAGCGCCAATCAGCAACAAAGCGGTGTACGTTTTTCTTGGTCCCCAGCTATCGCACAATTTACCAATCAGCAAGCGGGCAAATATGGTGGCAGATACCGCAGCAATAATGGTATTACCAACCTGCGCCTTGCTTAAACCCAAATCAGCACGAATAGAAGGCATCAACGGCGCCAGGCCAAACCAGCCAAAAAAACAGGCGAAAAAAGTTAGCCAGGTAATGTGAAACGTGCGCATCTGAATGCCTTTAAAACTGAGCACATTTAATTTGGTAAGCGGGTGGTTATTTATGATAGATGACATGTGTTAATTTTTTATGGATGAAATATTTTTATTGAACAGTACCGGTTATTTAAATAAGAATTCAGGTTTAATGGTGATCATCAGGTAAGTCCACGTACCTGTAAGCTTTGCTGAGTTAGGCGTAATATTTTTTGCATACTCCATGCTTTTTGTTGCAGCCATTACACTAAATCCGTACTCCAATGTGGTGACCTTATTCAACGCATAAGTTGTTACCAAATCAAACTCACTACCCAGGTATTTGTTGATGGCGGTACCACCGGTATTTTTTTGATCCTTCGCCAAACTGAAATAGTGATAATCCAAAGCCGCAGTAAAGCGTTTGGCTGTACTGTTGTACTTTACTTTAGCAAACGGATTGCTTAAACCTCCTGTTGGTGAACCGGTAGCCACATAGAAATAATCCATTAACCCCCAGAATTTATGCGGTGTACCATACAAGGGATCAAAGCGATGATTGGTAGTTGAAGAAGAGAAGGCATCATTTCCTGAAACGTAGTCCCACCCTGCAGTATAGGTAAATTTATTTTTTGTGTAGGCAAGTGAAAGAGTAGAAGTATAAGCGCTTATTTTTTGCGCATCCCTGTCCTTGCCTGCCTGGTAATAAACGCCCGCTGTTAAAGCAAAAGCTTTGTTCTTATCTAAAATGCTGTTTAATAAAATACCGGTTGTAACCCTGCTGTTAACGCCTTTCTGATTAAAGCGTCTTCCGTAAATATAACCGGTATCTGAACCTGCTATATTCTTAACAGAGTCATTAATATATTTTCCAAAATGATCCGCCAACACCAGCCCGGTTACTTTTGTCTTATTGAAGGTTTTGGCGACATATAAAAATTGCAGCGCTTTATAATCCTGGTACAAACCATTGGTGGAAGGCATTGCCTGTAAAGCCGGAGCTCCTGTTTTGGAGCTCAACCCTGCCGCATTGCTCAGCGGAATAAAAGCGGAAGGTGTGGCTGCCAAATTACCGCGACTGTCTTTTACATAAGGCGCAACGTTGGCGGGTGTATAAAAGGTGCCGTTGTAATTAAAGGCATCTGTATTTTGGTTAAAGGCAAAACCCATATCGGCCTGCCAGCCCTTATTCAATAATTTAAAAACAATGGCGTCATGGCGGCGTGCCTGTTGCAGCCAGTCCAGGTTACCAAGTAAACGGCTGTCATCATACAATAATTCCTGGCGGCCGATTTTCACACCAAAATAATCCACGGCGGAATGTGTAAAGGAAGTATCCTTTTTGTTGGCCAATGCAATTTCTGCCCAGGCTTCGTGTACCCCTAATTTGCTGCCATCGGCATTGCTGATGGTGGATGCATCCTGTCCCCAAACCCTGATGTCCTGCAATGATGTCTGGAATATAATGTGGTTCATTTTGTAATTGAAGGTGAGCCTGCTTCTTTGCGATGTAAAAAAGGCGGCGCTGTTGGATGCTGGTTTTAGCGTTCCGGCGCCATCTCTAAACTCTGTTCTTGTTCTGATTTGACCCGTGACAGTTAGCTGTGCCTTTACCGGTTGAAGCAGGCAGAAAAAAAGTACTGCCCCCGATAATTGCCTGATAATTTTTTTCATGTTAAATTTGGTTTGATTTTGAAGGTGATTACTTGCCTTTCTGAATTAGGGCCCGGACAGACTCGACTCTTCCGGGTCCACTTTTTTTTAATGCTTATTTAAAAAGAAGCATCGTGGTTAATTTTTTTCGCTTTTATTTTTCCATAAGTGTGAAAGAAATTTAAAGGTGAAAAAAATTGTTTTTATCAATAGTCATACAGCAGATCATGATTGAGCAACGCCTATAAATACGTTGTTGCCTTCCACCTTTACTTCATAGGTTTTAATACTGCATTCATCGCCGGTTAAACATTCGCCTGTTTTTAAGGAGAATGTTTTTTTATGAAACGGGCAGGCCACTTTTGGCTCCTCGCTTTGAGAGCCAATCAGGCCGCGGCTTAAAGCCATTTGCTGGCGGTGCGGACATTCATTCTGCGTAGCATACCACTCTCCTCTTCTTGCAAAATGAAACAGCGCAATCTGGTCATCATTGTATTTTACACATACACCGCCATTGGTAGGCACGTCATTGGTTTTGCAGGCTAAAAACCAGGTAATATTTTTTTCAATTGTAGCTAACATGGACTTATTTTTTATGAGTTAATAAAAAGTGCTTGAGATTATTTCCAATCACGAACCTTTTTCTGATCCCGCATCTCTTCAAAAACAACAGTGGGATCTTTTACTTCAGGGGCGTTTACAAAATGGTTGAAACGCTTTCTGATCTCCGGATTTTCAATCGCTTCCTTCCATTCGCATCTGTAACAATCCACCAGCACCTGCATTTCTGCTTCCCATTGTTGCGACATGCCCAGGCTGTCGTTGACTACCACATTGCGCAGGTAATCTATGCCGCCTTCCATTTTATTTAGCCAGGTAGCCGTTCTTGTAAGCGTGTCGGCTGTTTTTATATAGAACATCAAAAAGCGGTCGATGTATTGGATGCAGGTTTCATCATCCAGGTCCGTTGCAAGCAGCAGGGCATGTTGTGGCTTGCTGCCACCGTTGCCGCATACGTAAAGATTCCAGCCTTTTTCAGTGGCGATGATGCCAAAATCTTTACTCTTTGCCTCAGCACATTCACGAATGCAGCCGCTAACACCGCCTTTAATTTTATGCGGCGAACGAAGGCCACGATACCGCTCTTCAATGCGAATGGCATAACTCACACTATCGTGTAACCCGAACCTGCACCAGGTGCTACCCACGCAACTTTTTACTGTACGCAATGATTTTCCGTAAGCGTGGCCGCTTTCGAAACCAGCGTTAATTAGCTGCTCCCAGATAGCAGGTAAATCATTCAGGTGGGCGCCGAACATATCAATGCGCTGGCCGCCGGTAATTTTTGTGTAGAGATTATATTGTTTGGCAACCTGGCCAATCACAATTAGTTTATCGGGCGTAATTTCTCCGCCCGGAATACGCGGTACAACAGAGTAGGTGCCGCCTTTTTGAATGTTGGCTAAAAAACGATCGTTACTATCCTGCGCCGTGTCGTTGCCTTTCTTCAAAATCATTTCACCCCATAAGCTTGCCAAAATAGAAGCTACCGGGGGTTTGCATAATTCACAACCATCCCCCTTGCCTAGGTGATCCAATACTTCGTCGTATGTTTTTAATTCATGAATTTTTACCAGGTCAAATAATTCCTGGCGGCTGTAATTAAAATGCTCGCACAATACATTGCGCACGTACTTTCCCTGCGCTTTCATGGTATGCAACATAATATCTTTTACCATCGGAACGCAGCCACCACAGCCGGTTCCGGCCTTATTGCATTTTTTGATAGCATCAATTGTTTCGCAGCCCCCTTCTGTTACCGCACCGCAGATCATCCCCTTGGTAACACTTTCGCAACTACAGACAATGGCTTCATCCGGCAAGCTTAATACGCCGGCACCACCATCACTTTCTCCACCCCGCGATCCTAAAATAACATCTTCCGGATTGGGCGGAAGCACCACTTTATTCTTAACGGTTTGCAACAACATATTGTATTGTTCTGCATCCCCAATTAAAATACCACCCAGCAATTGTTTACCGTCACCGGTTATATTGATGCGTTTGTAAATACCCTTCATGGTATCTTCAAAAACTACGCTGCGTACATTATCGCCCGCAACAAAGGGATCGCCAAAACTGGCAACGTCTACACCAATTAGTTTTAGCTTGGTACTCATATCATAAGCGCCAAACACTTTATCTCCATTGGTTAAATTATTGGCTACCACATCCGCCATTTCATAACCTGGAGCGACCAACCCGTACACCATGCCTTCAAACAAAGCACATTCACCAATGGCGTAAATGGATGGATCGGTTGTTTGTAATTTATTGTTGACTACTATGCCACCACGGGTGCCTGTTTCGAGGCCGCTGAGTTTTGCCAGTTCATCCCTTGGCTTAATTCCGGCAGATATCACGAGCATATCTACTTCAATTTTTGTATCATCTGAAAACAACATTCCGTCGATACAACCATTACCGGTAATTTCAGCAGTGTTTTTACTTGTATGAATTTTCAGACCAAGGGTTTGCAGTTTGGCCTTTAAAATATTGGAGCCCGCTTCGTCAATCTGGCGGGGCATTAAACGGGGAGCAAATTCTATTACATGCGTATCGGTAATACCCAAATCAATCATTGCTTTGGCAGCTTCAAGACCCAACAAGCCACCACCTATTACCGCACCTGTTTTTGCTTTTTTAGCATAGGCGGTCATCATCTCCAGGTCTTCAATAGTGCGGTAAATAAACACACCATCTTTTTCAACACCCGGTATGGGGGGAACAAAGGCGGAAGAACCTGTCGCCAGGATCAGCACATCATATGATTGTGTAATACCTTTAAAAGAATGGACGGTTTTGTTGGATCGGTCGATCTGTTGAATGGGATCGCCTGTATGAAGGGTAATATTATTTTCGGCATACCAGGAGGCAGGCGCCATCAAAAGATCATCAGCCGTTTTACCTGAAAAGAATTCACTCAGGTGAACACGGTCGTAAGCCGGGCGGATTTCTTCCCCAAATATGGTAATCTCAAAACTGGCTGCAGTTGCTTTGGCAACAAGTCTTTCACAAAACTTGTAACTTACCATTCCGTTTCCAATGACTATAATTTTCATATAAACCTTTTTAAGGATTAAAAATTATAGCAAGCAATCGTATTAAAAATAAATCTATCTAATAATTATTTTTGGCAAGTCAGATAAAAACATCAATTATTATGATTTATATCACAATTTTACATCACAAAATGGAATAAAACAAATTTATATTTCTGTTATATATTTATGTATATTTTTATAATATGTTTTATCTCTGGCCATACCATTGCTATTCAATAGATTTTAGCTTTTATTATCAGCTATTTGTGTGGAAAATTATTTTTTTAATGCGGGGTTAGCCTAATTTCGCCTCGGTAAAAAAACATAGTGTAATTTATTTTATATGAAAAAACCAAAAAAGGAATGTGATTTAAAAAGTTGCATGTATTGCCAGTTATGTATAGCTGAATGGCTGCCTGCTATCGATGTAAACCGGCAGGTGTTACACATAAAAAAAGGTGAGTTGCTTTTTAAAGAGGGAGATGTAATGACCGGAATTTATTTTGTAAACAGTGGTACGGTAAAAGTACACAAGCAATGGGGACAAAAAGAACTGATTGTGCGCTTTGCGAAGGATGGTGATATTGTGGGGCACCGTGGTCTTGGTGCCGATAGCATTTACCCGGTTTCGGGCACTGCACTGGAAAATGTGACGGCATGTTTTATTCCACTTGACTTTTTCATGTCGTCATTAAAAATCAACTACGATTTTATGCAGCGGTTGTTGTTATTTTTTGCAGAAGAATTAAAGCAATCAGAACGCAAAATGCGCAATATGGCACACATGAGTGTAAAAGGGCGTGTAGCCAATGCACTGCTGATCTTAAAAAGTAAATTTGGAGTAAAGCCAGACGGCCATATTGATATCCTGCTGAGCAGGCAGGATCTTGCTTCTTATGCCGGCACTACCTACGAAACCGTGTTTAGAATTATGAGCGACCTGGCTGAACAACAACTGTTGAAAGTAGATGGAAAAAAGATTACGGTATTGAATGAGCAGGCATTGCAAATGCTGACGCTCGATGAATGAAAACGAGTAAAACTAACATCGAATTTGCAATAATACATACACGCATTGTTGCATGCTTTGTATCGCATAAATTAAATCCAATTATAACCCCTGATATCTTTAACGAACAAAGCAACAAGTGTTTTCAAGCTGCGATTTAGACATGCTTTGGTTAAGAAAAATTTACACACTACCGCTCCTTTTTTCTTACTAACATCCAAATGAATAAAACAGCGGCCACAGTCAGTATCACTCCAAACCAGTCACCAAAACGGGAGTAAATTGTTTTTTTATTTACGGTTGTAACTTCACCTATCAGGGAAGTTTTTGTTCCGCCCGAACTATTAGCTTCTGCAGTAACCCTTCCATAACAATCGCTGATGGTTAACCTGCCTTGTCTTGCAGATCTCACTTCTGAAAAACCGTTCTCAACCCCTCTTAATATGGCCATCCGCGAATGAAGCCAATCGTCAACCGTAAAATCCCATGCCGGTATGCATATGACTGTTGCGTTACTAGTTCCGTAAGTTTTAAGATAGTCAGGGAAGTCAAGATCTTTGCAAATAGCCACTCCTGCCTGTTCTCCGTTAAATTTAAACATTCCCGTTTCAGTGCCCGGCGTAAATTGGGATTCTAATCCATTTACCAAATGAACTTTATTGTAATCCAACAAAACGTTGCCTTCTGCATTTATTACCAGGGCCGAGTTTCGCTCTTGCACATTTTTAAAATTTGTATAGCCCGTAACTATTGTTACCTGATGCTGTTTTGCCGTACTACTTAAAATACCAATCGCGGCAGCACTTGTTTCCCCATTTATATTAATTGCCCTTTCCGGAAGAACAACCAATTTCGCTCCCATTGCTGCAAGCCTGGCAATTTCCTGCGCATATTTATTGATATGCAACAATTCATTTTGAAAGTCGATATCCTTTCCCATTTTATGCAAGCTTTCATCCAACACCACAAGCCCAATCACAGCTAATTTTTGTTTAGAGTTGTTGTCAATTTGAATAAATCCGAAGACAAAAACCAATGTCACCAGCGTAAAAGAAATAATCGTCAACGGCCAGCGTTTGTTTTTTCCTTTCCGGTAATACCAACCAACTGCCAGGGCTGAAGGAATGAATGTAACCACAAAGGTGATACCCAGTATACCTGTTATAGATGCGATCTGAATGACAGGCAAAAAATCGGATTGTGAATAGGCAATACTCGCCGCAGTTCCATCCGGTGAAAATTTGATTAATAACAGTTCGAAGGCCGTGAAGAAAACAGGAAAAGCAAAAACACAAAACCATTTATTTATTTTGATAACCGTAGCCCTGCTAAGCGTTACTATTATGGCGAAAATAAGGGGCAGTGCTAAAGTAAAAATGATAGCTGGCACCAGGCCGGCAACAATTTTCAAATAGTGGAACCAGCTTAGCCTGCCGATTAAATAGCCTGCAAAAGAAATAAAAAATGTTTGCCTGGCTGTTACACCAAATGAAACGAGTAATACAGGTACTGGCGCAAGCCACAGAAGATACCAGTAATTTCCGCTTAATCCATTCGACAAATACCAGCATACACCCGGTACAATAATGGAACCGGCAATAAGTACTTTCTTTGAGAAGCGGCTATTCAATTGCTTATCAGGTTGCATGCAGGCAGACGTTTAATTGTATAAACCTCAAAACTAGCTTTGTTTGTCAATGAAAAATTGTAAAATTTAGACAGCCTGGTGGTGGATAAGGAAATCGGCTATAGTATGATTTTCGGCTTGAAATTGTTTGGGCCTGGTGCCGGCAAACTGGCGAAAGTCTTTAATAAAATGTGATTGATCGTAGTAACCACAATCATAACAAATGGAGGTAAGGGAATTTTGATTTGCCTGCATTTGCCGGATTGCTTTGTTGAACCGCACAATTCTTTGATAATATTTTGGCGTGTACCCAATATTTTGCAGAAAGGCCCGCTCAAGTTTTTTATAATAAAATTCGTTTTCATTACATAACGCATTCACGGTAATATGGTCTTTATGTCGAATGGTTTCTACCGTTTTATTACAAGCCAACCATTCGTTTGTTGGAACTTTTAATATTTGAGTTATCAATTGATCCAACAAATAAATTCGTTCAGCATCCTTCTTCTTTTCGAGCAACCGGGCTTTCCAATTCTCTACAGCCATATCGAGCACCTCGCCAGCAGGTACTATTTTATTTAACATATCTGCCGCCGGCATTTTTGCTAAAAGACTAATACCACCGGGTTTGAAACGGACCCCCAAAAGGTCGGTAGCTCCATTTTGCCTGGTATAATAAATATGGCTTCGTTGCCCCATAATAAATGTATCAGGAACAATAGACCCAGGCAGCAAATCATCAGACAGTAAAAACTGCATAGCATTGCCAAAATAAAAAATCAACTCAGCACGGCCACCCGGGATCAACCGTTCCAAAGGAGACATGGTCATTGCAGGAGCACGGCATACCCAGTAACACTCTATCAAATGGGCCAGCGCCTCAGCAGGTTTATATTGAGTATATGTAATCATTTATCACGGTAAAAAAATTGATATTCTGATTAAGGTAGAAACTTAGACCTATTTTGTCGGGACTATCAACACTAAAATACGGTATTTTCGGTTGTACCGGGTTAACCGGTGACCAGCTCTGTTCGTGATATCTCCTATACTCTAAAAACAAAAAATCTGCACCGGACAGGCACAGATTTTTTCGATTGGACAAATATCCATCTGTTACAATAATTTAATTCTTCTGTACATATTTACGGTAACTGAAGTCGCCAAAATTTTCTTTGCCCTTTCTCTCTTTTTTGAAAGCTGCAAATAATACATCCAGCTCCGCCAACAATCCAGCTTCATCCAGGCTTTCTTTGTACAATGTGTTTAGGCGCTCACCTTCATTATCACCGCCAATGTGCAGGTTATACCTTCCGAGTGCAGTGCCTACAAAACCAATCTCGGCAGCGTATGGTCTGCCGCAACCATTGGGACAACCAGTCATGCGCATAATAATTCCTTCATCCTGCAGCTGGTGTTTTAGTACCAGCGGTTCAATTTTAGAAATCAGTGTGGGCAGGTAACGTTGCCCTTCCGCCAATGCCAGCGGACAGGTTGGCAATGCCACACAGGCAATTGAATTTTTGCGCAGGTGACTAGCGGCTTCTGTATGTTCAATAATCTTAAACCGCTCCAGTATTTCGTTGATGGCTGCTTTATCCTTATCCGCCACATCGCTGATGATCATATTTTGATTGGAAGTAAACAGGAAATTGCACTTGCCGGTCCTGGCCACTTCCAGCAAAGCAGTTTTCAGCGCCAGCTTTTCATCATCCAGTACCCGGCCGTTTTCTACAAATAAGGTATAGTACCAAACACCCTGTGCATTTTGCAGCCAGCCATAACGGTCGGCCCTTTGCGTAAATTCGTAAGGTCTTGCTGGTTCCAGCTTAAAGCCAGTGCGTTTTTCCACTTCCGCCCGGTATGCTTCTACGCCCATATTATCCAGGGTATATTTGAGTCTCGCCAGTTTCCTGTCGCTGCGGTTACCAAAATCACGCTGCACCGTAATGATTTCATAAATGGTCCTCATTACTTTTTCCTCCGTATCCACAAAACCAATGGTGGTACCTAGTCTTGCGTAAGTAGAAGGATTACCGTGTGTGGTTGACAAGCCACCACCAATGGCGATATTGAAGCCCTTTAATTCGTTGTTTTCTATAATGGCAACCAGGCCGAGATCATTGGTAAAAACATCCACATCATTGTTCGGCGGAATGGCAATACCAATTTTAAATTTCCTGGGCAAATACCTGTCCTGGTACAATGGATCTTCTTCTTCATTCTTCTCTGCTATCTTCTCTTCATCCAGCCATATTTCATAATAGGCTTTTGTTTTAGGCATCAGGTAGCTGCTGATTTTATCTGCGTAGGCAAATACCTGTGCATGTATCGGCGATTCACCGGGATGAGAGGTACAACTTACATTACGGTTAATATCGCCACAGGTAGCGATAGAATCAAGACCAGCCTGGCTAAAAGACTGTATGGTGGGCCTTATTTTTGATTTGATCAATCCATGCAACTGTACGGTTTGCCGCGTGGTGATTTTAATTACGCCGGTACTGTTGTCGAGCGCAATTTCATTGGCAGCGATCCATTTTTTAGCGCTGATAGCACCGCCGGGCAAACGCAGTCGGATCATGAAGGTGTAAAGGCGATCCAGCTTTTTTTCCGCACGTTCTTCTCTCCTGTCACGATCATCCTGCTGGTACATGCCGTGAAATTTTATTACCGCAGTATCATCTTCCCTTATGGCGCCGGTAATTTCATCGTGCAGACTTTGCGGAATAGAACCCCGCAAACCATCACTGGCGGTTTTTATTTTTTCTATTGCAGATAAATTATTTTTTTCTGACATGGTAATTTTTTAATAACGCTTCTAATCTGGTTTCTTTAAATTGCTCTCGTCCTGTTCTCCCACTTGGAGGAGTTAGACGGGGTTCTTAATAAACATCCTTTTCATACCGGCCTTCTTCTTCCATCAATTCCACATATTTCTTTGCCTCTTCCAGTGATTTGTTACCCTGCTGCTGGATAATTTCTATCAATGTATTCTCCACATCAATGCTCATTGGATCTTTGGTGCCGCAGATAAAAAATGAGGCGCCGCTATTGATCCAATCATATACTTCAGCAGCGTGCTGCAGCATTTTATGCTGTACGTACAATTTAAAATGCTGGTCTCTCGAAAACGCAACATTCACTTTTGTAAGCACGCCTGTTTCAACCCAGTTCTGTATTTCCGTTTGGTATAAAAAGTCGGTAGCAAAATGCTGGTCACCAAAAAACAACCAGTTTTTTCCTGTGGCGCCGGTTGCATCCCGTTCTGATAAAAACGACCGGAAAGCGGCGATACCAGTACCCGGACCAACCATGATCATATCTTTATCATCGGCCGGCATCCGGAATCTTTTATTGGTCTGAATAAAAAATTTCTGTTCGGTGTTCACCTGCAACTCACTTAAATAAGTGGAGCAAAGGCCATACCTCTTTTCATCATTGATGGTATAAGTATCCTTGACTGCAAGGATATGCACTTCGCCCTCATGCGCAGACGGTGAAGAAGCAATGGTATACAACCTCGGAGAGATCGCATTCATCTTACTCACAATGGTTTCAAACTGCGCTGCATCTTTTACCGGGTAAATTTTTAATAAATCCAGCAAATCCATTTTCGTTGCAGGAATATCTTCACCGGTTATTTCCGCATATTGTTTTACCAGGCGCTCGGTTAAGTAAATGATATTGATCTTGTATTTCAACAGATCATAAATGCTCACCTCTTCATTTTTAAATACGATCTTTTTTGTACCATCTACTTTGGCTACAGTAAGAATATCTTCCACCACCTTTGTTGGATTCTCCGGCACAATGCCTACCGAATCGCCGCACTGGTACTGCAATCCTTCAGCCGCTATTTCAATATGATAGGTTTCTTTATTTGAACCGCGGTCGTTTAAATTTACTTTTGTGAGTACCGTACCAGTATAAATTTGCTTACCTGTTTTTTTTGCCGCAATGGTTGCCGGTGTTGAAGCAGGAACAAGCGTGGTGGCTGTTGAAAGGCTTTTCAATACATTGCTGAACCAGCTGTTGGCTTCTTCCTCATATTCCACATCACACTTTTGCATTGGTGCAATTCTGTTGCCACCCAACTTATTAAATTGCTCATCTACTTCTTCGCCAGTTTTACAAAACAAAGGGTAAGAAGTATCGCCCAAAGCAAGCACGCTATACTTTAATTTTTCCAGCTTAAAGCCATTCTGGTGGATATGATCGTAAAACTTTTTTGCGGCAACGGGTGGCTCGCCTTCGCCATGCGTGCTCACAATGGCTAATAAATATTCTTCTTTTATCAGGTCAGTTAAACGGTATTGATCCATCCCTACTACCTTGGCATGAATGCGTTGTTGTTTTGCCTTAGCTGCAAAGTCAGCTGCCAGCCTTTTAGAATTGCCGGTTTCAGTACCATACACAATGGTGATTTTACTTACAGCAGGTTCAGCAACAGAAGACGTTGCAGAAGCCGGTTGCTGTTGAACCATACCATTCAGGTAGCCATTCATCCAGATCAGTTCGTCTTTACTGGCTGAACCAAGCAGGTCTAAAAAAAGTTTCAGTTTATTCTCTGCCAGCATTTGTTGTTGCTTTTAAAAGGTTATCATCCGGAAGAACCGGTTTAAAATAATGATCAGTACTTGCCGCATCGGGCAACCAGGCATATTTTTCATGAAGTGCTACCACTTTGCCGATAATGACCAGCGAAGGCGAAATAAAAGAACGTCCTTTTAAATTCATTTCGTAGTCGTATAAAGAACTGATGTGTACATGTTGCAACGGCGTTGTAGCCTGTTCTACCACCGCCATTAATTTCAGCGGATCAATATTGTATTTTACCAGGTTGGCCACTACATTATCCAACGTTTCTGACGACATGTAAAAAACCAATGTATCAGTAGTTTGTGACAATTCCTGCCAGTAGGCGTCTGTTACAATATCTGATTTATAAGACGTCAGCAAACGCACCGCTGTAGAGAGTCCTCTACCCGTTAATGGTATGCCAGCGTAAGAAGCCGCACCTAGCGCTGCTGTTACGCCCGGTATAATTTCGTAGGGAATATTGTGCTCTGCCACAGTTTGCAATTCGTCTAAAATATTAGAGAAGATAGACACGTCTCCACCTTTCAGGCGCACCACCAGCTTGCCTTGCAGTGCATATTCCACGATGTAGGAATTAATGCTTTCCTGTGGTGTGCTGTAGCCCCGACGGCACTGTTTACCTACATAAATAACCTCAGCATCTTTGCGTACATACCTGTCTAAAATATCCTTGCTTACCAATCTGTCTGTCAACACCACATCAGCCGCTTGCAGGTAACGTGCCGCCTTGACGGTGATCAATTCAGGATCACCGCAGCCTGCACCTGCCAGAATTACTTTACCGATATGTTGACTGGTTTCGTTCATTGCCCCCATCCCCTGAAGGGGAGTTTGATTTCATTAATTTTTAAAACTTTTATCTATCGTCAATTTCTCTTTCCCCTTTTCTTTTTCACCTCATCCCTACCCTTCTCCTTTAGGAGAAGGAACTGGAAGTTGGCGGTCTAAAAACCTGCTGCAAACTTCGTTTAGACCTCCTCCATTCCTCCCCCTTTGGGGAGTCAGAGAGTGCTTTTAAAACAACCCCTCAATCGATAAATACCTTTCACCGGTATCGTAGTTAAAGGTCAGTACTTTTGAACCGGCTGGAATTTCTGCCAGCTTTTTAGCAACTGCTGCCAGTGAAGCTCCGGTTGAAATACCTGCTAAAATACCTTCTTCTTTGGCCAGTCTTTGTGTATATGAAAATGCATCATCCTTGCTTACCTGTATTACGCCGTCTAGAATGTCTTTATTTAAAATCGAAGGTGCAAAACCTGCTCCAATACCTTGTATCGGGTGTGGTCCGGGAGCGCCACCACTTAATACGGGCGACAATTCAGGCTCAACTGCAAACACTTTTAGGTTGGGGAATTGCTTCTTCAATATTTCCGCAACACCGGTAATATGGCCACCTGTACCGACACCGGTAATAATATAATCCAGCCCTTCGGGAAAGTCTGCAGCAATTTCCAGCGCTGTTGTTTTACGGTGTACTTCTGTATTGGCAGGGTTATCAAACTGCTGTGGCATCCAGGCATTGGGTGTTGATGCGGTTAACTCGCCTGCTTTTTCAATGGCGCCTTTCATCCCTTTTTCCCTTGGTGTCAGCACAAATTCTGCGCCGTATAAAGCCATCAGCCTTCTGCGTTCAATGCTCATACTTTCGGGCATAACCAAAATAATTTTATAGCCTTTAACAGCCGCAACCAAAGCCAGTCCTATACCTGTGTTACCACTGGTAGGTTCAATAATCACACTATCCTTATTTAATAAACCTTTCAGCTCTGCATCTTCAATCATAGCGAGTGCAATACGATCTTTAATGCTTGCGCCCGGATTTGTTTTTTCCAGTTTGATCCATACTTCGTGCTGATCGCCGTACAGTTTATTAAGGCGTACATGAGGCGTGTTGCCAATGGTTGCTAAAATGTTATTTGCTTTCATTTTATGATGGTTTAATTAGTGTCTGTTGATGTTTTAATTATTTGATTATAACTGTTGTTCTGTCTCCGCCAGGTTAAAAGTTCATCAAAGCTATTTTTGTACAAGAGGGCGATGCAAGAATGACGACCATTGCCTCACCGGCCCGGACCAGTTTTTATATTACAAAATTGAGCGCCTCTGGTAAAGGATTATTATCCCTTATTGATACCTCACTTTTATGATATACGATTGAATATGGCAACACCGAATTGGTAAGCCATACATTTCCTCCGATCACGCTGTCGTGGCCAATCACCGTATCGCCGCCCAAGATGGTCGCACCTGAATAAATGATTACATTGTCTTCGATGCTCGGGTGCCTTTTTGGCTTTACCTGGATTTTACTCACACTCAGTGCACCGAGCGTTACGCCCTGGTAAATTTTTACATTGTTGCCAATGTGCGTGGTTTCACCAATTACAATTCCGGTTCCATGATCAATAAAAAACGATGACCCAATTTCGGCACCAGGATGAATGTCAATACCGGTTTTGCTATGCGCATATTCAGAAAAAATACGCGGCAATATTTTTACTCCCAGCAACACCAATTGATGTGAAAATCTGTAAACAGCCGTTGCATAAAAACCAGGGTACGCCATCAACACTTCTTCAATTGTTTTGGCAGCAGGATCTGATTGTAATATTGCTTCAGCGTCTTTCAGTAACAGGTCGTATATAGCCGGTATGTTTTCAAAAAATAAATCGGTAACGGATTGTGTTTGTTCACCATCGGCATTTACATCATAAATGAGTGCTGATAAATGACTTTTATACGATTCAAATTCTTTTGTGAGCTCGTACTGCGACATCCTTTTTTGCTTCTGCGGTATGAACAAAAATTCAAAAAATCCGTCAATAAATTCCTGCGCCAGCTCCTTATCCGGAAAGGCTGTAGTAGCCTGCTGGTGCTGGTTGTAGAGACATTGTATGAAGTTGGATGTTACCACTTTTTTAGTTAAGAGTTATAAGTTATGAGTTGTAAGTCGTAAGTTCTAAGTTTTAAATACAGACCCCTCAAGCTTAAAGATTTTTTAATTATTAATTTTTTAATTCTCTAGTTTCCTATTGTATCATACAAGCTCCAACTGTTACATTGCTTGTTTCATCAATCAAAATAGCACCGCCGTTTACCCTTAGTTTTTTGTACGAATCAAATGGAACCGGTGAGGCTGTTTTAATTTTTACTTTTACGATGTCGTTTAAACCGGCTTGTTCAGGTGCCGGCTCTTTTAACAGTGAATTTACATCCAGCTTATATTCTATTTCTTTCACAACGGCTCTGGTAACACGGCTGTTGATTTGCAGTAGATATTTATTGCCTGGTATCAATGGTTTGTTGCCCATCCAGCATAATAAAACATCCAGTTCATTTTCTACAGATGGTTGATTATCTTTCAGAACTATTACATCGCCGCGGCTGATATCGATATCATCATTTAAATGCAGTACCACGCTTTGCGGCGCAAATGCTTCTTCTACTTCTTTACCGCCAATTTCAATCGCACTGATGGTGCTTTCCAGGCCGGACGGCTGAACAGTTATTTTGTCGCCCTTTTTATAAATACCGCTGATTACTTTACCGGCATAACCGCGATAATCATGCAGCGCTTCTGTTTGCGGCCGGATGACATACTGCACGGGAAACCTTGCATCGGTATAATTGATGTCGTTAGCTACTTCTACATTCTCTAAAATGTGCAGTAGAGATTCACCTTCATACCATGGGAAAGCCGGTGATTTTTCAACAATATTATCGCCATTGATGGCGCTGATGGGAATGTATTTAATATCCATTAAACCCAGTGAGGTAGCCACTTCCGCATAATCAATTACAATATTGTTGTACACATCCTGAGAGTTATTTACCAGGTCCATTTTATTGATGGCTACTACCACATGTGGCAGGTTTAACAACGATGCAATGATGGAGTGGCGACGGGTTTGCTCCACTACACCATTGCGGGCATCAACCAAAATAATCGCCAGGTCGCTGTTGGAAGCGCCGGTTACCATGTTGCGGGTGTACTGGGTGTGCCCCGGTGCATCTGCAATAATAAATTTGCGCTTTGGTGTGCTGAAATATTTGTATGCCACATCAATGGTAATGCCCTGCTCTCTTTCGGCACGCAAACCATCGGTTAATAAAGCAAGGTCTATTTCACCATCTTCTTTATTTTTACTTTGCTTTTCAATTGCTTCCAGTTGGTCAATCATGATTGATTTGCTATCGTACAGCAAGCGGCCAATCAAAGTACTTTTTCCATCATCAACACTGCCTGCGGTTATAAATCTGAGTATGTCCATTGTTATATGTAGTTGTAAACTTTAGTTGTAAGTAATAAGTTTTAAGTCAGATTATAAGTTATAAACTATTTATGGCTTCAGGTGCTGAAAAAAGGTGGCAAATTATACGCTGCATTTCAACTTATAACCTATAACTCATAACTTATAACTCTAAAAATATCCGTTCTTTTTCCTGTCTTCCATTGCTGCCTCGCTTACCCTGTCATCAATTCTTGTTTCACCTCTTTCGCTGGTTTTGGTTGCGATGATTTCTGTGATGATGTCATCAATATTGCTGGCAGTAGATTCAACAGCCGCTGTACAGGTCATATCACCCACCGTTCTGTACCGCACTTTTTTTACAGATACTTTATCGGTTTCATCCAGCTGGATAAATTCAGATGTGGCTACCAGTTGCCCCTGCCATTCGAGTACTTCCCTGTCGTGTGCAAAATAAATGGAGGGCAATTCGATTTCATTTCTTTTGATGTAATTCCAGATATCCAGCTCCGTCCAGTTACTGATTGGGAATACCCTGACGTTCTCGCCCTTGTGTATACGTCCGTTGTATGTGTTCCATAATTCCGGCCTTTGCAGTTTGGGATCCCATTGACCGAACTCGTCTCTTACAGAAAAGATCCTTTCTTTGGCCCTTGCTTTTTCTTCATCTCTCCTGGCACCGCCGATGCAGGCATCAAACTTAAATTCTTCAATGGTATCCAGCAAAGTATAGGTCTGTAACGCATTACGGCTGGCAAACTTTCCTTTTTGTTCGGTTAAGTTTTTTTCTTTGATGGTGTCAGCTACACTTCTTACTATCAGTTTTTCACCAATGCTGTTGGCCAGGTGATCCCTGAAATCCAACGCTTCCTGGAAATTATGACCGGTATCAATGTGCACCAGCGGAAAAGGAAATTTACCGGGACGAAATGCTTTTAAAGCAAGATGCACCAGTACAATAGAATCTTTACCACCAGAAAAAAGCAAGGCTGGTCTTTCAAACTGGCCTGCTACCTCCCTGAAAATGTGGATGGATTCCGATTCCAATAAGTCTAAATAATCTAACCTGTGTTGACTCATACTTATTTTTTGGGCGAACAAAGCAACGGTTTTCAAAGCTTTGATTCACGGTGATATTTTTTAATTTTTTGCTGCTGGTTCTTCATGCACATGAAGACCGCATTCTTTTTTATCTGCATCCTCCCACCACCAGCGGCCAGCCCTGAAATCTTCACCCGGTCTGATGGCTCTTGTACAAGGCGCACAACCGATGCTTACAAAACCTTTATCGTGCAGTGGGTTGTAAGGAACATGATTTTTGTTGATGTATTCTTTTACCTGTTCTGTTGTCCAGTGTAAAATAGGGTGATACTTAATAATTTTATTGGATTCGTCCCACTCTATAATCGGCAAGTCATGCCTGTCGGGTGAATGCTCCGCCCTTAATCCTGTTATCCAGATCGCATTACCAGCCAGTGCCCTTCTTAATGGTTCTACTTTACGAATGAAGCAACAATCTTTCCTGTTTTGAACAGATTCATAAAATGAATTGGGGCCTCTTTCTTCAACGAGTTGTTGTAGTGTGCCCTGGTTAGGATAGTAGGCTTTTATTTTAGTATTGTATTGCTCGTTGGTGCTGTTCCATACAGAATACGTTTCTGCAAACATACGTCCTGTATCCAGCGTAAATATTTTTACAGGTAATTGCTTACTCAAAATTTCGTGCGTAATAACCTGGTCTTCAAAGCTAAAACTGGATGAGAATGTAACCCGTTCCGGAAACTGCGTAGTGAGTGATTGTAAAAATTCAGCGATGCTTAGTCCATCTAATTGATGGAGTAATTGGGAAACGTTGTCTGGTGTTGAAATCATGCGTTAAAAATAAATTGTGGTAAAATAGTCTGCAAAAAATTTAGCCAAAACTTAATGTATCAACAGCAACAACACTTATTACTGCAACATTTTTGATACTGCATTATGGAAGGAAATAGAAGCATAGTTTATTATAAGTCTACCTAAATGATGGACAAATATACTTTACAAAACCGAAATAGAAAATTTTTTATTGAGGCCCGCCCGGTAAAGTTATTTACGGAGCGTTTTATAAATTCGGATGGCTGCAAGCAGGATGGCGATAAAAGCCACCAAACCAATCATGCCCCACAGCAGGCTCATGCTTTGTTTGACTGTTACCAGCATTACAATGGCGAATAAAAATACCGTAGCACCCTCGTTCCATATACGCAACTGCTGTGACGTATATTTAAAAATGCCCTTGCTTTCGTCTTTATAAATTTTATGCAGCGTAAAATGATAGGCGTATAAACCGGCCACCAGCGCCAGTTTTATCCACAGCCAGGTGGGGATGCTGCCAAATAGGTAAGCCACCCAACTACCAAAGATCAGCGTAAGGATGGCAGAAGGCCACGTGATGCCCAGCCACAGCCTTTTGATCATAATGGAAAACTGGTCGGAGAGAATTTGCTTTTCAAGTTCATCTTTTTCCTGCGCTTCTGTATTATATATAAACAGGCGAACGATATAAAACATACCGGCGAACCAGGTTACAATAAAGATAATGTGTAGTGCTTTGATGTAGAAATACATAATATGGCTGATGTCTGATTTTTTGATGTCTGATTTCTTTTGGTTTGCTGCGCATGTCCTTTATTGACAGAGCCTGCTAACCGAAGTATTTATTTTTGATACAACGAGTCTATAAAAATAATTAGCTATCTGCCCGGCTGTACTTATTTAACTTGGTTTGAGAAAAATTTGGAGGCCGCCACACACATAATATTCTTTCTCCCGGCATACCCTACAAAATCAGACATCAAAAAATCAGGCATTTAAAGAGAAGTTTTTCACCCAGCCCGCCAAAACATCTACCCATAAAGGGTTCGTATTCAAACAGGGTATCATAGTAAACGCTTCGCCGCCGGCGCCCATAAATTCTTCTTTTCCCCTTACATCAATTTCTTCCAATGTTTCAAGACAATCGCTTACAAAGGCGGGACACAGGATAAGTATTTTTTTTATACCTTCTTTTGGCAGTTCAACCAACCGTATATCGGTAAAGGGTTCCAGCCAGCCCTTACCTAACCGTGATTGAAAGGAAATACTGTATTTAGTTGTTGGAATATTCAATTGTTCCATTACCAGCCTGGTGGTGGTAAACACCTGGTGGCGGTAACAATGGGCATGTGCCGGAGAGGCTACCTCACAGCAGTTGCTTATTTTTAAACAATGGCTTCCGGTAGTATCGCTTTTGCGGATATGTCTTCCTGGTATGCCGTGGTAGCTAAATAAAATATGATCATGTTCTTTCTGCAGGTAAGGGCGGATATTTTCTGCCAGCGCATGGATATAATCCGGCTCATTGTAAAATGGCGGCAAAAATTGCAGCTTAAACCTGTAGTTATTTTGTTGGTATACTTCTTTGGCTGATTCAACCGCGGTTTCAAAACTAGACATGGCATAATGTGGATAAAGTGGAATGGCCAGTACTTCTTCCAGGTCCGGGTTTTTATTTTGCAACTCATCAAAAGCGGCTTTTGGCGATGGATTGCCATAGCGCATGGCAATGGTTACCGGTTCATCCACTTTAGCCTGCAGCGCCTGTTGTAACTGCTTTGTTAGTACCACCAGTGGAGAACCTTCTTTTGTCCAGATGGTTTTATAAGCTTCGGCACTTTTAGGAGCCCGGAAAGGAACAATAATACCATTTATTAAAAAGAAACGAGCCAGGAAAGGAATGTCTATCACCCGCTCATCCATTAAAAATTCTTTCAGGTAACGTCGCACGTCTTTTACTGCGGTTGAATCCGGTGAACCCAGGTTCATTAAAACAATTCCTTTTTTTGCCATGACTTGAAAATGATTTGCAAATGTAACCACTGGTTTTGCTAAAAGTTCATCCGGCCAAAATATTGTTGCCATCAATATTTTGAACAGCATTGTGAAAGCTTATAACTAAATCAGCTGGTATAATGCTTTTATTAAATAGAATAAAAAACGTTGGAAATACAAGCGCAACGAAGGTTTGAAAGCCAGCCAATATTTAAATAATAAGCACTTTAAAAAACCTGACAATAAAGTGACAAATCCAACTGCACCACATCATAAAAGATTTCGTTTATGTACCCGTGGATAGATCATATTTTAAAATGATACTTATCATTCCGCAAAATGACAAAGCAATGACACAGAAATTAGTTTACAACAACCCACGCAAGTAATTTTGTGCAATCAACAAGTAATTAAGAAATAAGGATGCCCGGACAGCAACATACAGATATTTCCACTTTTTTTATAGCAGGCATTAACTATAAAAAGTCAGATGCTGCCATTCGTGGACAATATGCTATCAACAGCGATCAATACGCCTCCCTGCTCTCGCTGGCTCCCCAGTATGGTATTAAAGAATTATTTATTCTTTCAACCTGCAATCGCACTGAAATTTATGGTTTTGCGCAAAGTGCCCAGGACCTTTGCAAACTGTTGTGCAGCCAAACGCAGGGATCACTCGACAATTTTACTGAACGGGCATATATAAAAGGCGGCAAAGTGGCTATTGAACATCTTTTTGATGTGGCTGCCGGATTGGATTCTCAAATACTGGGCGATTATGAAATTATTGGCCAGATAAAAAACGCGTTTAAATTTTCAAAACAGCATGCTTTCATCGGTGCCTACCTGGAAAGAATGGTGAACGGGGTATTACAGTCATCTAAAATGATTAAGAATACAACGGAACTAAGTGGAGGAACCGTATCAGTTTCTTTCGCTGCCATTCAATATATTAAGGAACACGTTCCTCACCTGGCAGATAAAAAAATATTGTTACTTGGTACCGGCAAAATCGGTCGTAATACCTGCAAAAATTTAGTAGATTACCTGGGAACAACAAATATTACCCTCATCAACCGCACTGAAAGCAAAGCGGCGGAACTGGCTGCGGAGCTAGGTCTGCAATATGCCCCACTCGAAGACCTGGCTAACCAGATTGATGAAGCTGCTATCATTCTTGTGGCTACCAATTCGGCAGAACCTGTTATTTTGGAATCACATGTAATCAATGGCACTGATAAACTGATCATCGATTTATCTATTCCTTATAATGTAGAAACAGCCGCTCACCTGCTACCCAATGTTACATTGGTAAATGTAGATGAGCTCTCAAAAATAAAAGATTTAACACTGCAAAAAAGAATTGCAGAAGTTCCCAAAGCAAAAGCCATCATTGCAGAACATATCAATGAATTTTTAAACTGGCACCAGATGCGCAAAAACGTGCCTGTTTTAAAAGCAGTGAAAATAAAGCTTGAACAAATGCAATCCTGCAACTTGTATATCAACACCTGCTTTTCCAATATTGCCTCCCCCGGTTGCCCGGCAGCTGACGAAAAAATTCAAAAAGTAATCAACGGAATGGCTGTAAAAATGCGCCATCATAACCAACGTGGCTGCCATTACATTGAAGCCATAAATGAGTATATTGCCTGAGCGCAAATAAATTTACATGACGAAAATTATCAGGATAGGTACCAGGGAAAGCCAGCTTGCGGTATGGCAAGCCACATTGGTACAACAACTGCTTGCAAAAAATAATCAGCCTGCCGAATTGGTATTTATAAAAAGCGAAGGCGACATTGACCTCCAGACACCGCTGTATGAAATCGGCGTGCAAGGAATATTCACCCGTAGTCTTGACATTGCCCTGATAAATAATAAAATTGACATCGCTGTACATTCCATGAAGGATGTGCCTACGCAATTACCAAAAGGTATTGTTCAATCAGCGGTATTGCCAAGGGCTTCTTACAAAGATATTTTTGTGTATAAAGGAGAACTGTCTTCTATTGAAGATGAACTGGGATACGACGCTGGCAAATGGGCAACTCACGATTCACGATTCATCACTCACCATTCACCATTCACAATAGCCACCAGCAGCATCCGCCGCATGGCGCAATGGCTTAACCGTTATCCAAATCATAGCATAGAAAATTTAAGGGGTAATGTAAATACACGGTTGCGTAAAGTGCAGGAGAACAACTGGCAGGGGGCCATCTTTGCGGCCGCCGGATTGGAAAGAATCAACCTTCGTCCCGAAAAGTCTATTGAGCTGGACTGGATGTTACCGGCACCGGCACAAGGCGCTATCATGATCGTGTGCAGGGACGGAGATGAGGTTTGCCTGCAGGCATGCGATCTGCTGAATGACGCTGCTACAGCCACCTGCGCCAAAATTGAAAGGGATTTTTTAAGAACATTGCTGGGCGGTTGCTCTACACCCATCAGCGCACTCGCCGAAATAAAAGACGATCAAATTTATTTCAGGGGAAACATTTTATCTGCCGATGGAAAAGAAAAAGTATCCATCGACAAATGGATTACACACGCAGAAGCAAACGAAGCGGGTAGTGTGCTTGCAAACAAAATATTATTAAACGGCGGAGAAAAAATTGCACTCGCTATTCGCAATGCAAAGTAAC
Source organism: Ferruginibacter sp. (assembly GCF_028288465.1). Taxonomy (GTDB): domain Bacteria; phylum Bacteroidota; class Bacteroidia; order Chitinophagales; family Chitinophagaceae; genus Ferruginibacter. Next base: position 40,674 of record NZ_JAQBNR010000057.1, on the reverse strand, counting down.
GTTGACATATTATGCACCCGGCCCCTTAACGGAGGGTTGATAGAGGAAGCCTTGCTGCAGGGCATTGTAATTGATGAAATTTCTTTCATTGAAACAACACCTGTTCAGAATATAGAAGTACAACAGGAAATTGAACAGGAAGCGTTAAGGATTACCACGGTAGTGTTCACCAGCATGAACGCGGTAGAAGCAGTTGCTGATTACCTGGACGGTCAGCCGGTTGAATGGCGCATCTATTGTATGGGTAACACCACCAATCAATTGGTAAAAAAATATTTTGGTGCACAGCATATTGCCGGCATCGCCAACAGCGCTTCGGAACTGGCGGAGTTGATTATAGAAGAAGGCGCTATTGATGAAGTAATATTTTTTTGCGGTGATCAGCGCCGCGACGAATTGCCTGAGATATTGCGCAGCCACGAAATTGAGGTTACCGAAATTACCGTGTACCAAACCATCGCCATCACACATCAAATTGACAAAATATACCACGGCATCTTATTTTTCAGTCCGAGTGCGGTAGCAAGTTTTTTTAGTAAAAACAAAATACCTGCTTCAACTGTTCTGTTTGCCATTGGCAGTACAACGGCTAACGAAATAAAAAAACATTCCGGCAATACAATTGTTATCAGTAACCAGCCGGGGAAAGAAAATTTAGTGCGCAAGATGATGGAGTATTTTACCTGAATCCTTCAGACCATTCAACAAACAAATCAATGATAAAAAACGATCTTCTTTTAAGAGCCCTGCGTGGCGAAGTGGTAGAAAGACCACCGGTATGGATGATGCGCCAGGCAGGCCGTTATTTGCCCGATTATTTAAAGTTAAAAGCGCAATACGATTTCTTTGCCCGCGTACAAACGCCGGAACTGGCCACTGCCATTACATTACAGCCCGTTGACCAGGTGGGTGTTGATGCCGCTATTATCTTCAGCGATATTTTAGTAATACCGCAGGCAATGGGTGTTGAAGTGTTGATGGAAGAAGGCAAAGGACCATCCTTACCAAAAACTATTCACACACAACAGGATATTGATGCGCTGGTAACCGAAGGTGCAGAAGAGAGTTTGAAATATGTGTATAATGCACTATCTCTCACCAAAAAAGAACTCAACGGTCGTGTACCATTGATTGGTTTTGCCGGCGCTCCATGGACTATTTTATGTTATATGGTGGAAGGTAAGGGAAGTAAAACCTGGGATAAAGCCAAGCAGTTTGCCTACACACAACCTGCGTTGGCACACCAGCTGTTACAAAAAATAACCAACATCACCATTCAGTATTTAAAGCTGCAGGCAAAGGCCGGCGCAGATACGGTACAGGTTTTTGATAGCTGGGCAGGTTCATTAAGTCCGGCAGATTTTAAGACTTATGCGCAACCTTATTTAATACAAATTGCGGATGCATTAAAAGATGATGTGCCGGTAATTTTATTTCCAAAAGGCAGCTGGTATGCATTGAAAGATTTAAGCGAAAGCAGCGCTGCAGGACTGGGTATTGACTGGTGTGTATCACCACAAATGGCAAGGGAATTAACCGGCAATAAAATAACGTTGCAGGGAAATTTTGATCCGTCTATGTTGCTGGCACCAATCCCGGATATTAAAAAAGCGGTTACGGAAATGATTGATGCATTTGGCACGCAACGATATATTGCTAACCTGGGACATGGCATTACGCCCAACGTTCCGGTAGATCATGCAAGGGCGTTTGTGGATGCGGTGAAGGAATATCAAGCGAAGTAGCGGCCCCTCTAAATCTCCCAGGGGGAGACTTAAAAGGCAACAGTTCTCTGATAGTGAGAGCTTTTTGGTTAAAGGTTTTTGAAGCTTGAGCCAAGCTCAAATGCTATTATTAAACTTTATTGGCGTCGCACTCTTGTACTTTATGATCTTTATTGAGCAACCAAATTGCAGCGTTAATCAAAACTCAAAGCACCCGGCTAATACGATTTATAATGGAATTTAAAAATCAATGGATCGCTTTTATTCACCAGTTGCAGAACGACATTTGTGCTGCACTGGAAGCCTGTGATGGCAAAGCAACCTTTATTGAAGATGCCTGGGAACGAGCAGAAGGTGGTGGTGGTAAAACAAGGGTCATCAGCAATGGCAATGTGTTTGAAAAAGGTGGTGTCAATACATCCATTGTGTTTGGTGATGTAACCGATATGATGCGGACACAATTAAAAATCAATGGCGACAAGTGGTTTGCATGTGGTTTAAGTTTAGTAATTCATCCTTCCAACCCTTTTGTGCCAACGGTGCATTGCAACTACCGCATGTTCGAATTGTACAATGCAGCCGGCGAAACAATTGACCGCTGGTTTGGTGGTGGTACAGATTTAACACCCTATTATTTGTTTGAAGAAGATGCCAGGCATTTCCATCAAACCTATAAAAATGCCTGCGACCAGTTTGATCCTTCTTTCTATCCTGACTTTAAAAAAGTATGCGATGACTATTTTGTAAATACGCACCGCAACAATGAGCGTCGTGGTATTGGTGGTATTTTTTACGATTATAAAAAACCGGCAGGGGAAAAAGATATTGAATTTTGGTTTGGCTTTGCCAAAGCCTGTGGCTATGCTTTTATGGATGCGTATATTCCGATAGTAGAAAAAAGAAAAAATATTCCTTACACTCCCGAAAATAAATTCTGGCAGGAAATAAGAAGAGGGCGTTACACGGAGTTCAACCTGGTACACGACCGGGGCACTATTTTTGGTTTAAAAACAAATGGGCGCACAGAAAGCATTTTGATGAGCCTGCCGCCAACCGTGCGTTTTGAATACAATTATCAGCCGGTAAAAGGTAGTGAAGAAGATAAGTTATTGCAGGCATGTTTGCATCCGGTAGACTGGCTCAATACCGCCATCGACATCAATGAAGATGACTGGTCAAAAAAGGTAAATAGTTGTTAGCGTTACAACATCGCCTGGCAATTTTAAATATTAAAATCATACTATCATGTATCTGCAAAGAAGGAACAGAATATTAAGAACAAATGCTTCTATCAGAAGCCTTGTTTCGGAAACTACATTAAAGCCAACTGATTTTATTGCTCCCTTATTTATAGATGAAGGTGAAAATGTGGCGTTTGAAATTCCTTCTATGCCGGGCTATTACCGCTATTCAATTGATGGTACCATTAAAGAAGTAAAGTTGTTGTGGAGCATGGGTATAAAAAGTGTGTTGCTGTTTGTAAAAGCTGCTGATGAAACGAAAGACAATACCGGCAAGGAAGCCTGGAACCCCGATGGCCTGATGCAGCGCACCATCAAAGCCATTAAAAATGCTTTGCCGGAAATGATTGTAATGACTGATGTGGCGCTAGACCCCTACTCTGTTTACGGCCATGATGGCATTGTAGAAGATGGTGAAATTGTTAACGATCCTACGGTTGAAGCATTGGTAAAAATGAGCCTGAGCCACGCCAAAGCTGGTGCCGATATTGTAGCCCCAAGCGATATGATGGATGGAAGAATTGGTGCTATCCGTGAAGCGCTTGAACAGAATAATTATATAAAGACCGGAATCATGGCCTACAGTGCCAAATATGCTTCCTGCTTTTATGGGCCTTTCCGGGATGCCCTGGATTCGGCGCCTGGCTTTGGTGATAAAAAAACCTACCAGATGGATTACGGCAACCGCATTGAAGCCATCAAGGAAACATTGATGGACATCGAAGAAGGCGCCGATATTGTGATGGTAAAACCCGCCATGGCTTACCTCGATATTATCCGTGAAGTAAAAAATGCCGTAGATGTACCGGTAAGTGCATACCATGTAAGCGGCGAATATGCCATGATAAAAGCCTCTGCAAAAATGGGCTGGATCAACGAAGACAAAGCTATTCTGGAATGTTTAACTTCTATTAAGAGAGCTGGCGCAGATTTGATCGCTACTTATTTTGCAAAGGATGCGGTGAAGTTATTATCGTAAAATAAAACTGCTATCAATACTGTCTTAAAGCAACACAGCGCCACGACTGCGGTCGCATTATGTTCTTCGTTGATAGATACGCTTCGGAAAAAGTTGCCAAAAGGTATGCAGTAAAAGTGAGTGACACAACTATGAAGCCATGAAAGACTACTGCTTGTTCCAAACTACAAAACACTTTATTTTATAGCCTTGCGTTGCAAAAAACGCAAAGAAATGTTTGATTGCCACATGGATATTTGCAAATAAGATTTATATTTCACGTTCAATTTTATTCCCATGACCAGGCAACTGCTTATCTCCTTTCTATTCCTCAGTTTTTGTATTGGTGCTGTCGCACAACAAAAAACTGACACTACATCCAACAATCTCAACAATTATTTTAAACCGGTCAAATGGCGTTCTATCGGGCCATTTCGTGGTGGCCGTTCTGTGGCAGCTACCGGCGTAGTGGGCAATCCTTCCGTATATTACCAGGGCACTACCGGCGGTGGTGTATGGAAAACAGAAGACATGGGTATTACCTGGAACAATATTTCCGATAGCTTTTTCAGAACCGGTTCTGTGGGCGCCGTTAGTGTTGCAGAAAGTGACCCCAACGTAGTGTATGTGGGCATGGGCGAGCATGCTGTACGGGGCGTAATGACGCACGGTGGTGACGGTGTGTACAAATCAACCGATGCAGGAAAAACCTGGAAGAAAATTGGCCTTGATCTGACGCAACACATTGCCCGGATTGTAATACATCCCAAAGATCCCAACATTGTTTACGTTGCGGCACAGGGCGCATTATACAGCAAAACAAAGGAACGGGGCATTTATAAATCCATTGATGGTGGCGCTACCTGGAAAAACGTTTTGTATGTAGATGATAAAACAGGTTGCACCGATTTATCGATGGATATGAATAACCCGAGGATATTGTACGCATCTATGTGGGAGCATGGCCGCCTGCCCTGGAAAGTAATCAGCGGTGGCCCCGGCAGCGGCTTGTACAAATCGGTTGATGAAGGTGAACATTGGGAAAAAATGAAAGAAGGTCTGCCCAAGGAGATGGGTAAAATGTCCATTGGTGTTTGCCGGTCCAATTCTGAAAAAGTATATGCCCTGATAGAAAGTGATTTTGAAAAAGAAGCGGGCGGTATGTATGTGAGCGAGAATGCAGGTAAAACCTGGAGCCAGGTTTCCAGCGATCATCGCCTGATACAAAGAGCCTGGTACTACATTAAACTGTTTACAGATCCGTTGAATGAAAATACGGTGTATGTGATGAGTGCGCCGTCCATGCGTTCAACAGACGGTGGTAAAACATGGGAGGATGTTTCCGCCACACATGGCGATCATCATAACCTGTGGATCAATCCTGCCAACTCCAAAAACATGATCATTTCTGATGATGGCGGATCAGCCATCACTTTTAACGGGGGTAAATCCTGGAGCAGCCAGAACAATCAACCCACTGCACAGTTTTACCGCATCAATGTAGACAACCAGTTCCCGTATCATATTTATGCCGGTCAGCAAGACAATAGTTCTGTAAACATTGCCAGCAGGGAATTTGATGCCAGCGGCATTGGCACCAGCAGCTGGACTTCTTCTGCCGGAGGCGAAAGTGCATTCATCGCTTTTAACCCCGATGATCCACGGTTTGCAATGGGTAGCAGTTACGAAGGTGGCATTCAGTTGCTGGATAGCAAGGCTAAGGCCGGTACCAATATAATGGCTGCGCCCATTCAATATTTATCGCGTGATGCCAAAGACATGAAGTACCGGTTTAACTGGAATGCACCCATCATTTGCAGCAAGCATGACCCCGCTGTTTTTTATCATGGTGCACAATGTTTACTGCGCACGTCGGATATGGGTAAAACCTGGTCGGAAGCTTCGCCTGACCTGACAAGAAATGAAAAAGACAAACAAGGCAGGGCCGGTGTGCCCTATACCAACGAGGGAGTTGGCGCAGAAAACTACGGCACACTCAGTTATATCATGGAGTCGCCGTTGGAAAAAGGTGTGATATACACCGGCAGTGATGATGGTTATGTGTATATAACAAGAGACAACGGATCGCATTGGCTAAATATTACGCCGGCGGGTTTACAGGAATGTTTAATCAACGCGATTGAAGTTTCGCCATTTGATAAAGCCACCGCTTACATCGCTACCACCCGCTACAAATTCAGTGACCATACACCGGGTTTATACAAAACTACCGACTATGGTAAAACCTGGACAAAAATAAATAACGGCATTCCTTCCGGCGCTTTTACCAGGGTGGTAAGAGAAGATGATAAAAGAAAAGATTTGCTGTCTGCCGGTACCGAAACGGGGTTGTATATGTCATTGAACGGCGGTAAAGACTGGACTCCTTTTCAATTGAATCTGCCGGTTACACCCATTACCGATCTGCGTATACACCAGAATAATTTAATTGCTGCCACTTCAGGAAGGTCTTTCTGGATTTTGGATGATTTGTCGCTGATTCGCCAATACAAAAAAGAAGCCGCTTCTTTCTCCCTGTTTCAGCCAACTCCGGCTTACCTTGTAAACGGCAGCAGTGAACTGGATGAAACCAAAGCCAGTTTTAAAGGTGCTGCACCATTCAGGGGAGTAAATCCTTCAACCGGGGTCGTGTTGTATTACCAGTTGCCTGAACTGAAAGATTCAACAACCGAACTTACCCTGATAATAAAAGATGCGACTGGCAATTTGGTGCGCAGCTTTACTTCAAAGCCTGACAGCAATTACAAAAAATACGATGGCGCTCCTGCAGAAGAACCTGTGCTGTCAAAAAACAAAGGCGTAAACCGGTTTGTCTGGGATATGCGTTACACCACTATCCCCGGTGTACAGGATGTGTATGTGGAAGGCAGTTACCGTGGTCATAAGGCTGCACCGGGAAACTACACTGTCACGCTCAAAACGGGCGCCCAGCCGGCTACTACAACTGCCACCATACTTGCCAATCCTTTGTATACCACTACCGCTGCGGAGTACCAACAATACAACGAAGTAATGACGGCCATGGAACAGGAACTAACCACCATGTACAACAACACCAATACCATGCATAGCCAGCAGCAACAATTGGAGAGTGTGTTAGCCAGCCTGCCGGCAGATGAAAAATATACTGCAGCAAAAACGGCGGCGAAAGACCTGGTGAAAAAAATGAAAGCCTGGGATGAAGACATGGTACAACGCAAATCAAAAGCGTATGATGATGCCGAAAACTTTCCGGCTAAATTTTTAACCGATTACCAGTTTTTAGTAAACCAGACGGAAAGCGAAATACCACATGTAAATCAACCTTCGCTTGATTTGCAAAAAGAATTAAATGCACAATGGGCCAAATTAAAAACCCGTCGCGATGAAATAGTCAGCTCCATTCCGCTGGTAAATAAGATGTTCTGGGATGCAGGTTTGGGTGTTATCTGGAAGAAATAGAAAGATGTTTTGAAAGGCTGCCGGTCTTTGAAGTGAAATTACTTCAAAGACCGGCAGCCTTTTTATTTCACGTGCGCTGTGAGCCAATCTATAATCTCTTCTGTTGTTGTGAGGCCGGATGCGATGTTGACGACGAAAATATATTTCTCATCCTGCGATGCATGAATGTCCAATCCGTTTTTGATAAGCAACATCCGCATCATTACATAACCTGTTCGCTTATTGCCATCAATAAAGGGATGGTTAATCAGTAAACTTTCGATTAACGCTGCGGCTTTGTGTATGGGCGTTGGATACAGATCAGTGCCTGCAAAAGTTTGAAACGGCCTGGCTAATGCTGACTCTAATCCTGATAAATCGCGGATTCCATTTGAACCTCCAAACTGTTCAATGAGTATGGAATGAATTGCTTCAGTTTCTTTTACGGAAATCATTGAGCGAGCCTTGTTAGTAGTTCTTTATCTTCCTCTAAAATTTTATAAAGTGAAGATGTGAGCGGCGTAATTGATTCCTGCTTTGCCTCTATTTCTTTTAGCCAGGTCAATAGCTCTTCAAGAGCTTTATCCGGAAAGCGGTCTAACACCTTGCTGATTTCGTATTTAATTTCTTCTTTTGACATATTTATCTTTTGGCAAATAAAGTTACCTTATTTTTCAAAATGCCTGTGCTTTAAACGCCTGTTTCATATTTGCTTATTCGCTTCCCGCTTTATGGTTGAATTTATAAGCCGAAATGTGGCAGGCGATTTACTCCACCAACAAACATTTCCCCTTGTTAGCTACCCCGATTATTTTACCTTGCAGGCACAAAAATTGAGTACAATAAAATAAACAACAACATGAATGATTTAAAAGATCAGGTAGCCTACATTACCGGCGGCAGCAAGGGTATTGGCTATGGCATAGCAAAAATTTTAATTGACAACGGCATGCGGGTTGCCATTACCAGCCGCAGCCTGGAAGCAGCAAAAAAGGCAGCAGCCTCGCTCAGCAGTGATCCTTCAAGAGTACTCGCATTGCAATCAGAAGTCAGCACACTGGCTTCTGAAACTAAGGCTGTAAAAGAGGTGACTGATCATTTCGGGCAGCTGGATGTATTGGTGGCCAATGCCGGCGTTGGGCATTTTGCTTCCATTGAAACCTTATCTGAAGCGGAATGGCACGAGATGATTGACACCAACTTAACCGGCGTATTCAACAGCGTTAAAGCTTGCATTGAGCCGCTGAAACAATCCAAAGGATACATCATTACCATTGCGAGCCTGGCGGGTACTAATTTCTTCGCAACAGCTTCCGGTTACAACGCCAGCAAATTCGGGCTGGTTGGGTTTACCCAGGCCATTATGCTGGACCTTCGGCAATATGGTATCAAGGTATCCACCATCATGCCGGGCTCAGTTGCTACTCATTTTAACGACCACACACCCAGCGAAGCAGACGCCTGGAAAATACAGCCGGAAGACATTGGCCAGATGGTAGCAGACCTGTTACACATGAATCCAAGAACGCTGCCCAGCAAGATTGAAGTAAGACCATCTTCTCCCGGAAAATAATAACACTTTTATACATCGTTATCTTCCCGCAATGCGAGGAGATAACGATTTTTTGTAGTGGATAATTTAACATGGTTATCTACATTTTTTAAACAGCACCATTGCCATAAGCTTGCTGAAAGTGCATCGCCAGTTGCGGCAAACATTCCTTTAGTTGCTGCATATCATCCAGCACAAAATATTGTTTTTGAAAACTGTCTTTGATGTAAGGCGTGTCAATTATTTGCATTACATCGAAAGGAACTCTTGCAGGCGTGTCAGATAACGCATAACTTGTTTCGCCTATGGAACTTAAAATGCCGGCGCCGTAAATCTTTAGTTCGTTATTTTCTTTTACCAAACCAAACTCGATGGTATACCAGTACAACCTGGCAATAGCTTTAATTACTTCTTCATTTGTCATATAATTTTTTGCAATGGCAGATAACCCCAGCAAATAATCGCAGATGTATTGGTCGGTCAGCATAGGCACATGCCCGAATACATCATGAAACATATCCGGCTCTTCCAGGTAATCCAGGTTTTCGGGTTTGCGTATCCAGGTGGTTGCGGCGAATTGTCGCTGGTGGATTTTTTCAAAAAAATAATCATTGTCAATCAATCCCGGTACGGCAAATATGCTCCATCCGGTAATGTTACGGAGCCGCTCATTCACGTCATTAAAATCGGGGATGGCCGACGCGGTAAAATTGAGTTGCTGAATACCGGTTAAAAAGTTACGGTAGGCAAATTCTTCAACCGCTTTCAATTGTCTTTCGAATAACAACATCCAGGTATGTTGCTCAACAGGAGTATATAATTCATAGCGTTGCGAAATCATACAAAACGATTTAAGTATTCAATAATAATGTGAAGGCAGGAACGGCCGCAATAGATTTAGTTATACGAATAATAAAGGAAGGGGGGTGTAACAACGGCCGGAGAAAGTTTTCACGTTATTATATTGGCCTTCGTTTCCAGGTTTTTAACGGCGCAGCAAAAATTATTTTGGGTAGCATAAACCAATCGTTTTATGTTATGCAACTATCAAATGGCGATGAATAACCGGTGATCAAATTCAATGTGAAAGTAAAATTTTTTGCCGGAATTAAATGTGTTCAGGCAGCCAAAATATTTGTAAAAAATAATTGCCAGATGAAATGCCGGGCTGTAACTAACCTCACTGTTTACCAGCAATAACAATACCCTGCTTTTTCCCCAGTTTAACTGATGAAACCGGCGTGCCCACCAACCGTATATTTTTTCCCAACACATCACCTTCCAGTTTGTTGCCGGCAATTTCTATTTTTTTACAGGCTTCCAGCGTAATCATAAACTGCCGTTTGTGAAATGGCGTAAACCTGTTGGAGCGACGGATGATGTTATTATTGAAATACAAACCTTCGGTTGATTTGGCATACAGTACAGGATAATCAAACGGGTTAAAAGTATTACCTTCTATCCGTATGTTGCGGTGAAATGGCTTGGCAATATCCATTTTCGGTATTTCAGGATCGATACTGATAATGCCTTCGCAAAACTGGTACATCGAAGTCAGACAGGGATCATTAAAAGTATTATTACGGATAGTCACATCTTTTACAGCACCGCTTTCAAACCAGCCATTGGCGTCTCCGGGAATTAAGATGGCCGAACCACTGGATTCAAACACATTATTTTCAATCACCACTTTACCCGGAGTAGACATTAAAATACCGCGGGCACGATTACTTCCGAAGAAGCTATTTTTTATCAGCACGTCGGGCACCCAGGTCAAATTCTCCAATGCATCTCCTGCTGCAAGAGCTGCCGGCAAAGCTTCTTTAAAACTGATTTCAAAAAGCACGGAGTCTCTTGCTCTCCATGATTCTACGATGCCCGTCGCAAAAGTATTCATGGCTTCGTTTTCAATAAAGCCAACCTTCTCACCTGCGTTTGCCCAGGTAAAACCGATGCTTTGTTCATGCATCAGTTTGCACAACAATTTTTTATCCCCCAGTTTTTCAATGACCTGTACGCTTGTACCATGTACATTAACCGGGTCATCCATCAGGGCTGCGAACCGGCAACTGTCTACCGTAATTTGCCCCTTGCAGTTGGAAAAATGCAACCCGTCATCATGACCGCTCAGTATGCGGTCTTTAGCAGGATTGGGTACAGCGCTTACTTTTCTAAAAGTCAGGTTTTCTGAATACTGGCTTAAAATTCCAAGCCCGGCATTGTGATACATGTCCATGTTTTCAATGGTCACATTTTTACTACCGGTAATAAATGTACCGGCATGATCGCGGGCGCTGTGTCTTAACACTAAGTAGTTTCCAACTGCAGGCTTACGTTTAAAATTATAGTTAAGCCTTACCAATCCATCATGTAGAATAGCGGCTGTGTAACCATCATAGCCTCCGCCAAGACAGCCTTCGTCGCCTGTGCCGGGCGCTACCAGTTTTGTTACTTTATCAAATTCCATTACGCCCCACCATTCACTTTTCCAGCCTTCTCCAACAAATACCAGTTTACCCTTTTCAATTATAAAAGGAGATTCAGTTGCATTGATGGCAATATCTATGTATTCATTTGTTACCACTATAATTTGTGCCTGGGCAGTCAATGGAATATCCCAGTCAATGCTAACATTGCGGATGGTGATGTTGTTGCAGTTGTCAATGGTAAAAGGCTGCATCCTGTCGTGAAATATAAATTCGCTGCCACTGCAGTCCACCATTAAATTGTTCACCCCTTCAAATAAAATAGGGCAACGGCGAAACGGTATAACATCTGTGTTGGATTCGTAATACAATTTTTCCGTAACGTACTGGGGCCAAAAATCGTAGCGGCCTTTGGGGAATACCAATACCTTAGTGCCATTTTTTTTACAGGCAGCAATTGCCTTTTGTACAAAAGGAACTGCATTTATTCTTGAGTCGGGTTTATAGCCAAATCCGGCAACACTAACAGTATCCTGTGCAATGAGTGTATTAAAAAAAATGAGTGATGTTAGTAAACAGAGTGCAATCTTTTGTTTCATTTTAAAGGTTTGAGCTGTTACGCAACCGGTCTGGAGTAAATTTATTATGCTGTTTTATTTTACGGTTCTTGCAAACAAATCTATTAATAGTTTATCAATTTAAAACCTCAACATTTTTTAAGAATGTATTTAAAAATAACCGGGCGATAGTTGTAATTAATAAAATGAATTAACCGGGTGAAAAGTAGCCAATGATTTCAATACATAAGCCGGTTCATAGTTTGTGTGAGAGCGGCCTTTACTGTTCTTGATTTGGTTAGGCCGATGGCTGTTTGATAATGTTGTACTGCTCTTTTATTATCCAGGCCGGTATACAAGTTTCCGAGTAGTGAATGATAGAGATGGTTGCTGTTCAGTTGCAGTTTTTCTGCTTCAGCAATGGCCTGTTCTTTTCCATTGGCTTTGGCAAGGGCATAGGTTCTGTTTAATGCGGCAATGGGAGAATAAGCTGTTTGCAATAATTTGTTATAGAGTTGCAAGATGCCCTCCCATTTTTCCTGCGTATCTTCTTTATTGGTATGCCACCAGGCAATAGCGGCTTCCAGGTGATATTTGGAAACATCTGTCCCTCTTGACGCCAGGTTTAAATAATACCGGCCCCTGTCAATCAGCTCCCGGTTCCAGAGGGTTTCATCCTGGTCTTCGTACAAAATAATTTCTGCCTCTTGATTGAGCCTTGCTTCAAACCTCGACGCATGAAAACACATCAAAGCCAGTAACGCATGTACTTCAGGTTTTGCAGTTGTATCATTTTCTGCAAGCAATAAAGTAAGCCGCATGGCTTCCACACAAAAATCTCTTCGCAACGCACTATTTTGGGAAGCTGAATAATAGCCTTCATTAAACAATAGATACAACGTAACGAGCACCAGCGGCAGCCGGTTATTAATGTCGTTTGCACCAGGCCCGGCTATTTGAATACATTGTGTTTTCAGCTTCTGTTTGGCCCGGGTAAGCCGTTTATAAATCACTTCTTTATTGGTTAAAAATGCATCTGCAATTTCTTCTACTCCAAACCCGCAAAGCAGGCTTAATGCAAGCCCTATCTGTGCTTCAGCGTTAATACAGGGATCGCAAATGGCAAACATCATAGCCAGCTCACTATCATTTATATTTTTACCTGAAAGATCAATTTCGATTTCATCTGCCGTGATTGTATTGTGTTGAATGTCCTTTGCTATCTTTTGAGAGAAGAGGGAATGATGCTTCAGGTAATCCTTCGTTTTATTTTTTGCAACAGTATATAACCAGGCCGTCGGATTTTCAGGGATGCCTTTTATACCCCATAATTCCGATGCCCGCAAAAACGTATCACTGGTAATATCCTCGGCAATTTCGATGTGTTCAATGCCAAATAATTTACAGAGCACAGCGATTATCTTCCTGTACTCGGTTCTGAATAAGTGTGGTATCAGCTCATTTTCTTCCATAAATAAAATGCCTCCGCAATGCTGCAGAGGCATTTTCAATTTTGTTACATCGTCATAATTTGTCTCACTTCTACATTACCGTTTACCGCCAGTATGGGACAGCCTTTAGCCAGTCCGGCAGCTTCTTCCAGTGTATCAGCTTTTATGATGCTGTAACCGCCAATGACTTCTGTTATTTCAACATAAGGGCCATTCGTTACCACACCAGCAGGCTTTACTACGCTGCCTTCCATTCCTAAACGGTTACCCGCTGCTGACAATTTATTTTGTGCGGCAAGTCCGCCCAACCAGTCCTGCCATTGTTTCATTGATGCCTGCATTTGTTCGGGCGATGGCGGCACTGCATTCGCATCCACCTGCATTCTGAAAATCAATAAGAATTCTTTCATTGCTGAAAATTTTAATTGTTAAAAGCAAATGACGACTGAGCATTTAAAATCTGGACATATCATGCAGACTATTTTAAAATTAACTATTATTTTCAGCATTAAGCGTTGTGGCAATAGCACTTCCTTTATAGTATGGGGTATGTAGAATATAAATACCGTTTAAAAAAAATTGGTTGAAAGATATTTAATAGCAGCCATTGCTAAATCTTACACCATGCGTTTTCAAACAGAGGGTTTGAATCAATAAAGGTAAATCTATTGTAAATAACTATCTGCGCACAATAGTATTCTATTGGCAACAAAACCAATTCCTTTGTTTTCCGGATAACTATTTTACTCCTTTAAAATTTTTTCTTCAAAGGTTTGCCCACGCTGTATTAAACGTACTGTATATAAACCATGGACCAATGTTTCAACCGGGATAGAGGTAATAGCATTCGTCACAATTTGCTTCTTTACAAGCCTTCCTGTAAAGTCGGTAATTTCAATCGTTCCTTTTGCAAAAGGCGTTTTGACAAACAATGTCCTGGAAACTGGATTGGGCCAGATCAACAATGGTGTAGTTTGTTTTACGTTCACTGCTCTTACATCGCTGTAACTGTAATTGCCATTGACATCGGTTTGTTTGATCCGGTAGTAATACAACCCCGGTAAAACTGAATTATCTGCAGCAACATATTTATGCGACTGCTGTGGTGACAGTACCTGTATTTTTATCCAGTCGCCGGTACCGGTGCTTCTCTGTACTTCAAAATAATTATTGTTAATCTCCTCCCCTGTTTGCCATTGCAATAAAACAATGTTGCCACGCAGACTGGCATTGAATGAAATAAATTTTACCGGCAACGGATTATCGGTAGTTCCTGAAGCTATTGTAAACGGACTAAAATTCGTTATTCCAGTGAGCGATTGCACAGTACCTTCTGTAATCGTTCCCGTTGTAAATCCATTGCCCTCATCCTTCCAGGTGCTGCCATTCCACCGGGCTACTTTTAGATCGCTGATGGCATCTACCGTTCCGCTTCTCGACGCTTTCCAGTACAATGTAACTTTAGGTGTGGCAGTGCCGGCGACCCGGTTGAGTAACCAGTATTCCATGCGGCTCAGGTGATTGATAGTGACATCGTGTTGTATTGTATCTAAGCCTGCGCTTTGTACAGTCTGATGAAAATATTCGGCGCTGAATGCATCGGTTGCCAATGCCGGCGCCGTTACTGCAATGGGTGCAAACTGATTAAGTTTTCCTACAGGAAATACAAATGCCTTGTTGCCGTTTTTTATTACCGGCCCGTCAACAAAACTGGCATCGCTTGCACTGGTGTAATTGCTGTTGTCTGAAAAAATCATTTCCTTACCTGTGCTGCTGGTTATAATACCGCTGGCAAAAATTACATTGTTACTGATATTGACGGCATCATTCAGCGTTATTTTACCTGTACCGTTTTTTTGCATGGTAAGTTCAGCAACGCTGACAGGTTGTGTTCCGGATTGCTCAAGCGTTCCGTTGGTAGTGCCCGTAAATTTAATTTTACCCAACGTTATCCCTGTTGCTGAATTCAAACTGAGGTTTGCACCGATCTCGTCAAAATCACCGGCTCCAACGTTGATTGTTCCACCATTCGTGGCGTAAGAAATACTTCCCAAATATTTGTTTCCCAAACCACTCCCATCTGCATCCAGCAAGAAGTTGCTGCCGTTGTTACTGATACTGGTATTACCTGTTATGGAATTGCTGCGAAAATAAGAGCCGTAGCCACCCGCATAACTGGCATCATCAGCGGTTGTAACGTTTCCGGTAATTTTATTTTTTAAGAAATAGCCATACGCGTTTCCCCGATACCCGGTAACGTTTATATTAACCGCCAGCGTATCATTTTGCAAACTAAAGCCTGCAGAATTTTGCACAGCAATACTACCTCCGCCCGTTTGATTCATCATACGATGGAGTATAAACAGGTTAGGTGTGGTATAACTTGCAGCAATATTTACAATGCCCCCAACGCTGGTTTTAGCAGCCACATTTCCAAAATAGGTATCGCCTGCGGTATGATTGGTATAGGTAAAATTTCCATTAATCGTACCCCCCGCATTGAAAGCAACGGTTTGTCCGGCGACCGTACGATTGATGGCCAGATTGCCGCCACATTGCAATGCATCCAGATGAGAAATATAAATAGCCCCAATGCCGCCGCTGTTAAAAGTTACATTACCTGTATATACATTTCCTGCTGCAGCAACATCACCTTCGTAAAAAGGATTATGCCCGTTATTGGAAAAATTACCGTTACCTGTTATTACATTATTTCGGATGTAAGTTGCATATCCCCCTCCATAACTGGTGTCATCAGCGATGGTTACATCCCCGGAAATAGTATTGTTAAATAAACGACCGTATTGGCTGCCACGGTAGCCGGTAATGTTTACAGCGCTTATTGACAAAGTATCACCCAGCAAATTAAAACCCTTGGAGTTGCTGACAACAATACTGCCACCACCGGTTTTATTAATAAAACGTTGCAACTCAAAAGCATCTGGTGTTGTATAATTTGAGGTAATATTCAGGAGCCCCCCGACAGTTGTATTAGCGGCAACATTTCCTAAAAAAGTATTACCCGCAGTATTATTTATATACGTAAAGTTTCCACCGATAGTTCCTCCCGCGTTAAATGCCATGGTTTGTCCCGCTACCGTTCGGTTAATGGTTAAATTGCCTGAGCATTGCAATGCATCCCCGTGGGAAATAAATACATTGGCAATACCACCGCTATTAAAAACAACATTGCCAGTATATACATTTCCGGAAGCTGCGATATCACTTTCATAAAATGGATTGTGTCCGTTATTGACGAAACTGCTGTTACCCGTTATTTTATTATTGCGAAGGTACGTAGCATACCCACTGCCGTAAGTAGTATCGTCAGCAATAGTTACATTACCAGAGATCGCATTATTCAACAACCGGCCATATTCGCTGCCCCGATAGCCTGTAATGCTCAAAGCGTTTACTGACAAAGTATCGTTACCAAGGTTAAATCCCCTGGGGCTGCTGACGGTAATACTGCCTCCCGCGGTTTGATTGATGACATGCTGCAGCACAAAAACATCCGGCGTTGAATAAGCTGCCGTAATATTAATAGTTCCGCCAATAGTGGTTTTGGCAGCAAGGTTACCGAAATAGGTATTGCCTGCGGTGTTATTGGTATAAGTAAAATTTCCGCCGATATCTGCGCCTGCATTAAACGCCACTGTTTGCCCTGCGACCGTGCGAATGATGCTAAGGCTACCTGTACACTGCAATGCATCGAGGTGAGAAATGTATACATCGGCACTCCCTCCACTGTTAAAGGCAACATTACCATTGTAAACATTTGCTGTTGCAGCACCATCACCTTCATAAAAAATATTATGTCCATTGTTCGAAAAATTGCTGTTACCCGTTATTTTATTGTTTCGGATATAAGTGGCATAGCCACCGGCATAACTGGCATCATCAGCAATTGTTACATTGCCGGCAATAGTATTATTAAATAACCTTGCATATTCATTGTCCTTGTATCCGGTAATGCTTAATGACGCCAAAGACAAAGTATCCAGCTGCACTGTAAATCCCTTCGGATTTTGAACATTAATCACACCACCACCGGTTTCGTTCAAGATATGGTGCATTTCAAATAAGCCAGGAGAAGGATAAGTTGCAGTAATATTTATTGTGCCCGCTATACTGGTTCTAAACGCATTGTTTCCCATACCGGTAGCTGATCCTGCGTTATTGATAAGCGCAAAATTACCGGTAATGTCGGCGCCTGCATTAAACAGGCTTGTGCCACCACCAACGGTACGAGTTACCGCAAGATTGCCATTATATTGAGAAGCAGACGCATAGCTGATGTAAACAGGCATTATACCGTTGATATTGAAACTGACGTTGCCGTTGTACTCATTGGCCGGGGCAGCTGTGCCTTCGTTGAATTGGTTGTTGCCGGTGAGATTAAAAGTAATATTATCATTAACGGTATTGCTGTTAAAATTAGCAATATACCCTCCTGAGCCAGTGTTAATATCAATTACAATATCTGTCGCCTCATTGCTGTTATTTAAGATTGCGCCGGTAAAATAATTGTAACTGTTAATGCTGTTTAATGCAAGTGCAAAACCATTAACATCGAGCTGGCTGCCGTTCTGCATATTGATACTGTTAACTGTAGTATTTGATGCCAGCACTGGCCACCTGTTACCGGCTATTGACCCGGGAATAATTACATTTCCCGTTGCATCAGGTACTATAGCAGGTGTCCAGTTGGCGGCAGTATTCCAGTTAGTATTTACAGAACCATTCCATGTTTGTGAAAAGACAAATTGTGTACCTGAAATTATTATACTGGTCATCAGGAGCAAAAGTATTCGTTTCATTTTTTCTTATTTTATGGGAGAAGATATTGTTCATAAACCGGTATAAAATTATCCGGCCAAAACACAACTGTAAATGACTACCGGCAGCAGAAAGATTGATTGTAATTAGGTGCTGGCAGTGACACCTTACCGGCGGCCCTGTCTTTTCTTGAAATACAGCAACCAATCTTTAGGTCATTAAACGACGATAAAAATGCATGACTAAAAGACCAGGTTTCCTGAGATTGATCGCGGGCATGGAAGGCCATTGAGTCGTGGCTTACAACTCCAGGATGCAGTGCTATGAGTCATTGCGCTATATAATTATGAAATATTGTACCCGTATGGCTTACGAGCTATTATTCCGTTAGGAAGCAAACAGATAATTACTGTGGCTTTTAAATTGAAACCTTAGTCAGCTGTGGCTTTGATGTTTTCAAAAATGCCTCCTGAAATATCAGGAGGCATTAAATGATAGCAACTACTGCTTAATCACTTTCATTATTTTTTGCTGATCTCCCTGGGTTATCTGAACCATATATACGCCTGGTCTTAAATCTTCGCCAAACCGGAGCGTGCTATTTTTTACGGTATTTAATTTTGAAATCCGTCTTCCATTCAGATCAAGCAAAACAGCTTCCACTTTTTCGGCAGAGTTTGAGATTACTTCAATCGTAAAGTAATGGCTGCTTGGATTAGGCAGTATTTTACAATCGAAATGATGGTGATGATCTTCATCTCCGTCATGACCATTTTTGTCATGCGGCACCAGCACCTTCGTTTTTTCTATAGTTGTATTGCCCGAAGCATCTGTACTGGAGATGGAAATGGTATAGGTTCTTCCATTGCCATTGCCACTTCTTTCAGCCCGTAGTTGCAGGTGATGATTATCCAGCACTATCCAGTCTGGCGCTGTATCTCCGTTACCGGTTCCGCTTACTGGCTCATTGCTGGTCACAGACAGTGAACTGCTAACGCTGCCACAATTATCCCAACTGTTGTAGTTAACTGTTACAGCAGTCATTTGATGGTTGGGGGGCCAAAGTACATCCGGAGTGGGCTTTATCCCTGTAATGTTTGGTGGCGTGATATCTTTTACCGTTACACTAAAACTGCAGGTATCTGTTTTTCCGGTGGGGCCGGTAGCAACAAACCTGTTGATAGTACAACCAACCGGAAAAGCAGCACCGCTGCCCAGTCCTGCAATTTGTGATAACGAAGCGTTTCCGCAAGCATCTGTTACCACCGGCAAATCAAACTGCACCGTTGCATCGCAACGGTTAGGGTTGGCGTTAACCACAATATTTGCGGGGCATTGTATTTTAGGAGGAGCACATTCCCCTGCCAGTGTTAGTTCATTTAACGGTATACAATTAAGGCCTGCAGTAAGTACATAATTATTTACTGCATCCCGGTTAGCAGGCGCAAAAGCTTTCCATGCTGTTCCGTTGTGTACGTTAAGTTCCAGCAGATTTTCTGCAATACCATTTAGTTCAGCATCCAGGTAATTAATTTGTATTGATCCGCTGAAAGGCTTGCTGGTATTATCGAATTGATACACCCTCGCAATATGCGGATTGGGTAATGCATGTGTTACTATAGCACTTTTATTCAATGTTGTATTACTAATGGTAAAGTCGGCCGACGGAATGAGCACAAGACTATCGGCAGAGAAAACGGTACCCGGTTTAATGACCATGTCGGTGCCGGAGGCTACCGTCAGGATTTGCGACTGCAGACTAATTGGCAAAATAGCTGCGATACAAATCAGTACGGTGAATAATACTTTTTTCATGATTGATAATTTTATTTGATGATATAAAGGTTTAGTCTTTTATGCAACGGACAAAAAATCCATAATTTTTAACAGGAAAATCTGTAGTATAAGTCAACGGGGAAAAAACTACAGGATCGGGGATAGGTTCAACATACGAAGTTGAGCTATAAGTAAGCTCAATCCGGGAAAAATCGACTCCCAGTTTACCCGCAGATATAACAGAATAACCGATGGGGGAATATCTGAAACCAAAAGAAATGTCCGCTGCACTCCACCAAGTTGCTGTGTTCCCCATTCCACTAAAAGAGCCATCAGTATTACGTTGTCCGCCAGGAAGGCCAGTAAAGCCGCTCCAGTTAGTAGTATCTTTAGACCCAATAACCCATAAAGTAGTAGACCGCATTTTAGCAGCGGCCTCTGTTGGACTCCCTAAATAACTTGCCAGATCCGACCACTCATCCGAATACATATGTGATTGCCTTGGGATATGCCAGCCTAGTGGAGCTAAGCCTCGACCATCAGTTACTGCATACCAATTGTATAATTTACCATACAGCTCACCCATTGCCAGATCATTATTATAATAGCACCAAGCGCCGGTTTTTAAATTATTCCATGTTGCTGTATCTGTAACCTGTGGTATTGTATCTCCATTCCGATAAGTTGTTACATCCAGGTTCTTGGTCATCCATTCCTGTGTACCTATAACTACACTGGTTGGTATTGGCAAAGCCGGGTAACCGCCAGTCATGTTCATCCAGGCACCTCCATTATATACTTGTATTTCACCAAGTACACCGCAGTCTTTGCACCAGATCATTAACCCGGCTACAGGTTTTAAAATGGCATCCCTTTGGGCCTGTGTCATGCGTGGAGGCAGCAATCCTCTTGAAGTTGAACTTATATCCAGCTGCGCTGATGTGTTGGGGGTAGGGGTACCGATACCAATTTGTGCATTTATTGTTCC
Organism: Ferruginibacter sp.; assembly: GCF_028288465.1. GTDB lineage: Bacteria > Bacteroidota > Bacteroidia > Chitinophagales > Chitinophagaceae > Ferruginibacter. The sequence goes on along the minus strand of NZ_JAQBNR010000057.1, from coordinate 19,781 downwards.
TGCCGCAAACAGGAGAAAACATACTAATACTATTTCAACAGCTTTCTTTTTATTTAATCTTTCCATATTTAATTTGCTTTAGTGTTAGAAATTATTGAACACAAAGAATTTTTGTTTTCGACTTTTTTCTAATCTTTTATACAACGGACAGAGAATCCATATTTGTCATTAGGGTAGGTTGTGGTTACCAGCGTTACGTGGCTATCCACTACAACAATATTTGTTGAGATTGCCAGAAAACTAATAACATCAATATTTGCCCCGAGCCTGCAGGCATAAATGTTTTTACTGTAGACACCTTGTATTGCAGGCAATCCCCACATTTCCGTACTCCACCATGTTCCACTGTTACCAATGTTTTCGAATGAACCATCCGGATTGCGTTGTCCTGCGGGCAGGGCGGAGAATCCTGATTCATTAGTAGCTCCCGTATTTGGCTTATTCCATAGTGTCGTTGCTTTTAACTCTGCTACGGGTCTTGCCCCCCAATAATTTTGCAATCTTCCCCACTCATCTTCAGGACCACCACCAGAATTGGCTGGGATGGTGGAGATATGGCAGCCCAAAGGTGCAAGTCCTCTTTGATCAACTACGGCGAAGCGATTGTATAGTTTGCCATAGACGGCATTTGCCGGATCGTTATTATAATAGCACCATGCTCCGGTGGTCAAGCCTGCCCATGCTACAGGGTCAGAAACTTCAGGTATTGTATCTCCATTTCTATAAGTTACCACATCCAGGTTTTTTGTCATCCACTCCTGTGTACCGATTGTTACACTTGCAGGTATTGGGTCAGTTGTGTAATCTCCATTCATGGTAGTCCACGTTGCTCCGTTATAAACCTGCAGCTCTCCTAAAACGCCACAGTCCTTACACCAAACCGTAAGTCCCCCCTCCGGCGAAGTAATTGAATTTCGCTGTGCCCGCGTCATCCGCGGAGGCAAGAAGCCTTTGGTTGTAGAACTTACATCCAGCTGCGCTGACGCAGCAGGTTTGAGAATTCCGATACCAACTTGTGCGGTTAATGTGCCTGCTGCCAAAAGGTTAAAAGCAAATAAAAATATTTTAATTGCTTTCAGTGAGTCCCCCTTTTTCATAATTAGTTGTTTGAAAATGTTTTATTTATTTTCCCTCACCATGTAACCAGAAAGTGTTACAACGGAATATTTTAATCCCTTATGCATCGGATGGAGAACCCCAATTTTCCAGGATCTGGGCCCCAAGACCAGATTGCACCAAAAGGACCCAATACATACGAGCCAGTCGTTCTTAGCGGATATTCAGCGAACACTGATGCCACTCCAAAAGCCTGGAAGTCACGAGAAAAATCTCTATATAAACTAATCTGATGTTCGTAGTAGTAATTGCTCCACCATTTACCAACAGTCCCAATGGAATCAAATACACCATCAATTCTGCGTTCGCCGCCTGGGATTGCAGTGAAACCACTTTCGTTGCTTGCTGTAATCAAACCTTTCCATAGTACAGAAGCTCGCATTTTATCTCCTGTTGCAGATGCTAACCCTAAATTGTTGTTGAATATTCTCCATTCTTCATTATCAGGTATATGCCAGCCAATAGGAGCTAGTCCTCTGCTATCCAACATAGCATAACCGTTGTATAATTTTCCGTAAACAACTCCATTTCCCGGATCATTATCATAGTAACACCATGCACCCGTAGTCAGATTGGCCCAAACTGCAGCATCAGTAACCTCAGGTATGGTATCTCCATTTCTATAAGTTACCACGTCCAGGTTTTTAGTCATCCACTCCTGCGTACCAATTGTTACGGTAGGTGGAACCGGAGCCGCAGGATAGCCTCCCATCATGTTGGTCCAAATACCTCCATTGTAAACTTGTATTTCGCCCAATACTCCGCAGTCTTTGCACCAGATCATTAAGCCGGGAACCGGGGATTGTATGGCATCCCGTTCAGCTTGTGTCATTCTCGGTGGTAAAAACCCTTTTGTGGTAGAGCTAAGATCCAGTTGCGCTGATGTAGCGGGATTGGCTGTTCCAATGCCGACCTGGGCGTTTATGTTCTCTTTTATAAAAAGAAAAAAGGCAAGAAAAAAAATACCAATCGCCTTGAATTTGTTTAGTGTTTTCATCGTTGATAAATTTTATTATTTTAAACTAGTCTTTAACACAGCGCACAGAAAATCCTGTTTGCTTTTTTATTGCCCACCTGTAAATGTTAGGGTCATAAAAATTAACCTCCCTATACCATGCTACACTGGTGTTAACAGTATCTTCCGTACCGGTCCACCAGGAGCCAACAGTACCCAGTTGTTTGAATACTCCTTCTTCACGTTTCCCTCCTGGTAAAGCGGTAAAATAAGATTCGTTGGTGGCGCCTGCATTAGGCCTATGCCAATGGTAAGTGCCGGTTTCCTTTATTTTATTGCCTGCAACAGATTCGCCGCCTAAATCAGATGTTAGATTACTCCATTCCGCATCGGTTGCAACATGCCAGCCAGCTGGAGCCACCCCCCTGGGATCGTGCACTGCATACCAGTTATATAATTTACCATAGACACTATTGACATAATTATAATCATAATAACAGTATGCCCCTGTTGTCAAAGTATCCCATACAGTAGGATCTTGAACCTGTGGTATAGGATCGCCATTATTGTAAGCAGATACATTCAGGTTTGTTTTCATCCATTCTTGTGTACCTATTATAGCACTTGGCATCGGGGCAATATCCTTCACGCAACGAACCGACATCCCGCTATACTTACTGCCGACATTCAAATGGTCAATGTAGGAATTCATATTACTTAGGGTCCAAAAATTAGCATAGTATCCAGACTCCGAAGAAGTCCAAAAATTACCACCCTCACCAATACCATTGAAAGCCCCTTCTTGATACCTGGCACCACCTGGAAGGGCGGTGAAACCACTACTATTAGTCGCTCCTTTATTTGGAGCCTTCCAATGCGATGTGCCAATCTCTTTCACTTTATCTCCTGCAACAAGTTGAACATCATTAACACCGCCTAAGAATGCTTCTAGCTCGTACCATTCTGCATCGCTTGCTATGTGCCAACCGGCAGTAGCCAAGCCTCTCGGATCGGCTACCGCATACCAATTATATAATTTACCATAAATATGTCCATTAGTTGGATCGTTATTATAATAGCACCATGCTCCTGTCATTAAAGCATACCACTCTGAAGGGTCTTTAACCTGTGGTATAGTATCGCCATTCCTGTATGTTGCTATATCCAGATTTCTTATCATCCATTCTTGTGCTCCTATGACGACACTAATTTGGGAAGCTGATCCTCCAATCATATTTGTCCAGGTGGTTCCATTATATGTTTGTATTTCGCCGTATGCACCACAGTTGCTACACCATATCATTAATCCTGGCGCTGGGGATACAATGGCATCTCTTTCTGTTTGCGTCATCCGGGGTGGTAAAAATCCTTTATTAGAAGAAGTTACATCCAGTTGCGCTGATGTATTAGGCGATGCGGTTCCAATACCTACCTGGGCATTTAATTTCACTTGCATTAAAAGGAAAAAAGCAAGAAAAGAAATGCCAATCGCTTTGAGCTTGTTCACTGTTTTCATCATTGATAAATTTTATTATTTTAAACTAGTCTTTAACACAGCGCACAGAAAAACCGGTCTGCTTTTTTATTGCCCACCTGTAAATGTTAGGGTCATAAAAATTAACCTCCCTATACCATGCTACATTGGTGTTAATAGTATCCTCCGTACCGGTCCACCAGGAGCCAACAGTACCCAGTTGTTTGAATACTCCTTCTTCAAGTTTTCCGCCTGGTAATGCAGTAAAATGAGTTTCGTTGGTAGCACCCGCATTAGGGCTTTCCCAATGGGAAGTGCCGGTTTCTCTTATTTTATTGCCGGCAACAGATTCGCCGCCTAAATTATTCGTTAGATTATTCCATTCCGCATCACTTGCAATATGCCAGCCAGCAGGAGCCAATCCCCTTGGATCGTGCACAGCATACCAATTGTATAATTTGCCATAGATAGCTCCATTGAAAGACGAACCCTGGTAATAGCACCATGCGCCTGTAGTCAAAGTATCCCATGCAGCTGGGTTTTCAACCTCCGGTATTATATCTCCATTCCTGTAGGTTGTTACATTTAAATTGGTTTGCATCCATTCAGCGTTTCCTATTTTAACGCTTTTGGGAGCAGCGTCCCCATCCCGCAGGCAACGAACAGAAAATCCTTCTGGTGTTAAAAAGAAATCATTTATCTGATGAGGAGGAGATATATGATGATATAGTATCACTGCCTCAGAAAACTTATTTAAATCTAGTTCAGGAGCAAGATGCGAAAAGTAATGAATACCACTTGGGCCTTCGGCATCAAAATCGCCCGTGCTCCACCATTTGGCTAAATTCCCCACGGAGCTAAACGAACCATCTGCATTACGTTTCCCGGCAGGTAAGGCTGTGAAACCACTTTCGTTAGTTGTTCCACTATTGGGCATTTGCCATAAGATGGAGATGGCTCGCATTTGGCCAGCTTTATTCACAGGAAGGTAAGCCCCTCCCATATAATTAAGGCTACCACTAATACCACCAGACGTTGAGCCACCTAAGCTAACCACTAACCTGGCCCAATCAATATTGTCTGGCACCTTCCATCCTTCTGGTGCCAACCCCCTGCCATCCATTATTGCTGCACGATTGTACAACCTGCCGTATATACTACCCTTTGCTGCGTCGTTATTATAGTAACACCACGCCCCTGTATCTTTTAAGTTTGCCCATCGGGCAGGGTCGGTAACTTCTGGTATAGTATCACCATTCCGGTAAGTCACCACATCCAGATTTTTAGTCATCCATTCCTGGTAACCTATCGTTACGGTTTTGGGTGCTTGTGTAGCCGCATAACTTCCAGTCATGTTCGTCCAGATGGCTCCATTGTAAATTTGTATTTCGCCTACTAGGCCGCAGTCTTTACACCAGATCATCAATCCAGGAACCGGGGACTGTATGGCATCGCGTTCAGCCTGTGTCATTCTCGGTGGCAAAAACCCCTTACTGGAAGAACTTACATCCAGTTGTGCTGAGGCGACTGGCGTCGCAGTTCCAATACCTACCTGAGCAAGTGAAACACTTGCCGCAAATAGCAGCAATGCTGTTACAATCATTTTAGTTGTTTTCATTTTGATAGTTTTTCTTTGACAGTTATTTTTAAAACAATATTTATTACCTTTCTATGAAGCATAAAAATGCCTTGTCCGTTGAGGTTTGGTGTAGCACAATTGATATAGTAGATAATGAGCCCAGCGGGGATTTGAAGAAAAGTCAGTACGAGCTGGAAAATTGAAAATGTGTTACAAAAAAATAAAAAGATTGTGCCAATAGGAATGAGCATCGTCAGTCTTCTTCTTGACTGTTATCACCGGCGCAAAGTGGTTACATTGGGTTACGGTTGTTATCAAAAAAATGGCTGCAAATTATTTTACGATTAAAATGAAAACTAACGGGGAAGATTAAAAAAGAAGCATCATTGATTTTATGCAAAAACTAATTTATGGTTTTTTGTGTGGCAGTTCTGTCTGTACTACGACTTAAATAATTTTGCAGCTGTTTAACATAACCATTCATCAAATCAAGGTATTTCGCGGCTTCGTTTAAGGCGTTATTCTTTTCCGCTTCAGCGTTTGCACTCCTTGCACGCAGGCTGTTAATTTTTGCACGGATGTTGGCACGGTAACATTTGTAATACACAAAAAGCGCTTTATCCGCAGGCTTGAGTATGGCAGGAAAGAGATTGGTATAATGATAGAAAAACAAATCCGACAAATCTTTCCTGTTAAAAGCATCCAGGTCCATACATAAAAAAGCGATCTCATTCAGCACATCAATTTGCCTTAAATCATCATTGAATTCGATGCAGTCAAAAGGCGCTGGTGACGGTAATAAAAAGATATTCCGCGAATGCAGGTCGCCATGACAATCCCTGAATAAACCTGCTTTTAACCTCGCTTCAAAATTGCTTTCATTTTGCTGAACAAATGTATCAGACAAGTGAATGGCATCACTGATTATCATACTGCTACCTGTAATATTGTCTACTAAAAAATCTTTTTCCGCAACGAGGTCACTGAATTTTACCTGTACATCCAGAGCATCTTTTTGATAAATGATAGCAGCCGTTTTATGAAAGGCAGCGATTTTTTTTGCCAGGTTTATTATATCCTGCGGACTTACTTTATCCGACAATAACAACCTGTCCATTTGGAGTTCAGCAGGCAACTTTTTCATCTCAACAGCATAGTCAGCAATAGTCCCTGCTTCGCCGCCGATAATAAAATGGCCGTTCAATTCCCTAACTTCTTTAACGCCCAGATAAATATCTTCTGTCAGCCTGCTGTTGAGTTCAATTTCTTTTTCGCAATAGTATTTTCTTTTTTCAATGGTAGCGAAATCGAGAAAGGAATATTGTATAGGCTTTTTAATTTTATATACCAAGTGGTTGCACAAAATTACCCACGATATATGCGTCTCTTTTAAAGCCGGCCGGCAACCAGCCTCCGGAAATTGGCCCCCGACAACCAGTACATCAATTTGTTCTTTTGTCATCTTGTAATTTTATGTAAGCCGCAGCTTTGTTTAGCATTGTCCAAAGGTTATCATTGGTTGATTGCAGCACCAGGTGCTCTTCTTCCAGTGGCTCCCACTCCTTCTTTATTTTTTTATACACATCAAAATCAGCATCACTGTCTGGTCGCTTTTTTTGTACTCTTTCCCGGATAAGATATTCAGTTGCTTTTACTTCAATAAAAACAACACGGCCTTTATTTTTTGCTGCTGCTTTAAACTGTTGCCGGATGTTTTTCTTATAAAATGTACCATCCAGTACCACATCTTTGTTCTGTTCAATATACAGGTTCATTTGTTGCAGCATTGAGTCGTACACCGATAATTTTTCTTTTTCAGCATAGGTTTTATCGCTGACAACCAGTTGTCTTACAGCATCGCTGTTTACATATCCGCAATTAAGCATTGCGGCCAGTTTAGCTGCAAAAAAACTTTTGCCCGAGCCCGGTAAACCGCATACAATAATTATCATTGCACATTATTTTTACCGGCCAACACCGGCAGTTTTTGTTGTTAAGTAGTCTGCTTTATTCATCTCCGTCAACTTCTGCGCATCACCTGAATCTTGCAAAAAAATTCTTTTATTCAATGGATTGCTATGACTGTTATCAAAGTATATATTGATTCCAATCATACTTTACAACCGTTTAAAAGCATTATTGCTGATATAATTTGTTATAATATTCAGTAACCATTCTTTTGCTGTCAAATTGCGGACTAATATCCTTCATGCCATTTTTAATGAGCGATATCCATCTGCCGGGATTGTTATAGTACATCGGTATTACCCTCTTTTCCAGCATATCATACAGGCTTGCTGCGTCAGCATCGTCCTGCTCATGTACCGGCAAGTCTTCGTTTGCCGCGGGTATAACAAAACTGTTAACGTCATCTTTTGCAAACTCAGGAAACCAGCCATCCGGTATAGATAGGTTTACAGCGCCATTCATAGCAGCTGACATTCCGCTGGTACCGGAAGCTTCGTGTGTTATCCGCGGCACGTTGAGCCAGACATCCGCTCCTTTCTTCAGCATCGCAGATAACTTCAATTCGTAGCCTGCCAGCACCGAACAATTAGCATATGATTTACAAATGTTCACTATTCTGTCAAACATAGCGATCGCTGCATAATCCATTGGGTAAGGCTTTCCGGCCCAAATTATTTGTACCGGCATATTAATATTTGCAGCCAGCTGCTGAAAACGTTCCATATCTATGAACAGCAGGTCGGCACGTTTAAAACCCGTAAATCTTTTTGCAAAAACAATTGTCAAAATATCAACGTCATAAATCTCTCCAGTTTGATCAGCCACTTCTTCAAACAATAATTGCTTACATTCTTTTTTTCTTTTTATAAGTGCACTATCATCATCACCTTTCAGCGCCTCATACATTTTTTTATCCTGCCAGTAAGCACAATTTTGTGCATTGGTTATGGCAGTGAGTTTGCTGGTTTCGGGCACTTCCGGCCACAAGCCAAGTAAAGTTTGCAGGTGCAAATGAGATACTGCATTCGCACGCCCACACAGTTTTAATGCAGTCATTGTATAGTCCATTACATCATCTTCTATCGCCGCTATTTCCCTTACTTCTTCCAGGGATATGTCACAGTAGAATCCATATTTTTCCAACAACGAAATGTGCTTCTTTTCATTGCCGCCCGCTTCGGGCGTATGATTGGTAAATACCAGCTGTTGCTGTACCTGTTGAAGGCTACCCCATTTTTTATATAAATGAAAAGCCAGCGGCAGTCCATGCGATTCATTCAGGTGATACACTTCCGGCAGCCAATTCAATTTTTCCAGCAATCTCGCCCCGCCGTCGCCCAACAATATAGAAGCTGCAATTCTTGTTTCTGGATTGGCATCGTATAACTTATGGCAAATGGTTTTAGCGAGATAATCGTTTTCAGGAAGATCCGTACTAAGAAAAAAAACAGGTGCAGTGCCAAAAACTTCAGGAGGTAAATACCAGGCTGTTACAAACACATCATGCCCGGAAACCTTAATGGTAAATTTGATATTTGTTTCCTGCAGGAAGCCGTAGATTTTTTCCTGGAACAAAACATCCATGGTTTGATCTTGCTTACGGATTTGATCGTAATAGCCATACTTCCATAAAATACCGATGCCCACTACGTTTTGTTTTAATTCGTAAGCGCTGCGCATGTGACTGCCTGCCAAAAAACCAAGCCCGCCTGCATAGGTTTTTAATGGTTGATGAATAGCAAATTCCATACAGAAATAAGCCACTCTTTTTTTAAAGCCGGGATCGGGTGTATAGGGATAGCTGAATGAAAAACTCATTTGTACTGATTGATTAATACACTACAATTTGAATATGCTGATTCACTACAGGATTTGATGCCTTGGGAACATTCAGATAAAGGATACCGTTTCTGTATTCAGCATTGGCAAATTCCGCATCAATATTTTTTGGCAATGGAATCAGTCGTTTAAAGCATTCGAAATTAAATTCATGCAGCCTGAAATTTTCGTCTTTACCAGGCGGGTAATTCATTACTGCAACAGAGAGCGTATTGTCATCAGCAAACACTAAAAAATTACCCTTTTCAACTCCGGGGATAGCCACTTCAATTTTATACAAATCGGCGAGTTCTGTAACATTGGCTGGCGGCGAAATCATTTTGCCTTTGTGAGGCAGCTTGAGCGCCACCTGCAAATCTGTTTCATTCTGTGCAGGCACATAAGTACCGGGATACACTGTGCAGTCTGTATTTCGTATGGCAACGTTTTTCATTTTTTTTATTTTAAAAATGAATAAAAAATGCTCAGGCATGAATCATTGCAGCAACATTTTCACTGCCCGATTCAGCTGTGATTTTTCCTGGCGAACGCTTTCCTAAAATCATCTCCAGGTCTTCTTTAAAAATTACTTCTTTTTGCAGCAACAACTTCGCAACCTTTTCCAATGACTGCATATGCTGCTTCAAAATTTCCTTTGTTTGCTGGTAGGCATCATTCACCAATTTCCTTACTTCTTCATCGATAATTTTACCGGTTTCTTCGCTATAAGGTTTTTGAAGGCCGGTGTCCCGCTGGCCTGTTGAATCGAAGAAACTGGTACTGCCTATCTTTTCGTTAAAACCATAGTAAGCCACCATCATATACGCTGCCTTGGTTACTTTTTCAAGGTCATCCAAACCTCCGGAAGAAACTTCGCCAAATACCACTTCTTCACTTGCCCGTCCGCCCAGGGCGGCGCATAAATTTTCCCTGAAGGCAGATTTTGCGAGCAGTTGTCTTTCTTCCGGAAGATACCAGGCTGCACCCAGCGATTTGCCCCGGGGGATAATAGAGACTTTTGCAATCGGATCCACTGTTTTCATCAGCCAGCTGATCACTGCATGGCCGGCCTCATGGTAGGCAATGATCTTTTTTTCTTCGGGCGAAATAATCTTACTCTTTTTTTCGATACCCGCGACCACCCGTTCTACTGCACTCATGAAATCTTCCCTGCCGATTTTGTCTTTTTTATTCCTGGCCGCAATCAGTGCCGCTTCATTGCAGATATTGGCAATATCAGCACCTGAAAATCCCGGCGTTTGAGAAGCCAAAAAATGCGGATTTACGGAATTATCAATTACCAGCGGCCGCAGGTGCACATTAAAAATTTCTTCCCGTTCCAGCATGTTGGGCAACTCCAGGTAAATATGCCTGTCAAATCTGCCCGGCCTTATCAATGCAGGATCCAGTATGTCTGCACGGTTGGTGGCAGCCAATACAATTACACCGCTGTTGGTATCAAAGCCATCCATCTCTGTTAACAACTGGTTCAATGTACTTTCTCTTTCATCATTGGCGCCTCCTAAAAACGCACCCTTGCCTCTTGATCTTCCAATGGCATCTATCTCATCAATAAAAATAATACAGGGTGCTTTTTGCTTCGCCTGCTTAAATAAATCCCGAACCCTGGAGGCTCCTACGCCAACAAACATTTCTACAAATGCAGCACCTGAAATAGAGAAGAAAGGAACCTTTGCCTCACCGGCAACTGCTTTTGCCAGCAACGTTTTTCCTGTTCCGGGTGGTCCAACTAAAATAACACCTTTCGGAATTTTTGCTCCCAGCTTTGTGAACGCACCCGGATTTTTTAAAAAGTCAACTACTTCCTTCACTTCCATTTCAGCTTCTTTTAAACCGGCCACATCTTTAAATGTTACATTGCTTTGCTGGTTCTCCAATAAGGTGGCGGTTGACTTTCCAAAATTAAAAATGGAGGAAATTCCTGTTCCGCCTTCTGCACCGCTGTACCGCCTGAACATATAATTCCATACACCCAGCAACAGAACAAATGGTAAAATCCATCCGGCGGCGGTCCAAAACCAGTTTGATTTTTTTATATACTGAACATTAATTTTTTCATTTGCTGCAAAATTTTTCTCGGCCTCATCCAGTTTCCTGTCGAAAGTTTCTATCGAACCAATATGAATAACATAATGCGGGCCGGTGTAAAGGCCCTTGCCAAAAGCTGGTTTAAAAACTTCCCTGAACATACTGTCACCGGCAAATGCCTTCCTGATGTATATTTCGGCACGCTCATTATTGATGACATTGATTTTGTCAACAGCCTTCCTGCTGAGTATGTCATTTTCAAATTGCTGCCATGCGATTTCTTTTGTTGTGCTGTAGCTGTTGATCAATGATGGCAGCAGAAGAAGGGCAAAGAACAGTAGGTACATCAACCATTGTGTACGCCTTTCAGAAGGTGTGTTTTGTGGTTGTTCAATATTGTTGCTATCATTTGTCATCGCCTGCTATTCCATTTCATGTTGAAAGATGATTGGTAAGTTTATCGCAAAGTGAAGTTGTATTTAAACGTATGATAAATCAAGAAGGCAGATTCATTAAAATCCGCCTCAAATGCAAACTGAAACAGTTTAGCCCGCTTGTAATGAAAGATTGTTACAGCTCTGTAAAACCTGCCCTGGTATTGGTTAATTCAGCAGCATCTTTCTGCTTCGGATAAGTCGTATTGGTTGCAAACCTTACTACCATTTCCCTGTAACCGGTCAAAAGCAAATTTTACCAGCCTAAAGGTAGTGATAGCAAGGGATGATTATCAATGACAGAAGTCAACTTTTTAGTTGTTTGTGATCATCACATTTTATAGGGATTTGTAATTGTAAGGAGATTCATTTGCGCCGAATTATGGCGCTATTTACCAGGCCGTTTTTTATCCTTTTTCAAACCTGCCGGTTACTTTTTTTATCGCTATCCTGTACATCACATCTTTAATTTTTGCATTATCCTCTACTTTACCATTTTGCAGATAACCATATGTGTGTATAGTACTGCTGGTTGATAGCGGAAAGATGCGGTTGTAGAGAATTTCCCTGGTTTGCTCAGCTTCTTTGCTTTTTAACTCTTCAAATATACCTTGTATAATAACGCTTTGCCAGTTCTTCATATCCGTCATAGTATCTACTTCAAAACATACTTTAGGATTTTTGCGTAATATCTCCAACTTGGTACCTTCAGTAGTTTGTCCGTAAATATAAACGCCATCATAGGCAAATGTCACCGGTACAACATAGGGCTGCTTTCCTTTTGAACAGCCCAGTCTGCCAACCACCTGGCTGCTTAGTAAATTATTGATCTGCGTTTCATTTAATTCTCCGGTCATGGTGTTAAGTTGATTGGTGAACACAGTATTCGTTGCAGCATACTTGCTCACATATTTTCAAAAATGCTTTTCATTTTATTAAACTGGTGCTCCATTGCCACTAAGTGAATGTGCAGCTTACCCAGTCTTCCATACACCTCTTTCCTAATGCTGCTGTGCATACCATTCTCCAGCATAAACATACGGTCGAGTTCTTCGATTTCGTTGCTTAACAGCATAATGAGTTCATCTTCCTGCACCAGGAAATGTTGAAAGTTTTCCATTTTTTTAAAACTATTATATGATTACAAACATCTCTTGCGATTATGAACATTACAACGGTTAAACGCAGGCAAAAACCATTTTTCTGAATACTTAATATTATGCTGCCAAACAAAATTATTTTTAAGCTTATAAAGTTGCAAAGACGACCGTCAGGATAAATACTGAGAATGGTCAGTGCGATGTACCTAAGTTCAATTATTTTTGAACAGTTGCCTTTATCAGGCCGGCAGCCACTTTGCATAAAACTACCAACGTGCAGCCATGGTAACATCTGTGTAAATGGCATTTCCCGGTTGATAAATGGTTAACGGCTGCGAGTTAAAAACGCAACCGGGTATAGATTTTCTGCTTTTCTTATTCGTTACAATTCCCCTTTTGCGGTATTGCGATTTTTATCTTTAATGAGTATTTTTATATCATCCGTTCTACGTCTGTAACTACGCATCTATCTCCAGATCCATGATAAAAAAACACGTTTTCAATCATGGCAGATACACTAAAGTTAATCAGGGACCTTACCATCGTCACAGGCATTTATCTCTACTTTATTGCCTGGGTGTATGTAAATTTTTATTACCAGCAATTCGGTATTTCTACCGCTTCAATAAAGATTGATTACAGCAGCTACCTCATGTATTCTTACAATGTAATTACATCTGCTCCCTTTTTGTACTGGGTCAAACTTTTTGTAGTACTCGTATTGATCCGCCTGCTCGTATTGTTCATTATCGATCTGTTCCGTCAACGGTATACCTTCTTTGAAAAAATAAATACCCTTCTTTTAAATAACCTGGTCATGGTTACTTTAAAAAAAATGATTAAGCAGAATTCTTTACTGGCACTCATTATTTTTTTAGTACTCATTTTTCCCCTGTTGTTTAAAGTGGCCCGCAGGGTGGCGGTTGACAATTACCGGCAAGACCGTATTCATACAGAAAACCTGAAGTCTGTGCAGTTTATTTTCAGAAAAGAGGCCGACCTGGTGAGCCCCGCCATTGTGCTTGACTCCTCACTTTCCCGAAACCATATTTTTTACAATGACATCGCTGTTTTAAAAAATGACCAGCAGCAGCTACTCAGGCTGTTGGCTGAATCTGATGACTATTATATTGTTTTGCAACAGCGGCCTTTTAACAAAGCCTTGGGCGCATTGCCCCTCGGTTATATCTACTACGTTAATAAAAAAGATATCCTGCTGTCAAAAATTATTCTGCGTTCACTTTAAAAATTATTTCATGAAAAAGACAATATTATTTGCGTTGATTGTATTGCTTGCTGCCTGTAACAATACGGGTAAGCAGACTACTGCAACCGGTGAACAGAAAGCCGGAGCAGCAGGTTCAACTGATGGTACTGAAAAAAAATTACCGGGTGAATCAACCGATGGCGGAGATACCAGGGTTGTGGCGAAATCAGGCAGCACGGGCCTGCACGATAATCTATTGAATCCCGATGATTCAAAAACCGGCGCTACAGCTGTTGTTACAGGCGATACTGCCCGTGAAGCAAATAGTGGTGGAACTGTTACACCCACTACCGGTACAGGTTTCGCAAGTAACAATAATCCCATTACACCCGGTGATGGAAAAACCATTGTGTTTGTAGGCATTTTCGCCCAATGGAAAACCAATGCAGGAGAGGTGTTTGACGGCAGTTATGATACCACACACCATTTATTTGTTTTTTGTGCAACGGATAGTTGCAAACCAGTTCCGGAATCGGAAGTACAATTTCCACAGTTTGGCAGTTGCGATCTGGCGCTGGAGAACCGGGTCAAATTATTCATGATATTAAAAGATGGCAATATTGATCCTGTGGGCAGTAAAATACAATTGGTGGGCACAAAGGGCTTTGCAAAAGTGAATGGTGTTTTAAAACCGGTACAATTTGATGCAAGCACAATAAACAGAATCAATAAAGCAAAAATGATTGTAAAGCCACAGGGCACCCGTCAGCTTGTGCCACCGGTTAAAATCCAAAAAGGACTTATAAAAGATAAAACGACACTGCAAAAAAACAATTTTATCAAGCCTGCCGAACAAATAATTCTGGTAAAACCTGGTATTGATGAAGTAAAGGAGAATTCAACATTTAAACCTGCAGAAAAAAAAGTTGTACCTGCAGTGGTTAACCCAGCTGTTTCGTCTGCTGTTACGCTGCAAAAAACAATTGAACAACCTGTAGTAAAAAACGAAATATTACAACCTGTGCAGGTAAAAGAAATGAGGCAGCCCATCTCTGCAAAACCGGCATTAAAACAGCAATTATTGCAGCCAACAAAAAAAGCCGACACAGCAAAAGCAACAAAAAAAGTGACCCTGATAAAAAGAACAGACCCAAGCTAACGGGATATAAAAAGAAAAGCAGTGCCGGCTGCGTTTTTTAAAATGACAGATTACCACCGGCAGTCCGTTGTGCTGATAACCGCCCCCATGCAGCAGGGTAAAACTTCAGGAAGTAAAAAATAAATACAAATCAATATGCGCCGGCTAATGAAATATTGTGTACAGCACATCGGTTACCATTGAACTCATGTTCTTCTTTTGTATCAACAACTGATACTACACATAGCCAATCAACAGAAGTGGCACTGCAGGGAAACCGACATTAAAATAAATCATAAGGCAGCCTTACCTTTTATTGCAGGATTAATACGATACTTACACACCCATTTAATTTTTTTATTCCAGGTAGAAATCGGGTGCTACCTGCATTTACAACATCCCCGCCGGATGCACCCACGGCAAACGGTAAGGTCTTTGCAGTAACCCATTCGCTTCTATATCATTGATAATTTTACGTTGCGCCGGATCATATACCAGCGGCCGGCCAACCTTCATAGACATATTGGCGAGTATGCAACTGGCGGTAGAGATATGCCCCTGTTCAATATCGGCGACAGGCCTTCCTCCCTGCCGGATAGCTTTTAAAAAGTCCAGCATGTGCAGCCTGGTAGCGGGTGCAGCATTTAATTCAATATCCGGTTCAGCAAGGTCTTCAGGATATTTTTCTTTTTCGTACACGACGTCTTTATGAATGGGCGTTTGATTTTTATCCATTGGTATAAAATCATATTGCATGGTGCTTGCCTTCAGTGTTCCCTTATCGCCATAGATAATAAACGACCAGGGATAATCAGGGTCTGCCGGGCTTCCCCAGCTGCGGTGCTGCCACATACAGTTTAATTCGTCATATTCAAACAGCGCTGACTGGGTGTCTGAAATATTCGACTTACCTTCTTTTTGAACATATATTCCTCCTGTTGAACTGATGCGTTTTGGCCAGCCCAACTGCAGCATCCACCTTACCGTATCAAACATATGAACACACATATCGCCCATGATGCCATTGCCGTATTCCATAAAAGTACGCCACCAGCGTTTGTGCGGTAGATCATCGTAGGGTCGCATCGGCGCTGGGCCTGTCCACATTTCATAATCAAAAAACCCGGGCACTGGTTTTACAGCAGGATTACCATTCGCACGCATGTGGTAGTAACAACACATATCTACATGCGATACTTTTCCAAGTAAGCCTGTTTCAATAATGTTCTTTTTCGCATCTATTAAATGCGGTGTGCTTTTGCGTTGTGTACCTACCTGTACCACCCGGTTGTATTTACGTGCCGCGGCCACCATGGCCTCTCCTTCCAGCACATCTGTACTGATGGGCTTTTGTACATACACATGCGCACCTGATTGCATCGCCGCAATGGCCAGCAGCGCATGCCAATGATCTGGTGTGCCGATCAGTACAATATCAAGTTTATTTTCCGCAAGCATTTTGCGAAAGTCGGTGTACAGGCGGGGCGTTTTACGCGACAGTTGTCGCTGGCTCACCATTTTTGCCGCATCGCTGAGCATGTTTTTATCCGCATCACACAAGGCGATCACCTCAACAGGTTCCACTTGTATCAACCGAAATAAATCACTTTTGCCATACCAGCCGGTTCCGATCAAGCCAACCCGCAGCCGCTCCGGCGGTAACATAAAATTCAATCCGTTTACATCGAGGGCACCGAGCGCCAGCGACGCTGTTGCACCTTTAATAAATTTGCGGCGGTTGATTTCGAATGAATTCATGGAAGCATGTTTGAAGTGGATAAGATTTGCTTATTGAAGATAAGTATTGCGATTCATAAAATGCATTATTGATCGACTGGAATTGTTGTAGCAGGTCCGCAGCACCGATTCGTTAAATTGCAACACAACCCTGCTGAATCATACTTGTGTTGCATTGATTAACTCGTGATCCATCTATTCCTTTCCAGCCAATAAATAAGCAGTAACATCAGCCAGATTTTTTTCTGTTAACCCGGTTGTTGAAGGATCAGGCATCAGGCTTTTAGACTGCTTTTTCTTTGAACTTATTTTATCCTGTGCGATAACGTGTTTCTTACCCGTAATATCCCTGATTACCAACGACTGTTTATTATCGGAAACAAGAAACCCAAAAACAGATTCTCCATCCTTGGTATTTACCAGCCAGGGTTCATAGCCGAAAACAATAGCGGCACTAGGATTAATAATGGCATCCAGCATGGCCACCTTATCAAATTTTTTACCAATGGCCGTAAGTTCCGGTCCTATATCATTCCCTGTTGTACCAATGCGGTGACAGGTACTGCAGGTAGTTTTAAAAATAGCTTTACCCAAGGCGGCATCACCGTTTAGCCTGGCAATGCCATCAATGGAAAATGTTTTACCACTACCCTTGTTGATATATTTACCAGCCTGAACTCTGACAGCTAAATCCGGGTTATTGGAAAGATGCTCCTGCACAACCGGCAATAAAATGGCAGGTAATTTATTTTCTGCCATTAGGCCAATGAGCAGCTGTCCTCCAACTGAATCGGCTGCCATTTCTTCGGTTCGCCAGCTGCGTTCATCTTTCGACTGGCGCTCATCCAGTATGGTCTGTCTTTTTACTTTCATGGCTGCAAGCTTTCTTTCGTACGTTGTATTCAGGTTTATTTTTGACCAGTCAATCAAACTATACCAATCATTACTCTGGCGAAAAGACAGCCAGTAAACGGCCTGTTCCTTTATATCCTGCAGGTCAGACTTCGCAACGTTCACCATTGCCGTTGCTGCAGATTGATCGTTTATAAATGCCAATGCTGTAATCATTCTTTTTCTTTCTTCAGCGGGCAATAAGGAGTCGGCAGCTCTTTGTGCGATATCGTTTACTGCATTTACCGGGTGCAGGCGCCAGGCAAAATCAGCCATTTTCTTATTCCATTTAGCAGGTGGCTGTGTATTTTTTTCCGCCAGTGACATTTTCAATTCATCATACCATGCACCTGCAGTTGCATCCATCGCACTCCCCAAAGCTTCAAGATACCATCTGTCCTTACCATCGTATTGCGAAGCGAGTGAAAGCAGTATTTCTTTTTTTGCCGCATACGGTGTATCTCTTAAAGCAATGGCTATTTCCCTTCGTACAAAAGCCGATGTATCAGTTGATAATTGCTTTGCATAAGGCATTATATCAGCAGCAACCTGGCGTAAAGAACGGAACGCAGCAGCCCGGAGTGTTGCATCCCGGTTGGTTAATATTTTTTCCACTTCCTTTTCTCCATCAGCACCTAATTTAGATAATAACCACACTGCCCTCGCCTGTACAAAAGGATTTTCATCCTGCAATAATGCCTTAACTGGAGTAACAACTGTTGCGCCCTGCTGTATAAGCTTTTCAAATGCGCTGTTGCGAACATTGACAGCTGGATTTTTAAGTGCCGCTATCTGCCCTTTTACTATACCGAGATCAATCACCGGGTTAATTAGTTTTTTATTTTTGGGAGCAATGCGATAGATCCTTCCGTACCCAATGCTATCCTTCATCTGGTGGCCACCCACAACAGGGTCGTACCAGTCTGCAACATACATGGCGCCGTCAGTTCCAATGGCAACATCAGCCGGGCGAAACCATTTTTCTTTTAGTGTATTCTGTGCGCTGTCATTCCATACATAGCCTTCATTATCTCCGGCAAGTGAAGTGATAAAATTTTCCCGTTTGCCCAAATTATAGCCTGACTGTTGCATGGCCGGATGATACCCAAAAATTACATTCCTGCCAGCATCGGCACTTAACAACATACCCCTGTAAGCCTTTCCCAACGCATCACTTTCATTCATCACAACACCGGTAGGTGCACCTGCACCAGAGCGGTCACCGGCAGGCATTACACCCGGATCATCCTGGTGCCAGTGCGCAGCAAAAATATCCTGGCCGGGCCGCTGATCAGCCTGCCAGAAACGTGTACCATCCGTGCTGAAATAACCCGCATTACCGCCTTCCATCAACCAGGTGGTGCGACAAGTTACTACCTGGTCATCATTATCATTCTGCCAAAGGTTGCCATAAGAATCAGTAACCACTTCGTACGAATTACGGAAATTATGTCCCAATACTTTCAGGCCCGTTCCATCAGGATTGATGCGAAGTGCTAAACCGCCCACCCAAACTTTTCCATCATCACTTTTTTGATTGCCTTCATTGGTATTATTATAAATAGATCCGCCGGTATAGATGCTTCCTGAATGCAGGTTCCAACCGCTTTTATCTTTTACGTGATGCGGGCCTGCGTTACCCACATTAAAATACCAGTTGCCATCCGGCCCGGCGGTGACAGAATGCAGTGAATGGTCATGGTCTTTACCACCAAAGCCAGTTAATAAAATTTCCTTCTTATCGGGTTTGTCATCGCCGTTTTCATCCGTATAAACAATCAGGTTAGGAGAGCAGGAAACAATTACTTTATTGCCGATCACTGCAATGCCAACTGGTGAAACGAGGTCGCTGTCCTGTACAAATACTTTTGATGTGTCTGCTTTTCCATCCTGATCGGTGTCTTCCAGAATCATTACCCTGTCGCCACCGGAATGATGCAAAAATTTCGTTGAATCATTATTATAATTCCGGTAATTCACCGCTTCTGTAACCCATATCCTCCCCTTACTGTCCACATCCATATTTGTTGGGTTATACATCATGGGCGACTCCGCCCAGAGTGTTGCAATAAGATCATCAGGCACATACAGCCCGGTTTCATTTTTTGGAGCAGGGGAACGGCATGCATTGAAATAAATTACTGCTATAATTGTAATGGTGATTAACGAAAGAAATCGTTTCATGAAAAGTGATATTAGTAAACAGGTTTCGGGAAAATATTTTTTAAAAACTGAAGATTCTGTTGATAGCTTTCCACCACATTTGCTCCCTCGGGCATGGCCCACTCTATCTGCATCCATCCATCGCCATAGTA
>NZ_JAQBNR010000037.1 GCF_028288465.1 Ferruginibacter sp. | reverse complement strand
TAGGTATCCCTTTTTGCATAAAATTACTGCTGCAGTTATTCCGGAACGAACTAAAGACAACTCAATTGGCAAAAGACAATCTGCAGTTAGAGTTTAATTTCCTCAAGGCGCAGATCAATCCACACTTCCTGTTTAATACCCTCAATAACATTTACGGCCTCATCTTGCAGGGAGACAACAAAAGGTCTGCAGTCCTGGTTGACCGGTTGTCAGAATTGCTAAGGTATATTCTGTATGAATCAGATCACCAGACAATGAGCATTGACAGGGAAATTAAATTATTAGCAGATTATACTGAGCTTGAAAAAGTAAGGCTTAACAATACATTGGTTAGTTTCACTTTCAACAGTGATGGCTCCATCAATCAAATAGCACCACTTTTATTTATTCCCTTAATAGACAATGCCTTTAAATACAGTGCTGACAAACCAGGATCGGTAATCAATATTTGCCTTGATATTCAGCATGGACTGGTGCTTTTCAAAATTAAAAATACTGTCGACATCAGGGCATTGAACAACTCCGGTGGTATCGGACTGAGTAATTTCAGGAAAAGATTAGATCTCTACTACGCGGGGAAATACGAATACACGGCAGGAATAGTGGAAGACACATACATTGTAAACCTTATCATTAAAAGCTCATGATTTCAAATTGCATGATCGTCGACGATGAACCGATAGCGAGGGACATTTTGAAAAATTATATAAGCCGGCTGCCGATGCTCAATCTGGTAAAAGTTTGCAGCAGTGCAACATAGGCTTATGAAGGTTTGCAAGGCGATAAGATTGACCTGGTTTTCCTGGATATTCAAATGCCTGTAATATCCGGTGTGGAATTTTTAAAATCTTTACGAAATCCACCGTCGGTTATTTTTACCACTGCCTTTTCAAAATTTGCAATGGAAGGGTATGAGTTCAACATAATAGATTATCTCTTAAAGCCCATAACTTTTGAGCGCTTTAATCAGGCTATTCAAAAATTTATAGAAAGAACTGCAACGACTGCTGCCGAAACCAGGAGCTCAAATCATTTGCCTGCCTATACATTCATTAAACATGAGTCAGGCTTTATCAGGATTGATTATGACGAAGTGAATTATGTAGTGGCAGAGAAGGATTACTGTACCATTTTTTTCAACACTGGCAAAAAGTTATTGATAGGAATGCATTTAAAGTTATTGGAAGGCATGCTTCCCGGCAACGTGTTTGTTCGTGTGCATCGTTCCTACATTGTCAATCTCAAACACATAAAATTAATCAAAGGCAATATCATCAATATAGCCGATGATGAAATTCCCATTGGTGCTAATTATAAAGTGGCTTTATTTGATAAACTTCAGTTGCCGTAAAGATTCTTTACTAAAAAATTTGGTCATCCTTTATCCTTTTTGCTGATGTACAGTATGTAACTGATTATTGTAAATACAACGAAATATGCAAAGGCAATCACATGAATGTTAATTGCCGGCGGGGTCACTTTTGCAGACGCGGAATCTTTTAAATAATTGTACATACCGTATGTATAGGGAACTATATAACCAAATTTCCACGACAGCGAAGCCAGGGCACCAACCCATAAAACGAAACCTGTGCCAACGGACACCAAAAAGTTTTTGTATTTCAAACTCAACAAATATTGAAGGGCTACTGTCGGTAAACAGTCAATAAAAAACAAGGCATTTTCCTTAAGAAAAAAATTATAAGGAATGGGTGATGCAGGATAAGGCACACCGCTGATCAGCAGGTAAGGAATAATGGCAGAGAGGTAGATTCCCATATTAAAGAAAACAAAAAACTGCAATACCATTATCAGAATTATTGCGAGTTTAGTTATAAAGATGGTTGTAAAATTCAGCGGCAGTGTATGCAGTTGTTTCCATGTGTTGTTCTTGTATTCGATTTGCGTTATTAAACTTGTTGAAAGTATTGCTCCCAAAGGCAGTAAAAATATCGCCATTGACTCCCACGAACTCCTCCAGAGTAATTTCCAGAAGTCGTTTGAAGCATACATCAATGCCAGTCCATCGTGTTTAATCACCCTGACTATAACAATAATGGCAGGTGTAAAAAAACCGCCGACGATAACAATCCACGAAGCAAGGGTTCCTTTTCTTTTAAGCCATTCGCTTTGAAAACAATGTACAAATGAACTGAACATTTTAGTTGTTGATGAGATTCATAAAAATTGTTTCGAGATCATTTTTAACTACGCCAATTTCATACAGTTCTATTCCGTTTTCAACCAACTGCCGGCTTATTACCGCAATTGTTTTTTTAGGAAGAGCAGGCAATATAATTTTTCCATCTTTTATTTCAGCCACTAAATGATGGGCTGCGATAATCCGCATAGCCTTTTCAATATGACTGGTTTCAATCACTGTAAATAAAGATTCCTGCTGCTTATTTTTTAAATCATTCAATGTACCCTGGAATAAAATTTTGCCCTTATTAATCACACCAACATGCGTAATTAACTTTTCTATTTCTCCCAACAAGTGGCTTGATATAATTATTGTTGTTCCCTGCTGCTGGTTTAACCTGGTTAATAATTCCCTTATTTCAATCATGCCATTTGGGTCCAGGCCATTTGTGGGTTCATCCAGGATCAATAAGGATGGGCTATGGAGCAATGCGATGGCAATGCTTAAACGCTGCTTCATTCCGAGGGAAAACTGGCTTGCCTTTTTATTGCCTGTGCTTGATAAGCCTGCAAGGTGCAGCACTTCTTCAATCCTTTGTTTGGGGCATCGGTAAATTTTTTGTAAGATGCTTAAATTTTCACTTGCAGTAAGATGCCCATATAAAGACGGGCTTTCAATTAAGGAGCCGATGTTCCTTAATATTTCAATCCGGTTGTTTTCAACCTGTTTGCCAAATATAAAAATCTCACCCTGCTGTTTTTTCAAGAGACCTAAAATCAGTTTCAGTGTGGTCGTTTTTCCGGCGCCGTTCGGTCCTAAAAAACCATAAATACTTCCTTCATTAACCTGCAGACTGATGTCATTCAACACCATCTCCTCCCCTAAAAATTGATGCAGCAGTTTGCTTGTTTCAACACAATACATATCTTAGTTTATAGGTTGATAAGGTAAAGCTATTATTGCACGTTGCTTTGCAACCGACCCGAAAACTGAATATTTGATACGGCAAAGCCATTGTTCCAACAAGCTGAAAGTGTTGCTGTATCAGGGTTACCGGGACAATTTTTTGAATGCTGTTTTCAAAACAGGATCATTCATCTTAATCAGATCCTGCCTTGTGTTAAGCACTTTGATATTAACCGGTGTACCTGCTCCTTCATAGCATTCCATTTTATTATTGTAATAACGCTGATTGGACAGCGAAATCATCCAGCTATTGGGAAGCGTAAATCCATACATGTCTGAATAAATCCCCCGGGTGTTTGAACCAACTATACTAACCTGTGGAAGTTCTTTCATTATCATGGCAAAAACATCGCCTGCGCTAACAGTTTTATCGTTTGTTAAAACAGCTACCGGTTTCAAAAATGGTTGTTTTCCCTTTGGTTCAATCATCCACTGTTCTGCATCGCCAAAGTCTTCATATCCTTTGCCATTTAGTCTGGTCTTTTTATACATGCCTGTAATTTTTCTTTTTGCAAACCTGGCGGCAACCTCATAGGCAAATTCGTCATTACCACCAACGTTGTCCCGTACGTCCACAATAAGCGATTGCAGATTTTTAAAATTACTAAAGACAGTATCCAGTATTTTACCGGCTACAGCAGCATCCGGTTTACTATCAGCATTGCCATCAACATAACACCTGTTGAATCTTAAATAACCAGTTTTACTTGAAACAGCAAAGGCAAAAAGCGGCTTGCCATTATCTGTTGGCCCGATATATTTCATCGCAGAAAAATGTGCTTTATCCAAAGTATAATTAACCATTTTCCAAAATGAATTCCGCAGACTGTCTGTAGGAAACTCTTTTGCAAACTGTGATGGTTTTACTGCCTTAAACTGTTTAACTCCGGGAACAATTACATTGATGTGATTATCCTGGAAAGGTGATAACATCGTTGAAAAAATAGCATACAAAGAATCATTAGCAGTGCCTGCATTTACCATGGGACGATAGACCTTGTAGGTTGTATGCCAGTCAATATTTCTTAATTTAAAAAAAGCGTAATTGTCTTCGAACGTATGCCAAAGCACTTCAAAGTTTAATTCCGGCTTTGATATGGCAGTATCTTTTGGAAAAGAAATTGGGTTTTGTGCAAGGCTGATACCAGAACTAAAAAGCGTAAATAAACAGAGTAAGTATTTCATTTGTACAATGATTTTGTTTTTATTGAATAGTACCATTTTCGAAAAAAGGTAACAGTTTGTCGTATAAGTCTCCGGCCATGTTGCAGTTGGTAAAAAACACAAAGCCTTTTTGCTGTTCTTTATACAAAACGAAATAACAGGTAAAGTCTCCGTTGTTACCACTGTGCATATACCGTGTACCATAGGGCGTTTGCTTTATGCCGAGTCCGAGTCCCCAAAAATCAGCATCGTCCCAACCGGTAACTTTTACCTGTGGCCGAAACATATCTGCGAAAGAAGATTTGGTTAAACCTTCTTCCTTCATAAGCGCAATAACAAATTTTGCATAGTCAGCTGCATCACAATGCAAACCGCCGGCGGCACTAAATTCTTCGAACTTTTTTAACACACCCCGTTTATTATTACCGTCATTCATCGCCTGGCGATAACCGGTTACTTTATGTTTTGCAATGTAGTCGTTCCAGCCAAACACAGCATGCTTCATTTTAAGCGGCTTGCATACATTATTGTACACGTCATCTTTCAGCTTAAATAAACTGGTATGCCGCAGGTGAGCAATTACATTCACCAGGTAGTGGTATCCTTCTCCTGAATAATTGAATGAAGACCCCGGCGTGAACTTAAGGTACTGTGCATCTTTGGGTAAGTGCAGACTGCTGTCGGCAGGTTCATACTCATGCCAGTTAGGCAATCCGGAGGTGTGGCTTAATACCATTCTCGCCGTAATTAATTTATACCTTTCGTCATAAGCGATGTCGGGATATGCCAGGTATTTATACAAGGGTGTATCTAAATTTAAAATACCCTTTTGCTGCATCAGCATAATGTAATACGCAAATAACGGCTTGCTCATGGAACATGCTTCATACACATCGTTTATTGTTGCTTTTCTTTTTTTCTCCAGGTTTGCGTAGCCAAATGCGCCCTGGTACGAAACAGTACCGTTACTGATGAATGCAATGCTTACTCCGGGCAAATGAAACGAGTCTATCTGTTGCCTGATAAAAACTTCAAACTTTGATTTACTCACGACTGTTCCGTTCAGTAATTTTATTTGACAACTTGAAGTAACAGCAATGCACAACATTACCTGTAACAGAAAAATATATTTTATCGCAGATACAATTGAAAGACGCATCGGTATATTTAAGACACAAATCTACCGCCTTGCAGCAAGAAGAAATAGTACAGATTTAGTGGTGCTTAATTTATCCCTTTCTGTACTCGAGTGGTAAAAAGCCGGTCACTTTTTTAAACGTGCGGATAAAATGACTCTGGTCAAAAAATCCACATTCCTGTGCAATCTGAGAAAGGGTTTGTCTGGATGACTTAATCAATGCAATGGATTTTTCTATTTTAAGCTTACGCTTATATTCGCCTATTGTGCAGTTAAAATATTTTGAAAATTGCTTTGAAATGGTGACAGGATGCAGGTTAGCAATGAGTGCTAATTCAGTTAAGGATAGATTATCGTCTAAAGAAGTCCGGAGATATTCTTCAACTACTGGCACCCATTGAGGTGTTCTCCCGGACTGCCCGGGGCTGCCTTGCCTGGCCGTTAATTGCAGCAGAGTTTGCTGAATGGAGATGCCTGTAACCGAATCATTGTTCAGCAATTCTTTGTACACCTTCATCATCAAAAATTTATAATCAGGGTTTTTGATGATCGTTTGTGCCGCATCCGTTTCACTGATATTGTGCCGGTCGAAAAAAAAGGCTCCCAGTTCGACATTCACTCTTTTTGCTACGCCGGCAATCATAACAACCTGGTGTTGTTCACCGGGGTGATAGTACATTATATTTCCGGGGAGCATCTCCACAGTGTCCCGCTTTTTTTCCACGCAACCTCCATACAGCATAAAGCTAAAATGGGTGTTTTCATGACAGTGAAGATCGTTGTTGAAATCGGTCGGACTGTATTGCGTGATGCAGGCTGTAGCCCCCCCTTTCTCCTTTGTTTGGGTAACAGTTCCAGAATACCTTCCCTGTTTAAAAGTGAGCATACTTTAAATTGTTTTACAAACTGGTATAAATTTTTTTTCAAAAGGATTCTACGGCGTGTCTTTTTGAAGCCTCATCAATGGAGTTATCATGGTAATGTATAATTGAAGATATTGAAAAAGCCCCACAGACTTATATTGACAGAATTAAACTTGATGAGCGGTAAGCACTCACCTTCAGCGATGTTCTTGAAAAAGACTTTTGCAAATAACAGCCGTACATTCGACCATTTAAGATTATTCAGGAGGTTTGAGGTTGATCAGGGAAGCAGAAGCTTCTAACAATATCATGAGATATTATAACCGGTTTTCTTTGATTCGCCTCATTGAAGATAGTTACAATCATGAGTTTGATAATTTTAAGCACATTGCTTTTAACGTTCTTGACCCCGCTATATAAGAAGGCAGGAAGCTGATAATGGAGACATTAAGCGTAGCACAGATAATGCCTCTCTGAGAACTTACGACAGAGAAATGTTGAAAGAAATGGCCCTCCAAACTTTGTACCTGACTGATATAAGACGGATCAAGAATATTACTATCTCAAAAACTGAAAACAGTGCAGCAGTGCTAGAAGCTTATCTAAAAAAAGAATATCATATTGAATAGCTTATGCCTTTGTGACCTGTGTTAATTACTTAAACCAATCTGCGGCATATTCCGGTAATTGCTTTTTGCTGCAACAATGCAGGCTCCGTAACCGGAATTAATTGGCCTAATTTTTCGAACCAGAAGAATTCGTTTTTAGGTGCTTTCAGCTGCTTACAATATTTTTTCTGATACCGAGTAATTGGTCTGATCGTCGTTCTGTCTCGTCCTGAAATAGCCTTACAAAAAACTATTCATGTATGGCAGAAAAAAAGCGCTCAAGAACAAAAATCAATCCTAAAAGTAGCCAGCCCTATAAGCGGCGAAGCGAGGCTCAAATGGCAGAGATCATTAAAGAAATCCATCAACATGGGCTCCCTAAGAGGGCAGCTTGCGTGAAGTACGGCTTAAACAGAAATACCCTCAATCTTTTTATTTCGAAGCAATCAACAAAAGATTTATCCGATAATCATTCGTTAGATTTATTATCTGTTATGAATGAAAATCAACAAAATTTAGCATTGACTAAAAAAATTAGAGAGCTATCTTCTGCACTTGAAAAGTCACAGTTAAAGGTTATCACACTTGAAACAATGATACAAGTTGCAGAGGATGACCTTAAAATCAAGATTAGAAAAAAGTCTGGTACCAAACAGTCAAAAGAGTAAGGCAAAAAATTCCAAATGCATCATTGGGAAATATTTGTGCACTGTTTGGTATGTCACGTCAAGCTTTTTATGATGCTCAGAAACAGGAGCAAAAAACGAGTATTGCTCAGATGATCGTGCTGTGTCTGGTTAGAGAAATCAGGTCAATAATGCCCATGCTTGGAACACGTAAGTTAGTACAACAATTAGAAACGCCATTAAACGAGCATGGTATTAAAATGGGAAGAGACCAGCTGTTTGAGCTGCTTAGATTTCATGGTCTTTTAATTCGAAGAAGACGCAGAATGGTTAAAACAACCGACTCGCATCATTGGTTAAAAAAGTATCCAAATTTAACCATCGGCCTTGATTTAAATGAGGCTGAACAACTGTGGGTAAGCGATATCACATATATTAGAACCTTGCAGGGCTTCAGTTATTTAAGTCTCATAACCGATGCTTTTTCAAGAAAGGTGGTTGGTCATTGTCTTTATCCAACATTAGAAGCTATTGGATGTCTGGAGGCTTTAGTTATGGCGCTGCAAACCAGAAATAAAGAGTGCAAACTTATTCACCATTCCGATCGGGGAATACAATATTGTTCGGCTGCCTATGTGGAAAAATTGAATGACCATAATGTTGGTATTAGTATGACTCAAAGTGGAAGTCCTTATGAAAATGCTCTTGCTGAAAGAATGAACGGAATTTTGAAGAATGAATTTTACCCCAGGCGAATTTATCAAAATCATAAAGAAGCAAAAAAGGTTATAAGTTCGAACATTGAGATATATAATAAGAAAAGACCGCACGCAAGTTTAGATTATTTGACACCTGACGTTGCACATGGAATTACAGGGCCAATAAATAAAAAGTGGAAAACTTATCCGAAAAGAAATAAAAATCCAATTAGTTGAATAAGGTTTTTTTAGGCATTACAGAAGTCCACATAAAAAACCCGGAAGGAATATTAGCCTGCCGGATTTATGTGTTCATCTGATTGGAATATCCCTAGCAAGTTGCTCCTCAGCAGAGCTTGTTTATGTTTCTTCCAATAATATAAAGTTATGATGATTCCAGGTGTAAAATAGCAAATCAAAAAAGTCATATCTTCAATTGTCAACCAAATCCAGGATTAAGAATTACTAGTGTAAAGTAAATTCAGGATTATTTTTAAAACATGTAAGGTTTTTTTAGGACGAGACACATTTTAGGACGAGACACCCTTCCGCCAAAACAAACTGACCCACTTCGGCCGTTTTAAATTGACCCCCAAAATCAGTGCATAAAGAACAAATTTTTTGTAGGATAATAATCGATTGTTTTAACCAACACAACGGGGGATTATTATGTCCAACAAAACAATTGATATGTTTAAAGTCGGGCAAATATTGTGCTTTATTCCGAAGGAAGAGGCAGTAAGTTCATCTATAGGTATATACACAACTAAATTTCGAGAATTGATTAATAAAAATAAATAAATCGCCTACACTTATAATTTTCAATAATTCGCCTGTAATCGTGTTGGCTAATATAATAATACCCCTAGTGAGAGGTTTCCTTTGGCTAACTGGCTAAATAACTTCCCCCAGAACTTGTTTTTTGAAATACACTAGGTTGCGTTTTCGAAATGGAAAATACATAATTATACTTCCCTTTTTTGTAAGCGAATCTGCCGTGTAGTTTTCACTGAAAAGAGATATAGCTGTGGAGCATCCCATCAATTAACGCTATAGATAACTTAATTGTATAGTTACTGTACAAGGTTGGACATACTTTGTCAAAGCCAAATGGCCATCCTTTTCAGGATAGCCATTTTATTGGTTTAAGACGGCTAATGGTTCCCGCCACCAGGCCGTATTATATTAAATATAATAAAGTTCTCGATTTATAATATTCTTTCTAAAATATATTTTTGGTGTGATGCGAAGGTTTTGTTTTTTGTAAAAAATGTGCTCTAAGCTAATGAAAAAAATAAAACCGCTGCCAACGCCTGACGTGCTTTTTGGAGAATAATTTGTATAATTTATGTAGAATGTAGAATATAACACAAATGATATTTGACTATGACAATTGGTAGATACTTAGCGACAAATTATCGTAAGTATTTTATAAAGAATCTTTCCTAACCACTTTCACGGGAAAGCCAGTCTGCCATTGATACATTTCCCATCTGGGATGATCCAATTTGAAAGATGCTTAACGGGGCTGCAATGGCAATATTCGGAAGGAATTATTAAATGTGTATGTTTCTACAATCTTAGAAGAAGTACTTGAAAAAGCGGAGCAATGGCGCCAGGATTATAATTGCTCAAGACCTCACCAGTCGTTGGGCTTTGTTCCTCCAGCTGAATTTATTTAATCTGTTTCTCATGTTAAACGAAAAAAATTATACTTTTAAGTGGCCCGAATCTAAGGGGAGCTTACAGAAGCACGCCTTATTCATTAATGTTAAAAGCAGTTAGTTAAGGTATGATGATAGCATAACATTCTTCTAACCAGTAAGGTATAACGGGAAATATTTATTAGAACGCCAAGAAAGTAAATTATTTCGAAATAAAATTATTAGGGGCCGCGCAGTGTTTCCAATACTCCATAATTACTGTGATAACTTCCTTTAATCCTTCCACGCTATTTTGCTTCAAGAAAAAGCCTTGAATTGATTTTTCATATGCATATATAACTGAGTTTTGAGTGACGGATGTTGTAAAAAACAGGTAAGGGATACATCTTACTTGCAATGCAGCATCCATTCGTATTTTGTCCCTTAAAGCAAAGCCGTCTAATTTAGGCATATTGATATCTGACAATATCAAAAAAGGGGTAATGTCTTTTCCCTGACCGTTAAGGAAATCAAGGGCAAGTTGCCCATCCAGAAAGAAGTGCAATTGATTTTTATACCCTAATTCACAAAACGTATCCCTAAATATTATCTGGTCATCTTCATCATCTTCAATGATGATAATAGGCTGGTTGCGATTCATACCGCAAGTTCAGTAGTAATGAATTAAAAACCAATAAATTATTAAATAAATTTTCAACTTGTTCCAGTTGTATATAGTTACCAAAATTTTCATATGCGGGGTACATTGTTCGCATTCCCCTCTGGTGCAGGACTCTGTCCTGTTGCCGGGTGTTACTAATGTTTCGCACCGCTTGTTATTCCAAATATAATTAAATCCTGCGCTTACGGGGTTGTAATGCGGGTAGTCAAGTTTTTGATTGCAGATAAATGTTGAATCCAATAAAACCGGATGGTTTTCATGTTCCCAAAACCTGAACCTGAAATTACTGCTGCTTTTTTTACCTGCTGTATCAAAAATGGCTGCTGTCAGGTGTATCTCAACAGCACATATTATACGCTGCGAACTGAACTGATGGATGCATCATTGCGATAACAGTCAACAGTTGGTTTTTATTGAAGTAAATTATTTACGAAAACAAAATAAGGGTGCGTCAGCGGCGCAAAAAATTTTATATGCAGGTCTGTACGGTTCGTATTTATAGCTGATAGCATGCGGGCAAGGCTTTGGCTGTTGGTCAATAAGACGCAATGGGGGCTCACGGGGAGCTCGATGCTACTTCAGTTTTAGGAGGAACACCAAAAAGGGCGAAAACGGATAGCTCCGTGTGAAAAATCGGGGTGTATTATCAGGTGTGATGAATGTATTTTTATTTAACAACACCTTACTTTTTATTATCTAGCAATTGTTGCAACAATGCCACTTTCTCTTTTTCACTTTTTACCAATGCTTCGTACAACTCCACAATCTTATCGATGGGATTAAAAGTACAATGATAATTTACACTGGCGGAATTATCATGATAGTTGTTACCAATGACGTTTATTGCCGCTTCTTCATCAAAATTCTTAATCGCTTCAGCCGGTACTTTTAAAAGTTTTGCTACTTGCTCCAGTAACGGATCGTCAATCAGTTCCTTTTGTTCCAATGCAGAAATCCTTTGTTGGTTCCAGTCGTCGCCGAGCTGGTAAGCAAGGCCTTCCTGTTTAATACCGAGCATTTCGCGGAAACGCTTTATGTTGCGGCCCTGGTGTATTGTTTTGTTCATAGCTGGGTTAATTATGCTGCTACAAATATAAGCAAAGCTTACGCATAAAACCATACCGTAAAATACTGGCGGCAGCCCGTAACATACGGCGTTAAATGTAACATACGGCCTGTAAAAGCAGTTGTTTTACAGCAGATAAATAATGCAGTATGGGTACAGCAAAAAAGGCCCGCAATACAAGGGGTAAAACAACAAAGAAGCAACCAAAGGCATTGCCGTACGAGTGGCAGCGCATAGCTTATTATTTCGAACTGCTGGATGAAGACGGCCCTGCGGAAGACCTCTGGAAAATACTTAAACTGGCACTGATTGCAGACAATGACCATACCAATGAGCACGAGCGCAGCAATATGCTTTTCTTTTACGAGTATACGAAAGAGTTGTTTCAACATGTATATACCCTGCTGCAACGGCAAGCTAAAAACCATCCTTAACCCAACTTTAAAATCAGTTTTATGCCAGCTACTGCATTTGAAAATAAGGAAATCCGCTATGCGTACGACAGCATCCATGAGTTTTTTGACAGCTATGGATTAGGCAGTGCAATCCAACGGATGGAAAGCGTTCTTAAAGCTTCCCTGGGTGATAAAGCCTGGAAAAAGGCCGACCCGTACAGTTTGCTTTATTTTATGCAAAAGCTGGAAGCACTGTGCGGGGCTGCTTTTATGATCCATTTTAACTGCAGCACAAGGGCCGGAGCCATTGTAAAGGAACCGCAAAACGGCGATGCCGGCATGCTGCAAAAACAACACCTCATTGGCGGCCAGTCGCCCCGTACTGAATGGCATTATTTTCCCCGCAGTCTCACTGCCGGGCAATACTGCAACCCCTGTAAAGCCATCAAAAAATTTGTTGTCTGTATGACAGAGCCTGAATGGAAAAACGCAATCAGCACCATAACCGAATTTGCACTTCGCAATGATTCCATCAATAACGAAGATTACCCCTGCAATGTGCTTACACTCCGGCGAAGGCTGCTGCAGCTAATAGAGGGTTGCTATTTGCTGGACATACGCACCAACATGCAAAACCAACCCAATACAAAGCAGCAAACAAAAAAAATAAAGAAATAAAGCAATGTATTACTTACTGACGGAGCGTTTTAAAAGCCAGGAAGCAAAGCTGGCAGCACTTATCAGCGATACCATACCAGTAGCTAAAATTTACCTGCTGGGCAGTACCCTGCAACAGCAGCGCACAGAAAGTGTTTTTATGACCGATGCGCCGGGCTGCCGCCATGCCAGTCATTACTGGTTGCTGGTACTGGTTGATAAGGAAT
>NZ_JAQBNR010000035.1 GCF_028288465.1 Ferruginibacter sp. | reverse complement strand
TTGAAAAAAGTTACTGATTCCGTTCATGTCAATGGCTGATAAATAGCTGTTCAGATGATGCACACAGGCATAATCTGCCACCCGCTTAACATGGCGTAAGGAACTGAAATCATTGCACCATCTGCTGTTAAAGCAGCCGGCCAAATGTGGACAGATAGCAAACAATTACAGGATTTCATTGTGCCAAAAGCAATGACTGCTGAAGACATCCTGCTAACAAAAAATGAATTTGTTATCGCTGCAAAAAATGCGTTGGTCGCCGGCTTTGACGGCGTTGAATTACATGGTGCAAATGGTTACTTACTGGAAGAATTTTTATCTCCTTTTAGTAATACACGTACCGATAATTATGGCGGAAGCATTGAAGACCGCTGCCGATTTGTGCTTGAAGTAACTACTGCAGTTGCAGCAGCCATAGGAAAAGATAAAACCGGCATTCGTTTGTCGCCCTACGGTGTGGCAAGTGACATGCCGCATTACCCTGAAATTGATGCAACGTGTGAATACTTGTCGAAAGAATTAAATAAAATTGGTATTGCCCATATACATCTAGTGGATCACAGCGCCATGGGTGCACCCGCGGTACCACTTGAAATAAAAAGCCTGATCCGGAAAAATTTCACCAACTCAATTATTCATTGTGGCGGCTTTGATAAGGAAAAAGCTGAAGCAGATATTGAAAGCGGCCTGGCGAACCTGATTGCCTTTGGCCGACCTTTTATCAACAACCCCGACCTCGTTGAACGGCTGGCAAACAACTGGCCTTTGTCAACTGATCTCCATATGGATTTATTTTATGCAGCTGATGAAAAAGGGTATACAGATTACCCATTGTACCAGGAAAAACTGATCACGGTATGATAATCACTTTACAGGCGGCCTGGCTTTTTTTACTGGCCATACCCATTGCCTGTGTGGCATGGACGGTTACGCATGAAGAAGTGTTCAGGGAACCGGGTGTATTGCAGCAACCGTTGTAAAACAGGTAAAACATTGCTGGTAAGAAAGTTCTTTTACCTGTTTACCTGCGAGTATTGTTTCAGTCATTATGTAACCATCCTGTTTCTATTTTTAATTGTTATAAATTATTGATGAACGACTGGCGGGGCTTTATTATAGCCGGTTTTTAACTAGTGTTAGTGGCTAATATTTACATGATTTTTAGTAGTTTCCTACGCCAGGATATTAAAAAGGGAAGGCAGAAATTGAGTGCCTGGCGATAGAACAGCTGCATCAAAAAGCGTGAATTATACAAACTTTCTTCATAGTTGTATAACAGATGTTTCTGTTCCTTATGCGACCTTTGTAAACTAAATACCGCAGGAAAAAAGAAGCAACGGAAACGATATTTGTGTTCATTGCCATGCAGGCAACATTCATAGATTTCAACATTTTAACCTTCTTAATATTTACAATCATGAAAGCAAAATATACCGGCATCTGGATGGATCATGCAGCCGCCCTGCTGATGGAACTCAGCAACGGGGGAATCACAACAAAAACAATCAAATCCAAACTTACGCATCAGCAAAAAGAACAGGTGTTGGCCAAAGGTGAAAAAGCGATGCACCACAAAGAACAACACGAAGAACTGGCCTATTACCAGGAGATTGGTGCCGCGGTTAAAGACTGTACAGAAGTGATGTTATTTGGACCTACAACAGCAAAAACAGAGTTGCTGAACATTCTCAGGGCCGACCACCAGTTCGACAACATTGAAATAGAAGTGATGCCGGCAGATAAAATGACAGCAAACCAGCAGCAGGCATTTGTAAAAGATTATTTTCTGAAACATTTATCCTGACTTTTTAACCAACCGCAAGGCAAAGTGCCTGGCATAAACAATACCCTGCCGGTTAAAGCAAGCAGTCAATACAGGCAGGATATCAACTTAAATTAAAACAACATGAAACGAATATTAATTGCACTTGATTACGCCCCTGCGGCTCAAACCGTAGCTGAAACAGCCTTTGCGGTTTTTGAAAACCAGCACACGGAGTTTGCGCTGTTACATGTGGTAACAGACCCCACTTATTACGGATCTACCGTGTACGATCCCATTATGGGTTTTGGCGGATATACGAATTTAAATTTGATGGAGCCTGATGTGCTGGAGACGCTTAAGAAATCGTCGTATGAATTTCTTGAGCAGTCCAAAAAACATCTTGGCGGAAATAATATAAATACCATCGTCAGAGAAGGCGATGCATCCACCTCCATTATAGAAGTAGCAAAAGAAATAAAAGCAGATGTAATTGTGATGGGAACTCACAGTCGCAATTGGCTGGAACATATTTTACTGGGCAGCACGGCAGAATCTGTATTGCAACATACAGGTATACCGATGTTTATTATCCCGGTAAAAAAATAAAAAATCAGTTCACCCACTGATGTGAAAATTTTTTGCGCTTTTCTTTTTTATAGGGCATTCATTTTTCAGCTTGCAGTGCTTCCAAACCATTTCTCGTTGATAAAATCCATCAGCTTGCTTTCGGCAATCCCAGGGTAAATGCACAGAAAGAAGGGCGAAAATTAATTGAACGAGGTTACAGCTGAATTTTCGTCAAGTCCTCAGCCATAAACAGCTTTGTTAAGAATAAATCTGCTTGCGTTTTTTGTTAAAATGATTTAACTGCGCTGTTGGGTGGATTGGTCTACATTACATCCGTATATAGTAGTAATTAAAAATTAAACAAGCAAACCAATGGCAACAGAAAGGCTGGATATCGGAACAAGTGAAATTGAAAAAGACAAAGTCCACATTATTGTAGAGATCATAGAGTATATACCCAATGCAGTATTAAGCAGAACCATCGTTAAAAAAACAACGGGCAACGTAACCGTTTCTTCATTTGCAGCTGGAGAAGAACTGGCAGAAAAAATTGCTCCTTTTGATAACTTCATCCAGATAATTGATGGTACTGCGGAGATCACCATTGAAGATAAAAAATTAAAACTAACACTTGGGCAGGGCATTATTATCCCCGCCCATGCCAAACATTGCTTTAATGCCGGTGAACAATTTAAAATGATTTCAACTGTAATTAAAAGTGGTTACGAAGAATAAGTATTACCTGCTGAGGTTTTGTAAGTTTCACCAGCCTTTTTGTGGCTTATCCAATCCGGCACTGGCCTTTCGAAAGACTGATCACCTGAAGTTGGAAATGGTTTGCAATGCGCCCACTCGCTTAATTGGATCAATCAGTTGCACTGATTACAACATCTAGTAACACGGCTTGATTATGGAGGTACATTTTTGATAAAATTTTAACAACAGCAAGCAATTAATACTTTGAAGCTCTACATTAAATACATGGTAAGCCTGCGCTGCAAAATGGTTGTAAAAGATGCATTTAAAACTTTGGGACTTCATTACGTAACTGTCAATTTGGGGGAGGTAGATGTGTTGGAAGATCTTTCCGAAGGAAAGAGAGAGGGGTTAAAAATACTGCTGCTAAAATCAGGGCTGGAACTGATGGATGATAAAAAAGCCATCCTGATTGAAAGAATCAAAAATGTAATTGTGGAAATGGTCCATTATGCTGATGATTTGCCCAAAACGAAATTCTCTGATTTCCTGGCGGATAAATTGCATCATAATTATACCTATCTGTCAAATCTTTTTTCCGAAACCCAGGGCACTACCATTGAGCAGTTTATCATTATGCATAAAATTGAAAAGGTAAAAGAACTTATCATCTACGATGAACTGAATCTTACAGAAATAGCCTACAAATTGCATTACAGCGACGTAGCGCATCTATCCAGCCAGTTTAAAAAAATAACCGGGCTAACACCTACTTACTTCAAGTCTTTAAAAAAGAAAAAGCTCAACCTGCTGGAAGATTTGTAGCACTGTTTAACAAGTGTTCTTTCATTGAAGAAAAAACGAAAGCAGCCTATAAAACGAATTCATTAAGGCTGCTGAATTAAATACTAAATGTTATCTGTCCTGCAACCCCCGTGAATTATACAATTTTTTCTAAAAATTTTGCAACTGAAAAAATAATAATCAATTGTTCTTTGCAGCAGGTTTTCACAGGATATTGGACAAAAAAAGGAGCTGTATTTCTATACCGGTTCTTTCATTTTCTATTTGCGTACCTCGGCTGTAATAAGACTGAAACTATCCGGGGATTATGTAAACGTGGACCCACATTTGTGGCATAAGTGTCGACACATAAATTTAAAAAAATGGATACTGAAGAACTTGAAAAATTACCCAGTAAAGAAGGTGAAATTGAAAAAGGAAAAGCTCACATCATTGTTGAGCTGATAGAATATGAACACGACGCGGTTTTAAGTAAATCAATTTTAAAAAAAGCGACAGGCTCTATCAATGCCTTGTCATTTGCCAACGGTGAAGGACTCAATGAAAAAATTTCGCCTTTTGATACCTATGCCCAGATCATTGATGGCAGCGCTATCATTGTAATTGATGGAAAAGACACTGCACTGCAAACAGGCCAGGGAATACTGATTCCTGCGCATCAGTCAAGCCATATAAAACCCAATGGTAGATTCAAAATAATTCTGACTGTAATAAAAAGTGGGTATGAATAAAACAGCCATTATCCAGCTGACGGCAGCAAGCCGGAAAGTTGTGATATTTCTCCAGGTAACTTAATTATCCCGGGCAGATAAATCATAAACCTGCTTCCTTTTCCTAACTCACTTTCAGCCATCATATTTCCCTTTGCAGCGTCTGCTATTTTTTTGCCAAGCAGGGGCCAATCTCATCATCTTTAGCTGCTGTTGAATTTTGCCAGCTACAGCATAATATAATTCTTCACCTTTTTCTTACGCGTTCATGCTATCCGCTACCTGCATATTCAACAGCCTTTTTTGTTTGGTTGACGGGGATGTGAAAAAGGAAATGATAACTTGAAATTCTCGGCCATAAAAGAAAATCCAGTAAGATCAGTGATAAATGCAATTCCCTTGCGGCGCTAACTGTATAGGGCACCAACGGGGCTGAATTACTTATTGTTGCAGCTGATAAAGCTTAATATATTTTTGAAATGTTTCGTGTGAACAATTGATGGCAATTACGAAACCGTAAAATCCATCTAAAAAACCAAGCCTGATAAAATATCCGTAAATAAAGCGCCAGAGCGGATTGATCAATATTTTGGCCCAGTTGCTTCGCACACCTTTTGCGTGTAATGCCGCAGCAGAGATAGTAGTATAGTGATTGATTCTTGCTAAATGTTCTTCAATAGTATAATAAGAAAAGTGCAGCATGTCACCTTTTAAATACTGAACAACTTCATTTTCCACCGTTAATTCTACCTTGTCATGTGGATTGATGCCACCCCATTGCGCATGACGTTTGTCAAACAAACGGATTTTTTTATCCGGGTACCAGGAGCCATTTCTTATAAAGCGGCCGCAATAGCTGGTGCATCGGTTAAAATGATAAGCTGTGGCGGTAAAGTTTTCTTTAACTGAAAGAATAGATTGCACAAGGGCTTCATCCAGCGCCTCATCTGCATCCAGGCAAAGCACATAATTATTTGAAGCAAGTTCCAGTGCGGCATTTTTTTGCTGAATATAACCAAGAAACTGCTGCTGTTTAACAACTACGCCCATTTTAGACGCCAAAGCAACAGTGTCATCCGTGGAAAAAGAGTCCAGAATAATAATTTCGTCAGCAACTTGCCTGACAGAGTTCAGGCAGCGCTCAATATTATGCGCTTCATTAAAAGTGATTATTACTACAGAAAGCGAAGACATAGGGCTAATCTTAAAATTACGCAGGCAGTCAATATTCAAATATGATTGATACGAAATTAATTATTGGAATTGTAAGTACTGTTGAATGAACGAAGATAATTGATCTTGTATTAGGGTTTATATAAATTTAAATTGGAAGCAGAAGCAGCGTTCAAAATACATTTTGCTGAATTTTTTGCCCGGACAGTTAGAAATTTTCTTTACTGACACATTTATTTTACATTGATTTTTTAATTTATTAATAATCTTTTTATCAATAAACATTTATATCTGTAATAAGGTTCTTATATTCGCCTGTCGCGCCAAATGTAAGCTATGATATGTCCAACCAACCTTATTGATCTCTGCATTATAATACCGTGCTATAATAATCTTGAAGGCCTACGCACATCCTTAAACAGTATTCATTATAACTGGGGTAAATATGTTATTATAATTGTAGATGACGGCAGTATAGATGCCGTCACAATCGAAAAATTGCACTGCCCGCAGCAGGATATCAAAATAATTACCAATAGCAAAAATCAGGGTATTACAATAGCGTTGAACAGGGCGCTGGAATTTATTTATGCAAATTATGCCACGAGGTTTATCGCTCGCCTTGATTGCGGTGATATTTGCTCGCCCAACCGGTTTTATACACAAATAGCCTTTTTTGATAAGCATCCTGAAATTCACCTAACGGGAAGCTGGTGCTATTTTAAAGATAATACAAGCGGATCTGCCTACAGCTGTTGCACCCCTACTCTTCATAAGCACATAAAACGGGAGATGTATTTTAGAAATGTATTCATCCATCCTACTGTGATGTGGCGCATGGCTGGCGTAGGGAAATTGAAGTATCCTGAACAATATCCCTGTGCAGAAGATTATGGCTTGTTCTACGCAATGACAGACCATGCGAAAACTGCTATCATCGATGAATTTTTAGTAACCTGCGAAATAAATCGTAAAGGAATATCCATATTACAAAGATCTGTTCAGTTAAAAAGCCGCAGAAAAGTGGTATCATTTTATGGAAAGAAC
The DNA here is from genome assembly GCF_028288465.1 of Ferruginibacter sp. Lineage (GTDB taxonomy): Bacteria > Bacteroidota > Bacteroidia > Chitinophagales > Chitinophagaceae > Ferruginibacter. Next base: position 5,373 of record NZ_JAQBNR010000035.1, on the reverse strand, counting down.
AAATTTCTGGCCATGCTGGGATCTATGAAGCTGTTTATATTAATGATGATACCGTACCAAATTATATTTATTACAAAAAGAGTTATATATAATGCAACGTAATTAAGAAATTAGTAGTCATCCCAATATCAACCCCTTAAAAACAGCTATCCCTATTAAGATGAAAATTGTACATATTGTGGAACCCCTGGCGGGCGGCATTGTAACATTTTTGCAATCGCTGGTAGAAAATCTTGATAATGATTTTCACATCATTATTCATGGAGAGAGAAAACAGGTAACACCTTTTTCTGAAGTAAAAATACAGCTGGCCTATCCGAATGTTAAGTTTTTGCGCTGGAAATCTGCGCAACGGAGTTTACGGGTAAAGGCAGACATTTCCGCTGCAATAGAACTTTATGTGATCCTCAAACGCCTCAAAAAAAATGGCTCTTTAGATATAGTGCACCTGCACAGTTCAAAGGGTGGGTTTATTGGCCGGATAGTTTGCTGGTTGTTGGGTATTCAGCACCTGGTTGTATATACGCCCAACGGTGCACCTTTTTTAGGTAGTGCCAGCAGTTTCTCAAATTATATTTACAAAAGGCTCGAAAAGTTTGCTTCCGTATTTGGCGGCCAGGTGGTATGCTGTTCCCTATCGGAGCAAAAAGCATATGAGTTGGCTGGCATCAGTGTTATGATGATTAATAATGGCACGCCCAGCAGGCCAGCTGACTGTGTGCCGGATAACGTTCAGGAAAATAATCTCTTCAAAATCGTAACAAGCGGACGAATTGTAGATCAAAAAAATCCAGCGTTGTTCAACAGCATTGCTGCCTATTTTGAGGAATTTGATCAGTTTGAATTTATATGGGCAGGCGACGGAACAGACCGGCATTTGCTGACGGCAAAAAACATCCGCATTACGGGCTGGCTGGGTAAAGATGAATTGAACAGTATTGTCAGCAATGCAGATATGTACCTTTCTACAGCCACTTTTGAAGGATTGCCTTTTTCTGTACTGGAGGCGCTGGCGTTGAAAAAGCCCGTGCTGTTAACCGATTGTGTAGGAAACAAAGACCTGGTGATGAAGGGGTTAAATGGCGGCACATTTCAACACGAAAATGAGGCGATTAATAAAATACTGCAGTTTTATAATAACAGCAGCATGCTACAGATAATGGGGGAACATTCTGCCAATTATTGCAAAAACACTTTCGATTATACCGATACCTGCGAACGATATAGAAGGCTATACCATAAAGCCGCTTATAAACAGCCAGCATCCACCATACACCTAAATCAATTGGCACATGGAAACAGTTGACAACAACATTCACCTCGAGATAAGCGAAAGCCTGGTCCAGATTAAGCAGTACCTTGAAAAGGACATTGAAAATTTGCTGCAGTCAATACAAGGGAAAGATACAGAGCTCAGGAATTATAAAGAGCAGCTGGAAAATGCCCGGACTTCGATTGAGGGTAACAGGCAGCTGATCAATAAGCTGCTGGGAGATTTAAGCAAGTTGCAAAATGATATTGACTGGTATAAAAGAACGTATGAGAGGAGGAGCTTTTTAGGAACGATAAGAGAGAAATTATTTCGCAGACGTTAAGTTTTCAGGTAATAAATTATAAGAATTCAAATAGTAATATTGTAAAAATGTCAACTGATCCTTTTATAGTGAACGAAGCAAACTGGAAGGAAGCGATTTCGCCTGTAGTATTCAAAACTCCAAAAATACTTACCGAATCTGCATATATAGATCATATTCCTTTAGCGTGGGTAGAGCATATTCCGTTTGCATTTTGGCTGATGGAAGCATCAAGGCCCTGCGTTGTTGTTGAATTGGGAACTCACTATGGGATATCTTATTTTTCTTTCTGTCAGGCGATTCAACAGTCAAATCTAAAATCAACATGTTATGCTGTTGATACATGGGAAGGAGATGAACATGCAGGATTTTACGACGAGAAGGTATTTGAGTTTGTAAAAAGTATAAACAAACAATACGATAGTTTTTCAACATTATACCGCGCAACTTTTGACCAAGCAATTCACTTGTTTAATGATAATTCAATAGACGTTTTACACATAGATGGTCTTCATACCTACGATGCAGTTAAGCATGATTTCGAAAGTTGGTTACCCAAAATATCAGAAAGAGGAATCGTAATTTTTCACGATACTAACGTGACTGAACAAGGCTTTGGTGTTTATCAGCTATGGGAAGAACTTATTCAAAAATATCCCTTTTTTGAATTTAAACATGGGTATGGTTTGGGAGTATTGGGTGTCGGAAAAAAAATCTCAAAAAAGCTAAGAATACTCTTCAGCTTAAGTTCCATACCCACAAAGTACTCATCAGTAAAAGAAAGTTATGAAAGATTAGGTGCGCTGATAAAAATTGAAAACGAATTGCTGCAATTGAGAGCAATCTCCGCACAAAAGGATGATCTGGGGAATTCAATTCCTGCTTCTACAATTTACTTACAAAATACAACTTTCTTTGAAAGACGTTTATGTCCCTTGCAAACGATCAATACACAGGTTTTCTGGAAAAATGGCGACGAAGAATTTTGTGAAATCAATTCTGCAAAGCAGACAATAGATATCAGTAATTCTGAATCAAACTTTTTATTCAAATTCGAACAGGATTTTAGTGGTGTAAAGGTACTCAGGATAGATCCTGCCGCTGAACAAGGTATATTTTATATCAATTATATTTCTATTGCTGATATCTCGGGCAAAATCTTATTGGGATGGGATGAGATTAAACAACTGAGTTTTTTTACTAACCTGGTTGTTTTGAAAAGCAGCCTCATTGAAAATGCTTTTGTATTCATCTCGATTACGGATGATCCAATTATCGAAATTAAATTATCAGAAAAGCCGTATTTTAAGGAAAACGAAAGTATTCAGTTGTCCATAGGTTTTTCCAAACTAGATGATGAGTCTCTCAAGGCGGAATTATCCAATATTTCTGCCAGTCAAATAAAACCCTCCTGTGAGAATGAAACTAGAAGAATTTATGCCGACGTTTTATTGAGGTTGCAAACTGCCATAGAAGAATCGTCTGCAAAACAGCAGAAACTGGAACATGAGAAAAATATTTTCGTAACTGAAATAGAGCAACAGCGGTTAATGTTTGAACGGCTAATAAAAGAGGCAGATGAAAGATTACGAATTAAGGAAGAGGTTTTTAATTCACTATCAGAGAAAGTTGATCAACTTACATCAGACGAGACAGCTTTGAAACAAGAAATTCTGCAGAAATATCTTGATGAGAAATCTTTAAAATCAATCTTTGAAAAGACTAAAAACGAAATGGGTGAAGTTATTAAGGACCTTAAAAATAAAGAGCTCATCATAGAAAATCATCAAAATGAATTAAACGAACTAGAAAGAAGAAGAATAGAAGATGCAAATATTGCGCTGCAAAAAATAAATGAATGTACTAAATCATTGCTGGAAAAGAATTCCATTATTGAAAGCAATCAGAAAGACTTTGCAGAAAAAGAAGCAGTTTTGAGAACACTGCAAAATAATATTGACTACTTTAAAATGCATTATGAAAATAATTCCATTCTGGGAATTATTAAACATAGAGTCAAAAAACATCTAACCAATAATTTGTAGATATACAATCAAGTACAATAAAATATACGAGAATGGACACAGACTTTTTTGAATACGAAGGATATAAAATACCGCTAAACCTGGTATACTTAACTGGCGGCGGAACGTCAACATGGGATGCTATTTCTAAAGGACATATGTGGCAATATTCAAAATACGCACCTATTGAATCAGATAGTACTGTATTGGAAATAGGTTGTGGAACAGGGCGGGATGCCATACAACTTACAAAACATCTTACAAGCAAAGGCGCCTACATTGGGGTTGATATTATCCTAGAGAGTATTGAATGGTGTCAAAAAAACATTTCACCAACCTTCCCCAATTTCACATTTCTCCATTATGATGTGAAAAGCCAAATTCATAATAGCGGCGGCAAAATTGATACCACAGATATCATTTTACCTATAGCAGATAAAAGCGTTGACAGGATTATTTTACAGTCTGTTTTTACACATATGTTCGAGATGGAAATTACGCATTATCTAAAAGAGTTTGAAAGAGTACTAAAAGATGAGGGGAGAATTTGTACTTCATTTTTTATTATAAATGAGGAAGTATTGGAAATGGCAAAAACGACAGCACCAACCCTTGAGTCGCTTGAGCTTTCATTTAAAGTACCGTATGGTAAGGGATGTTATATTAATGATGCAGTTTATCCTGAAGGAGCTGTAGGTTTTACTGAAGAAGCGCTGGAAAGAATGATGAAGAGCAGCAAGTTAATGCTTGACCAACCAATAAATTTTGGGAGTTGGTGTGGCAGAACAGATAAAACTGACGGACAGGATATGGTTATTTTTAAAAAAATATAAAAAAAATGGTGCACCTAGAATTATCTAAGTGTAGTGTTTGATCCTTTCAAAAAGATAACTATCAGAATAAAAAAAAGCATTTACCAATACATGACTTCGCAAGGCCTGTTCGTTTCATCAAACAACATAATCAAAGGAATTGATAATTTTATTGATATAGAAACTTCCAATAATAATGGGAAGATAGAATACAAGTGCTCTGGCGGTGATCCGCAATGCCAATTTAACTTCGCTAATAATCCTGGACGTGGCTGGTATGAATTTGAAGTCGAGCAAATTGTAAAAGAAGGGGAAATTAAAAGCGCGAAATTATATATTGATTCGGGTACAGGGTATAATGAGAAAGAAGTAGTTGTTTTATCAAGCAATAATGCAGGAAGAGTAAATGCTTTAATTTATATTTCGAGGAAAATCCGGCATATTCGTTTTGATCCAAGTGAAAGTTCGTTTGCTGTTATAGAAGTATCGGATTTTTTGCTGCGGAAGTTATCAGCTTTCCAGTTATTTAGGAAAATTTACAATACGCTTGCTCAATCCCGAGGTGAAATTTCTTTAGCAAGATGCTTTTTAAAAAGCGCTTACATTGTTATGATGAATGATAACGAAAAGATTAAAAATATTATCGCTGCTCAAATAACAATATCCGACCCTTTTTTTTATCAGAACTGGATCGCTAAATACGATTCGTTTGGGGAAGAGGCTATCTCACAACTGAAGCGATTACAGGCAGAGTTTGAATACCGCCCATTGATATCGGTTTTACTTCCCACTTATAATACACCTATATCATGGTTGAAGGAATGTATTAATTCTGTTATTGACCAGGTTTATGATAATTGGGAACTCTGCATAGCAGATGATAATTCTACAAGCGAAGAAGTAAAAAGGGCGATAAAGGCATTTTCAGATAGTGATAAACGGATTAAATATATTTTTCGTGGT
>NZ_JAQBNR010000025.1 GCF_028288465.1 Ferruginibacter sp. | reverse complement strand
ATGAAATTGGTTCTGTCGTTGCTCCATACGAAATATAACTGCGAGCCCGGCCGGTATTCATAACGGAAGACAAAGTTGGACCTGAACTGGTAAAAATTAAAATCAGGATTGTGAATGATTATATCGGTAACTCCATCGCCATTATCATCAACCAGGTAATTGTCACTTTGTAAAACAGAAGTTGAGAGAGCCTGAAACCTATTACTGTAAATACTATTTTTAGGCTGCACTACTTTTTTAAAGCTATTGAATTTACCAACCGAAGCAAACGGGCTGCCATAATACTGCAGCGATAAGTTGTTGGTGATATTGTAGTCAATACGGAAAGTTGCACCCAGATCATGCTGATCTATTCTTGCCAGGACAGGCGCCCGTTTTCCGCTGCTGAAAAACGCATCTGTGTATTGCAGCTGATCTATGTTGGAAGTATAAGTTAAATTCAGTGACAATTTAAGTGTATTTAAAGGCTGTACGGTTACACCCGGACTTACCAGGAAATACTTCCCTCTTTTGTTCTCAAAAAAATAATTGCCCTGGAAATTGAAGGCGACTTTTTTAGCAAAATCAGATTTAACCAATATTGATTCCATCCAACTCGGCGGTATGAGCAAGGCCTCCCCACCCCTTAACTGGCGTATGTCGAGCGACTGTGAAATATGATTCAGGGCAGAAGTAATATTCCACCTGTTTAAAAATTCCAGGTAAGCCGTTAAGGTGTAATCGGAAGATAAATAGTGCCCCTTGAAATCCCAGTTGTTATTTTGCTTTAAGCCAATTGTGTAAGTGCGGAAAACAGCTACCGGCGTATTTACAAAATAAGAAACGGAATTGCCTTGTTTAACCAGGTCGGCCGTTTGCATATAACCAATATCATTCAATTCGAGCGTTGGGGAACGAAAGGTAAGATCGGTTGAATAACGCCACAATCCTTTGCTGCCTTTGCCAATTTTTATTTTACCGCCAACCCCTGACAGTTGTGTAAGTGTACTATCAAACCGGTAAGCATCAGGCCGCTGAAAATACCTGGCAGAAGATAATTGCAAATCACTGATGGCTTCGGTTGATCCGTTAATATTGCTGACGGAAACTTTTGCATCCACAAAAAATTCCTTATCCTTCCACTGGTGCAGCAAATCAAGTCCACTGGTAAAAGCATTGTGGTCAATAAAGTTTAAATGCGGATCATTAAAGAAGCGGTTGGTGGATGTAAAGATGCCTCCCAGCACCGTGTTGCCGTTTCGATAATCCTGCTGAATTCTTCCAACAAAATAATTCGTCAGCGGTTCCACGGTAACTTTTTTACCACCCGCTGGTGTATTAATACTGGCTCTTTCATTGGCGGTTAAACTTTGCAGTACCACTACCGACAGACCCTTCGGGGTTTTGCCACTTAATTTGGCGGCGCTTAAAATGGTCGTGTTATCCGGCATTTTAAGATATTCATTTGCGCCCAGTCCCGGCGTGTAGGAAGGTGCATGGCCAATGCGTCTTGAATAAAAGAGACTGAGGTCGTCAATATCAAAACTGAAAATATTTTTTCCTTCCAGGAAGAAAGGGCGTTTCTCTTCAAACAAGGGTTCAAAGGCAGTCAGGTTCATCACTGAAGGATCGGCTTCAACCTGGCCAAAATCCGGGTTGATGGAAAGATCAACCGTGAAGTTGGTTGACAAACCTATTTTAGCATCGAGTCCGACCGTGCTGCTAAATGCGTGCCCCTTGTTTGCGAATATATTGTTGGGATCTTTTTTAAAGGTTTTCATTTTACTTAAGCCTGATACAAGCAATTCTATCCTTTGTGATTTGGGCAAATTAGTGATGCCTTTTAATTCGCCAAATAAATAGAGCATACCTGGGCCGGTGAAGGATTGTTGCTCCCAATCACTTTCTTCCTGCAGGCGGTTGATCCAGCGCCAGAAATGCAATCCCCATACCTGGTTCATTTCGCTGCTGTAACGCAGCTGGCTTAACGGTATGCGCATTTCGGTCGTCCAGGCAGAATCTTCCATGGCTGTTTTTGCATACCATACCGCATTCCAGTTGGCATCGCCTACCATCGGGTTGGTTAAGATGGCATCATATCTCTGACCGGCCGCGGTTACATCAAACTCAAAGCCCGTGCGGTGATCGTGGTAGCTGTCAAAACAAATACCAATGACATCTCCTGCGAATTCATCCCTGCGGCCAGCCTTTCGTTGAATTTTTTTCGGCTCGTGATCCACCGCCCTTACCGCTACATAAAGGTTTTCATCATCGTATAAAATTTTAAAAAAGGTTGGTTGAGAAGGTTGTTTTCCTTCGGCAGGAATCCATTGTTTAAATTCGCCGGCCCATTCACCAGTGTTCCAGCATGCATCATTCAATACCCCATCCAGTTTGGGTTTTTCGCCCACAAGCCTGGTGGTGGTATAAACAGGTTTAGGTTTTGATGAATCATTTGAAGGGTATGAAGGAAAAGGATTTACCGTTGCAAATGAACCATAACAAAAACAAATATTGGACAAAAAAAACAGGACAGCAGGTTTGAACATACAGGACAAAAATATTGACAAAGCAACTTTGTTCCTAAAAAATAATACCCGGCGATGCAGAAAGTTTATCCGGAAAAAAATGCATGAAGCATTTACTGTCAGTTAAACATGTACTTAGTTTAACATATCGTTAGGGGTGGCGACAAGCTTCATGATATATATTTACAACTCATGCCTAAACTGACTATCCTCCTATTTTTATTTTCCTGCAACACAAAGCTGTATGCACAAAATGATATCCTTGTTTTGAAAAAGGGCGACCGCACTGTTCAGTATTTTTATAAAGATTCCTATATCAGCTTTCAGTTAAATAATAAGGAATGGCTGAAGGGTATAATTAACAAAATTGAAAATGATTCTTTCTATTTTACCAAGGTAATGGTGAGGTATTATACGATGGGCTCTGATACAACCTATGTAGGTGGTTACCATTTTGCGGTGACGGATATATTGTCGCTGCCCAAAAGAGGAGTTCAAATTGATTTTACGGACGAACGTTTCAGCATTACAAGAAACGGAGGCCACCAGCACTGGTACTGGATAAAATCGGGCTGGCTTTTCAGGGCACTGGGTATCGGCTATGCTACGCTGAACGTGGTGAACGGCATTATAGTCAAGGATTTTACAAACCTTGGCAGCAAACTTGGTATTGCAGCCGGCGCTGTACTGGTTGGCGTAGTTTTAAAGCACAGCTATCAGTTAACACACCGGCGAAGTAAAAATTATCACCTTGAAATTATTAAAGTATCAGGCAATAACCGGGTTTTACAATGATGCGGTAATTTAATTGCTGTATAGCTGATAATTGATAAAAGTGATAATATAATTTTTGCATCGTCAAATTATAACCACAAGAACAGGGCATAAAACAAAGTGGCCGCGTACATGTTAATATACGCAGCCATTCTAGTAAGCTTTCAAATATTTTAGTTCGTTACTCTATCATTGATCTAAGGTTATCAATTTTTATTTCGCGATTACAAAATGATACTTGCCTGAACCTACCTGCAATAAAACATATCCTTCTTCTGTGCCGGCAACTTTTATATCAGTCAACGTTGAAACTGCTTTACCGTTTTCTGTAACAGCTGTAGCAGTGGTCGTTGGTACATATATGGTTGCTGTTGTGTTGGCCGGTATCTCCACGTCCATCAAAATTTTATTGTCTTCGGTTTTCCAGCCACTACTTAACGTGCCGTAGTAAGTTTGTAAAGATGCGGATGCATTGGTAAATCCACCACCAACATGTGGTTTAACCCTGATGTGCTTGTAGCCGGGTCCATCTTCGTAGGTATCCAGCCCCACCATCTGGCGGTACATCCAGTCGCCGATTGCGCCATAAGCGTAATGGTTAAAAGAGTTCATGCCGGGTGTTTGAAAAGTACTGTCGGGCTTTTGTCCGTCCCATCTTTCCCATATAGTTGTAGCACCCATTTTTACAGGATACAACCAGCTTGGATAATCCTGCTGAAGCAACAAACTATATGCAATATCCGAATAGCCAAATCTTGTAAGCACATGACACAAATAAGGCGTACCTAAAAAACCAGTGGTTAGATGGGTATCGTAACTCTTTACGTTTTCAGCGAGTCTTTCAGCAGCCTGTTTGCGTAGATTTTCAGGAAGCATATCAAAATTTAAAGCCAGTACATATGCTGTTTGCGTACCCGATACCAACCTGCCGCTAGGTGTAACATACTCTTTTAAAAAGGCATCTTTTACACGCTTCAGCAAGGCAGTATAAGTTGCTTCATCGTCTGCCTTATTTAATACTTTGCTGGTATTGATCAGCAACTGAACGGAGTTGGCATAAAAGCACTGGGCGATTAAATATTTATCTGTAACAGCTGATCTTCCGTCATTGTCATCAAAGGGGCGATAGAATAACCAGTCGCCGAAATGAAAACCTGTATTCCACAAATCGTTTTTACTTTTATCAGTCATAAATTTAACCCATGCCTTCATACTTGGGTATTGTGTTTCCAGTATTTTTTTATCGCCATAAGCGAGGTACATGTTCCAGGGAATAATGGTTGCAACATCGGCCCAGCCTGCAGATCCGCCATTGTCCGGCCCCAGTACATTCGGGATAACATGTGGTATTCTGCCATCGGCTAACTGGTCGGCCGCAACATCTTTCATCCACTTATCAAAAAAATTGTTTACTCCAAAATTAAAGCTGGCTGTTCTTGAAAAAGCCTGTGCATCACCTGTCCAGCCAAGGCGTTCATCCCGTTGAGGACAATCGGTTGGTACATCTAAAAAGTTACCCCGTTGTCCCCACTGAATATTGTGCTGTAACTGGTTTACCAAAGCATTGGAAGAAGTAAATGTGCCGGTCGGCTTCATATCTGAGTATAAAGTAACCGCTGTAAAATTATCGGGATTTATTTCGCCTGGGTAATTCTCTAACTTAATGTAGCGGAAACCATAAAAGGTAAAATGCGGCTCAAAAGTTTCTTCCGCGCCACCTTTTAAAATATAAGTAGCCGTTGCTTTTGCAGCTCGCAAATTTTCTGTATAAAAATTGCCCGCCTTATCCAGTATTTCCGCATGTTTGATCACAATTTTATCGCCTGCATTTCCTTTGGCTTTTACAATCACCCAGCCTACGAGGTTCTGTCCAAAGTCAAGTACTTTTTCGCCGGATGGCGTTGTAATAACTTTAATGGCTTTAAATGTTTCATGTTTTTTTACCGGCTCATTTTCGGTAGAGATTAAATTATCAAATGTGGTCGTTAATAAATTAACGCCTTTCCATCCGCCATCATCATAACCTATCGCAGCCCAGCCACTTTTTTCCTCTCTTGCATCAAAAGTTTCGCCATGATAAATTTCAACTGACTTGATAGCACTGTTCGTTGATTTCCATTTATCATCAGTAACGATAGCTTCTGTTGTGCCATCAGTGTATACCACATTTACCTGAGCCAGCAACCCCAACTTTTTACCGTAAATATTTTTATTATCATCCCAGGCCAAAAAGCCACGGTACCAGCCATTGCCGACAGTTGCACCGATTACATTGTTACCGTTGTTAAGCATATTGGTTACATCATATGCCTGGTATTGCAGGCGCTTGTTGTAACTTGTCCAGCCCGGTGCCAGGTAGGCATCTCCTACCCGTTTTCCATTTAGTTGTACTTCATACATACCATGTGCAGTAATGTACAAGGTGGCTGATTTTATTTTTTTAGCCAATGCAAACTGGTTGCGGAATAAGATGGCGGGCCTGTTAATGGAGTCTTCAACATAACCGGCTTCAATCCATTTGGCTTTCCAGTCGGCGGTGTTTAGCAATCCCATTTTAAAAGAAGCTGCTTCACTCCAGGGAGAAGCTTTGCCATTATTGTCCCAAACCCGCACTTTCCAGGTATATTTTTGATCGCTCTGCAAAGGGGTTCCGGCATAGTTAATCTGTACAGACTGACTACCTGAAATTTTTCCTGATTTCCATGCAGATCCTTTGTCGGTTGTTACATTGATCTCGTATGCGGTTTGCATTGTGTTTCTTTTTTCTGCAACAAGTTGCCAACTAAAGCGTGGGACTTGTACACCAAGCGCAATGGGATTGGTAAAATTTTCAGTCAGTAGTCCCTGCACTTTTATTTGCGCAAAGCTCATGAGCAGGCATAATTGAAGGAGAGCAGAGAAAGTAATTTTTTTCATGGCAAGTATAAGGTTGATTGTATAATGATTGGTGAAAGTACAAGATAACGCATTGATAACTATCCTGTGCTGTCATGACATGCAATTGCCTGTTCGACATCAGCAGAATTAACCTACAATTTAACCCCATCTCCTTACTATGAAGGAATTAAAAGTTGAACTTATTTACACCGCTTTTTAAAAGTAATGTTTTTCCTTTCCATACCAAGTACCCTGCAGTATTAACAGGAAGACTGATTTCAACTGTCCATTTATTGTTTTCGTTTTTATAGTTGGTACTTATTATGCCATTCGGATGCGGCATTGATCCGCTGACATTCTTAAGCTTTCCCAGATGCGGTTCTATCTTCACTTTCGCAAAGCCGGGCGCATCAGAATCGATCCCTAAAATAGTTCTATAAAATTCAATATTTGGGCTGCTGCCCCAGGCGTGGCAATCAGATCGGGTGCCGCTGACGTCCGACATCTCGGCCCAGGTGGTCATCCCCAAATCAATGTTTTCCTGCCACTTGCCCAGCCATTTTGAATAGTCATTTCCAAGGCCTGCTTTTATCAGTGCCTGGTGCAAATAATATTTAAAGTAGATAGATGCCTGTGCCATGGATGTATCTGATAATAATTTCTCACCCAACACGATTGCTTCTTTTCCGGTGATCATTCCTGCAAGAACGGCCAGTGAATTAGTGTGCTGAGAGAACAAATCTTTATCTTCTGTATCTGCATACAGCAGTCTTGTTTTATCCCAGTATTTTTTTTGAATGGTCTGTTTTAATTGTGCCGCTTTCCTGTTATAGAGTTTTGCATAATCCATAAAACCGATGGCAGCTTCCATTTCTGCAGCCACTTTGTATGTCCACATTAACTGCAGATCCAGCACGGCTGAATAGCCTGATTTACCGATGGGCGCCTGCCCATAATCCCAGCCCCTGCGATGCTCTACCCAGTCTGAAAAAATCCAGTAGGGCACGTCTTTTAAAGAGCCATCTGCCGTTTGATAATGCTGAAAGAAATTCAACACCTGCCGTTCTCCCGGTAGTTTGTCTTTTATAAAATTGGCATCTGGCCGGTACATCCAGTAATCGTGCAACATGCCGATCCAACACAAAGAAAAAGTTGGAATCTGTTGCTGCAGATCTGTCGGGTAGCGACTCAGGGTTATGCCTTCCGCAATGCGGCTGTGATCCATGAGCGTTAACGCATTTCTAACCAACCGGTCATCACTGGTATTGTATAATGTAACCAACGCCTGTATACGGGCATCGCCAATATATTGCAACTGTTCATAAAAGGGACAATCCATATAGGTTTCAAAAGCACAAAGCCTTGCGGTGCGCCAGCCAATTTCCAGTATCTTATCATCCACTGTATTGCCCGATTGAAAACTTGTTTTTTGCACAAATGGATAACCCGTAAATGTGCCGTAGATATCATCAATTACCAGCGGTTCATCTTTAGTCGTTACCCTTAGCTGTATGTACCGGTAAGTACGCCACCAAAGGGAAGTGTATTGCTGTCCGTCTGATCCATCGGCAACAATGCTATCAATCTTGCCGATAAAGATTTTTCCATCCACCTCATTTCGGTTACCTTTTCCCCTGCCCGATTTAGTTTTTTCATTTTCTTTTGAATACAAGGCTTCGGCATACGACAGAGAAATACCTGCATTGTTTCCTTTACTAAAAAGCAGTGTGGGATAAGCATTGGTTAAAAAGCCCTGATCTAACAATAAGGTTGCGGTTGTATTGGCAGGTATGGTAAAAGCTGCTTTTACCGCGGGAAAATTGACTGGCGCCGGGATACCCTCTGTCTTGCGCAGAGCAGACAAGCGCTGCATTTTTAATTCCATTGGTGGCAAGGGCGATGGCACCAGCATCCACCCTCTTGAATCCCGTGCTGCATCCTTTGTTAAGCCACTGCCAATTGACCTGGATGATTGCCATTTGGTGTCATCATAGTTTATTTGTTGCCATCCCTTCACATGATCTTTCATCTGTACCACTTCCCCCGGACCTGCCACATAGTAACCGGGAACATGTGTTTCAAGCGGTGCATAGCTGCTGTCTTTAATACTTTTCCAGGTTGCGTTGGTGTTGACTATTTCTTCCGCACCGCTGTTGCCCTGCAAAATAAAACCTGTCATAAAAGTAATCTGCGCCTCGGGCTTTTGCTTGCCATCATTCCAAACCAATGCCGCAATTGTATTTTTACCAGCCTGCAAATAGCTGGCAATGTCCACTGTTTCAAAATTCCAGAAATATAAATCACCTCTGGCAGGCCCGAGAGAAACCAATTGTTCATTTACAAATAATTTATACCGGTTATCTGCGGATACATGCACCACAAAAGAAGCTGGCTTTGCCGTTAGCTCAAAGTTTTTACGGAATTTATAAACCCCGTAATCTTTTGGCGGCGCATCCTTCGCCGCAATCCATTGGGCTTTCCATGGATGTTGCATCAATGCTTCGCTGAGGATCTGCGCTTGGGTGGTGGTGTAAAAAAAAAGGCTGAAAAGAAGTGTAACAACACGTGAGTTTGTATTCATAAATTGAAGGTAGCAAGTGTAAATTAATAATCGTGTGCGATCGAAGGGTAAGCAAACTAAATTTTGATATCGTCTTTGGTAACAATTCAAATTACGTCAGACTTTCTGATTCTTTTAAAATCATCATCTATCGATTGCAATATTTTCAAACAAATTAAAATGCGAAGCAGAAACAAAATTGTAAACAATATTGTCCGCTTCGCATCATTTGTATTTAATAATTTATTTCAGCTTTGCAATCTGATCATTATAATATTTCACTGTATTAATTACTGAAGGAAGATTGCTTGGCAAATCTTCCGCGTCTCTTTCAATATAAATATGGCCTTTGAAATTTTGCTTTTTCAACTCTGCAAAAATGGCTGGGAAATCTACAACACCCGTACCTACCGGAACGTCTCTTAATGTCGGGTCATCATATTTTGCTATATCTTTTAAATGTATGCCGATAATGTGACCGCTTAATTTTTTGATGCCCTCCAACGGATTGATGCCGCTTTTTGGCCAGTGGCCTAAATCTGCACAGGCTCCAAAATTTGGATGTCCTTTAATGGCCAGTAATACCGTATCGGGATTCCAGTAGTGGCTCATGCCTTTCCAGTGTTCATGAATAGCAACCTTTACACCATATGCACCTGCAAGGCTATCGATGCTGTCCCACATGTTTAATGGTGGTTCGGTGGTGACGAACTGCACGCCAAACTGTTTGGCAATCTCAAATTGTTTTTTCCAGGAGAGAAGAGTGGAATCTCCATTGATATAAATGGACTCCATCTTCAGCCCTTTTTGCCCTATCAGCGCTTTTAGTTTATCAATACCGGCAAGCGACAGTTGGCCAACGAGTGTATCTTTTAATTCAGGTCCGGCTTTATGAAATGTATTAGGCTCGATGTAAACGATACCTGCGCTATCCACTTTGTCCAGCGATTGCGGAAAATTAAAAGTATGGAATGTCCACAGGGCAACACCAAATTTCCAGTCTTTGGCAGGATCAACCGTAGAGGTGGATGCTGTGCTGTCAACGCTTTCAGTGGTCGTTTTTTGCGTACCGTTATTGCAGGCAGCCAATATTGTACTAAGTGCGAGTACAGGCAAGATCAGTTTCTTCATATGAAATCGTTTAAATTTTTGAGTTGCTAAGTTCTGTATTTGTAATGAAACAGGAAGGTTTTTTTATCCTGTTAAGCATCTTATGCAAGCGGTTTAAAAAATCCAGTTCTCCGTTCCCTGCTTCGTATCATTTTTTCTTTATGCTATTAAATGAACATTAATTATAAGATTTTTTTACCGTGATGGCACTAAGTCAGCTGTTTCTTCGCAAAAAAATAAAAATTTTCTTTTGTTCTTGTTCCAGGAGATATGCTATATAAGACCCGTATAAAAATTTCCTGACCTATTCACATTGCTTTTAGCGGAATACAATATCTTTAAAGGATGCTGTCCATATTTGTTGCTAGCGTCCTTTAATGATTTCTACAAAATTTTCTATCTGCCGCCTGTGCCGCAAAACATGTACTATCGCGTGTTCCATCATTTGTTCTATATCATAGCGCTGGCCCCAGCCGGTAAGCAACTTTTTTTCGTTGTTCATTTCTTCCAGCTCATCGTCAGTAATTTCCCCGAAGGTACTGTCAGTAAATTGCAGCAGCTTGCCGAGATCGCTTTTGTATTCTACGGCTGTAAAGCGTAGTTTCTTTTCAGGTCTATTGCCCGGAAAATTTTTATGTTTGCGGATATAGACAGCATAACCGTATCCGGAGTGGACAACATGAGCCAGTATGGTTTGAATAGACCGGCAATTCGCATCCGTTGTACCAGCGTCCACAATTGTTGTTAATGTAAGGGAGTCCAGGGGCATGATAAGTTCCCGCAATGCATTCACTGCCTTCTGATATTCACCCAGTATTGCTTTAATAGCGGCCTGCTTTATATTTTGCGACATTGCCTGTTTTAGTTAATATATGTGTGCTATTATTTTGATCATCGTAGTAACAAGAGCCTTTGTCAGTTTATAAAACACACCAAACCTGTATGGTCACATTATCAGGATTGCGGATCCCCTTCGCAATAAAGAGAGATTTCATCAGCCAGTCATATTTTCCTTTTGCTACTTCAAATACAGGGACAGTCCTGAAATAATAAGCATCAGGTGGTACTACTTCTCCGCTGGAGATTTTCTTCAGCACTTCCGGGCTGGCAACCCTCATCCCTTTATTCGAAATGTAGATCAGTGTACCATCGTCTGCCTCCAAAGTGTAGCGGGCATTTATTTCTGCTACTTCTGCATCCTTGATTAACTGCCAATCTGCCCCGCCAGGTAAAATAGTACCCCGAAGTTTCGGACCATTAAAAGTGCCACCGGTAAGCGGGATAACATTGCTGTGGCCGATTCCTGTTTCGTCTGTAGGCTTTGGTGCTGCTACATTTATTTTAAGCTCTCCAAAATATTCAAGTTGAAGTCTGTTCATTTGATCTGTTTTTGCTGCGAAGCAAATAAGAACACAACGGGCATGGTAATTTTATTTGCTATGAAAATTATTCATTTTTAACGCATTCACTGAATATAAATTACAGCTTTTGGTTAATTAATTTCAATAGTATGTATGCCACTTGTTAATGAAATTGTTTTATTCTTCCAAACGAAACTTCCGTTTAAACCTGCCGGCAGGGTCACCACTCCTTCAATACCGTTTACATTTTTTCTTTTAAGCGAAACAAGAATGTTACCCAACGGATGGGGCATCGAGCCATTTACACTAGTCAATTCCCCTAGAGCAGGTTGAATTTTAACAGTCGCAAATCCTGCACTGCCAGGCATTATGCCGCAAATGGTGGCAAGAAAATCATAATCGGGACTGGAGCTCCAGGCATGGCAATCGGAACGGGAGGGCTCCGGATTTTCAGCAAAGGTGGTTAAGCCGATTGCCAGCATATCCCGCCAGGGTTTTAGCTGTGAATAATATACATCAGCCATGCCCGCCTTTTTTAGCGCCTGCGTAAGATAAAAACGATAGTAAAAAGTGGCCTGGCTTAAACTGGTATCATATAAAATTTGCTGCATTACCGTCTTTATTTTGGTAGCAGGTATTGCCCCCGTGAGCACGGCCATAATACCGGCATGCTGACTGAATTTATTTTTGTCTGGTGTATTGGCCATTTCATTTTTGACTGGGTTAAAACACAACTGGTAAGTATGAGCCGCAAGCGAATTGGCCAATGCTGAATAATGCGCCGCCATTGCTGTTTTACCAAAATGACTGAATAAAATAGTTGCCTGTTGCAGTGTATAGGCATATTGCAAAGTGATGACCGATGAATTCCCATCATCGGCGCCGTCAGGCCTGCCCCCATCAAAAGCCGTGTTCCAGTCTGCAAAATTCCACCATTTCATGGGCCCCAGCATTTGCTTCTTTCTGTCGATATTTTTTTCGTACCAATCCAGTACCCCTGCCATCCCTGTCAGATACTTTTCAATAAAAATATCATCCTTCCGGTGCATATAATAATCATACACCATGCTGATCCAATACAAGGAAAATGGTGGAATGATTTGTAATTCTGTAGAAGGATAACGGCTTTGCGTTAGTCCTTCCGGTACCCTGGAGTTATAAAAATCATTGATGGCTTTGCGCATCAGCCTGTCGTCGCCGGCAACATACAATGACACCAGTGCCTGTATCCTGGTATCACCAATATACTGCAGCTGTTCATAGTATGGACAATCAAAATAAGTTTCACCCGCACAAAGCCGGGCGGTGCGCCATCCCACTTCCCAAATCTTTTTCAATGAAGTATCATTGCTGCTAAAACTTCCTTTTTCTTCAAACGGATAGCCAGTATAACGGCCATATAAATCCTCAATCACCAGCGGTTCATCCTTCGTGGTAATATCAAGTTGCATGTAACGGTATGTTCTGAACCAAAGCGGTCTGAACAGCCTGTTGTGACCGCCATCTGGTTCGTATTCATCGTAGGTACCCATAATAGTACGTCCCTCTATGTCGTTGCGGTTCCCCTTTTCTTCCGCTGTATCTTTCAATGCTTCGGCATAAGTGATCTTTACCAGGGCTCCTTTGCCATTACTTGTTATTAATTCAGGATAAGCTACCGTGTTAAAAGTCTGA
Organism: Ferruginibacter sp.; assembly: GCF_028288465.1. GTDB lineage: Bacteria > Bacteroidota > Bacteroidia > Chitinophagales > Chitinophagaceae > Ferruginibacter. Next base: position 25,792 of record NZ_JAQBNR010000025.1, on the reverse strand, counting down.
TCCATCAGGATGCTTACTTTTTTATTGGCCGGAATAGTCAAGGATTTTTTTCCTGTGAGAAAATCAGCATCATTTGCAATGCCTGCTGCTCTTCTTATTAAGGGAATCCGTTGCTGGCGTTCTTCCATCAATGGTATTGTCCGCGGCACCAGTATCCACATATTGCCGCTGCCGTTGCCAAACGTAAGGCCATTGTAGGAAGCTGTCGCTGCTAACCATTTTTCGTCAGGGTAATTTACCTGCTGCCAATCCCAGGGGTAAACACTTCCTTTTACATGATCTCCCGCTCCTACTTCCCGATGATAGCTGCCATCTTCCAGTGCGCATACTGTGTAAGCTTCATCTCTTACTACCTTCCATGTTTCATCGGTATTAACTACAGCCTGCGCTGACTGATCTCCCTGTACAATTAATCCTGTACGGCTGCTTGCCTGTGCTGTTGGTGCGTATATCGCCAGGTTCCAAACCATAACTGCAATGGTATTGCGTCCTTGTTGCAGGTAAGATGATAAGTCAACTGTTTCAAAAAACCAGTTATATAAATCGCCCCGTGCAGGGCCGCTGCAAACAGGTGAACCGTTTACCCACAAGCGATAGCGGTTATCCGCTGAAATATGAATAATAAAATTATCCGGCTTTTTATCCAGGTTAAAAGACTTCCGAAAGTGGTAAACACCATATTCCCTTTGCGAGATGCCGGGACAGGATATCCAGTTAGCGGGCCACTGTTTTTTTAGCAGGGTCGGGTTGATGGTAGTCAGTTGTGCGTTTGCAAAAAAAGTGTTGAAGAGCAGGGCGATTGTAGGTAGCAGTATACGGTTCATTGCTGGGTTAAATTAAAATAATCGTTTGGTTGTTGATCATTGAAAGTAGGGTTTTATCGTGATGAAAACAACTGTAGTATCCTCAGATTTTATTTATCCCTTTATAAGCGCAATTCAATCACCATAAAATTTATCGCCTTCCATTTGTTATTTTCGCAGTTAAAATAACCAGCTGATACCGGTGTTGGCTCGTTAAATAATTTTATGAAATTCTCATTTCGTCAAAGTCTGCTTATTTTTTTTGTATTGATGGCGGCAGCCTCCTGCAGGCAGCGTACCAAAACTATGTTTTCAGAAATGCCATCAGCAGGCACCAATATCAATTTCAGAAATGATATCACAGAAGACAAGGATTACAATATTCTCACGTATGAGTATTTATATAACGGCGGCGGTGTTGCCGTGGGCGACGTTAACAATGACGGGCTTGCAGACATATACTTCACGGGCAATATGACATCCAATAAATTATATTTAAATAGAGGCGGTTTTAAATTTGAAGATGTCACTGCACTTTCAGGAACGGCAGGCCGCAATAAGTGGAAGACCGGTGTGGTGATGGCCGATGTGAATGGTGATGGACTGCTTGATATGTATGTATGTTATTCCGGCCCTGGTACCGATGCTGAAAGGGCGAACGAATTGTACATTAATAACGGCATAAAAAATGGCATTCCTGTTTTTACAGAAATGGCAAAACAATACGGCCTGGATGCCCCCGGAACTTACACAACGACCGTTGCTTTTTTTGACATGGACAATGATGGCGATCTTGACATGTTTATGGTGAACCATGCCGATATGTTTTACAACCCGGATTTTAATACAACAAAATTGCGGTCAACAAGACATCCGAAATTTGGCAACCGTTTGTACAGGAACGATGGCGGAGTTTTCACTGATATCAGTACAGAAGCTCACATTGACGGCAGCGGAATTAATTTTGGATTGAGCGTTGCCGTCAGCGATATTAATAATGATGGCTGGCCTGATATCTATGTTACCAATGATTATGATGAAAGAGATTTTTTATACCTGAATAATCATGATGGCAGTTTTCGTGAGGTACTAACAAAGGCTGCCAGCCACATTTCTGAATTTGCAATGGGCAGTGATATCGCCGATTATAACAACGATGACAAAACGGATATCATGGTGATGGATATGTTGCCGGAAGATAACCACCGGCAAAAATTATTAAAAGGAGCCGACACCTATGACAAATACAATATGCGCTTAAATACTGGTTTTCACAGCCAGCAAATGCGCAATACGTTGCAGCTGAATAATGGCATCGATAGTAATGGCACACCGGTTTTCAGCGAGGTCGGGCAGTTGGCAGGCGTTTCAAACACTGACTGGAGCTGGGCTCCCCTACTGGCGGATTTTGATAATGATGGATGGAAAGATTTGTTTATTTCAAACGGGTTGAACAAAGACATCACCAATCTGGACTTTGTAAAATATACTTCGGGTTATACTTCAAAAGTGGGCAGTACCAATGGCAGTAAAGAAGAAATGTGGGAGTTGATAAAGAAAATGCCCTCAACCAAACTTACCAATTACCTCTTTCAAAATAATCATGATCTCACTTTTAAAAATGTGACTGCCAGCTGGGGCCTTACCAAAAAATCAGTTAGCAACGGAGCCGCCTATGCTGACCTGGACAATGACGGCGATCTTGACCTGGTGATCAACAACCTGAATGATGCTGCTACTATTTATAAAAACAATGCAAACGATAATACGCAGGCGCATTACCTGAAATTGAAGTTCAGGGGAACGCAAAAAAACTCACAGGGCATCGGGGCGAAAGTATATGTAAAAACGGCTCACAACAGCCAACTGCAGGAGCAGTATTTAACCCGTGGCTTTCAATCTTCTGTTGATCCGGTAATGCATATTGGATTGGGGCCTGACAGCCTGGTTGAATCCATCATAATAAGGTGGCCCGGAGGTAAAGAGACTTTAATAAGTAATACAAAGGCGGATACGTTGCTTACAATTAATGAAAGTGATGCCATGGCTAAAAATGATACACAGCAAATCCCTAAAGCTAACCTGTGGTTTCAAGATGTTACTGCTGCTACAGGAATTGATTTTACGCATCAGCAATCTGCCTTTGTCGATTTTAAAATATCGCCACTACTACCCTACCAGCTTTCGAAAACAGGGCCCTGTATTACCAAAGCAGATGTGAACGGGGATGGATTGGAAGATGTTTTTATTGGTGCATCTGCGGGACAAGAAAGTGTTTTGTACCTGCAAACAAAATCGGGTCAGTTTATCCCTTCACTGAGCCAGCCATGGAATAACGATAAAAATTTCACCAATACGGATGCGTTGTTTTTTGATGCGGACAAAGACGGCGATGCGGACTTGTACCTGGTAAGCGGCGGTGCTGATTTCTTTTTAAATAACAAGAATTACCAGGACCGCTTTTTTGAAAATGATGGTCATGGTAATTTCAATAGCGTGCCCAATGCATTGCCCAAAGAAACGGTAAGTGGCGGATGCGCCCGTGCCGCTGATTATAATAAGGACGGTTTGCCAGACTTATATGTGGGTAGCAAATTATCGCCGGGTATTTTTCCTGTTGCACCAGAAAGCTTTATGCTGAAAAATGTAAGCAAGCCCGGAGAAATTAAATTTATTAAAGATGCAGCTCAAAAAGATTCAAGCCTTGTTTATCCCGGTATGGTTACGGACGCTGTATGGCTGGATCTGAATAAAGATGGATGGGAAGATTTAATAGTGGTTGGACAATTTATGCCGCTTACTATTTTTGAAAATCACAATGGCATATTTTCTAACCAAACAACGGCTTATGGATTAGCAGATACACAGGGATGGTGGTGCCGCATACTGCCAGATGATTTTGATAAAGACGGAGACACTGACCTGGCAATTGGTAATCTTGGTACTAACACCCAACTAAAGGCAAGTGCTACTGAACCGTTGACTATTACCTATGCCGATTTTTATGGTAATGGTATGATGGATCCTATTCTTTGTTATTACAACCAGGGAAAAAGTTATCCTTATTTTTCAAAAGATGAATTGGCGGATCAGATCCCGGCGATCCAAAAAAAGTTTTTATTACATGCTGATTATGCAGACGCACAATTGCAGGACATCTTTACAAAAGAACAACTGGATAAAGCGAAGACAGTAACAATAAAAACATTGCAGTCTGTTTACTTACAAAATGAGGGCAGCAGAAAATTTACCATCAGGCCATTACCCGTTGCGGCACAAATCAGTGCAGTCAACGGTTTGGTGGCTGTTGATTTAGATAAAGATGGTAATAAAGACATTGTACTGGCTGGCAATTTCTTCCCGTTTCGTGTAAACCTTGGTCCGTTGGATGCAGGCTTAGGATTGGTGTTAAAGGGCGACGGTAAGGGCAATTTTTCACCGGTGCCTTATGAAAAAACAGGGCTTAATGTTAACGGAGATGTGCGCAATCTTATCAGCATAAAGACTGAAAAGAATCTCCTGCTCATTGCTGCAAAAGCAAAAAACCGCATTCAGGTTGTTAGAACAAATCCTGAGGAAGTAATGAAAGTAAAGGCAATTACGAAAACGGTTGAGTAAATAAATGCCTGCAGATTAGCGCGAAACTAAAATTAAGTTTACATATTTACGTGTTGGTTATACGGGAAATTTAAGGCCTTTGCTTTTACAACAAATATTAATCATTTAAAAACATTCAAATCAGCTCAAGGCATTTAACTTGCGGAACCAAAAGTGTTTATTGAACATTATTGGGTAACACAACAAGTTCAATATTTTTTTATTACCAAAACTATCTACAAATGAGATGTAACAAGAGATTGTCATTGGCTGTCTTACTCATGTTCTTCAGCAGTTTGCTTTTTGCACAGGGCACAATAACGGGCACTGTAACAGATGCGGACGGTAACAGTTTACAAAGCGTAACTGTTACTGCGTTAAAATCTTCCACCGCAGTAACAACAGATTCCAGGGGCAAATATTCTATTGCACTGCCATCGGGTTCAACAGAGCTTGAATTTACCATGGTGGGTTACGTAAAACAAGTCGTAAACGTGTCCGGTAAATCTGCTTTAAATATTTCACTTCAGGCTGCAGCCGGTTCACTAAAAGACGTGGTGGTAGTTGGATATGGCACCCAGCGCAAACGGGATGTTACTGGCACCATCAGTACTGTAAAAGGGGATGATTTTAAAAACCTTCCGGTAAGCAGTTCCGCTGCTGCCTTGCAGGGACGTGCTTCAGGAGTTGATATCATCCGGAATGACGGTGCGCCGGGTAGCGTGCCAAACATAAAAATCCGCGGTACAGGTACCATCAATAATTCTGATCCGTTGGTTGTAATAGATGGCGTACCCGTTGGGAGTTTGAATGATGTAAGTCCCAACGACATTGCTTCTATGGAAATACTAAAAGATGCTTCTGCATCTGCGATCTATGGAACACGTGCTGCCAATGGGGTTATTTTAATCACCACCAAAAAAGGTACATATGGCGAACAATTGAAAACTTCGGTAAACGTATATACCGGCAATTCAAACCCCATTAAATATTTATCATTACTTACAGCACCTGATTTGGTGACCTTAAAAAAAGAAGAGTTCACCAATGACAATCTTCCGGTTCCATCTATCTGGAATGATGCCAGTTATTCTACGCAGCGTACCGACTGGCAGCGGGCGCTTTTTGGAACTGGTAAAGTAACCAATGCTGATGTTGCGGTAAGAGGTGGCAATGCAGTTTCCACTTACAGTATCTCTGGTAACTATTACGATGAAAAAGGAATGATTGCTAATTCATTTTTTAAAAGATACAGTGCAAGAATTAATTCTGAACATAAAGTTGGCAGCAGGCTAAAAGTGGGCGAGAATGTTTTGTACTCTTTCACCAATAACAGTGGGCTTGATACAAGGTCTACACAGGCCGGGCTTGTTTGGTCAGCATTGCGTTTTAATCCTGCTATCCCTGTTTTAAATGCAGATGGCAGCTGGGGCAGTTCCAAAGCAAGCAACGAATTGGGCGATATCAATAACCCTGTTTTTACTGCAGCCACTACAGACCAGTTTAATAAAAACAATCACCTGCTTGCGAATGCTTTTGCTGAAATCGATATTATCAGCGGGTTAAAATTTAAGGCCAATATAGCGTACGATTACAATAGTTATAACGGGTACAATTTTAGTATTGCAACGCCAGATCAGACAAGGGTAAACGGTTTGGCTTCGCTCAGGCGCAGTTATGCTGAATCAAGTTCTTTATTAAATGAATTGTTTCTTACTTATAACAAACAGTTTGCAAAAGTGCACAACCTGAATCTTACCGCAGGTTATTCTGCCCAGTCATTTAAAAACGATGGCTATTATGGAGAACGACGGGGCTATACCGATCCGGCGGATGATCACCGCATACTCGACAACGGAAGCAGCGCTAACCAGTTTTCTGGTGGCAGTCGTGGGGCAGCAGGGTTGATGTCCTACTTCGCCCGGGCAAATTATAGCTTTATGGGCAGATATCTTTTAACGGCTACTATGCGTGCAGACGGATCAAGCAAATTTCCACCAAACAGCCGTTGGGGTTACTTTCCCGCCGTTTCTGCAGGTTGGCGTATATCCGACGAAAAATTCTTCAAAAACAGTGTTGACTTTATCAATAACCTGAAGCTAACTGCCGGCTGGGGACAATTAGGCAACCAAAACATCCCTGATTTTCAATACCTCTCCATTATCAGAAGCGGCGGTATCAACTATGCTTTCGGATCAGCCACCAATGTTGTTGACGGTTCTTTTGTAACCAGTCTTGCCAATCCAAATATTACCTGGGAAAGAGCAGAAATGAAAAACATAAGTCTCGAGTTCGGGTTGCTGAAAAACCATCTGACCGGTACGCTTACCTGGTTCGACAAGAATACCAAAGACATGTTGATTCCCTATTCATTGGTTGAAACGTACGGTGCCAATGTGAACCTGTCTTATGGCAGCGGTAATGTTACCATTCCAAATCAAAACATCGGCACACTTAATAACCGCGGTATTGAAGTAGATCTGAATTACCAGAACAAGGCAGGTGAATTGACCTATTCCATCGGGGCCAATGCTTCTTTTATAAAAAATAAGGTGACCCTTTTATATGGCACCAATTCTGATTACATCAGTTCCGTTTTTTATGGCAGGGAATCGTTGGAAACTTCGCGTACTTATGAAGGACAGCCCATTGCTTCTTTCTATGGATTTAAAACAAATGGCTTGTATCAGAACCAGGGCGATATTGACAAGGATGCCAATATCAGCAACGATCCCAACAAAGCCAATATCAGGCCAGGCGATGTAAGATTCCGTGATTTGAATGGTGATGGTATTGTGAATGATAAAGACAGGGTTTACCTGGGAGATCCTAATCCGTCAATGGTATTGGGCATCAATGGTAGTCTGAGATATAAACAAATTGATTTTAATTTCTCTTTTGCAGGTGCATTTGGATTTGAATTATACAATGCAGATAGAATGGCCGGGCTGGATGCGACCCAGGTATTTAACATGTACAGTGAATCATTGAACCGCTGGCATGGAGAAGGTACAAGCAATACCATTCCACGTCTTGGCAGGGCAAACGCCAACCAAAATTATCGCTCTTCCGACCTTTGGATTGAAAAAGGCAATTACCTCGCATTAAAGAATGTATCTGTTGGCTATACATTTTCTAAACCCAAAATTGGCAACGTGCAGTTCCCTGAAATCAGGCTGTATGCCAGTTGCTATAATGCTTTTTATCTTACCAAATACAGGGGATACACTCCGGAGTTGGGTTATACTGATGGTAACAAACAAAGAGGTGTGGATGTGGCGCAATACCCTTCCGCAAGATCATTAACCATTGGTGCAAACTTTAATTTTTAAAAGAAAAATATTATGACAAGGTTCAATTATAAATTGATTATTCCTTCGGCCCTCCTTGTTTTTTCAGGAGCTGGCTGTTTAAAAAAATCAGTATTGGATGTTACGCCTGTGGGCCAGTATACGCCTGCCAATTACTGGCGCAACGAAAGTGATGTAGTTGCCGGTATCAATGGTATCTATAATGTTCTTACACAGGAAGAAGGTGTAGGCCATAACCTGTATGCGTTCGATGATGCATCAGATGATATTTCAGTTGATGGTGATCACTCTGATTTTTGGGAAATAGAAAGATTTACTACCAATTCTGCAACCTACCAGTTACATCCAACCTGGGGATGGGCTTACGAGCAAATTGCCAGATCGAACAATGCACTGATCTATGTTCCGAAGGTTCCTGTGATGAACGAAGATATAAGGAAGCGTTCTTTAGGTGAAGCCTATTTTTTAAGAGCACATGGTTACTGGACGCTTAATTTAATATTTGGGGAAGTGCCTCTGATACAGGAAGACAATGTGTTAACCGGTAATTACAATGTAGCCAAGTCAACTGTAGAAGATGTAAGGAAATTAATAGAATCAGACTTGCTGAAAGCTGCTGACTTGCTGCCCGAAACGTATGGCGCCGAAGACAAGGGCCGTGTAAGCAAGGGTGCTGCCTGGGGCTTGTTAGCTAAATTATACCTGTTCTGGGAAAAACTGGATAAAGCGCAGGAATATGGTACCAAAGTAATCACCAATGCCAATTATGCACTGGCACCCAACTACACGGATAACTTTACTTTGGGTAACCAGGACAACAATTCTGAATTGTTGTTTGCGGTGTGGAATAAAAACAATTACAACAACTCGCCTATCAATATTTACTTTACCAACAGGGCCTGGAATGGCTGGGGCTTTCATCATCCTACACAAAATTTTGCTGAAGAGTTTGAGCCGGCAGATGTAGTACGCAAACAGGCAACGTTGTTATCAGTAGGTGATTCTATCCCTCATCAAACTACTATGATTGAAATACAGGATCAGGATGCTTACCAGATGTTCGCGGGGAAGAAAGGCCAGTTTACCGGGCGTATGCTGCCAAGTCAATCATCTACTACAGGATATTGTGTCAGAAAATATACGGCTTTCAACCCTGATAATTCCGGCAACCTCGATGGCGACTTAAAACAGCCTTTGTTGCGTACTGCTGATATTTACCTGGTGGTGGCAGAAGCTAAAATTCGCACCAGTGGCCCGGGTGCGGGCGATGCTGAAATCAATGCAGTTCGCACCCGTGCAGGTTTACAACCGGTGAGCGGCGCTACCATCAAACAATTGATCCATGAACGGAGGGTTGAGTTGGGCGCTGAGAATGTGCGTCATTTCGATTTGATGCGATGGGACAAAGCGCAGATTATAAACCTGGATACCATTTATAATAAACCAAAAACGGCTTCCCCATTGGAACCATATAAAGGTGCGGTAGTGATACCGGGCCGTACCTTCAAGCGCCCGAAGGATTATTATATGCCGGTACCGCAAATTATCATCGACCAGAGTAAAGGGGTTATTACGCAGAATCCCAATTATTAAGCAAACAAATAAGTAGTAATATGTGCTTACTTAAAACCTGTATGGCTATTAGCTATACAGGTTTTAAGTTTTGATATAAACGTTGATTCCGCAACAACAATGGTAATAGCTGAAAGTCTTTTTATTTGTTTAGGATATCAACTGTTTTTCGAAGGGGTAAAAAAGCCCGTCCTTTTTGCGGAAATTTTCCAAATATCAACTTCGTATTTTCCGAAGCAACTGCCCAGTTTTACCCGATCTTTCCAAAACCTATTGTCTCAAATAATAAGGCACATACTTATGCGTTTCAAATTGGTCCGTATCCTTTAGCCAGTTAATCCCTGGTATAATTTTTAACCTTATATACAAATGCCATTAACGGCATTGTGCATATACTATATCCAATATTAAAAATTGAAAACTATGAAAACCATTTTACCTGTTCCCACCACCCTTTCGTATTTTTTTCGAACGAAATCATTTAATGCTTCGGTCTTTTAAAGTCAGGCTTTCGCATCTTAAGCTGCATTCATTGTAAGAAATGATCAGTTTAAACTGGTTATATCAGTATTATCCGCATTTCGGATGGAGTTGATATACTGGTAACGGAATTCTATAATCGAAAATAATCCTATCCCTTCCTATGAGACAACTATTTATTATTCTGCTAGTAATTTCTGCAAGTACTGTGCAGGCAAAAAACTATTACATTTCAGCAAAAGGGCTTGATACAAATACTGGCCTCTCACCCACATCTGCATGGCAAACCATTGCAAAATTGAATGCTTCATTTGGCATCATTGCGGCCGGGGATTCAATACTATTTAAAAGCGGTGAAACTTTTTATGGTTCCATTGTTGTCGGTAAATCGGGTACAAGCGGTAGTCCAATCGTTATCGGATCCTACGGTAGTGGTTCGCAACCTGTGATTACAGGTTTTACCCCGCTCACTTCCTGGACTACAATTGGCGCTGGTGTATTTCAGGTATCGGCTCCTTCCGTTAAAAATGCGGTGAACATGGTTACCATCAATGACATTCCTCAGGAAGTAGGGAGGTATCCCAACAGCGATTCTGCTAATGGCGGGTATTTAGTAACATCTGCATTTTCTGGAAACACTTCCTTATCGGCAGCAGGCTTGGGCACCACAAACTGGACAGGCGCTGAAGTTGTAGCAAGGAAGATGTCCTACATAATTGAAAGAAACCGTGTTTCATCGCAATCGGGCAATACTGTTTCTTATGTGCAAACAATCAAAACTATAAACCCCAGGAATTCCAGCACATCCGCACCTACTACGCCAATCTCGCCTGGGTTCGGTTTGTTTATTCAAAGAGATGCGAGGACGTTAAATAAATTTGGTGAATGGTTTTATGATTCAACGACGCACAATATGAAAATGTATTTTGGGAACGCGAATCCCTCAACTTATACAGTCCAGGCTAGTTCGATAGATACTCTTATCGACATTGGCACGCGTTCAAATATTACCATAACAAATTTAAGTTTAACAGGCGCCAATATGGCTGCCGTATTTTTTCATGATGGAAGCAATATTACGGTAGCCAATTGTACAATTACAAATACTGGGGCAAAGGCAATATATGGATGGTATTCATTCAACACCCTGTTGGTTGGCAATGCCATTAATTATTCAATGTGTAGTGCAATCGATGTGCGTGGACCAGCTACCAATGTAGTAATTACACAAAATAGGATAAAAAACACAGCCTTATTTCAGGGAATGGCAAGTTTTTATGATCCCGCTGATGCAAATGCAATCTATGTGGGTGTTGCTACAGGAGCCAGGGTTAGCCTGAACAGTATTGACAGCACCGGTTATAATGGAATTCATTTTGATGGCTCGTATGTCGACATCGACAGTAATTTTGTAAATTATTATTGTGCCAACCGAAACGATGGTGGAGGAATCTATACATTTAGTACAAGCAACAACAACCGAAAAATCAGAAACAATATTGTGACAAACGGCGTATTTGCCCCTTTTGGAACGCAGGAGCAAACTGATGCGCAGGCAATTTACCTGGATGGCGGCGCAAGAGGAGTAGAAATTACAAATAACAGCATAAGTACTATTGCCGGAACCGGATTTGGAATTTTTACTAATTCACCCAAGGATGTTGCTGTGAGAGGTAATACTGTTTATAATTGCAATGGATGGTATGTAGGCCGGCAATATAGCGATAGTATGTCTAATTTTTCCCTGAAAAAAAATATTATTGTTAATACGCAGATCACCCAGGTTTCAATGCTGCATACCCACACTGGACTGAATACGACAACGTCGCCGGTAGTGCAAACCATACAACAATCTTTACAATTATTAGGCCGGGTTGATAGCAATTACTACAATTCGATTAATCCAACCGGCTTTTCGTGGTATTATGCCTCATCTATTGGAGGCGGATTTACTTTTCCCCCAAATGTTAATTTTGATACGTGGAAGACTTATTCAAGCCAAGATGCTCACTCGTTATTGGTGTCCGCAAATACGCCGGCAAACCAACGATTTGAATATAATGCTACTGTAACACCAAAAACCATCTCGCTTGATGCAGTCTATATTGGAGTTGACAGTATCGTCTACAGTGGTTCAATAACGCTACAGCCTTTTAGTTCAGCAATCTTAATCAAATCAGGCGCACTACCGGTTGGCTTAAAAGCTGATGCGGGAACAGATATTTCTCTAACATTGCCAGTCAACAGCACCGTTCTGAAGGGAAGTGCAGTCGGAACTGTAACAAGTTATACCTGGACTAAGGTTACAGGGCCAGATCAATACCTTATAGCCACACCAAACAATCCAAGTACATCAATTAGTAATTTGACAGCTGGCACATATACATTTCAATTAAAAGTTGTAAACAGTGTCGGAGATTCAGCTCTGGCTTTTGTTAATGTAACAGAAGCAGGCGTGTTACCAGTTCAACTCCTCGATTTTTCTGCAAAAAATATTGATGAAAAAGTTCGCCTTCAATGGTCCGTTGCTTCAGAAATAAACGTAAGTCACTATGCAATTGAAAGAAGTGGTGATGGCCAAAATTTTGAAAACATAGGGGAACTGGCGGCAAATGGCTTCGCGGAAATACAGATCAATTATGCTTTTACTGATGAACATCCATTAAAAGGAACCAATTACTATCGGCTGGTTATGATAGACAATGATGCGACGTTCGACTATAGTAAAACTGCTTCCGCCTTTGTGAGTAATGTACCATCATTTACTTTGTTCAACGTAGTGCTTAATGCGAGCAGCAACGATTTAAAAATAAATCTTACCACTAATTATCAGCAAAAAATGCAAATTCTATTGGCAGACGTTAGCGGCAGAATAATTTATACAAGCCAGGTTGATTTACAAAAAGGATTTAATTCAATCAATAAAAAAGTACCCGCAATAAATACAGGCATTTATTACACCAAGCTTAATACCGACCAGCTGGTTGTTACTACTCCTGTTTTAAGTGTGCAACAATAGTTAGAAGCCAGGTAACAATTGCATAAATCCGGCTTGCTGTTTTTATAAACAGCAGCCGGATTTTAGTATCCTGTAATTTTTAAGAAATTGTGAATTTTTTAAAGAAAGTTTTAATCGGAAAACTTAGATTAAGATAGATTGAAAAGTCACTGAAATCTTTTTTTCAGTGTGTCAATTATGACGTTTGAAAATTTCTCAACCCCTCTTATATTCAGATGCCGGAAGTCAGCAAATAGCGCAGGATAGTTAGTGAAGCTTGTATCTGCTGAATAATCCAGAAAGCGAATATCATTTTGTTGTGCTAGTCTTTTGCCCTCATTTATAGAAGCATCTACCCCTATGCGATGGATTTGGTATGGGGGACAAATTACAACCAACTCAACTTTACGATTTATACATTCTTGCATAAGCGACTTATACACTTCAATTTTAACCGGGTCTAATTGCTTTTCTTTTGTATAATCAAATGTTTTCAGCTCTCCTTCAAAAGTTTTCTCAATTGGTATAAATCCGTTTGAATTGCTGTATTTAGCTTTGTTACTTTCGCGGTTGCCTGCTACGATAGAAAGAGGCAGCGAATTAAACGGGTAGATGGATGACAATAGCTTCATTTTTTCGAAAGGGCTCTTTAGTTCAACAATTGAATGTATTTCAGGGTGACGTTTGTAATATGGTAGCAGCGCGGCAATTCTATCATAGGCCTCAGCATTTATGCTAAAATTACCTGCGTCAAAACTAAGAATGACAGTCTTTGGTGTATACCTTTTTAATGCTGCTTTAAGTACCGCGTAGTGATAAAATATAGGTTCGCCGTATCGTCCTGCATTAAAACATGACAATTTTGTTTGCTTTGCAAAAATGTCTGTATTGTAGATATTCACAGCTCTTGAAGATCCTAAAATCAAGATATCCGCAGTCGTGTTTTCGATAGCGCAAGTGGTGAGATAATCATACCCAGACTGCTGATTAAAATAATATTTATTAAGTATTGCACCTGCAGTAAAATCGACCAGTGATATAATAAGCAAACATGCCGCAAGCTTTAAGAAAAAGTTTTGCAGTGATTTTTTTTTTGTTGTATTTGTCATTTCTCTGCCATCTTTTAAAATTGAAAATAAATGAATTGTCCTCCATCAAATACACCCAGCAGCATAATCAATATAATTAGTAAAGAGTAATAAGAGTTTCTTATCCAAAAATTGGGATGATGAGACAGCGTAAAAGATCCTCTGTAGAATTCTTTTTTCAGCTCTACGGCAAGCAAAAAAAACACTGCGAAAAAACAATAAATAAGTATGGAGGTACCACCGTTAAAAGGTGATCCATTAAAAGACAGAATTTTTTTTATAATTAAAAAAGCATCTCCAATTGTTCTCGATCTGAAAAATATCCGTGAAAAAGTAATCAAACAAAATGTGATTAAAATTTGTGAAAATAAAAATAGCTTTGGATGCTTGCTAATGCCGACAAAATTGTTAAATCTGTCACGGGTCTTTTGCGTCATGATCGCAAAAACCAGGTAAAAACCGTTAATTCCGCCCCAGATAACATAGGTCCAGTTTGCTCCATGCCACAAACCACTGATTAGAAAAACAACCATCAGATTAATATACCACCTGGGAATTGAAACCCTGTTTCCTCCCATTGGGAAGTACAGGTAATCTTTAAACCAGGTGGATAATGATATATGCCATCTTTTCCAAAACTCGCCTGTACTCTTGGCTAAAACAGGGCGCCTGAAATTAGCCATCAAATCAAAGCCCATCACTTTTGCGGCTCCGATGGCAATGTCAGAATACCCTGAAAAATCACAATATACCTGAAAGGAAAAAAATACTGTAGCCAATAATAAAGTCATTCCATCTTGCTCCGGCACGTAGTTGTAAGCATTATTCACATATACTCCTAACCGATCGGCGATGACTAGTTTTTTAAACAGACCCCATATCATGATCTTTAGTCCCTCAAATACACGGTCGCTGTCGAAATGATGATGCTCCCTAAATTGGTGTAATAAATTTTGGGGCCTTTCAATTGGCCCTGCAACAAGCTGCGGATAAAACATCACATACAGGGCATATATTCCAAAATGTCGCTCTGTTTTTTGATTCCCCCTATACACTTCGATAGTATAACTCATGGCCTGAAATGTATGAAAGGAAAGACCAATAGGCAACAAAATAGATAGATATGGAATTGGGTTAGATCGTCCAAAGCCATGAAGCAGATACGACAAGTTTTCGTTAATGAAATTATAGTATTTAAAAACACACAAAATTCCAATATTGGCTACCAAGCTGCAAACTAAAAAGAGTTTGCGTCTTTTCCCATTGGAATTTTCAATTAATATGCCGGCAAAATAATCTACTACGATAGTAAATCCCAAAATACAAATGTAAATAGGAACAAACGCCATATAAAAATAACAGCTGCTCAATAATAAAAGTAGCCACCTTTTATTATGAGGTAAAATAAAATAAAACGTTGTAACAAGTAAGAAGAAAAATAGAAAGTGAAATGAATTAAAGAGCATTACCGCGATTTTTGTTAATTATTTATCTATGAACAGCAATTGAATCAGCATTCATCTCTAAATCTGTTAACGAGCGTTGCTGTTAATTTTAGATAAAAGAGTATCGGCCACCTTGTTTGAAAATATTTCTGAACCGCTTACATTCACATGTATCGTGTCGTCAAAAAATTTTGAATTGCTTAAAAACAATTTGTCCTTTGAAAAATCTATGAAGTCAACTTTCCTTTCCTTCGCAATTTCTTTTGCAATCTGCATAGATGTATCCTCTCCCACTGCACGAAAAAAATAAGGCGAACAAACGAGGTACAATTTAATATTTGCTTTCAAACAATCGTTTATAAAGGACTTGTAACAGTTGATTTTGTTAGTGTCCACTGCATACTTATTTTTAGACAAGTCAACAGTTCTTATAGGTTCATCCAAAGCTCCGGTTAACGGAACATACCCTTTGATATCTTCAAACCGCTTCTTATTAAAGTCGGTATTGCCGATTGCAATTTTAAAAAGCATTGAATTAAAGGGATACACTCTTGACTGCAATTTCAGTTTTTCAAAAGGGCTCCTTAGTTCAATAACAGGACGCATCTCAGGATGGGTGGTGTAGTATGGTAACAGAATCGACAGTCTGTCGTAACTGTCCTGGCTTTCTCTAAAAACATTGTTTTCTACATCAAGTATAATAATTTTGGGAGTATACCGCTTAAGCACCCCTTGTAACACTCCATAATAATAGAAAACCGGTTCTCCATCTCTCCCAGTATTATAGCAGGTGAGCCCTGTTTTCTTTTCAATATAGTCTGGGTTATATTGCTGCTGCGCTCTTGAGGCTCCGAAAATCAATACATCTGCCCGGGTATCCTCAATGGAATACTTGGTTCTGTATTCCCACCCCGAAGATTGTTTAAAATAAAAATAATGAAATATTCCGCCGACAAAAAAATCGGCTATAAAAGCGAGGATTATGAATGCTCCTGTTTTGATAAGCAAATGTTGATATCCATTTACTGCGCTAAGTTTTTTAAATCCCATTTCTATACTTTGAGAATAATCAAAATTGAAAATAAATAAATTCACCTCCGTCAAATACGCCGGCTATTAAGATGATCAGTAATAACATGCAATAGTAACAGTTACGGATCAGCCAATTTTTATTATCGGAAAAAGTGAATAGATGGTCGAGATATTCCTTTTTGAATTCCACCAGCATAAAAAAAACTATTGATGCAATTGAAAACAAAATAATGGAAGGATTTTCGATATATATGGCACCTCCCCGTGCGGTAAATATCCTTTTTATGATTATAAAAGCTTCTTTTAAACTGGTGGATCTAAAAAAAATCAGGGAAAAACCAAAATAGCCAACCGTAAATAAGATACCGGCTATACTGTTTGCCAAAGAAGGGATTTTTTTTCTGATGTATTTCCGCTGTTTCCGGGTAAAAAACTCAATGGTGAGAGCTAGCCCTTGCAAGGCACCGAATACAATGAATGTCCAATTGGCTCCATGCCAAAACCCCAAAACTACAAAGGTTAAAAAAAACGCATAAACAATACCCCAACTACCCCAATCTCTTTTTGCAACTGCAATTGGGTTGTAAAAGTAATCTGCAAACCAAGTGGATAAAGAGATATGCCATTTGCGCCAAAATTCAGTAACTGACTTGGCAAATAAAGGCCTGTTGAAATTTTGCACCAAATCAAATCCGAGTATTTTGGCAAGTCCAAGTGCCATATCCGTGTAACCTGAAAAATCAGCGTACATTTGAAATACGTAAAAGATAGTGCCTGTAATCAAAGTAAGTCCGTTGTGATGGTCGGCATTTCCTAACACGGCATTCACATAAATTGATAACCTGTCTGCAACTACTAATTTTTTAAATAAGCCCCATACTAGTAGTTTTAAACCCGTACTAACATTGCTATACTCAAATTTTTTTGTTTCACTTATTTGCGGAAGAAAATGATGTGCTCTTTCCACAGGTCCGGCGATTATTTTTGGGAAGAATAGTAAAAACGTAGCAAGATGTCCCAGCTTTTTCTCGGCTGGATGGTTACCTCTTTTGATTTCTATAAGATAGCCGATTGCCTGAAAAGTAAGATAGGATATCCCCAAGGGAGCGGCAATATTAACTAACAAAGAATTGGCAATTGGTGGGCCAGCATGCAATAGCTTTTGACGAGAAAAATTGATGGTATCAAAAACAATTGAAGTAAAAAAGTTAGTGTATTTAAAAAAAATAAGGAATGCGACATTTGCTATAATTGTAAAAACATATAGTCGAAAACTCTCTTTTTTGTCCCCCTGTTTTTCAATTTCGATACCACCATAATAAGTAAGTAATACAATACTTGCGGCAACCAATATATATATAGGCGAGGTAAACATGTAAAAATATATACTTGCCCCAAGTAGCCAGATATATCGGTATTTAACAGGCAACAAATAATTAATCACTGCCACAATCAAAAAAAACAAGGCAAAATTTAGCGAAGTAAAAATCATGTACTATTATTAGTTAATCTGGATGCTTAAGTTAAAATAACCTCCTTTATTTACAGCTTATGGTCCTATCGGGTATAATTTTCAGTTGGTTTTATTACTGATACTCCGATATTTCTCCCGCCTCAAAATTTCTTGTAATGAACCCTTTATACTATTTATCAATAGAAACCCTCAGTTAATATTCCAGTCCGTTCAATCTACCCATTCTACCGCCGCCGCATTGGATTTTCATTCTAGTTGAGTTAACAAACTTCTAAGTTTTATTCAATTTTTCATCCTATCTCCGATGCTACAGGATTATTTATCATTATGATAATTTTCTTACTCCTTGCCATTTTTCGATAACAATTCCCATTAACCTATGAATCAAAGCTAAAATAGTGATTTTTTTCCCATTTCATTTTTTGTGAAAACCTTATCGCTACATTTTAAAAGAATAAATAGTTTTCTTTTTCAAAGTTGCCAATACTTCGGGTAAAGTTATAAAATTCACTGTTTCGTTATTTTGTGACAAACATAATCAATTGGGTAAAAGTCCTATAGCCGGATTAATAGATGTAACGTTATTATCGTTAATTAGCAACGTAGATAATTTAGATCATCAACAAAAATGTAAACCAACAATAGAACGCGAAAAATAAAATTAAAATTTACATGTTATAGTAAACAGTTTAAGTTTGCATTTTTAACGTGCAGCAGGGATCAGGCAAATATATTTATTCAATAAAAAAGGAAGGCAATCTCATATCATGCACTCCGGATTTTATTTGCTTCACCTATTTCATATTATAAAAAAATAAGAACGATAAGAAAACGTTGTTGCTTTAATCGAATTGCACTGTTTTTTTGAAATGGGGCAACTAATTTGCACCGAAACGATTTTAAGCTTATCGAGAATATATTAAATTATCATTAATAAATCAAATAATACTGTGTCGCGTACAAAATATACCCTGATAAACGCCCGAGTCAATATAATTTTCTATGTAATATTATTTTTCGTATCGCTTTTCTCCCGCAAGATATACCTCACTATTTTAGGCAATAGTATTGTAGGCTTAAACTCTACTTTACAAAACATCCTCGGAATATTAAATTTAGCAGAATTAGGAGTTTGGTCCGCTACAGCCTTCGCGCTATACAAATTCATTCACGATAAGAATCACGAAAAGATAAAGGAGGTCATCACCATATTCGGCCATTTTTATAAGATAATAGGATATGTTATAGTGGGACTTAGTTTAATTGTGGTTTTTTTTCTACCATATATTTTCAAAGAGAGCGGCATAAGTATTTACTTTGTGATTGCAGCTTTCCTGACATTTCTCTATTCAAATCTTCTTGGATTCTTTTTCAATTATAAGCAAATTTTAATTGTTGCCGACCAGCGAAACTATGTAATCGTAATTATTTCAAACACGTTCATGGTGTTAAAGATTTTGATGCAGATTCTGTTTTTGTATCTTTTTGAAGGCAGTTTTTACATATGGTTGCTTATGGAAGTTATTTTCGCAACTCTTAACACAATTTTTTTAAACCACTATGTAAATAAGTTATATCCATGGCTACGACTACAGAAATACGATAAAGCAATGCTGAATTCCCATACCACTTTATTGAGGGATATAAAGCGGTTAATATCGCACAAATTTGCAGGTGTCGTAGTATTGGAAACCGACAATATTTTCATCTATTTATTTGCAGGTTTAATCCAGGTAACTTACTACACCAATTATACGCTCATTATATCAAGATTAGTAGGTTTACTTAATTCCTTTTTAAACAGCGGAGTGGCATCTTTGGGCAACCTGGTTGCAAGCAGGGACGTTGAAAAAATTAATACTGTTTTTTGGGAATTGCTAACACTTCGATATTTTTTTGCAGGCATTATCATGGTTTCCTCTTATTTTCTCATAGACCCTTTCATCACCATCTGGCTGGGAAAAGAATATGTGATCAGCGGCACAATATTATTTCTTATACTATTTAATAGTTATGTTACAATTACACGCTATTCAGTAGATAGCTTTTTAGACTCTTACGGATTGTATGGTCATGTTTGGGCGCCGTGGGCTGAGGCAGGGCTAAACCTTTGTATTACGTTAGTGTTGGGGTATAAATACGGAATAATTGGTATACTAACTGGCACGGCAGTCAGTACGATTTTAATTGTATGCATCTGGAAGCCATATTATCTGTTTTCCAGTGGTTTTCAAAAAAGTGTTTTAAATTATTGGGCTAATATTTTTAAACACATTTTAGTCTTGCTGCTAACATTTACGGTTGTTTTTATAGTCAATAGAAATATTTTGCATGTCGCTATTACCTACATTCAATGGATAATCAATGGAATTTTTATTTTCATGTCATCATTTTTTATTTATGGAATACTGATATATGTAACCTCATCAGGAATGCGGTCGTTGACCACAAGAATGTTAGGTCTGACAATCAAAAAAACTGAAGCTCCCATATCCTAAACTCAAAAACCATCAGCTTTATTAAAATGAAAATTCTCTTTGTTCTTGGACTGGAAGTAAATCCAAAAGTTGGAGGCGTTGAACGTGTGACTCATGTCCTGTCTCACTATTTTGTAAAAGAAGGTATTCAAGTTGGTTTTTTATATTTCACCTTGCAGGAACTTACTTATTACGAAAGTGATGACAAAATAGTAAACTATTTTGTACCTGATACTACCCAAATCAGTACAGATGTTAATATAACGTATGTTCATGATGTAATCGTTTCGAATGATTTTAATATTATTATAAATCAGGGTAACATAGCAAATGCCGTTACGCTTTTAATTTCGAAGGCTGTTGAAGGTACATCCTGTAAAATCATATCAATTCTGCACAATACACCGCTGATTTTTACCCAATTTTATGGACAATACAGGCAAACGTTATCTCAATATTTGCAATTGCAGAACAAGAGTATAAAGAATTCCATAAAAAAAAGACTACTTATATTCATGGCGTTTAGCGAGTATCAAAAAACCTATAAAAGGTATGTCAGACTGGCGATTCAATCAAGCGAACGTTTTGTATTACTGTCGAAGGGCTATGTTCCGCTACTCAATAAAATTTCAGGAATTAAGGACAATCAAAAGATAATAGCTATCCCGAATCCATTATCATACAACGACCACTATGCCGTGGCTGAAATCTCAAAGAAAAAAAATCAGGTAATTTATGTTGGCAGGCTGGAATTCAATCAGAAAAGACTGGACCGGCTATTGAATGTTTGGAAGATGGTAGAAATGGATTTTACTGACTGGCAGCTAATTATTGTTGGAGGCAGCCTGCATGGTGAGCAAAGTGACAATTCCGATTATCAAAATATGGAATTACAGCGGCTAAAGCAATTAGCCAAGCATCTAAAATTGAATAAGGTCATATTTGCGGGAAATCAGGATCCGGTTACCTTTTACAAAGAGAGTAGCATATTTTGTTTAACATCAAGTTATGAAGGATTTCCTATGGTCCTTATAGAAGCTGTTCAATACGGCGTGGTGCCCATTGTATTTGGCAGTTTTGAAGCAATTTATGATTTGATCGACAATAATATAAACGGCTCCATCGTCACGCCGTTTGATTTGAATGAATTTGGGGTAAAACTTAAAGAACAAATGGGAGATAAACAAAAAAGAGAAAAAATGGCTGCCGAGGCCTTACTAACCTCAAAAAGATATACTATCGATGTAATAGGACAAGAGTGGATACAGACGTTTAAGAACGTGATTGCCGGGCAATAAAAAGAAAGGATTCCCTTATGGAAAACAATTTCGCTTCTGGCGTAATTTGAAAGTGCGGCAATTTATTTCTAAAATGTAAACTATTCGTATTATAATTTTTTTTACCTTGGTTTACCATCAACATGCCATTATCCCAGGTAACCTCCGTAATATATACTAAATTTATTATAAAATAATACTTTAATGAGATTAATATTTACAGTTTGTAGTGAACCAAAGAATAACGAATTTATGATCGACCATTTCGCACCGAAGGGTTTTGAATGTGTTTCACTGGGTATGAAAACCTCGATGAAAAACAGAACTGTCAGTTGGCGAAGAATTATCCTATATTATAAATACATACAGGTTGCAATTGCCTCAATACAGAAGTCAAAACAAGATGATTTGATAATCGCACAGAATTTTGTCATTGGCGCGTGGACTGGCTTCTTTTGCAAGCTACTGGGGATTAAACGCACTATTTTATCTTTAAACATGATTAGTCACGACAAAGGATTTATCAACACCATAGTGCGAAGGGTTGTTTACAATACCGCTTTTAAATATCCATATTTCTATATTACTGTAAATTCCAAAGGACTAATTGATGTATATTCTAAAGAATTTAAGATTCATGTAGATCATTTTTACCTGCTACATGATGCAATAAGAGAACATTATGAGTCAGCACCCTTTAAACCGGGTGATGGGTCGGTATTTTGTGGTGGTGAGGCGATGAGAGATTGGAATACACTCTTTAATGCGGCTAAGTTATTGCCAAAAGTACCATTTACTGCTGTTGCCAGAAAAATTCACTTTGATTTATCACTGGAAATTCCTGAAAATGTGACGATGTATTATGATTGCGAATTTGATTTTTTTTATCAAAAATTGACTGAATCCTCTGTTGTTGCCATGCCGTTAACGACAACAGCTCCTGCAGGTTTAACCGTAATGATTAAGGCTGCACTTTTATCGAAGCCTATTATAATTACTGCTACTCCATCAACCAAAGACTATATAGAAGATAATGTAAATGGAATTCTTCTTGAGAAAGGGGATGAAAAAAGGTTGGCTGCAGAAATTATCCGCATTTTGAGTGATGATACTGTTGCGGAAAGACTTACTACCTCCATGACAAAGTCTATTAAAGCTTTTTCAATGGAGAATTATTTTGGTACTATGGAAAATATTGTGAGGCAACTTGTAAAAGTATAAAATGGCATTTTATTTCCAGATAAATTACCGGAGTGACCTACCATTTCGAATGATTTTGTACCCCACAATTCCGCATGCTGCTTCCCTGCCGGGGTGAATATTATCACTAGTTTCATTCTCCTCCCTCCTGCAATACAGATATATTAAATTTAATACAACTGTTTAACCCGAGTTGAACTCGAGAGCATTTAGTTATCCGGCAACAGGCTTAAATTCGACCATTATTGCTTATTAACACTTAGACGATTTTGTTGATAAGTTTCCACTCTGACATGACTATTTTTTTTAACAACTAATTCTATTAGGCATGGTATTTGTTAAAATAGTTCTAACAAATTTAATTCCAATATCAGTCTCACTCCTTGTGCGCAGAAAATTTCCAAAAGTGTTTATCTGATAACTGTTAAAAATTAAAAATCTGTAATTGCATTATAATGAAAGTTATATTAAACATATCATAAAAATATCCCCCCGAGAGTATATCGTGTTATCATCCAATCGTCATAAACAAAATTTCAAACAATCTAATTGAGAAACTCATGGTTTTAGAATCTACTTTTTTTCAGCGTACTCCCCGTATTCTTCATGGCAGGAGACGCGGTATGTTATTACTGGCTTGTATGCTGCTCAGTTTTGCGGCTAACGCAAATACCTATTATATTTCAAGTTCCTCGGGTAACGATGGATATTCCAGTAGCCAGGCTCAGAATCCTTCTACTCCCTGGCAGAGTATCAATAAATTAAATTCATTTTTTGGGAGTCTGCAACCAGGAGACAATGTCTTTTTTAAACGGGGAGACACTTTTTACGGATCTATTGTTGTAAGTAGGTCCGGAAGTTTTGGAAGCCCGATTGTGTTGGGTGCTTACGGAACAGGAAATAACCCCGTAATCACAGGTCTTACCACTTTAAATTCCTGGAACTCAATTGGTAATGGAATTTTTGTTTCTCCGGCTTTAGGCGCCAAAGCAAGTGTCAATCTGGTTACACTGAATGGTAAGCCTCAACAAATAGGCAGGTATCCCAACGCAGATGCCCCCAATGGTGGCTATTTGACTTATGAAACTTATACTAATCTAAACACAATTACTGACAATCAGTTAAGCTCTAGTCCCAACTGGACGGGAGCTGAAGTTTGTATCAGAAAACAACATTTTCTACTTGAACGGTGTTTGGTTACGGGACAATCCGGCACGAATATTTACTACACCCCAACGACTCCAATCAACCTTGCAGATGGTAATGCATCTGTTGGTGCTCCTACAGATGGCTTTGGGTATTTTTTCCAAAGAGATGCACGAACACTTGACCAACAGGGCGAATGGTACTTTCAGCCAAGTACAAAAAACCTTCAAATTTACCTTGGTGCAAATAACCCGTCAATGTATAACATTCAGATAAGTACGCTAGACACACTTATCAATCTTAAAAATTCCAATTTTATAACAATATCGGGGCTAACCCTGGAAGGAGCCAACCTGGCGTCAGTGTATGCCCGAGACGGGGGGAACATCAGCATTCAAAATTGTTCCATCTCTTCTTCCGGAGCAAAAGGGCTATTTATTTTTAACTGTCCAAATGTATTAGTAGACAATCTTAACTGTGATTACGCTTTATCGAACGGGATAGATATTACGGACAGACTTACACAAAATGCTACTGTCACCAATTCAACCATTACGAATACAGGAACATTTCCAGGTATGGGTTCCAACTGGAACAGTGCTGATTACAAAGGTATATTTGTAGACGTAAGTTCAACTGCACTCTTGCAATATAATAATGTCACAAATACCGGCTATACGGGAATCCATTGGCAAGGTAATAATGTATTAGTAAAAAATAACCTGGTCAACGCTTATAATTATGTAGTGGAAGATGGCGGGGGGATATACACTTTTTCAACCAACGGGCAGTCATATTCTGGCCGGGTTGTAAGCGATAATATTGTTGTAAATGGTATTGGTGCACCAGCCGGTACAGGAGGCGATACAAACGTTCAGGGAATTTACCTGGATGGCGTTACCATGAACGTGGATGTACTCAACAACTCCGTTGCTAATGTTGCCAGTAATGGGTATTACATGAATAACCCAACCAATGTAAAAATTAACGGGAATACCAGCTTTAATAATGGAAGTGCAATTGGAGTTTCAAAATACTGGGACGGGCCAGCACTTACTAACTTTAGCATCACGAATAACGTGTTTTACCCAAAACTACCTAACCAGTACAGTTTCTTCTATGCCAATACCGGCTTGGATTATCCATACCCGACCAGTATTGAAACAGCCATGCAGCAAATGGGTACAGTAGATAATAACTATCTAAACCAGCCCGACGCTGCAGGATATGGCTATTATTACAAACCTACTGCAGCGGGAAGCTACACATTCCCTCCCCCGATGACATTTGCCGGATGGAAGATCGCCACAGGTCACGATTTGGCCTCCAAACTGCCCCCTGTTGCTATTCCAGCTTATACATTAAACGGTTTAACAAGTGCTAACACTGTGATCAATGGTACTTTCAATAGTGATATTAGTAGTACTGGTTTTTTTGCAGATAATGGTAACAATACCTCGAGCTGGGATAACTCCGGAAAAGTAGGTAGCGGCGGAGCATTAAAATTGGTACCAGGCTATTCCACGGGTAGCTTTACTTTCGTATCAAAAACGGTTGGCGCCGTATCGGCCGGTCAGAAATATATTGTGCGTTTTTCTACCGTCGGATCCACCGAAAATGGTCTTGTCAACGCGCTGATCAGGCAGACGAATGGTGCTTATGCAACCATATCGGACAAGCCCAGCCGTACTTTTGGCATCGCAAAGGTGGATCATGAAATTTTATTGACAGTATCTGCTTCAGAAGCGGATGCGACATTGCAGCTTGAATTTCAACAAACTTCAGGCGCAACTTATATCGATAATATTCAATTTTATGCCGCGAATGCTACACCTATCGACATCAATTCAGTTCTACGTTTTGAATATAATGCTACTAAATCTGCCGCAACG
>NZ_JAQBNR010000081.1 GCF_028288465.1 Ferruginibacter sp. | reverse complement strand
GTCCGTAGTGGTGATGACGATCGGGATGAGGAACTGGTTGCCCGGCAGGCGATCGATAGACGCTGCCATGGGCCCGAGCGTGAGCTGCACGGTCCGGCTGGCCGTCGGCTTGGCCGTGTCGCTCATGAGCAGCCAGACCGCGGAGAGCAGGCCGTCGCGCTGGGACGGGTCGAGGAGTCCGGCGAGGCTGCCCCGGTCGGTCAGCGTCACCGACTTGCCCAGCATCTCCGACTCGGACACCGCATGGTAGAGCCAGGTCTCGCGCCTGCCCTCGATGAGGTGAAGCCGGAGCTCCGTCGCGAGGGATGCGGCAACCGACGCGGTCTTCGGGTCGAGCTTCAGCTTCGTGCGACCGGTTGCGACGGACTCGAGCAGGTCTTCCGCGGCGAGGTCGAGGCGGGCCAGCTCTTCGGATGCCAGCATCCCGACCGCAAATCGCGGGGCAGAAACGGTGCTCTGCACGAGCACCCGGTCGAGCTCCAGCTGCACCATGCGCCGGAAGCCCCGAACGACGAACACGCCGAGCACCGCGGGCAGCACGGCCAGGGCGATGGTGGACAGCTGCGTGGGAAGCGTGGCGGAAGTCAGCGGGGTGTTGAGCAGCACGGCGGCGACGAAGGCGAGCCCGAGGACGGCAGCGGCGGCGAGAACCTCGCGGCCGCCCCGCAGCGTCACCACGATCATGAGTCCGAAGCCCGCCGAGACGGAGGCCGTCGCGTAGCCGCCGATGTCGTGCCTGCTCCAGATGCCGAGGAAGTCGAGCGCGACTACGCCGGCCAGAGCGGCCAGGTACAGGCCGAACAGCCAGTGGGGCAGACGGTCACCGAGGATGGACATTGTCACGATGGCGGCAACGAAGGCGGCGATGTACAGGATCCAGGCGATGACCACGGGGGTGGCATCCGGATAGAGCGGCCAGCGGGCGAAGAAGAGGCTGAGACCATAGACGGCCTCGATGCCGCTGAGCACACCGGCGCCAACGCCGAGGTAGCCGGTGCCGAGGGTGGCACCGCGCGCGCTGGCCTGGCGAAGGGCCTTCGCGACACCGGGAGGGCCGTTCTTGCCGCGTCGACCCAGGATGACGCCGAGGGTGTTTTCTTCTGGGCGGAGGAAGCTGGTCATCGTGGTACCTCCAGCACAACGGTGGTCCCGGAGCCGGGGCTGGAGAACAGGCGGGCGTTTCCGCCAACCTCGCGGAGACGGCCGATCACCGATTCCTTGAAGCCGAGCTTGTCTTCGTCGATGCCTTCGAGGTCGAAGCCGACGCCGGAGTCGGTGACCATGGCGCGAACGGTTGTCGCGTCATCCGTAATCGTGACGTGGGCCTGGGTGACGCCGGAGTGCCTGCGCACGTTCTCGAGGCATTCGGCGAGCGAGAGCAGGAAGGCGTCGAGAACGTCGCTCGGCAGGAGCACCTGCCCCGTCCCATGCCAGCTCACCTCGAGCCCCATGCGGCCGAAGCGCTGCTTGACCGACTCCAGCGTCGTGCCGAGCGCGGTCTCCTCGACCGGTTCCAGGTTGTATGAGCCGGAGGACTGGGGGGTTGGGGTGGCGCCGAGGCGGAGCTGGCGCAGCAGCCGGGCATCCTCACCGGCCTGCTGGCGGAGCGCCTCGGGGGCGACGCCAACGCCCGAGTGCGCGAGGAGCGTGAGGGTGGCAAGCACCGTGTCGTGCAGGAGCCGCGCACCCTGCCTGCGCTGGGCTTCCGTCTCGCTCGCCTGGCGTTCCGCCCGGTGCGCCTTGCCGATGCTGTAGATGCGCCGCGCGGCGCGAGGGACACTGGCGCTCAGCCAGTAGCCGAGCACCGCCGTGAGAATCCAGCCGAGGATGACCGACAGGGCGGACGGCGACAGCGCGGCGCTGGAGTGGCTGGTCTGCTGCACGAGCGTCGCGCTGGCAATCACGCCGAGAACGATGATCGCCATGCGCGGGATGCTCGAGACCAGCACGAGCGCGAAGCAGGCGATGCCCGCTGCGCCAAGGGGTGCGACGGATGCCGCGAGTCCGGCCGACGGTGTACTGCCCGCCGGTCCGCGGGCGATGAGGAGCGCGGCCAGGCCGGCAACCGTTCCGACCAGCGGCCAGACGATGGCGAGGCTACGGCCGACCATGATGTGGCTGAACACGAGAATGGCCAGGCAGGGCAGCATCCAGAGGTAGGTGGACAGCGGAACGACGCCGGGAATGCTGAGGCTGACGAGCGCGACAAGGGTTCCGGCAAGTCCAAGAAAACGCGCTGTGCGCTGGAGGAGCCGATCCCGTTCCTTGGCGATGAGTTCCATGTTCCCCAAATGCTGTCAGATTGCCACCAGTTGTGGGGGTGCCACACCGGTCGAAATCCCTCGGACTATGCCGATACAGTCAAGTTACAGAGGGGCAAGCCGCGTTTCAAGGCTGTCACACGCAACACAAGCCGGTACCACGAGCAATCGAGGCATCGGATCGGCGTCTCACCCGAATAGACGACGCCGGGTTTTGACCGAGTTCTTCGGTCAGGCCAGACCGGGGGGTCAGCACCGGGGCCGCAGCATCGACTGCGGCCCCAGCTTCCCTCCCCGCGCGGTGCGCAGCAGGCGCAGCCGAAGCACGCGCAGGCGGCTAGGCAGGTGCAGCCGGTGCAGCCGAAGCACCCGCAGCCGACTCAGCAGGCGCAGCCGCATCCTACAGCTCGGGCGTGAGCCAGCCTTCGCGCAGCCCGTGCCGACGCAGCAGGATGCGCGTTCCGACATCCACGCCGATGTGGCGGTACTTGCGACGAGCGCGCTTGATGTACGACTTCACGGTCTCTTCCGTGGTTTCCATCTCGTGCGCGACCTCTTTGATGGAACGGCCGGCGGCGTAGAGGACCAGCGCCCGCTGTTCCTGCTTGCCGAGGCCCGGGTCTGGCGCAGACCGGTAGCGGGCGACCTCTTCGGCCAGTTGCCCCGGCAGGTGCTGGGTGCTGTCTGCGGCCGAACGAATCGCGGAGACGAGCTCGGCGGCGGACTCCGTCTTCGGGACAAACCCGAGCGCTCCCGCCCGCATCGCCGCGGTGACCGACGCGGAGTCTGCGTGGCGACTCATGACCACCGCAGCGGACCCCGTGGTGTTGAGCGCCCGTAGCTTGGTGCCCACGGGGATGCCGTCTTCGAGGTGCAGGTCGAGCACGACGACATCGACCGGAAACTCGGGGTTGGCCATCAGGCCAGCCCAGCTGGTTTCGGTGGCCACGACCATGAGACCGCTCTCAGGATCGTGTATTCGAGCGGCGAGCCCGTCGAGCATGAGTCTGTGATCATCAACGATCGCGACCCGGATCTGCGACGGCGCAGAAATCTTTGTGACTGCCATGGTTGTCCC
>NZ_JAQBNR010000073.1 GCF_028288465.1 Ferruginibacter sp. | reverse complement strand
CACATTTTAACTCCTGGTGCAACTGATGGTTTAATTCAATTGCGTTACCAAACGTTTCAGGCAAGGCATCCGAAACCCGCCCTTTTTTCTCAATCCAATATTGGGGAGGGATTGATAACCCTGAATCCAGTAGTGCTCTTTTTTCACTTGTGTAACAATATTGGATTGCAATCGTACTGGTATTATCCTTCTTGGCTTTTGCTGCTTTACAAACAGCTTTCACTTGCAAATGCATATATTTCTTTTTAGCTTTTACTATGATGTTTAAGGCTATAGTGTGGTCATTGGCCCTTAATTGATAGTCGCTAATTTTCGGTCTATTTTTTAGTCTATCAAATAATCAATTAAAGGGGGTAAAGTTGAAAATGAAGGTAAATACAGTAGAAGGAAAAAATTGTTATAACAACCTGAAAATAAGTTGCTTACAGTAAGGATAGGTAAAAATAGAGAAGGGGATTATCTTACCGATAATCCCCTTCAGAGGTCCCGAGCAGATTCGAACTGCTGTAGAAGCTTTTGCAGAGCTTTGCCTAGCCACTCGGCCACAGGACCTTTTTTAAACGAGTGCAAATATAGGGGATTTTTATTTTAGAAAATCTAATTACTATATCCGAAATTCGGCATTCAAATATTATTTTATGAGCGGTCGCATTGCGGAATCGGAATTAATTATCAACGACCGGGGTGCAGTATACCATATCAATTGCAGGCCCGAAGAAATTGCCTCTACTGTCATTACCGTCGGCGATCCTGGCAGGGTGAAAGAAGTAAGTAAATATTTTGACCGGATTGATTTTAAAAATGAACACCGGGAATTTGTTACACACACCGGCTGGCTTGGAAAAAAACAAATCAGTTGTGTTAGCACCGGCATAGGCCCTGATAATATTGACATTGTATTAAATGAACTGGATGCACTGGTAAATATTAATTTTGAAACACGTATGATCAACGAACAGCTCCGTTCGCTTAACATTATTCGGTTGGGCACGTCTGGTTCGCTGCAGAAAGAAATTGGCGTAGACAGCTTTGTAGCCAGCACTCACGGCCTTGGCCTTGACAATATGATCAACTTTTACCGTACACAAAGCAATGATGCCGACATACAACTGATACAGGCTTTTAATACCCATACCCAATTAAATTCAGGTAATATTGCTCCCTATATTTTTATGGCCAGCGTGCAGTTATTAAAACATTTTACAAAAAATTATCACCAGGGTATTACAGTTACCTGTCCGGGCTTTTATGCGCCGCAGGGACGGATTCTGAGGCTTGGACTGGCTTACCCGCAACTGATTGATCAATTAACAAGTTTTAGTTTTGGTAACCACCGCATTACTAATTTTGAAATGGAAACAGCTGCCATTTATGGATTGGGTACAGCGCTGGGACATCATTGTTTAAGTTTAAATGCCATTGTTGCTAACAGGATCAGTAAAGAATTTTCTGCAGACGGCGGACTTGCGGTTGATAACTTAATTAAACAATCATTGGAAATTATAGAAAAAGAAATTGAATGATGTGTTGGGTTATTTTAAGATTGAATTATTGGGATATTGAGATATTTGAGCATCTTTACGAATAAACAGTGGATAAGTATGAAAATCAACTTTTTTAAATACCATGGTACAGGCAATGATTTTGTGATTCTGGACAATTATCATAATGAAGTTACGTCACTGACTACCAAACAAATTAAACTGATTTGCGACAGGCACTTTGGCGTCGGCGCAGACGGCCTGATGTTACTGGGTAAAAAGGAAGGATACGATTTCGAAATGGTGTATTACAACGCGGATGGCAATCAGAGCACCATGTGCGGCAACGGTGGACGTTGCCTTGTTAAGTTTGCCCATAACCAGGGTATACATAAAAGCTTGTATCGTTTTATTGCCATAGACGGTACACACGAAGCTGAAATTGACAGCGATGGTACGGTGAGTTTAAAAATGCAGAATGTGAATGAGGTCGATTACCATACACACCACGCTATTATCAATACCGGCTCGCCACATTTTGTTAAGTTTACGGATGCAGTTGAAGATATTGATGTAGCCGCAACAGGTGCTGACATTCGCTACAGCAAGGCTTTTGCGGATGAAGGTATTAATGTGAATTTTGTAGAAACCATCAATGAAGACACTATTTATGTTCGCACCTACGAACGCGGCGTTGAAAATGAAACCCTAAGTTGCGGTACCGGAGTTACAGCCGCAGCCTTGTTAAGCGCTCACAATCAAAGCGGGTTTAATACGGTAGATGTAAAAACTCCCGGAGGCCGGTTAAGTGTTGAATTTGATAAAATTGATGATAATCATTTTGAAAACATCTGGCTTTGCGGTCCTGCAGAATTTGTGTTTAAAGGTGAGATGAATATTTAACCAGTTTGACCGCCCCGTGATGCCTGTAAATGACAGCTCAATGGCATAAAGCAGAGTCAGGATAAATACCTGGATGACGTTGATCGCTTTACCGGGAAAAATATAACAGCACAGGAGTACAGTCCCGGTAAAATCGTGAGTGGCTGTCAATGAAACTGAATTAATAAACCTCAACTGGCAAAATATCATCATTTACAAACAGTATGCAACCACAACTACACAATCACCTGCTAACCAAATAAAATCAGCCATCAAAAAATCAGCCATCAGCCATTTCAACGCCGCTATAAAAAAGAATGATACAATACTTTAAAAACATAGATCACCAAACCATTGCCGTTGACAAACCAGCCGCCGATACCTGGGTGAATGTGTTGCCTCCGCTAAAACAGGAAGAGTTTAATGAACTAAGCGTTTCGCTGGAAATACCAATCGATTTTTTGACAGATTCATTGGATATTGATGAACGCAGCCGGTACGAAATTGATGACAATGTAAAACTGGTAGTAATAAAAACGCCTACCGAAAATAATTCGTTTAACGAAAGTGATGCTTTTTATATAACCATTCCTATTTGCATCATATTAACACACAACCAGATTGTAACAGTTAACTCATTTGAAAACGAAGCCATCAAAAAATTCCTGAATACTTTTCAAAACCGCAGCATGGATAAAAAGAACATGATGGTGCTGAAAATATTTGAAAAGGTGACGAACAATTTCCAGGATTACCTGAAGGAAATTAACCTGCGGCGCAATACGCTGGAACAAAAATTATATATTGCCAACAGAAATGAAGAGTTGCTTCAGCTGATGCGCATTCAAAAAAGCCTGGTGTATTTTATTACAGCCTTGCGCAGCAACGAATTGTTGATGATTAAAATGGCCCGGACAAATTTTTTACAACTAAATGAAGATGAAAAAGATTTTCTGGATGATTTGGTAGTGGAAACAAGCCAGGCCCTTGAGATGGCGAACACTTATACCAACATACTGAACAGCACGCTGGATGCCTTTGCCAGCATCATCAGCAACAACCAGAATGAAGTGCTGAAGCGGCTTACAACACTTACGATTTTTTTAAGTGTCCCCGTTTTAATAGCCAGTATTTATGGTATGAATGTACCAATTCCCTATAAGGATACGCCGTATGCTTTTTGGGTACCGGTCATTATTTCAATGATTATTGTGGTTTTTGTAATCATTAACTATATTAAACGTGTAAAAAAATAAGATGAGTAAATTTAATGTAAGGGTATACGGTATTTTATTAAACGAAAATAAACAGGTATTGGTAAGTGATGAATACATCAGGGGAAGTTATTATACCAAATTTCCGGGAGGCGGATTAGAATTTGGAGAAGGTACCAGGGACTGTTTGCAAAGGGAATTTAAAGAAGAGGTTAACCTGGATGTGCGCATTGGTGAACATATTTATACCACTGACATTTTTCAGATGAGTGCCTTTACGCCCGATCACCAGATCATTGCTATTTACTATTTTGCGCATGCACTGGAACCGATTACTGCTCCAATTAAAACCACTGAATTTGATTTTGATGAAGCGCAGATGGCTATATATGAGCAAACCAGGCAAATAGAAACCGTTCGTTTTATTGACTGGGAAAATTTTAAACCCGAAGCGGTTACACTTCCGATTGATAAAATTGTGGCTGCTTTAGTAAAAGAAAAATATTAGATGATGAACCCTGCAGATTTTTTTAACACAGAACATGTACTGGAAAACAACCGTGCCAGGCTGGAGCCTTTACAGGAAAAACATTATGGCTTGCTGTTACCCATCGCCATGGAAAAAGTGTTGTGGCAATTCACCAGCAATACCATTCTTAACGAAGCGGATTTTAGAAAATATTTTGATGTTGCATTAGCCGAAAGACAGTCCGGCACAGCTTATCCGTTTGCCGTATATGATAAACTCAATAATTGCTATGGCGGTTGTACCCGTTACGGCAATATTGCGTTTGCACACAAAAGAATGGAAATTGGCTGGACCTGGTATGCACCCAGCCTGCAGGGCAGCGGCATTAATAAAGCGTGTAAAAGTCTGTTGCTGAATTTTGGATTCGATGAATTACAGTTAAACAGGATTGAATTAAAAACCAGTCAGCTCAATTTAAAATCGCAGGCGGCCATGTTAAAAATTGGTGCGGTAAAAGAGGGTATTCTGCGCAACCACATGATAACAGATAATGGTACGGTTAGAAATACAGTGTACTTTAGTTTTATAAAAGAAGAATGGCCGGCGGTGAAAAACAGTTATGAGTTATAAGTTTTAAGTTAAACTTAGGGATTAACGTTAGCGATAAGTATCTAGTATCCGGAAACCAGCATCCAGCATCCTCCATCAAGTCAAAAAAATTCTATCAGCCAATAAGCCGGATCCTGTTATCCTGATTGCTCAGAACGGCCATCATTTATCTGGCCTTGCCATTACTGACAAGATCTTGCTGCCTACCCTTCCCGGCACATATTGCTATGATAGTAAGCGGGCAGCTTACATTACGCAACAACTGGCAAAACCAATTGCCCATAAACCGGGATGTACATGGCATTACAGCACACAAGGTTTACCCGGTTTTTACATTACTGTAATAACCCGTGAGCTCTTACCTCACATTTTCACCCTCATCCCGCCAAGGCGGGACAGTTATTTTCTGTGGCACTGTCTCTTGCCTTTTTACAGGCAGCCGGCGCTTAACCGGTGTGTCGCCCTTTGCTGTCCGGACTTTCCTCTCCAAATTAATTGGAGCGATAGCCTGGCTGATAGAACCTCAAAGTTAGCTTTAATTTATTGCACAAAAAGTAAAAGCCAGCATGGCAATATAGCTAAGCTGGCTTTTGATAAATGATGTTTGATCATCGTCACTTTTAGATACTTCAAATTATTAATGCTGCTGAAGCTGGTTTGAATACGCCTTCTTCAACGCAGCAATATCAATCTTCTTCATCTGCATCATTGCATGCATAACACTTTCCGATTTTGCTGAATCTTTGTCTGCAAGCATATCTGGTAATATGGTTGGTGTTACCTGCCATGATAACCCGAATTTATCTTTTAGCCAGCCGCATTGCTGGGCTTTTTCATCTCCGCCCTGTGTAAGCTTGTTCCAATAAAAATCAATCTCCTCCTGCGTTTCACAATTGATCACAAATGATACTGCCTCATTAAATTTAAATAACGGACCACCATTGAGTGCTAAAAACTGCTGCCCTTCCAGCCAGAATTCTACAGTTAATACTGTGCCCTCCGGCATTTTATGTATTTCAAATCCTTCCTTACCATAGCGGGTAATTCTGCCGATTTTTGAATTTTTAAAAATAGATGTGTAATACTTTGCAGCTTCTTCGGCCTGCCTGTCAAACCATAAGTTTGAGGTAATTTTCTGCATTGTTGCCATAATCTTAATTTTTAAATGATTATTATTACGCGTTAGAAGAATTTTTAAGTTATTTTTTTCTGCGCATTATCCCTGCTATTGCCACAAAAACGGTTCCACTTATCTTGTTGAAATGATGTGAAAATTAATTGCATCATACAACTATATAAAACGTTTTGATGAACAGTATCTAAAAGAAAACCCCACTCAAAATGAATGGGGTTGGTCTTTTTAATTTCTATATTTTTTAATTGGCCACTTTAATTACCTTAAGCTGCCTTTTTGTATTGCCCTGTATCACTTCTACAAAATAAACGCCGGTTTTATATCCGTCCCCTATTTGTATGGTTTGTCCCGTATAAATATTGTTACGTTGCTCAATCAGCCTACCCTGCATATCTGTTACACGGAGGCTAATTTTTTCTTTTGTATCAGCAGTTTCGATACTTACATTAAACCGGTTGTTGCTTGGATTAGGTGCAATGCTGATGTTGAATTTACCAGCTGACAATTCTCTTTCACCCGCTAATTGTAAGTTGCCCTGTAACAATGCAGTTCGTGAAGCCGCCCCGTCAGTTATTGTAACGGTAGCCATTGTCGATTTTGTAATGGTAGCATTGGTGGCTTTACTCAAGTCTACATAAAATTGCTCAGTTGATTCCGTTACAGCATCGTTGAGTATTGTTATAGAAAGCGTTGCTGTTTGAGCACCTGCTGGTATTGTCACTGTACCTTTCGCATCAACATAATCAGCGGGATTTTGCTTTTTGGCTTTGCTGATTGCCGTGCCATCTTTTGTTTTATACTCTACCGTAACAGACTGAGTAGATTTCTTTGAAAGGCTCAGTGTTAAAACCGCCGCTCCCGCTGATTCACTCACGCTTACGTTATTTATACTCAGCACAGGATTACCCGGGCATCCTTCATCAATCTGTCCGTCACAATTGTCATCGATGCCATTGCCACAAATTTCAACCGCACCTGGGTGAACGGCGTTATTGCTATCGTTACAATCGGTCTTATTCGCTACATAGCCCACCGGTGTGGTACAGGCTTTTATACTGTCTGTAGCATTACCATAACCATCTCCATCTGCATCTTTGTAAAAAATTGTGAGTGTACTACAATCAGAATATTCAATAAATGCAGAGCCAAGACCAGGGCTGGCACCATTGGCCCCATCAAAATCTATAAGTTTTGAGTAAGCGGCTGCGACAGGATCATACGAAAAAATGACACCAAGCCCGTTACTTCCTCCTGCGGGGGTTGAACCGTACAATTTTCCATTGCTTGCCTGTATAAGATTACCCTGCGGGTTGAGTCCATTTGTACCGGTAAAATTATTCAAATTTGTAACTGTTGCTGTTAAAGGATCAAAAGAAATCAACGTTCCACCTACCGAAGCTCCATTTCCGAAACTCATTGTACCATAAAGTTTACCATCGGATGCCTGTATAAAGCTTGCCAATGGTCGAAAACCGTTGAGATAGTTGGTGCCATCACACCTGTAAAGTTCAGAATAAGGTGTGGGTACATTAGAAGTGTCGAGAGAAAAAATAAAACCATAGTTTGAACCCCGGATACCATAGCCAGGAGCCATACCGTAGAGCCTGCCATCCGTGGCCTGTACCAAACTGCCACGCGGCGATCCCGGTGCGTCAAGGAAATCGTACAGGCGAGTAAAAATTGAGGTCAACAGATTAAAAGAAAAAATTGTACCTGTACCACCTATTATGTTCCCGGTAGGCCCCACAGCCGTACCACCGTACTCGGTCATGCCATATAACTTCCCATCAATGCCCTGAATCAGGCTGCCGAAAGGGTTGCTGCCAATAGTATAATTAAAATCCATCATTTTGGTAAAAGTGGAAGAAGCCGGTGCATAAGAAAAAAGAACTCCGCTGGCAGCGCCACTGCCATTCGTTCCTCCGTACGTGGTCATTCCATATAATTTTCCATCGCTGGCCTCCAACAAGCTGCCATAGGGATGGGCTCCATCAATGCCCTGAAAGTCTTTAAGTTTTGTGTATTGGGAAGTACGGGGATCATAAGAGAAAATAACGCCGTTGTTACCAGTACCGCCGTTAATAGTCATCCCGTATAATTTACCATCGCTTGCCTGGATCAGGCTTGCTGAAGGATTAACCCCATCGTTTGTGGCAGCCGGGTCAGAAGAAACAGCATCAAAAGATTTGACCACTACCAATTCATTGGTAGCAACAGTATATTTAACGATAGTGCCGGTACCATTTGCACCTCCGGCGAAGGTAGTACCATACAATGTTTGCGCATTGATAGCGGTAATGCTAATAAAAAAGCACATAAAACCTAGTAAAACTTTTTTCATAATACCTCTAATTTTTAAGTTAAAAAATTTGAATAGAATAAATAATTGTTCCAGTTAGAACTGTCGGTTAACAAAAACTTAGGTATTGAAAAGGCAATTGCAGAGGAGTGTGGAGCTATGCTTCTTAAAATGTGTAATTTATTACAATAGCATTTGATGTTAAAGCTACGGCCGATCTGAATATAAAATAAAAATTGTAGGTATCGTTTTGTGAACGTGTCTTTTTGATCGCTATCTGCTTTGTTAAGGTAATAAGTGCAATAGCGGTTAACGCACGTTCCATATCATATGCACTTCGCCCGCTATACTAAGAAGCATTTAAGCGGGACCGTTTTTCATGCCCCTTGAAGGCACGCGAAAAAACATAAGGCTACTTGTATGCTTTTTGCCTCAACCGGCAAAGACCCTACAATCCGAACGCAACATTTTCGACACATCATTCCTTTAAATCAATTACTATTTTGGCATTTTTTTGTTCGGTAGAGGAGATGAAGATTTCATAACGTTTGCCCCCCGCCGTAAGTATCATCAGGGAAGTATTGGGCGGTATGGAGCCAAGGTTATCTGCCACCATCACCAACTCATGATGCGGATGTTCCTTATCTACTTTTATTTTAAACGTGATAGGCTTTGCCGTAAGGCCGGCATGCGCCACCAGTAATTGGTTGTTATGATAAATGGTGACAGTATCTCCATCTATCTCTCCATTATCATACAGCTCAATTACCATCTCTGTGGCTTCAGTTTCAATCTTCTTTATTAATAGATTTGCACGGGTGGCTATTACGGTTGGAACAGGGACTTTAAATAAATTATCTGTTTTAACCATGGCAGGTGCAGCAGGATTTACAGCAAGCGGAACCCTGGAAATATCAACATTGCTTTTTTTAGCATTAGCCAAAGCAGGGACAGGTTGCTTTACAACAGGTACCGGTTTCTTTTCTGCCTTTACTTCATCCGGTTTCGCCGGCAATGGTACTGGTTGTACAGTAACCGGCAATTCAGGCAACCTGCATTCTTTAATTAAAATATCATCCATTGCAAAATCATTTCCACAGCCACCATTGGCATTGTCATCCATTTTTATGGCTACCACTGTTGCTCCCGGCGGAACGGTAAACAGGCCCGTGTATTTTTTCCAGACGGGTTGTGTTGTGGGTGAAATAACACCTGTTGAAAACCGTGCTATTTTGAAATCGCCGGAAGAAATGTCGATGCTGATGTCAGGAGAATAAATGGTACCGCAATTTCCGGTGATGCAGATATTTACAAACCAAACTGAAAATTCGTAGGTAGTATTGGGCTTGAGTCCTGAAATATAATTGATAAAAAATGTACCCGGATCTTCTGAAGCATTCACCACCATCATCCTCCCGTCTGCATCACCGGCGGTGTGGTCTTCTGCTAACGTATGCCAGTTGCCGCCAAAACAATCACTGGTATAAGTTGCATAGGTATAATCGCCATCATTGGGACATACAAAATTTACCTTATGATAATTGGGCGGGCGTACTGCTGTAACTTCTTTGTCCGGCTCGCCGGTTCCAAAATCAATATTGATTACAGGTCCTTTAAAATTACAGTCGTATTGCTGACCTTTCGCCTGCTTAAAGAAGCAGCATGCCATCAGGATAAAAATAAAATATAGTATGGAGAGCAATCTGTTTTTGTACATGGCGATTATCTTTAACTGTAGCAGAAAATATTTCGATTGATTGCAGCCTTGCAAAAAACCGGATACCATTTTTCTATGCTTTAAAATTATTGATAATTTACGGCTGGTGTTAGCCGCTTGTCACAAAATACAATACGGGGCTAAAACCATAACTATATAAACAGCTATTAAAATAATGAGTAGAGCTGCCAATTTGAAAAGAACAAAAACGATGTACGTTCGAATCATCGCCGAACTCGTGGCTATTTGGCACATCGCTGTAATTTAAATTACCGCATCAGTTTTTGTTCCATGCGTTTCATAAAAATATCCCTGTAATTGGCTCCAATGGGAATGCGGCCGGGAACCTTTTTTAAACTCAACTCGTTGTTTTCCATTCCGGAAATTTGTTTTAGGGCAACGATGTAGGATTTATGAATGCGCATAAAGCTGCCGGAAGGCAGTCGCTCTTCAATTTCCTTCATAGTAAGATGGGCCATTGTTTTACGCCCACCCTGGTGAAACGCGATGTAATTGTTCATGGCCTCAACATAATCGATATCGTCCAAATCAATTTTGAGCATTTTGCCGCGTTGGCCTGTTTTTACAAAAATATAATCGTTCGGTAATGATTCGGTAAATACAGAGGTTGGTGGAGCAGGGCTTTCAGCAACCCTTTGCACGGCTTTTACAAAGCGGTTAAAATCGATGGGTTTCATTAAATAATCCACCGCATCCAGTTCATAGCTTGTTACTGCAAACTCTGAATACGCGGTACAGAAAATTACTTTGGTAATTTGATTGATGGTTTTCATAACCTCTATGCCATTCATTTCATCCATCTGTATATCTAAAAAAACCAGGTCTGGCTTTTCAGTTTTTATTATTTCAATACCGGCTAAAGGGTTGGTTTCAGTAGCAATTAATTTACAATCAGGAAGCCGGTTAATATAATTTTTTAGCACATTGATGGCGGGCTGCTCATCATCAATTATCACACATTTTATCATGCCTAGGTGTTTACTGTTAATTCAAAAGTATAGAAATCTTTGTCATCACAGGCATTCATACTATACTTTCCTTTAAAAGCTACATCCAGCCGCTTGCATAAATTGGCCATCCCTATATTGTGGGATGATATTTCTAAATTGTTTTTCCTGACTTTGTTTTTACAATAAAAATATACCTGTCCGGGTTTTAATTGCACCCTGATTTTTAAAGGGTTTTTGGCATCTTTTAAATCACCATATTTAAAGGCGTTTTCAACTACGGTAATCATAGATAAAGGCGGCAACATCTGATCTGTTACTTCACCTTCAATTACATATTCAATTACCTTGGAATAGGCAAAACGAATATTATTGATCTCGATCAGTAAGTGAAGGTTGTCTAACTCTTTCTGCACAAAAACTTTATCACTGTCGTACTCTACACTTTCCAGAGAGTAACGCATAATGCGGGACAGTTTGGAGATATTATCTGCCAGGTCCTGCGAATGTTCCAGTGCCTGGGAAAAAAGTACATTCAATGTATTATGTAAAAAATGGGGATTTACCTGCGAGCGCAAAAAGGCATATTCCAGCATTAGTTTGTCTTTCTGCGATTTTAATTCCTGCTGTTTTAAGATAGAATTTTCCAGTTCGTTGCGGAGTTTTTCTTCCTGTAATTTTCTTAATTCGCGTTCTTTTTTGAATGACTCCGTAATATGAAAATAAAGCATGGAGTAAGAAGCCGCCTGAACATATTGAAGAACGGCCTCGCGTAAAAAAACGCCCAATTTATCAGAACTATTAATCTTCATTCCGAGAAGCGGCAGAAGGAGATAAATATAGCAATATGCAATAAGAGCCATTACAAGAAAAACTATAAAAAAAGATGCAACGCTCCAAATTGGCCCCCATACTTTATAAATATTTAGAAAGTACAGACTAACATAAAATGTGATGCAAAATGGAATAAGGTACAATATAATATTAAGGAGTTTAATATTGGGATTACCCATATAATTAGCAATATAAATAAAGCTTACATACAGCACCCAGGCACTCACATGCAATAATACTTGTGAATATTTTTTCTTTTCTGCAGGAGCACCGCTTGCCATTACAAGTCGATTCATATGTAGCCCTTCAGACGTAGTTGATAACACCTTGCTCATACAATTGATTAAACAATGAATCTTCCATACAGTCTTTTTTAACTGCCCCCATACTGCACTTTGTTAATATATCATATAAGTGATCAGTTATGGTATAAAACGAGTAACTACCTTTTCTTAATAAAAATGATGTGCCATTTATTTTAAAAATACCAAATCGAAATGAATCAAGAGAAACTTTTTCTGTAGGCATTCCAACGTTTTTACCCACTGACGCTTTATCCATATTTATAATGTTGGCTACCTTGTGAATATATAACCATCCTTCCCACTGCCCTGGGTAAGCTGTAATGATAGGGGCAATAAGATCATAAATTTGCTGGGTAGTTTCTTGTGCAAACAAGTTTCTTTCCTTCGACAGATCAGGAAAAATAGGATCAAAAAATTTAAGTTTTATATTTTCGTTTGATTTTCGGTAGCTGGTTGCCGTTATTATTGGAACATTTGCAGCATGTGCCAAGAATGCGATGCCCTTTCGGGCATATATTTGCTGGTGCAAAAAATCTACAATACAACGGTTGTCATTCTTTGTAGTGGCTGCACCAGAACCTGTATTACCATCCATGTATAAAACCAGACTTCTTCCTCTTTTCAGCTCCCGCAGCATTTGCAAACCTACGTTGGCTTTTTCCGCATCAATAATACTGAAATTATTTTCGTCGGCATTCCCTGGCAAACTATTGTATATATTCTGGAATTGAATCCCATCTCGTTGAACCACATCTTCACCCACTACCAATGAATACGGAATTTTGTTTT
Source organism: Ferruginibacter sp. (assembly GCF_028288465.1). Taxonomy (GTDB): domain Bacteria; phylum Bacteroidota; class Bacteroidia; order Chitinophagales; family Chitinophagaceae; genus Ferruginibacter. The sequence goes on along the minus strand of NZ_JAQBNR010000073.1, from coordinate 78,377 downwards.
TCATCAGAAAAAGATTAAGCAGCCTGTAAGATCCCGTATGAAAAGTGCATATAATCGTGGGTTTATTTTTTAACAGGAGCAAAATCTCATCAGTACAATTTTCCATATCAACATACTCAAGCGATTCATAGTTGGATTGCTCCAAAATACTTAATTTTTTGTGCAACAAAATATCTTTATAAATACTTTCATGCTTTTCAAAGTCAATGGCAGGAAGATAGTTGCTCAACGCAGCACTTACCATGTTCATCTGCCCGTTTAGATATTCATCTTCTTTTGTTGTGAAGGCTGCAGTAAAATCATTAATCAGTCTGTCCCTTTCTTCGGTATAAGTAAGTTGACACATGATATTTTAATTGAAGTGTGATAAAAATTAATTCGAAAATGCGCAAATGAAAAAAGGAACCCCATTAAAGATTCCTTTTTTAAGAGGTCAGTCATATCAAGTATTTTGCCTTCATAAAAAATGACTATGTAGCAGATATTTGTGTGCTCACTCCACAACTACCTTCTGAAAGAAAGTTCAATGTGTTTTCTACTGTTGCTTTCAATTTCGCTTCCAGTTCTTCGATTGTCAATGCGTTTGCAAAAATGTTTTCTTGTAAAGTCATGATTTTAAGTTTTAAGATTTTTTGAAATGTGATGATTGAGTGTTCAATTTATTTTACAACCCAAAGATGATTGTAAAGGCCTGATCAAAAAAAAGCTTTACGTAAAATCCCGTATTACAGTCGTGAAAGCCGCTTTTATAATTGCGTAACAGTTTCCCCATAGTTTAATTTTATACCCGATCCATTGTGTAAGAGAGGTTTAAAGAACAAGATATTTATGCCGTACTGGCTTTTTAAGAAGCGAATATTACGTGAAACGCCTTATTGTGGTGGTGTAAATAATTTTTTGGTGAGTGTTGAGCAAAGGGCTGATTTATCTTTGTCTCCAGCACACTACCTACTGAAACGGAATGAAAAAATGCCAGGTATTCTATACTTTATTGATTGATTTACAGTCATTATTTTCCTGTACCGTTTGATAGCGCCGTGTATCATTTAAACAAGCTCCTTTAGTTGAACTACCGGATTGTATATGGTTATCGCAATGGTAAATGACAAAAATTATGATTGAAATTAAACCCTGTATGAAAATTTTAATACTGGAAGATAACCCGTTCGATGTGCAGCTTGTTAAAGAATTGCTTGAGAGTGAAATGAATGAACCGGAATTTTACTGCACTAATAACCTGGATGGATACATGGAAGCACTTGATTGTTTTGAACCGGATGTTGTGTTGTCTGATAATTGTTTACCCCAGTTCACAGCGGTAGATGCGTTAAGTATTTTACGAAGCCGTTCAAAGGATACACCGTTTATTTTACTATCGGGATCTGTATCGGAAACAGTAGCTGTTGATATCATAGAAAAAGGTGCAACAGATTTTATTCTTAAAGACAGGATGGCCAGGTTACCAATGGCAATAAAAACTGCCTGTAAACAGAAAATATCGAACGGACAGGTGATAAACTATGAGCATGCACTAAACGAGACTGCGATCATTGCTATAACTGATAGTAATGGTGTAATTACTTATGTAAACAAAATTTGCTGTGATATCTCAGGTTACCAGGCGTCTGAAATTATGGATAACAACCAGTACATTATGCATGCGGGTTATCAGCATGCGGGTTATTACAGCAAATTGTGGTCAACCATACAAAGTGGTACTACCTGGCATGGAGAGTTTTTAAATTTTACTAAAGAAGGTGAACCATATTGGGTAGACACAATCATTATCCCTTTTAACGATGAACATAACAAACCCTGCCAATATCTCGCCATCAGTAACAATATTACTGACCGCAAAAAACTGGAAGCCGCCCTTGCAGAGCAGCAGCACAATGAACAAAAAAAAATAATCACTACTGCACTGGCAGCTCAGGAAAACGAACGAAACATTATAGGGAGGGAACTGCACGACAATGTTAACCAGTTGCTGGTAGCAACCAAACTGATGATTTCCCTGATGATTCAGCGGGCAGGCAGCGCAGGTATTGCGGACGATTTATTACGACAATGCAATGAAAATATTTTTGTAGCTATCGAAGAAAACAGAAAAATAGCGAGGGTATTAGCCAGTCCCGATTTTGAAACCGAAACCCTGCCGGATCAATTAAGAAAACTTACCGAATCTATGCTAACAATAGCCGGGTTATCAATTCAGATTGATACCCGGCTTTTTTCAGAATCTATGCTGAACAAACAACAAAAACTCGGTATTTACCGCATTTTACAGGAACAATGCACCAATATTGTAAAGCACGCCTTAGCTAAAAATGTTTATATAACCCTTCAAACTACCGATCATATTTTTAAGATGATTATAGCAGATGATGGTCAGGGAACAGACACTGGCACTGATGTAAAAGGAATTGGATTAAAAAATATTGCAGGTCGTGTTGAAATGTTTAATGGATTGGTTTGTACTAAATCTTCTCCCGGCTGTGGGTTTACACTCGAAATTGAAATACCGTTACCTTAGCCAGCTGACTAAACTACCATACAAATTTCTTTTTTAAGATTTAGTCCATGCTGAAAGATTTTTTACCAGTATTTTTCAGACACATTGCTATAATCCTTCTTCATATCCTGCATCTGCCAGCAGGTTTTTTCCATCTGCAGCGGCCGTGGCCAGTTCGTCGCAACGGTTATTCAAAGGATTATCTGCATGGCCTTTTACCCACACAAAGCGAATGGTAAATTTCTTTGCCAGTTCATAATAGTGTTTCCACAAATCTTTGTTTTTTTTGCCACCTTTAAAATCTGTTTTTATCCAGTTTTTTAGCCAGCCTTTTTCTACTGCATTCACAACGTATTGGCTATCCGAAAAAACTGTTACCGGTAACTCATTTTTTTTGATGGCTTCCAGGCCCGCTATCACCGCCAGTAATTCCATCCGGTTATTGGTGGTAAGCCGGTAGCCCTGCGACAACTCCTTGCGATGCCGGCCAAATAATAAAATAGCCCCATATCCCCCCCTGCCAGGATTACCCCTCGAAGCGCCATCTGTATACAATTGAATTTTTTCCTCCATGTAATGTTTTAAAATTGATCGTCCATCTATATTTAATAATGAAAAGATTATACACCCTACTGTTTATTCCGTGCGGTAATCACAAAGCACCCACATACTCCCGCATATAATCATAAGGTGAATTTAATACGCCCGCCCTTAAGATAGTTGCCTTGTTCAGCGTTTCACTTCCCCCTTTTCTTACATCCTCCAGTACAAATTTTATTAATTGTTCGCCAAAATACCTGCTCGCATCCCTTGGTAATTCATTAGGTAAATTGCCAACAGCCATTACATCTACAGAGTTGGGCAAATAGGGTGCAGTGCGCTCAAAAGTATTTTTATCCACGCCGTAAACCGGTTCTGCAATGGTACTTTCGCCCAGGTTGCAGGGCACCGATCCATGTATATCATCTGTTATATCAGCAATGGTGGTAATACTGAAATTGCTGGCCTGCATATCTGCTAATTCAAATAACCGGGGTATATCCCGGTTCCAGTAAATACCGTTCAGTAATATATCTGTTTCGCCTGCGTAATCAATAAATTTACACCGGTAGTTGACCGGATGCAGGTGAAAGTCGTTTCGGTTGTACAAACCTGTTTGTTTATGAGCATACAGGTCTCCCCCTTTTAAATGAACGTACACAGGGTAAGTAAATTTCTTTTGCAGGTAATCTTCTGCCTCCACTTCATGAATGCCCAGGAGATTCATTATCTCCAGCACGCCATGCGCCACCCGCCCGCTGCCGGTGACTGCTACTTTTATTACCGGCACTTTTAAACCAAAATAAGTATGTATCAGCTTTTGAAAACTGTTTACTTCATAAACACGCTGCAGGTGAAAAAGATTGGTTCTGTTGCCAAACGCCATCATACCATTGTGCGCACCGACTATACCTGCAAAAAAACCAAACCCAATAATCCGGGTGCCGTCTTCATGTTCCAGGCACTCATAATCAATCAAAGTAATTTTTTTTTCAGCCATGGCATGTATCATCTCCCTGTTGTATGGCTGTAATTTTTTTGTGTGGGAAAAAAAGAAATAAGTTTTTCCATCAATCAACATTGAAACGGGTACTTCCTTGATGCCCATCAGTACATCACACGCACTCATATCTTCCTGCACAGGTATACCTGCCAGCTGGTACTCTTTATCGCTGTAACAACGGCTGGCGCTATGCTGAACAGTAACCCGTATATCCTTGAAATTTTTATGCAGCCACTTGCATTGCGCCGGCGTAAGCGCTACACGGCTATCGCAGGGTACTTTGCCTTCTCTGATCAAACCTATTTTTAGCATGGCCTTCTTTTAAACCGGCAAGGTATTACATATACTGATACCGTTTTACCAATTTGTACTTTTTACTACTTTGGGGTAACTATAATTTGGAATTTTATTATTACAATTTGACATTTGCGCAATGAATTATTTTGACTTATTTGAGCTGCCCGTAAGTTTGCAGGTGGACGATAGCCATCTTGCAAAAAAGTATTTTGAATTACAAAAAAAATATCACCCCGACTATTTTACTCACTCTACCGACGAAGAGCAGGAAGACGCCCTTGAGAAATCGTCTGCAGTAAATAAGGCGTTAAAAATTTTAAAAGATAAGGAGAGTACTATTAAATATGTACTGCAATTAAAGGGATTGCTGGAAGAAGAAGAAAAATACCAGCTGCCACCTGATTTTTTAATGGAGGTAATGGAACTGAATGAAGAACTAAGCGATGATTCAGCCGCCGCCGTACATGATTTTGAAAGGGAGATCTACTCCGGCGTAAAAGCCATTATTGAAAATTATAATGATGCTACAGTTACAACTGCAGACCTGTTAAAAGTGAAGGAATATTATTTTAAGAAAAAATATTTGCAACGTATTTTGGACAGGTTGGCTGATTGATGTAATATTGCAACCCGTTAGATAAATGCCCATGTGGCGGAATTGGTAGACGCAGCAGACTCAAAATCTGCCATTCGCAAGGGTGTGAAGGTTCGATTCCTTTCGTGGGCACCAAACCAGCTTTTTAGCTGGTTTTTTTATGCCCGCAAACGTAGCATTCACGCACTTTTCAGCCTATCCCCTTTCTTTTCATTTCCTTTGATTATACATTTATTTCTCATTTTTTGTACCTTATTTGAACCTCGAGGTACATTTTAATTAAAATATTTCATACCTTAGAGAAAAGAAAATCAAACCAAAGTCAAATGAGTGTGACATTAAGAAAGCGAAAAAATGCCAACGGCACCACTTCATTAAGATTAGATATTTACAAAGACGGCAAGCACACCATTGAAACACTGAAGCATTTACAGCTTGCAAAACCTTCAAACCTCAATGATCGTGAAAGTAACAAAGAACTCCTACAGCAGGCCGAAGCAATAAGGTTAACCAGGGCCATTGAACTTGAAGGCAACAATTACAACATGGATAGTGATGCTGCAAAAAAGACAATCATTACCGTTTGGATGCAAACGTATGTTGACGCCTACACGAAAAAAGACAAGCGAAATATGCAGGGTGTGTTAAACCGGTTTTCTGATTTTCTTATACTAGAAAAAAAATCCGGGTTAACCTTTGGAAACCTGACAGCCTTATTGATTGAGGATTTTATAGACTACCTGCAATCAAAGAGCACCGGCGAAGGTGCAAAGTCATATTTCAACCGGTTTAAAAAAATGATTAAAAACGCCTACCGGAAGCGCTTTTTAAAATCAAATATTTTGGATGAGGTTGAACGCAAGGCCAAGGGAAAGGCAAACAAAAAGGATGTTTTAACACTTGCCGAAATTGCGACGCTTGCCGCAACACCTACAGAAAGCAGTGAAGTAAAACGAGCGGCTTTGTTCAGTACTGTCACAGGGCTTGCATGGGTTGATATAAAACAGTTGACGTGGGATAAAATAAAATTTGATAGTAGCCAGTTGGAAATTGTCAGGTCCAAACTCAAAGAAGAAAACAATTCCTACACGATCCCATTAAATAAAACTGCATTAAAGCTATTGGGCGAAGTTGGTCCGGCGCGGGAACGGATATTTAATTTACCAACAGCAAACGGAGCAAATAAAACATTGAAAGCCTGGGTTGAAAGAGCCGGAATAAATAAAAAAATTACCTGGCATAATCTCCGTCATTCCTATGGCACCAATTTAATTTTTAATGAAGTTGATATACTGACAACCTCAAAACTGTTAATGCACTCGAGCACTGCACAAACCATGCGTTACGTGCAGGCAGCTGAAGAAATGAAACAAAAAGGAACTGATAAACTAAACTTTGAACTTTAATGGCCAATTTAGATTACAATACCGAAAGAAAAACAAAATCATTTTTGGCATTTGCTGAAATTCATAATGAACTTAGAAAAAAATTCCGAATTCCTCATGTCATAACTCAAAGTGACATTGATAAAATTGATAATTGCAGATTTATTGAAGGATCTGAGATTACACAAGAACCCAGGCCAAGCGATCCCGAATCAGCATTAAATTTATTAAAGGATTATTACGCAGAAATACAATTCGCCTATCAAAAGCACCTTTTTGAAGAGCGTTGGATCGTTTGGAATGAATCCACTATTTCAAAAGAGCTAGTTGAAATTGGGGAATGGATTAAAATCGCAAAAAGCAATGAAAGGCCTAGTAAGGAGGTTACCGAATACAATAGATTTATCGACAAATTTTATGAAGGTTATTTAATGGATTACAGCCAGCTAAATGACAGTTCTGTCACCGCGGCTGTCTACGGTAGATATTTTTTATTTTATGAGTATTTAAAAAATGAGTTATTAAAATTCAGCAAACTAAAAGAGGAAGAAATTAAAGACAACAACAATGAAATCGATAAATCGAAAACAGATCCAGCAAGGGGTTCGGACAAATGGGAAAAATTAATAAAGTCAGAATTGCACGATCACTTAAAGAAAATTGAATCAAAAATTGAAAGTAAATTATCTAATTGGAAGCAAAGAGTAGATTTGATTGAATGTGCTGCCTTTTGTCAATTGCTATTTGATCTCAAATATTTTGAGTCTGGATCAACATGCAGAAAAACAGTAATCAGCTTTGCTTTGTCTAAATATGGCACTGACATAGAAAATCAGTTAGAAAGTTCCAAGAAGGCAGCAAGAGAAGTGCACAAAAAATTACTTAAAGTAAATTTTAAATAGAGACCGTACGGTACGGTACCACTAATTTAATAATTAATATTTTCCTTTACAAGCCTGCATTTGCAGGCTTTTTTATTGCCCGTACCTCACTAAATAGGTCTTATCATTTCATTTCATTTTGTTGAATTTTATTCTATCGTAATGACGTTAAATCAAAATCACTTTTAAAATTTAATGAAATGGATTTATCAAATGTGAAGGTATTGAGCTTTGAAGAAGGTGTTAAATTTTTAGGATATGCAAAGAGCACTGTTTATAAAATGACCAGTGCCGGCATACTACCATTTAGCAAACCCAACGGCAAAAAAATATTTTTTGAAAAGGAAAAATTAGAAACCTGGATGTTATCAAATCCTAAAACTAGTCATTCGGAAAAACAGGTTGAAGCTGCAACCTATGCCACTACTCACAAATAAAATATCCCGACATGAATGCAACTCACACCGGGATAAATTCTTTAAATAAGCATAGCAAAAATAAAAGAAATTATACCGAATGCCAAATAGTACAGCAGTATTTGTTAAAGCATACTGCAACCGCTGCTATGGTATCAGCAGCAACCGAAATACCTCATAAAAATATTACCCGTCATAAAAGAAGTTTAGAAAAATGCGGGCTTCTATGGCAGATTAAAAGAAACACTTGTAAGCAAACAAAGTTTCCAGCCTGGTATCTGTCTACCAATCCTAATCATCCATCTTTAGTAATCAAAAAAAGGCAATAGATTATTATGGCCAGGCCTACAGACAACAGTCTAAAATATTACAATCAGGATACAAAGGATGATGACAACCTGCAGTATGTCGAGGCCATGCACGGTCTTCCCGGGTATGCAATAGTGCACAAGCTTTGGAAACATATTTACGGTGGTCCTGGCGGCTATTATTGCGAATGGAGCAATATTAACAAAATGCTTTTTTGTAAAAACAATGCCATTGATATCCAGCTTTTGGAAGAAGTACTTGCAACATGTTATTCAGATGACATAAAAATATTCGACAAGAATTTATCTGATAGTTTACAGATTTTAACTTCTAAAGGAATACAGAAGAGATGGTCCAAAATAGTAAAGGAGGCCGGCCGTAAGATTAGCATGGTAAAAGAAATACACCGGCTTATATGTTTAGAAGGTGATACACTCCCTGTTACCCACCAAGAAACTACACCGCCGATGCAATTAATTGGGGAAGAAACCACACAAAGTAAAGTAAAGCAAAGTATAGTAAATGAAATAAAAGAAACAAATATTGGGGCAAATGAATTGCCCCCGCAAAACCCAGTTTTAATTGAATCGGTAAATGAAATGCCATTAGTATTAGACCAGCCGACCGCTGCACTACAAAAGAAGAATACCCGCGCCGAAAAATTTATTGCACCAACGGAAGATGAAGCTTATGAATTTTTTGTAAAAATTATTGGTAGCCCTAAGAAGCCAGGATACTGGCCGGCGAAAAAATGCCAGGAACAAGCCAGCATATTTTATAACCATTATAATGCCAACGGTTGGAAACAAAGCAATGGCTTAAAGTTGGTAGACTGGCATAGTGCAGCACACAATTGGATAACCCGGGAGCGAACAGGCAAGTTTGATAGCCCGGTACAGCAGCCAGACGTTCCCGCAGCCGTAAGCATAAAAACAGGCAGTAAAGATGAGCGGGAACTAAACTATTTGTACGAACGCTGGTGCGAAGATGCAAGTAAAGTAACGGTCCTCAGTATTGACGCATTGCACTATGATTACTTAAAACGTTGCGGCCTGGTAACCTTTACTACGGATGATTTTAAAGCCATTGCCGAAGCAGCAAAACAATATATGCAGCTAAATGCTATTGAAGAAACCAACGAAACAGTTATGAAGTTTAAGAAGCGATTTGGCGTGCTGCAGTTCTTTAAAGAAAAATGTAGTGAAGGGTTGGAATCAATTTTTATGCCTCATGAAAGTAAGTATGCAAGCTGATTATAGCGAAAAGTATAAACTATTTAAGAAAGTAAATTAATACATAACCATAAATAAAAAAAATGTTACACCAAACAACCAAGAAGAAAGCCGTTACTAAATACCGCAATCTTTTAAACGAAGGCGCTACCAATGAAAATATTACTGCACTGATGGACGAAGAAGAATTTACGGTTGAAGACAAGGCTGAAATATTCGCCGCCATCGCAGAGCCAGTAAAGAGTGAACAGCGGTTGTCCACAAATGGGGAAAAAGTATTTGATCCGCAAAATCCCAATTCAATAATCAATAATGATTTCGATTATGCCAACCTGGTTGGTGACGAATTCAAAAGATATCTTGCCGAATTGGAGGCGTTAGATCCTTCTTTGGGATTTGGGCCGCACAGCAATGATACTTTTTGGTTTGATAAATACATGGCGAAACCAGTAAGGAAAGTAAGATTTGAAGGGATGGACGGCAGCCCGGTGGATTTTATAGGAATACAATTAAGAAGCTTAGGCGACAAAACCCGATATGAACCTCCAATTGTTAGTACCCGCATATCAATCAAAAATGCAAGAACTCTGAATGAACAGATCGTTAATGCGCATGCTATTGCGGGGTACGGAAATTATTATTTACTTAAAAAATTCTAACCTTTTAAAAAGCAAAAATGTCAATTACAAAACAACAAATAGTAGGCTGGATTCCACGGGGTCATAAGGCAGTTTTATCCGATGATGATTTATTTATGATCATTTCAAATGACCTGAGTTTTGAAATTACTGACAGAGGAATTGTATCAAGTAAAAACGGAGTTGAAATAAGAGATACTAGAACATTCAATCCAGTACCCCCGGACGAGGTTATTGAAAATTATTTTAGAGAACGCAAATGGCTGGCAGAGGTACCCGGAAAAAATGGCAATAGTGATCAAGTATTTGACATTAAAAATTATAGCCAGTTCGAAGAAAGATGGGTTAAAGAAAATCCGGGTAAAAGTATGATTTCACCTGAGTTTGATGATGCATTGACAGTACATGCAAATAAAGTTGAAAATTTTGACTGGCATAAATAGTTTAATAAATCGAAGGTGAACGAAGTTAAACAACGAATGCATAATTAGGAGGTTAGCGGGGTTGAAATTACCCCCTGCCTCTTGTTATAATAAAATGAATTCATAAAATTTAAAAAAACAAAAGATGTTAGAAAAACAAAAAAACAAAGCTGAAGCCAGGAATGCAGAAAATAAAAACCCGCTCTTTTTTGAAGAATGGGAAATGCGATGTGTGCATTTTAGAGAAGGTGAAACGGGGAAAATTAGGTTTGAAAAACTGAAAAGGCTACGTGCCCGGGTGGTAATAAGTCCAGAAGAAGCCAATACATTAAACACCATGGTTGAACACGGCCAGAATACATTTGTTTCACTGTATTTGGTACCGGGTGAAAAGGACATATTTACCATGGATGAAATCGATTATTCAAGCTTGCAAAAACAATAACTATGGCAAACAAAACATACGAACAATGGAAGTGCTCACCAAAAGACATGGTGTTTACAGATAACGGCGCAAACGCAGGTCTGTCGCAAGCCGGTCCGGTTACATTTAAAAAAGTCAGCAAAGTAAAAGATACAAGCATCACACCAGATGAAGCGCTAGCGTTAAACTCCGGCGCCAACGTGCACAGCAATCTGGATTGTGATTTATATCTTCTACCAGGTGCGGAGACTGAGTTTTTGATCAGTGAAATTCAATATTAAACACTCAAAAAAGAGAACAGTATGAATGATAAAACACCAGCACTTGCAAAGCAGCTGATAAAAGTACAGGCAGATATAAAGTTTGGTCGCTTGCCTGAAACATCAAGAGAGGCAAGTATTAAAGCGATTACAGATGAAGGTCATTTACATAGCATCAGCAAAAACGAAATACTTACTGCTGCTATAAATAATGGAGAAATATACAAAGCAGAGTTGGAAAAAACTCACGGGGTGCTATACGTTGATAAATAGCAGTAATGCTTTTCTGTTATCGTGCCGGTGCCGTTGAGGAGCGGTGCCGGCACATTTCGAAAAGTTAAAAAGAAATTGATTAAATGAACAGACTGGCAAAAATACGCATGCTAAAAGAACTGCAGGCCGGTTTAATTACTGTTGAAGATTTTAAACCAAAGGTTTTTTCAATCCATATTTCAAGTGTTGACATGGATGGAGTGAGCTTTATTAATGGTCGGCCGGTTGATCATGAAACCTACATGAAGGAAATTACAAAAGCCTCTGAAACAGTTTCAGAATTCATCACCGATATACGAATTGATGGAGTGACGCTAGAAGATCGCTTTCAAAAACTCAAAAAGTACTATGAATAATTGAAAGAATAAGCTTTTTGCAAACAATTTAAAGATGACGTAAATGCCCGGAAATTTAGAAGACTTTTTACCAGACGGAAATAAAGGAGGAGCGCCTACAAAGTACAAAAAGGAGTTTGCACACCAAGCATATAAACTTTGCCTTTTGGGCTTTACGGACAAAGACCTGGCTTTTTATTTCGGTGTAGATGAACAAACCATAACCAATTGGAAGAAACAAAAGCCAGGGTTTTTCGGGTCAGTCATGGCAGGTAAGCAAATAGCTGATGCAACCATTGCTGAAAGTTTTTTTAAAAGGGCAAAGGGATACGATTATGATGAGATTACTTACGAAAAGGTAGATAGCAAGCAAAACCTTGAAATAACTTCAGATGGCCAAATAAAGGCTGAAGATACCTATAAGAAAAAAATTGTAACAAAACATTTACCACCCGATGCCGGCGCCGCAATGAATTGGTTAAAAAATCGACAAAAAGATCTTTGGAGAGATAAGCAAGTGATTGAACTGGATTTTGACGCGTTGACTGAGCCGCAGCTAGATGCTATTATTGAACGTTTAAAGAAATCCGGATCATGAGTAGACTAGAAAAAATAAAGCTGCTGAAAGCACTATCAGCCGGGCAAATTAAACTGGAAGATATTTTCCCGAAAAATTATACAATTAAGATTCATGGAAACCTGGCAAGCGAATTCTTTATTAACGAAAAGCCAGTTACATCAACTGAGTTTTATGCATCAGTGAGTATTGCGTCGAATGGATTTAAAGAGCTGAAAACCGTAGTTCGAAATAAGTCAGAACCTTATAAAACCTTATAAATATTACTACACAGTAACAGAAAATTACAAAAATGAAGAAGTTCAAAATGTTTATAGTAGATGACGAGCGCACTGATGGCGGCACCATGAAAGTTGACAATGGCGCCGTTATTAGCACCAGTGAACGCTGGCCGCTGCCTAATAGCCCGGATGGATGGAATGATATTGCAATAGGCTGGCAACGAAATATCACAAACCATGGAGTTGTAAGAAATTTCAGTTTAAAGCTGGGATTTGTCAAAGAAGGAGCCAAAATATTAAGAAGCATTTTTTTAAATCAAAATGTTGAGCGAAAACTTTTCATTCTTTTTACTCAGCTGCATTTAAAACTTACACCTACAACTTTTGCTTACCAATACAAATTTCTTTACAAAGGAGATTTAGACTTTAGTTCTTTAATTGATGACAATTTTAAAATCACTATAAATATTATGGAAGGAGGAATCAGCAAATTATTAAAAGCAAATGAAGGAACAGAATACCCTATTCCGATGGATGACCCCGATGCAATCAATGTATATTGTGATGGCATTTCCTTGCAACAAAAGAACAATTTTGCAATAGTCGATGGTGTGGCTTATGAAGAAGGGACAACAGCAACAAATCTTTCGTTGTTGAATTCAGAGGGAGTTTCTTCAGGTACTGTTGCAGTGGATGAATACTTCGAACAAATTGACCCATTCAACAGCCCTACTGCCCTGGCAAGCTACATCGCAACATCTTCCAACTTTTTTTTCAAAAATGAAAATACAACTCCAATTGTTATTGAAATACCAGTGAAGGTTGGAGTTAAATTTAAAGTTTCAGCCGGGCACCCCTCCTGGCTTGAACAAAAAATAATTGCCAGCTGGGGGGAAGTATTTCAAACAATCCCTTTGCTATATCCTGACCCGGCAACAGTTTACGATTACAGTCCAGCGTTTACCATTACCGTGCCGCCGGACGGCAAGCTGTTTCTGATAACAATTTCGTTAACAGAGATGACTAGTGGATATAGCTATGAGTTTACTGATGGCAGCAGTTTACAAATAAAATATGTTACCAGGTTTAGACCAACATTTGTAAAAATGTTTACGCTTTATGATTATTACCGTAAGCTAACCGGCAAAATTACCGGGGATCCGGAAGATGCTGTTAGCCAGTTATTGTTTGATAATAAAAATATCTGTATCACTTGTGGCGATGCCATTCGCGGCTTTACAACTGCCAAGATTAAAAGCAAAATGACCGATTTATTTAAAGCGGCTAATGTACAGTTTAATGCAGGCATGGGGGTTGAAGGCAATAAATTAACCCTGGAAGCAAAACAGCATTATTACGACAGCAGTAATCCTTTTCCACTAGGAGAAATAAAGCAGCGACCGAAAATTCAGTATGCTGTTGACTTTATGGCCAACACCTTCAAATTTGGCAGTGAGGCGAAAGATTACACCGATATCAACGGTCGGGATGAATTCAACAATACATATTTGTACAGCAGCCCAATTACCCGTATTGTAAGCGAATTCAATATGGTTAGTCCATACCGCCGGGATAGCTACGGCTTTGAGTATACCCGTATTAATTTTGACGGTAAAACAACAACCGATACAGATAGTGACAATGACGTATGGCTGGTAAATGTGGGCAAAGATGTGCCGTATAATTTTGCCTTACTGAATGAAACTGCCTATGAAGTAACGGCACCACATACAATAAAGATACCGCTTTGGTTATTGCAACCAGGTACACAGATAACACTGGCAAGTGGCGTGAATGCCGGTATCTATACAGTAACAAATACCAGCTGGCTGGTGGTTGGCTTTACTTATGTTACCGTTGCTGAAACTCTGGTAAATGAAACAGTAACCGGTACAATTACCACTAGCGGAATAAGCGCCTATGCATTAAAAAGAGGTGTGTATGATGAGATAACCGGCTTGCTGAGTCCTGGCACCGTTTTTAATTTGGAAGATATGACTGTAGCTGATATCATCCGGAAGCATGGAAACTGGATCCGTAGTATGATGCAGGGCTTTGAAAATAAACTTTTGCCTTTTCAAACAACTGAAAAAAATGATAAAGTGTATACCAGGCAAGGCGCTTTCATACGAGATCTTAATGCTGACATTGTAATCCGTGACCTGGATGCACCACTCTTTATTCCAAAATATATGGAGATTGAAGTAAAAGTGCCAATTAATATGCCGCAAGCTTTGGAAAACAATCCTAGTAAATGTTTCAGCTTTGTTTTTAATGGAGCGGTGTATAAAGGCTTTTTAATGCAGGCTGGAATAAATTTAAGTACTAATGCAAGCCAGGTATTTAAGCTATTGTCATCTGCTGACAATGACTTTAGGAAATTACTGTAAAATGTTGGAAGTTCTTTCGGTCCCGATTAGTGACCGAAAGAACTTTTAACATGTGCAGTGGTAATAGGTAACCTATTTTTTCTTTTTGGCAACTTTAGTTGATCCATTTTTAACTGCTTCAACCGTGTATCCATGCTTAATAAGTAATTCAGCAATGGCTCCAATCTTTAATTGATCTTTTTTAAATCTGCTTAAATACACGCGGTACTTACCGCCGGCCGCGTCTTTTTCTTTAGCCATATTTTTGAATTCATCGGAATTCATTAACTCCGTGAATGCCTCTTTCAGTGTCATCAACCAAAGGTAAAAAAAATAAATAAAAAATGATACAATTTGTTGCACTTATTAAATATTTGCCTATTTTTGTGAAACAAAATGTTTCACTTCTTGTGATGTAATCAACGAAAAATAATAATAAACTATCACCTTAAACAAATGTATATTTTATGAAAAGTAGAAAAAAAATTATCAAGCAGAACAACAAATCCATTGAATTTTTTTGCTGTACATATCGAAAGAAAACAAAAAAAGAGTTTAGCTCTTTGTTATTTGATCTCCAGGGCTTATATCTTAAACAGCCAGGCGTTAATATATCGGATGAAGAAAAGGAAAAAGTTGCCATGCAGTTTACGATGTTGTATGACCTGGTAACCGGCATAAAGCTAGTCCCTGAAAAAGTGTAATACAATGACCTACTTAATGAAACTGCAAGCATCAACAAATACCCAAAAATGATTGCCACCCGGCATTAAATTAAAACTCACTTAAAATATTTTTATGACATCATACAGAAATATACCCGATACCAGGTGCACGAATTGCCCCCACAGAGATGTTTGTCCGATACTTTGTTTTAGAGAAAAAGAGTTAAAGCAAGCATGCCCTCTTTTTGAAAAATATAATAAGCCTGTGGCAACAGAAAAAACGTTTGACGGCCGGGCCCTTCGGCAGTTCATGGATGAACATCTTAATTGACAAAAGACATTGTTTTTAGAAACCCTCTCAAACAAAAGCAAATGAATAAAGTGTATGAAAGTGCAACAATGGTTGTACATGATGATAGGGAATCATTAACGCCTGAGCAGGCATTTGATATTCTTTGGGATGGTAAGGCTGTTCGAATTTGTTACCCTCCTGATTTTTTAGCAGAAAGCGAATATGACATTTTCGATGCTGATTACCCAATTTTCATGACCGATATTATCAGTCATGATGACCTTGGTAACCAATCAAAAGAACAGTCAGAAAAGCAAGTAAATGATTATTTACGGGGTTATGAAATTTATCGGTAGTCTTTACAACATTACCGCTGACATAGAATTTATTAAATTAAAGCCTGCTTGATGCCGGCTTTTTTTATTTTACCTGCCTGATGATAATATGATCTTCAAAGACCGCGTTAAGCTCTTTCACCTTATAAAATTTTTTGCCGCCAACTTGGGAGACAGTAAGGTTATTATCAAGCGCCATGGATAGAAAAATATTGATGCTCATATTCATAAAGCTACAGGCTTCATCAGTACTTAACCAGGCTTTTATCGGGTACATTTCTGGAATTACTTTTTTTATTCTTCTATGCCGGGCTTCATCTGCCATAATCGATTTTTTAAGTGATGTGATCATTTTTAAATATTCTTGAATCAGCAGAGATAATTTTTAAGGATCTTTTGCAAGGAAAAATTAACTCATTTGGCAATATAAAGGTGCCACTTAGGAAGAAACTATCTATGTGACATTTTTAAAGAATCATTCACAGCTTTATGAAAGACTGAAGCTTGGGATATTTGAATTTGCATTTCTTTTTCTAGCCGATCTAAACGCTCCCCTTGCACCGTATCTTCTTGGCTTCTTGGTAACCAAGCAGCCGCGTTGGTACCTAAAAGAGCAGCATTTTAACTGAACGTACAATTTGAATTATAGTAAGCTCCGTTATGCCGTAACAATGTTTTACCCGATTGGATTGAGAATATAAAATGCAATTCTGGGTAATTGAAAATTTTATTATACCCAAATAGTTAAAATGTGGTGTAAAAATAATGTATACCCAACACAATACGCTGTACATAAAGGTTTCATGCGATATTAACAAATTCTGTGATTAACTTTTACGGCAGCCAATAAAAACCGATAGTACTATTGCATTGGTTCTTGTGCTTTTTGTTTAGGTAAGTTAAGACAAAAAATTTTGGATGTCAGCACTTTAAGAAATAGCTTTTATGTCATCCATTTGCCGAGAAGTAGATTTTTAAAAAGTAATCAACATCTGTGGAAACAAAAAAAAACTAATTCGTCTTTATAAGGGGTACGTTTGCAGATATCAAAAAGCCCTCTTCGCGGGAGGGCTTATCTTAAGAGTAGAGGCTCTTTGAAATATTGGATCAAAACTAAGCATCCGGTTCTTAGTTTCAACACGAATTTATCAACATCGTCAAAAATGTGTTGATATTGTGAATACAATACTTGAAAAGGTTAAGTATTTCCCCCTATAACATCTATTTATGTAATTATTCGCTATTGGGTTATTGCTTTTGTAAAGTAGTTTTCCTTACTTTGCAACTTCGATAATCTCAGACAATGAATACGCATCAAACATGAAAATCATACTTTGATTTGAGTTTATGTGAAAAAAAATTGTTTAAAACTATTAAAGCCCCGGAGTAATTAACCAGGGCTTTTTTGTATCTGCATGTTTATGCAGTGGGCTGCCGCTGGACGCTCTGTAGTCTGGCACATTGCGTAATTCATTTGATTATCGAACATCATGAATTTCAAAAAACAAGTCTGTTCTTGTACAGACGGATGGGTATTCTCTCCCTGGAGAACAATCAAAGGGAAGAGAGTTTACAAGGCCGGCGGGGGTGTATTCAAGTTTCCCTGCAGACATTGTAAATAGGTAAATTTCACAGTTTACGGATGGAAGTAACCTTCCTTTAAGAATGGCCTTTATTAAGGCTTTACCCCGGTTTCTTAACCGGATTTTTTATGCCCTACAGTCTGACCCTGTGGGGCATTTTCATTAAACCCAAATATAAGACCATTATTGTCTTTACCTGGATATTTTCCTAATAACGAAAGATTGCAGGGTATCATGTCGAATATCGCCTTTGACACTTGCCTTCTGAAATTAGTGCTAAATGCATTCAGAACATTGCTTTATAAAATTTTAATTTGTATTATTGGCGTACCCATTTTTTAATTTTTTTAATCCTAACAGCTTATGCGAAAATTGCTCGCCATTATCATTTCAGTTTACTGTTTCTCTTGCAACGGTCCCCAAAAAGAAAAAAAATTTGAAGACTACCCGCTAGACATTCAACTGAAAGCAAAAAAGATGACAGACAGTCTTATACAAGCCAGCACCAAAGAAGCATTATTTGATACTTTGGGATTGTCACAAGCACCGGTAAAAGTCTTGTCATCCCGACTGGTAAAGCAAGAGTATTCAAATTATAAAGACATTTCGTTAACCTATAAAAATGTTTCTGATAAAAAAATTCAGGCTATCCGTTTCAGATGGTATGGAATAAATGCATTCGGGGAGCCTGCAGACATGGGGAGCTCTGGTTTACTAGCTGGCTTTGGTAGTGGCTTTCATGATGAACAGATAAGGCCTGGTAAAACACAAACAAGCGAATGGAGTATTATGAGCCGGGATGGAAAAAAAATTGTTTTGGCCTGGCCTTATGAAGTTGCCTTTACTGATGGTAGTAAATGGAAATGCGGTAAGCAATGAGTAAAGGCTTATCAAGATCGGAATGGAAGACCCTGTTAACGGGTTTGGCCAATAAAGTTGCATTACACAGAAATATTAAAGGCTTTTAGGTTTCTAAATACAGCAGGGGGAAAATCATTTGGAGACCTATGATTGAATGTAAAAAAGGAGTTGAAATACCCTACTCTCTGATTAATGCCTTGTGATACACATTTTTATTTAAAAAAATTATGTCTTCCATCTGCCGCTTAAAAGATCCACAGCAAAAAGTTTCAATCGAATACTCAAAAATTCCAGACATCGCATTTACAAGGATAATCGAATCGATTTTGGGGTGACAAGAACAACTGACTTTAATTTCTTTTGAGTTAAGCAATTTGCAAAGCCTGTATTCCTGTATGTCAGGAATTGATTGATCTGGGATGTCATCAATTAGCCCTTCATTATTTTGGGTGAAAATTGAATGATGAGGACGAAATAAAACCATGGCTTTTCATTTAGTACGCAACTTACAACGAAAATTTTTTGTAAGGTTGCCAACTGATGGGAATCAGTGTCTTTACATCTGTACTTACACATCAATTTAATCCTGCCTGTATGTTTGGATGATTATGGTCGCGGGGAAAAAATAAAAAAGATGTAAATCATACGTTAATGTGATTTTAAGGCGTTTAATATAGATTAAAAATCTTTTTTTCTCTGAAAATTTGTCCATGTCTAACATCCTGATTGTTGAAGACTCAATTGATTTGACACATATGTATGTACAGTTGTTTGCTGCGTATCGTCATAATGTAACGGTAGTACGTACAGGGAAAAATTTAGAAGTAGTTATAGAAGAATTTAAGCCTGATCTTATCCTGCTTGACATTTATTTAACCCGTGAAGACGGCAGGGACATATTCAAAGAATTAAAACAAACGCACAGCGCCATTCCAATAATTATGGTATCTGCAAGTTTAAATCTTAAGGAAAAGTATATTGCCTGTGGTGCTGATGATTATGTTGCTAAGCCTTTTGATGTAAAAAATCTAATGGATAAAATATCTAAATGGACACAGGTAAAATCGTAAGAAATTTCCACTCCTTCCACCAGGCAAAATGAAACTGGAAGTATGCCTTTTTCATCAATCATTGAAAGCAATCAGTTAAGGTATGTTGATAGCAGAACCATTTTTCTAACCTGTAAAGCATGACTGGAATATTTTATTATAACTATTGCATATAAAAAATATAAGCACTATCTTACTTAATATGTTTTCATAGAATACACTATTTCAGGGCGGTGTTTCAACATCAGCCCTTCTTTATCTTTCAAATAATAGCCAGTCAATAAAAACAAAGCATTTAGTTTTCTTAGGGGTACGGTTCCATAAAGGGCTCTGTCTTTACAGGTAGCCCTTTTTATAATCAAAAATATCAGTTCCACTTATGGCAGTTAAATCAGTTACATTCAGGGAATGGGAAAGCATCACTTTATTGCAACCATAGTAGATTTTCAATTTCATCCTAAAGAAATTGCTGTTCAATCAGTGTTATGGCTTCAACTAAACGTTCATTTAGATGAAAATATATTCATTTCAACTTATGGTACAGAAGAACAACTTAGAAAGCAATTCAGTGATAAATTAGTTAGTGATGTTAGTCGGTGGGATTTTCCTTATTGTATGGGTAGACGATGTGTTATTTCAAAAAGTGGTCAAGAATATCACTTTGAATATTTTATCTAAATAATAAATAAAATTGCAAATGAACTTGATGTAAGCGCAAGAGATTTGAGGCCCCGACTAGATCGATACCAACGATTTTTCACTAAAAGTATCTCTGCAGACCTGCTTTCCTTCAGTCCATGCGCATTCATAGCAATCTGCAATATTTATAGGGCAGGAAGATTTATCGCCCGGTGAAATTAATCTCGAGATGTACATTTTACGCCCTGATGAAATATGTTGCACATAATCTCCAAACTTAAATTTATGTATCATTACAGTGCTTGTTCTATTTACGAGCCAGGTATTGGTTTTTATTAAGTTTTAACATAAGAACATATACCATTTCTTCTATAATATCCCCTGGCCTTTATGCATGGGTACCGTCTCTGGCAGCTGCTTTATCCAGTTTTCTTTTTTGGGTACAATTGGTAAACCATTTCATTTGTTCTATTCTTCTTTACCACCTATATTTGCGCTCCAAAGTACAGTATTTTACATTTCGTGTACCTTAATTGTACCTTGGAAAAGATAGAATGCAATACCAGTAACGTTTTTAGCCTTTTGTGATGTTCCTTTCGTGGGCACCCAAAAGCAAAACAGCAGTTTTGCTTTTTTTATCGGTAAGATAAAGACTCCTTAGCTCAGCTGGTTAGAGCTACTGACTCTTAATCAGTAGGTCCAGGGTTCGAGTCCCTGAGGGGTCACTGTTAGAAGCTCACTTTTTAAGTGGGCTTTTTTTATGACCTGTTTTTAAAACTTACTGAATTGAAACTGATTTTCAATTTAATATAGACATTAGATGAAAAAATGTCTACTTGTCTATTACCTGTTTGTCCCGTGTTTTGTTTGATGATTCGCAGTATAACATAAGTTCAAAAAGAGCCTTTTTTCAAATTTGCAAACAATTTGCAAACAAAGAACACAATTTGCAAACAAATGATAAAAGCGAACGCATCAAATTTCTGACGAAATAAAGAACTTATTAATAATTGTAAAGGTAATTTTTTTCGACATTATAGCCAATGCTATTCGACGATTTCAAAGACCTAAAAAAGAAAAACCTTCAACATCAAAGGTCAGGGCTTTCTATATTTTGTCTACGCTATTTCTCTTTTTATATCTTGGAATCGATTTCCAAACTTCAGTTGATTTATCTTACTTTCTTTGATATAATTCAGGACTTCGGACTTCATAAAATAAACCCTACCCCTTTGCTTATGTGATGGAAGACCACGCTTCATCCAATCTGTCAAAGTCACTAAAGATACCTTAAGAAATTTAGCAATTTCCTTTCTACTTAGTAAGCCATCCTCCGGCTCTTCGCCCTGCCTGGATTTTTCTACGTAGTCCCGAAGGCAGTCATTCACCGCTTCCCTAATCCACTTTTTAAAATCATTCTCGCTCGGGATAAATAAAGTTTCCATAAGTTTTTATTTTGAAAGGTTCTTAAGCATTATAGAGTTATGATCAAATTGATTTGTTTTCAGTGCATAGATGATGTATCAGCATTGTTCCAAATTATTCATGCAATTGTTATAGGTACAACTAGCATTTACCTTTGCAACCTTCATAATTGCGGCTCTCGTAATTATTACGGGATTTAACCCGCCATTCAAGTTCCATTGCTGCAACTATAAAGACTGATATGGGTAGTGCCAATTCTGGGGTCATTGTCTATTACCATATAAAATCCCGTCATAGGATTAAAAAGTTCCATATCTTTTATTTATTGCTGCACTTGCTTTTTGGACTTAAAGGTATTGGACCTTCCCAAACGTTTCTTTTTTAGCAGTCCGCTTCCAGATGAAGTGTGGCTGTCTTTTTCTGTTTCGCCAATTTCTGCACTATCCGTATGCTTTCTTTTTGCCTGCATCTGTTTTTCCAGCCAACGGATTTGTAAAAACCGATATGCCTCATCTACTGATATGCCTGTTTGGCCTTCAAAAACATAAAACCGCTGGCTTACTTCGGACTTGTTTTTTAAAGGGCTGATATTCCCAAATAACTCCTGGTATGAAATACCAGCCCAATATTTTAGTTTAAGTCCTACGGAAACGACTTTACCAGCTTCCGATTTTTCTAACTCGGAAAGGCCTTCTATCACCGATTCAACTTTCAGTTCTTTTTCCCAGCCTGTTTTATCTTCCAAATTCAATTGCTTTTTTGTAACAAAATCGAAAGCATTTTTCCAATCAATTTCTATCATTGATTTTTCCAGGTTAGTGGTATTAATGCCATTAATGGCAGCATCAATTAAAGGCGTTTCCTTTTGAAGAATAGCATCATAATGTGACAAAACATAAATGTCTTGCTTGATATCCTTTTCAAAAAATAGTTGAAAGCTTAACCTGTCTTTGGCCCTCTCTATTTTTTGAGAAAGGATAAAATTTTCAGGCTTAAAACTGATTCGCTTTAAGAGTGAATAGCCTGCATTTTCAAAGCCTAACGATTGCAACTGTCCCATTAAAGCTGAAATATTTTCGATATTCATTTTGTAATTTTTAAAATAAAAAATGGGTTTAGGGTTTCTGTTAAGATACCCCTAAACCTTTTTTACTGCTTTCCCTTTTCTTAGGTAAAAGCGTTTTATCATTTTTCTTTTCTACCTTTTCTTTCTCCGGTTTAAGCTCCTGTTTCAACTCTTTTTTTTTATCATTTCCCATTTCTTCCTTAACCGCCTTTCCAGCTTCTGTCTGTCCAAACGATTGATATTTCTCTATTGATTCTTTTGCCACCAGCTTCATATTGGAATCATATAGATTTACTTTTTTGAACTGAGGATCGGCTTCAATAAACATTTTATGGCTGCTGCCATCTTTTTCGATAGTAACAGATTGCACATTCCCTTTTTGAAGCAATTGCATTAAAGCCTTCTCTTTATCAAGCTCTTTCAAATCCGTTATGGCGAATTTCTCAACCGCTGCTTTCAAATCAAAGCCATACTTTTCGTGGAATTGTTTTACTTCAAAATTGTTGTTCTTGTCTTTGTTTTCAAAGTCAAGCTGCATCCAGGCTTTGTATGGCTGACCTTCTTTTGTTACAAGGTCTTTATGCACTGACCGGCCATCCAATAGATTGAACGCTTCCTTCCCTGTAACGCCTTTACCCTTATTCAGGTAAAAAGTTTGCTCAGCTTTTTCCCCATTACCTTTTTCAAGTGAAGCATGATAGTTATTAAAAAAATACATGTCTGAAGAATCAGACTTGCGGAAATTCATTGTCACTTCAAAAGGCTTTTTGTTAATCTCTGCTTTGTAATGCAGCTGAAATTCGCCCTTGCCTTCTTTCAGGTTCTTTTCCAATTCCGGCTTCAGGTTCTCACCGAAACCCATGTACTTGAGGTTGTCACTCAGGTACTGAAAATTCTCATTGTTCATAACATTTGTTTTTAATTGTGATGTAAATAATGATTGGTTTTGCTCAATATGATCTATCAGAGCGTCTGTGAAATTGTTGCCTTCATGATTATACAGTCCGTTGGCATCTGGGTCATTAACTATTTTTTCGCTATAAGGAATCTCTTTAAAAATGTCCAGCATAGAATTGAAATGAAGGACATGAAAACTATCCCTGTCACTGAAATTGTCATTTGCAAATTCATTAGCTTCTTGTTGAGATGTAAAAAAATGCACATCACTTTTATCGATAAAATAAAGTGATTGATTATAAGCCATCCAACGATCGCCTCTACTAAGGGCCAGCTGCACCAATTCAAGTACTTCGTCAGATATAGCATGTTCGTTGGTCATTTCAGATCAGGTAAGATGATTGCCTGCATGATTTTCTTGTTACTCACTTTCATGGACAAATGCCTTCCCCCATTTTTCTCCATAATCTGCACGGTTAAATATTTGGCATCCGGAATAGTAAACTTATCCAATGCGAAAACTATAGAGGACGTAGTATTAGCTTTTATCTGGTTGACGTTTCCTGAAATATGAAGCGGCTTTAAATCTGTTTCCTGAATGGCGGTTCTTTTACCTTTCTTTTTGTCACGGATAAAAAAGCGGAGAACATCAATGTCATAGTCAACGGGACTGCTATTTGTAATGTTAAGTTGGTAATACATGATTTCATTTTTTATGTAAATACCAGAGACCACCGCTTTAATATCCCATTGTTCGTCTTTGATGCCGTGCATTGTCCTGGGATTGTCTAAGATTCCATTTGCATAAGTTGCCAACGTCGCAAACTTGTTTGTTGGCAGGTGATACACCCAAGTTGACGGGTTGTTGTCATAGCATACAACAAAAGAGTATACACTTCCATCATCTGTTACGACACTAAGATTCGTTTCAGGAAAACCCTTTTCTGCTGCTTTCACAAGCAATATTGTTGGTGATTCTTTTACCTGCTGTGCAAGTATTGCCTGTGTACCCCGGTCTACATGAAGTATCGAAAACGGAAATACCAGGCTGGTCGTTTTTTCAGTTGAAATGCAAAGTGACGTTTGTGCTTTAAGAGAAACGAAAAACAAACTCATCATTGCCAACCACACTAATCGTTTCATACGTTTTTATTTTATAGTTGAAAAATATTATTGATTGCTCTTGCTTTTAAGGAGTACTCTATAGCCTTCTTTAACCAGTACTTTTACCTGCTTTACTTTTCTGCTTAGCAATCCTTTGGCAGCACTGATGCCAGCGGCGGCGGCTTGTGCTTTGAATGATGGATCAACAGAAGAAAGTTCCATTAATTGCAAACTGTTGTCTGCGGATTGTTTGGCAACGTCACGGGTAATGGCACCGGGAATATGAATGCCGGGTAGTCCATCCATATCGTAAACTTCCAGCTTCACAGGAAAAAGAGAATTGCCAAATCGGATAGAATTGATTTCTATTTCAAGCCGTTCATCATTTAGCGAAGCGGAACCATACACAAAATTTCCCTTTGGAATTAATGTGCCGTTGATGTAGATATCGGTAGACAGGCGAAGTTTGATGATAGCACCATTGACCAGGGTTTGGTTGGCATGAACAACGGCCTCTACAGCTGGGTCATTATTTGACTGATTGGAAGTTTCACTTGTTCCATAGAAGCCTACCGTCGATGTTGATCTATGCTTTATTGTATCTAACAAACTGATATTATCCTGGGTTGGAATTTTTGAAATTGCAAAAACAACTTCTTTTTGCTTCAACGATTTTTCTTTCAGTTTGTCCTTTACTCTTTGCGGATGCTGGATGTCTAAAATTTTATCCAGCGTTCCATTTAATTGTTGCATTTCCGGGTCAGTTTCCTGTTTTTCATCCATCATTTGCATCATCTCCTGCATCCTGTCTACATCGTTTGCAAACTGCTCATTCTTTTGGTAAGGTGCACCCATATTGTTTAAAGAAGATGCAGTAGTTTCCGGAACATTAATTTGCTTATTGATCTCATTTATCTTTTGATATATCTTTTGTTCATTGGCATCGGCTCCGGATTGATAAACTGAAGTGTTTAACCCATTCCTTGATGTTGATGGATTATTTAAATGCTGTGTAGCATCCATCAAAGAAACTTTTGTCTGCAATGAGTCCTTGAAGAAAGGGTCACTTCTAAGCAGCTCTGCTCGTTTCAAAGAATCCGCATCTGCTTCCATATAAAACGACAACTTATCTTCATTTTTATCAGACTTAAGATTCGCATTGGGCAGTTGAAGATTAAGACCTGCAACTTTATTTTTATCGGCATCATTGCCAGTTCCCTTACCGCCTCCCAATGCCCAAAAAGCCATTGTGATAAATGGAAGCACCAACAAGGGTAATACCACCATCATTTTTCGCTGCCTCAAAAACTTTACTGAATGTTTGTTTTCCATTGTGTTATTTTTTTTTGTGAATAATAGACTTCTTCAATCATGCTTAAACTATCAAAAAGGCCTGGCCGTTCTTTCTGCAGGTTTGGATGCTTTGCTTTATACTCCTGCACTTGCTGAAACTCGTTTTCTGTAATTGCAAAACCATTTCTTTGTCGATGGATACTTCTTGGAACAGCAATGGGCTTTGGAATCAGGCTGCTGTTAGTGTCCTTAGCTCTAAAGGGATTGACAATAGCGACAATGCTAAATCCCCCAAAACTCAAGCACACGATATACAAAAAGATCCATTGCTGTTTGCCCTTCCAGTTTTTTGATAACGACTGCATATAGTTAGCAAAACCATTTTGAGATTTTAAAATACCTTTCGCTATGCCACTGGCAGCTTTATCCGTTATCTCTTCCTTGCTAATTTGTTTATTCAAGAGTTTCATCTTGTTTCTGTTTTAATATCCCTGTTTTCAATGGTCTCCCATCTTTCGATTAAGAATCCGTGAGGATTATGGTCAGAACGGGAAATGTTTCTTAAATAGCCTTGTGTTATTAAATTGCGTGTAACGATGCTATTGGGCCTGATGATTTTAATTGTAGCGTAGCAATGAAATAAATACGGTTCTGCATTCATGCTTAATGAAATACTATCTACAGAAATTTGCTGGCTAATATTGCCGGAGATAATACCCGAATAGTAAGAAGTCTCTTTAAGATTATCATACTGTCGTTTAGCTGAGCCATCAGCCAGGTACAGAGCCTTCTTGATATTCGATTCAATCACTTTTTCGTCGGGGTCAAGGGTAAAGAAATCTGTATGAAACATGGTAACATGACTTCGGGCTTCTACTTCAATATTGTCTTTCCTTTTTGATGCAAAAGCCTCCATCGCTTTATCCCCCGAAAGAATATAAATCCTGTCCTGAACCTTTGCAGATAACTCATAACTTTTATACAATACAAATCCACAAAGGATAAAGCACCCAAGCACTAGTAATAAAGTAAAGAACTTTATATGCCTGAATGAGGTATCGATATTTTTTGTTTGTTTGAACATAGCTTAAGATTTACCAGATAATTTATCCTGCATGTAACCATTTGATTTGTTACCTCCATTTTCCTTTAAATAGCCTCCGCTTACACTGTTTGATGCTACACTGCCGCTCATGTTTGATTTTGCATTGCCGAAAGCATCAGCAACCATGCCTGCACCGGATGATGCAGAATTCACAATACTCCGTGAGCTACTTGATGTAAGACTTGTGACTTTATACAGTAATGTATTTCCACCACCTGCATGAACGATATAGTTGGCTACACTTGGTACAGTAAAGTATCCAACGATTCCAATGATCATGAAAATGAGATAAGCTGTATCCGTTGGAGAAAAGAAGCTGTCTCCGTAATCTTTTACCTGGGCAATATCAACCTTCAACATATTCTCCTGAATTTTGCCGATGATACTGCCGAAGATATTGGCCACCGGTAGCCAAAGAAATATATTGATGTAACGGGCTATCCAAACCGTCAGTGTATGCTGGAATCCATCAAAGACGGCTATTCCAAAAACAAGTGGTCCGAGAATGGCGATGACAATCAAATAAAATGTCCTTATGGTATTTATGCAGAGCGAAGCGGCTTCAAACAGCACCCGCAAAACTTCACTCATCCATTGTTTAATAGAATTTCTGAAATTATAGGAGGCTTTTGCCATGGCAAACTTGATGTCATTGCCGATCCCCTCAAAAAATCCTTCATCCGATGGGTCTGTACCAACATGAGTGTATTTATACCATTTATCCCTATCACCGCTTCCAGTTTCGCCCACAAACATTTTCCAAACGTCAGTTTTCTTAATAGCTTCTTCTTTCTTCTGAAGTAACACAGCTATGGCCTTATTAGAATTATCCACCATCGCTGCAGTACCAGTAACAGTTGGGTTCATTACTCCATTAATCATGGCAATTACAGACGGGAAAATAATAACAGCAAAGCCCAAAACAAATGGGCGGAACAGCGGGTAAAAATCAATGGGTTCAGCATTGGCGATATGCCGCCAAACTCTGCTTGCTATATACCAGGTGGCCGCAAAGCCGGCAATACCACGGCCTACACCGATCAACTTGCTGCACAGCGGCAACATTTCTGTATATAGTTGCTCCAAAACCGTATGCAGGCTTTTAACTTCATCTGCAAAACCGCCATTTTGTGCAAATAATAATTTAGGCACTAATGCTACTGCAACTAAAGCGATTACTCTTACGCACTTTTTCATACACACATTTTTAATCGATTCAAAAACTAAAGGCCATTCAACTTTTCTGACAACTTTGTGTCAACCAATTCTCTTCCTCTTTGAATTGCCAGCACAGAGCTTTCGTTATTAAAGCCTCTCAAGAAAACCAGCTTGTCAGAAATGTCTTCATAAATTCTATCGATGGCAGCGATTCTTTCATCATCACTCATTCTTAACTTCCCGGCTGTGATTACGATGCCCAATTCATCAAGATTCTGAAGACTTTTATTAAAGAGATTTTTATAAACATCCTCCATGTATGTTATTTCAGAAGAATTAAACAGGTTGGTGGATTTGAAACGATTAAATGCAGATCGGTATTCCTTAACTATCTGGGACTGGCAGGTTATAATATCTGCAACCCGTTTGTACTTTCTCACTGTTGGACTTACCTGTAACAATGCATTTAAAAATGCATTGTGCAGGCTGAAATTTCCTTTGGAAATGTCCTTGATGGTATTGTAGCCCGTGCTTACGATCTCATAACCTTTTTTCATGTGGCTGAGAATCTTTTTAAGCTGGGCTAATTTTTCTACGTTAAGAAGTAGTTGTTGCGCTTCGGTTGACTGTGCATAGAGTACATTACTGGGAATTTGGGCAGTCAGCAGTAATAAGATAAGTAAGCTTTTCATTTTACGTTATTTAATTTCTTTGAGAATAGAATTGCATTTTGTTCATTCATTCGTTGTATGCACAGACCTTTTGTTGTATTTCCAAACGATCTGCAGAACAATTGCTTATCAACCATATCATCATAAATTTTATCAATAGCTTCGATTCGCTCGTCATCTTTCATCGTGCGGCTTCCATCTGTAATAACTGCAAAAAGTTTATCGAGTGATTTGGAACAATCACTTAACAGTTGATCGAAAACATTTTGGAAATAGGTCAATTCCGAAATCGTGAGTTGATTTGATTGCCTGCAATACCGGATAACGGATGCAGTTTGCCTGATAATATTTATTTCGAGCGAAATAATGTCTGCTACCCTGATATATCGCTTTATTGTTGGATTTACAGATGTTAAGGAACTAAAATAGTTCTTGTGCAGGTCAAAATCTCCATGCTTGATATTCTGGATGGTGTTAAGACCATTCTTTGCGATCGAATATCCTTTTGACACATACCCCATATAAACTTGCAATGCAGCCATTTGCTGAATCAAGTATTTTTTCTGTGTTGATTTTTGCCTGAACCATTCAGCAAAGGTTTGGGCAGACACAGGTTTTGTTAATGACAGCAGCATTGCTATCGCAATTATTGTTTTCATACTTCACATTTTCACTTTCACACAAATAATTACTACTCTATTCCATAGAGTTTCTTCACTACATCAACATCATGCTTCTCTTTGGAACGCTGTAAACTTATCCTGATATTTTGTTGGTTAAATTGGCGTAAGTCGCCCAGGTTGCGATCAATGTTATCCGAAGCCGTATGGATAATATATAATCGCTTTTCGTCCGTCATTTGAGTTGCAAATGCCGTTACAACTATTTGTACCTGTTCAATATTTTTCAGACTTTCTTCCAGGATGCCGGAATAGACCTGTCCCATGTACTCAATTTCCTGCGCTGAAAAATTCTTATCCTGCTTAGAAAGATTATAAGCCCTGGAATATTCTTTTACGATCTGGCGCTGTTTACTAATAATGTCTTTCAAAGCCTGGTAGGTACCAATCGCACTTTTCACTTTTGATAATTCATCAAAATATTTGGCATACAGTTGTTTTTGCTTATCCGCCCAATCCTCAATTTCTTTTAGTTTGAGTTTGGACATTTCATTTTCCAATGTCTTTTGGGCATTCTGTAGCCAAATCGTTTTATTTTGTAAACGTTGAATTTTTAAATCAATCGCTTTGATTACTTTTTTTACACCCGCTTTAATAATTTCCAAAATGGGAATCTGGGCTTGAATTTGTTGCATTGGAGCAACAATAAAGCACAAGATGATACCGGCCACGGTAAATAACTTTTTCATACCACACGATTTCTAGTTCACAATTATTTTTATCTTCTATACTACTTGCTAACTTTCTTGTACTCCCTGTTTCCTAGTTGGAGTGTAAGTTTTCCACTGTTCCAGATTACCGTTTTTCCCTTCTTTAAATCGAACAGTGTTTGCTTGTTAGGATCATACTCCAAAGTCCAGGTTTCCGAGATTACTTCTTTAGGAAACTCTTTCCCATCCAACACTTTGACTACGCCGATATGTCTTGCAATCTGATAAATACCCTCCCCTGAATTTGCCTTTCTTACTATCAATGTATCATCGCCCTTGCTAAATTCGTTTTCATACGCCGTTGTAAAAACGCCATCGAGTTGAGATTCTTCAGTTTTGCTATTACAGCCAAAGGCAAAGATCAAAACGCTCAAAAAGAGATATTTCATAACGTGTGTTTTATGTTGTTAACGATGCGATTCCTTTTTCAATACTGCCAAACTTCTGGGCGGCAGCCTGCACTTTCACTTTTTCTTTTTCCTCTGTTGTGTAAGCCAAATATTCTTGCGGCGATACTTCTGTCCTGTACACTTTACTTAATACGCCACCAAGCGAAATAAATACCTCTTTGTACTTTTTTGTTGGGTCATTGGCTTTATTAATAGACAATACCAACGCCTTTTCCTTATCTGTCAATCCTAACAATTCCTGTATCTGGTCAAACTTATTCTGATACTTACTTTGGTCTAATAAGATCTTGCAATCACTATTGTTGATGATTGCCTGTTTTACCACTGGTGAGGAAATTATATCTTCCACTTCCTGGGTTACGACAATGGCCTCACCAAAGAACTTTCGTACTGTTTTAAATAAGTACTTGATGTATTCAGCCATTCCTTCTTTTGCAATTGCTTTCCATGCCTCCTCAATCAAGATCATTTTACGTATTCCTTTCAGCTTTCTCATTTTACTGATGAACACTTCCATGATGATAATTGTTACCACCGGAAATAGTATTGGATGATCTTTGATATTGTCCAATTCAAATACAATAAAGCGTTGCTGTAACAAATCCAAGTTTTCTCTTGCATTCAAGAGGTAATCGAATTCGCCACCTTTATAATAAGGCCTCAGCACGTACAGGAAATTTGAAACGTCAAAATCCTTATCCTTTACATTATCGCCTTTCAACACTTCAACAAACTCATCCTTTAAAAATTCATAAAAGCTGTCAAAGCAGGGAAACAAATTTTTGTTTACACTCACTTTATCGAAATACAGTTGTAAGGCATTTGAAAGGGCAACATATTCACTTCGGTTAAAGGTTTCATTGTCTTTCTTCCAAAGGGCAAGCAATAGGGTTTTGATGCTTTCCTTTTTCTCTGTATCCAGTATATCAGCTTCACCAATATAAAACGGGTTGAACTTTATCGGATTGGTTTCGGAATACGTAAAATAGTAGCCATTCACCATATCACACAACCCTTTGTAGGAATGGCCTACGTCAACCAGCACAATATGTGTGCCTTTTTCATAGTAGCTCCTCACCATATGGTTGGTGAAAAAGGACTTGCCGGAGCCAGAAGGACCGAGGATAAATTTATTGCGATTCGTACAGATTCCCTTATCCATTGGCTCGTCAGAAATATCGACATGTACTGGCCTGCCGCTCAAACGATCACCCAGCCGTATGCCAATAGGACTTACCGAGGAACGATAGTTTGTTTCCAAATTAAAAAAGCAACATGCTTGTGGAGAGAAGGAATCAAAAGTATCATTCATCGGAAAGTCGGCAGCGTTACCCGGAATACCAGCCCAATAAATTTGTGCAGATCCCTCAGTTTCTAATTTTGGAGTAGCATCCATTTGTGTAAGCGCCGAAGAACAGAGGTTCCTGATATTTTTCAAATCCTCCCTGTTATCTGTCCAGGCTAATAAATTAAAATGTGCTTTAACCGTAAGCCGCTGTTCAGCTATTGCTTCATTCAGAAAATTATCTGTAGCATCTTTTGCAATGGCATTTTCCCTGCTATATGCTGATAGGGATTGAAGCCTCAATCTTTTTCCTTCCAGCTTTTGCATGGTTTTTTGAACGTCCTCGATAAATACATATTGGTTGTAAATATGATTGCAGGAAAGCAACTGACCAATGGGTGAAGCAAAGCCAACGCTGAACTTTGTCTTGTCAGTTGAATACTTGTCGTAGTTGATTCTTGAACCGCATAAGCCGGGTACAAATTCTGCATCGGCCATTGTGTACAACTGGCAATGGTTTTCGCCGATCATCCATTCTGGTTTAAATTCAATATCACGAATCACTTCACCGTCGGTTTGCAGGTTGAGATACTGAATTACTACATTAATCAACTCTGCATCATTCAATCTTTTTAATGAGATAAATCCACTGTCAGATAATATTTTTTCAAATTGCCCGACATGGTTTAAGAAGTCATGAAAGTGCTTTGGCTGCAATGTTTCTTCAGGTACTATTGTTTTTCTTAGCAAACTTGAAAAAACGGAAGACGAGGCCTTTCTGTTATAGGGCTTCTTAGTCAAAAATATAAAGCATTCATGATTAAGATAAGGCCTCTCATTAAAAAAACGTTCACTGCTCCTGGTTAAAAAACTGGTATCATCGTTTGAAAAATCAGCTTTGTATTTTGTTTCTGTAAACCAATCTTGCTTATGAAGTAGTGCATTTACCGGCAGTACCTTAATTGCTTTTATCCATGCATGATGAAAAGCTTCATACTCGTCATTGCTCATGGTAAATAACTCCGGCAATTCTACTTTAAAGCCCACAGTAATGTCGCCCATCTTCGACAAGATGGACCTATGTTCTACGCCATACAAAGGCAATATGTCAAAAAGATTTTTCACGGTGCAATTGCTTTTTGAAAAGATTAATAGAATAGCTTTTAATGACGTTCGGAACAGCTTTCTTTGCCACTTTCTTCATTAAACCATGTTCGCCATAAGTTCGGCTTAGTTTATATACATACATAAACAGGCCAGTTGCCAGGCTTACAATGAGGGCCAGGCAAAAGAAAATATTCAGTCCAATAATATAGATGATTGCAAAAAAAATGAGCAACACAACAAGCCCACCGCCGAGGTACCAAATGTATTGCGCTTTCAGCCCTTTAAATTCGATGGACTTGTTGATGCCCTTGTTGATTTGATAGACACTGTTGCTCATAATAATTTTTTTACACGCCAAAAAATGACCGGATAACCGTTGCAACAATTACCAAAAAGACGCAACTGCCAAACCAGGCAGCAGCAACTTTTCCGGTGTCATGATCACCACTGTTCCACTTTTGGTAAACCTTAACCGCCCCAATTAGCCCGACAATAGCACCAACCGCATACATCAAATTGGTCCCTGAAGCGAAATAGCTTCGCACTTTGGTATTGGCTTCGTTAATGCCAGCGTTACCGTCCTGTGCAATTGCACAAAATGACATCAGCATCAATATGCCGGTTACTCCCAAACTCAGCAGTTGTCGCCTGGTTTTGTTTTTTTCTCTCACACATTTCATACGCTCTATTTTAAATTATGAAGATTTAAAAGAATGCTCCATTGTGCCAAAACTCACTTACTAACCCATCCACACCGCACAATGAAGCATAGTTTTCAGATCATTGCCAAAGATGCAGCGCATCATTTGACTGCATGATATTTGGATATTTATTGTTTGCTTCCCAGATGATGAACTGACGCATTTCATCGTTGCAATCTGCGTTTTTAAGCGCTGGATATTTCATAGCTACTAGTTTAATTGAATACAATAATTCATCTTTACTGATGTTTCTTTCAGCTTCCCGTATGTACGCTGTTATTTCATCTGTGAAAGATTGCACCAGCGGGGAAATATCAATATCTGTTGCAGGTTTGGGAAGATAGCTTTCGTGGCTTTCACCTTCCATCGAAGATTTAAATTCGGCCATCGAGGGTATGGCAACTGAACTGCCATCGATCTTTTTGATACCTATGACTCCAAGTATTTCCCACTTAAAATACCGAAAGGCAACAAAACCGTAATAGAAAAGTAAAAGGAGAGCAATACTGCTTAGATACTGCCCCCAGGTAATTGAACTTAGCATGACACTTAATTTTTCTTGTTCACAAATCAATTTCACTTCAAAGAAGTCGTCAGTAAATTAGTTGCAAATACTTTTCCAAAAGAGGTGTGATAATGGGTAAACGAGGTAGGACAACCTCCCTGAAGAATCTGAAAATGACACGAATAGAATTTGAAAATTGCCCGGAATCGGTATGAACCAATTTTGATGGAGTTACATCAGGCAAGTGGGGAATGGTTATAATAGTTACTAATCTGTTACGAAACTTAGCCTTTTGGTCTGGGAGTATTATAATGCTTAAAAAAACTTTCAAGTTTTAACACAGGAATTTTCCAGCAGGCTAAGTACGAATAACCAGCGATCTAACGTGTAATCATTAAATCATAAACCCTCTTACTCAGAATATTTAGTAGTCGTAGATTTCTATCCGTCAGTTTTCAGGACGAAGGATTCAAACGATTTTAGTTTCTTATAAATCAATTTTAAACTATTATCAAAAGATTCGTTTAGAAAGCACTGGCTCCATGAGTTACTGTCATTAATAATGGTTTTAAATAAGCACTCATGGTTGCTATTATGAAAATAAAGTTAAAAGAAAAACATTTTTTTTACTCAAATATATTCACCTTTAACCCTAACCTCCTGGAAAAGATGAACAAGAACGGACCAATCGTTATTATTGAAGATGACCCTGATGACCAAGATTTTTTGCAGACGGTTTTTAGCGAACTCAATATCCCAAATCGATTGATTCTCTTTTCAGAAGCAAAAGCAGCATTGGAATTTTTTAACGCATCTAAAGAAATTTTTTTTCTTATAATTTCCGATATTAACATGCCTAAAATGTCAGGTTTCGAATTGCGCGACAAAGTGCATTCCAGTGACGAACTAAGGCTTAGGTGCATTCCATACATATTTCTTTCAACCTCTTTCGATCCACAAACAATTGTTGACGCATACTCAAGATCTATACAAGGTTATTTTACAAAGCCCAATAGTTATGAAGACTTAAAGCATCAAATTGCCACCATAGTTGCTTATTGGAGTAATGCACAATTGCCTCAACCATTATAATTTTTGCTTTTCACAGTGATACTAAAGACTATTGAGAACGATAATTCCTATTTCGATATTCAATGTGATCGCATGGTTCTACCTGTCTCAAAGCAAACAGGAATAAGATTTATTTACTTATGAAATTAGTCTAAAGTTGTGCATAATCTCCTGATGGATTATCTCGAACCTGGTCGCCAATCCTAAAGGATTGTGGAAATTAGAAAATAGTTATATTCGTGCTCTTTAGGTGCTACAAAGACAAAAAAGCCCGGCTACAAAAGTTTACAACTATGGGATGTAAGCTGTCTAAGCTGAGTTTTTGCAACATTAGGAATTGGAAGACATTTTTAATTGATTCTTCATTTTGAAAAGTTTCAGGCAGGTTATCATGCACCCATTGTACATGGGGAAGATTATAGCCACAGGTCGTAGGTAAATTAAAAATTTCACTTTTCAGTCATTCGGATATACTTATAAATAAGGCTACAAAAAAGATGTTGGAATGCTTGCCTGCCTTAGTTCTTTGTTTGTTTCAAGCAACCTGAATAATAAATTATTTGTTATTCATATTCTTCTAAATATTATCTGCAATTGTAATGGTGGCGTCTATTGGATACAGAAGGCCGGCTACTGAAAAAAATTTCCGGTTACATTTAAGTATTTGCTTAAATAATTCTTTCCCATACCTTCATGTCATGGAAAATAACACCTGCATCAAGCAATTTGCAGACTATGAACAAATAAAGGATTGTAAAATAAAGCTGAAAGCTGCTAAAAAGTCCTTTGGTAATTTATCTGCTGTACTCGCTCTAGCCGGCAATGAAGTCAGGCTGAAGATTATTTATTTACTTGGAAGAAGAAAAAGAATTATGCCCCTGCGATCTTGCTGATATATTGGGTATGAGTATTCCCGCGGTATCGCAACACCTATGAAAGTTGAAAGATGGAAACATAGTTGCAACCGGGAAAAAAGGCCAGACAATTTATTATTCTCTTGCTAATGAAAACATGAAATATTAAAGCCTTTCTTTAGGCATATTAAGGCACAAACGCTAAAACTGGAAACAGCATGATAAGTTTAAAATCATCTGGCACATTTACTGGTGCTGGCGTTCTGTCAGCAATTGCAGCTTCACTATGCTGTATAACTCCTGCTATTGCACTACTTGCCGGGAGTAGCAGCATTGCTGCAAACTTTTCGTGGATAGAAAATGCAAGACCTTATCTGATAGGACTATCAATTGCTGTATTAGCCTTTGCCTGGTATCTCAAATTAAGACAAGTTGCAACAAACGATATCGATTGCAATTGTGATACAACAAAGAAGGCTTTATT
Organism: Ferruginibacter sp.; assembly: GCF_028288465.1. GTDB lineage: Bacteria > Bacteroidota > Bacteroidia > Chitinophagales > Chitinophagaceae > Ferruginibacter. The sequence continues at coordinate 41,738 of NZ_JAQBNR010000073.1, read as the reverse complement.
CCTTCAATCAAAAAGCTTTTTAGCTATTGTAACTGGTTTTGCTTTGCTGATGATGACTTTTCCTCTGTATGCAAAAATATTTTACCCCAAACCCAAACTGCAATTAACAACAGCCGCATTAGTTGATAACAGGCAACAGGTAAAGTTTACCATACAAGGTATAAGTTGCGAAAGTTGTGAAGCGGAAGTAAACAATGAAATAGCTAAAGTAAATGGCGTGTTAGGCTATCAAACTTCTTATGCCAACCATAGCAGCCTGGTCACTTTCGATAAATCTAAAGTTAACGTAAAAACTATTGAAGCGGCAATCAGTAAAACAGGCTATAAAGTAAAGGGCTATGACTATATAAATATCCTTGGTGATAAAAACGAAAAAGAAAAATCATGTAACGATTCGTCGGAATCATGCTGCGAAAAAAAGAAATAACAAATGGAAAAAACAATCTTATTGCAATCAATCATTACCTGCCCTCACTGCGGTTTTCAAAAAGAGGAAACAATGCCAACGTATGCATGTCAATACTTTTATAAATGTACCAATTGCGAAACAACACTAAAACCTAAAGAAGGAGATTGTTGTGTATTTTGCACTTATGGTACTATAAAGTGCCCGCCCATACAGATGAATAACTCTTGTTGTTCTTAGGGCTGAAAAGAGTATGCCTGCACTAATATCACCACTTTTCCTAGCTAAAACTTAGCACTGATACCCACATAAAAGCTCCTTCCAATAGAAGGAATAATTCCCGGACCGGGATACTCATCTGTCCTGCGGGTGAAATATGCTTTGTCAGTTAAATTATTAGACCCAATCTTTAGTGCATAATTTTTATACTTGTAGGTGGCGCTTAAATCAAGAACAGTATATGCCGGTATATATCCTGCTATCGGGTCCTGACTTGTTTTTATGTTCGAGGCATCGCCATACGCATCTCCCACGTAGTTGACCTGAAAGGTTGTAGAAAAATATTTATCGCTGAATATTAAACCAACTCTGTTGATGGTTTTGGCTGCAGCTTCAACCCTGTTTCCCTTAAATTCTCCGGTTGTATATTTTGCATTAATGTAAGCAAACGAATTAAAGATACTCAAGCCATATTTCGATTTTGTATTCAGGTACTTTAGCAAATTAAACTCAACATAACTTTCAATACCCTTATGAACGCTGTTGGCAATATTTTTTCTAATGGAGTAATTAGTCCCCGTTACCGTATCTGTTTTAACCAATACACCAGTGCGGTTATTGTACCCCATGTAAAAGCCACCTATATCAAAGTTTAGAAAGTTTTTGACAGTTCCCCTGTAACCTACATCAGCATTGAACCCGTAAGCATCTTTTAAATTGGGGTCTATTCTGGATGTGATACCAAATGGCTCCAACTGGCTATAATCAATGGGCCGGTATGCCTGGCTGAAATTACCATAGATACTGGTGTTATGAGTTGGCTTAAATTCTAACCCGGTGCCGAAAAGAGGGAAAGTTCTCGTGCGGTTTTCATCTGGTGTTTGCTTTGCGTTATCTACAATTTTATATCCTTTTGCTGTACTTTTTAGATATTCGAATCTAAATCCCGGAGTAATTGTAAACTTGTCTCCGATTCTGAAAATATTTTCAACAAATGGAGCTATGTTAGTAGTTGTGAAATCTAAATCATATCCCCAATTGCCTGCAATGGATAAATCAAAATCACTGTTGGTTGTTCCTTCACCACCTCCTTGCCGTTTGAACCATGCGTAGCTATACCTGATACCACCTCCAATGGTCGATTTTTGTTTTCCCAACGAATAGATATTTGAAAAACGCAGTTCAGTTGTTGAGTTGTGCATGTCCTCTCTGCCAACTTCCCGCGGAACATAAGTACCCGTGGCCGGATCTATCTCATCAAATGCTTCCGGACCACCATCTTCATTCCGCCACACAAGCGAACGGTTACTGAAAAGATAAGTTGTTTTTATGCTTATCGTTGTATTAACAGACGGTGTAAAGTTTGCATACGCAGTTACTACATTCCATGGGCTCTTTAGCCAGTTTCTTGCCCGGGTGGATGCTTTTGGATTGGCTTCAAACATACTGTCTGTTAAACCACCAGGCATTTTTATTTTATTACGAAGTACGGAGTACTCAACACCCACATTGGTTTTGGATGATGGTTTATATTGAAACTTACCAAAACCTGACAGCTGCCACTGCCTGCTGTTGGGCCGGTAGCCGTCAATATAGCGGTATTGGAGAAACCCGTAATAGCTTATCTTTTTATAATTGCCACCAATTGAATTGAAAGAGTTAAACAACCCGAAACTTCCAACAGTTTGTGACGTGGTAAATTCAAATGGTTTGTTTACCGGTGCATCTTTTGTCACATAGTTTACCAGCCCGCCAAATTGAGAACCGAATTGTAAAGAGGATGCGCCTCTTACCATTTCAATACGACTTACTCCTTCCATTGGAGGAATGTAATAGGCTTCGTTGTACCCGAAAATATCGGCGCTGATGTTATAGCCGTTTTGACGGGTATTCATTTCAATACTCTGTATCGGATTCAACCCTCTTGTAGCAATTCCATTGGCCGTAAAACCGCCGCTTTCAGTTTCAACGATATTCAAACCCGGTATCCGACCCAGTATTTGCCGGGTATTGTTAACCGCCTTATTCGCATCCAGGCTGTCAACAAGTATCACTTCATTTTTCTTTCCGGCATAGATGATACCGTCTTTGGATTCCAAAAAATGCCCAACACCGTTTACAGTTTTATATCCGGTCAGGATGACTTCTTTTAAAATTTTGGCACTGTCTGATATTTTAACCTGTTGAGCAATTACCGCTCTAAAACATAGTGTAGCAAATAGCGCTGTAACAATTTTATGCATGATAGTATTGCTGTTTATATTGACGGCAAAAGTGAAACATGTGGGCGAAGAGATGTTTTACATTCGGGAAAAAAATGACGCAATGCGGAAAAATAAGCTTTGTTGCACTCTTTTAGTGAAAATTAAAAATGCTGCTGAAGAGTAAATTAAATTTCACGGATCAGCAGAAAATATTACTCATTAAAACAAAACTTTCTTTATCCCAGTTTATGGGAGAAATTACTCGCAATGCAACAGCTGTAACAGCCAGTCGGCTAAACCAAATTTTGCATTTAATTTAAAACAATTATTTTTACCGCTTGTAGTTATGGGGTCTGAAATAAAACAAATAAGTAGTAAAGTATGGGCCCTTGTTCTTGATATATTCCTTTTTGGTTACAGGATAATAAAGCAAATCATTTTACCCAATGGAAAATCTAAAGGCAATATCTTGTCGTCCCTGTTTATTTTTTTTCTTGAAATTGTAGAAAGGTTCTACCAATTTGAACATGGGTTTTTTAGTATGGCTGCTGTATTTAAACAGCGGTATGTAAAACAGACGCTTATTATCATTGTTGGTGTATTATTTCTCCTGTCATCTTTTGAATGGACCAGCCAACAAGTAGCTACTATCTCTGATATCGGTACCGACAGAGCGCAACTTCCGGCGCCCGTTGTAAAAAAAATAACAAAAAGTGAAAATGAGCAAAGTATATGTTGCTCAAAACATACCCATTTAACTGAAGAATATCCTGCGTTTCAAAGCAATCTTCATCCCTCCATCATAACTTCAACTTCTCGACTAAATAAGTACCTGATTATACATAGTTTAAGAATTTGATGCCTGCGTTATTTCTTGCGATATTCCTCATTGAAAGTCGAATCTTATATTATTTAATTGCAAATCAAATTTTAAGTGAAAAAACTAATCATAGCATTGTTACTATTACCTTTCTTTTCCAAAGCGCAAAATTCATTGATGGCTGTTATCAGAACTGAAGGGAAACAGGAGACATTAGCGGGCGTTACTATTACATTTAAAAAATTAAAGCTGGCAGGTATTTCAGATAGCACGGGTAAAATGCAATTCAATAACGTACCGGATGGAACATGGGAAGTTGTAATAAGCAGCATTGGTTATAAGGAGCTGGAGATGGAGTTTGTTTTTCCAGTAAAAGCTCCCGGTATTATTCAAATTTTTCTTGAACCATTACCGGGGGAACTGGAGGAAGTAACCGTAAATTCAACCCGTTCCAACAGAAGCATCAGGAATACGCCTACAAGGGTAGAATTTATTGCAGAGGAAGAAGTGCATGAAGAAGCCACCATGCGGCCGGGTGATATCAGAATGTTACTGGCAGAAAGCACGGGCATACAGACACAGCAAACCTCCCCCACAACGGGCAATGCGGGCATTCGCATCCAGGGCATGGATGGCCGCTATACGCAAATCCTTAAAGACGGATTTCCTGTCTTTTCAGGCGCGGCAGGCGGATTGGGATTGCTGCAAACGCCTCCTTTGGATTTACGACAGGTGGAAATAATCAAAGGTTCTTCTTCTACGCTCTATGGAGGTGGGGCAATTGCGGGACTAATCAACCTGATTACTAAAGTACCGGCAGATAAAATGGAACTGAATTTCCACTTCAATGCAACATCCGCAGGCGGACTGGATATAAACAGTTTTTATGGACAACGTTTTAAAAAAGCAGGAGTAACATTTTTTGTTTCAAGGAACACCAATATGGCTTATGACCCGGCCAACATCTCTTTTTCCGCCATTCCTAAATTTGAACGCTATACCCTTAACCCTAAATTATTTTTTTACTTCACCGATAAAACCAAATTCAACTTTGGCGTTAATACCACATTTGAAAATCGTTTGGGTGGAGATATGCAATTGATTGAAGGCAGGGGCGACAGCACGCACAGTTACTTTGAGCGCAATAAAACAAAACGTTTGTCAACTCAGTTTACTTTAGATCACCAGTTCAACGATAAAAGCAGTTTTAAATTAAAGAATAGTGCCGGTTACTTTAACCGTATCATTAACAGCAGGGACTATTCGTTTAACGGTACTCAATACAGCAGTTTCACAGAAGCCACCTTTGTAAACAAGCGGAAGGCAAGCGATTGGGTAGCTGGATTAAATGTATTAACAGATCATTTTAAAGAAAACCAAACAACACCCGGAATTCTTAGAAATTACAATCAAACTACGCTGGGTATTTTTATTCAAAATACCTGGAATACTTACAGTTGGCTTATTGTAGAAACAGGCTTAAGAGGAGATTATGTAAATGATTATGGGGCTGTTTTATTACCAAGGATTTCTGCATTATTTACTATTACACCTCAGTTAACAAGCCGCATTGGTGGAGGGCTGGGTTATAAAACGCCTACTATTTTTACAGAGGAAAGCGAAAAGTTGTTGTACAAAAATGTGATGCCGGTTAATGCTGCTATTAATAAACTGGAAAAAAGCGTTGGCGCAAACTGGGATCTTAATTACAAAACATCCTTTCAAAAAATATCCTTTAGTCTCAACCAATTTTTCTTTTATACCCTCCTGAAAAACCCCTTATTTATCGAAACTGTTGCTGGTGGCTTCTCCCAGCTGCAAAATATTCCGGGGCAAATTGTATCCAGGGGAGCCGAAACAAATATCCGGCTGGGCTACCAGGATCTGGCATTGTACCTGGGGTACACTTATACCAATGCTAAAATTTATAATAATAGTACAATAACGGAAAACCGGCTTACGCCCAAACACCGATTTAATGGGGCTTTGGTGTATGAAATCGAAGATAAATGGAAGTTTGGTTCAGAGTTCTATTATTTCAGCAAACAAAAGTTAAGTGATGGTACCACCGGGAGGGATTACTGGCTTACTGGATTGGTTGTTGAAAAATTATGGAAGCCATTTTCTCTTTTCATCAATTTTGAAAACTTTGGAGACGTAAGGCAAACAAAATTTGAAAGCATTTTCAATGGTACACTTACCAATCCGGTTTTTAAAGATAGCTATGCGCCCCTGGAAGGTTTTGTTGCAAACGGCGGCCTCAAAATCAGGTTGTAGACGGTCAACTAAATGCAATTGAATAGAATTGATCAACCCGGCTAAATGAAAGAAGCCCTTAAATTAATTAAGAGCTTCTTTTTATAAATGATGGGTTATCTCAACACGAAATCAGTTAAAGCAACATAATGCCTGCCGTTGTCTGCATTCTTCCATATTTTATATCCTGTCGGATAGTTTGTTCCGGATGGCGAAAAATGTGTTGGCTGGGGAAAAGATGTACTAAATAAATTACCACTTAACAAAAATGCTCTTGTTATCATGGGCTCCAGGAAGATGACCTGTCCGTTATTTGAACCGTAAATCAATGTATGCGTAAACGGTGTAAATGTGGGCGGAAGTTCAGGCGAAGCAGGATCTAACCAGTGTGTTCCCATTTGTGGTACTGTAGCTCCCTGGATAACATAGGACGCTGGCAGATAGCCTGGGGAAGGCGCAGCAGTGGGCATTCCTGTGATTTGCATTTGCTCCGCGACAGAAATTTTATAAAAGTGCATGTCAAAATGTGGTACATCATAAACTCCGGCAGGCTCATGCCCTGCGGGTTCCCAGTTGACAGTGATGTGATCAAAAGGTGTCACCTCCTTTGCTTTTGGATGCAGTTTTAAATTAAATGTACTGGCTGAAAAATCAAGCGCATCGGTTGGCAGTTTGTCTAATGCCGTTGCAATGAATTCAATTCCCATGGCCAGTGGAACATCACCGGTTCTGCTAATGTTTATCCATGTACGGGCATGCCCGCTGCCCATCTGCACTTCCGCACCATAAAATGTATTGTAGTCATTCGGGATTTCCCGGCTGCTAAGTGTATTGGCAGAGGGCAGTGTTACTTTTTCTGAAGGGTTTAGATCGATTTGTTGTTGTACGCCCGGATCTTTCTTTTCTTTTTGGCAAGCTGTAAAACTCAGAAGAGACAGCATCACCACAAGGCAATGCAAACGGTTTACTTTTTTCATGTTTACTTTTTTGAAGTTAAAAAATTTGACTTGATTTTCTTCGGAATAAAAGTGCAAGAGATTAGATAGGGACGGATAAAAGCTGCTAATTATTGGGAATCGTTAATTATTTATGAATATAAACATAAAATTTTAAGCAGATTCAAATTTTTAGTATCCGGCTTCATTAAACTTGTGGCTGGTTCATTTCACAAAATAACTGTCCTTTGATATGGCTCCATACGTATACTTAGTATAACATTCCGTGTAATATGTAGTTTACTTTTCCAGTTATTTCATCGTTCAGTTGCTATAATTGACAGGTGGCAGGCAGAAACGGACCTGAACTTTCGCTTTTAAAATGGATCTTATAAAAGTCACGCGGCAGGCGCAGGCTGGGAACAATGAGCACCCAATCAATAATTATAAGCTGGTCAATGCAAAGTAATTAGAAAGCTAGCTCCTTATTAATGACTAAAATAAACTATGTTAGTAAGTAGTGCATTTCCGTTTGTTTTTAAAATTTACCTTTACACTGACTTTAGGGGTGCCGTTAAGGCTGAGATTATACCCTGCGAACCTGATGCAGATAATGCTGCCGAAGGGAAAAGTAGAAATATACTTCCACATTCTGCCATTCCTAAAGTTTGTTATTAAATCTATAAAAGGAATGGAAATCACTTTCAACAATCACACACAGCAAATTCAGGAGCGTTCTTCCATTCAAATTATATTAAATGATTTGATTGGCGAAAAGCAAAAAGGTATTGCCGTAGCAGTTAATGAAACCGTTGTTCCAAAAACGCAATGGGATAGTTATGTACTGCAGACTGGTGATAAAGTATTGGTAATAAAAGCAACGCAGGGTGGATAATCCCCTACCCTTAAAGAGCAATCAATAGTATCAGGGTGCTATTGAATAGGCAGCTGCCTTTTGGTCAAAAAAATTAATTCATTTAAAAATACTTGTATGAAAAAACCAGATAATGCACCTGTACAGGAAACCATTTCCTGTACACCGTTTGCAGGTTCAAAAAAAATTTATGTAGCAGGTTCACTGCATAAAAATATTAAAGTGGCTATGAGGGAAATAACCCTTTCTCCCACCAAATTGACCAGTGGAAAAATGGAGGATAATGCCCCCGTGATTGTGTACGATACCAGCGGCCCTTACACAGATGAACAGGCAAGGATTGATATAAAAAAAGGCCTGCCCCGTTTGCGTGAGCAATGGATACTGGACAGACAGGATGTGGAGCAATTGAAAGAAGTATCTTCTACCTATGGCAGGGAACGTAAAGAAGATGCCTCCCTAAATGCACTTCGTTTTGAACACATCAAAGCGCCTTTGCGTGCAAAATCAGGCGGCAATGTTTCCCAGTTGCACTATGCCAAAAAAGGCATCATCACCCCGGAGATGGAATACATTGCCATACGTGAAAACCAGCGCATTGATGGCCTTAAACATAAACTGAACGGGCAGTACGAATTACTGACGCAGCAACATGCTGGTAATAGTTTTGGAGCCAATACCCCCAAAGGCATTATTACGCCTGAGTTTGTTAAGGATGAAGTGGCTGCCTGCCGTGCCATCATTCCTGCTAATATCAATCACCCTGAGCTGGAACCGATGATTATTGGCAGAAATTTTTTGGTAAAAATTAATGCCAACATTGGAAACAGTGCTGTTAGCAGCAGCATTGAAGAAGAAGTGGAAAAAGCAGTGTGGGCCTGCCGTTGGGGCGCTGATAATATCATGGATCTTTCTACCGGTAAAAACATTCACGAAACCAGGGAATGGATCATCCGTAACTCTCCTGTGCCTATTGGAACGGTACCTATTTACCAGGCATTGGAAAAAGTAGATGGCCGTCCGGAAAACCTAACCTGGGAAATTTACCGGGATACATTAATTGAGCAGGCAGAGCAGGGCGTTGATTATTTTACCATTCATGCCGGTGTATTGTTGCGGTACATTCCTATGACTGCAAAGCGTATGACCGGCATTGTTAGCCGTGGCGGTTCCATTATGGCCAAATGGTGCCTGGCACATCATAAAGAGAATTTTCTGTACACCCATTTTGAAGACATATGCCAGATCATGAAGCAGTATGACGTATCATTTTCTCTGGGCGATGGATTGCGCCCGGGAAGTATTGCGGATGCAAATGATGAAGCGCAGTTTGCTGAATTACAAACACAGGGTGAACTTAATAGAATTGCCTGGAAACATGATGTGCAGGTAATGAACGAAGGCCCGGGCCACGTACCCATGCACCTGATAAAAGAGAATATGGAAAAGCAACTGGAATATTGTAAAGAGGCGCCTTTTTATACTTTAGGTCCCTTAACAACCGATATTGCCCCTGGCTACGATCATATCACTTCTGCAATTGGAGCCGCCATGATTGGCTGGTATGGTACTGCAATGCTTTGTTACGTAACACCCAAAGAGCATTTGGGACTGCCCAATAAAAAAGATGTAAAGGATGGGGTAATTACCTACAAGATCGCGGCACATGCGGCCGACCTTGCGAAAGGCCATCCCGGCGCACAATACAGGGATAATGCATTGAGTAAAGCAAGATTTGAATTTCGCTGGGATGACCAGTTTAATTTATCGCTCGACCCAGACACAGCCCGTGAATTTCACGATGAAACGTTGCCGGCGGATGGAGCAAAAATTGCACACTTCTGCAGCATGTGCGGACCAAAATTTTGTTCCATGGAAATAACTCAACAGATACGTGATTTTGCGGAAAAAGGTATGCAGGAAAAAAGTGAAGAATTTATTGATAGCGGAAAAGAAATTTATCAATAAATGTTAGTGCTAATTTCTAATTCAACTGCTGTAGTCGGTGAAACCGATATCATCAATGTATTGTTTGAAGAAGGATTGGAAATATTGCATATGAGAAAACCCGGCGCTACTGTTGATGAGATTAGCAGCTTAATTGAAAAGATAGACTCAAAATATCACCACCAAATTGCCTTGCATCAACATCATGAAATTGCAACTGGGTATGGAATAAAACGGCTACATTTTACAGAAGCGGGCAGAAAACAAATGAGTGAAGAAGCATTGATACGGTTGAAAATGGCAAATCATATTTTATCCACTTCCATTCACCAGGAGGAGGCGTATAAAGATTTGCCGGCTTCTTTTATGTATACTTTTTTCGGTCCGGTGTTCAACAGCATTTCCAAGCAGGAATATACATCATCGATGCCAGCTGATTTCCTATTTCCTGTTAAAAAAAACCTTTCAAAAGTGATTGCCATTGGTGGTATTGATGTAACAAATATTCAGCAAGTAAAGCAGATGCAATTCAATGGTGCAGCGATATTGGGTGCAATCTGGCAAAAGCCCGGAGAAAGTATTCAGCAATTTAAAGCAATACAAAAAGCATGGAAGCAAACAGACCGGTAGTGTTAAGCATAGCGGGGTTTGATCCCTGTGCCGGTGCAGGGATACTGGCAGATATCAAAACATTTGAACAGCACAAAGTATATGGTGTAGGCATTAACACTGCCCGGACTTTACAAACAGAAAATGATTTTATTTCCATCCGTTGGGAGGATGAAAACAGTATTTTACAATCGCTTGAAACCATGCTGTCACAGTACAATGTAAAGGCTTTAAAAATTGGAATTATAGAAAATATAAGCGTATTGAACAGTATTATTTCATATGTCCATCAAAAAGATACTACTATAAAAATTGTGGTGGATACAGTTATAAAATCGAGCAGCGGGTTTAACTTTTGGAATGAGCAAATGCAGGAAGCATCATTGATTGAAATTTTGTCTAAAATATTTTTAATAACACCCAATTACAATGAAGTGTTACAACTGATGCCTTCATCCAATGCAAAAGAATCAGCAAAGAAATTATCCGCTTATTGCAATGTATTATTGAAAGGTGGCCACAACAAAGAAGAATTGGGCATTGATTATTTATACACGCAAAACGATATAGAAAGACTGGAAGGCAATAATGACGAAATGTATGCCAAGCATGGTTCCGGTTGTGTATTGTCCGCAGCCATTACTGCCAACCTTGCCCTGAGTGTTGATTTATTGACTTCCTGTAGCAAAGCAAAAAAATACATTGAACAATTTTTATCAAGTAATAAAACACTATTAGGGTACCACCATGTTTAGCAAACTACAATACATATCACAAGGCACTACCGAAGTTAAACAATTAAATAATATTCAACAGGCGCTGGATGCAGGTTGCAACTGGATACAACTTCGTTTTAAAAACGCCACACCGGCAGCAATAAACGCGTTGGCAGCACAAGTGAAAGAAATTTGCGCTTCCTGTAACGCAACGTTTATCATCAACGACCATCCGCAGATTGCAAAGGAAATATCCGCTGATGGTGTACATCTTGGCTTACAGGATATGCCCGTTACTGATGCAAGGAAAATTACAGGCGATAAAATAATTGGCGGTACTGCCAACACGTTGGACGATGTGTTGAAACGTATTGATGAAGGCTGCAGCTACATTGGACTGGGACCTTTTCGTTTTACAACAACCAAAGAAAAATTAAGCCCGGTATTGGGTTTGGAAGGATATAGTAAAATTATGGAAGGATTGAACCAGCGTCAAATGAAGGTTCCTGTTTATGCCATTGGAGGTATTGTGTTGGAAGACATAGCAGCCATCATGCAAACAGGTGCTTATGGTGTGGCGCTGTCTGGCATCATTACACATCATTCTGATAAAAAATTATTACTGCAACAATTAAACACCCTTTTATATGAAACAGTTAACGATAGCGAATAAGCTATTTCAATCCCGTCTGTTTTTGGGAACCGGAAAATTTGGTTCTTCTTTGCAAATGGAAGAAGCCGTGTTGGCATCCGGATCAGAGATGGTAACGGTAGCATTAAAACGGGTCGACCTGGAAACAGATACTGATTTGTTGCTGACACACCTGCAACATCCCCACATCAATTTATTGCCCAACACTTCCGGTGTTCGTACCGCCAAAGAAGCAGTGCTGGCGGCGCAACTGGCAAGAGAGGCATTGGAAACAAACTGGGTGAAATTAGAAATTCATCCTGATCCAAAATACCTGATGCCCGACGCTATTGAAACATTGAAGGCTACAGAAGAACTGGCAAAGCTTGGGTTTATTGTATTGCCCTACATTCATGCCGACCCTGTTTTATGCAAACGACTGGAAGAAGCAGGCACCGCCGCTGTAATGCCTTTAGGTTCTCCGATAGGAAGCAACAAAGGATTAAAGACATTCGATTTTTTACAAATCATCATCGAGCAAAGCAATGTACCCGTAATTATTGATGCAGGCATTGGTGCTCCTTCTGATGCCGCCGTTGCTATGGAAATGGGTGCCGATGCAGTGTTGGTAAATACAGCCATCGCCATTGCCGGCAATCCTTTACAAATGGCCATTGCCTTTAAACTCGCTGTGGAGGCGGGCCGTATAGCCTTTGAAAGCAGGCTTGGAGCTAAAGTTAATCATGCCATTGCATCAAGCCCGTTAACACAATTTTTACATGAAATGAGCCAATAAACGATAGGTAACTTTTACAGAGACTGTTATCATTTTTAATGGCGAATTACATGTGGCAAAAAACAATTAATAGGAACACATGAAACAGTTTAGAGACATTTACGATCAATATTCCTGGGATGAAGTGAAGGCTTCTATCCTCGCAAAAACTTCCAAAGATGTAGAAGCTGCATTGGCTTCCACCCACAGAACACTGGAAGATTTTAAAGCATTGATTTCACCTGCAGCGACACCTTATGTAGAAGAGATGGCACAGCTAAGTCACCGGATTACACAAAAACGTTTTGGTAAAACCATCCAGCTATTTGCCCCCATGTATTTGAGCAACGAGTGCAATAATATTTGTACCTATTGCGGTTTTAGCCTGGATAATAAAATAAAACGCAAAACATTAACGGCTGCCGAAATTTTACAGGAGATCAACGTTATCAAACAACATGGGTTTAACCATATTTTACTGGTCACCGGCGAGTCGAACCATACCGTGCATGTTGATTACTTTTTGAAAGCCATTGAAATTATTAAACCACATTTTGCAAATATTTCCATTGAAGTGCAACCGTTGTCGCAGGATGAATATGCACAATTGCAGGGTGCCGGTGTATATTCTGTTTTAGTGTACCAGGAAACTTATCACAAAGAAAAATACAAGGACTATCATGTGAAGGGTAAAAAATCAAATTTTTATTACCGCCTTGAAACCCCCGACAGAATTGGGTTGGCAGGTATGCACAAAATTGGACTGGCCGTTTTGTTAGGGTTGGAAGACTGGCGCACCGACTCGTTTTTTTGTGCCTTGCATTTAGATTATTTACAAAAAACATACTGGCAAACAAAATACTCGATTGCATTTCCACGCATACGTCCGGCAGAAGGAGTGGATATTGCTAACTACCATATCAATGATAAAGAACTGGTGCAGTTATTAAGTGCCTACCGGTTATTGAATGAGGATGTAGAGATATCAATATCTACCCGGGAAACTGAAATATTCCGGAATAATATTATGAAACTCGGGACTACTACTATGAGCGCAGGTTCTAAGACAAATCCCGGTGGTTATAGCGTGGATGAAGATTCGTTAGAACAATTTGAAATAAGTGATGAACGTACCCCTGCCGAAGTAGCCGCTGTTATTACAGCAAATGGATACCAACCTGTTTGGAAAGACTGGGATAAAATATTTTAATAATGGCAGATTTCACAATAGAAGAAATAAAAAGGTACAGCAGGCAATTGATGCTGGAGGAGGTTGGCGCTGAAGGGCAAATAAAAATCAAACAGGCAAAGGTGTTGGTAATAGGAGCAGGCGGACTGGGCTGCCCTGTGCTGCAATACCTGGCAGCGGCAGGCGTTGGAACCATTGGTATCATTGACTTTGATAAGGTAGAGATACATAACCTTCATCGCCAGATATTATATACTGCTGAAGATATTGGTAAATACAAAGCGCCAGCAGCAGCACAAAAAATCAATGCTTCCAATCCAAATGTGTCCTGCATTGTTTTTAAAGAACGCTTAGAGGAATCAAATGCAGCAAATATTATTGCACAGTTTGATATTGTAGTGGATGGTTCGGATAATTTTTTGACCCGCTACCTGGTAAACGATGTTTGCTTACAACTGAACAAGCTCCTGGTATATGGAAGCATTTTAAAATTTGAAGGACAGTTGGCGGTGTTTAATTACAAGGATAGTAAAAACTTAAGGGATATTTATCCCGAACCACCCAACCCTGAAGATGTACCAAGCTGCAGTGAAATTGGTGTGCTGGGTTTTGTTCCCGGCATAATTGGTATTTACATGGCTGGCACCACCATTCAAATTATATTAGATAAGTATAGCAATGATGGTTTATTACTTTTTAACTTTCTTGAATTCAGTATGATTAAAATAAATATAGCTGCTTAGATCTATTTGCGGGAGGGGGAAATATTTTATCCGGTACTTATTGTAAAAATAAAAACTGCAATATTGATTTTCAAGGCGTACAATATTTTTTCTTAACGAAGAATATTCACCTGTTCCGCCAGATCATTCAATTCAAATTTTGTTACACAGCCATATTCGCAACTGATCGCGAAAGCATCTTTAAGTCCACTTTGCTGAATATAGGTGGTTGCGGCCCGGATAACCCCTGCATGTGTTATAATTAATGCAGCCGAATGACTTGAATTAATTACAGCTGTAATAAACAGTTTTACTCGCTGATAAAGCTGGTTAAAACTTTCTCCGCCAGGTACAGGTTCATTTACAAAATCATTCATCCATTTACTTAAATGAATTTGATTAATATCATCCCATTTTTTATTTTCCCATTCTCCAAAATTAATCTCTTTCAATAAATGGCTGTAAGCAATATCCAGGGAAGGATATTTCTCCTGCTTAATAAATTCTGCGAGAACACCGCAGCGAATTAAAGGACTGCTGTAAATGGCGTCAATTTTTTCAGGCAATAAACTTGTTATGAGTTTAGCTGACTCTGGAAATCCTGCATCATCAACAACTATATCAGTTTGTCCATAACAAATATCTTTGTCTATTAACGGTTTGGTATGACGTACTAAATAAATTTCCATAATGCCAACAGGGATAAATAAAAAATAATTTCACACAATTGCTGTGTTGCTCCCAGGCAGTCGCCCGTATAACCTCCAATCCATTTTTTAAAATACCAGCCTAAATATATTTTCATTGTATAAACTGGAATGATCAGTAAGAAGACATACACATTTTTAAATAACAACAAAGGAAGGATACCAAAAAGTGAAGCGATTAAAAAATGAGAAACTAAAAATTGTTTAGCGACAGGCTTTGCTTTACTGTCTTCATTCTCTCTTACATACTGGTGGGTAAGTATGAAAGAAGCTGCTGCCCATCTGGATATTGCATGAGCTGCTAGTAAAACAAAAGGTAATTTTGTTCCGGCAAATGAGGACAGCAAATAAAATTTTGTCGACAGCATAAATATCAATCCGATTACGCCATAAGCCCCTACCCTGCTGTCTTTCATGATCAGTAATATTTTTTCCTTTGTCCATCCACCACCAAAGCCATCACATACATCCGCAAAACCATCTTCATGAAAAGCGCCTGTCAATAATACTGAAACTACCATCGAAAGTATAATGGCAACTGAGGGGCTGAATAAATAATTGGCTCCCATAAAAACCAGCGCAGCCAATGTACCAGCTATCCAACCAATTAACGGAAAATATTTAGTGGCTTTGTTTAAATACTGCGCATCATGGTTTACCCAGCGTGGAACGGGGATACGGGTATAAAACATGATAGCAGTTAAAAATATCTGCAATTCTTTTTTCATCAGACTTTATTGGTTACACCAGCGGTTTCAAAACTTGCCATCTCATTTAGAAAATTTACTGCACTCCTGATTAAGGGAATAGCAATTGCCGCCCCTGTACCCTCACCCAAACGCATTCCCAATTGCAACAGCGGTTTTGCCTGCAGGTAATGCAGCATTTTTTCGTGCCCCTGTTCACCACTGGTGTGTGCGAATATGCAATTAGATAAAACTGCATCGTTCATTTTATGTGCAATTAGTAAAGCGGCCGTTGCGATAAAACCATCTACCACTATAATCATTTTCCGCTTTGCAGCTTCAAGGTATGCACCAGTCATCATGGCTATTTCAAAACCACCAATTTTTTGCAAGAGTCCAATAGGGTTATCGCTTAGTGTATGTAGCTGATGAAGCTGAAATACTTTTTCTAAAATTGCTGTTTTTGTTTTTAATTGCTCACTGCTGGCCCCCGTTCCTTTGCCCGTGCATTCTGTTATTGGTACTTTTAGCACGCAGCTCATTATTAAAGCAGCTGAGGAAGTATTGCCAATACCCATTTCACCAAAGCCAATGCTATTGCAACCCGTTGCAACTACTTGCAGCAAAATTTCTTTTCCCTTTTCTATAGCATAAATAGCTTCCCGATCTGTCATGGCATCTTCTTCCATATAATTTTTCGTTCCGTATCCAACTTTTGCATTTATCAAATCTTTATACCTGTCATTATTTTGCCAGTAAGTGCATACGCCCGCATCTACGATTTTAATTTTAATATTGTTTTGGTTACAAAATACATTGATGGCAGCGCCACCATTTAAAAAATTGGTTACCATTTGAGCAGTTACTTCCTGCGGGTAAGGATTAACCAAGCCTGTTTTAGCTATGCCATGGTCCGCCGCAAATACAATAATATGCGGGTTATTAATAACGGGAGAAATGGTGTTTTGTACTTCAGCAACTCTAAATGCTACCTGCTCCAGCAATCCCAGGGAGCCTCTGGGCTTTGTTTTATTATCAATGGCAAATTGTATAGCATCTTTTAGGTCAGTTATTGGTATCGATGCAGTTTCATCCTTGTCTATTTCAATTGGCATGGCGGGTAAGGGATAAAAAGCGGCTATTTCTTTTATTGCAGGCCCGCTATTTTTTTGTTTCCAGTTTTGCTGCTGCAACATCGGTTGGTTATTGTAATCAGTAGCAGGTTTGCCAATACAAAAATAACCAAGTGCCTTTTCATGGGATGGCAAATTAAGTAAACCGGAAAGCCCGTTGTAATCCATAATAGAAACCCAACCAAGCGAATAGCCGTTTTCGGTAAGGGAAAGCCATAAATTCTGTAATGCACAAACACTGCTCCATTCCAGTGTGCTGGCTGTGCCTGTTACACCAATAGCAAAGTCCTTCAATACACTAAAATCAGTCGTCATAATAAGCCCTATTGGAGCTTCCAGTATTCCTTCTAATTTTAATTGTTTGTATTTATTTAATTTTTCATTATCGTCTATTTCCGTAAAATTATCTTGTTGTTTTTTTACAAATAGTTCATAAATCTGCTGCCTTAATTCTTTTTTACGGATGATATAAAACCTCGCAGCTTCTGTCAAACCTACGGATGGCGCCTTGTGTGCGGCTTCCAGTGCGGCCTGTAGAACATGCGCCGGCACTTCCTCATCGGACAGAAAATGCCGGGTATCCCTTCGCTTATCAATTACTTCCTGCAACTGCATATTACGCTTCTTGATTTAATAAATCACAAAACCAAAAACCTTTAGTATCTGTTTCTTTTATAAGTGTGGGGTGATCAGCAAATTTTATTTCTAATGCTTTGTAAGTTTTGGCGCCCGTAACAATATTTATTTTCTTTTTAAAAATGGGCGCTTCAAAACAATAACTATGAAACTCACCGTTTTCACCACAAGGGTCAACAGTTTGCGGAAGGTCATCAATAAAAGATTCATCAATCAGTCTGCCGCACCAGCTTTCATTTAAGTAACCGTCATTGATACAGCAGGTAATTGTTTTAAATCCTTTGCTAATAAAGTCATGTACCATCCATTTGGTATCTGTTTTCCAGATTGGAAAAACGCATTGCATATCTAACGCTGCCATTTTTTGCTCCCGGTATTGCCTCAGGTCTTCTAAAAATATATCACCAAAAATTACATGATGAATATTTTCAGCTCTTGCCTGCAACAGTATTTCCTGCATTTGTTTTTCATATTCGGCATTACTTGCTTCATACACATAAGCTTTCAGCAAAGGGATGCCAATACTGTCAGCCTGGGCTTCTATCAGTTCTTCCTTTACACCATGCATGCTAAGGCGTTTAAAATTTCCATTGATGGTACTTAGCAAATATTTTACATCATACAATCCCTCTTTTAATATTTTGTGCAATGCATAGCTGCTGTCTTTGCCTCCGCTCCAACTGAATATGGCTGGTATTTTATCCATTGTTATTTTCTTTTATTGTAAGAGGTATACCGCTCACCATTAGTATTACTTTAGTTGCTTTTGCTGCTGCATACTGATTGGCCCATCCCTGCAGGTCGGTAAACTTTCTGCCGACTTCCGTTTCAGCATGTACTCCCATTCCGATTTCGTTACTGATGATGATAAAAGTTCCCGGCATTTTATCCAACGCGTTAATTTGTTCTTTAAACAAAATAAGTGAAGCCCCGATGTCATTTTTACAGTCAATAAAAAAATTGGTGAGCCAGAGTGTTACACAATCAATAACGCAAACTTTGTTTTGGATGGGGAGCTGGCCTACATTTCTTTGTTCTTCATAATTTGTCCATCGTTCATCTCTTTCATTTTGGTGCCGTTTCACCCGCATTTCAAAATCATCATCCCATACTTTTGCGGTAGCAACATACACGGGGTTATCACTAAGCGACAACGCCATTTGCTGTGCATAGCTGCTTTTACCACTCCTCGCACCACCTGTTACAAATGTTATCATAGCGTATCTTTTTTAAATCCGTAAGGACAATGCCTGCATCCGTTGTTACAACAATAGCCCCTTTTTAAATGATACCAGGCAGTGAATACAGAGAACGTCTTTTCCAAATAAAAATCAATACCCTCAATAAAATAATTTGTTTTAGGTAAATCTTTCGCAATGTTATTATTCAGCGCTTTTTCTGTTGTCATTTCTGCCACATAATTATTCACCTTTTCGAGTGTAGCATTGTGCAAACAGTCTTTACACATACAGTTGATAAGCGGATCAGGTTTGAATAATGGCGGATAATTATTGCACCAGCAGTGACCATTGGCTTCCGTTGCTCCGCATTGAAACACGGTGTTGCACCTGCTGCATGTTTTATTGGTTATCATTACGCTTAACTGGCAAAGGAATATTGTGTAAAAAATTGTTGCGCTTTATCTTCCAAATGCTTCGGTACCGAAAACAAAGACGGGTGAAACAATGCGGCCAGTAATTCTACCCCATCCACCAGTGTGGAAGCTGATGGTTGCGTGAATAAGTCAAAGTCAGCCAGGTACACCTGTTTTGTTTTTACTGCTTCAATGGTATCCCAATTATCTTTTTGGGTAAGCAGGTGCATTTCTTCTTTCGCTCTTTCAATATGGAAACCGCATGGCGCAATTACCAGTATTTCAGGATTGTATTGTACAATTTTTTCCCATGGCGTTACAATGCTGTAGCCTGCAGGATTACTAAGCATATCTATACCGCCTGCCTGTGCTATTTGAAATGGTATCCAGTGACCGCAATTATAAATGGGTTCAATCCATTCCATCAGCATTACTCTTTTGAGTGGCATTTGATGAAGGCGGAGTGTATTTAAAATAGCTGCCGTTCTTTTTTGTAAAGCAGCTAAATAGGTATAGGCTGCCGCTTCATGCCCTAGCGCAGTAGCGATGATTACGGCTGTTTGGTATACGTCTTGTAAATTACCTGGCGTAAGCGGAATAATCTGTGGCTGCCTTTTTAATTTAGCCACGGCTGCTGTGGTACATTTTGTGTCTATCTGGCAAACCTCGCAGGTATCTTGTGTAAAAATAATATCGGGTTGTATTTGCTCCAGTAATGCTTCATCCACATAATACAAACTCTTACCTTGCGCTTTGCTGGCAGTAAATATTTTATCAATTTCCGCACTGCTGTAGTTTTTCCCTTCCATTACACAGCGTACCACTTTTTGTTTTTCTGTTAATGCTGTCGATGGGCATTCAAATGTAACACCCTGCAGCAAATGCTGCAAGCCCATATCGTATATCATTTGGGTGGCAGCGGGAAGAAAGGAACAAGCAATCATATCCCCATCCCCAGAAAGGGATTCATTAAGATTGTTTACAGTCGGTTGCATATCTTAAATTATATGAAATAAAACTTTTATTGCCTTCCTGCTCAGAAAGAACAGAACATACCAGAGCATATCGTTAGGCGGCACCATGCTTAATAGCAGCGAACGGTCTGACTCAAAAAAACTATACTGCATTTAACTGCAACGAAGTATTTTTCACTTTCATCCACTCAAATGCACCGAACATAATACCACTATATACCAATGTGCCTGCCAGAAAATTTCTCATAAAAGGGAACCCCTGGATGTAACACTGCTGAAGCCCCGCCCAATCTCTGCTTAGCGGCAGCATGGTTCTTAAATCTGTTCCACCACCGCCCCAGACTGTAAAGTCGGCAAGAAGCCAATGGGTAAGCGAAGCGGTTACCGCTGCAAGCAGTACATTTTTTACAGTTACTTTTTTTATCAGCCATTTGCCAATAAAGGTGATGAATATAAAGATGCCATAAATCCAGTACCATCCGCTGTACATAATGCCGTATTTGCCGTTGAATATAAATGCCTGGATCATTAAATCGCTTGCAAAAAGTGTAAGTAACGGAAACAATATGGCTTTCCATTGTTTGGTAAAATAAGTACCGCCAAACAAACCCATTGCACCGATCGGCGTAAAGTTTGCCCACGGTGTAAGCTGTGCCGCGTTTGGAATACGCATGGCTGCCACTGCAAGCATAAATATTGCAAGCACTGCAAAACGGGGATTGATTTTTTCTGTTGTCATAATGAGCGTTTTTAAAATGAAGCAGACAGCAGTTAGCCACCTGCTGTAAATATTATAAAGAAAAACTTAAGCCTGTCATTACATTAAACTTTTTGCTATTGTACCCAACTACGTCAAAATATTGCTGATTGGTAATATTTCGAAGGTCAGCAAATACCGTGAACTGTTTTGTAAATTGATAACCCAAATAACAATCAATGGTATAATACTGTGGCATTTGTGCCGGCCCTAAATCATATTCTCCTTTTAATCTTGTACCTATAAAACGGAAAGAAGGCATTAATGTAAAGCCTTTTGTGGGTTGTAGTGTAAGCAAACTATTCATGGTAAAATTGGGGCGGCGGTAAAGGTTCTTTACTTTCACAGCATTGTTCATTCCCTCACCATCTACATAAGTAAAATTATTTGTCCAGTTCCCCTTTTTGCCAATGGCAATGCTACTTTCCAGTTCAAACCCGTAATCATGCTGTTCATCACGATTAATGTATAGACTTGCATAAGTTGCTGGGTCGGTATAAAAAATAATCAGGTCTTTAATATCCCTTTTAAACCCAACGATCCTGAAAGAGTTTCTTTTATTGTTACTGAATGTTTGCACACCCATCTCGTAGTTGTTACTTGTTTCGGGTTTTAAATCCTTGTTGCCATACTCACTGTATAATTGATAAAGCGATGGAATTTTATAGGCGGAAGAAATATTTATAAACAGTTTTGTGTTGTCATCAATATTGTAAGAAGGATTGAATGTATAGGTTGTATTGTTTCCATAGATGTCATGGTGATTGTAACGAAAACCTGCTTCCAGATTAAAGCCGCTAACATCCGTTAATACTAAAGAATTGTAAGCAGAAAAAGTGTTTGTTTTAGTGCTGTCTCCCAGTGCTGTTTTATACACGCCATAATCGCTGATACTTAAATAATCCTGCCTGGTTTTCTGGCTGATGTATTGCACACCCGACACCAGGGACAGTTTTTTAGCCAATGTGATGTTGTCAAATAATTCAGTAATGTTGGAATTGCCATTAAAATGACCTTTTGAATATTTAGCGAAACCGCCGACACTGGCGCTGTCGTCTGTATAAACCCTTTGCGCTTTTACAAAGCTTTGCGATAAATGTAGCTGCAGTTTTGAAACAGTGTATGCCAGCTCCAGGTTGCTGATGCTATTTTTATTATCAAACACATCATCTTTGTCATCCTGAAACGGGCCGGCATCAATGCTGGCTTTATATTTTGTAAAACTATAGTATCCTTTTGCTGAAAGACGGTTATTTATTTTATAGCCAAGGTTGGCTTGTATGTTATGCTGGGCAAATTTATCTTTTTCAAAATCTTTCGTTCCCGTGCTGTCATAAGCCGAAGAGAAGCCTTTGCTGTTGGTAAAATTATATCCCAAATTGTAGCTGAATTTTTCAATGGTACCACCAATACCTGCATTACCACGAATCGTATTGTAACTACCATAACCAAGCATTGCTGAAGGTGAGATTTTATTTTTACCTCCCTTCTTAGTGATGATATTAATGACACCTGCTACAGCATCGCTTCCCCACAAGGTACTTTGAGCGCCCTTTAAAACTTCAATGCGTTCTACCTCGTCAACAGCAATATTATTTAAATCGAAACTGTTGTCTATTTGTGACGGATCTCCAACAGGTACACCATCTATTAATATCAACGTGTTGCCCGTACCTGCCCCACGGAAATAGACATCCTGGTTGGTACCTAAATTATTATTTGCACCATTGATGAAAACACCTGTTTGGTAGTTGATAATTTCAGTAATTGTTTTACCGGCATTGCGTTGCAATGTGGCCTGGTCAATGACTGTTACTACTTTGCCTGTAGTATGTTGCTTTTGCTGAAATTTGGTGGCGGTTACGATTAGCTCATCCAATTGTTTGGTGGAGGTAGAATCCTGCGCCTGTAGTTGACTGCTGATGATGACAGCAGCCATAACTAAAAATTTTCTTTTCATTTTACAGAAAATGTTTTTGTTGTGACTGCTTCCGGTAAATAAAAAAGATAGAAATATAAATGCCCCACGGCTATTACATCTCCTGCCTTTCACCCGAAAGCTGAATGATTGTTAATTTAACCGGCAGGTCTTCTGACTTACTCCATTGTTCAAAGCCTTCCCGTCTTTTTCGGACAGTGGCGTGAAGATTGAACAACCTTTTAAGGAGCTTACAGCTACGGGGATAGCTCCGGATTTACACCGGATTCCCTTTTAATCCTTTGCATTGTGAATGCATCGGAACCAATTAGCAGCAAAAGTAGCCTTTGGTAATGAATTTGCAAATTGATTTATTGCAACGTGCAAAAACCGATTTCAGCAAGTAACCTCAAACTTATCTTGCGTTATTCAGTTTAAGAACTAAAACCATTTTCACCTTTATCAAAGCCAATAAGGCCGTCTGTAAACTATTTGCTATAAAGAAAATGAACTGAAGCAACTTGGCCGTCAGGGTATTATTGGATACTCGTTGAACTTTCATCTCTGATTTTCCATAATGAAACAGTCAACCATATGCTGCACTACCATGATTAATATAGCAGCACGAAAGAAAGCTGAACAGGGTGTTTACCTGCTAATAGATAACATCCTCAAATCTTTTATTTTGGTCCATCTAATTCTCAACATAGTTTCTTTTAATAAACAATTCAAAAACTTACACAAAAAATATCTTCACTGGCACCGCGGTCAATAAGGATTCTGAGCAGTGGAATTTGTTGTTCTTCAAGAAAGGTAACAACCGGTCGTTGAGCACGTCTGCTGAGGTGATGGCATGCTTGATTTTGGTAAAATTTGGCAAAGCAATACGGCTACACGTATCAATAAACGTCTGCTGCTAGATACGGCCAACTCCTTTGATATTGCCCAGCAGTAAATGTCTTGTGAACCAGGATAACCTGGATTTCCGGTTTCTCTTTTACCGAAGGCTTGTCTCTTTTCTTTCTTGGCTTCCATGGCAATAACCTGGGCTTCGACAGGGATAATAAATGTTTTATAAGCGCCTGAATGCAAGCGTGGCAACTTAAAATTAATCGCAATTGTCAGATTAAATATTGACTAGCTCAATTAATAATGTTGAAGTGTTACATCTATCTTTACACAATGATTGTTTTTGGTTATACTCATTCAAATGTTCAGTAGCTCACTTAGTATACAGCTCTTACATTTTATTTTCCGTAGCCAAGGGCAATGTAATGGTAAATACTGATCCTTTTCCTTTTTCACTCTCAACCGATACAGAACCATGATGCCGTTCCATAATCTCTTTGGCGATAAATAAACCTATACCAAAACCAGGATAAGTGTATTCGCTTTCGCCTACCGCACGGTAAAAACGTTCAAATATTTTTTCCTGTTCCGCCTTACCGATCCCAATTCCGTAGTCCTTTATACTTACTGATATCTGGTCAGGCGGGGATTGGTGAATGTATACATCTACCGGATTCATGTCATCTGAATATTTAATAGCATTATTGATCAGATTGATCAGCACCTGTGCTATGCGGTCTTCATCTCCGTATACGTTTCCCATAAAATCTACTTGCAGGCGAATAACATACTTAGTATTAATGAACATGATGTCCTGAATTGTTTTGTTCACGAGTTGATCCAGGCTGAACAATTCTTTTCTTAATTCCAGTTTACCTGTTTCAAGCCTTGTAAGGTCCAGCATTTCTGTAATTAACCTGGTTAAACTTATTATCTGGCTGTCTATCCTGTTTAAAAAAGACTCAAGCGGTAAACCTCCTAACTGAGTGTCAGGTACATTTTCCAGCATACTCATCAACATTTGTACATACCCTTTTATGGAGGTAACCGGTGTTTTTAATTCATGGCTTACCATGCCTATAAAATCCCCTTTTCTTTGCTCTTCTTCTTTCAGTTTTTGTATATCCGTCATGCTGCCAATCCACTTAATAATATTACCGTGTTCATCTTTTACAGCACTGGCACGGCCAAGGTGCCATTGATAGGTGCCGGCACTATTGCGTATCCGCAATTCCATTTCAAAATCATCACCCGTTTCCACGGACTGCTGCCAGCGTTTTGCTAACCTATCAACTTCATCAGGATGGATCAGCATACTATAACCTTCACTATACAACCGTTCCCTCGAAATACCTGTATAATATTCCCAGTTCCTGCTGTAAAAAGTTACCATGCCCGAAGGATCGGCAGAAATTACTTTATCCGGCATCAATTCAGCCAGTTGCCTGAAGTGCGCTTCACTTTCCTTTAAAATAATTTCCGCTTTTTTTATTTCTGTTATATCCCTGAAGGTCCAGCTCCAGGCATAATAACTGCCATTTTTGGCTGTAACGGGGTAACCATGCCGCTCTACCATTTTACCATCCTTAAATTCAAGTATGTCCGTACTGGTTTCATCAGGGTGGTTATACAGCCATTTTACTTTTTCAATAAACTGCTGCGGTTTTACCAATTGTGTGATAGCAAAAGCAAGGGCAGCTTCATCATTTTTTTGTTCCACAATGTACTGGGGCATATCCCATATTTCAACAAAGCGGTGATTGTAAGAAATTATTTTTCCCTTTGCATCTACCAATAAAAGTCCATCAAAACTGGACTCATTGTGAGCTTCCAGCAATGCTTTGCGGTATTCAAGCATCAATTGTGCAGATTTCTGTTCGGTAATATCCCGGTAGGTAAGTGATACGCCGTAAAAACTTCCGTCTTCACCTATCACTGCATAGTTATGCTGTTCTACTATTTTGCCATCTTTAAACTTTAGTTGTATGCTGCCGGGTTCCAACGGATGCTGAAAAATGTATTTATTCAGTTCAATTAACGGACCCGGATCTTCCAGTTGCGATAAGGTATAATTTACAATGGCTTCATCATCTAAAGTATCGGCAATATGATGTGGCATGTTCCATATTTCAGTGTAACGCTTGTTGAAAGAAATAATTTTCCCTTTATCATTGGTGAGCAAAATACCATCGGCGCTCGATTCATTGTGTGCTTCTAAAAGGGCTTTGCGGTATTTTATTTCTTCTGCTGCCTTTTGCTGTTCATCAATATTGGTGTTGGTTCCAATCCATCGCATCACTCTCCCCTGCTCATCAGCAATGGGGTAGGCACGGGTGAGGAACCATCTGTATTCACCATCCTTTCCACGCAGGGGAAAAGTAAGTTCAAACGGTTCGTTTTTATGCCAGGCTTCTTTTACAAAATTCAGTATCCTGTCCACATGATCCGGATGATGCACTTTTTGCCATCCCCAGCCTTTAATGTCTTCCAGCGTGGTTCCGGTATAATCATACCAACGTTTATTGTACCAGTAAATGAAACCCTCACCATCAGCAAGCCAGGCAAGGTTTTCCATATTTTCAGCCAGCGTGCTGAACTGTTCTTCACTTGCCTCTATATTTTTTCTTGAAGTTACTTTTTCACTCACCTCGGTAACAGTAACTATAATACCCGAAATAGTTCCATCTTTTTCTTTCAGCGGATGATATAAAAAATCGAAATAAGATATTTCGTGCTTCCCGTACCGATTTACGGGAATAGGAACTTCATTACCATGGTAGGGCACCCCTGTATTCAGAACACTGTCCAGTAAAGGATGGACAACTTCTTTTACTTCAGGCAATGAATGAAATAAAGGATTGCCTACAAATTCCCTTTCATTTCTATCCAGCAATTGCAGGTATGCATCATTTGCCATTTCCACTGTAAATTCTCTACCCCTCAAAATAGTTATGCCGACAGGAGCTTGTTTAACTGTGTCCCTGAAACGTTGTTCACTTTCTGTTAAAGCTTCTTCTGCTTTTTTTTTGTTGGTGGTTTCAATAACGGTCACCAGCACCCCACCTACTTCTCCATTGTCTTTTCTGATGGGGCTGTATGAAAAATCGAAATAACATTCTTCTACAAAACCGTTCCTGTTTAACGGTAACATAAAATCCGGAAAGCCAACCGCTTTTCCTTTCATTACTCCGTCAAACATTGGCCCTATGATATACCATACTTCTTCAAACGTCTGGCGTGTGCCAATCCCCAAAGCGGCGGGATGTTTGGTAGCACCAAGAATGGGGCGGTATCCGTCGTTGTATAACTGGGTATATTCATCTCCCCATGCTATATACATGCCAAAAGGATTGTCAAGCATTACGGCAACCATTGTGCGAAGGCTTTGCGGCCAGGTTGCAGGGTCTCCCAAAGGTGTTTTGCTCCAATCCTTTGCCCTTATCAGTTGCCCCATTTCTCCTCCGCCCATAAGAAAATAATGTCCCGTAGTATTAATACTCATTCAAATAATATGTTTAAGCTTGGATTACATATTTGGCTTTATGCGCAGGCTGAAATTGAAACCGGTTTGCAAACGGAAACCTTCGTAAAAACTTCCAGGGCGGTTTTCCTACTCCCCCCTTTTAAATTTCTTTGTTCGTAATAAGATATTGTTCTTTATAACATTAAAGATATTAAATATTGTGCCGGAATTTTTCTAATAAAAAATACATTTTATTACCTGCCTCCTGCCCTGATAAATCATGACTTGTATCCTCTAAACAAAATCATACAGTAACACAAACCCGCTAAACAACTTTGAATAAATCAAATGCTTATTCAGAATCGCTCCGGTTAACAGCCAATTGTTGCTTAATTACTCTACCAACTTCTAAACGTGTTATATTGTTATCAGTACGAATACTTTGTAAATTGATTTGCTCACAAAGTATTTTACATAAAAAGGTATTGTGTATTATGCACTCCTTAACAATTTAAAGATTAAGGCAAACTGAACGCATAATAATAAAGTTTCAATAGTAACAAAAAATAGCTCGAAAGTTTCATCTAAACAGAATAAAGTGGAATTAGTTAATGAGCTTATTATAATT
Organism: Ferruginibacter sp.; assembly: GCF_028288465.1. Taxonomy (GTDB): domain Bacteria; phylum Bacteroidota; class Bacteroidia; order Chitinophagales; family Chitinophagaceae; genus Ferruginibacter. Next base: position 14,090 of record NZ_JAQBNR010000073.1, on the reverse strand, counting down.
GATTTTTAAAGAAGAACGAGTATAAACTCACAAATGTTGCGAAAATTATTGCATTGTATGGTATTCAGCTAGCAAAAGTATTAGTGAGGTAAGAATGAAGTATTTATCCCAAGATTATAAAGCCCTGGACATTGCGACGAATTTTACTGTTGTGTTTTTATGTTTTGATGTTTTGATCGTTTTTTATAATTCACTTTTGAGCCAGTTATTATTTTGGTACATAAATCTAATGCTTTTGGGTTCAGGCTGCTTTCTTGATTTAAACGAGATTTGCCGTCAAATGAAAAAACTAAAATGATGAAGGCGGTTCAATGTTGCGGCTGCATTCTTTTTCCAGCTTTCGGCTGGTGCGGATTTTGTTGAGATATACAGACAAAATTTTAAAAGCACCCCGGGTGCTTACCATGGACGGCCTTCGCTTTTGTGAAGAATACCCGTAAAACCTCATTTTTGAAAATCAAGTTTCTCTATAAATGCGTCCATCAGCGTTATTGCAATTTAAGCACATACCCGGGCCATCCGGCGGAATTAAGCAAGTTCGATGCCGGTCGTTTCCTTATATAAACTGCATGCTGTTAAGCGTTAAAACCATACGCCATTTCAGCTATTTACATTTTATATTGGTTTTACTGCAAAGTTTTTTCACAACCTCCCGTTAGCTGCAAATAGTCACCCGGTAATTTAGTTTTTCATCTATTTTATTCTCATTGTGTAGATTACTATTCTCAGCAATTATTTTGAAATTACATTAAATGAAGCTTTGTGAATTGAATAAGGAGATATAAATAATTAAAGTTAAACAAAACAATTGGGTTAAACTTTGTAACTAATGTTGTCATTAGTAAGTTAAAAACTTTTATGACTTCATTCCCCGATAAAAAAAAAGAATCCTTCTTTGAAAACATCTATGATAATTATAGTGCGCCTTTATATGGGCTCATCTGGGGGATCTCACACAACACTGAACAAGCGGAAGAAATACTGATACAAACATTCCGATCATATTTTCAAATAAATGTAATGACAGAAAATAACCATACTGTTTTTATACAACTTCTAAGGATAACTATTTGTATTGCTTCAGAGAAAACAAATTTACCAAAACACAAATTAGTTAAATTAATTTTTACAGATTTACATCGCATAAAACAATGCAGCTAACAATCAAGACTTCGTACGAAACGGAGTGCCGGCGATGAAGTCCCATGTTGTACGTAACCGGTATGCCTTTATTCAGGCTATGTTTTTTGAGTAGAAAAGCGTTTGCTATTTTGGTGGCGTTGCTTTTAAGTAAGCCGGATTATAACAGCATGGTTTTGCGACGAACACTCTTTAGTAGTTGATTATTTAAATATCTGCTGACAACATCTTCAAAAGCTTACTTAATTTTTTATTACGCCATAGCTGCTGCAGTCTGCAGATAGCAGTTGCTTTTTTACGCCACGCATTCCAATATATTTTTTGCTGTTTCTTCCCATCCCTGTAGTGGCAAGGGATTATAGAGCTGCGGTTTCGGCTCTTGTATGGTTTTTATAGCAGGCAACTGTTCTGGCTACAAATATTTTTAATAGCGCCACACATTAATCTATAGCATGAATCATTACATTTATTTAGAGCGGGGTATTTTAGAAACTGTCTTTGTATGCCTTGGTTTGTAATTTATTTTATAGCAATTTTTACACGATTTATACGTTAGCTGTAATAAAAATTATGCAACTATATCCATTACCTAAAAATGAAAAACAACGGTTACAAGCCTTGTATGATTATGGTATTCTTGACACGCTTTCTGAAAAAGAATACGACTCTATTACGAAAATAGCCGCACAAATATGCAATGTACCTGCTTCGTTAATAACTTTTTTGGATAAAGACAGGCAGTGGTTTAAATCTCATTTAGGCATAAGTATAAAAGAAACCCCTCGTGAACTTTCATTTTGTAATTATACTATAATTGATCCTGATAAAGTACTTGTAGTTCCGGATTTAAGAGTAGATGAGAGATTTTACCAAAACCCATTGGTTACAGGCGAGCCCAATGCAGTTTTTTATGCTGGCGCCCCTCTTATTACTCCAGATGGTTTTGTTTTAGGGTCTATTTGCGTATTAGATGGAAAAATTAATAATCTTACTGATGAACAATTTGATGCTTTAAAAGGTTTAGCTCAACAAGTTGTTACCAGACTAGAATTGCAAAAAAAAATAAAGGAACTCAATCTCATACAAAAGAAATTAAAGGAAGCAAATAAGAATCTAAAAAGCTTTGCTCATATCGTTTCACATGACATGAAAACTCCCCTGGCAAATATTTTATTAGTTTCACGTTCTTTCAAAAAAAATTATGAACAGTATTTTGATGAAAATGCTGTTCCGTATTTTGACCTAATTGATAAAAGTGCAAAGGAACTTTTAGTATTTATTGATGAGATACTAATCCAATCTGAGAACATAAATAAAGATGCACGAAGGTCTGAAACGTTAATAGATTCTCACTCCGTCTTAATTAAAGTAATTGATTTAGTGGCTCCGCCAGCAGATATTGAAATAAATTTAAAAGGCGAATTTCCAAAAGTGCCAATGAATAAAATTTCATTGCAACAGGTATTTCAAAATCTAATCACTAATGCGATTAAATACAATGACAAAGAAAAGGGTGAAATTAATATTACTTGTATGAGTGATAATTCTTTCCATTATTTTCAAATTTCTGATAATGGTTCAGGAATGGAAAAGCAGGATTTAGCTAAAATCTTTAAAGAAAGACAAACACTTAATAAAATTGACAGGTTTGGTAATACTGGAACAGGTATTGGTCTTGCATCGGTAAAAAACATATTGGAAACATGCGGAGGTAAAATAATGGTTACTTCTGAAAAAAATACAGTTTCAACTTTTAAAATCTGTATTCCTTTTAATAAGAACTGAAACAATTTTAATCAAGAAAAACAATTTCAAGTCTAAAATAAACCCCAAGCCGTCATTGGTCGGCAAGGATTGTTCTATGAGAATTAATCTAAGGGTTTTAAAAAGCGAAGAAACCAGTTATCGACAAAAAATATACAGTATATAAAGGAAAGTTACCGAAAGCTTTAAAAGCAGCTGACCCCAACGGTTCGCATTGCGTTCACCTATAATAAAAATATTAAAAAACTCCCATTAATTTGGGAGTTTTTTGCTGTCAGCATCGAAATTACATTTTGTGCTTCATTCCCTTACCCATTTTCATGTGGCTCATCTTTCCGTCCATATCACAGGTTTCTCCTTCCTTCATCATCATGGTTGTTCCATCCTTCATTTTACAGGTGCCATCCATCATACAGACAGTACCATCATGCATGGTCATGTCTTTGTCCATGGCCATCATTTTCCCGTTTTTCATCATCATCATTTTTCCGTCCTTCATCATCACGCAGTCTTTTTTCAAACCCATTTTATGACTCATCTTATGATCCATCTTGTCCATTTTTTCCTGTGCGAAGGCAGTGCCTCCTAAAGTAAAAGCAATAGCAATAATTAGCAATTTTTTCATACATGCAAGTTTGTGGTGTTGTCAGCGAAGCTGGTATCACCGGTTAACAAAAATATATCTCAGTTAAATACGAAAGTCTAAATATCCGGGTTGCAATCATCAACTGCTGGTTATTTAAATTTGTGTTAAAGGTTTTAATCCATCGGGATCTGTAGCAACAACCTGTCTGACAACGACCTTTCAACATCCCTTCTGCACCGAATTCCGCTTGTAAAATTTATTTATAAAAAGCCTTTTTTAATTCGCCTGCGGCAAATTCCTGTGCATCTTTTGCCTCTGGCAAAACAGCCGCCATACCGAAAAACTCATGCGTTACACCTCTGTACATTTTATAGTTTGTGGTAACGCCGGCCTTCTTAAAATTGTCCCTCAGTAACTCACCCTCGCTTCTTAATGGATCATATTCTGCACCAATAATAGTAGTTGGTGGTAACCCGGTTACGTTGGCTGTTACCAGGGAGATCATTGGGTTTTTACCATCCGCCGGGGTATTGAGGTATTGTTGAAAAAACCATTTCATCAGTCCTGAACTCAACGGTTTTGTACTGTCGCTTTCTTTATAGGATGCTGTTGCAAAATCATATCCTGCAATCGGATATACCAATACTTCATGCACCGGCATCTGGAATTTTTTATCCCTCGCCATCATACTTACCGCCGCTGCAAGATTACCACCTGCACTTTCCCCCACTAAAGCAATTCGTTTTGAATCTCCTTTTATAGAGGCAGCGTTTTTTACAGTCCATTCATATGCGGCATAGCAGTCATTGTGTGCTGTTGGAAATTTATGCTCGGGTGCCTGCCTGTAAGCTACTGACACCACTACTGCATCTGCCTGCTCCGCCATACCCTGCGCTGATGCACCATAGGTATTTAAATCGGCAATAACCCAGCCACCGCCATGATAATATACAATCACAGGGTAGATGCTTTTGCCAGTTTTAGGGGTGTAAATTCTTGCATGTATGGTTCCTCCGGCTACAGCGATATCCTTACCTGTTGTATCTGTATTATCCGGAGGTACTAAAATGTTATGGTCCTTTATAACACCCATAGCTGCGTCAGCGGCCGAAGGCTGTTTGCGGGCTTCGGGAGCGGAAAGCGTTGTTAAAGGCGGCGCACCAAAGCTGCTTAATTTTTCAATTACCACAGTCATCGGATCGGTCATATCTTTTCCCCAGGCTGGTTTCGCTCCGGCTGGTGTAAGCTTTTCCGCTTTACTCATTTTATCCGGATTATTTTTTTCAGTTTGTAAAACAGTGCTGTCTGTTGCGGTACTTTTATCGGTAGTAGCATTATTTCCGCAGGAGGTAAGCAATACCAGCAAAGAAATGCCCGCTGCGATTGTTTTTTGAAGCATTGAGTAATGTACGCGCACTGTATTTTTTTTGGTTACCATGATATTCCCAATATACATGCCTGATATTCTAACATGCGCTGATCAACCAGGTTTGTAATTTTTATGTGCTGCATATTTTGTTATACCAACGCAGAGAGAAGAAGTGTTTTGATTTAAAAAACCAGGAACACCGTATCCGGAATTCCTGGTTTAAGCTTTTAATTTTATTTTTTAAATTTACTTACGCAAAAAAGGGTGTAACGATGGATACCACCTGCTCTTTGGTAAGCGGCTCATCAAACGCCTCACTGGCATCTTCTGCTGTAATGGCGAAACCATTAATGCCCACCACGTTTACACCAGCCTGGTTGGTTAGCTCTTCACCTGCATAACTTGCATCCACGGCAGGTGTGGCAATACCACTTTGGTTCAATGTTATCCACGGTTGCAACAATACGCCCGGTGGTACAAGAGCACCATAGCGCCTGCGCATTTCGCGTACATGAGCCGCATGCCTGGCTTCAACAGAATGTATTTGTAAAGCCGCCCTTAATATTTCGTTGCTGGATATCAGGTTGCCTGCCTGTCCTTTATAGGCCCTTACGCCAGTGTCTTCAAATGTTTGCGCTACTGCCAGTAGTACACCATAATCTGTAAATACGGTTGGAAACAACCCTTTAGCGGTATAATCAAAAGAGGCTGCTGTAAAATAAACAGGGGTAGCACCCAGTGAAGTGATGACGGAAGTCAACAGCGCCACGTGTTCCGCCTCATGATCCCGGATAGTGGTTAATGCGCCGATGGCTGCAGCGCTGGGTATAATGCCCGATGCAACGACCTGTTTGTAAAATTCCCATTCAATGTATTCCAGCGTAAGTGCAAAATTAAGTACGTCAGTAATGGTGCTGGTTGGGCTGCCCGCGTATGCCTTGTTAAACATACTGCCGATTGCAACAGGTAAAGCAGCGGCGGTAACCTTTCCTGAAAAGTTCAGAAAATTTTTCATTGCACTGCGTCGTCCGTTCAGTTTTTCGTACACTTCCGGATCAACTTTTTCTATTTCTTCTATTATATTTGAAAAATTCATGAGAATAAATTTTAAGAGGTTGGTAAATCTTTTGAAATAATTTTTGTAGATATGAAACCGCTGGCAATGGCCAGTACTTCAGCAGGCGTACGAACAAGGTCGAGGCCATTCATATCAACTGCTGTGTTGTCTGCAAAGCTTCCGTAGTTCAGCATGTCCCTTAAGGCTGCTGCATGGCGGGCTTCCACTGAAACGATTTTACCTGCAAACAACAGGTAAGTCGCACTCTGCAGCAGTTCGCCGGCACCATTGTAAGCGGATACTCCCACGTCTTCCAAAGCCTTTGCCGTACCCAATACACTTTCCCGGCTGTCAAAATTAATAGAACTAAAATTTACGATTACACCGCCAATACGGTTATCACCCAGTACATTTTTAAACCATTCCCGGTGTGCTATTTCATGATCTCTCACATCGCTTAAATATTCCATTTCCTTATCCGAAATGCCTGCATACGGCGTTTGCAGCGCACGGATATAAAAGGCCGCTTCCAGTTGTTCCAATGCATAGGCATAATTAAGAATGCCAATATCCCCCGAACCCAGACTTACCACGGCTTTCCCTCCATCCTTACCGCCGCCCAGCGAGCGGATGTCGGATGTAAGAGAGGGATCCTGGCTGGATTCTTTTTTACAGGAAGCTGCAAATAACATTGCACCTGCAGATAATCCTGCATAGGTTAAAAATTTTCGCCGGGGCATGGGTGCCTCGACTGGTGTTTGAATTAAAGCGGATGCTTTTGACTGATCATGTGGCATAACATTGTTTTTTAAATGATGGATAATATATGTTTACGAAATTTTAATTCAGAAAGATTTACTTTTTGACATTTTTTTTTAAATATTATTTAACAAATTGCAAACCATCTTTTTAATATTGGTATATTCAAAAATACCGTGGTGTCTTATTCCCCGTTTATTCTTTTAAATCCCGTTTTTTCCCAACAGTTTAAGCTAAGTCGGTAAAAGCCTCTAAAGATTAAACAGAACAATAAGAGGCGGGATTTAAGACGTAAACAGTACTCAATTGTCTAAGTAATCATTTATCCAAACCTGCCTGAGCAGGTTTTTTATAAGAGAAAGAAACGATGATATAGCAGAGGAAAGCAGGATAAAAAGGCTGTTTTATGTATACTATCATCACTAAAAGTGGAGCAACTAAGTTTTAAGAACTTCAAAATCAACAGGATTCGCCGGGCATTTTTTCTGCGATAAATCAACACCGGCTTTCATCCGTATCAACCCCTTTGATCAGCGGTTCTGTCTTCCTGCTTCCCACAGAGCACGGTTTGTTCACCAAACAAATTGGTTGCTACCGGTTAGTAAGCTATTTTTATACTTCAATGTTCTAAACCGATATGCCAGTTAAAAAAAATGGTTTGTATTTACTAGCTGCCTGCCTGTTGTTGTTATGCGCCTGCCAAAAAGAAGACCTCCGCGGCAATTACGAATACAGGACACTGGGTGTTTCGGCCCGGGACTTATTAACCGCGGCACCGTACACAACATTACAAATCCAAATAGATTACATGCCCGGCTTTGCGCCGGATAATGCTGTCATCGGCAATCTCACTACTTTTATAAATGCATACACCAATAAGCCCGGCGGTATCACGGTATTGCAACGACCAATTGCGGCAAGTGGCAAAGCGGCATTAAGCCTTACAGACATTGTAAAAATCGAACGGAACAACCGGATTTTTTTTACCGGGCTTAACACAATAACCTTAGACATTTTAATTACTGATGGATATTTCACTTCAACCAACACCTTTGCCACTTCTTACTGGAACACCTCTATCTGCATTTTTGGGCAGGCCATCAATGATAACTCGGGCAGCCAAGGGCTGGTACCAAGGTCAAAACTGCTCAGTACAGTGCTTCAGCACGAAATGGGGCATTTGCTGGGACTGGTAAACCAGGGATCACCCATGCAGTCGCCCCACAAGGATCCGGATAACGGCGCCCATTGCATCAACCCCGCCTGCCTGATGTTTTATGGCATTGAAACCAATGCTGGATCAATGAATAACCCCATACCATTGCTGGACGATCATTGTATGAACGATCTGAAAGCAAACGGTGGAAAATAAAAAACCTTCTTTCTGGCTGCATACATTCACAGCATTGTATTAATAGTCGAAAATGGATAGTCTCTTCGTCATCATTGATTATGAATCCAGTAACAACAAGTACCGGAAATACAAATCCTTCCGGATTATTTAATTTTAGCAAATGCCCGAAATGCAGGTGTATTACCAAAATGAGTAGCTTTACCCAGCAGTGGTTGCATACCGGGCCATTTTTAAATATCGTCAATCCGGTGGCCTTGGTTGGTAAATATTAAGAGGCGGTAATGCTTTGCCTCCTAAAACTAATTCTAAACACGTCTCATGTTTCAACAAATCTACCAACCGCATCCAGCCTTAAAAGGATTTGTAAACAATATTATGATACATCAAATAGAATTTGATTCAGGGAAACCTAAATTCAATTTCTCGGTCCCCCCGCTTCCCGAACAAAGCTTATTCTTTTATGTAAGAGATAGTATAGATGCACAAAATACGGCTACAAATCATAAGGAAACACATTCATCTTCAATCATCGTTGGTCCACACACGAACAGGCATATCATGACACCCGGGTTCAATCATTTAATGATTAAAGTTGGCTTCCAGCCAGGTGGGCTGTATCGACTTTTAGGAATACCTATGAACGAACTTTTATGTAAAAATTCGTTTGACTGTACAGAGCTCCTAGGACAGGAGGTAAAGGAAGTAAATGATAAATTAAAAGACGCCGTTTCTTTTATGGAAATGAAAACAATTATTGAAGATTTTTTGATTAAACGTTCAGGCAAATTAAAAGAGGCTTTACCCATTGACCAGGTGTTTCTCTTGCTTATAAAGGAACGTGGATTGATAAAAATAGACCAACTGGCATCTCATGCCTGCCTTAGTGCAAGACAATTTGAACGGGTATTCCAGCAACGTATAGGATTACCGCCAAAACTGTTCTCACGTTTAGTAAGATTTGCACAGGCCTGGATAATTAAAGAACAACAGCCGGGCATCAGTTGGATAAAAATTGCTCATGACTGCGGGTATTTCGACCAGATGCATCTCATACGCGATTTCCAGGAATTTGCTGGTGTTAATCCTTCGCATATTGAATCAGATATTGAATCAGCACAGATGTTATTGTATAACAGGTGATAACCCATTAGATCTACCCTGTACGTTAAATGGGGGATCGGGGTATCGAAGGGAATTTAATGGCCCAAAATGTCGGTTTTGTACTATGTTTTGGCCTTCTCTTCAAGATATCTTTACCTGAGTAATCATTTACATAAAACCTGACCAGGGAATGTGCCTTCGGTTTCGGCTAGCAGTGTATCGCTATTTTCTAATCATTAAATAAAAAAAATGAGACTTAAAAATATCTGCCGCCGCGTTTTCTTGCTGGCTTTCGTAACATGTATTGGGTTATATGGATTTGCTCAATCAGCCGATATCATTTTAACCAACGGAAAAATATTTACCGCTAATCAACAGCAACTTTACGTGCAGGCGTTAGCCATCAGGGACAATAAAATTTTGGCAACCGGAACCACTGCGGCAATCGAAAAACTTGCTGCTGGCAATACAAAAAAAATTGACCTGGAAGGAAAGACTGTGGTACCCGGTTTCAATGATCAGCATGACCATTTCGCTTTCGCTTTTAGTGCCGCACCGCTCACTTTTGACCATGTTGAATTCAGCGTACCGGGACTCGGTAAAGCTGCCGTACTTGATTCTGTTGCAAGATTATTGGTCAATGCAAAGCCCGGTGAGTGGATTGAAGGTAAAATAGGAACAACTGTCTTTTTTGATACCAGTATGCGCAGATCGCTTGACAGCATAGCTCCTGACAATCCTGTGTTACTCCAGGTGCAGTGGGGACACGGGGTTGTTACTAACAAGAATGCATTATACGCAGCAGGGTTAAGTGACGCCGCAAAAGATCCGGTTGGCGGCTGGTACGATAGAAACAGCGATGGGAACATTTCTAGTGTTCAGCAAAATGCAGAAGAGCCTTTTAGAATAGCCATCAATTTGGCTTATCCTGAAGCAATCATTCCTCTAATTGAGAGTTTTGCCCGGGAGCAATTAAGAGGAGGCATTACTTCAACCCTTTTTATGGGTACCGGATTTACGCATTCATTGGCTACAACAACGCTGCAGCACGCAAACATTCCACAACGTTTACGCATTGTTGCCTGGCCAAGGTCGACACCTGAGGGCAGGCAGATCTCTGAATGGCCAGTTGCCCAAACACATCCAACTCCAACAAGTACCATTTCGGGAATTAAATATTGTATTGATGGCACGCCTTTAGAGGGAAACGCCTTGAGCAGCAAGCCATATCACAGCAGGGGGAATGGAAATGGGCGTTTGAACTATCCGGCTCATACCATACGTCAAATGCTGAAGGAAGCCTTAACAAGCAAACGCCAGTTGTTGATGCACATTACTGCCGACAGTAGTTTTGGAATTGTTCTCCATCTGATTAAAGAATCCGGAACACCAGAGCAATGGCGGCCATTGAGAGTTAGGGTAGAACACAATACCGCTGGCAATCCCACAAAAGAGCAGCGAAAGATTATAAAAGACTATGGTATTCTGATTATGCATACACCTAAGTTTGCCTTCAACAGCCCGATACGTTCTTTGCTTGACGAAGGAATATTAGTCGGCATATCACCCGACGGCACCACAAATCCTTTTTGGGATATTACGGTAATTACCAGCCAACAGGCAAACCCAGATGAAAATCTCAGTATGGAGCAAGCTGTTATTGCCTATACAAAGACCAATGCATTTGCCGAGTTTAAAGAAAAAGAAAAAGGTATGCTGGTAAAGGGAATGTTGGCAGACTTAACTGTTTTATCGCAGGACATATTCACGGTACCAATTCAACAACTCCCTGCAACTACAAGTGTGCTGACTATGATTGATGGTAAAATTGTATATCAATAGGCAGCCGGATCTTTCGGCAAATATTCGTGGCAATGTTCTGTTTCAGGACGACTAGAAATCCCTATGCCACCAGTCGCTTCCTGGTATTGACGTTCATCCCCCGACAAATGGAAGGCCTTTTATAGTGGATCTTTGATACCATGCAATTGCCAGCTAAAGGGGATGAGAAAACACGGCCCGTTACCAGGGTATTGAAACTTATATATATCAAGCCCAAAAAGACCATGGCAAAGCCGAAATCTACTGGTTAGTTTTTACCTACATTCAGGTCCACTTAGACAATTTATTCATCGTATCTGTTATAACAAAGGGTTTTTCAATGTAATCATCTGCAACCGCATTCACAGGACAGTTGTTTTATTTGTATGAATTTTACTTTCCGCTGCTACAGCAAGCGTTAATTTTTTTAATGCCTGCACATCGCTTTCACAACCAAACTCAACAGGAATGCCACAACCATTGACAAGCACCTTTACTTTGACGCCATAAAATTACCGCCGCATACTACATTGTTTACCCTCCACTGCTTTTTTTTAATATTTTACAGCGGCTGATCCGGATGTTATCACAAACATCGACCGGCAAACAATCGATCACCTATCGTGACGCCCTGGCCATGCTTTTAAGATAATGACCAATTTGATAGAACATAGAAAAAAGCAGGTCGCTTAACTGACGGAGCCGCCGGTTAAAGCGACTTTTATCCAACATCGCAGGAACAAATTTGTCATTTTCATAAACCTCGGCCATTATCTAAATGGCCGCAGAAATAAGCAGCAGATGCCAATTCATTTGTGATTATCTCACTGTCACATACTTTGCGTCTGCTGTCGTCAGTAGGACCTATTGATTTTAAAATATCATTTACTATACAGTAAATTCTTATAACTTTAGCTTCAGTGCGCATAGCGGTTATATTTTAAGTGTGGCAACTCAAAAATACTTCTTATCTATGTTCACTTCCTTTTTTTACATACCTATCAACTTGGGTTAATTAAAAATTCAGGCTAAAAATAAACCACATAGGCCTAAACGTTTGATCTGCTGCTGAATCGTAACTCACAACTGTAATTCTTTTGCTTATTCTTCTGATTGCCCTTGGCGTGCCTTTGGGACGACGTAAATGTGATATGGATTGAAAAAGGGGAAAGAATGAAAAGGGATCAAGGTATCAAGTACCAATTTAGTTGATTTATTATTCGTTTGGTATGAGGCTGCATCCCCAACATTGATAGTTGCTTCATCCCTTGCTTAATAAACTATTCGTTTTATTAACTTCTACAGATGCATATTGTCCAACAACCTATTCTATTTTTAAATAGACCTTAAATTCCGACCCCTTGCCCAACTGGCTTTCTAATACTACCTTTCCGCCGGCATTGTTAACAATTTCTTTTACCAGGTATAACCCTATGCCCGAACCCTCAATGGCATTTTCTACCCTGTAATATTTTGAAAATATTGCTTCAAATTTTCTTTCGTCAACACCAATACCATTATCTTTTACCGATATGATTATATAATCATCCTCCCTGTTAGTAGTAATAACAATTTCAGGTTGTCTTTCCGGAGATTTAAATTTTACGGCGTTGTTTACCAGGTTATAAATGATGGTTCTTAGTTTCCTCCTAGAAAAAGCAATTTCAGACACATTAATTTCACTGGTAAGGATGGCGTTTGCGGCAATTATGTTATTGTACAGCGTAAGGCGAACATCTTCTAATATGTGCTCAAAATTGAGCAATTCCTCCTGGGTTTGGTATTTATGGGTCTCTTTTCTTATTTCTGTTAATTCCCCAATAAGTTTGTGCATTGTTGTTACCGCACTGTCAACCACTTTTAAAAGGGATTGAAATTGCTTTTCCTCATTCGGGGATACTTCTTTAAATAATTCTATAGCCATTACTAAACTAGTAAGTGGACTTCTTATGTCATGAGAAATTGTGTCTAATAAAATTTCATGGTCAGCTATCAGTTTTTCCTGTTCCTGTAAATCTTTTATCCGCCTGGTAATTTCAACAAAAGTTATAATAACCCCATCCGTTGTCTTATCTCTTCTTTTTACATAAGGGATAATATTCATCTGGTACCAGCGCAGGTCGGTAGTTTGAATTTCTTTTTCAAGAATTTCATTGCTTTCAATAACCTGCTCAATATTGTCTAAAATGGATGGGAACCGCAAATTATCCTTAACATCCGCTATGGGTTTGCCAATATCGCTGGCGGTGAGGCTGAATTGCTTCATTGCAGGGGGTGTAAACTTTTGCAGTTTCAATTCGCCATCTATATACAATTGTGGAATGATGGTATTTCTAAAATAATTTTCCAGTTCATCATTGTGTTCTATCAGCTCTTTTATCAGTTGGTTTTTGTCGGACATTTTAAGATATTTAAAGTGGAATTTAAAAAGTGTTCAGGTGCTAAACGGGTCTGCAGGACATACAAAATTATGTGATATTAGCAAATACGGAATGAAATTGTTGGTGGTGCCCGGTTTGAAATTATATTATTTAATCTTTGTGCGAATAAGCATCTTGTTTCCGCTTTGCTATGGTTTTAAATACCGCCAGGCAATATCAGAAAGGGTTAATATTTTCATCTACTATAAACAGCCTTTTCCAAAAGCTCACCTGCAATAATAGGACAGATGACTTTTGTTGTACGCAGCAAAGTTTCCTGGCTATTAGCCTTTCCTACCCAACACCCTTACACCAACAAAGATTTCACTTCATTAGAACCTTGTTATTGTGCAAAGGTTTGCCATTGAATGAACCGGTGCTTTTGGCTTGCTGGTACTTAATTTTTCCGTCAATAATAGTCATTAAACTATAAGTAGCTGCCAACTGCTGAGCAGGTACAGTGAATATATCCTGTGATAAAACAGCCAGGTCTGCCAACATTCCTTTAGTAAGCCTTCCTTTATCGTTTTCAGCAAATTCAGCATAAGCAGACCCTTTTGTATACGCAATAACTGCTTGTTCTCTTGTCAGGTTTTCCTTTGGATTTGCCTGCTGTGCAGTCATAAACATAATGCCAAGAAAAGGATTAATCACTGCATCAGGACCTACGGCTATAGGTATGCCCATCAACCGCCAATCATGTAATGGACTTGTCATCC
>NZ_JAQBNR010000063.1 GCF_028288465.1 Ferruginibacter sp. | reverse complement strand
AACTTGTAAAATCTTATGGTGGTTTTGCCAAGGGTGTTCACCTCTTCCCATACCGAACAGAGAAGTTAAGCCCCTTATGGCCGATGGTACTGGTATTCCAACCGGGAGAGTAGGTAGCTGCCATATTCATTTGAGACCCGATCATTTATTTGATCGGGTTTTTTTATGCCCAACACTTTTTTGAAGCATTATCTCTTCTCCTTCACCCTTCTAACCCAAACAATTCATCACGCTATATTCCACTGCAATATTTTTAATCTTAGTCTGCTGTCAGTAAAACATCCCCAAAGTTGCCATTAAATACAACAGTACAAGTGTGCGACGCATATGAAGGACCACAAAGTATCAACTGCCCGGACAAAAAAATTATACATTCATCCTGATGTCTACTCAATTACTTGCTTTTTCCTAATTTTCAGGTTAGCTGGTTTTGGCATAATTTCAATAGCTTAAATAACACTTTTAAATTTCGATGATGCAACTGATGAATGACAAAAATGTTTCTTTCAGATTGCTTGAAAGGAAGGATCAACAAGGACTATACAACTACCTTAATCAGCTTTCCGCGGAAAGCAGGTCCAGGTTTGGACCACATGCTTTTGATCTTAAAACAACAATTGAAATTTGTGATAACCTTTACGGAGACACCATTTATTTTATAGCCGAAGATTCAGGCAATAATATTATTGCCTATATGCTTTTAAGGAAAGGAATGCTTGATGCCGATAAAAGTCGCTATGACGATTACCATATTTTCTTTGACGAAAAGTCAACTGCTACCTACGCTCCGTCTGTTGCAGATGAGTGGCAAAATGCAGGCATTGGTACTGCCATATTTCAGTATATTCTGTTGTATCTTAAAAATAACGGGTACAAAAATCTCATACTTTGGGGTGGAGTGCAAACACTTAATCAGCGGGCAGTTCATTTTTACAGTAAGCATTGTTTCAAACAAGCCGGTTCATTTTGGTACCAGGGAAAAGACAACTTGGATATGTTCATGCAGTTATAAAAATAGCTTTATAGCATTTCAAAAGCTCTATTACTTTTTACGAAAGTACTCTTATCCAGCGCTTAGAAATATTTATTAAAAGGGATGCTTTATCTTTATCAAAACTTGTCGCAAGAATAAAAAATAGCATTTTATCCTGGCAACAACACAATGTAGCAGTGAAATCGAGTCATGCTTTCACTTATCGTCTAAAAAATTTCTACCAGGTTATATAAATACATAAAAAATGATTAAAGACGCAAGTACAGAAGAAATAGAACAGGCAATGAATGCTGCATGGACAGCCTTTCATGAGTATCGCAAATTACCTTTAAAAAGCAGGGCTGATTTCATGAGGGCCATTGCTGTTGAACTGGAAAATTGTGGCGATCCGCTGATAGAAACAGCCATGCGTGAAACCAATTTACCCGAAGCAAGATTACGGGGCGAAAGAGGCAGGACCATTTTTCAGCTGAACAGTTATGCTGCTGCCTGCGAAAAAGGTGACTGGCTGGGAGCAAGCATAGACACTGCTATCCCGGATAAGGTACCACCAAAACCAGACATCAGAAAAATGCTGGTGCCGCTCGGGCCGGTCGTTGTATTTGGAGCCAGCAATTTTCCCTTTGCTTACTCAACTGCGGGCGGAGATACAGCGAGTGCTTTTGCAGCCGGTTGCCCTGTAATTGTAAAAGGACATCCTGCACATATACAAACCTCAGAAATAGTTGCCAACGCGATTTTATTGGCGGCAGACAAATGCAACATGCCTAAAGGAATTTTTGCGCATATCCATGGC
The DNA here is from genome assembly GCF_028288465.1 of Ferruginibacter sp. Lineage (GTDB taxonomy): Bacteria > Bacteroidota > Bacteroidia > Chitinophagales > Chitinophagaceae > Ferruginibacter. Next base: position 10,812 of record NZ_JAQBNR010000063.1, on the reverse strand, counting down.
GTTAGTTTCGAAACAGGCAAAGCATTGGTAACACATCCGCATACAAAAGCAGTAGGCTTCACAGGTTCATACGGAGGAGGTAAACAGTTGTTCGACTGGGGCAATCAACGCAAGGAACCCATCCCTGTTTTTGCAGAAATGGGCAGCGTTAATCCGGTTTTTTTGTTACCAGAAAAATTGAAAAATGCGGCCACCGAAATTGCCCAGCAATATGCAGGTTCCATCACGCTTGGTGTTGGGCAATTTTGCACTAATCCGGGACTAATATTTGGTATTGAAAGCGAAGCCCTGCAATTGTTTATACAAGAGTTAGGCACAGCCATTCAAAAAGTTTTGCCAGCGCCAATGTTACATCCCGGCATTGCCGCAGCCTATACAAAAAATAAAACGACTGCATTACAACAGGATGCTGTAGAACTTATAGCAGAATCTGCTACAGCAGTAAAAGAAAACGAAGGCACACCGACAGTAGCGTCTGCAACCGGTGAAACATTTTTAAAGAATCCATTGTTACACCAGGAAGTTTTCGGGCCTTATTCTTTGGTAATCCGTTGCAGGGATATGGATGAAATGATAGCAGCAGCAAAGCACCTGGAAGGACAGCTCACGGCTACATTGATGGCTACCGATACAGATATTACCAGCAATGAAGTGTTGGTGGAAGCAGTAAAAAATATTTGCGGAAGATTTATTTTAAACAGTGTTCCAACAGGTGTGGAAGTTTGTTTAAGCATGCATCATGGCGGACCTTTCCCTGCCTGTACCGATTCAAGATTTACTTCTGTTGGTGCAGATGGTATTAAACGTTTTGCAAGACCCATTGCATTTCAAAACTGGAACAACCAGTTGTTGCCCGATGAATTAAAAAATGAAAATCCCCTGGATATCTGGAGAACAGTAAATAATGAGTTGACTAAATCACAAGTCTAAGTTAAATTGATACAGATAGTTGGCTGGTTTGTTTACCGGATGAATAAACCAGCCAACCTGTAATGGCAGTAGCCAGAATAAAATAGAACACTAAAAAATTGCTGATCCAGGTAAATAGTTTATTTGCGCCAAACCAGTCTCCAAAATAAACAACGAATCCAATTCCAGCCAATGAGGTGATCATCTCCCAAACTATAGCATATTTATTTCCGTCCATCAGTTCAGTATAAGCATATACATAAACGAAAATAAAAGCACCGTATAAAAACATTTGAGGACTGCCTATTTTCGCAATGTTGCCAAATAAATAGCTTACCAATAAAAGCAGCACAATCAGCTGGATCCATACCCAGGCACTCAATACAGTGGAAGTATTTTTAGCATGGTACTTTTCAAAATTGTATACATCTTCAATTTTGTTAACAGGGTGCAAAGCCGCTACATCAGCGGGCCTCCAGCCGGTTGGCATGAACCAGATGCGTAATTTATCCTTGAAACTTTTGGTATGCCATGCGTCTTTAATCAATAACCACATGTGCTGAAAATTGATCCTGATGGGGTTCCAGGTTTGTGTTGGTCTGGTTATGCCGTACACCGGTTTTACATCCGGCAGTTCTTCCTGGAAAGTACCAAACAACTTGTCCCAAAAAATAAATATTTGCGAATAATTCTTATCAATGTATTCTTTGTTGATGGCATGGTGCACGCGGTGATGTGAAGGTGTAACTAAAATATATTCCAGAACCCCCATTTTGTTGATGTGCTGCGTGTGATACCAGAATTGCGCAAACAAATGGATGGGCGCTACAGTAGCAATAACCACAGGAGGTACACCCAGCAAGGCTGCCGGTATCAGTAAAAAAGCGAATAATCGCACAAAAGTTGAAATGCTCTGGCGCAACGCACAGGCTAAATTAAACTCTTCGCTGCTGTGATGAATGATATGGCTGTTCCAGAAAAAATTAATTTTATGATCGATGCGATGCACCCAGTAACCCGCAAAATCCAATACAATAAAAGCAATCAGTATGGTGTCCCAGGTTGATTGAACATGATAAATCGCGATCCTGTTTACCAGCCACTCGTAACTTAAAACAGCAATGCTTAAACCAAGCACATCTTTAGTAACATTGGTTACGCCTGAACTTAAACTGGAAATCATGTCCATATTGGGTACTGTGTCTTTACCTTTCAGATAGCCGTACCATTTTTCCAGCAAAACCAGCAGCAAGAAAACCGGCATCGCAATAAGCAGAATTTTTCCATACTGTTCCATACTATAAATCTACAAAACTTAACAACTTTGTCAAATTTTAAAACTTTCACGAAGTTTGATTAATTTGAACCATTGTTTCCGCAAAAACAGCGGCTATCTTACGACAGGAAATGCTAACTAAATGTACTTACAACAAGTAAAAATATCTATATGAAAAAAAATGTTCTATTAACCGCGATTCTTTTTCAATCTGTTGTTTCCCTGGCACAAACGGGCCTTGATAAAATTGAATTTGTCAATTTCTCCAAAGTAAATATTACAGATGATTTCTGGAAGCCCAAGATTGATAAAGTAGCTACTGTTACCATACCCGTATGCATTGATCAAACGGAAGTGAAGACACCCCGCATTAGAAATTTCGAAAAAGTTGCCCGCAAAAAAGGCGAAAAACATGAAGGTATTTTTTACGATGACAGTGATGTATTTAAGGCATTGGAAGCGATGGCCTATTCTTTAAAAACGCATCCCAATGCTGCAGTAGAAGCCAAGGCGGATGAGTGGATTGACAAGATTGCTGCAGCACAACAACCCGACGGTTACCTCAATACTTTCTACACGTTGAACGAACCCCAAAATCGCTATACCGACATGAGCATGCATGAAGACTACAATGCAGGACACATGATAGAAGCTGCGGTGGCGTATTACAATGTAACGGGCAAAAGAAAATTTTTAGATGTGGTGATTAAATGGGCTAACCATTTTGATGCTTTGTTTGGCCCGTCAAAAAAACATTGGGTAACGGGCCATGAAGAACTTGAACTGGCGCTGGTTAAATTGTATAAGGTAACCAATGATGAAAAATATTTGAAATTATCGAACTGGCTGCTGGAAGAACGTGGACACGGCTATGCAAAAGGTTATACCTGGACTGACTGGAAAGACACTGGCTATGCACAGGATTTAAAGCCATTGAAAGACCAGACAGAAATTACGGGCCATGCAGTGAGAGCAATGTACCTGTATTCCGGAGCGGCGGATGTGGCGGCACTTACCGGCAACAATGACTACCTGAAAGCGATGAAAAATGTTTGGGAAGATGTGGTGTTCAGAAACATGTATATTACCGGCGGCATCGGCAGCAGTGGCGGCAACGAAGGCTTTAGCAACGACTACGACTTGCCGAATGAGAACGCTTACTGTGAAACCTGCGCCAGTGTGGGAATGGTTTTCTGGAACCAGCGCATGAACGCACTGACCGGCGAAAGTATGTATATGGATGTATTGGAAAAGAGTTTATACAATGGTGCTTTAGATGGCTTGTCGTTGGAAGGCGATCATTTTTTTTACGGCAATCCGTTGGCATCTTATGGAAAAAACAGTCGCCGGGAATGGTTTGGTACAGCCTGTTGCCCGGCTAACATTGCCAGGCTGGTAGCATCATTGGGTAATTATATTTATTCGCAGAATAACAACAATATCTGGATCAATTTATTTGTCGGCAGTAACACAACTATCGCCTTACCAAAAGGAAATGTAGACGTAAAAATGGAGACGGGCTATCCCTGGAATGGCAATGTAAAACTGCAATTGAATGCACCAAAAAAATTGAAGTATGGGTTGCACATCCGTATACCGGGATGGGCGAGGTGTATACCTGCTCCCGGTGGTTTGTACCATTTTGCAGACAGCAGTTCTTCTAAATTAACCATTAAGATAAATGGTGTAACTACTGCCTATAGTGAAGAAAAAGGCTATGCTGTTATTGACAGGGAATGGAAAAAGACTGATGTAGTGGAGATAGAAATTCCGATGGAAATCAAGAAAATTATTTCGAGGGATGAGCTGAAGCAAAACAATGACCGTGTAGCTTTACAACGTGGTCCCCTGGTGTATTGTTTTGAAGGTGCCGATAACAATGGCAAGGCATGGAATATCATTTTACCCAACAATGCTTCCTTCACAACCGAACCTTACAGCGTAAAAAATGAAAAGGTAATTGCACTGGACGCAATGCTGCCGGTGGTTAATATCAACGCAGAAGGTACTTCACTTAACACTACCCAGCAAAAAGTGACAGCCATTCCTTATTACACCTGGTGTAACAGGGGCAGCAACCAGATGCAGGTATGGCTGCCAACCAAAATGAAAGATGTAAAAATTAATAATCAGTAAGTCGCCGATTTTTCCAAGAAACAAGCGGTGAATTTTTAGCGTTTGTACATAAAGAATAGATAGTTTTTTGTTCAACAATAAATTACTTTATGAAAGATATCACCATCATCGGCGGCGGTATTATTGGCTTGTGCAGTGCCTATTATTTACAAAAAGAAGGATACAAAGTAAATTTGATTGAAAGGGGCGACCTAAGTGATGGCTGTTCATTCGGAAACATGGGCTATATATCGCCCAGCCACTTTGTGCCGCTGGCAAGTCCGGGCATTATCTCACAAGGACTAAAATGGATGCTCAGTTCCACTTCTCCTTTTTATATCAAACCAAGGCTGAACCTCGATTTAATGAGGTGGGGATATCATTTCCGGAAAAGCAGTACAGCCGAAATGGTGCAGCAAAATGGCCCGCATTTAATTGATATTTTACAAGTGAGCCGGAGGCTGATGTTTGATTTAAAAAATGATATTGGCGATACGTTTGAGATGGAAGATAAGGGCTGCCTGATGATGTGCAGGCAACAAAAAACATTGGACCATGAATTTCACCTGGCGGATGAAGCAGAAAAATATGGGTTAAAAGTAGAACGCTTAAGCCGCCAGGGCGTGCAGCAATTAGAGCCGGATGTTGAACTGGACGTTGCAGGAGCCGTGTTATTTAAAGATGACTGTCATTTGAATCCGGGAAAGTTAATGATTGCTTTAAAAAGTCATCTTGAAAAATCAGGCGTGGTGTTTCATCTTAATACAACCGTCACCGGTTTTGAAAAAGCAAATAATGCCATCACTACCATCATTACTGATAAGGGCGCATTTCATTGCAGTGAGCTTGTGCTGGCTACCGGGAGCTGGCTTCCGGTTGTCGCTAAAATGATGGGCATACGTTTACTGCTACAACCAGGAAAGGGATACAGCCACACCTATGAGCAAGTTGAAAATAACGTGCGATATCCAGCTATACTGGTAGATGGAAGATGCGCTATTACGCCGTGGGGACAACAATTAAGAATCGGTGGTACCATGGAAATAAGTGGCATCAATAATAATGTTTTGGTGAGCAGGATGCAGGGCGTGTACGATTCTGCAAAAAGATTTTACCCGGGTTTAAAAATTGATTTTCCTCCCACAGACAAAATATGGCATGGCTTAAGACCTGTAACCCCGGATGGTATGCCTTATATTGACAGAACCGAACAATACAACAATGTGATCATCGCTGGTGGACACGCCATGCTGGGCATATCCGAAGCTACCGGCACAGGCAAACTGGTTACAGATTTGATTCAGCATAAAACAAGTGATATTGATGTGAGTGCATTCAGACTCAACCGGTTCTAAATACTCAATAAATTACAACGGCCGATGATTATCATCGGCCGTTGTAATTAAAAATTAAATCAGGGAAATAAGGTATTATTCCTTTTTGGGAGATATCACAGGTACTGCTTTTTCCCTGATGAGTTTGTTTAATTCCACCACATCAACATCCATCAATTGTTTTAATTTTTTAAGCTGAATATCAGCCATGGCGCTCAGGTCGGTATAAGCTTGTTTTACCTGTTGTGTAGGTGCATTGTAACCGCTGTTTGCATAATCAAACAAGCCACCTATTTTATCGTTTAAACGAATGGGATAGTTCAATACATCCTGCCCGCTTTTGGATTTTGTTTGATACAAGGCTTCTTCAATTACTGTCAATTGTTTGTTGATAGTATCACCTTTCTCTTTTATTTCTTTTGGCAAATCTTTTCCCTGGCGTTCTGCAAAGCCATTGATTTGCGTACGCATATCCCGGATATTTTTAATGGCTTTTTGTATCTCACTGAATTTATCCCGGATAGTGATCAACGTATTAAACTGGTCTTCATAATCCTGCTGCGTGATTTTATAGGTTGGGTTTGCAAGAATAGTAAAAGGTACTTCGGCGGAATCTTTATTCACCTTTACTTTTGCAAAATACTGTCCCGGTGCGGCTTTAGGACCGCCAACCGAACCATTCCACAAAATCATCCCATCTATTTTTTCGGCTTCAGGATAACTCATATTCCATACAAACTGGTTCATGCCTTTGCTGATTTCTATCTGGTCTTTTTTCTCTTTTGCATCTGTTGCAAATGTTTTGATCTCTTTTTTATTTTTATCGAGTATGATGACACTTCCTTTCACGCTGTCAGCAACTTCTTTTACATAAAAATTGATAACTGAGCCATTGGCTGGATTGGTGCCGGCATTTTTTGCGTTGGCGTTTACGGATCCGTCACGGCGGTAAGCATCATTCACAGGCAATACATAAAAATTTTTATTCACGGCTGCTGCGTCGAACTGCTGCACCGGCGTAAGGTCGTCAATACTCCAGAAGGCACGCCCCTGGGTAGCAACAATTAAATCATTGTTTTTTATTGTAAGATCGGTTATTGGAACAATGGGCAAGTTGAGTTGAAATGGCCGCCAGTTAGCCCCATCATTGTAACTGATGTACATGCCATATTCTGTACCAGCATATAATAATCCTGCACGTTTTTTATCGGCACGGATTGTTCTGGCAAAATGCATTGCCGGTATACCATTGGTGATTTCCTTCCATGTTTTACCGTAATCTTCCGTCTTAAAAATATAAGGTTTAAAATCATCCAGTTTATATTTTGTACCAACAATATAGACTGCTCCTTTTTTGAAAGGGTCGGCGTCAATACAGTTCCACATCATCCATTTACCTGCCGTTGGTGGTGTAACTTCTGACCAGTTTTTTCCGCCGTCTTTACTCACATTAACGCGGCCATCATCACTACCAGTCCACAGTAAATCTTTTTCATACGGACTTTCTATTGCGGTAAAGATGGTGCAATAATATTCTACGGAAGTATTATCCTGCGTGATCGGGCCGCCGCTGCTGCGCTGTTTAGTGGTATCATTGGTAGTAAGATCGGGACTGATCATTTCCCAGGTCTGTCCTTCGTTTTCTGTTACAAATAAATTTTGCGCACACACGTATAATCTCTTGGGATTGTGAGGCGAAAAGAAAATAGGGAAGTTCCATTGAAAGCGATATTTCATAGTGATTACACCGGCTCCCATTGGGTTATCAGGGTAAACGCTAATGGCCCTGTTTTCACCTGTTTTATGGTCATAACGGCTCAGGTATCCGTCATAGTTACCGCCATAAACAACATCGGGGTTCAAAGGATCAGCCACAACGTAGCCGCTTTCCGCACCAGCTGTCGGGCTCCAGTCTGCAGTTGTTATCCGGTCGCCATCACTGGCACTTAATATTCTTACCGTACTGTTATCCTGCTGTGCACCCAGTATGCGGTAAGGAAAATGATTGTCTGTTGAAACTCTGTAGAACTGGGCGGTTGGCTGGTTTTCATAAGTACTCCAGTTGGCGCCGGCATCAAAGCTTACCTGTGCGCCGCCATCGTCTGCCACAATCATCCGGTTGGCATCTTCAGGGTCAATCCAAAGGTCATGGTGATCACCATGAGGCGTGTTGATGGGTTGTTTAAATGTTTTGCCACCATCCGTACTGCGGTACATTCCTACGTTCAATGCATAGATAACATCTTCATTTTTTGGATCAGCAAAAATTTTGCTGAAGTACCATGCCCGCTGGCAGATATTGGCGTCATCCGTTTGCTTTTCCCATGTATTGCCACCATCATCGCTGCGGTACAATCCCCTGCTCTTGCATTCAATCAAAGCGTATATCCGTTCCGGGTTTACGGCACTTACCGTAATACCAATATTTCCGATGATTTCTTTTTTCGGCATTCCCTTTTTATTCATCAGGGTTGTCCAGGTTTCTCCGCCGTCAATACTCTTCCACAAGCCACTTCCGGGGCCTCCGCTTTCCAGGCTGTAGGGGGTGCGGCGGATGTTCCAGGTACTTGCATACAATACATTAGGATTACCCGGTTCCATCACCAGTTCGGCCGCACCTGCATTGGCATTGGCAAATAAAACTTTGCGCCAGGTTTTTCCGCCATCAATTGTTTTATATACACCGCGATCTTCACTGGGGCCAAATAAATGACCAATTACGGCAACCCAAACAATATCGGGGTTTTTGGGATGAATAACAATGCGGCCGATGTGCCGGGTATTTTTTAAACCAATATTTTTCCAGCTGCGACCTCCATCTTCACTTTTCCATAATCCATTTGTGCCTTCGCTTACATTACCCCTTAATGTATTCTCGCCTTCTCCTACATATAAAATGCTTTCATCACTGGGCGCTACTGCTACTGCTCCAATGCTGCCACCAAAACTTTTATCGCTTATGTTTTTCCAGTTGCTGCCGCCATCGGTTGTTTTCCAAACACCACCGCCTACAGCACCGAAGAAAAAAGTATTTTTATTTTTATAGCTGCCTGCCACTGTGCCACTGCGACCACCCCTGAAAGGGCCTACCAGCCTGTATTTTACCTTTCCAAATAATACAGAGTCCACAGATGCGGGCGGTGTTTTTTCTTTTTGGGCCCAGGAAAACAAGACGCTCAATAACGCAGCGGCAGATAAAAGTAATCTCATGAAAATAATTTTATTGAAGTTGAAAATTACAACAAAGCTGGCAATGTTATGCCCGTGTTGATGAACGTATTTTTTTGTGCCCTGTCTGAAGATTGGGTATTATTAGTTTTTCAAATTCATAATTTATCTTCTTTGTTTCACGCTAAAGTCATACTTTTCAATAATAATTTCCAGCATGTATTTATTAAAACGTTTACACCTGTTCAAAGGTCTTTTCTTCGCTTTGCTTTTATTGGGTGGTTTAATGCTGATTGGCACGGTGGGTTATATGCTTATTGAAAAATATAGTTTTTTAGAAGCGCTTTACATGACGGTGATAACAGTAGCCTCCGTCGGGTTTAATGAAGTTAAGCCACTTACTAACCCCGGGCGTGTTTTCACCATCTTACTTATCCTGATTAACTTAGGGTTGTTTACCTATTTCATCACCTGGCTGTCCCGTTATTTTTCCGACCTCGAACTTGTAAAACAATTTAAAAGAATCAACATGGATAATAAGATAGATCATTTAAACAATCATGTTATTATTTGTGGCTTTGGCCGTAATGGTAAAGAAAGTGCGCAGATATTATTCAATAACAAAATACCATTTGTAATAGTGGAAGAAAAAAAAGAGCCTGACACTACACTTGGCTTTGAAGTAAAACATTATTTGAAAGGGGATGCTACCAAAGATGAAATATTGATTGAGGCAGGAATAAATAAAGCCAGGGCGCTCATTACAACATTGCCGGTAGATGCTGATAATTTATTTGTCGTGCTCTCTGCAAAACAGCTTAATCCATCCGTAACTATTATCAGCCGGGCTTCGCAGGATTCATCTGTAAACAAATTAAAAATCGCCGGTGCCAGCAATGTAATTATGCCCGATAAAATAGGTGGTGCACATATGGCTACGTTGATCATGATGCCGGATGTAATGGAACTGTTGTCAATGATGAGTACAAAAAATAATACACAATTCAGGGTGGCAGAGTTGAAGGCCACTAAAAATATTTCGCTTAATGAGCTTGATCTGTGGAAAAAAACCAACTGCACAATTTTAGGCATCAAGGAGGAAAATAATTACACAATGAATCCATCAGCAGCATTTCAGTTACATACCGGCCTAAGCATTATTGTAATGGGAAGTGATGAACAAATTGAGCAGGCAAAAAATATGATTTAGGGAATATCAAAAATAATTTTTACCAGGCTTTTGTCTGAGTTTTTTTTATAGAATTTTTGATTAACGCTTACCTGGTTATTGTTCTGATTTACTATGCTGCCATTTCCTGAAAAAAATATTGCTATTGTTTGTAACCCTGCAGCGGGTGCAGGAAGGGCAGTTGATTGCGCCAATCAAATTGTTACAGCACTGTTATCAAAACAGATTTTGCATACCCTATATCTAAACAACTGGCCAGACAATTTAAATGGCTTCACAGATGTTTTTATCGCAGGCGGTGATGGCACATTGAACTATTTTATCAATCACTACCTCAGCATCCAGCTTCCTTTAGTGCTGTTTAAAGGTGGTACAGGCAACGATTTTCATTGGTTATTATACGGCACTAAAACGCTGGAAGAACAATTACAAACCGCTTTAAATGAAGAAGCAAAGCCAATTGATTTAGGAAAATGTAATGACCGTTATTTTATAAATGGCGTTGGTATTGGTTTTGAAGGGGCAGTGGTGAAGGCTTTAACCGGCCGGAATAAATTGCCGGGCAAAACTTCCTTCCTGCTTACGATTCTTAAAAAAATTTTTACTTACCGGTCGGCAAATTATTTGATACAATGCGGTGAAAAGGCAATAGCCGGCAGAAAGCTTCTGGTGGATATCAGTAATGGGCGACGTGCGGGCGGCGGATTTCACATTGCGCCAAAAGCCGCAGCCAATGATGGATTGCTGGATGTTGTGATTGCGGATGCGCTGACCGTTCTAAAACGGCTGCGCTACTTGCCGGTTATAGAAAAAGGCAAACA
>NZ_JAQBNR010000062.1 GCF_028288465.1 Ferruginibacter sp. | reverse complement strand
AACTTGTAAAATCTTATGGTGGTTTTGCCAAGGGTGTTCACCTCTTCCCATACCGAACAGAGAAGTTAAGCCCCTTATGGCCGATGGTACTGGTATTCCAACCGGGAGAGTAGGTAGCTGCCATATTTATTTGAGACCCGATCATTTATTTGATCGGGTTTTTTTATGCCCAACACTTTTTTGAAGCATATCTCTTCCCTCTTCGCCCTTCTAACCTAAATAATTCATCACGCTATATTCCACTGCAATACTTTAATCTTAGTCTGCCGTAAGCAAAACATCCCCAAGTTGCCATTGAATACAACTGTACAAGGTGTGCGACGCTTATGAAGGACCATAGAGCTTTCTGGGCAGGACAAAAAATAGTACTTTGAAAATGCACACAAAACTTGCATACTGGTAATCTTTTCCTGGTATTTTATTCTAAAAAAATCGTGATGGGATTTTTACTAGTAATTAACAGAAATTACTGTCGGGTATAACTACTTCAAAAAAGAAATTAGCCAATAACTAATCTAAAATAACGTTGCATTAGTGGCATAAATTGAAAGATTTAGAAGCCTGTACCTATCCACCAAACTATGAAAAATGCGAAAAATTTACTTCACTGTACTTTTTGTACTTACTTATTTTTCGATTACTCCAAAAATAGCTGAGGCTCAGAATTGTTCTCTTCTAAATGCAAATTTTCAGGCATACGAATCCCGTTGTGCGGCTACCGGCTCAATTAAGGTTTTTGCAACTGGTGGTTCAGGATCATATAAGTATAAAGCGTTGGGGCCGGTAACTTCCAATTTTACCACTTCAGATTCACTTACCGGACTTTCGGCTGGCACTTACTCCGTTGTTGTTACAGATATTGTTTCCAACTGCACCTATACTCAGGCTGGTATAATTGTGCCTGGATCTTACGAAGATCCCCGGTTTGCACTTAATAAAGTAGATGTAAGTTGTTTTGCAGGAAATAATGGAAGTATTTCGGTTGCCGGCCAATTATTCGGCAGGTCTCCTTTTGTTTATTCAATAGTTGCACCATCTCCAATGGGAATTGGTACTGTCAGCAGTTCTGGAGTATTCAATAATTTATCCGCCGGCAATTATACCATTCGGCTTACCGACTCCTGCGGTGGAATTCAAACAAGGCAAATCACCGTTAACGATTATACCTGGTTCATTGATGGCTACAAGTTTACAAAAATCGGGTGTGATTCTGCAAGCGGTTTTATAAAAGTGATCGATAGCAGGGGCAACATCAGTACGGTTGGCGGCATTCCCGGTTTTGAATATGGGATTGTAAGGCAACCCGGTGACACCATATGGTCTTCTGATGCAAATTTCCAGTTTGACCTGGCGGGCAACACGGGCTTTACAGTTCTTGCCAAAGACAGTTGCGGCAATATAAAAAAATCTCCTGCTCAGCTTAATATAGCGCCATCAATAAACGCAGTTGTTATTTCATCGCAGGGGTGTACAAGCTTTACAGCAACTGTAACGGGGACTACTAATTTTTTTACTGCTGATTATTGTTTGTTCGATAATAGCAATACTTTGATTGAATGCAATTCAACAGGCATATTTCCTAATCTAAGCTATGGTAATTATTGTATTAAGGTACACGACCTTTGTACTAATCTTACAATTACACGTTGCCTTTCTGTCGCCCCACCACCACTTGGTATAAGCAATACGGTTTCCATCAGTAATAAAACCTGCTCAAGTTTTTCGGCAACGGTAACCGGACAATACGGACTTACAAACCCCAGCTACTGTTTGTATGACTCAACTGATACACAGCTGATTTGTAACGGCACCGGCGTTTTTGATAATCTTACTTACGCATACTACTGTATAAAGGTTAAGGATGGCTGCAGGGACACTACAATTACAACTTGCTTTTTGCCAAATAAGCCTGTACCCTCTATTCCGGCAGTGATAACACCGCGTTATGTTTCGTGCAGTACTTTTAATATTTCTATTGGTGGAGATAGTTTAACAAGTCCGAGTTACTGCTTATACGACAGTGTTGGCGGATTGGTAGGCTGTAATAATACCGGCGTTTTTGATAACTTGATACTGGGAAATTATTGTGCTCATATTCATGATTCTTGTTTTGATACCACTTTTATAAGATGTTTCACAGCGGGCTCCCCTGTAATTGTCAATGATATCACATTGACCGTTTCAAATAAAATTTGTTCATCTTTCACATTATCGGCTAACAGTAACAATATCAAGAATGCCCAGTTTTGCCTTTATAACGCAAACGATTCATTGATAAACTGTGACAGTTCTGGTGTATTTAATAATATCCCCTACGGTTCATATTGTATAAAAGCGAGAAATGACTGTCCGGATACTTCGTTTTACAAATGTATTACTGTTAACCCTGATGTGCCGGTAGTTAGCAGTAGTGTCAGAATTATTAACAGAAATTGTAATACATTTTCTGCTCAAATTCACGGCCAGCATAACTTAACTAATCCTTTATATTGCATTTATGATAGTACGGGTGCTGAAATAATATGTAACAATACCGGCCAGTTTGATGATTTATTGTATGGAAGTTATTGCATAAAAGTGACGGACAGTTGTTATGACACCACCATAGTAAGATGCTTTGCAGCAAGCGCTTTATCAGCGAAATTGGCCGTTACCTCAACAAAGTCCTGCAGCTATAATTTTGCAAAATTTGCTATATCGGTTGTGAGTGGAATTTTGCCTGTGAATATAAAAATATATACTTACACCGGAAGCTTATTTTTTACCGGCAACTATAACAGTAACAATTTCAGCATAGACAGCATTCCTGGCTCTCTAACGGGACAAGGCTACAAGGTTATTGTGACTGACAGTTGTGGTAAACAGGATTCAGTCAGTGTAGACGCAGTAGCTAGTTACCTCACGCATACGGTTTCGGCTGTTCCTAAGTGCCCAAGCGGAACCTATGCAAATGGTTCGGGTGATATTCAGACAGTAGCTGGCACCAATATGGGATCCTTGACCGTGAAAATCATCAAAAAAGATAACGCCACATTGTCTCCGGAAATATCCCCCAATACGCTGATTGACAGCACTTATACCTTCCAGGATTTGGGGCCCGCTACTTATATTTTAAGTTATAAAGCCAATGATGCCTGCAATATATATTTTCAGGATACTGTTGTAATTCAACCATATCAGTTTCCCGATTTAAGCCGATCATCTGCCTACCAATGCGATAGTAATGGATTCAATTTGAAGGCCATTGTTTCTAACGGAGTTGGTCCTTTCAGCTACGAAATAATTGGCAGCTCACCTGCCACACCTTCCATCATCGCCGGCCCGCAAACAAGCCCTGAATTTTACATTAATAACGGCACCAATTATACATTGGTAAGATTAAGGGCACTTGATGCCTGCAGCAATGCAACCCTTGCAGATGCCAGTATTTTACCCCTCGCTAACAATGCTATTATTAATACATATAATTGCTTTCAAATTGCTACTACGCTGAGTTTAGATACTGTGTATAATGCTACTTTTGCCTGGTATAAAAAAGATAAGGACAGCAGCACTGACAGTACTTACATGGGAAGTGCTTCCAGCATCTTTGTGCCGGAAGTAACTCCTGGTGATACAGGTATTTATGTGTGCCGTATAATTGTGGGCGCAGGCTGCATTAACCGGACTTATTACTATCACCTTGACGGTTCATGCTTTCATTATTTACCGGTGACATTGCAGGATTTTACAGGTAGCTTTACCGGCGAAACCGTTGTGTTAAACTGGAAGGCGGCAACAGAACCAGGCGTTCAGTATTTTGTGATAGAGAAAAAGACAGGAGCCAATGATTTTGAAGAAATTGGCAGGATAAAAGTTGGTGATATTAGCAGCAATGCCGGGCAATATAATTTCATTGACAGGCAACCCGGAGAGCAAAACCTTTACCGTGTTAAATGGCTTAATAACGGCCAGTCTGTATCGTACAGTAATATTGTAACACTAAATAAACACAGCCAGGCTGGTAATATTCAGTTATACCCTAATCCTGTCAGTAATATTTTAAATGTTGGCTTTATTAATCCGAGAAATCACGTGTACAATATTGCTTTGCTGAATGTTTTAAACCAGGTAGTAAAAGAGTTTAAAGGAGTTAAAGATGTAAATGGCATTTTTCAGATTGAACGTACACCCAACATGAAAAAGGGGCTGTATATTTTAAAGGTAGAAGACTTAAACAACGCCGAAATTTTCACCGGTAAGGCAATTTTCAGGTAAAAGATACCCACATTGCCATGGAACTGAAGATTGTAAATAAAAAAAAATAAATTATTTGTAAAATAGTGTTTCATTTTAAATCATAAACGCTACCTTTGCCGTCCAAAAATAAAGGGTTCAAAATGCCTACAATACAACAGTTAGTTAGAAAAGGAAGAGAAATAATTAAAGCTAAGAGTAAATCAAGAGCTTTGGATGCATGCCCGCAACGCCGTGGAGTATGTACAAGAGTTTACACTACTACGCCTAAAAAACCAAACTCTGCTTTACGTAAAGTAGCCAAGGTGCGTTTAACCAATAAAATTGAAGTTATTGCCTATATTCCGGGTGAAGGACACAATTTACAGGAACATAGTATTGTGCTGATTCGTGGCGGAAGGGTTAAAGATTTGCCTGGTGTACGTTACCATATTGTTCGTGGTAGTTTGGATACTGCAGGTGTTAAAGACCGTAAGCAAAGCCGGAGTAAATACGGTACCAAGAAAGAAAAAGCTAAAAAATAATTCATTAAAGTTTTATCACCCTTCATTGGGTGTAAAAAAAGTAAATAACAATGCGTAAGACACAACCAAAAAAAATACCCTTAGCACCAGATCCTAAGTTTAATGACAGATTAGTTACACGTTTTGTAAATAACCTGATGTGGGCTGGCAAAAAAAGTGGCGCCTACATCATTTTTTATGATGCTTTGGATAAAGTGAGTAAAATTACAGGTGATAACGGATATGAAATTTGGAAGAAAGCCCTGAGCAATATCACTCCTGGTGTGGAAGTACGTAGCCGTCGTATTGGTGGTGCTACTTTTCAGATTCCTGCTGAGGTTCGTGCAGATAGAAAAGTTTCATTAAGCATTAAATGGATGGTAAAATACAGTCGTGATCGCAATGGTCGCAGCATGGCTGAAAAATTAGCGAATGAAATAGTTGCAGCAAGTAAAGGTGAAGGTGCTTCTTACAAAAAGAAAGAAGATACACACCGTATGGCTGAAGCTAACAAAGCATTTGCTCACTTTAGAATTTAAGTTTAAATTTTTTTTATACAAAGCTATCCTGCAAAGGATAGCTTTTTTTTTACCTGCTTTTATTGTTTATCTTCCTCAATTATTGGAATTCATCTAACAGCTGTTGCAGATTTTGAAAAGAAAAATAAGCATTTACACCGCTGCTGCTATTGTCGTAGCTAATATGATAGGTACGGGTGTATTCACCAGCGTTGGCTTTCAATTATCTGCGGTACAAAATACCTGGAGCATCATGCTACTTTGGCTCACAGGTGGATTACTTTCTCTTTTTGGTGCATTTGCCTATGCAGAGTTAGGTACCCATTTTAAAGAGTCGGGTGGTGACTACATTTATTTGTCAAGGGTCTTTCATCCATTGCTGGGTTATTTATCTGCCTGGGCAGGATTAACGGTCGGGTTTTCTGCACCAGTGGCATTGGCAGCAATGGCTTTTACCAAGTATCTCGCCCCATTTGGACTACAAAATAATGTATGGCTTGCAATTGCAGTTATCGTGTTGATTGGCCTGATGCATAGTTTTACCATACGCCACAGCAGCCGTTTTCAAAACCTGTCTACCATAGTAAAAGTAGTTTTCATCGTTACCCTGATTGGCCTTGGATTTTTTATTCCAAACAACATAAACAGTGCCCTTAATTTTGGTAATAGCTGGCAACGGGAGGTTTTAAAACCAGGATTTGCAGTTTCAATGGTGTATGTTGCCTTTGCCTATACCGGGTGGAATGCAGCTGCTTATGTAGTGGATGAAATAAAAGATCCTCATAAAAACTTACCGAAGGCATTGATTGCAAGCACCTTGTTTGTAGCAGTAGTGTACCTGCTTTTTCAATTTGTATTATTGAAAAATGCCACGGTAACGCAGTTGGCTGGTAAGGAAGAAGTCACCTTTATTTCCTTTGATAATTTATTGGGTAGTGCCGGCGGTAAATGGGTAAGTGTTTTTATCGGCATTCAATTGATTGCAACTGTAAGCTCTTATTTGTGGGTTGGGCCGAGAGTAACCATGGCCATGGCAAAGGAAAACAAGCTTTGGCAACCATTGGCCAAAAAAAATGCACACGGCATACCGGTTGCGGCAGTTTGGCTGCATGTTTTTATCAGCATTGTGCTCGCCTTAACCGGAAGTTTTGAAAAAATATTATTGTATGCAGGTTTTGTATTGCAACTCATGGCCTCATTAACGGTGGCAACGAGCATATTCATTAAAGACCGCCAGCCGCATACATTTTCAGGTCCTTTCAGACCATGGTTGCAGATTATATTTTTGTTGTTTAATACCTGGGTACTGGTGTTTACAATTATTGAGAGACCGTTGGAAAGTTTAATCGGCATCGGGATCATTTCGGCCGGAGCCGTAATCTATTATTTTGATAGTCCGCAACCCGCTGAAGAAGCTGTCATACCCGGATAGCAGATTGTTTTTTTTACAAAAAAATACTTACCTTTGCGGCGCTAAAAAGTTCAGCATAGAAGGATGTTAGGGATGGTAGCTGTAATTTATTTAGCATATTATGAGAGTAAATCAATCATATCAAACAGAGCCCAGCACTTACGGGTATTTTGCACTGGCATAACCAGGCATGGAAAGATCAGTATAGGAAAATAGTACAAGAGTGCGACGCCAATGAAGCCTAATTGAGATTCAAAGGCAGGGCACAAATAAAAAAATGGATAACCAAACAACGTTTTTCATTTCAATAAGCAAATTTTAACTCTAAATTTTTTAATTCAAATAAAATGGCAGATTTACGTTATCAACGCAACTTTGGAATTGCCGCTCACATTGATGCCGGTAAAACCACTACCACAGAACGTATATTATATTATACGGGTGTTAACCATAAAATAGGTGAGGTACACGATGGTGCCGCCACCATGGACTGGATGGCCCAGGAACAGGAAAGAGGTATTACTATTACAAGTGCCGCTACCACATGTTTCTGGAATTTTCCGATGGTACAAAACAAAAAAACACCGGATACCAAACAGTATAAATTCAACATCATTGATACTCCCGGCCACGTGGATTTTACCGTGGAAGTGGAGCGTTCATTGCGTGTACTGGATGGCCTGTTGGCATTGTTTTGTGCAGTGTCAGGTGTAGAACCTCAGAGTGAAACTGTTTGGCGCCAGGCTAACAGGTACAAAGTTCCCCGTATAGGTTTTGTAAACAAAATGGACCGTTCCGGTGCTGATTTCTTAAATGTGGTAAAACAAATTAAAGAAATGCTGGGTGCTAAAGCGGTGCCTTTGCAATTACCAATTGGTGCAGAAGATAATTTTAAAGGCGTGGTAGATTTAATTACCATGAAGGGAATGGTTTGGGATGAAGCCGGACAAGGTATGACTTTTAACGAAGTGCCGATTCCGGAAGATATGATTGAAGAAGTGAATGAATGGAGACAGCATTTGATTGAAGCTGTTGCAGATTATGATGATAAACTGTTGGAGAAATTCTTCGATGATCCTAACACGATCACTGAAAATGAAATTCATGAAGCTATCCGTAAAGCAACAATTGATATTTCTATCATCCCGATGATGTGTGGTTCTTCTTTCAAAAATAAAGGGGTACAAACTGCATTGGACGCCATTGTACGTTACTTACCAGGACCAATGGATATTGAAGCGGTAAAAGGAACCAATCCTGATAATGGAGAAGAAATTTTCCGTCATTGCGATGTTAAAGAACCATTCAGTGCGCTGGCTTTCAAAATAATGACGGATCCTTTCGTAGGCCGTCTTGCATTCTTCAGGGCTTATTCTGGCCGTTTGGATTCAGGTTCATATGTATTGAACACCCGTACTGGAAAGAACGAGCGTATCAGCCGTATTATGCAGATGCATGCCAACAAACAAAACCCGGTTGATTTTATTGAAGCGGGCGATATTGGTGCAGCTGTAGGATTTAAAGATATCAAAACCGGGGATACATTATGTAACGAAAATCATCCGATTGTACTGGAAGCAATGACTTTCCCTGAACCGGTTATCAGTGTTGCGGTTGAGCCAAAAACTCAGGCCGACGTTGATAAAATGGGTATGGCAATTGCCAAACTGGTAGAAGAAGATCCTACATTAAGAGTACGTACCGATGAAGAAACAGGCCAAACCATTTTGAGTGGAATGGGCGAGTTGCATCTTGAAATTATTGTAGACCGTATGCGTCGTGAGTTTAAGGTTGAAATCAACCAGGGTGCGCCGCAGGTAGCTTATAAAGAAGCTTTCCAAAATACTATTCAGCACAGGGAAACACTGAAAAAGCAAACGGGTGGTCGTGGTAAATTTGCCGACATCGTGTTCGAAATCGGGCCAGCTGAAGAAGAATTTTTGAAAGAAGAAAAAGGCAACTTCCAGTTTGTGAACGGTTTATTTGGTGGT
This sequence comes from Ferruginibacter sp., assembly GCF_028288465.1. Classification (GTDB taxonomy): domain Bacteria; phylum Bacteroidota; class Bacteroidia; order Chitinophagales; family Chitinophagaceae; genus Ferruginibacter. The sequence continues at coordinate 73,102 of NZ_JAQBNR010000062.1, read as the reverse complement.
AGTATTCCTAAAGAATTTGTACCGGCCATTCAAAAAGGCTTTGAAAGTGCAATGACCACAGGTGTACTGGCGAGTTACCCGATGGTAAGTATGCGTGTTAAAGTATATGATGGTAGTTTTCACCAGGTGGATAGTGACGCGATGAGTTTTGAGCTGTGTGCTAAACAAGGCTACCGTGAAGCTGGCCGTAAAGCAAAACCAGTTTTGCTTGAGCCAATTATGAAGGTAGAAGTGTTAACGCCGGATCAGTACATGGGTGATGTTACGGGAGATTTAAACCGTCGTCGCGGCATGCTGGAAGGTATGGATAGCAAACATGGTGTGCAGGTTATTAAAGCCAAAGTGCCATTGAGCGAAATGTTTGGTTACGTAACGCAATTGCGTTCTTTATCAAGCGGCCGTGCTACTTCAACTATGGAGTTCAGTCATTACGCTCCTGCACCAAACAATGTAGCAGAAGAAGTAATTGCTAAACAAAAAGGCAAACAAAAAGTGGAAGATTAATACGAACACTTTTAAAATACAAACAGCCCCGTACGCAAGTATGGGGTTTTGTTTTATGCAAACGGTGTGGATACATTAACGAAACATCAATGCCTAAACATTTTTCAGCAACATTTTATAGGTTCAGAACCTAATTCGTCGGATACCCATTGCCATATGCTGTGACGTATGCTGGACAAAAATGCCATCTCAGCTGCATCCCTGATTATCTGGCTATATGTTCACGAACACGGTTTAAATCGACTACAGGCCATAGAAATTAAACCTGATACATACGGGACGGTGTTGTGGTTGGTGGATAGTGTTGATTAATCCTGTTGGAATAGCATACTTTATTTTAAAAATGGTTGCAATTAAGCAATCCTTTATTTATTTTTAGTACTAATCCTGATAAATATGATAGCAAAAATGCCCCTGGAAAACTTCCTTGTAATTGATATTGAAACAGTTTCATCGCAGCAAAATTATAATTTACTCACAGAAGACTGGCAGCACCTCTGGGAAGAAAAAGTGCAACGTGCTGTACCTGAAAATGTAACCCCGGAAGAATATTATCCGCTTAGAGCTGGTGTGATGGCAGAATTCGCTAAAGTTGTCTGCATCAGTATGGGCTATTTCAAAAGAGAGAAGGGGCAATACCAGTTCCGGGTAAAATCAATTTATGGACACAATGAAAAGGAGCTGCTGCAAAATTTTATTGCAACCGTTAACCAGTTAGAAGCAGTACACAATCATTGGTGCTTTACCGGCCATAACATCAAGGAGTTTGACGTTCCTTTTTTGTGCAGGCGACTGCTCATCAACAGTATTTCCATTCCGGCTTATCTCGATTTTCAAAATATGAAGCCATGGGAAACCAATATGGTAGACACTTTTCAATACTGGAGGTTTGGCGACTATAAAAACTTTACTTCACTGAAGTTACTGGCCGCATCGTTAAATGTCCCTTCTCCCAAAGATGACATTGATGGCAGTATGGTGGGGCATGTGTACTGGGAAGAAAATGATCTGGAACGTATTGCGGTGTATTGCCAAAAGGATATTGTTACAGTAGCCAATATTGTACTGCGTTTTAAGAATTTACCCCTGCTTTCCGAAGAGCAGATTGTTATTGCAAAATAATTGATGTTTATCTGTACGGATAAGTTGATCAAATGGCTTTATTTTTTGTAATATTTCATAACCAGTCATTTATAAATGCACCAACTTGGCCTGTTGTTATACCTCTGTCAGGTTGTTTCAAAAAAAACTTCAAAAAACTTTGCTTTAGACTTTGCTATTTGAAACCGTCCCCCTACCTTTGCACTCCAAATTAAAAAACGAAAGTTTAAAGTTCTTTAAATATGTCACAACGAATCAGAATAAAATTACAGTCTTACGACCATAACTTAGTTGACAAGTCAGCGGAGAAAATCGTAAAAACGGTACGCAGTACCGGTGCAGTAGTAACAGGGCCAATTCCTTTACCAACACACAAGAAAATTTTTACTGTATTACGTGCTCCTCACGTTAACAAAAAAGCCCGTGAGCAGTTTCAGTTGTGCACGCACAAACGTTTGTTAGACATCTACACCAGCAGCAGCCGTACGGTTGACGCTCTGAGTAAATTAGACCTGCCAAGTGGTGTTGACGTTGAAATAAAGGCCTGATGAACCGTCCCGCATAACAGGGACAGGCAAAAGGTTAGTTCTTAATTAAATATTGAAACATCCATCTGTTTATACCGTAAACAGCGCTGGATAAAAACAGATACAATGAAAAGTATTATTGGAAAGAAGATTGGCATGACCAGTGTCTTTGATGCAGCAGGCAAGCAAACTGCCGTTACCATCATCGAAGCAGGACCATGCGTAGTTACCCAGAAGAAGACCGTTGAAACAGACGGCTACAATGCACTCCAGATTGCATTTGGCGACAAGAAAGAAAAGCACTCCATCAAAGCTGAAGTTAACCACTTCGCCAAAGCTCAGACATCCCCTAAAAAAGTAGTAAAAGAAATACGCGATAGCGAATTAACACAATCAGTTGGTGAAACCATTACGGTTGACATTTTTGCCGAAGGCGACAGTGTTGAAGTAGTCGGTACTACCAAAGGAAAGGGTTTTCAGGGCGTTGTTAAACGTCATGGCTTCCATGGTGTGGGCGGTCAGTCTCACGGTCAGCATGATCGTTCAAGGGCTCCCGGTTCTATTGGTAACTCTTCTGATGCTTCAAGAGTATTTAAAGGTATGAGAATGGGTGGCCGTATGGGACAGGACAGGGTGAAAATGAAAGGACTGAAAGTGGTAAAGATTTTCGCGGAAAAAAATTACATATTGATCAGCGGTTCAGTACCGGGTCACAATGGTTCAATCGTTTTAATACAAAAGTAAGCAACACATCATTTTGTGTTTCTTAACACAAAAATTAATCTGAATAATCATGCAAGTAGATATTTTAAATATAGCAGGCGCCAAAACCGGAAGAACCATTGAGTTACCGGAAGAAATTTTCGGTGCAGAACCAAACACACACGTTGTTTACTTAGCTGTAAAGCAATACCTGGCTGCGCAGCGTCAGGGTACGCATAAAGTAAAAACAAGAGCTGAAGCAAATGGTTCATCTAAGAAACTGGTAAAGCAAAAAGGAACTGGTGGTGCACGTAAAGGTAACTTGCGTAGTCCTATATACAAAGGTGGCGGTACCATCTTTGGACCAAAACCTCACCTGTACGATTTTAAATTAAACCGTAAAGTGAAGGACCTGGCTAAAATCAGTGCATTAAGTGCTAAGGCAAAAGAAAATGCAATCGTGATTGTAGAAGATATTACCATGGATGCTCCAAAGTCAAAGCAGTTTGCTGGTATTTTAAAGAGCTTACAGGTTGGCGATAAAAAAACATTGTTCGTTATTCCAGAAGACAATGATAACGTTTACCTGAGTTTAAGAAACATACCTGGTGTTCAGGGAAGTCTGTTGAGCGATGTAAATACATACGATATCGTAAATGCCAAAGTGGTGGTTTTTACCGAAAGTGTTGCAAGAATTTTTAGCGAGGAAGAAGTAGCGGAAGCATAATTTAATTAGCAATTATCAAATTAGAAACATGAAACTGTCTGAAGTTTTAATAAAGCCTATCTTATCTGAAAAGATAAATAAGCAAACTGAAAAAATGAACCGCTATGCTTTTGTTGTTAGCAGAAAAGCTAATAAACTGGAGATTAAAAAAGCGGTAGAAGAATTCTACGGTGTTCAGGTAAAAAATGTTAACACAACAGTTATGCCTGGTAAAGCTAAATCACGTAACACAAAAGCTGGTGTGGTTAGCGGTCGCAAGCCTGCTAAAAAGAAAGCATTTGTTACAGTGGCAGACGGAGAATCAATTGATATATACGGAACAGTATAGTCTTGATCCGGATGGATTCGGCAAATTATAATTAATGTATGGTGGTCAGCACCGCAAAGTTTTGACAAATAAAAAAGTAGTTTACAATGGCACTTAGAAAATACAAACCGACCACAGCAGGTACACGCTGGAGAATTGGTAATGCATACGCAGAGATCACTACCAACATTCCTGAAAAAACGTTGCTTGAAAAGCAGAAGAATACTGCGGGCCGTAACTCACAGGGTAGAAGATCAATGCGCTATATGGGTGGTGGTAACAAAACCATGTATCGTGTGATTGATTTTAAGAGAGATAAAAAAAATATACCGGCTACTGTAAAAAGTATCGAGTACGATCCAAACCGTACAGCATTCATCGCTTTGTTGAATTATGCTGATGGTGAAAAGCGTTACATCATTGCTCCGAATGGTTTACAGGTTGGTGCAACAGTTTTAAGCGGCGACAGTGTTGCTCCTGAATTGGGTAATGCATTGCAACTGAAAAACATGCCACTTGGTACTAATGTGCATAACATCGAAATGCAGCCAGGACAAGGTGGTAAGTTGGTTCGTAGTGCTGGTAACACAGCTCAGTTAGCGAATAAGGAAGAAAAATATGGTATTTTAAAAATGCCAAGCGGTGAGTTAAGAAAAGTATTGATCAATTGCTACGCAACAGTTGGTGTTGTAAGCAACAGCGATCATAACCTGGAGAGTGCTGGTAAAGCTGGTAGAAACAGATGGAAAGGTGTTAGACCAAGAACAAGAGCCGTAGCGATGAACCCGGTAGATCACCCGATGGGTGGTGGTGAAGGTAGAGCATCCGGTGGTCACCCACGTAGCCGTACAGGCAAGTATGCAAAAGGACAGGTTACACGTACAAGAGGAAAAGGATCTGATAAGATGATTATCCAGAGAAGAAACGGAAAGAAGATCAGTAACAAATAATTCAATCAGGTTAAAATATCCTGGTGCTAAACCGGGAGAATCAACACAAAAATAAATACTATGCCACGTTCGGTTAAAAAAGGTCCTTATATCGATGCTAATCTGGAAGAGAAAGTATTAACGATCAATGAAGGAAAGAATAAGAAAGGTGTTATTAAAACATGGTCACGCCGTTCTACTATTACTCCTGATTTTGTTGGTCACACATTAGCAGTACATAACGGAAATAAATTTATTCCGGTTTATGTTACCGAATTTATGGTAGGTCATAAATTAGGTGAATTTGCGCCAACAAGAAACTTCAGGGGTCACTCAAGTAAAAAAATGTAATAAAAGAAGTTTGCAATTAATTGTCGTAACAGGCAGGAAATTAAAACTTGAAACTAAATAAAAATGGAAGCAGTAGCTAAACTTAACAATTATCCAACTTCACCGCGTAAAATGCGTTTGCTGGTTGATCTGATACGTGGAATGGAAGTAGAAAAAGCTTTAGGTGTATTACAGTTCAACACTAAACATCCGGCTGTTCCTTTATACAAGTTATTAAAAAGTGCTATCAACAACTGGGAGCAAAAAAATACAGATGTAAAGGTAGAAGATGCTAAACTGGTTGTAAAAACAGTTATGGTTGACGGAGGAAGAGTGATTAAGCGTATGCGCCCTGCACCACAGGGACGTGGTTATAAAGTGCGCAAGCGTAGCAACCATGTAACATTAATAGTAGACAGCAAAAGTTAATAAATTAATTAAAACGAATTAACCAAGAATATGGGTCAGAAAACAAATCCTGTTGGTATCAGACTGGGAATCATCCGTGGATGGGACAGTAATTGGTATGCACATAAAAAAGATTTCGGTAACAAGTTAATTGAAGATCATAAGATCAGAACTTACCTGAATGCCCGTATCAATAAAGGTGGTATTTCTAAGATCGTTATCGAGCGTACGCTTAACAAACTGATCGTTACCATCCATACTTCCAAGCCAGGTATCATCATCGGTAAAGGTGGTGGAGAGGTTGACAGGATTAAGGAAGAGCTGAAGAAATTAACCGGTAAGGATGATGTTCAGATAAATATATTGGAAATCCGTCGTCCTGAACTGGATGCGCAGATTGTAGCTGATACAATTGCCCGGCAGCTGGAAGGAAGGATCAACTTTAAACGTGCCGTTAAAATGGCGATTGCGTCTGCGTTAAGAATGGGTGCTGAAGGAATTAAAGTTAGATGCGGTGGTCGTTTGGGTGGTGCTGAAATTGCCCGTAGCGAAGAAATTAAACAAGGAAGAACTCCATTGCATACTTTACGTATGGATATAGATTACGCCAGTGTATTTGCACAGACTGTATACGGTAAAATCGGTATCAAGGTATGGATCTGTAAAGGGGAAGTATTGGCGAAGAGAGATTTGAATCCAAACATTTTAGCCGGTGGCGGTAAGGAAGGTGATTCAAGAGGTGGTTTTGAAAACCGTGGTGGATTTGATGACAGAAGAGGCGGTGGTGACAGAAGAGGTGGCGGACAAGGTGGAGACAGAGGACGCAGTGGTGGCCAGGGTGGTGGAAACCGCGGTGGTGGTGGCCAGGGCGGAAGGAGATAATTTATCCTTTCCGGAAAACAATAATAACAAATTTTTCAAATTGATAGATAATGTTACAACCAAAAAGAGCAAAACATAGAAAGGCGCAGAAAGGCCGAATCAGGGAAACTGCTAAAAGAGGCACAACTATTTCTTTCGGATCGTTTGCTTTAAAAGCACTGGAACCAATTTGGTTAACTAACAGGCAGATTGAGAGTGCCCGTCAGGCTTTAACCCGTCATATGAAAAGGGAAGGAAATGTTTGGATAAGAATTTTTCCTGACAAACCAATTACCAAAAAGCCAGCTGAAGTGAGGATGGGTAAAGGTAAGGGTAACCCTGAATACTGGGCTGCAGTAGTTGAACCTGGTCGTATTTTGTTTGAAGCAGATGGTGTTCCATTACAGGTAGCAAAAGAAGCGTTTGAACTGGCTGCACAAAAGTTACCAATCGCCGTAAAATTTGTAGTTCGCAGAGATTACCAGGCTGAAGTGATTGCCAAATAAGAGAACAGGAAAAAGTGTAATTGTTAAGTGAGTAGTAATTTCCGGTTTTCGAATTTTCAAATTTTCAAATAAGAATATAATGTCAAAGAAAGCAGATTTTTTAACGAGCATTAAAGGTTTAGGTCTTGAAGATTTAAAAGCCAAGATCGCTGAAGACGAATTACGTTTAAAGAAAGTATCTTTTGCTCACAGTATTTCTCCCCTGGAGAATCCCGTTAGTATGCGTTTATTGCGCAGAGATTTGGCCCGTTTAAAAACAGCATTAAGAAAGATTGAACTCGGTTTAAATTAAACCATAAATTTTGCAACAATGAGCGCAACAGAAACAACGATCGAAAGAAATTTACGTAAGATAAGAGTTGGAGTAGTCTCCAGCAACAAGATGGATAAATCCATTGTAGTTGTAATCGAAAGAAAAGTAAAGCATCCGCTTTATGGTAAGTTCGTAAAAAAATCTACCAAATTTCATGCACATGATGAGAAGAACGAGTGTAGTATCGGTGATACAGTAAAGATTATGGAAACACGTCCTATCAGCAAAACAAAACGCTGGAGACTGGTTGAGATAGTTGAGAAAGTTAAATAAGACTTTAGTGCTTATTACTAAGACAATAAGAGAAAGAAATTTAGGAACATCTCAGTACTCAGTACTAAATACTCAGTACTAAAAACTTAATAAAATGATTCAGCAAGAAAGCAGATTGAACGTAGCGGATAACAGTGGTGCCAAAGAGGTATTGTGTATTCGGGTGTTGGGTAACTCCGGCCAGGACTATGCTAAAATCGGTGATAAAATTGTGGTTACCGTAAAAGATGCTACACCAAACGGTGGTATTAAAAAAGGAACTGTAAGCAAAGCCGTTATTGTAAGAACAGTAAATAAATTGCGTCGTAAAGATGGTTCTTACATTCGTTTTGATGACAATGCGGTTGTATTGCTGAACAATTCAGACGAACCAAGAGGTACCCGTATTTTTGGACCAGTTGCCCGTGAATTAAGGGATAAGGGTTATATGAAAATTATATCGCTGGCTCCGGAAGTATTATAATACTGTTGCCGTTGAAAGGGATGAATGAGGTTGAAAAGGTACAAGTGAGTGACACAACGATTTTGAGTGAGGCTGTTAAAGCCGGTTATAAATAAAGATAAAAAGCCGAAGGGCACATTAATAAAATGAGTACAAGATTTAAACCTAAGTTTAGCATTAAAAAAGGCGATAACGTAGTTGTTATTACCGGTGAAGACAAGGACCTTAAAAAGCCTCGTAAAGTGCTGGAAGTAATTTTGGAAAAGGGTCGTGTTTTGGTAGAAGGTGTAAACATCGTTACCAAACATACCAAGCCAACTTCTCAGAACACCAAAGGTGGTATTGTGAAAATCGAAGCGCCGATCAATATCAGTAACGTGATGTTGTGGGATGCTAAAACAGGTGGGCCAACAAAAATTAAGCGCACCAGGGAAAACGGTAAATTAATCAGAGTATCTAAAAAATCAGGGGAGGCTATAAAATAATGAGCACAACAACTTACACTCCAAGATTAGCAGATAAGTACACCAAAGAAGTTGTACCTGCTTTAATGAAAAAATTTGGTTATAAAACCATTATGCAGGCACCCAAGCTTACCAAGATTTGTTTGAATCGTGGTGTGAACGGCGCAGTAGCAGATAAAAAATTAGTAGACATTGCTGTTGAAGAGTTATCAACAATAACTGGTCAGAAAGCAGTTGCTACTATGAGTAAGAAAGACATCTCCAACTTTAAGTTGCGTAAAGCCATGCCAATTGGTGCAAGGGTTACACTTCGCGGAGTTAAGATGTTTGAATTCCTTGACAGGTTTGTATCTGTTTCTTTACCACGTGTACGTGATTTCAAAGGTATCAATGACAAGTCATTTGATGGCCGCGGTAATTACACACTGGGTATTACAGAGCAAATTATCTTTCCTGAAATTGATATTGATAAGGTAAATAAAATTACCGGTATGGATATCACTTTCGTAACAACCGCTTCAACAAACGAAGAAGCATTTGAGTTGCTGAAAGAATTGGGGATGCCTTTTAAAAATGTAAAAAAATAATTAAACAATAACAGAACATGGCAAAAAAATCAATTGAAGCCAGGCAGAGAAAGCGTGAAGTAATGAGCGCAAAATTTGCTGAAAAAAGAGCAACTTTAAAAGCTGCCGGCGATTATAAAGCTTTGGATCTTTTACCAAAGAATGCGTCTCCTGTACGTTTAAGAAACCGTTGCCAGTTAACCGGTCGTCCAAGAGGATACATGCGGCATTTTGGTTTATCAAGAAACATGTTCCGTGATATGGCATTGGCTGGGAAAATACCCGGAGTTACCAAGGCAAGCTGGTAAGAAATTAAAAACAGCAGATCAGTAGCGATATTGAAATCACTGTAAAAAAATTATCTAATAACAAAGTCAATTTAACTAATTATGGTAACTGATCCTATAGCAGATTTTCTTACAAGAATACGTAACGCACAAATGGCCAATCACCGTATTGTTGAAATTCCTGCATCGAATTTGAAAAAGCGCATGACAGAAATTTTGTACGATAAGGGGTACATTTTGAAATACAAATTTGAGGACGATAGCAAACAGGGTGTGATTAAAATTGCGCTTAAGTATGATGCTGCTACAAAATTGCCGGTAATACAAAGCTTGGAAAGAGTATCTCGTCCGGGTTTGCGTACTTACGCTAAGCCAGGTGAATTTAAGAGAGTGAAGAATGGTTTGGGTATTGCAATTGTGTCTACATCAAAAGGTGTAATGACAGATAAAGAAGCAAAAGCTCAGAATGTGGGTGGTGAGGTATTGTGTAATATCTACTAAGACTTTTCTTTGTAAGAAGAAAAGAATAAGCATATAAATGGTTTGACAATTAAGCCAAAGTCGTGGCTGAACACGAGCCGGATTGATAATAATAAAATTAAAATCGACTATGTCTAGAATAGGAAAAAAACCGGTTGAATTTCCCGCTGGTGTTACAATTGTAGTAGGTAAGGATAATGTGGTAACTGTTAAAGGACCAAAAGGTGAATTGAAACAGGCGGTTGACAGAGATATGAAACTGGAAGTGAAAGATAGTCACCTGGAACTTGTAAGACCAACTGATCAAATCCGTCATAAAGCTATGCACGGGTTGTACCGCTCATTGGTAAGTAACATGGTAAAAGGTGTTTCTGAAGGATATACAAAACAGCTTGAATTGGTGGGCGTGGGTTTTAAAGCTGCGAGCACCGGAAACCTGCTGGATCTTGCTTTAGGATATTCTCATAACATCGTTTTTGAAATACCTAAAGAATTAAAAGTAACTACTTCACAGGAGAAAGGACAAAATCCGATCATTACCTTAGAGAGTGTAGATAAACAATTACTTGGCCAGGTGTGTGCTAAAATCCGTGGACTGCGTAAGCCTGAACCGTACAAAGGAAAGGGTGTTAAGTTTAAGGGTGAAGTATTGAGAAGAAAAGCTGGTAAGTCTGCTGGTAAATAATAAGTGAGGATGTGAAAAGGCCAATTGGAAAATGGCGTGGCAAGCAAAGTAATTTTCACATTTTCGGATTTCAAATTTTCAAATTTTCCCCGGCAGTATCGGGGAACAAAATAAAAGATCATGAACAACAAATCAAGTGCAAGGGAAAAGATTAAGTTCCGCATCCGTAAAAAAATAAATGGTGTTGCAGCAAGGCCAAGGTTAAGTGTATTCAGAAGCAACGCAGCTATTTATGCACAGTTGATCAACGATGAAAATGGTTCTACCATTGCTTCTGTTTCATCGCTTGACAAAGATATCAAAGCACAAAAAGTTACAAAAACTGAAAAGAGTAAACTGGTTGGAAATGCCATCGCAAGAAAAGCAGCTGACCTGGGTCTTACAACAGTTGTGTTCGATCGTGGTGGATACATCTATCATGGTCGTGTAAAGGCAGTTGCTGAAGGCGCAAGAGAAGGTGGTTTACAATTTTAATTATAAATTTTCTAATAAGAACTATACATGTTAAAAGCAAACGATAACAGAGTAAAAGCCGGTGACCTTGAGTTGAAAGAAAAAGTTGTTTCTATCAACCGCGTGGTAAAAACCACCAAAGGCGGCCGTGCCTTTAGTTTTTCTGCACTGGTAGTAGTTGGTAATGGTGCAGGTGTTGTAGGCCAGGGTTTAGGTAAAGCAAAAGAAGTACAGGAAGCTATTACAAAAGGTATTGAAGATGCAAAGAAGAATTTGATAAAAGTTCCTGTTATGCATGGTACAATTCCTCACGAACAATTATCCAAAGAAGGTGCTGCAAAGGTTTTTATTAAACCAGCTGCACATGGTACCGGTGTAATTGCCGGAGGTAGCATGCGTGCTGTACTGGAAGCTGCCGGAATTACCGACGTATTGGCTAAGAGCCTTGGTTCTGCCAACCCCACCAACGTGGTAAAAGCAACTGTTAAAGCTTTGGCTACTTTACGTGAACCAATTGTGGTTGCAAAAACAAGACAAATTTCCTTAAAGAAGGTATTTAACGGATAGATGCAGTTGTTCTCTTGAGGACATTGAATGCATAATCTTTAATTAAAAATAAAATTCCCTTACAGGGATCAGGGCATGAAAAAGATAAAAGTAACACAGGTTAAAAGTGTAATCGACCGGCCGGAACGCCAGAAAAGAACAATGGTGGCTTTGGGATTGAAGAAGATGAATGCTTCTGTGGAAGTGGAAGCCACTCCACAAATTCTGGGTATGGTTCGCAAAGTGAATCACCTGGTTTCTGTTGAAGAACTTGCATAATTCGCAAATTCTGTATTACACTATGGCTTAATAATTTGAATTCATTTTAAATTGAGTCATTTCAAATTTTCAAATTAATTGCGAGGGGTGATACCCCGTAAGTACAAAATCAGATAAACATGGAATTACATTCATTAAGACCAGCCAAAGGAGCAACGCACAAAGCAAAGCGTATTGGACGTGGTGAAGCAAGTGGTAAAGGTGGTACATCTACCAAAGGTAATAAGGGCGGACAAAGCCGTGCAGGTTACAAAAGCAAAATGGCTTTTGAAGGTGGCCAGATGCCGATTCAGCGTCGTGTTCCAAAACGCGGCTTTAAAAATATCAACCGTGTTGAATATAAAGTAATCAATTTGGGTCAGATTGATCATTATGCAGAGAAATACAGTATCACAGAATTCACCCCTCAGAATTTGTATATTAATGGCTTAATCAGCCAGAATGACAACATCAAAATTTTAGGTGTAGGCGAAATCAAAGGCAAGTATGCTTTTAAAGTAAATGCAGTTAGCGAAAAAGCTAAAGCTGCTATTGAAGCCGCCGGAGGTTCCGTAGAGATAGTTAAATAATTTCACGATATTTGCAGACGCATTCCTGCTTGCCGAAAAGGGCAGGTATTGAAAGCGTCTTTTTTAGTTTACGAAAACATTTAAACGCCTTAATTCTGTGAAGAAATTTGTTCAAACACTTAAAAATATCTGGAGCATCGAAGAGCTTCGGAACAAGATATTGTTTACCCTGTTATTGATATTTATTTATCGTTTGGGTTCTTTTATCGTATTGCCAGGTATTGATCCTAATAAGTTAGCCAACCTAAGCAATAGCACTAAAAATGGCATGTTAGGCTTATTGGATGCGTTTGTGGGAGGAGCATTTTCTAAGGCTTCTATTTTTGCATTAGGTATTATGCCTTACATTTCTGCCTCTATTTTTATGCAGTTAATTACTATTCTGGTTCCGCAAATGGCGAAGGTGCAGAAAGAAGGTGAAAGTGGAAGAAAGAAAATTAATCAATGGACCCGTTACCTTACAGTAATCGTTACAGCGTTTCAGGCTGCAGCATATATTGGTTATTTGAAAAGTGCCGGTAATGCAGAAGCCTTATTGCCTTCTTATGCTGGCTTCTTTGTTATTTCTACCGTTATTCTTTTAACCGTGGGTACATTGTTTGTAATGTGGTTAGGTGAAAAAATTACGGATAAAGGTTTGGGCAATGGTACTTCAATCATCATCATGATGGGTATCCTGGCCAGGCTTCCACAGGCATTTATACAGGAATGGTCTTCAAGAGCCGCAAGAGGCGGTGGCGGTTTGCTGATCTTCTTAATTGAGATTGCATTTTTAGTGGCGATCATCATGGGATTAATTTTGCTGATACAGGGAACAAGAAAAGTGCCCGTGAATTATGCAAAGCAAATTGTTGGAAACAGGCAGTTTGGTGGCGCAAGAAATTTCCTTCCTTTAAAGGTGAATGCTTCCGGTGTTATGCCGATCATTTTTGCCCAGGCAATTTTATTTTTACCAACTATATTTTCTGGCTTCACTGGTGGTGGCTGGGCTAAATATTTTACTGATCATACCAATGGGGTGTATATGTTGGTGTACACAGTTTGTGTAATTGCATTTACATTTTTATATACAGCCTTAATCTTTAATCCAAAGCAAATGGCTGAAGATTTGAAACGCAACAACGGATTTATTCCAGGTGTTAAACCAGGACAACCAACTGCTGATTATATTGGTACTATCATGGATAGAATTACTTTACCTGGTGCCGTTTTGCTGGCCTTTGTAGGTATTCTGCCAGGGCTGTTTCAATTGGTATTTAAAACCCAGCAGGCTTTTGCAACTTTTTATGGTGGAACATCTTTATTGATTATGGTAGCCGTAATTTTAGACACTTTACAGCAGATAGAAACGCAGCTGTTGATGCGTCAATATGATGGCCTGATGAGTTCAGGAAGAATCCAGGGAAGACAAACTTCAGCAGTAGGCGGAGTATAGTACAATTACTCCATCCCGGTTTAAATGGGATCAGCATATTTTATTTAAACCCTGACATTAACCGTCAGGGTTTATTGTTAAACAAAGTGGTAGTATGATTCATTATAAAACAAAAGCAGAAATTGAACTGATGCGGATCAGCAATTTGCTGGTAAGTAAAACCCTCGCAGCACTGGCTGCTATCATTCGACCGGGCATGTCAACATGGGAATTGGACCAGGTGGCGGAACAGTTTATAAGAGACAACGGGGCTACACCTTCTTTTAAAGGTTATGGCAATCCTGCATTTCCTTTTGCCTGTTGCATGTCGGTAAACGATGCAGTGGTACATGGATTTCCAACAAAAACGGCTTTAAAAGATGGAGACATTGTTTCTGTAGATGTAGGTACCTATATAAATGGGTTTCATGGCGACAGCGCATATACCTTTGCTTTAGGTGAGATAGAACCGGAAGTGAAACAATTGTTACGGGTGACAAAGGATTCTTTATATAAAGGAATTGAAAAGGCAACACAGGGAAACAGAACGGGTGATATTGCTTATGCGGTACAGCATTATACTGAAAGAGAGCATGGTTATGGTGTTGTGAGAGAGCTTGTAGGACACGGTGTTGGCAGGCATCTGCACGAAGAGCCACAGGTACCCAATTACGGAAAACGTGGAACCGGAGCCAAGCTGAAAGAGGGAATGGTAATAGCAATAGAACCGATGATCAACCTGGGAACAAAAAATGTGTATCATGATAAAGACGGCTGGACCATCCGTACAGAAGATGGCAAGCCCGCAGCACATTATGAACATACAGTAGCCATTCAGAAAGGGGCAAAGGCGGATATTTTATCTTCATTTACAGAAATTGAGGCCGCTGAAAAAGCAAATGTAAATTTGTGTTCAGATTATTAGCAGTCAGAAAATCCGGTATTTCATTTGGACTCTGTCATCGCTTCAGATATTGTCAGGACTGATGTAAGTGCCTTTACATTGAATGTTAATACCGGTCTTTGCAAAAATATCTCTCATGAGTTCACTGCAAATGTAGCTGCGGTTTCTTTCGCGACGGCTGATGTAAAAGAGAATGCGTACCGTGATGCTGACAATCTCAAACTTATCATAAGGACTGGTCAATTCATCTAAGCTAAAGCAGATGCCCTTGTTCATATTTCTTTTGATACAGTTACGTTTAACTCACTGATAGCAATCTGGCCTTTATAGGGTCGTCTTTTATCTTTATAATTGTGCAGGTATTTTGATAATGGAACGAGTCTTATGCCAACATAAGGTTCCGCCTCCAATACCAGTATACCAGTACTCTTCCCAATTCTTCATCTTTATAAATTACTGCTACATGACTCCAGGTACTTTTGGTAAGTTTTTGTATTACTCCTGAAAAAGCATAACTACCACTGTTGAAAAATAAGTCGCCGGTTTTTAGAAATGGTCTTATTGTCTCGTAAGACGTTATGGGTGTTTTTTTAGTTGCTGTTTGCTGATAGAAATAGCCATACTATTGGTTAAGGTTTGCCAGGTTATTATGATTGTGACATTCGAAATTTAAATGTAGTATTTACTAATTACTTTTATCACTTACAATTTTAGATTACTGATGAATAAGAATTGTTTAGTTGTTATTGGAGGCGGTGCGGCTGGTTTTTTTTGTGCGGTAAATGCCGCCCGGCTGAATCCTTTATTGCGGGTAATTATAGTGGAGAAAAGCAGCAAGCTGTTAAGCAAAGTAAAGGTTAGCGGCGGCGGACGTTGCAACGTTACACATGCCTGTTACAGCATTGCAGACATGATTAAAAAGTATCCCCGTGGGGGCAGTTTTTTAAAGAAGGCTTTTCATCATTTTTTTACAACAGATACGATAGCCTGGTTTAAGGAAAGAGATGTGGATTTAAAAACAGAACCTGATGGACGTATGTTTCCTGTTACTGATTCTTCTCAAACAGTTATTGATTGCCTGATGAAGGAAGTTAACAGATATCATGTTGAAATATTGATGAACAAAGAAGTAAACGGCTTTAGCAGGCTGAGCGATAAATGGCATTTGTTATTTGCCAATGATACTATTATGGAGGCTGACTATGTATGTATTGCGAGTGGAGGATATCCAAAATCTGTTCAGTTCGAATGGCTTCAACAAACAGGCCATACGATAGAAAAACCTGTACCATCCTTATTTACTTTTAATATGCCTGGCAATGCAATTACAGGATTAATGGGTGTTACAGTAGAAAATGTAATTGTGAAGATTGCCGGAACAAAATTAGCAGAACAAGGACCACTGCTGATTACACACTGGGGAATGAGCGGCCCTGCCATTTTAAAATTATCAGCCTGGGGAGCAAGGCAGCTGGCAGAGAATAATTATACATTCACAGCAATTGTAAACTGGGCACCGGCTTTCAACGAACAAACTTTAAAAGACAAGTTTCAGCAGGTAAGATTTGACATTGCAGCACAAAAAATAAGTAACCGCAATCCATTTTCTTTGCCTCAGCGCTTGTGGCAGTATTTGTTGCAGCAGTCTGGCGTAAATGAGGATATGCGCTGGGCCGATCTCCCTGCCAAAGAGCAAAACCGGCTTATAAAAAATGTATGTGCGCAGGAATTTTCAGTGAAAGGGAAGACCACCTTCAAAGAAGAATTTGTAACTGCCGGTGGTATATTGCTGAATGAGATTGATTACAATACAATGGAAAGCAGGATAACTCCCAACTTATTTTTTTGTGGTGAAGTGATGGATACCGATGGTGTAACCGGCGGCTTTAATTTTCAAAATGCCTGGACAACTGGCTTTATTGCTGCCAAAGCAATAGCAACCAGGAGTAGTAAATAATTTAAAGAAGGGCAACCCGAAGCATTTATAACTCATCACTTATAACTTTCTTATGCATCCAATCCTTTTCTTTAGCATCGCCCGATGCAACAAACAATGCAGTAAAAAACAGGAGTACAATTTGAATCATCCAGCCATACTGTGATTTTTCATCAAAAGCGAGCACGAAGGTTTTGTGTACGCCAAATAATTTAAGGGTTGATAAAATCATAGTAGCAGCACAGAGCAAACTTCCCAAAATCATCAATACCCTTGCGATTGCCGCAGTTGTTTTATTTTTTGAAAGCGGGATTTTTTTATGTAAATAATAGTATCCTGAAAAGAAAACAACATAGGGTATAATGATCATTATAAAACTAAAGAAGTGATCGAACCCGGGAATGTAAAATAACGTTACAGAAAATAATTTCAGCAGGTAAAAAATGCCAATGACCAGTGCTACAAAACCAATAAAACCTCCAAAAATAAGGGCCATCAGTTTAAAATATTTGTTGAAATTATTCATGAAACAAAGGTAGTTATTTTTATCCCTGTCACTTAAAGCAATGTGGTTGTTAAAACGTAAATATCGTTGCCATCCTTCTTACTTATCACCATTGTTTTCCGATATGGCAAGGCTCTAAAGAGTTCTGATTTGCTTTTTTTGGAGAATGAAAATGCACAAAAAAATCCCGATACTTTCGTACCGGGATTTGCAATAAAAATATAAGAGCTATTCAGCTTTTGGAGCTTCATCGGCAGCACCATCAGCGGCGGCAGCACTATCCATTTTTGCTTTCAATCCGGCTAAAACACCAAGATCACCTAAAGTTGATTTTTCTACTTTGCTCTGCAGATTTTTTACAGCCTTTTTGGTTACTTCAGCGTCTGCCTTCTTTTCTTTAAATTCAGCTTGCTTCACTTCTTCATGAGCCTGTTCCCACAAACGTGTGTGGCTAAGAACGATGCGTTTGTCGTTACGGTCAAATTCAATCACCACAAACTGGGCAATTTCATCAGCTCCAACGGTTTTACCATCTTCTTTTGCAAGGTGACGGCTAGGCGCAAAGCCTTCCAGTCCGTATGGCAATTGAACAACAGCACCCTTGTCATCTTTCTTTGTAACAGTTCCTTCATGCACGGTTCCAACAGCAAAAGTTTCTTCCAGTGAATTCCATGGATCTTCTTCTATCTGCTTGTGTCCCAATTGCAATTTGCGGCCATCTTTATCAATGTTCATAATGATCACTTCAATTGATGCACCCACCTTAGTGTATTCGTTGGGATTGTTGAAACGTTTCAACCAGCTTAAATCGCTTATGTGAATCATTCCACCAATACCTGTGGCAAGTTCAATAAACACGCCGTAAGGAGTAATGTTTTTAACGACACCGGTGTGTTTGCTTCCTTCTGGGAATTTCACATCAATTTCGCTCCATGGGTCGTTAGCCATTTGTTTGATAGAAAGACTCATCTTGCGGGTGTCTTTGTCTAACGTTACAATTTTCGCTTCGTACTCATCACCTAATTTAAAGAATTCTTTAGCGTTGATAGGAGTGTTGGCCCATGTAATTTCACTTACGTGTACCAAACCTTCCACACCAGGCATAATTTCAAGGAATGCGCCATAATCTTCAATATTAACTACTTTACCTTTCACTACTTCACCTTCTTTAATATTCTCGCTCAAAGTATCCCACGGGTGAGGAGTCAATTGTTTCAAGCCTAAGCTGATACGTTTTTTATCATCATCAAAATCCAATACAACCACATTCAGTTTCTGATCCATCTTCAACACTTCTGTTGGATGGTTGATACGTCCCCATGAAATATCGGTGATATACAACAAACCGTCTAAGCCGCCCAAATCAAGAAACGCACCGAAGTCAGTGATGTTTTTGATGGTACCTTCCAGTACTTGTCCTTTTTCCAGTTTGCCAATGATTTCAGCACGCTGTGCTTCGATATCGCTTTCAATGAGTGCTTTATGAGATACAACTGCATTCTTAATGGTTTCGTTGATCTTAACCACTTTAAATTCCATTGTTTTACCAACGAACTGATCGTAATCTGTAACTGGTTTAACGTCGATCTGGCTACCTGGTAAGAATGTTTCCATACCAAATACATCCACGATAAGACCACCCTTGGTTTTGCTGGTAACAATACCCGTAACGATTTCACCGGTTTTGTGTAACTCAACAATTCTTTCCCAGGCTCTGCTGGTACGGGCTTGTTTGCGGCTCAGATTCAGATTACCGTCCCTGTCTTCTTTTTCAACCACCATTACTTCAATGATGTCGCCTACTTTTAATCCGCCTGGTATATCCCTGAATTCATTCAGAGAAATCAGACCATCACTTTTAAAACCGATGTTTACAACTGCATCTGTTTTAGTGATTGCTTCAATGGTAGCCTGGATCATTTCACCGTCATTGATCTGCTTGAACGTGTTGTCGTACACAACATCGTACTTGGCTTTTTCTTCTTTGTTGTAACTTGAAACGTTACGTTTGTCAACGCTCCAGTCAAAGTCATCATGAGCAGTCACGATTCTTTCTTCAACGGGTGCAGCAGCCACTACTGGTTCAGCAGCAGGCGCTTCCACAGGCACATTTGTTACCGCAGCAGGTTCAGCACCTTCATTGGTAGCTGCTCCTTCCTGTGCATCTGCGTTTAGTTGTTTAATAATGTTAAATGACATAATATAATCCCGGTTTTTTAACGGGAGGGCAAAGGTAAGAAATTAAACGGAAAAAAGTGCTGAAAAGCCAGCTTTTTCAGGGGTTTCAGCCCCAAACTATTTGCAACTAAAAAGTGAATTTAATGCACAGTAAATTATCGGTTACCTATTCGCTATTTTTCCGGCCTATTACAGTAACAAGGCTACTATTGTTTTTTTGATTAATGGCGATTTTCAAAAGGGTGATAAATTTATTGAGTCTATTTCTAATTGTGTTTTCCCTGAATTGTAATTTAAAGCTTTCTCTTACGTCAATGGGAGATACTCTCGTAAAAACATGAGTTGCAAACCCCTGCATATTCAATATTTTAGACAAACTTGATGGAGAAAAAATTACCAAATGTCTGGGCATTTCCAAAGCTCTCCAGTTACTTTTATATTTTTTAGCGTAGTTGCATTCATAGTTAGGAGTTTCAATCACAAGCCGGCCACCTTCTGCAAGTGAATCATACATGACCAAAAAAATATTTTCATCAAATATTTCCTGTACAGATAAATGTTCAGCTACCTGAAACATAGTTATCAAATCAAACTTCACTTCCTTGTTACCAGAGTAAAAGAATTCTTTGGTAATCATCGTGTGTCCCTTTGAAGACGCAATTGCACTCGCCTGATCACTTGGTTCAAGGCCATATGTTTTTTTATTGTGTTTTTTCATGACGTCTAAAAAAGACCCTTTTCCGCATCCAATATCCAGAACGGTCTTCGCCTGAACAATATCATCATAAAAAGGATATAACTTTTTTTTCAGGAACGGAGAGAAAAGTTTACTGTAAAAACTATCTCGTAAATAGAAATCCAGAATCCTCAGCGATCTGGATATTATAGAATTATCAGTATGGGCATAATAGGTAGTTTCATAAAAAGGGTATGTTTCCTCCTGCTTCCAAAAAGGATATTGAAACAAAATATTGCATTTGTTGCATTCATATGCGCTGTATATATTTTGATCGCCATTTTTTTGAAGATCTTTATTGCGGGTAAATAAAACCATTCCCTGATTACAAATGGGGCAAATAATTTCCATACTTTGTTTTTTTTAATTATTAAAAGTGTTTAAAAAAGTATTTTAATCGGTTTCACCACTACTTTGCTTTCGGAAGATTTTTAGATGGATATTGAATTGAACTGAGATGAAGCGTCCTGTTGACTAGCAATTTTAAAGTACCTGACATTAAAAACACATATAAGGTAAGGCATTGTGAGTAGTAATTTAATAAAATCTAATGTAGTAAACAATTAATTTTGTTTAATGGCATTAAAATAGTGCTTGTCACATATTGTATCTTCCAGCTATAAAAAATTTTAATTATCTACGCCTGAATATGCGCTTGAATAAATTCTGTTTTATACTCCACTTCTTTTTGATATACAATTCACTAAAGGCGCAAAATTACCAGGCCATCAATGGATCCAGTTATGCTGGCAGTTTAGGTGCCCAAAATAATCCGGCCTCCATTGTAGAGGTGCCGTTTGCCTGGGATATTACACCTTTTGCAATTCAAACAAAAGAGACAACCAATTCCTTTATCATAAGGAATTATTCCATGCTTTCAGCTCCGTCAAAAGCAAAGCTAGTCGGCGAAAACGGCACAAAAAAAAGGTTTGCATTTACAAACCAGAATATACGCCTTTTTAATGCAAGGATAAATCTGAACAACGCATCGGCAATTGCTTTTGGTGCCAATATCCGAAGCTATGTTTATGCAACTACATCGCAGGTTAACTGGCAGGATACTACTCAACGTCTGCAGGATTTTATGAAAATCAATAATGGTCGCCTGCCCTTATCAGGCGAATCAAGGGGTAGTTCCTGGGCGGAACTATATGGGACCTACGCACGCACTATCTACAGTGACGATAGACGAATTTTAACGGCAGGTCTAACGTTGAAAATAAATCGTGCATTGGCCGGCGAGTATGTTAGCGCAACGGGCTTAAATTATATACCTGCCGGTAATACCGCGGGCTATCAGGTAACCGGGGGAAATGTTCAATATGGGTATTCTTCTAACTTTGATGAAATCGACAGTAACCGGTCCGCTTCTGCCAACAGAAAGAGTTTTTTTCAACATACCATGGCGGGCATAAGTGCTGATGCGGGACTTGAATATACTCTATTGGATGACGAAGCTGGAGAAGAGGGGAATGATTTTACCTACCGCACAAAAATCGGCATTTCGTTAATGGATGTAGGCCGGAATAAATTCCGTTACAGCAGCAGAAGCAGTAATGCTGCCGGCATTAAGCCAAACATGAGTGATACAGCCGTATCAAATGCTTTTTTTAATATTAATTCGACCGATGATTTTAATAACGGTTTAAAAACGGTAGCAGCTTCATTTACCACTTTAGCCGGGTTATTTAATATTTATCAGCCTGCACGTGTTATCATCAATGTTGATCAGCATCTTGCAAATAACTTTTATTTAAATGGAGAACTGACGGTGCCGGTTTTTCCCCTGGTGCCAAAACAAATCAGATATATAAAAGACATGAACCTGGTGGCTTTAACTCCCCGTTGGGAAACAAAAACCTGGGGAGCGTATCTACCCCTTCAATTAAACAATCAGAAGCAATTGTGGCTGGGAGCCGCTTTTAAAGCAGGGCCGTTATTATTGGGATCGCATAACCTGGCCAATATCGTTTCAAAAAATAAAATACAGTCTGGTGGTTTTTACCTGGCGCTCACCATACGGCCGGGTAAAAATCGTGATGGATCAGAAGGCGGAAGTGCAGAACGGGGATCAAGGAGATCAAGGCAAAGCCTGGAATGCCCGAAACTGTAAACCTGGCTTTGGTGTCCATTACAAAACAACTTTGTGAAATGCCCTCCATTGGATTACGACCGGCAAACAATACAGTGAAAGGTTCTCCATAGATACATATTTGTACCTTGTTATTTCTTTACTTTGTAAACGGTTAGTCAGCATTTAAATTTTATTATTATTCTGAACAAACGATCATTATTTCACCATTTCATTTTAAAACAAAAAAGTCATATGAAAAAAAACAGGAAGAGCGTCAATCGTCCATTTTCAATTAAGCGTTTATTACAACTGGCGGTGTTGCTGCTGGTGGTAACTACCGCAAAGGCAAATAACAATCATCCAGCTGCAGATCCTGCTATTGAAGGAAGGTGGGACCTTACCGTTGATATGGATGGCAAATCAGTTCCGTCCTGGCTGGAAGTGAGGCACTCCGGTTTGCATATGCTCACTGGATCATTTGTTGGAGCGGGCGGCAGTGCGAGGCCTGTTTCAAGAGTAAATTTTAAAGATGGGAAAATAAGCTTTACGTTGCCGCCACAATGGGAGCCGGAAGACAGGGACATTGTTGTTGAAGGCACATTGCAAGACGGCAAATTAGCAGGTACCATTATTGGAGCCAATGGTAAAAGCCATAACTGGACTGGCGTAAGAGCGCCCGATTTAAGAAGAACAAAACAGCCTGTTTGGGGAAAGCAGGTAAAGCTTTTTTCGGGCACTGATTTAAAAGGCTGGCATACAGAAGGTGAAAATCAATGGCAGGTAAAAAATGGCGTTTTAAGCAGCCCCCGCCCGGGATCAAATTTTATCAGCGACCAAAAATTTAATGACTTTAAACTGCACATTGAATTTAGATACCCGGCAGAAAGCAACAGTGGGGTTTACCTGCGGGGACGTTATGAAATACAGGTGGCGGACAATAAAGGCATGGAACCTTTGAAAGATTATTTGGGTGCCATTTATGGCTTTATCGCACCGTTGCAAATGGTGGCAAAAGCGCCCGGCGAATGGCAAAGCTATGATGTAACATTGGTGGGAAGAACCGTATCACTGGTAGCAAATGGAGTGGAAGTTATTTGCAGGCAGGATATTCCCGGGGTTACAGGTGGAGCTTTAGATAGCAATGAAGGTGAACCCGGGCCAATCATGTTGCAGGGAGATCATGGCACCATTGAATACCGCAATATTTTGATTACACCAGGTAAATAAGCGGATGCATAATTGATACTCGTTTTAGTGATTACAATAAAGCGCCCTTAGTATACAGGGCGCTTTATTGTAAATTCAATTCCATTTGTATATTCAGGCAAGCATTAACGTTGTACTATTTTATCGGCGTACCACTGTCGTAAAATATTTTGATGAGATTTTTTTCACCGGGGTTACTTTCCATTTCATAAGATTTTCTCCGCTTGCCATCGATAATTTCCAGTACTGAAGTATTGGGTGGAATGGAGCCAAGATTGTCGGCTAAAAAGGTGATGGTGTTTGGACCGGGTTGCAATGTTACGGTAATAAACTTAGGCGTTTTTTTTACCGGGCAACCTTTAATTAACCATTCATTATTTATTTTAATTGATACCGTGTCTCCGTCATCAATCACTTCATCCCAAATGGCAAGGGTTAGTTGTTGTTTTACGGATTTAATACCCCCCACCAGTTTTTCATCTTTTTTCAATAAGCTTTCCGGGCCCGATTGCGGGTATTCAGCAAAATACCTGTCTTTTGATTTATCGGGATCGCAAATTAATTTAACAGCAATAAATATTGCAGCACTGTCTTTTCTATTTGCGAAATCAAGTGCGAATTTTTTATTGCCAAATTCAAGATTCAGCCGGCTGCTATTTGGTAAATCATTACCAAAATTATCAGCAAAAAAAGTAAGGATATTCACTCCTGGGCGTAGCAGGATATCGGATTGCTGTGTCTTCTTTTCTATATCAATTTTATCAAAAATTACAATACCATTTAATGTAACGGATACACGATCATTTTTTCTTTTTTTGATTCCTGAAAAATTAACAACACCATCGCGGGTGGGTAAATACACAGTATCCTTTAAACCAAAATACGTGGGCGACAGAGCCGGTTCAAGTATATCATCCGAATTTTCACTATGCCAGGGAATGCTGCTGATTTTTTTTAAGCTGATGTCTTCATCACCTAAAAAATGTTTAAGTTTTGCCACCAATTTTGCGCTATCCGAATTTACTTCTGTTGTGGCAATAATATCTTTTTGTTTGGAGTGAATGCGCAAGAAATTTAAGACTGGAGCCCCTTTTAAATCTTTGCTAAGATCGAAGCTGCCGGTCAAAAAAAGAGTCCGGTCTTTTAATCCGAATGGCCTTTGAACACGAGGAAATTTATTTTTACTGATACCTACTTCCCGGATATTTTTTTTTGCCAGCAATAAATCATATTCAGCAAAAAAACTATCGCAGCTGATGAAGATATGTGCAGGATATAAAATATTCTGCTGAGAAGGTCCAATCTGTAACTGAAATTTTATACCGGGCATAATTGCATCCGGGGAATATACCATTTGCCAGGTACCTGAAAATGGATCTGTTTGTGCCAGTAGTTGTAAAGAATGAAAAAGCAAACTACAAATGAATAAAAAAATATTTTTAATCACATGCTTATTTTAAATATAATGTTTCAGGGTTGAAAGGTTAAAGTTAGTTTTAAATTTTGTCATTAATACTGGTGGAATTATGTAACAAGCATTTTATGGATGTACAATTTAGTTCGCAGATTTTTTTACATATTTGGTCAATATCACAATCATTGAATCGTTTACCCTGCCTTCTATTTGTTCGGGATTATCTTCCACCAAATGAATTTTACGCACAACAGTACCTACTTTGGCACTAAAAGTTGCTCCTTTTACATCGAGGCTTTTAATCAATACAACGTTATCCCCATTGTGTAATAAAGCGCCATAGCAGTCTACATGCTTCACAATATCATCAGGATCTTTATCATCACCAGATGCTTTGGCCCATTCCAATGTTTCTTCTTCCAGGTAAGCAATGTCCAGTAAATCTGGCACCCAGTCTAGTTGTTTTAATTTATGCAACATGCGCCATGAAACTACTTTTACAGCAGGCTCTTCGCTCCAGATGCTATCATTCAGGCAACGCCAGTGATTGGCATCTGCTGTTTCAATGTTTTCCATTTGCTGTAAGCAGGTAGGGCACACCCATATATGATGAGCTGCTTTATTGCCGGGGCTTGAGGGAACCGCATAAGCTGTATTGGCATCTGAAGATCCACACAATTCGCATTTCTCGCCACTTCTTTTTTGTAACTCTTTTTCAAAACTCATAGTAACAGTTATTTTTAACGGCGGCGAAGGTAACGAATTTAAATGCTATTGCTACTGGCGATACTCAGTGCTGTGATTCAAGGCAGATTTTACAGAGGCATAAAATGGTTGCCTCTTCTGGCGCAGTGGCATTTCCGTTTATTGAATGGTGAACAGGCCATTGAAATCTGTCGCACTAATTTTTGATGGTAGCAGCAGAAAGAGGTTGCTTTGTTTGCATGTATTGTCGCTTTACAATTTTGGCCGTTTTATGATCTCCTGTATGGCTCCAGCCTGGCGCCATAAAAATATAGGCCAGTTTATTTTTTATCCCAGGGGCATGGTAAACATCTTTTGCAAGACAAACAATTTCACCAAAATAAGCATCCCAAAAGTTATGGGGATTTATCGGGCGGGTAATGCCATATTCGGGAGGCATATCTTCTCTTTCATGTCGTAACGTACCAAATATTCTGTCCCAGATATTGAGCAGGTTACAAAAGTTGGTATCCATATACAATGGATTTCTGGCATGATGAACACGATGGTGGGAGGGCGTTAATATAATCCGGTTTAAAAAACCAAGCCGGCCATCCTTAATAATATTTTCACCCACATGAATCAGTGCGCCCCAGGTGCCGTCAATAAACATAATAAAAAAAAGCAAGGCAGGATGTACGCCCAGAATGATACAGATAGAAGTGCGGATGACATCTGCATAAGGCCCTTCAAGAAAAAAATGGGCATAGGTTACTGAAAGATTCATGGCATCAGGTACGTGGTGGGTAGAATGCAAACACCAGAACAACCTTACTTTATGGGCGAGATAATGGTAAACGAAATGCGCCAGTTCCCAAACGATGTAGCCATATATTAACCAATACCAGGTAAAAGTACTTTTGAACGGGGCATATTTTTCAAATAAGCCAATACAAAAGGCAACTGCCGCGATGGAAATAAACCTGCCGGTAAAGCGATTGAAAATAAAGATGAAAAAGTTAACCTTGTAAACACCTCCGGTAAATCTTTTAAAAATTAATCCCCTTATAATTTCGAACAACAGTAAAAATGGAATCAGTGGCCCCATGGCCGATGTAAATCCATCCAGGGTAGATAGTGAACTGTAATCTCCTGATTTAAACATTTGCAACCAGGCGTTGATTCCTAAAAATGAAATCAGTTCGTTGAATATTAGTTGTAAGGCTTCCATCGTTATTATATTTTATGGCAATTGGCCTGTAAATATAATGATCAAAGCGATTGGGCGAACAAGTGATTTTCGCCTGGTAATATTATCGCAAAAAGCTTTCAGGGACTCACCAGATGCATCCATTTATTAAGACTGATTTTACGATTAGATGATAGAATTGAAAGAATGATTTTTTTAACAATGCGACATTGTTTTTTTTTGTTAACGAAATAAAAAAGTCGCAATTTCAAATTTTGAAATAGCGGCTTTGCCAGAAAATGAATATTTATTTCATCAGCACCAGCTTATTGGTTTGTTCAAACTGTTGTTCATTTGATGTGGCAATTATTTTCAGTAACAGCAAGCCCTTATTCAAATTACCTGCATTAATATCGATAGTATATACGCCTGCTTTTTTGTTGTCATTTACCAATACCGCCACCGGTCTTCCCAATACGTCATATACTTTTATGGAAATCTTACTATCAAAGGGAAGCTCATATTGTATTGTACAGGTGGATGTAAACGGATTGGGATAATTAATGAACTTATAACCACCTTTAAAGGAATGGTTCTTTGCCACTAGGTTATCGTTACCTGTTCCGGATGCGTTGTTGCATGGTCCTAACGTCCAGCCTTGCTGCAGCTTTTTGTTGATCTCTTTTACTTTTGTACACTGCTCTTTTCCGTTATGGCACATGGCCACCATTTCATCCCTGCCATTGCCTGGACGTTTGTTATCTTCGCAATCATAATTGTTGGTTACATAACCGGCAGGTGGGATGGATTCACAAACACTGATGGGGTGACTGGCATCTCCAAAGCCATCACTATCGGCATCGCGGAAATAGGTTACTGGTGAGTGAATGGCTGGATTGTTATCATTGCAATCAGTGTTGTTTTTTACGTAGTCTGCGGGTTGGCTGCATGCTTTTATTGAATCATTTAAATTTCCATAGCCATCGTTGTCTGCATCGCGGTAATAGATGTTGTCGGCAGTGCATTCATTAACTTCAATGAATGCGGAACCCATACCAGGATTGGCACCATTATTACCATTAAAGTCAGCGATTTTTTTGAAGGAAGAGGTAGCCGGATCAAAGGAAAAAACGACGCCTGAATCACGTATACCACCAAGCGATGTCATCCCATATAATTTTCCATCACTGCCTTCCATAAAGTCTCCTCCCGGGAAAGCGCCGTCTAAACCAGTAAAACTGACAATTTTTTCATACCTGGAACTAAGTGGGTCGAAGTTAAAAATAACCCCTGACCCATAATCTCCTCCCTTGGATGTTGTGCCATATAATTTCCCGTCTTTTGCTTTTATCAGACTACCAAAAGGATAACTTCCTTCTGCATCATTAAAATCCTTCAGTTTCGTATATTTTGAACTGGGCGGATCATATGCGAAAATGACTCCATTGCCATAAATGCCACCATTTATAGTCAATCCATACAATTTGCCATCAGATGCCTGTACCAGATTACCCAAAGGGCGGGAACCATTGGTATAATCAAAATCAACAAGTTTTTTAAAAGTGGCAGTCAACAAATCGAATTCAAATAGTACCCCATAGTAATTGTATTGTCCTCCGGTTTGATTCATGCCGTACAATTTCCCGTTGGTTGCCTGCATAAGGCTGCCAGCGGGATTTCCACCGTTTACAATAGTGTGCAGTGAGTTTGGCACTACAGTATAGAAATCCGTAAAACGCATCAAAATTTGATAAGCTGTGTCTGCCGGATTGAAGGAAAAGATAACCCCGGCACCGTAGTGCCCTCCCCCCATTGCCATTCCATATAATTTTCCATCGTTAGCTTCAAAAAGACTCCCCTGTGGTTTACCGCCAGTACCCTCGGTATACATTCCTTCGTCTTTGCCAAAATCAACTAACCTGGTTGTGGCGAAAGTTTTTAGATCAAAAGAATATATTACACCTCGATTGTTTCGTCCCCCGGTTTCTGTCATTCCATATAGTTTCCCGTCTTTTGCCCTGACTAATTTGCCGGAGGGCGTTATACCTGTTTCAGAAAAGCCGGAGTCTGTATTATTGTACGAAAAAGAATGAATTGGCATCAAACTGTTTGCCGAAGGAGTGAATTTTATAATAGCCCCTGCGCCCTCGTTGCCACCACGAGCCGTCGTTCCATATAAAACCTGCGCCTTTACAAGAAATACACCTGCAATAAAGTAACTGATGCTTAGTATAATCTTTTTCATATTGAATTATTTTAGATTAATTAAATGTTGCATTAATAGCAATCGATGGTTTAGGGAAGAATTTAAATAATAATGGTGGGCTCTTTTTTATCACATACCTGGTTGGAAGAAGATGGCATAACGTACCGGAGCAATATCAATATACATCACAGCTAATTATTATAACTGTTGTGCGTTTGATTGCATAAAAATATTTTGAAGCGTTGCAAGCTGCAATGATGTATGTCAAATATTGCAATGATAGTTGTCATGATAAAGCGAATAATAAAATCTTGCCAGAAAGAATTTTTGGGAAATAAAAGGAAGTCATTTTTTGCTTATACTTCAGCAAGGGTAATCGTTGTATAAACGGAAAGAGCTGTCAGTAAATCATTCATCAAAACTGCTTCAAAAAACTAACCTTTAACAAGGCCTGGTCCTGCGTTTGCGTTTTTGCAGTTAGGTCCTGAAAGTCCCGGTGGTTAAGCACTACATAGATGTATGATAGGGGCTGGTACTCCCATGAAAGACGAATATTGTAATTCTTGGAATCATTCTCAGCATTCACCTGGTAAAAGCCAATCAGCTGAACACGGGGATTAACTGCAAAGCGTCCTTCGATTGAATAGAGGTCGATTTTTGTGGAGGTATTAAGTTCGCCCACCTTTAAAAAATTGTTGCGGTTAAAACGACCCGATAACGAAAAATGAGGTGATGGTGCGTACTGCAATGTCCAGTCACCGCTGCGGAGGCGACCGTTAAAATAAGTGCCCCACCAGTAGATGGTTTGCAGGTTTAATTTGCGTGCCGGATCAGTGCTTGCGTAAATTTTCTGACGGGTATATTTGTATGGTCCGGCTAAGATTTTTACTCCCAGCGGTTGAAAATTTTCTGTAAGAAACTGGTAAGTTGG
The DNA here is from genome assembly GCF_028288465.1 of Ferruginibacter sp. Taxonomy (GTDB): domain Bacteria; phylum Bacteroidota; class Bacteroidia; order Chitinophagales; family Chitinophagaceae; genus Ferruginibacter. The sequence goes on along the minus strand of NZ_JAQBNR010000062.1, from coordinate 43,466 downwards.
AGTGGCGCTATACCCAAAGTAAGCACCGCTTTGCAGGTTTAGCCAAACAGGATAAATCGTCCACGTACGTTCCACTAATTTTCCGCTACCAACCTGGTGATAAAACTCCGGAAAAATGCTTGGTTCATATGCCCGCAACCATTTTTTAAAAGGCAGGTGTTTTCCGCGATACCACCAGAATACACCAGGGGTAGTACCAATTACATTGGTACGGGATACAAAGCCCATTTGCGGATCATAGTCTTTTGTAACGATGGATTCTGTCCACCACATTTTTAATTTGTTGCTAATAAAATAATATTGTGCATAGGCTGACATGCCTCGCTTGCCGGTATTACTGGTGTTACTTGCGGACACCATGGTACTTACAGAATGCGATTCCGCCAGGCGAAAAAATCCATCCACAGAAGCCACTGTATTATTACCCTGCGGTTGATTTTTAACAGTGACCAATGTACCGATGCGGTTTTGTTTTCCAAAGTTTTCAGAATAGCGGCCCACAAAAAAGTTGGTTCCCGGCGATGCCTCCATTTCTTTTTGCCTCATCATCATAGCACCATAATTCCTTTTGGAAGAGCGGTATACAAAACGGCCACCGTACTCCAGCGGTATCTGGTTGCCATTGTCATCCAGGCCAATGCGCCTGCTGAAGAAAGGTTGTATACGCATCAGGCCGCCCGACTCATCCGGGCTCTGACTTACACCGATGCCAAACAGGCTGGCGTTTTCTAAAAAGAATTGCCTGCGTTCAGGGAAAAAAACAGAAAACAGCGTGGTGTTGTTTACCTGCCGGTCTGCATCCGCTTGTGCAAAATCAGTGTTGGCGGTAAGGTCCAGGACAGCATTGGGATTGATGGCCCACTTAATTTCACCACCTGCTTTTAGTTTGGCATCGCTTGCTATTTTAACGCCATCTACTTTTTGTTTATCGTACGAAGTAATTAAATAAGGTTGTACCCTGATATTGGTTTTGGGTGGTGGCGGTTGTAGATTTCTCAACATGCCGGCATAGTCCATGCGCATCGAAGTAAACGAGCGGGGGTATGGCGAAAAGGCGGTCACTTCATTCGTAAGCCGGCGATTGCGGTAAATATTAAAGCCCCAGTTTTGTACACTGTCGGTAGTTTTTGGGTAACGCAATGTTTGCCACGGAATAGCAATCTCAGCTATCCAGCCAGAGTCCGTCCTGGTAGTCCGAACCTTCCAAAGTCCATCCCAGTCAAGATCGTAATAGATATCATCAAAGGATAACAGATCCCGTTGTACACCATAAGCATTTGTTGCAAGCGACATTGAATTTCTTTTGTCATTAAATCCATCAAATGATAGCATAACCAAATCATGCTGCAGTACATTGAAGTCGCGTTTAAAATCGGTGGCTCGTATCGCGTTCTTTCCAAGCGAGTCCTGCGAGAAAACGCCGAAGTATAAAAACTGTTTGTTGTACAACACTTTTACCTGTGTCTGAAAGTTGGGCGGGGTACCCTGTAATGGTTCTACCTGTATAAAATGAGACGAAGGCCTCGCCAGTTGCCATTCAGGCTCTTTTAATTGTCCGTCTATGTGCAGGGTTGTTTGTATCCGGACAGCTTCAAGGCTTCTGCGTACAGAATCAGGTTTAAACATATCTGTATCCTGGGCATAAGAATGGAAGGCACAAAACAGCAGCAGTATAGTTAGTCTTTTCATGTGAAGCAATAAGAGCGGGCTAAGATATTAAAAATATAAGCATTCACAGAAACTTAGTGTGCAATTAGAAGCAATACTGGCTGAAGAAATTAAGCCGTGTTAAAAAAAATATAAAGCATACCTTGCGTTGTATTCGTACGAAATTTTTCCTATCTTTAAATTGTAAAAGAGAATTTGGCAAGGATGCTAATAATTTAACAAGGCTTAGTAGTCATATAAAACAGTCAAACAAAGTGATAGCTGATCATGGACAGGTTGAATAAGATCGATAAAAATTAACCCTTAAAATTGTTGTATGGTATTGTTTTTTGTAACCGACATCGCCAGAGAGATGCTTCAGGCATTAAGCTGGACACTGATTCATTCATTATGGCAAGGTGTATTGCTGTCGGTAATTGCAGCCACCATCATTTTTTCCACCAGGGATACGAGTCCACAAGTACGCTATAATCTGTTATTAAGCGCTTTACTGGTTTTCATCGTGGCTGTTGCTTCTACATTTAGTTTGCAGCTTCTAAGAGCAAAACTCCTGATAGACTCTGCCCCCTTTATTCCTACGGTTCAAACACAGCTAATTCAGCCTGTGCAACCGGCGATAACAAAAAATAACTTACCCATAGTTGATGCAATCATTTATTTTATTGATAACAATGCAGGTAGCATAGTCTTGGCATGGCTTCTAATAATCGCATTGCAATTTATGCGGCTATCAGCGGGCTTGTATAATGTGAATAAATTGAAAAACCGGCAAGTGATGAATGCCGGCGATTACTGGAATGAAAGAATAGCTGCTTTAAGTATGCAATTACAAATACAGAGACGGGTGCAAATATTGCAATCAGCGATTGTAAAAATACCTTCGGTGATTGGCTATTTTAAACCGGTTATTTTATTTCCGGCAGGTATGCTGGCATCGTTGCCACCGGAAGAAATAGAAGCCGTGTTATTACACGAACTGGCGCATATCCGACGGAAAGATTTCCTGGTAAACCTGTTGCAGCAACTGGTTGAGATCATCTTCTTTTTTAATCCGGCTGTGTTGTGGGTTTCTTCTTTAATAAAATCAGGAAGAGAAAATTGCTGCGACGAAATCGCTGTGCAGCAAACGAAAAGCAAACAACATTACATCAATGCCTTACTGTCTTTTGAAGCCTTTAATTTACCGCAGGCTGCAATATTGACTACCGCCTTTAATGGTGAAAAAAATCAACTGATGAACAGAATAAAACGAATTATTTATAACAACAACAAAACCTTAAATAACATGGAAAAGAAATTTTTAGCGGCGGGTATTATTGTAACCAGTGTATTGATTTTTTCATTCACTGCTAACAACGCCCAAACGCAAACTCCCGGTAATAATCGTGCCACTGGCATAACCATTCAAACAGACACAGTTCCTTCTCCTTCGGCTACTGATCAACTGATCAATGGTACCATCAATTCAACCCAAAACGGGAAAAAATACATGCTGGTAACAGAAAACAACCAGGTAAAGGAACTGTATGTGGACGGCAAAAAAATACCGGAGGAAAAAATGGACAATTATAAAAAAGTTACCGCTAAAATATTGACTGATACAAAAATTGAACTGGAGCAATCGCAAAAAGAAATGGCTGAATCAGCAAAGGAAATGGAGCAATCCAAAAAGGAAATGGAAGAGGCAAAGCTTGAGCTGGGCCAGTCTCAAAAAGAGATGGCTGAATCTGCAAGGGAACTGGAACAATCCAAAAAAGAAATGGACGAAGCCGCCAAGGAGATGGCACTGGATAAAGAGCAGGCTGACAAAGATATCGAACAATCAAAGCGGGATATTGCGCAATCGAATATTGAGATGGCCGGGGCAAAAATTGAAATGGAAAAGGCGGAAAAAGAAATGAAGGAAGATTTGAAGCAATCCAAACTTGATGTGGAGCATGCCGCGAAAGATATGGCCCAGGCAAAGAGAGATATGGAGCAGGCTGCAAAAGATGAAGCCCTGGCAAAAAAGGACGAAGAGCGGGCGAGATTGTTACAGGAGAAAATAATTGCAGGCCTTATCAAAGAGCATATTATTACAGATAAAAATGAACTGAGCTCTTATGAATTAAGCAATAATGGGTTGATTGTAAATGGGGTTAAACAACCGGATGAAATTTTCAAAAAATTTAAGGACCAATACATCAAAGACAAGCATTTTTCAATGTCGTACAATAGAGAATAGTACAATAGTGAACAGGCTTGCTAAAAAAATAAACGCAGTGTTAACCGCCATTCATCAACTAGTTAACACTGCGTTTATTGTTGCTCTTTACAATGCAACACCCAAAACAACATTGACATAAAAGCCCTGCGTATTTGTTTTGGGCCCGCCATCCAGCGTGGTGGTATTTGTTTTCCATTTGGGATTGCCGATGCCGGAAAAGTAACCCGCCTTAAAACCTGCCACAGTATTATGCAACAGCTTTTTATTGATTAACGGCATACAGGAAACATGCAAACCAATGTTGCTTACAAACCCGTTGTAAGAAATATGCTGCTGGTTGGCGGTTCCGTTTAAATAGGAATTAAACGATTGAGTGCCGGCCAGCGTTTTTGAAATTCTTGCTCCAAACCACGAGTAGCTAACCCCGGCATAAGGAATGATAAATGTAGTAGAAGATCTTAGCAATGAAATGCCCAGCGATGTGCCTACTGTAGTGCCCCGCAATGAATTTTCTGCATTGCCTTCATCTTTGGTAGCTGTATAAGTTTGATAGTTGGTTAAAGTGGCCAACCTTATTTGCGGGAAAACGGTAAAGAAGCCTGCACCTCTTGTGAAGTAGGTTTTATTAAATTTCATAAAGCCCGCCGCTGCCAGTTGCTGGTTCAGGTTATCGAAGTCTGGGCTTTGAAAACCGAAGGCGCTGTGCAACACCATTCTCTTTGGAATCAACGGTTTTGTGCGATCCTTTGCCGCCGCAATATCTGCCGGACTTGGGTTATACACCAGGCTGGTAGCTGAAGTTGTGGTCGGTGCTTCCGCGGGCATTTTATCCAGCAGCATCAAATAGGGTTTGTGCAGATGATGGATAAAAATGTTACTGGTATCGTTCGGGAATTCTTTGTAGTAAGCGTCATCGGGTAACAATACAATGGTAGTGCCTGTTCTTACATAATTATTGCTGTTGTAATAATCCGGCGCAGTAAAGCCAGGGATAGATTTGCTTACCATTTTAGATGCTACACCGCCCAGATATTTTTGAAAATTGCGCTGCGCTTTTTTTGTGGGTTTATCTAATTGATTGTAGGCATATTTTAATGCGATCCTGTTAATCAGGCTTTGCTTTTTAATCATGTCGCCTGCCCCTGCAAACGGATTGGGCCTGTTGAAATCATTGGTTGTTTGAATGGAAAAAGGAACCTCGGGTACCCAGTCTGCTGCATTCACCACATTGAAACCCCAGCCACCCTGAACCATCGCTTCGTACTCGTAGGCATAATACAAATTGCCGGGTTTGGGGCCTGCACTGCAATACGTTTTAAAGCGGATATCTGCCGGTAGCTCATTTGTTTTTTGCAGATTGTATAAATAAGAAGTCATTAAAAAAGCAATGGCTCCGCCTTGGCTATGACCCATAATTAAAAACTCTTTAGTACCCTTGCTATAGAGCTCTTTTATTTTGGGCAGTATGTCTTTACTTAAATAAGCCGTGCTCAATAACCAGCCAACATGTACGGCTGCATTGGGATTAGCCGCCAGCTGGTAGGTAAAAACTTCTTTGTCATTGATCTGGATCTTACCTTTCGCTGGTACCATGGCCGCATAAAAATTCGCCAGCCAACTCTCTGGCTTTACGGTGGTACCTCTTATGCTGATAACTGCAGTATTGTTGGGAGCTGTCCACAGGTCCCATAAATTATCAAGACCAATAACAGCAGAACGATAGATCATTTGATAATCTTTCGGTGCTTCAAAGTCCTTTGCATATTCTTCGTTTGCGGCGGTTCTTACATTCAATAACATCAATTGCCGGTATTCTTCTTTATCAAAGCCGGACTTAAGATGCTGGGCGGCGGCGGTAAGCAAAAATCCAACTGCGGCAAGGGTAAGGGTTGATTTTAAAATCAGGTTTGCAGTACAAGTAATGAATCTCATAATAGTTGTTTAAAGTGTTTGGAATAAAAAGATTTTTGCGGGGTAAAGACAGTCTTGCACAGTGTGTACGATAGTTACTGCACTAAATTTGTTGGTTTAACCGGTGCTGCATTTAACCTGGCCAATAATATTTTGCCATTGTTCAGCAGCAGTTGGTTATTAACAATGCTCCAGTTATTTACCTGGCCCAGAGCCTTCGTAAATTCCTGTTCCCTGGTGGCTTCAATACAGGCCATACGGGTTGTTGCAAGCGGTAAAAAATGTATCAGGTTCACGCCCGTTAATTCAACAGTGCCGGTAAGGTTATTGCAGCCTGCGTTGCCTGATACCCTAGTCACCTGTCCCGGGAAAAACAGCAGGTGAGCTTTGCCTTCAGTAACCGGTGTACTGTTTAGCTCTGTAAGGTTCCATTGATTGGCATACAACATTTCACTGCCGCCGGTAACCTGTGTTTGTTTTTTTGTATTGGAGCAATTGTTTAACAACAGTAGCAGTGCAATCGCAAAGAAGCATCGCTTTAAATTTTTCATAATCAAAATTTTAAAACAAATGGATGACGAGGACCATAATTTAGTCGAAGTATCTATTGAATAGGGCACTCTATTTTATTAAGCGGTACACTCTTCTTAAAATCCGTTTCCTGCAGATTTTTGAAGACCATTTTACCGTTGCGCTCTTCCATTTCGCCATATCCTTCCCTGTCCGTATCGTCTTTAATTAAAAAGATGATTTGCCTTACCGAGTTCACTCCCTCCGATAGAAATTTATAGTCGGCAATCAGCGTGTCGCCATGTAATACGCCATCGATATCCCCGGTATTACTATCCTTTTCAAACAATTTATATATCAACCGGCCGGTGACTACATTTGGAAATTTTTCCACTTTTAAATACACGGAATCTTTGCCGCCCGGGGTGGAATAGCAATAAATATTTGGAATCATTATTTTCATTTCCCCGGTTTGTGAACTGTCCGTTACGGCGGGTGTGGTTGCAGATTGTTTTGTTTCGCGGCATGACGTAACGTTAACAGCAGCGGTCGTAAATAATAGCAGCAATAGATATCTCATAGCTTAATTAGTTGTATATTAGGTCAACCCCGTTGCTATACTGTACATTGAAAAGGGGAGATGTGAAAAATTTACTACAATACCCATGCTTATTTTTTATCACATACACTTTTGTTGAAGAACTGCATTACAAGTTGTATAATGATAGTTAATATTTCAGACGTGTTCAGATATCCGTCTCTATTTCATTCAAATCGTTGCACAAGATTTAATCAATTAATAATTTGCCTGTATGAACAAGGCGAAAGAAAATGTAGCAGTGGGTAAATTTTTACACAATTTCTGCCAGAAGCAAATGTGGTTAAAATTAAAAAAATGCCTGCAGACATAGCAAGATCCGGGTTTTACAAAACACATGAGTTAGCTACTTTTATAAAAAATAGCAACATGAAAACAGATTTTTTAATGAAGTCTTTAAACGAAAATGAATTCAGTTTCCTGTTTGATTTGAGCGATGATCAACTGGCTGAAACAGGCGCTGTAAGAATGATCGTAGACAAGGAACGTGGCTTTCCCTGCAGGGTAAGTCTGGATAATCCTGCCATAGGAGAAGAAATTTTATTACTCCCTTACCAGCACCATAGAACAAATTCACCTTACCAGGCTACAGGTCCCATCTTTGTAAGAAAGCAGGCAACAACAGCTGCAATGGCAGTCAACCAAATTCCGGTGATATTGATGAACAAGCCACTTTCTTTAAGGGGATATGATGAAAAGGGTTTTATGAAAGAGGCAGCTGTTACCGAAGGTGACGCACTGAGTGAGCAGATTGAGATTATGTTTTCAAATCCTTCAATCACTTATATCCATATCCACAGCGCTAAACAAGGCTGTTATAATTGCTCGGTTGAAAGGGTACAAGTATGGCAGAAACCTGGTGTCTTGTACGGCCATCGGAAACATTTTTTTCATGCGGTTTAAATGAATGATGAATTTATTACAGGCAGAGATTTGCTGAAATTGTTGGCAGATTAATTCCATTCAATTACAGTAATTTCAGTACTATAAATTATCAGCCACATGAAATGTATGTTGTTCCTGCATTCTTTCTTTTTAGAAGTAGTTAACTGCTGCGGTTTTATTATATGTTTTATCGCTATTGATAGCACCAATGTATCGGCGCAAATCAGCACGGATCGCTTGTACAAAGTTTTAACCCTCACCGGCGAGAAACAGGCGGCACGTGACTTGCCGCAGGATCATGGTGTAACAGGGCTATATCAAAAATTGCTGAAACTTACAACTACTGCCAGTGTGTTGCATACCCAGGCGCACCCCGACGATGAAGCTGCAGACCTGGTAACTTATCTTGGCCGCGGCACCGGCGCCCGGACTGCTTTACTGTCGTTAAACCGGGGCGAGAGTGGTGGCAATGTGGTGGGCGTAGAAGCATTTGAAGCATTAGGATTATTAAGAACAGAAGAGTTTTTATTGGCGGCCAGTTATTATGGTTTGGATGATTTGTATTTTACCAAACTGGTTGATTATGGATTTTCAAAAAGGGTAGAAGAGGCGTATGATAAATGGGGTAAAGAAAATGTAATGCGGGAGATGGTAAAGGTTATCCGTATCAACAGGCCGTTGGTGATCGTGTCCCGGTTTCATGGTTCGGAAAGAGACGGGCATGGAAACCACCAGGCAGCAGGCGAAATAAGTCAGCAGGCTTTTTTGCTGGCCGGCGATCCGTTGGCATTCCCCGAGCAAATTAGTGGTGAAGGATTACGGCCGTGGAAGGCGCTTAAATTTTACCGAGGCGGCGTGCAAGAAAATGAGCATTGGAATATCGGATTGAATACCGGGGAGTACAGTCCATGGCTTGGCAAGTCCTACAAAAATTTTGCTGCGCTGGGATATAGCTTTCACCGCTCACAATTTGCCGGGCAAATCAATGAAGTCAGCGGCCCTGCTGTTCAATATTACGAACGTCTTCACAGCAATTTAAAAAGCAATGAAAAAGAAAATAGTTTTTTTGACGGAATAGACACGACTATCACCGGCATCTTTACCATGAGTGGTGAAACGGCACCCGCAGGAATAATGCCTTTACTCACGGACATCGCCACAGACATAACTCAAGCAATTGCCGCACTTCGTGTTGATACACCTGTAGCTGTAGTTTCGCAGCTTACCGATGGCTTATCGAAAACACGTGCTGCCATTCGTTTACTTACCTATCCGTCTGAAGCGCTTTTTTTATTACGCATCAAAGAACGCCAGTTCACGGATGCTATCAACACGGCCCTGGGCATTCATTTGCAAGGCATTGCCGTGCCGGAAAATACAAGCAATACCCGGAACTTCTGGGAACCGCTCCCAACGATGGGGGTTGCCGTTGCTGGCAAAACTTTTAAGGTACAAGTGGAGCTGGTAAACAACAGTACGGTTTCAATTTCGCCCAAACTAATCCGGATTACCGGTCCGGCCGGAACAAGGTTGATTGGTAATGAAGCCGTGTTTAACCAGTTGCGGCCGAATGAAAAAATAACGCAGTCGTGTGAGGTGACCCTTTCTGAAAATGCACCTTATTCGCAACCTTATTTTTACCTGGATTCGTTGCAGCAGAATCAATACTTTTTAAAAAACCCAGCATACGAATATTTACCATGGGGTGCTCCGGCAATGAATGTGTCCGCCACTTATACCATTAACGGGGAAGCAATCGAACTACAAATGCCGGTTCAGGTAAGGCAGGCCAATCTGCCTTACGGTTATAACGATTACACGCTAAAAATAGCGCCGGCAATCGCCGTAAATATCCAATCCCGGCACGGTATTATTCCGCTGAATAAAAAAGTGAAGAGTATCGATGTGACTATAGAACTGGTCAATAATTATGACAGCATTATCAGCGGAAGCCTGGCGTTGAAAGTACCCACCGGCTGGAAAACGGTTCCGCAACAAAAAGCTTTTTCCTTTAGCAGGGCTGGAGAAAAAAACAACTTTACCATAAAAATTTTAATGCAGGGCATTGAGCAAAAAAATTACGCTATACAGGCGACCGCATTGGCGAACGGTAAAGACTATACGGAGGGCTATGAGCTAATTAACCATCGGGATATGGACCAGGCTGTATTGTATCATCCTGCTATCGCCAACATAAAAGGAATGAACGTCACAATCACGCCGGGCATACGGATCGGGTATGTAATGGGCGTTGGTGATGAAGTGCCACGCTGCCTTGAACAGCTGGGCGCTACGGTACAGTTACTCAACCCCAGTGATCTTTCATCCGCTGTTTTAAGCAAGTATGACGTAATTATGATTGGCACAAGAGCCTACGCCGTTCGCTCCGATTTAAACACTTACAACCAACGCCTGCTGGATTATGCAAAAAATGGGGGCCACTTAATCGTGTTGTTTCAAACGCCGGAATTTGTACCACAAAAAATGGCTCCATATCCTGCTGTATTACCAGATAATTCCGAAGAAGTTTCTGAAGAAGATTCGCCCATTCAATTGTTGGATGAACATCACCGGGTGTTAAATTATCCAAACAAGATAACGGTGAAAGATTTTGAGCATTGGGAAGAACAAAGGGGTTCAAAATTCTTTTCAACCTGGGACGCTGCGTATACGCCCATTGTTGCCACGCATGATAAAGACCAGGCACCACAGAGCGGCGGATGGCTGATGGCTAAATTTGGAAAGGGGTACTATACTTATTGCGCTTATTCATTTCACCGGCAGTTGCCAAATGGCGTAACGGGTGCCTACCGCATTATGGCCAATTTAATCAGCTTCGGAAAGAAATAAGTGCTGGGCGTGGCCATCCTCTATTTTTTATCTCCGTTCAGCCAAACAACTTTTTGTTCCGGCTGATGTTCCATGCCAATGATATCACGGTACAAATCGGGTCGTCTTGCTTTTATATACCGATAGCCGCCTGCTTCCGTTAATTTCTGCGGAGTTAAGGTAGCAGTTACAAAACAATCATCCAATAAACGGCATTCAGCAAGCACATCACCAAAAGGATCAATGATCATAGAACATCCATTTTTTAATTGATCGTCATCCATGCCAATCGGGTTGCTAAATACAACGTACACCGCATTGTCGTACGCTCTTGAAGGCAGCCACTTCATCAGCCAGTCACGACCTTTCATGCCATCGAATTCGAGCCTCAGAGAAGTAGGGTCGTTTTCGCGGTTGAGCCATAATGCCGGATCAACAAAACCTGCGCCCGGCCTGGTGGAGGGCGTACACATGGTTACATGCGGCATAAAGATAATGTCGGCCCCCAGCAGTTTGGTAGCCCTTACATTTTCTATAATATTGTTATCATAGCAAATCAAAATACCGCATTGCCAACCTTTGATTTGAAAAATGCAATACGCATCGCCCGGTGTTAAATGGGGATTGATAAACGGATGTAATTTTCTGTATTTGGCTGCCAGCCCGTTTTCATTTACGCATACATAGGCCTTGTATAAATTATCCTGTTCATCTTTTTCAAACAGCCCCGCTAAAATAACAATACCATGTTTTGTTGCTATCGCAGTGAGCGCAGCAATACTTTCACCACCAGGAATAAACTCCGCCAGATCCAGCATTTGTTCTTTTGAAAGATGACGGGCAAAACTATAGCCTGTGACAGAGCATTCATGAAAGGCAATAACATCCGTCCCGCCGGCAGCTGCCTGTTGTGAAAGGGAATCGATAACAGACAGGTTGTAATTTTTATCACCGCTTTTGTTTTCAAACTGTGCGGTAGCTATTCTGAGATTATTCATGATGATGAGTTTAATTAATGCCCAAAATTACACGGCAGGGCATTAACAAAATTGTACAATTCCGACATGGCACTTTAATTACATTTCGGCAAATTCCACAAAATTGGAAGCTAGTTTTTGCGCTTTTACCAGGTATAGTTTCGGGGTAATACCAGTGTGTTTTTTGAAAGTTTTGATAAGATGTGACTGATCAGCATAACCTGCGGCATACGCAACGGCAGTAAGATTTTCGCCCTCTTTTAATTGTTTTAAAAAGGAATGAAGTTTTACAATGCCGGCGAATTTTTTGGGAGCAATACCGACTGATTCAATAAATTTTCTTTCGATGTGCCGTTCTGTATAGCCGGTTAATTTTACCAACTGGCGCATTGGAACAATACCCTTGTTTGATACAATACAATTAACGGCCGCGTTCACCATTGTAATGTCAATAAATGATTTTCTTACAAGAATGTCCATGAAAAAGCTATCCAACAGCTGAACCGCCTTGCCCGGAGAAAAATTATCTGCTAATTTTTCCTGCAGGCCGATTGCTTTCTTACCGAGCAGGTCTTCTGTTTGTACAATGGCATCCTGCATTTGGGCAATATGCATTCCAAGCAACTGATATAAGCCGGTTGGTTGAAAAACTACAATGATCAGGGCTGTTTCGTTAAACATAAAAATGTCTCTGAAATTAGTTAACTGGCCGTATAAAAATGAAGCAGGTAAATATTGCGGCAGCCCTTTGCCGTTGCTGAAATCTATCAGGCTGTTTCTAAGCGAAAGTACCATTGCCGGATTACCATCAGAAAACAAGCGCAGCTTTCGTATCTGCGACTGATTGCTTTCTAAAAAAAGATAATGTTTTATTAAACCGGATAATTTGTTGGCAGGTGAAATTTGCATAATAAGGGATTTGCAGCCTACCCAAATATAGCGGATTGTTTTGGATAGAAAATGCTGTAAAACGAACCAGGAATTGTGTGTAAGCTAATGCAGCATAGTGAGAAAATCAAGAGACCACTGACAAAACAAACTTATTGACCACAATCATTTTTTTCACTAATAGTTGTCATTGACAAACCTTAAGGTCATGTCTATTTTTGGTTTAACGTTTGACTATTGCCGGTAAATTCAATCTGACGGAATTCATAGTGCAGCATGATAAGGTAAATTGAATGGTATGTGGCACGGCAAAAGAGGATAAAGTTGGTTTGCCCTGATAAATTTCTTTTGCAGAATTGTATAACACTGGGTTAATTTTTTAGCATTTTTTGCAAATGCCACATCAACATGCTGATCGTTTTGCAAATTTTACCAATTACAAGTCAGCAAAGTTATTATTTGGTTGATCATGCGGTCACACACAATGATACACGGTGAAATCAATTTGGCAACGGCTTTTTTGGCCATTAGTTTTGGTATTGAACAGTTTCCGGAAACACTGTATTTTAAGTCTTATACATCTTATCGATTCCCAATATCGGGTACTATTTTTCATCATTTAAAATCTATAAAATGAAACTCAAACTATGGATGCTTGCAGCAGTATTAAGCCTGTTTGTCTTATCCTGCAAAAAGGAATTTACCAGCCAGGAAACGCTGTCTTCCAAATACAACAAGGCGGACGACGGATTGCTAAAAGACAATCCCCACCTTACCATTGCTGTCGTTTCCGATATACATTACATGCACCCCTCTTTGCTGGTGAACAATGGTGCTGAGGGTGCAGCTTTTCAAGACTATGTAGCGCGGGATCCCAAGCTGGTGCAATTCAGCGATCCTATTTTCAGGAATGTATTGGCTGATTTAACCGCACAACGGCCGGATATTTTACTTGTGCCGGGCGACCTTACAAAGGATGGCGAAAAGATCGGTCACCAGGCGATGGCGGCTTTTTTTAACCAGCTTCAGAGCGGTGGTACCAAGGTGTACGTTATGCCCGGCAACCATGATATTAACAATGCCAAGGCAAAGAAATATGATGGTAACAACGCCTATCCCGTTGAGATGACGACAAAAACTGATTTTGAAACCATCTATGGCAATTTTGGATACAACAATGCTATTTCCAGGGATGCGAACTCATTAAGTTATGTGGTACAACCAAAAGCCGGGTTACGCATCATTGCAATTGATGCCAGCCGGTATGAAGAGTATGGTCCATCCGGCGATATAGCAGATGGCCGGATTAAACCAGCCACACTTACATGGGCGTTGGCTCAGCTGGAACAGGCAAAACAACAGCACATTACCATCTTTGCCATGATGCACCATAATCTAGTAGAGCATTATGCAGGGCAAACACAGATAGATCCCGGGTATGTGGTGGAGGATAATATCAACATCGCCAATAAGCTGATGGATGCAGGGTTAAATATTATTTTTACCGGGCACTATCATGCCAATGACATCACCTCTTATACACACAATGGAAGAGAACTTTTTGACATTGAAACAGGTTCGCTGGTGAGTAACCCCAGTCCATACAGGATTATAACCATGAAAGAAAAAACGCTGGACGTAGATACAAAAACAGTACAATCTATAGCGGCAAGTTTGCCCGGTGGTTTAAGTTTTACCGCCTATTCAAATATGTTCCTTACCCAACACCTGGATGGCTACTTTAATTATTACCTGACCACACTGATGGGTGCGCCAGCGCCGCTGGCTTCCTTCGCCGCCCCATTGTTCAGAAACGCAACTATAGCGCATTTTGCAGGAGATGAAAAAATGCCGCCTGATCAACGTAAACAAATTGACCAGCTGGCAACCATGTCCCAGCAACTGGCCGGACTTGCGACAACCTTGTGGACCGACCTTGGTGTAAAGGATAATAAAACACCGATTAAATTTCAGTAAATACAAAGCGGGGTTTTCCTTAAAGGGTTATGCATCATTATAGCATGACCCTTTTTTATTTGATGCAGATAAGTTCTTAGTCAGGCACCATCCGGTATTTCCCTTTTACGTTTTGTATGTAATAGGTAACGGTTACTTTGGCGGTTTTAAATTCCGTCCACACTTTCAGGGGAACGCCTTCAAGAATGTGTTCTTTTCTGTCCTGTGTTGAGTATACCAGGTAGCCAAAATAATTATCACAACTGTAGTACGCCGCACTCAAAAACCAGGAGCTTTTACCGAAGGGAAGTTCATCGGTGAGTACGAAGGAAGTGTTTTGTATTGCGCGGGTGGCCTCATTGTACGAACGGAAATTAGCCGGCAAATCATCGCATGTCTGGGCCTTTGCAGTTGCTCGAAATATCAGCGCCAGCACCAAAACTAAAAAAATATTTTTCACCTGGGAACGTTTTATTGATACACAGCCATTTCGTTTTAATGGCGTATTTTTTTTAGCAGAACAAATTCAAAGCAGCACTGCACCATTTTTATTGGGCAGGTTAAAGACCACCGGCGTCAATTTTGTGCTCTTCTTTTAAGCAGTGCCTTCAACGCACCTGTTGACCATAGTGCCCAAAGCACCAGCATGGGTTGAAAGAATAACCTAGTTAATCTTTTAGCATCGGTATCAAGACCAAACGCATTTACACCGTTTACATATTGCGCAATGTTACCCGGAAAAATCAATACATAAAATATTGCCAGTGCGATACCAACTCTTACTCTTTCTTTTTTCCAAAAGATCATAGCAAGGCCCAACAGCAGTTCCACAACACCAGAGAGCAACACGACCAAATCTTTACTCATGGGTATCCAGTCAGGAACCTGCGCCTGGAATGCAGCCCGCTGAAATGTCATATGCCCGGCGGCGGCAAGCACCATAAAAGTGCCCAACATTATTCTTGCTATTTTTTGGAACAGTGTTGTTTGAATTGCTGTATTCACCTGTTAGTTGTTTAAATGATTGTGTGTTGAATATAAACGTAGCGTTTATTTTCAAAAGACCTGAAAATATTTTTGATGTGAGTGGCTAAACCTCTGGTGGGCACCGAAGGTCAGACCGGCACAATGGTGTAACGGGGACGTAACGAGGAAAATATTTAAACTGTATCGGTAACAGCGTAAGCAAGCATGCTCCATCAACTTTAATCCTGCCTCACCATTGTTCCCAAAACACCCTGATGGCTGGTTGATTATTGTTGTCTTTTACCAACAGAAATTCCAGTTCCATGTCATTTTCAAAATTAAAGTTGAATGTACTTTTTCCTATTGAAAGCCCCGTTATTACGTTGCCATATGCCTTTTTTAGTTCTGCTTTAATATCGCATTTTTCTCCGCTGGATATTTGATAATTGCCAATAGGAGCTGCCGCATTGCCCAATTTTTTTGAGTTGATTTTATTCATAATTGTATCGGGAATTTTGCCCTTGCCAAAAGAAGAAACAACCATGCTGTCAACCCTGTATGCTACTGCCCAGGATTTGTTATTCAATACTAAAATAAAGCCGGCATTGCCGGAATACGTATTCATTATTTTTTGGCCTGTAACATGCAAAGCCAAACTATCCAATGATCTGGCATAAGAGCTGTTAACCAATAGCTCCGTTTGCGATGCACTCAAAATACTATCAGTTGACTGAACCGGTTTTTGGTTGTGTGTTGAAACAGGTAGTGTTGTTTGACAAACAGCTATATTTGAACTTAGTAAAAGAGCAAAGGATTTAAGTGTTTTCATATTCCGTTGTTGTATGGAAGCTGATAAATATACCTTGTTTAAATTGAATGATAATTTTAATTACAGATTAGTCAGCACATCAGATATATTCATCAATCGCCTTTTGAATAAACATCGTCTGCTGTGTGAGTTGATGACAGGGGTACGCCTCCACTTCGATAAAAGTTCCACAACGGTATACCGTAAAAGTGTGCGACGCAACGATGCCGCTATAAAAAAATACGGCTGGTCACATAAAAAAATTACAACGCTAAATACCCAGCACCTCTTTTAATTTGGCATAACCAGCTTTGCTTACAGGCAGTCGGGCGCCGGTGGTTAGCAGGGCAAGGTGACTGTCTTTTTCGTAGGGGTCTATGCGGGTGATGAGTTGTGCGTTGACGATGTAGCTGCGGTGGATGCGGATGAATTCCTGTGGCGGCAGGATGTCTTCAAAATGCTGCATCGTTTTCTTTTTTAAAAAGCTGCCTTCGGCGGTCACGATTTTTACATAGTCGTCGGCGGCCTCGAGGTACTGCACCTGTACTACGGGGATGATCTTTATTTTGCCATTGTCTTTTACCACAATGCGGTTGCTTTGTGTGGCGGCCTGCAGTGCAGTTTCAACTACTGCTTGTGCAGCGTTGGTGTGAGGTTGCTGCAATTTTTGCATGGCTTTATCAAAGCGTTCCTTGCTGAATGGCTTTAATAAATAATCGGCAGCATGGGCGTCAAATGCTTTGATAGCATACTCTTCAAAGGCTGTGGTAAAAATGACCTGCGGCGGATTATCGATGAGTTCCAGCATTTCAAAACCATTTATTTTGGGCATTTGTATATCCAGGAAAATTAAATCGGGCTGGTGTTGCTGAATGGCTTTCATGCCTTCGAAACCATCGTTGCATTCCTGCACTACTTCAATGTGCGGATAGGCCTGCAGGTATTCTTTCACCATCATTCTTGCCAGTGGTTCGTCGTCAATTATGATTGCTTTCATTTTGTTGCGGTATGCTGATTGTGGTAATAAATTGTTGTGCTTCTTTTTTTATCTGTAACAAATCGTGCCTTGCAAATAACAAAAATAACCGTCGACGGATGGAAGATAAACCGAAGCCCGTACCTTTTACCGGCGCCGAGGTGGTTTCGTCAAAAGGGTTTTGTACACTCACTTCCAGCAGGTCGTTTACTTTTTTTGCCTGTATAAAAATCGTGACTTCACCAATGGTATCATACAGTCCGAACTTGATGGCGTTTTCAACCAGTGGCTGCAGTAACATAGATGGTAAATGCATTTGCATTGCAGCAGGTTCTGTTTCTATCTGCGTTTGCAGACGGTAACCAAAGCGCACTTTTTCGATATCTAAATACAATTGCAGGTATTGCAGTTCTTCTTCAAAACTGGTCCATTGCTGTTGTTCTTTTTTTAAGGTGCCGCGTAAAAAATCACTCAGCTGCTGTATCATGTGACGGGCTTTTTCGGGCTGGCTTCCGGTAAGTGCACTGATGGAATTTAAACTGTTGAATAAAAAATGCGGTTGTAATTGCTGGCGCAATTTATTCAGTTCTGCCTCTCTTGCCAACCTTTCCATAGCCTGCTTTCGCTCGTTATCGGCTTGCTGATCCTGCTGGGAATACCAGAGCAAACTCAGCACAGTACAACAACCGATGATTAAAAAAGCAATAGCAAAACGGATGAGAGAAGTATGCGCCAGCATAGTTAAATAAGCCGTGTCAGTTTTAAATACCCGCCATAAAATGATGCGTAATAATAAGAGCCATAAACAACTTAACCCAAAGCTGATGATGAGCGTGTACCAGTATTTTTCTTTCTTGGGAAGATAATACCGCATGTTGTTGATGATGAGGAGGCAGAAAGCTTCGAGCAATAAATTGCTGATGACGGAATCAGTAATGGCACGTGAAACTGGGATGCCAAAATCCAGCAATACATTTACCTGCAGCGTGCTCCATATCCCAAACCAGGAGAGGAAGGTGACAAAGAAAACCAGTACGCTTTTTTTTTGCGATGCAGTATTACGTGCCAATGGACATGCTGTTTAAACAAGTGAACTGATGCAGGCTGCGCTGGAACAATTGCGAAGCTATTTTTTGTATGCTGCGAATGTACGCTTCTGCATTTGCTTCTTCTTTTATCGTAGAAAAAATCTCGGCGCCATCGGTGGACTGTCCAAGCAAATGCAGCTCACATACATCGATAAATTTCCATTGTACGTCCACGAGACTTCCCTCCTTTAAAGAATCTCCTTCTCCCAATAATCTTGCTTTGTGAAACGCATGCAATTCATCATCTGCATAAATCAGGCGGACCTGTTCTTCAAATTGTGCGGTATGCGTACCCGATCCGCAAACAATTCTGAAAACCAATTTTGCAAGGAACCAATTCATGAGCTGTAGTTTTGTTATGGTCAATAGTGAATGGTCAATAGTCAATGGTGAGTTGTGAGCGCTCAATCGTCAATGGTCGTTGGTGACTTTGTTTTTGTGGGCCCTATTCACCACTCACTATTCACCATTCACCAACTCGCTAGTAGCTTCTAATCTCCACGCCACCGAATACCGCAGAACCTTTTAGTATCAATATTTTCCCGGGATTGATGGTGGCATCCGGATTGAATCTTCTCTTATCATCGATGCCATGAAAGACACCTTCGATGTCATTTTGCACAGACCAGTGTGGAGGTATTACCAGTTTTACACCGCCGAATACGGCTTCCAGTTTTAATATCACCGTTCCGTTAATATCGGCCTGGCTCAGGTCAATTTCGGCACCGCCAAATACGCAGGAGATACGGCCACCCTGGAAATTTTTTGATACTATATTTTTTACTACGCCGCTGAACACGGAACGTACATTCAGGAAGTCTGAGCTGTCGATAGAACCCGCTACAACCGGCGATTGAGTAACGCCGTATACGTCGGTTGTGCTGGTTGTTTGTTTATTGATATTAATATCGGCATTAAAATCAACCCAGCTTTTTTTGTTGGGCCTTAGTATAAATAATATTCCCACGCCTATTATCACCAGCGGCCAGAAAAGAGGTTGCAAGCCAAGACTGGGAATAAAATCGCTTACCAAAAAAAAACCGCCTACACCGACTAAAATTATCCACCCATTGTTTCTGAAATTATGTTTTACGCCAGAGTAAATACCGACCAGTATTAAAATCATTGGCCAGGAAAATAACCAACCGGGCAACCAGAAGCCCATGTTACGTAATAACAAAAATGCACCCACGCCCACCAGTATCAATCCTGCTACGATTCTTCCTCCATCATAGTTTCTTGTTCCTTTACTGTTTTCCATTGTGTTTAATTTTATATCACAAATGTATAGTAGCGCAAATACTAATGAAAATGGCATTAGGCAATTGCAGGTGGAAAGGCGGTAAACGCAGGTGTTTTGTAGGTGAACGCAGAAGGTTTAAAGCTTAAGGCTGAACGCTGAAGGCAAAGACAGAAAGCAGTAGGCAAAAGGCAGGAGACAAAAGGCTTAATGCTTAAGTAAAAAGTAAAAATTGGGGATGGTCTGTGCCTGGCCTTTTTTCGCCATTCCCAGAGAAGTATTCGTGTTATTTCTTTTCTCCGGTGATGATGCTTCTGTTGCCGGTGGTGTGGGTTTCTCGTATGTTTACAAAACCGGCAGCTTCCAGCAGCGGAGCCAGTTCTGTAATGGAATAACATTTGCCCCAGCAGGAAAACATCAGCAGAATAGAATACTCGGCCGTTGACAGCGGGCCAGATTTATCCGGGTTAATATGGGCATCATGAATCATGATTACGCCACCTTTATTCAGGCTGTTGAATGAGTTGTTGATCAGGATTTGGTTTTGTTCCAGCGTCCAGTCGTGCAGTACATGCGAAAATAAATGGATGTCGAAACCTGCGGGGATGGACTGAAACATATCGCCTTCGATGACTTTTACAGATGCTTCTTTTTCTTTATTTCGGATAGAAATTTCAGCAATTTTATCTACAGGTGATTTTTCTAAAATGCCACCGGTGAGGTTGGGGAAATGATCAATGATGGAACAAACATACACACCGGAAGCACCACCGATATCAAGCATTGTATTGTATTTACTGAAGTCGAATTTTTTTGAAATAGCCGGAGCCATTAATGCCGCACGGCTATCCATACCCGCTGTGAACATCGCTGCAAAATCAGGTCTTTCCATGGCTTTCGCCCAGTCCAGCTCATCTTTTTTAGCGCCCCAGCTTTGTGGCTTTCCGGTCTTCAGTGCATCCAGCATTTTTTCAATAATCGGCCGCTCAAGCAGGTTGGAAAAGTAGGGGATCAGGTTCCATGTTGAAGTAGATAACAAAAACTCGGACGTCTTTTTAGTAACTACATAGTGACCATTTTCGATGGCTAGCAGGCCCAGTGCAACAAAATAAGTAAGCATTACATCGGTGCACCGACGGTCTGTTTTAAAGTGATTGCAGATGCCTTCGAAATCCAGTTCGTATTTTTCAATGGCTGTAAAAAAATCGAGATGGCCAAGCGCAGTGATCAACAGGTCTGTTGCGTAAACGCTGTCTCTTAAACCAATCAAATCAGCAGGGTCAGTTTCTGGCAGGGCAATCGTATCGTTTGTCATTTCAGGCAATTTATTTTAGTTTACATAAGGAGCAAAAAGCAATGATTGTTTAAGACACAGACTTTAATATTTCCAGTATGGGCGCATCCACATGTCCAAACAAGGATACACCGGCTGCACCATTTTGCATCGCAATTTCAATGCCTTTTTTTATATCATCATTGCTTTTAAAATCGGGTAAATACAACCCGGCATACAAGGGAAATTTACCGCCTATTCCTTTCACACCTTCTGCCACCGCATCACCGATCCATCCAATATCTTCTTTATAAAATCCATGATAGATCATCGGGCAAACAGCATCCAGGTTCCAGTTCGTCCAGTCTTGCCGCACATTTCTTTTAGCCACTTCCGGTGTTGGGAAAACCGCTGCTGTAATGGGTTTCTTAAAATCATGCGCCACAGCTGAAAGCCTGTTTACAATTCTTGTTATGTTATTGTAACGGAACCTGCGCCAGGATAAATTCTGTTCGGGATACATTACAGACAACGGATCAACGCCTTTTTGTAAACGAAAATTTTCCCGGCAAACATCACAGTAACAATAATCGTATTCAGGCAGTTCTTTGGTTTGTTCAATCCCATAATTATCCCATAAATTCAATGGCAAAATAACATCGCAATAACGCACATAATCCAGGTGAATACCATCAACATAATCTTTGCTGAGTATGCTTTTCACATCAGCTTCCAAATACTGGTACACTTCTTCTTTGGATGGGCAAAGCCAGCGGTAATAACTCACATAAGGAGGGTTTTCAGCGCAGGATTCCAGCTTGCGGTTTACCGCATACCATTCGGGATGTGCTGCCAGCAATTCCTTTTCACCACGGTTCATGGTCCACATCCAGCGATGAGCTGCGATGTTATTTTTCTTTGCCAGCCGGTAGTGTTTTTCACTGTCGGCTTCAAAAAATATACCGCGGATACCTGCATCATGATAAGCTGCATACAAGGCATCAATGGCTGCATCTGTATCTTTTGGATTGGGATTGATCCATACCCAATGCTTCCACTTCTTTTTATTCTTTTTTAAATAGCCATCGCCTGCAGATGCGTTTAAGGAGAGCTGTGCGCTGGCAACACCGGCTACCAGCGCTGATTTTAAAAATTGTCTTTTGCTGATCATGGATTGCTTGCTTTACTGATTTTACCATCCTGGTCTATTTGCCACCGTTCCGCAATACCGGCAGGCTGCAGGACTGCTATGTATTGAAGCCCTGTTGCCACCAGTTCGATATGGCAATTTAAGCCAGCACTTTCAATTGTTGAAGGAAAATTTAACAGCGGTAAATCGGTTGCGTATTGGAGATGTTGCTGCCGGTATTGCTGTTGTTTATAAAACAGTAACCACAAATATTTTTTGTATGTTTCGGCCGCAGGCAACGGCATATTTATTTTTGATGAACCTGCGTTTTGCGTGCTGAACTGCAGGTAACCCCAGCGTTCGGGCATGTGCATGTTGATTGGTCCCTGCGGCGACCAAACCCAGTTGTGTTCTGGCAGCGGACGTTTTGAAACAGAATCCGCTTTCTTAATATAATTACCATGAACAATTTCAGTTTCATATTCAACCCTTGAAAAATTGATGCGCCAGAAACTTCCATCTGCAGGCACCTGTTCTTTAAAGCCGGTAGCAATGGAACGCAATGGAATGGCCATTTCAACAAACCATTTTTTATCAATGTCCCTGGTATTATTAACAGAACCTTGCACGGATACAGCCGACTTCAATTGCTGTACATCCCAGTTGATCAGGGCGACGCCACCATTGCGGTAGGGTTTGGTTAAAAACAAATCGAAGATAGTATTGAGCGCATTTACCTCTATCTCAAAATAGTTGTGCATATCGCCATCCGGATCGATGAAAATTTCAAAATCATTGTCATTGAAAACGATGTCATCATGGTGTTTCAGTGTGGCCCAGGTGTTGGGCTCTTCCAGCTCAGCAGCGATGTATACATATTGCGTATCCCAAAGCATTTTAAAACGCGTTTTCAATGGAGGAACGGGTTTTTTATTACCTTCAATATCAACAAAATCATCTGACCATTCTGCCTTGCTCCACGATACTTCTTTTAATTTGCCATCAATTTTTATAGGGTCTTTTGTTTTGTAAATGGTGTATTGCCGTGGGGTGGTAAATAACTGTTCGTAGCCCGTAAAAAGGTCCTGGGCTTTGACGGGTTTGACAGAAATAGAAGTAATGATAAATGCAATGCAAAAAATACAGCGATTCAAAATCAAAGTGGTTTAAGGTTGGTGGTTCAACAATTAAATAATAATGGTAAGTTAATTCAATTGTTGATTCGCAACGCTTTGCTGCAGGAGTTTATCCCGCTTATTTTTTGTACATTAAGCCTTTAAACCATACTGATCAATAATGGCCTGCCTTTTTTCAGGGAACATGGTTACTCCAAATTTTTTGTTCAGTTCATCCATTCTCCCGGCTATCGCAGGATCGGCAGGAGATAATTTATTTTGTACCATATCAGGAATCATTTTATGAAATAATTCTTCGAGGTAATCTTCAAAGTTTTGGTTAAAATACATGTCCATAAAGCGCAGCGGTTTATCTCCCGCATTCCAGAAAGTATGCTCCAATCCCCTTGGCCGCATGTGCCAGCCACCGGCTGTTATTTCATCAGTTTTTCCATCAACAATAACCGAGGCAGTTCCTTCGAGTACCAACATTATTTCATCCAGCTCTTTGTGTACGTGCGGGGCAGGGCCCATTTGTTTGGGGGCAACGGCAGTCTCTACGTTTGAAAACTGCATGTTGGTTTGCGAACTGCGGATCCACGTACGAATGTTTATTCCGCCCGGTCCGGGATCCAGTGGAGCTGCTGGAGGCAGGGAAAATGGCGACAATTTTTTCGTTGTGTTGTGTACTTCTTCCTGTTCTTTTTGTTTGGCACTGCAGCCAGGTAAAGAAAATAAACTTAACCCTGCGATAGCCATCGCCAGCTGTTGAATGGCAGTGCGTCTTGTAGTTGAATTGTGCATAGGTAATAGCCGGTTACTTTATGAATGTTTGTTTTAATCAGAAACCGGTAAAGCAAATGTAAATGAATAGCCCCTGTTGTCAGGTGTAAGAAAACGACATTTTCAGACCAACCTTAATAGTTTTTCTGTGGCTTGCTCATGAGCTTTAAGCAGCGTCGTAGGAGTAACTCCGGCAAACTGCTTAAAATCTTTATTCATGTGCTGAAAGTCGGTGTAGCCGCAAGTTTCTGAAATGTCAAGCCAGTCTAACTCAGGGTGTTTATCTTTTAATTCAAAAGCCTTGTTAAACCGGGCAATGCGGTGGTATAACCTGGCAGGCACACCTATACGTTCCAGGAATTTTCTTTCAAACTGCCTTGGACTTAAACATGCCTGCGTTGCAAACCAGTTAAGCGAAAATTGATTGGGCTGGCAGTAAAGCATGCTGGCAAGCTCATCTATCGGTTGATGTTGTCGCTTTAATTTTTTCACTTTATGAAATAAATACAAGTCAACTACCTGTATCATTTTTTCATAAATATCAGTATTTGCCAGTTGTTCATTTACAAGGCTGATCTCTTTACCCAGCACATCATCTGCGTTTACATACCCCTCCAATTTATTCAGCGGAATACCAAACAGTTTAAACAATGCTCCTGGCTGAAAAACAACTTTAAGCATCAGGTAATCCGGATCGAAATGAAGGTCGTAGCAGGCCGTTTGCTGGCCGGATAAATACGCATTACTCCTGCGTTGTACTTTACCCGTCTGCCTGTCGACGGCCGTGATGCGGCCCCTGGGATCAAAAGTCAGGCATTGTTCAGGGCAAGGGGTATATGCCCGTGTAGGATTTATAGAAACACCATCAAATTTAAAATGCAACAAAAGATATTCCCTCACGTATTCTTTCAAAAAAGGAGCAGGCTGAAAGAATTGATAGATCATTTTTAGATTGTTAGCTGTAACTAAAAATAGCTCTTTGCTTTAATTCATCCAAATAGTTCGAGTTTCTTATAAGACGAACTTCTTTTCCCCGCGTCATATTATTTAGCCAGTGTTGCTTCCATGTCAATCAACAACCCGCCTGGAGGAAGAGTGCCTCCGGAAGATTCAAAGGCAACTTTATTTGGCCAGCTTTTTACTGCCATTTTTTCTGCAATTTTTCGGTCGCCGGTCTTTTCAAAAATCAATTGTTTAATGGTAGGTTCAGGCGCCCAAATTTTTGCAGTGGAAGGAATACCAAATTCATCCCATGAAGGGGTAATACCATATTTTTCTTTGAATGTATTTTCGCCGGGGCAAATAAAATAGATGGAGGTGATACCCGGCTGATATTGTTTTGTAATGACATTCTTAAGCAGGCTATATTCCACCTGTAACGGATCAATAAATTGTTTATGGTAATTATACCAGGCATTCATTAAAAAGAAAATGCTAAATCCGCCTGCAACAATATTACTGGTGTTTTCTTTTTTAATCAGAGAAAAAATTGTTTCCGCTACAAGTAACAATGCAATCATATCCAGGGCAAACAAAGTGCGGTTGGAAGAATAATTTTCCTGTACGATAAGAGAAGGCAGATCGGCGAACATGGCAAAAACAATCAGCCCCAATAAATACACCAGTTTATCTGCCGGTGATTTTGTGCGCTGCGTGATTAGAGTAGCCGCCATCCATCCGAATAAAACAGTTCCGTAAACAATCAGTCCCTCAACACTTTTTTCTGTAAAAATATACGTAAAATGAAAAGCCGTTGCCAGCGGCATTGAGAAAAAAAACAACAATTTATTCACTGGATTAGTGGCGAACGCCCCTCTGCTACTGGCTGGCAATGCATACACATTCAGGGTGTATTTAAATGCCAGGTAATACACGATAAAGATTACCAGGGAAAAAGCAAAGCCGATATAAATGGTTTTGCTGATTTTTTTTGTGGCGATAAAATGAATAAAAAAAGGAATAAAAAAGCAGCCAAAACAATGTTGATAAATGAACAATGCGGTTACACCTGTAATAATGGATAGTGCTATCCGTTTAGATGATACTTCTACCAGTTCACCATTGTAGCTTATACCTTGATATAACACAAACCCAGACAGCAGCGCACTTAAACAGGCTATAAACATTTCCATACAGGCGCTCCATCCAATGTAAATAATAAAGGGTGGCATGCAGATAAGATAAACCATTGCCAGCAAGACAAGCTGTTTGGGTAAACCGTTTTTAACAACCAGGGTACTGATAATATAATACCAAACCGGCAAGCACAGTATCCATCCAAAGAAAGAAAAAAGGCGGGCATAAATAACCTGGTGAACAGTGTGTATGTGGCTGAATACCCATTCAAAAATTTTGTAGGTAAGTAATCTTCCCTGTGGAACAGATGTTTCAAAATTCAGCCTGGTTGCGGCATCCCAAAGCTGGTTGGCTTCATCTGTATAGAGGAACTCAGCAGTAAAAACCGGGTAATAAATAATAAGTAGAGCAGCTGTTAAAAACAACAGTAAAGTAACACTCGTACGGTTCATAATGGAGATTCATTTTTTTACACTCAGCTGAAGTTAATTGTAACCAGCACATCATTTTAAGTGCCGATATTAACGGTGGTAGTAGTTTTACCTACACCGCCCTTGATATTATAATGTGCAATTTTCTTCAGGAAGGTAATTTAATAATTAGAAAGTTACTACTGTATTAATTTCGCCACAAGCCGTTTCCATTCCGCTATCAGACCTCGTATTACGGTCATAAATGACACCAGCAAAACGTTTTGGGGTTTTGCCAGTGTACCGCAGTCCGCACCAGCCACCTTTATGAATGTTTTCAAATGGACTGAACAGCAACCAGCCAGCACCTGTCTGCAGGAAGAAATACTCAAAGGAAACGAATGTTTAAAAATTTTGTTGTGAAGTATTGGGGACTGAAAAATACGTTGTTCTATTGGCGAGGTATTGAATAAATTGAGGTAGTGAGTAAAATAATGCCCACTGAATTTTTGGAGAGCGTTTTTGCCGTTGCATAAATCCGGCACATAATTTACTCACCATTGTTTTTGATTTCACTATTTTTTAGCTTGAGAAATTCAGCGGATAAAATGCAAATGCTACGATGAACAACATTAGAACTATATCTTACGCCCAGCAACTTAGTTTTCAATTATTACTGATCTTATTAATCGGTATTTTCATTTCTGTTGGTCATGGCGTGCTGGTACCTATTTATTTTTCTATTCTTTTATCGATATTATTGTTACCCGTTACCAACCTGCTGCAAAAATGTTATCTGCCGGCAACAATGGCCAACCTTGTGGCGGTTATTTTAGCCCTTGCAGTAATCGCCACAATTGTCTATTTTATTTCAGCGCAGATGATTGGCTTTTTAAACGATGTTCCTGCCATAAGGGAACACCTGGCCGGGCATATTACTTCACTGCAAAAATGGCTTGAACAAAAAGTGCATATCAGCACTGAGGTACAAAAATCTTACATCAACGATATCCGGGAAGGGGTTCGGCATTCGGGCGGCCAGTATATTGGCCAAACTTTTCTTACCGTATCGCAAACAGTCATGTTTACAATTATAGTAGCTATTTATTCTTTTCTGATTCTTTGCTACCGGCAATTAATCAGGCGGTTTTTGTTTGCCGTTTTTAGCAGCCAGCACAAAGAACGGTTGCAGTTTGTATTGCTCCAATCAAAACAGATTATTCAAAAATACATGACTGGGTTGCTGATAGAAATGGCTATTGTAGCAGCCTGCAATTCAGCTGTGTTGTTGATTATCGGGGTGAAGTATGCTGTATTTTTGGGCGTCTTTGCAGCGGTGCTAAATATTGTGCCGTATATAGGATTGTTTACAAGCCTTGTTTTTACCGTGCTTGTAACCCTGGGTAATTCATCAAGCATGAATGAAATTATCTGGATCATTGCCGGTATGGAAACGATCCATTTTTTAGATGCGAATTTTTTGATGACCAAGATTGTCGGATCAAAAGTAAAGATTAATGCACTGATGACGATTGTGGGCGTTGTAATTGGCGGTTCTATGATTGGGTTGCCCGGTATCTTTTTAGCGCTACCCACCATTGCCATTGTGAATGTGATTTTTTCCCAGATAGACGCACTTAAACCGTGGTCAATACTGCTGAGCGATGACACTGAAAATATTCCTGAAAAGCGCATCTTGCGGCATCTTAAAAAATTAAGTGATAAAAGAAAGGCGGCTGTTGTACCTACCCAGGCAAATAAATCTAACGCCACGGATCATTAGCAAACGGCTATTGAAACCAAACGCAAATATCCACCGTTGAATGACCGTACCGGTTGACAGCGCCATCCAATTACAATTTGAAATATACTCAATAAACTCATTTAAAAACTGTCCCACTGATCTGCACTCCGTAATTTTGCATTTCAAATAAACAGCTTGTATGAAATCCTCTCTACTTTTTTCACCATTGTTTTTGTTGATATTGCTGGTTACACCTTTTTACAAAGTCATAGCGCAAAAAAAGAGCCTTGATCAAAAGGTAGATTCTGTTTTACGCCTGATGACACTGGATGAAAAAATAGGCCAAATGAACCAGTACAACGGCGACTGGGCGGCAACTGGTCCTATAACGAAAGACGGCGATAAGCAGGAGCAGATAAAGAAGGGCATGCTGGGTAGTATGCTGAATGTTACCGGTACAGATCATACAAGAACACTGCAGCAATTGGCCATGCAGTCCCGAATGAAAATTCCCCTGTTGTTTGGGCAGGACATAGTGCACGGTTACAGAACAATTTTTCCTATACCGCTGGCAGAAGCGGCCAGCTGGGATCTTGCGGCCATTGAATTGTCTGCACGGGTGGCGGCAACAGAAGGCGCTGCTGCCGGCATTCACTGGACCTTTGCACCGATGGTAGATATAGCAAGGGACCCACGCTGGGGCCGGGTAATGGAAGGCGCAGGTGAAGATACTTACCTGGGCAGTTTAATTGCCGCAGCAAGGGTGAAAGGCTTCCAGGGAAAAGGATTGGGCAATACAGATGCCATGATGGCCTGCGCCAAACATTTTGCCGCTTATGGTGCAGCAGTGGCAGGCAGGGATTACAATAGTGTTGATATGAGCAACCGCCAGTTACTGGAAACTTATTTACCTCCATTTGAAGCGGCCGCAAAAGCAGGCGCTGCCACGTTCATGAATTCCTTCAATGATTTGAACGGCGTACCGGCCAGTGGAAATGCCTACCTGCAAAGAACCATTTTAAAAGGCCAGTGGGGCTTTAAAGGTTTTGTGGTGAGCGACTGGGGAAGTATTGGTGAAATGATCAACCATGGTTTTGTAAAAGATAATTATGAAGCTGCTATGGCCGCTGCCAATGCAGGCAGTGACATGGATATGGAAAGCCGCAGCTACATTCAAAATTTAGCCAAATTGGTGAAGGAAGGTAAAGTGAAAATGGCAGTGATTGATGATGCCGTGAAAAGGATACTGAGAAAGAAATTTGAAATGGGCCTGTTTGATGATCCATTTAGATTTTGCAATGAAGCAAGAGAAAAAGAACAGTTTAACAACCCTGATCATATTAAAGTAGCAAGAGAAGTGGCAAAAAAAAGTATCGTGTTACTGAAAAATGAAAAGCAGTTATTGCCGCTGAGTAAAGGCGTTAAAAACATTGCGCTGATTGGTCCGTTTGTAAAAGCAAAATCTGATAACCTCGGTTTCTGGAGTTACGACTGGCCCGATGATACCGCCCGCATTGTTTCATTGTGGGAGGGTGTGAAAAGCAAACTGGCTGCGGGTTCCAATGTATTGTATGCAAAAGGTTGCGAGATAAAAGATACCAGCCGTGCAGGTTTTAGTGGAGCCGTTGCAGCCGCCATGCAGGCGGATGTTGTAGTGATGACTGTAGGCGAAGCAAGAGACATGACCGGTGAAGCAAAAAGCAGAAGTATCATCCGCCTGCCCGGTGTGCAGGAAGACCTGGTGAAAGCCATCGTGGCAACGGGTAAGCCTGTTGTGGTACTGATGAGTGCCGGAAGGCCGCTGGTGTTTAACTGGATCGCAGACAACGTTCCCGCCATTGTGTACACCTGGTGGTTGGGTACCCAGGCGGGTAACGCCATCGCCGATGTATTGTTTGGTGATTACAATCCTTCTGCAAAATTGCCCATTAGTTTCCCCAGAACAGAAGGACAAATTCCGATCTATTATAATTATTACAACACCGGCCGCCCCGCTAAAAATGACAGTGATTTAAACTATGTTTCATCTTATATTGATTTACCCAACAGCCCCAAATATCCGTTTGGTTTTGGATTAAGCTATAGCAGTTTTGGGTACAGCGATATTGTATTGAGTAAACCCGTTATTAAATCAACAGAAAAACTGGTAGTAAAATGTACGGTTACCAACACCGGTAATTATGATGGAGAGGAGACCGTGCAATTGTACACCCGTGATTTGGTAGGCAGTGTTGTAAGACCGGTAAAAGAGTTGAAAGGATTTAAAAAAATACAGCTGAAAAAAGGAGCCTCCACAACAGTTGAATTTACTCTGACCGCAAATGACCTGCGGTTCTACAATGAAAAATTGCAGTACATTTTTGAGCCGGGGGATTTTAAAGTGTTTGTTGGTGGAAGTTCGGCCAGTGTAAAAGAGGCGGGGTTTAAACTGGTGAAATAATGGCTGGATTGTCTATTGATGCAACATTAATTGCGGACTTAGTGCTTTGCAATTTTTTTACGTAGTTATCAGATTATGTATATTGAATCACAATTGCTGATTTGCTTTCATTCACCTTGGTTTAACAAAATCATTGAGTTTGTAATTGCTGAATGACATCCTGAGAAATAAAAGGAAATTAGGGGCACTCCCAAAATACTTTCCATAAAGTAATGATTCTCCGTCTGGAAAGGACCAAGCAATAATTTGATTCCATGGGGTTGCAAACCTTGTTTCATTAAGATTAATTTGTTGCGGCCCACCTCTCTTTTCAACTCCCCTTTCAAAGAATGTACGTTCCAATGCTATTATTAAAATGCCTGAACAATCATTCATCAATTCCTTCACTGCTTTTAGAGGCGAATCCGCACTAAAATTGTTTCTTCCAACCGTACTTGGAATCAAGTCTTCACTTTTTAATCTATCCTCAATAAGTTTTACAAAATCTTCTTGTTGACTATTAGCTGTTCCTCCAACGCTGATAAAAACTTTAGGATTTTCCATGTGGCGCTTTTTGAATGATTAATGATATTTCCCAACATTTTGTTTTGTGCAAATAAATATAAACCATTGAGTCAATCCAACCAAAAGCGGGGTGTTGCCGATATCCTACCCACTAATAAAAGCCCATCAAAGTCAAAAAAGCACAAGGGGGCGACGCAACGATGCTCACCATAGCCCTTAGCCCGGATCAAAATATATTTACAAACTCTGCATCAGCAAAGTGTTGAAGTTGGCAAGCGAAGAGATTTTTAAATCGGCGGCATTGAACTTTTCATTTTTTCTGTCGTGCGGGGCCGGTACTACCACGCATTTCATGCGGGCGGCTTTGGCTGCGATGAGGCCGTTGAAAGAATCTTCAAAGCAAATGCACTGCGTTGGGCGGGTGTCCAGTGCTTCGGCACAATTTAAATACACCTGCGGGTGCGGTTTGCCGTAGGGCAGGCCTTCGGCGGAGGCAATGGCCTGCAAAAAATTGCGGATGCCCAGCTTATCTACCACCACATCAATCAGCGGCTGTCCGGAGGAAGTGGCAAGGCCGATTTTAAAATTGCGCTCAATAAAAAAATTGAAGATGTGCTCCACACCGGGCATGGGTTTGGCTTTTGCGCCTACCTTTTCTACCACGCTTTTTAAAATTGCGCTTTCCGCATCGGCCATGTGACGGGCTTCAATTTTATAATGGTTAAACCACCACTCAACAAACTCTTTGGTACGCATGCCTGTGGTGGTGGCATACTGTGCGGCGGTTAACTGAAAGTTATAACGGTTAAAAACTTCAACGGCTGCTTCGCCCCATAAGGGTTCAGAGTCTACGAGCAGCCCGTCCATATCAAAAATTACGGTGTTTAATTGCATAGCGGTAAAGATATTAACTTATTCGCGGAGCATAAAACGGGAGCCGCTACGTGCTGTCGCTACTGATGGGCTGGCAACCCCATGAATTACCTGGAGGCATGCTGCAAAACCCAATCGTTAAAGATGGTTTTAAGGCAGTTATAAAAATGATAATTCCGTATATTGCAGGGGAGATTGCGGCTAAAAAAATTACATGGCAACGTTTTTTACGAAGTTTAAAGAGAGCAGGTTTGTTAAGGGAATCGTATATGCTGTTATTGGAACCATTACCTACCCTGGCATTAATATTTTTAATAAGCTGCAGATTACAGGCATGGAGAATTTGCACAAGCTGCCCAAGAAAAATGTACTCTTTGTCAGCAATCACCAAACCTATTTTGCCGAAGTAATTACTTTTATACATATTTTCTGCGCCGTTAGCTGGCGAAAAAAACATGGCCTGGGAATACCTTATTACCTGCTGTGGCCTTTTACAAAAATTTACTACGTGGCGGCCGAAGAAACCATGAAGAAAAACTGGATCAGCAGAATACTGAGCCTGGGTGGTGCCATTACAGTAAAGCGTACCTGGGTAAAAGATGGAAAAGAAGTGCGCAAAAGTTTAGACCCCAGTGATACCCGTAAAATTGAACGGGCGCTGAACGACAACTGGGTCATTACGTTTCCACAGGGAACAACCAAACCGTTTGCACCCGGGCGCAAAGGCACGGCATTTATTATAAAACACCATCAGCCCATTGTAATACCGGTTGTAATAGGCGGCTACTGGCGTGCCTTTGATAAAAAGGGTCTGAAATTTAAAAAGAGAGGTACCCGGCTAACCATTACTTTTAAAGCCCCGCTGCAAATTGACTACAATGATACCAGTGAAAACATACTGGAACAGGTGATGGATAGTATTGAACAAAGCAAACAATATATGCTGAAAGGCAGGCACCACGTAACCAATTGAACCCAGCGATTAACTATGCATGTACCATACCCCAAAAATGTTTGCTCCTTCATTCTGTCCCTGTTTTTTATTTTACAAACGGCCACTGCTCAGGTAAGTTTTACAGGTAAGGTGATTGATGAAAACAACGACGCTGCTATACCAAATGCTACCGTGTATTTCAACAATACTACCATTGCTGCCGAAACAAATGCTCAGGGCGAATTTAGTTTTCACAACATCCGTTTTTTTAATACTGATGTTGTGATTATTAGCCCGGGATATGAGTTGTTTGCGTTTAAACCAGCCGCGGCAAAAATGGGGAGTAACAAATTTGTGTTTAAAATGCGCAAAAAGAAGGCTGGTAGTTTACCAAAAGATGCTATGGAAACGGCTAACACGCCGGCTTACCGGCAAGCTTTCCTGCAAGGGTTGCTGGGGATTACAAATGAAGCAGTTCAAAGCACGGTGAGCAATTTAAAAGATGTTTATTTTGATAGGGATACTTCCTTCGAAGGATTTATTGCCACAGCAGATACCACACTGATAGTTGTAAATAAACTTTGCGGATACAAAATGTATTATAATCTTGTGAGTTTTTATTATGATACATATACCAGGCAATCCTATTTTTCAGGGTATTGCCATTACGAGTCCCTGGCAGATGGCAGTCAATTTCAAACCGCTCGCAACCATTGCTACTTTGGAAGCAGCCAGCATTTTTATCGCAGTCTTATAGCCAACAAATTGTACCAGGAGGGGTTTGGTGTATTTGTAAAGGACACTGTACCTGCAGCCGGTGCCCGGCATCCCGGCGATGAGGATCTCTACAGACCACTAACGGCCACCCAGGTTTTGTGGATTGACAGCACCAATAATTATTCAATAGGCATAAAAGACAAGCTTATTATTCAATACAACAACAATCCGGCAACAAAAAATTACCTGCGGACTGTATTGGAGTATATAGATGGGGATTTAAAAAAAGGGATAGAAGCAAGCATAGAAATTAAACATGCGCCGGTGGAATTGACAACCATTGGTGTGCCTGTAGATGACAGTGAATTGGAATACGGTGGTTTTTGGAGCTATGAGAAACTGGCCAATACTTTGCCGCTCGACTATCAACCAGATCCGAAGCCTTTGAAATAGTACAACGTTCCGGCATTGCGCATGCGGGCCATTTTTAAATTATTGATTATTGCAGCCTGCTGCTACATGAAGCCATATGAGATGTATAAACTGTAAAATCAGCCTGCTTTTTTTTATTGCCGTATTCACGGGTGCAGTGAGTGTCATGGCACAAACCGTTATACGCGGTAAAGTGGTGAATGAGGCCACCGCTCAGCCTTTGCAGGGTGCCAGTATATATTTCAACAACACATCTATCGGCACCAGCAGCAATGCAGAAGGTTTTTTTTCAATTCCGTTGCCGGCAATGGAAAATGCTGAGTTGATTATTTCCAGCGTGGGATATGAACGACTGGTGTATAAACCGGATGCTTCAACACTTCAGCACAATACAATTGTATTTAAACTGGCACAAAAAGCCGAACAGTTAAAAGATGTATTGATATTAACAGATGCCGTAAGAAAAAAATACCTGGCGATTTTTGAAAAAGAATTTTTAGGTATTACGGAAGAAGCAAGCCGCAGCAGTATTCAAAATAAAAAAGACATTTATTTTACCAACGGCGGCAGTAAAAATTCTTTTAAAGCATATAGCGACACACCTTTGGTGATAACAAACAGAATGTTGGGCTACAAAATAAGTTTTGAGCTGGTGGAGTTTTTTTATGATGAACAAAGCGGTCGCACCTCATATTACGGCTATACCCGCTTTGACGAAATGGGGGTTAAAAACAAATGGAAAAAGAACCGGCAGCATTGCTATTATGGCAGTACCATTCATTTTTACCGGGCGCTTATTAGTAACCGGTTAAAGGAAGAAAATTATCATATTTATTTGATAAAGCCGGTGCGGATGAGCAGTGATACCAGTAAAAAAAGCAGCAGGGAAGAGATGGATATGGCGTACGAAGTAACAGCAGCACAAATCATCTCAGCTGATACCAGTAACACCAGTAATTATAATGTCGTTATTCCCGGCAAGTTGATGGTACAATATGGAAAAAATCCTTCTTCAAAAAGTTACTTAAGCAAAAATACTTTTTTGCAGGGCGGGCTTCCGGTTGGGTTCCGGGCCTACGTAACTGTTACGTCCCCAGCCATCAGTCTTAACAATGCGGGCATCATTAACAACCCAATGGATGTGCTGTATGCGGGCTACTGGATATACGAAAAGGCAGCGAATATGCTGCCTTACAATTATGTGCCGGAATAATTTATTTACGCAAACAGCGCTTTTAATTCTTCTGCCTCCGAGGCTTTCATTTTGCCACCCAGTACCAGTCTTAATTGCCTGCGTCTTAATGCACCTGCATACAATTCTATTTCTTCTGCCGTTTCAGCAATCAGCTGGTTTACCGGTTTGGGTTTGCTGTTGGGGTCAAGGGCTACGAAGGTAAAATAGGCTTCATTGCTTTTGTATTTATATTGATGTAATGCATCTTCGCCCCACACTTTTAAATGCACTTCCATACTGGTTTTAAACGCTCTGCTTACCTTGGCTTCAATGTGCACTACATTGCCGAGCCTGATAGGGTTTTCAAAAGAGATATTATCAACCGAAGCGGTTACAACGGGAGATCCGCAGTGTTTCATTGCTGCCAGGGCAGAAGCGATGTCCATCCAGTACATTAACCGTCCACCCATCAGGTTGCCAAAAGTATTGGTATCATTAGGTAATACCAGTTCCGTCATCACTACCAGCGATTCGCTTGCTTTTTTGTCCATGTAAAAATTTTGGCAAAGATAAGTTGGAATGGCTGATGTCGGGTATAGGATGTTGCAGCATACACTGTTAAAAGGTTTTTTGATCCGGGCATTGAACCATGGTTGGGCTTCATTGGCGTCGCACCCTTCAACTGGTTGCTGCTATTTGGCTTCAGCTTCCTGGTTGAAAACCATGCGCTGAATTCAGCGGCTTTGTAAATTTGTTATGTAAGTAAAAAATAGCACGCTGCTGACCAGTAAAATAAACAGCGAACGAAAGCAGCTATCTTTTACTGATTTTATTTAATGTTATCGCCCGCTGGCTTTTGCATTTAAAACGATTGACAGAATTGCCCCGCAAAGCCGCATGTTTGGTGCTTCTTCCGTGATGACGTTTGCGCCACATTCTGAAACTCGATGCCTTCATTTCTTTGCGCATCAGCTCAATCACATCTTTCTCTTTTAACCCAAATTGTACTTCAATGGCTTCAAAACTGGTGCGGTCTTCCCATGCCATTTCAATAATGCGGTCTGTTTCAATAACGGTAAATATTGTCGCCGGTGCTTTTTCATTGATGCCGGGCCGCTGAATATCTTGCGCTATTTCATGTATGTTGTTCATCCAGTTTTTTTAAAAAATTTTCCGCTGTTTCAATATGCCTGTTTCTTTTTTCTGCCGGCATTTTATCCAGGGTTTTTATCAGCAGGCCAAGACGGGGGTTTTGTGAAAAGAAGTCCCGGTGCACTTGCATAAAACGCCAGAACAATCCATCCCAGGTTTCCGTCCATTCACCTTTTTTATAATCGCCCATCTTTAATAAATAATTGCTGCCACTGATGTAAGGCTTGGTTGTCATCAGCCCGCCATCAGCAAACTGTGTCATCCCATACACGTTTGGCACCATCACCCAATCATAAGCATCCACATACATTTCCATAAACCAGCGATACACTTCATCCGGATCAAATTCGCAGAGCAACATAAAATTGCCCATCACCATCAGCCTTTCAATATGGTGGCTGTAGCCTGTCTGCAATACCTTTTTTATTACGTTGTCCACGGGTACAATACCCGTTTCACCTGACCAAAAACTGGCGGGAATTTTCCTGGTAAATCCCCAGTAGTTTTCGGTACGCTGGCGGCTGCCTTCCCGCTCGTACACAATGCGTATAAACTCACGCCAGCCAAGGATTTGACGTATAAAGCCTTCCAGCGAATTCAGTGGAATGTTATATTGGGCTGCGGCCTTGATTGCTTTTTTTATAATTTGCTGTGGCAATAATAAGCCTATGTTCAGCATGGGCGTTAGTACGCCATGGTGCAGGTAGTGTTCATCCGCAACAATCGCATCTTCATACACGCCGAATTTTTCAAAACGCTGTGCTAAAAACTCATCCAGCCATTTTTCAGCATCCTTAAAATTAACGGGATAAATAAAATTTTTTCCATCACCATAGTTGGATGAAAAATGAACGGACACATATTTTTTTGCTTCCTGCACATCGCCATCTTCCTTTGCCGGATTGACAATGGGAGCCTTTTCTGTTTTCGGAAATCGCTTGCGGTTGTCTGCATCAAAACTCCATTGGCCGCCTTCGGGTTGCCTGTTGGCATCCAGTAAAATATTGCGTTGTTTACGCTGGTCTATATAAAATGCTGTTTGAAAATACGTTTTGCTTTTATCAAAATAATCTTTCACCTCATTCATTGTATTGATGAAACAGGGTGTTGGATAATTTACAATTTGGATGGCATATTTTTTACAGGCTGATGCCAGTCGTTTGCGCAACCAGTCATCTGTAACATCGGCCACATGGATGCTGGTAATTGACTGGTGATGAAGCTGCGCCAGTAACTGTCTTATGTCTGATAAAGGGGAATCAGCTTCGATGTATTCCACTTTAATTTCCTGTTGTTGCAAAAAATCAGCATAGCATTTCATACTCGCCCGGTGCAATATTATTTTTTGCTGATGAAAATTATACTGTTTAAAAAACAAGGTTTCTTCAACCAGTACAACCTTGCGGCCGACATCAACAGCAGGATGCTGTTTAAAAAGCTGGTGCGGAAATATGATGGTGACTGATTGCATATTGCAGTAGCTTTCAAACAAAATGGTTGCCACATTGTTTGAGGAAGCAAACATTTTATGATGGAAACTTTAAATGGTAAAAATATATTACTGGCCGGAGCCACCGGCGGCATTGGATCAAAGCTGGTGAAGTTGTTAGCAGGCAGTGGTGCCAATTTATTTCTTGCGGCACGCAGTCAGGAAAAGTTGCAACAACTTGCTGCAGCGAATAATATTTCTCCGGAAAAAATTGTGGCACTGGACATATCGGACCCCGATGCAGTAAACCAATTAAAGGAAAAATATTTTAAAGAGATGGCTTCCATCGACATCTTTATCAATGCAGCAGGCATTGGTATAATAAAACCCATGGATGCTTTAACAGAACAGGATTTTATGCAATCGCTCAACACCAATTTATTCGCTACCTTCTTATTGGTAAAAGCTTTTTTGCCTGCTATGAAAGAAGTAAAAAAGGGACTCATCATCAACATACCAGGAATATTGGGGAAAGTGCCCATGGCCGGTGCTGCCGCTTATTGCGCCAGTAAATACGGCCTGGTTGGCATGATGCAAAGTGTAAGGGAAGAAGTTAAAAGAACAGATATCCGCATCACCAATTTATTTTTGGGTGGGGTAGATTCACCTTTTTGGGATACCATTGATTTAAAAGTACAGCGGGAAAAAATGGTGCAATCGCAGGAAGCGGCAAAAGCCATCTGGTTTTTATGCCAGCAGCCTGCAAGTGGGGTTATCAATGAAATGGTTTTGCAGCCTTTTAATCACCAGGCTATATAATTACCGATAACTGTTTAAAACCTCTGCAATTAAAATAATATGCCGTTAAACATACGGCGCACTGAACCAGGTCAGGTAAACGGTGAAACAGTATGCTGTATATTTGGTAAATATTTTCCATTTTTATGAACGGCAATCACTTTATTTCTTTCGATAATACTGAGTATGCTTTTGCGTACAAAAAAAACAGCGAACTAACAAATGCCCATTTTCTTTTCAGCGCCATGGGCAAGCCATGGCTCGTAAACCTTGGCCTGAAATTCACTCCACTCGCAATTAAATGGAAATTGCCTTTTACAACGCCGGTAATCCGCAATACTATATTTAAACAGTTTGTAGGTGGCGAAACGCTGGCAGAAACTTCTGCCGTTGCAAAAAAATTAGGCGAGTATGACGTGCAGGTAATTTTAGATTACGGTGTTGAAGGTGGGGATGATGGAGAGCATGGATTTGATCATTCCACTGAAGAATTTATACGGGTGATAGAATACGCTGCAACGCAGGCTAACATTCCTTTTATGAGTGTTAAGGTAACAGGGCTGGCCCGGTTTGGATTACTCGAAAAAATGGATCAGCTGATGTCGGAAGCATCCGGTACACTGATGCGGCGTTATTTATCTGTAATAGAAAATTTACCCGCCAACGAAAAGGAAGAGTGGCACCGGGTTAGGGTTAGACTGATGCGGCTTTGTGAAGTGGCGGCGGAAAAAAAAATTGGCGTATTGATAGATGCAGAAGAAACCTGGATACAGGATCCGGTAGATGCCCTTACCATTTTGATGATGGACGCCTTTAATAAAAACAGGGTGGTGGTGTACAATACCTTGCAACTATACCGCCACGACCGGCTCAAATTTTTACAGGATAGTTATGAAGCCGCTGCCGAAAGAAATTTTATCCTCGGGGCAAAGCTTGTAAGAGGGGCTTATATGGAAAAAGAAAGGTTGCGGGCGGCGGAAATGAATTATCCTTCTCCCATCCAGCCAGATAAACAAAGCACTGACCGGGATTATGACGCGGCCGTACAATTTTGTATCGAACACCTTGATATCATTGCCGTCATTGTGGCGTCGCACAATGAGCAAAGCAATTTGTTGACCACACAGCTGCTGCAACAAAAAAATATTCCGCTCAATCATCCGCATGTGCATTTTTCCCAACTGTTTGGCATGAGTGACAACATTACTTTTAACCTGGCAAAAGCGGGCTGTTCGGTTAGTAAATATTTACCATTTGGCCCCATCAAAGATGTTATACCATACCTGATGCGGAGAGCAGAAGAAAACTCATCCGTGGGCGGCCAAACAGGCCGTGAGTTGGGGTTAATAAAGAAAGAAGTAGCAAGGAGGAAGGCCTTGTAATTGTATTGCTTTGCAACAATGAGATTACGGCCACGAAGTATTCTGTGGTTTTGCATAACAAATCATCGGCAAAAAATTACAGGGCATATAAATCTTTTGCAGTTCTGAATGTATTGCAATGAGCATCCACAATTATTTTTACATCCGCACTATAACCGCCGCCCATAGAAACGGCACATGGAATATTGTGCTGCAGCAAGCTGGTAAATATAAATTCATCCCGTTGCTTACAGCCATCCGGAGTTACCTGTAATTTACCATAGCGATCTGTATTCAAAATATCAACACCGGATAAATAAAAAGCAAAGTCTGGCTCTGTTTTATCGATGAGCGCAGGCAGGATTTCTTTTAATAAAGTAAGATAGGTTGCATCATCCATACCATCTTTTAAAGGCAGGTCCAAATCACTTTTTTCTTTGTGAAAAGGATAATTGTGTTCACCATGCATGCTGAAAGTAAATACCCTGTTTTCGGCTTCAAACAATTTTGCCGTACCATTGCCCTGGTGCACATCCAGGTCAATAATTAAAACTTGTTTCGCCAGCTTTTTATGCAACAAATAATTGGCTGCAATTGCGATATCATTCAGCATGCAAAATCCTTCGCCATGATCTGCAAAGGCATGGTGGGTGCCGCCGGCTACATTTAACGCCACTCCATTTTGCATGGCGTAATAACAACATTCAATCGTTCCCTGCGCAATCATCAATTCCCTGGTGGTTAATGCAGGTGATTGCGGAAAACCAATATGACGCTGCTCTTTGGGCGATAAGTTTTGGTTATGCAACCTGTTCAGGTAATCTTTCTCATGCGTCCATAGTACAACTTCATCCGGGCAAATAGAAGGTGAAAAAATGTTTGCTGATGTGATTGTTCCTTCATGTATTAACTGGGCTGGTATCAATTCATATTTCAGCATTGGGAAACGGTGACCTTCAGGTAAAGGATGGGCATAGATTGGGTCGTATGCGATTTTTAAAATTTTATCCTGCATTAAAATGAGATGATGGTTTGCTTCACCAATGCAAAAACGTTTTCACCCGCTTTTGGTTCAATGGTAAATGTGCCGGTAAATTTGCTGAAGGCGGGCAACACGGCGTATCGCATGCCAAAATAAAAACAGGGAAAACTTAATGATTGCTTACCCAAGCCACGGATAGTTACCGCCGGATGTATATGGCCACTGAAAATATAGCCGTGATCCGGCACGGTACAATCCACCACATCATGTACAAAAACAAAATCGCCGATTAGCAGTTCGCAGGTATGTATGGTAATGTCTGCCAGTGCGTACCATTCCTTTTTTAGAATATCATGATTGCCTTTTACCAGGTGAATGGGTAAAGATGCAAAGTCCTGCCTCCATTTTAAAAAGAACTCATGTTCCTTATTGCTTTCGCTGTGAAACATATCGCCGATGATGATAACCTGTCGGGGTTTGAAGGATTGCAATTGTGATACGAGCCGTTGCATATCCTCTTTAAAAACTGCCTGCGGAATGGCAATACCAGCTTTCCGGAAGTGACCGGTCTTGCCTAAATGGAGATCAGATAAAATCAATATTTTTTCTTCTTCCCAAAAAATACATCGGTCAGCCGACAGCAAAAAGGTATTGTTGTATATACGGTGGGGAATTACGAATGACATTGCTGCAAAGGTAACCCGATAACAGGTTTCTGAAAAAGAATGGTTTTGAAATGAAAGAATAAGTATATACTTTGGATAAAAATTTATAGTATGAATGAAACTAACTCAACTTCTGATGTGTTGGATTTTGCCGGCGAAAAGCGGGAACTTCCTTCAGGTTTAAAGACACTAACCATTTTAACTTTTATTGGTTGCGGTCTCCTCTTACTTTATACGCTGTTAGCGCCAATGCTCAACAAATTTTTACTTGGTATTATGGATAAGGCGGCTGGCTCCGGTCAGGAAATGACTGCCAAACAATTGGAGGATATGCAAAAAGGCAGGGCTGCAATAGAGCTAATGCAGAACAATCTCGTTCCTATTTTGGTGATCAGTATTGTCTCATTGGTGCTTTGTTTTGTTGGTGCATTATGGATGCGCAAATTAAAAAAGGACGGATTTTGGATTTATTCGGCCGGAGAAATTTTACCAGTAATTGGAAATTTTATTTTGCTAGGAACCAAACAGTTCACAGGTGTAACCAGCGTAATCTTTGGCGTTGGTATTCCCATACTGTTTATTATACTATATGCGAGGCAAAGAAAATATCTTGTGGTATAATCGCCAGAAGATGACCTGCTAAAGTTATATTTTTTCCAGCTGGGCCTGCATTCTTTTTATCCTGTCTTCGAGTTGCTCAGATGAAAGATTTTCTCTCATGCTGTCTACTTTTAAAGGGAAACAAAAAGGGGTAAGCCTGGCCGGAAATTGTATTTTAATATTTCCTTTTTGTATGCGCTCCAGCATATTGCGCAAGCGTACTTCCTCCATCTGCTGATCCAGCACTTCCTGGTAGGCCTGTCTTAATAAAATATTCTTCGGATCATATTCGGTAAACACATTGAACAGCAGACTCGCACTGTTTTGCAGGTGTTTTGTTTTTACATACTCGCCTGGCGTTCCCTGGAAAATCAGGCCGCCGATAACGGCCACATCCCTGAATTTTCTTTTGGCCATTTCAACACTGTTTACAGAACGCTGAATGTCTGCAAACAAATTATCAAGACTAAACAATTCATACACGTTGGTATCATCCACCGGTATCGGCTGATCGCTTAATAATTCGAAGCCATAGTCATTCATAGCAAAGCTAAAAGTGATGGGCGTTATCCGGCTGATGCGATAGGCCAGTATTGCCGCCATGGCTTCATGTACCAGCCGGCCTTCAAAAGGATATACAAATAAATGGAAGCCGTCTTTGGTTTCAATGTGTTCAATCAGCAGTTCATTTTCTTTTGGAATATGCGACAGAGCTTCCTGCAAATCGAACAAGGGTTTCAGCACCGACAGTTCAGGGTTTTCAAGTCTTTCTTTTTTTACAAGCGTGCGGCCATTCATCTCAAAAGCTTTGTCAAATGTTTTGCGCAGCATCAGTCCAAGGTTGGCGCTTAGTGGCATACGACCACCATTCCAACTGGGGACAATTGATTTTTTGGAGGTCGATTTTTTTACAATCGCCGTCATATCTTTTAT
Source organism: Ferruginibacter sp. (assembly GCF_028288465.1). Taxonomy (GTDB): domain Bacteria; phylum Bacteroidota; class Bacteroidia; order Chitinophagales; family Chitinophagaceae; genus Ferruginibacter. The sequence goes on along the minus strand of NZ_JAQBNR010000062.1, from coordinate 436 downwards.
CATCACATATTCCAGGTTTCTGCCGGCTAATGTAAACACATCACCCGGTTGCAACCTCGAAATAAAATACTCTTCGATTACACCCACATAACCGCCGCTCATGAATTTTACTTTTAGCATGGAGTCACTTACAATGGTACCGATGTGCATGCGGTGCCGCATGGCCATGCGCCGGTTGGTGATACGGTAAACGCCCTCTTCCACTTCTATTTTTTTGTACTCATCATATTGCTGCAAAGCCGCACCACCTGCAGTTAAAAAGAACAACAATTCCTGCCATTCATCTTCAGTAATTTGATTATAGCAATGTGTCTTTTTTATTTCTTCAAAAATTTCAGCAGGTACAAAACCGTCTGACACTGCCAGCGTGCACAGGTACTGGGCCAGCACATCAAAGCACAACAGCATGGGTTCCCGGCTTTCAATAAAGGTTTCG
>NZ_JAQBNR010000056.1 GCF_028288465.1 Ferruginibacter sp. | reverse complement strand
GGGATGCTACTGCGCTATGGGATGAACTGCCTGCAGATTTGAAAAAGCCATTTAAAGTAACCACCATCGAAAGCAACCGCATTGAGTTGCAGTTAAAAAATGCAACGGGTGCAAATGCGGCGGCAGGCACGGCTGCCACTGCTGCTGCCAACCCAATTTCCAATAAGGATGATTGCGCAAATTGTTACTGGAACATGTGTAAGTATGATGTGTTAAAAAGTTTTGGCGGAGCCGTTTATAAAGGCATTAATCTTGACAACGGCACTTTCTATTACAATTGTGATAATGGAATAGTTACCCAGAAAGTAATAATGGTAAACGGTTATGGCGTTACAACCCGTATTTCTACAGACACTGTTTTGATAAGCAGCGGCCCTGTAGGCACCAAATGGGGTGTAGTGAACGCTGATAATAAAAATGAGTTACTGGGCTTGATGGCAGGTGCTGACCTTTCTATGAAGACTGTTGGCGGCTATACTCTGGTAGCAAAAAATATCAGTACAGACGCCGGGGGTAAAAGTTATAAAGATGTGATTGTAGTCAATTACAAGGGATACTCCAAAGACCCTTTTTTTGGATCTAATTTTTACTCTACCAATTTCTATTACGCAAAAGGAGTGGGGCTTGTAAGAACGGATACCTTAAATTTTGACAGCGATCCCGTTGCTGCTATCAATAAGGTAAATGACACTAAAACCGTTTACAGGGGTGGCTCAGTTGTAAAAGATGGGATGGATGAAACGCTGGTTGGGCTTTGGAAATACCATGATGCCAAAGCCAATACCGATGCGTACTATCAATTTCTTGCAGACGGAACTTTTGAATATTATGCAGGTACCGTTACAGAAGCAACTAAAAGCAAGGGCACCAACCACTGGAAAATAGAAGCAGGCGGCTATGATAAAAACGGCATTGCCATCATTGACCTGACCTGGGCGGGCGGGGGCTTTACACAGCGTGAGGAACTCGAAAAAAAGAATGATGCTGCAACAGGTAAGCCGGCTTTTACTTTAAATACAACAATCCTGTTTATATCGGCAGATAATAAAGCACCCTGGAAATAACATTCGTTAACAGAGATTTTACTTGTTCAAATAAAAACCACGGATACTTGCGGTCTGATGTTACTGGCCGACCTGGGGGGAAAGGCATGCATAAACGGTCTGACCTTCGGTGCCGACCGTTTATGCATGAGGCCAATAAAATAGCCAACATTGCAAATTGAAGGTTTCGAAGTTGTTGACAAATTAGCCGTTAATTTTTTATTCATTCAGATACAGTTGGTATGCCTTTAAAATAGCCAACTGCCACAGAGGCGGTTGCTGATCTTATTAACAAAGCCGAAGCGAACACCGGTAAGCTGCATAAAGTACATCCGCAACGTTGGATGTGCTGATGATGGATTTTGTGAATTAAAAGAGGAGCGTTTAAAAACTGGCAGTATTTATGAAACTGGAAGGTCGCTGATTATAACGGAAATATTTAAGCAGAGCGCAATCATAAAGGGGCATTTTAACTAATTTTAGATATTAACAGTAAATCTATGATTGATAAGGGAGCTTCAGTAGTTATTACACATCATATAAAAAAAGGTAAAGAGAACGAGTACGAGCAATGGCTCATTGAAATCAGTGAAATTTGTAAAAGTTCAACAGGGTTTGTTGACTGGCAAATCATCCGGCCGATTCATGATTTAACGTATGTATATACGGTTATTATTCGCTTCAATACAATTGCCAACCTCAAAAGCTGGATGGAATCTCCGGCACGAAGAGAACTGATTCAAAAGGCCAGCCTTCTTTTTGCAAAAGATGACAATTATACTATCAGGAGCGGTTTAGACTTTCTTTTTAATGCTGGCAATGAACAGCCCAAAGTACCTGTTCGCTGGAAACAATATCTCGTAACCTGGTCTGCCATTTACCCGTTATCCCTGCTTATTCCATTGATTATTTTGCCCATTTTAAGGAGTTTGAATTTGCCTCAGCACCGTTACGTGGATGCCTTCTTTATTTCAGGCGTTGTAGTTTTATTAATGGTGTATGTGATAATGCCTTATTACACAAAACTTATAAAAGCCTGGCTTTATAAATAGTTGGTGTTAGGTGTGCCGTGGGGGTGCTTAAAGATTTACAAATAAAAAACTTCACTGCCAAACGGCGTGGTGTAGTTGAATGGATTTATAAATTAAATTGAACCATGCAGTATTCAACTCCAATGCTTAATTTCATCAACATATTTCTCCATGCCGCTGATTTTAAAACCTAAAAAATGAACAATGAGATTGGTTTACTTCTTCTATTTTATTTTTATCGGATTAAGCAGTTGCAGCACTCAAAACAAGACATTAAGAGCAACTGCAGAAAAGGAGTATGTGATAACTCCTTCAGGGCTAAAATACATTATTTTGAAAGAGGGAACTGGGGCACCTGCAAAGGAAGGACAGGAAGTTTTAATTTTTGAAACAACTACCTACCTGGATGGAACAGTATTATATTCAAATGAAAATTTAACCTCGCCAGTGAAAATATTAATTGGCGGACACCAGGCAACTGAGGGTGTAGACGAAGGGCTAAGAGGCATGCGGGCTGGGGAAGTTCGTAAACTGATAGCCCCGCCCTATTTAGTTAAGCGAAAGTCTTATCCACCTAATGTATCACCAGACTCCACTTTAATGATTAAAATGATTTTGCACAAAATTTTATAGGTATCATCTAAGGTATTAGTTTTACCATGAGGCTCTCCTGGTTTGAATCTGGTTCAAATATTCTGCAGCACAGAGTTATTGAAATGGAAGGAACCAGTCAATCTTTTGGCGGGATCTATTTGTAATTGCAGGAAGGAATTCCTGCTGCTATACCAACAGAAGCATGTTATTTGAGCTGTCATGAATCTTTGAAAAAACTTAAGAAATTAGGGGAATCAGGTGTTCCGGATGCATGATCCGGAACCTGCCAATATTTTGCTTGTATTTTACCGGGACAAACAGGTGCAGCATGACTGTATTTTCGCAGATTCAACTTTTGTAATTACCGGGTTGAAGGGATGCCGTTTGAATACGCCTTTTAAAGTAGACATGTAACTACTTCAAAACAATATCTTTTATTTCCTTGCACATTTCCTGTATTTCGTGATAATGCTCATACGAATTATCAAGTTTATTCATTTTATCAGGATGTGGCCGGGTGATTTTTGCATGTAAAATTTAGAATCATCATTAAGTGTGAACTCTGCATCCGTTAGTGTATTGACAAAGGAAATGTTATTTTCCTTGCCGATTGTTTCATTCATATACTGTTCCGCAATGCTTGTTTTGCAAAAGCAAAACAAGCATCCATGGAATAAGAATCGTCGTTGTTGGTGTAACTGAAGCTTATGTTTTCTCCACCCTAATCTACGGTTCGGTAAAAGTTCCACAATGGTAAGCGGTACAAGAGAGTGACACAACGGTGATCACCAAAGCTTACCCTGTACACTCAATCATTTATATAAATTACCGATGGCTTTACTTATACGATAATCCCTTTTGATCTTCTGCATTGCTGATATAAAGCGGTTTAAATGCAGGGTCGTTGCACTCGCATTTGACTGTAATGGATTTGCAGAATACATTGCCGAAGATGCTGGCTACTGCTGCATCTGCGGCGTCCCTGCCGTTGGCGATTTTAACCAGCCCGTTAACGGGCACCAGTTTGGTTGGATCAAAGAAGATCCATTCACCACCGATATAAGCTTCGAAGCAGGCATGGAAATCGGGCGGGTTTAAATTGTAAGCATAGCCGGTAAAATAACGGGCGGGGATAGAAAGTGCCCTGCACAGGGCAATGCCCAGGTGCGCAAAGTCGCGGCAAACCCCCACACGTTGTGTAAGCGTATCGTAGGCGGAAGTACTGGAATTGGTTGCGCCACTGGTGTATTCTACGTTATTAAAGATCCACTCTGTAATGGCGGCCACCTTGCCATAGGCCGTATCAATATTGCCAAACTCTTTACCGGCCAGCTTCTGCAGCTTATCGCTCTGGCAATACCTGCTTGGAAAAAGGTAGGGCATAACTTCTGCATCCAGCTTGTTTACCGGTACGGTGTTTTGCAGCTTACGCTGGTGAATCATATTGTAGTCAATATCTGCCGTTGCCTGGTAGCGGATGGTGAAATCCGTATTGGCTGCAGCCTTCAGCCGGATAAACCTTGACTCGCCTTCGGCAACTGTAATTTCTTCATGTTCGATAAACGGTTCAGTCACCAGGCTTTCTTCAACAATAACCTGGCTGCTGGAACGGGATGCCTGTATGCTAAAAATAAATGTGGTGGGTGAGTACACCTGGTAATGCAGTTTACTAAATACCTGGAATTTCATGCTGGTTGTTGTTTTATAATGATTGTTATTGATGGTATATTTTTTCTATCCAGTCTTCCGGCATTTCATCCAGATAGTGTTTTAATTTTTCGTTCCATTCGCTGGATACCTGTTGCAGCTCCTGTTGCTGGAACCTTGTTTCGGTAATGTGAAAGCTGTTTTTTAAATAAGTAACAATATCTATGGGAAACTCCACATCGTTGGAACTTACCCTTACCGAATCGAAGGACAGGTAGCCGGCTTTCAAAGCCTGCCGCATGGTGGTGCCGGGATGAATGATCCTGTTGAGTATGCCCTTGCCCTGGCCTGAATTGCCAATGATGGCAAAGGGACTTCCTTCATCCAGCTCAACCCAGTTGCCTTCAGTATACAGCAGGAACAATTTGTGTTCGGTATCATTTTGCAGCTGTCCGCCAACAATGGCATTTAAATTAAACTTGTAGCCGGAAGCCAGCAGCGCCTCCTTATCTTCATGCCCCACTCTTTTTATCTGCTCGCCAAAGGCATTCACAGCCTTGTACATTTTGTCGTACACAATGCCGTTGCTGATCAGTTCCTGGAAATAATGCACCGCTTTGTCTCTTACAGAACGTAGTCCACTGGTCATAATGAAAAGGCTTGCTTTGCCATCCTGCAGTACCAACACTTTTTTCTTTACAGTGGTACTGGTGCCTGCGGATATCCGCGTATCGGCAATGCCCACCAGTCCGTCTTTTAATTTGATGCCTAAACAATATGTCATGCTATAAATTGTTATTCCCCGGCTGAATGGTCGAAGATTGTGCCAACTATTCCGAAGTTGTGAGCTATTAAAAGCTGAGCTGCCTTAACTCCTTTAAAGCGTTGTTGCCGGCTTGAAATGCAAGACTATGGCTGATTTTACTGTGTCCTGGGTCTTTTGTTGATGCTTCTGTATATTGTATAGCGGTTGGCTGCTGTTCCCACAATTGGGGAAACAGTTCCACCGGCAAATATTTTTACTTTCAAATACGTTAAGGGCGCCCGTGAAGCGACATGAAAGGCACACGGTTAAATCTGGGGCAGCACCAGCCAGTGTAAATTGCTTTGTTGATGTAAAAAAATAGACCTATCATTACGCCAGCCAATCTTAATTAAACCTGATGATAAAATATACCCTGTGCTATGCTGTAATTGTATGCTGCATTTGCTTACTCCTTGCTGGTTGCCGTAAAGAAAATTCAACAACTCCGGCCGACCCAAAAGCGATATTTACAATCGTGCCGTTAGCCGGTTGTACTGACATCATCACACATCGCTTTTTTACAGGCGAAGCAATAACCGGCGCTGATAGTATCCGGGTAAAAGTGAATGTTACAGCAACCGGTGCATGGAATTATCAAACTGACACGATCAATGGTATTTCGATTTCGGGTGGTGGTACCATCATTGATACCGGACTGCAATATATCACTGTTGCGCCAAAGGGTACACCCGCTTTACCCGGTAACTTTGTGCATCATTTTACATCAGATACGTCACAGACGAATGTGTTTGTTTCAGTAACAGACAAGAATGTTACAACAGAAGCTGTGCCAGCCGATACGCCTTATTTTAATCTAACGATTGACAACACCATTTATATTATAACCAATGACAACAACGATCCTTCCCACCAGGTGGGCGGGTGGTCTCCTTCGGCAGACTCGGGGTCGGTGATGTGTGGGATCGGCCCGGGTATCTATCCCAATCCACCGGGCACAGGTACCCTCTCCATCCAAAAAAATTATATCGGTACAACCAATCCAGCGCTCACAGACAATGATTTCAAGGCTTTTTTTCAGCCCGGCGCTTACCGGTTTGCAATCAATACCTGTGATAGAATGACTGACGGATTCCTCGTCTTCTGGAGCGATGCGAATGGCCAGCTTTGGGACACCTTTCATGGAAAAGGGCAGGAGGGAAGCTATTTTAAAATAACCGGTCTTACGGACGGGTATAATTCTGACGGCAGATATTACGTAAAGGTAAAAATGAGGTTCAGCTGTAAATTATATTCACAGCCTTCAGGGCAAATGGAACAACTGACAACTGGTGAAATGGTGGCTTATTTTGTGAGGTACAAGGAGTAGTGGGCAGGCAGTTTTAGTAAAGGGTTTTACCGGCGTGTTTTGCTGCTGCTGATTTGTATAATTTAAGATTGGGAATTAAAAATGTCTGCGGTTTATAAATAGAGGTTGCTTAAATGTGGTGGGCGAATTGAAAAATGCCGCTTGCAAAATTGACATTATGCGTGGCTGATTATAGCCTATATATTTGTGTTAGCGGCAATTTTTAACAACACACTTTAATTTTTGAAATGCCAGACAAAGTAGTTCTATCAAAGTCGGAATGGTTCCAAATGTCTTTGTTACCAGCCTTTTGGTTATTTCTTCTTGATATTCTTTATAAAAAGGCTTCTAAAGCATATTTAACAGATAAGGAAACATTTCTCCAAATATGCGTGTGTGCTATGTTTACGGGAATACTACTATTTTATAATTTATTCAACATAAGTAAAATCAGAAAGTTTGTATCTGTTTTATCTACCCTCCCAAAGAATAAAAAAATTGAAATTATCAGTAACCTTAACCCAACTTATGCCTGGTTTAAATTCGATAGTAAGACCGAAGATGAATATAGATTTTATTGTTATGGCAAATTCATAACAATAACATTAGATGTTGTTATAATAATAGATGAAAATGGATTTTATCTAAATGTAATGGATGCAGGTAGATGCTTCCCCATGGATTTTGGATATTATCAATTTATGACTAAAAAGATTAAGAAAATTATAGAAGAGAATATAAATGAAGCAAGGGTCGGCATTAAGTAAACATGTATCTACTTCAAAACAACATTCTTCATCCCCTTGCACATTTCCTGTATTTTGTGATAATGCTCATACGAATTATCAAGTTTATTCATTTTTATCAGGATGTGGCCGGGTGATTTTTGCATGTAAAATTTAGAACCATCATTAAGCGTGAACTCTGCATCCGTTAGTGTGTTGACAAAGGAAATGTTATTTTCCTTGCCTATCTTCTCATTCATATACCGTTCCGCAATGCTTGTTTTGTTTTTGCTGAACCAGGCATCCATGGAATAAGAATCGTCGTTGCTGGTGTAACTAAAGCTTATGTTTTTGTGGTTGTGCCAGCAGGAAGTCAGCACCATGCACTGAAAGGCAAAAAATACGATGATCAACTTTTTCATACAATTTTTTAAAAGGTAAATAAATCAATAACCGCTATACGGATAATGGTTTCTGATAAAGTTGAGTGGGTAGTAATACCTGTTGAAGTAGTACAAATCTAAGAACAGAAAAACCCGTGCCTGCTTTTATTATATGAGTGGACCCACTGTTACAGGAGTGGACAGAGACAACTCGTTTTATCAATACACAACGGAAGTCAATCATTAATGCGCAACAATCTTCAACCCGCTGTTTTACTCAACAAACATTCCGCTCACTTTGTACGCTTTTCCAGGGCGCTAGGTTTTTCACCTTAAGCAAAGCCCTCCCTTCGCATCAGGCATTATTTGACCACCGATGACTTGCTGATTACGACGTTTATAGTTAAATTAGCTGCCAGCTTTGTGACACTACAAAACTAAAACGAAAGTGCAGGATACTAATCCAGACCGATGATCGGAACCTCCACTTTAATAACTTTGGTGGCTGGTAATTTCAAGCCGTAATAATTCAACAAACAACTATGACTGTTCAAACGAAAGACCATACTGAAATCAAGCCGGCGGCAACAAGCGGTTATGCTGCTGTGAACGGTCTGAAAATGTATTATGAAATGTATGGTGCAGGCACACCGCTGGTATTAATTCATGGCGGCGGCTCAACCATTCATACAACTTTCGGGCGGGTAGTACAGGCGTTGGCACAAAGCCACCAGGTAATTGCGGTGGAGATGCAGGCACACGGCCACACTGCAGACATTGACAGGCCTTTAAGTTTTCAGCAGGATGCGGACGACATAGCAGACCTGTTAAAAGAACTCCACATAGGGAAAGCCGACATCTTCGGTTTCAGCAACGGCGCAAGCACAACACTTGAGTTCGCTATCCGGCATCCTGAAATGACCAACAAAATAATTGTAGCTTCCACTTTCTTCAAGAAAGCAGGTGCTCCGGACTGGTTCTGGCCTATGATGTCGGAGCCGACAATTGAAGGCATGCCCCAGCCTTACAAGGATGCTTATTTAAAAATCAATCCTGATACCGATGCGCTTCACCGGATGTATGAAAGAGATGTTGCAAGAATGCTGTCCTTTCCCGACATAGCAGACGATGACATCAAATCCATTAAGGCCCCGGCACTGATCATTGCCGGGGACAGGGATGTTGTAACGCCGGAACATGCCGTACAAATGCACCGCTTTATTTCCAATTCACGGCTTGCCATTTTTCCAGGCGGCCACGGCGATTATATCGGAGAACTAACAACACCACAAAACAACACTTTAATTGCAGCAACCATGTCGATGATCAATCAATTTTTGGACGGGCCGGTGGTGAAGGAGGAGGGGCATGCTGAAGTATAAAACGGGTAATAAGATGAATTTTTATCAAACAGAAATGAACAGGATAACACGTACCTGTTACTCGAACCAGGAACAGATCGGGATGGTGGTAATTATTAGAAGTTTTATTAAAGACAAGTTTGTAAAAGAGCTGATCCTGAGTTTGTTATCCCGTTAAAATTATATGTCAGAATTCCATTGATCAATCAGTTCTTGGGCAGGCTGGTGGTGAAGGAGGCGGGGCATGCGGAAGGAATAAAATAAACAATCAGATGAATTTTTATCAAACAGAAATGAACAGGATAAAACGTACCTGTTATTCAAACAAGGAACAAATCGGGACAGTTGTAGGAGTTAGAAATTTTATTGAAGACAACTTTGAAAAACAGCTGAACCTTAGTTTGTTATCCCGTGTTAATTATACTTCAAAATTCCATTTGATGCGTCTTTTTAAAAAGTATTACGGGCTTACACCAAAACAATATTTAATAAACAAACGTATAGCAGCGTCAAAATACCATCTTAAAAAAGGAATGCCGGTAGCCGAAACATGTTATGCAGTTGGATTTGAAAGTCCCTGCTCCTTCAGTACCTTATTCAAAAGTAAAACCGGGATTACTCCTGCTGAGTTTAAAAAAAAGCAACTTTTGCAAAGTGAATGTAAAGTAGGTGCAGGAACTTTGGGCACTCATCCTAAAAATTGACAACATGAAAGTAACTGTTACAGGCATTCCGGTTAAAGACCAGGACAAAGCATTGGAATTTTACACGGGTAAACTGGGTTTTATAAAAAAAATAGATGTGCCGTTAGGCGGAGGCAACCACTGGCTAACTGTGGTTGCTAAAGAAGAACAGGACGGACCTGAAGTTTTATTAGAACCATCACCCAATAATTTTGAGCCTGCTAAAATTTACCAGCAGGCGCTTTTTGATGCCGGCATTCCCTACACCCAATTCAGTGTGGACGACCTTCAGCAAGAATATGACCGGCTGTTGAATTTGGGCGTAGCATTTAGCCTGAAGCCAACAGTTATGGGTACAGTAAAACTGGCTGTTTTCAACGATACTTGTGGAAATAATATTCAGCTGGTGCAAATGCTTTAAATTGAAAATGCCCAATGCACCCATCAGTTAAAATAATGCAGCTAATCCATGAGCATTGTTGCGGCTCGTAATTAACAACCTACAACTACCATGGAAACAAATACCTTATTCGAAATCCCCCATATCAGGCTGACTCAATCTGACTCAGGACTGTACTGTCTTGAGGTGGAAGACACTGACCTGAATGATTATGTAGAGGATTTTTTGTGGGATGAATTTGAATATCAATCGACCTCAGTTTCTCGGCACGACAAAAAGACGCCGGCGATTTATTGCAATTATCTCGACGCAAACTTTTCTAAAGAACGGTTAATTGAATTGCTGAACCAATTGGATCTGCAAGAAGTGACAAGAATATATAAGCTGAATAATTAGGGGCAAACAGCTACAGATGCATCCAAACATTTTTTGCTACTTCATAAGAACCCGTCATACCCAATTTTATTTGCCTGCAATTCATTAACTTTCTTCAACAAAAATTTACGCTATGGAGGAGAAAGAAAAATTGGGCCGCATTGTGGATGCCCGGATGAAATTGAAAGCAAGGTTTGAGGAAAAGATAAAGCTAACGCCATCCATTGCTGACGATAAACCCATGGGAAAAGGAAAGCCGAACCGGCACGGCATGCCCGAATTACCTGTAGGGCAGACTATCACCAAAAAATGGCCGGTGCTCGACCTGGGTATTCAGCCAGAAATTCCCCTGAGTAAATGGAAACTGGTCATAGATGGCGAAGTGGAACACCCGGTGGAATTGACATGGGAACAGTTTATGGCTTTGCCGCAAACGGAAGATACTTCCGATTTTCATTGTGTTACCACCTGGTCGAAGCTGGGCATTAACTGGAAGGGTGTACGTTTAATTGATCTGGCTGCACTGGTACAACCAAAAGAAACGGCAGCTCATATTTTATGTTATGGCTTTGATGATTATACCACCAATATATCACTGGAAGAAGCGTTAAAGCCTGACGTACTGTTGGTACATACGGTGGAAGGCAAACCCTTACCAAAAGAGCATGGCGGCCCGTTACGCATGATCACGCCCCAACTGTACGCCTGGAAGGGATCGAAATGGATCAGCAGGATTGAATTTTTAGCTGAAAATAAACCTGGCTTCTGGGAAGAACGCGGATATTCCGATACAGCTTACCCATGGAGAAACGACCGGTATAGCCGGTGAAGCAAACTGTAGCCTGCTTGCGCCTTTGGTGTCAAAAATGATTCCGCAGATGGAAGATTACAATAATCGATTGCCACAGATGAATTATGCATCCCGACAGGTGCCGGTACATAAGTACATTACCTTTTAAAATTATTCTGATGGGCTTTGTTTTAATACATGGAGCCCTTTTTTTGCGCCTTAATTTTAGCGGCCTTCTCTAACCCTGTTCTATATTGTTTAATTTTTTGTAAACTGTTGTATTGAGTACTTCTGTACTTTTTATTCTGTTTAAAAGCAGCATAAATGAGTGCTGTTATTAATAAAATGAATCCTGAAACTAACAGCATCTTACGCTGATGCATCAACAAAGACAGCCTGGCTGCAACCATGGTTAATATACAAGATGAGTTCATTGCGCAGATATTTATTGCAGATCCTAAAAATACTGTGCCAGATGATCTGTCCGCACGGACTTTAACTTAAATCATTTACTGTAGAATATTTTATGTTATAACAGGCTGCAACGAATCGATTAAAACAATGTACCCGTTGTTTACAAAAGCAATGGCTGATTGGTAGCAGTAGGTTAGCAATAACAGGAACGTTTAAACGCTATTCTACTGCAGAAATTATTCCGTATAAACGATTGGTTTAAATAGTAGTATGATTATTTATTGTTATTTTAACACAGGTAAAATAATCCTGGATGCATGGTGTGCTTCATGATAAATTTTAATGTTGCTTTTAATAAAATCTTTTTCATCACAGTGATAAATATCAACAAACTGTTGCGGATTTCGGTCGGCCAAAGGAAACCAGCTGCTTTGTACCTGCACCATTATCCGATGCCCTTTTTTAAAACTGTGTGCGATGGAAGGCAATTCAAATTTCACTTCTTCAATTTTTCCGGGTGTAAATGCAGCCGGATTTTCATACCCCGTTCTGTACCTGCCCCTGAAGGTTTCTGCTCTTACCAGCATTTGGTAACCGCCCATTGGGTAGGGATTAACAGGATCTGTTTCTGCATAAATATCTACATCGTTGTAACCAAGGTATTCAGGAAACACGTCAATTACTTTTACCACAAAGTCTGCATCTGTTGTTGAAATGCTTGTCATAATATCCGCTATTACGTTGCCTGTTACGGTAACATCATTTATTAAGGTATCCGTCTTAAATACCAGTACATCCGGTCGCCTGGCAGCAAAGCGCTGGTCGGCTGACATATAAGTTCTCGTTCTGTTAAAGTGCACGGCTTCTTCATACGGAACCGGTTTTGCAGGATCACTTATGTATTCGCTGAAGCTATTGGTGGCGGCGGGTTGGGTGGTACCTAATTTTCCGTTTGGCTGCAGGTACATCACTTCGTCTGCTTTACCTGCAGGTGGCCATTGTTCAAATGCTTTCCATTGGTTGGCACCGGTAATATAAATATTGGCTTCGGCAATTTGTGCTGCATCCCCTTTACCTTTTAAAAAATAATTAAAGAAGGGTACTTCAAAATGCTGCTGATAGTATTCACTTGTGTTGGAACCAAACTGAATATTGCCATGGTGTGTTCCGTCGTTGTTTGCCCATTGTCCATGGTACCAGGGACCTTCCACAATTTTGTTAAATGCTTTGCCTGGATTGTTTTCTTCCGCCGCTTTATAAGCGTTCCATGCACCCCAGCAATCTTCTGCATCAAACAGGCCGCCGACCCATAACATGGCAGGTTGCAGATTTTTTGTTGCCACCCGTGCGTCTCTTGCTTTCCACCAGGCGTCGTAATTGGGATGATTCATCAGGTCTTTCCAAAAAGCGATGCTGTCTCCCATATATTTTGTAAGATTTTTTAAACTGCCAGCATCCAGGAAAAACTGATAATTATCATGATCCGGATACCCTACTGAAGTAGCGGCCACTGATACAGGTTTGGGATGCGGAACGCCAAAAGCAAATCCCTGTGGGGAGTAAAAACCAAATGCATCCATCTGAAAGAAAGCGCCATTGTGATGAAAGTCATCACCAATAAACCAGTTGGTAACAGGTGCCTGCGGACTCACCGCCTTCAACGCAGGATGATTGCTTGCCGCAGCCATAGTGCTGTAGAAACCGGGATAAGAAATGCCGAATACGCCCACCTTGCCATTATTGCCTGAAAGGTTTTTTATAAGCCAGTCAATCGTATCGTATGTATCACTCGACTCATCAATTTCTTTACCCTTTTTGCCGGCGTTAAATGGCCTGATATTTACCATTTCGCCCTCACTCATCCACCTGCCCCGTACATCCTGCATTACCATAATGTACCCTTCTTTTAAATATTCTCTTTGATAACTTTTCCAGTAAGGTAAAAAAAGTGTTTCGCCATACGGCTGACAGGAATAAGGTGTTCTTGATAATAAAATAGGATGCTTCTCAGTATTGCTTTTCGGCAGGTATATAGATGTAAATAACCGTACTCCATCCCGCATGGTGATATACACTTCCTTTTTGGTGTAGTTGTTTACAATCCGGGCTGAATCGGTATCCTGTGCGTTGGAAGCAACAGCAATTAATGTAAATAAACAAATCAGTATTTTTTTCATAAACAGTTATTTTTATTAAGCTACAATTTAAGATACTAACTTTTTAACACAAGGTGCCCGGGACAGTCACCAATTATGGCGTAAGTAAAAGATAATGTATTGGGCTGATGCATTAAGGTGGCTGCAAAAGGTGCATGATGCGGACGGCAGTTTACTAAACGATCCCACAGATATTAAGGCAATGTAATTTCCATCCCTTCCCTGGCCAGTTCGTTTTTAAAAGTGTAATTGTTATTATTTTGAAAGGCAGTGTACAACTCATTGAGCGCTTCATCAGTGCGGGCCGGATCGTGATGTGCAAGCAAAAGATGTTTCACCCCTGCGACAGACGCAAACAGTGCGGCATCATCAATGGAAGAGTGTCCCCAACCTTTCTTGTACAGATATTCAGCAGCGGTGTACTGGGCATCGTGCAATAGTAAATCGGCACCTCTTGCCAGATCTATTCCTGATATCCATTGCTGGTCTTTAATCATCCCGTTGCGGCCCAGCGCTGGTTCATGATCAGGGATATAAGCAAATACTGAATGGTTACCTGTAACACGAAAACCTACCGTTGGGCCGGGATGGATGATGTAATTGGACTGAATGCTAAAGGGACCTATTTGAAAAGTACTGTTACCAATTTCATGTAAGGTAAGGCTGCAGGGCAAATCACGTATCAGCACCGGAAACAGTGGTGGCGACAGGTAACGGCTTAATCTTGAATGCAGCGTTCTTGTGCTGCTTGCCGGTCCCCAGATATGTATCTCCATTGAAGCGTCAAAGAGCGGTTTAAAAAAGCCTAACCCCTGGATATGATCAAGATGCAGGTGCGTGAGTAAAACGTCAATTCTTTTATTTGCCAGGGGATTATCTACCACTAACTTTTGTATGCCCGATCCGCCGTCCAATACCAATAAGCAGCCATCTTCCCATACATCTGCACAAGATGTGTTTCCGCCATAATAAGCTGTTTCAGGACCTGTTGTGGTAATCGAACCCCTAACGCCCCATAATTTAATTTTCATACATCAGTTGATTTCCAGAAAATAGCTACAGCTCCTGACATTTTTCCTGTTCTGCCTATTATGGGGTAAGCTGTGACTGAAATTTTTTGATTTTTTCCCTGCAGGCTTTCGATCCAAAAAGTTTTGTGATGGGGCAGCGCATCCTGCAGCGTATTTACAAGTGGCAGTTCCTCCGGAGGTAGCTGCTTGCCATTTTCATCAAAAGGTTTAAAATCTGTTGCCCATTGTTCTACCGGCATTTCTCCCGTGTCTTCAAAGCGTTTGCCTAAAATTGTTTCTGCAGGCTCGTTGTAAAAAATCAGATTTCCTTTTGTATCTGTAATAAAGGCTGGTATAGAAAGGCAATCTGCCAGTTGGCGGTTTAAAATAATTTCTATTTCGTATGCAGGCATTCAAAAAATTTTAAGTAGTCTGTAGAGTTGTTACCTGGCCGGTAAAAGAAGCAAAACCATATGAATGGACAAAATGCGAATTCTTTATTAAATATCCAAGTAAAGTGGCAAGAATATCCCAAAAGAAAAACCTTACCTGCCATAAATAATCAAAACAAGAGCGCAATTGCTTCTACAAATCTTGACGGGGATAAACGAAACGATTAAATTTGAATGATCAAATCTGATTCAATCATGAAAAATATTGTAAAAATACTGGATGTTAAACAAGTAACACATGATGTAAAATATTTTAGAATAGAAAAACCTGTGGACTATCATTTTACGCCAGGGCAGGCAACGGATGTTGCTATCAATAAAGCAGGGATGGAGGAAGAGAAGAGACCATTTACTTTTACTGGCCTAACCGATGATGCCTGTTTGGAATTTACAATTAAGCGCTACCCGGATCATCATGGTGTTACAGACCAACTCCATCAACTTGTGCCAGGTGATGAACTTATTATTGAAGATCCATGGGGTGCTATCGAATACAAGGGGCCTGGCTATTTTATTGCCGGCGGCGCAGGCATTACACCCTTTATTGCAATACTACGGATGCTGCATAAAGACAATGAAATAGCAAACAATAAGTTATTTTTTTCTAACAAAACTTCAGCTGATATTATTTATGAAAAGGAGCTGTCAGCTATACTGAATAAAGAAGCAGTTTATATCTTGTCGCGGGAAAACAATACCGGATATCTATCCGGAAAAATTGACCGGGAATTTATTAAACAGCATGTGAGCGATTTTAGTAAACACTTTTATGTATGCGGACCAGATTCAATGGTGAAGGAAATTGTAGAAATCCTCCAAACCCTGGGAGCGAATGCAGATACCGTATTATTTGAAAAGTAGGTACAGTGAGATGTCATTTTTCGAGTCCTTCAAAGTGATACCCGTCAACATTTTTTTGTTCTTCTTCACCAACCGGTGTTGTAACTAAAGTCTGTCAATTGTATAAAATGCAGGCAATTGATACAATCAGGTCTAATAAAGTTTCAACGCGTATTTTCATAAACACTGCCCGGCAGCAATGTTGTATTGTAAATCAGCGCAAATGTGCA
The DNA here is from genome assembly GCF_028288465.1 of Ferruginibacter sp. Taxonomy (GTDB): domain Bacteria; phylum Bacteroidota; class Bacteroidia; order Chitinophagales; family Chitinophagaceae; genus Ferruginibacter. The sequence goes on along the minus strand of NZ_JAQBNR010000056.1, from coordinate 153,247 downwards.
AAATAAAAATCCCCGCAAAACGGGCGGGGATTCGTATCAATCTTAATCTAAAAAAAATGATTTCAGCGAAGAGTTAGGGACATCAGTTAAGCTTGTAGATTGAATGCCGTAGAGTTTAACTTTTAGTTTTAACTCTGTTTTCGACCATTTGAAATGTGCGGTTAAAATGGTAAGGAAATTATGGAACATAACATATTCGTAATGTTTGGGTAACACAAAATTAACACGCGGTTGGTTTCTTTGCTGTCGTATGCACTTTGCGGCAGACTATTGGTTAGATCCGGCCGGTGGTGGCATCTACAAACTTACTTATGAATATGGCATTTTGTTTCCGGCGGTGCTCTGTTAGCGGATTGATTTTTTTTGCCTGCATGATGGTGAATTATGCCTGTAAAAAAGAAATACATCCGGCCATCAACTTCGACAACAGTTTTAATAAAGGAATTGCATTCCAGGAAGATTTTGAACCAATCGCAGCAGATTGGTTGTATTATAATACAGATACGGTTTCTTCTGCGATCGTAAAATTTATTGCGCTTGATTCATCAGCACTTTCCTACACGTGGACCATTGAAGCAACCACATATAATGCACAGGAAATCAGGCTGAATTTTCCCCGGAAGTATTTGCTTACCAACAAACAAATACCGGTAAAATTAGCTGTCCGGTACACGACCGTTTCCAAAGCCGATACCGTAAAAATCTTTTCAAAATTGTTAACCTTTGCCAACCCTTGCGCCAGCAAGTGCAATGGTGTTTTTAAGGGATCAACTGACGACAACAGCAATCCGGACAGTTTTCAAATCGGGACCTGTGCAAATGACTTGCTGCATCCGGCTACTGGTTTGTATCTCGAAAATTTTCAGCTGGGTTGCGGCCGTTTTTTTGATGAGCTTCCCGACAGTTATAATATCGGGTACAAACAAATTTTGTTTTCTGCAACAGGCGAATTTTTATGTAATTCCCCTTCAGGTATTATTGCAATCTACGGAGACAGCATTTGTATCAATTACCGCTCCTTCGATAATGGTAAGCTCGAAGCGCCGGTGGATCATGTATTCAAAGGAGTCAAAAAGTAACTTTTTATTTTAAGCGTCTGGAAATCATTCCTACTTCCTGCTACTGCGCAATTGTGATTTTGCTACGCTCAAAACAATTTGAAAATTTGGGATTACTTTTAGTTGCACTTCCAATTATCCCTCGGATCGAGATAATTTCTTTTCAATTTCATCCTATCCTTGCTCAATTTTAAAACCAAAATCGTCGCATAATGTTGCGTTGTTCTTAAATTGGTGCTGCCTGGCATTTTTGATACTGTTTCAATAGGAACGTCGTTATTCACGGATATGGTTTGTTGCAAAAGTGTGACGGGCAATTGGAACGTTAAGTTTTTATCAATACCACAAGTATCCGCTATTATGTGGGATAAAAAAAATGCCCACGGCATATTTTAAGCTCATTTTTAGCAGTAATATTAGACAATTATTTACAGATATGCATCACAAGGTATTTGTTTAAAAGCGCCAATACTCCATTCTATATATGAAGTCAATACTGACATCTCCGTATTTACCTGGTTTAAAGAGTTGTTTTACCTCTTAGGTAAAATATGAAATATTTTCTTGGCTAAGCGATTCGTTGTTGTTGATAATCTTCGAGTTTCGCAAGCTAACGGGGTGATTTAACTATTACTAAATGTCATGCTTTTTAATTCACTCCTTAATTTTTCTGGTATAGAAAAACCGCTACAAGGACTACTCAATAACACTACAGGCCGGTTCCGGTATGCGGAAAATTCATCCGTATTTTGGAAAAGCGGCCAAACGAAAATTGCGGAACCGTTGACTCAACTGAATTGTACAGACTGGTACAGTTCTGGCGGCGAAGAATTAGTATCAAACCTTACTCAATGAAAATTGTATTTCAACCCGGCCATACTGTCTTTCCCTTTGTATTTTTTGCAACAGGTAATTTAACCACACCGAACAGCATACAGCTGCTCAGCCTGACATCCATAACCACTCAGTTCCGTTTATGAAAATCAATGATAAAGCAAAAGTGCACCGGTATAACAACGCAGTAAAAAGAAAACTTAGAAACAACCACATTACCCTCTGCGCTGGTGACGATGGGAGTTATCACCTGGAAATCATTCATTATGATGCCAAATACGCAGGAGAACCAGTGATTCTGCATACGGTACAAAGAAATGTTTTGCGCATAAGCCTGTTAAGAATGAGCCGGGACACCCTTGAAGCCTTTGTTCTGAATGCAGTTGAATTACTGAATATACTGGAGATCACAAAACCCGCCGTCCTCAGGAAAATACGCCAGGAGGCCGACAATACTTTTACAATCTAAATCTTACCATATGCAATTCTTACTTTACAAATTTCAGTGGACAGAATGGGACAGAATTTCTATCACTGATCAGGGAACCGGTTTTTATTTCGCCAAGCATCCCTGCGATATCAGCGAAATCGAACAAATGGTTACCCATTTAATCAACAAACCGGCAACTGCCGACATCACCCTGGATGAAATCGAAGTTATTACTTCAACCGAATATGAAAGGACGACAGGTGAGCCATTTCACCTGTGAGAAGCGCAATGCTCCGGCTTTCGGCCGCCAAGAGATATTGTTTCATAACTTTAATCAGCGTATTCCAGCCGGTAAACCGCTCCACCGGCTACAGTAGCTGTTTTTACTAAACGATCTTGCGAATGGCGGAAAATATTAGAAAAGACAATCTTGGAAATTAGCCATGCGCACGATTTAGACTTACTGAATATAATTAGCAGCAAAGTTTACTGTTTTATAAATTTTTTGCCCCCTTACTTGCATATGGTCCAAATACTTTTTTCACATGCAGCTCTTGCTGGTTATCATCGAGGATAATGATGTAATACTCTTTTCCGCCTGGTATCACACGTACAACAATATGCCCCTGCATACTTTGGTACGACTGATCTACCTGCGGCCCAATCACGTCTTTATTCGCTTGCATCATATTGGTCGCAAACAAATCTCTTTTAGCAGGGTAGAGGAGGGGGGAAGTGACGCGGATCAATGTTTCGTGTCCCGGATGATCGGCCGTCCAAACCTGTTCAATCCACACGTTGGGTTTAAAGGTCTGTACCTGAAAGGCATTTACCGCATCGCGGTTGCCATGGTGATCCATGGTGGCTCCATCCACTTCCCCAACGGCTTTTGCAACCGGTGTTTCTACATCCCGCCATTGAGCATCACCCAAAAATATATTGCCGGGGCAATCACCGCCGGTATAATAACTAAAAGGGCCGTAATGAATCACCAGCACATTGCTCAACGCATTTTCATCCGGCCAGGTTTTATTGTCGGCCGTATCAATCGGTGGAAAATGAGGAACGGTCCCGCTGTCTTTTCCCGTCCATATATCGCCGTTTGATTTAACGTTCTGCAAATAGAAAGAAGGATAGTTTTTTGCCTGGTGGCGAAGTGTAAACTGTGTACGGCTGCCCGCTTTTAGAAATTCTGCACGCAATCCTTTGGCTTTGCGGCTTTGTATAAATGCCTGGTAATTCTCCCATGTTTTTGCATAGGATGAACCCGCCATTTTCTGGAGTACAGAAGCTACCGGTACCGGATAATTGTAATCTCTTGTTACTAAAAAGCTGATGGGTACCAACGTACCAACGCCTGTGATGCCTGTGAGTGCATACTTTCCATCGGGCGATGCAGGAGCGCCTGTATACCAGCTGCCGAAATGATCATCATGAAAATGGGAGATAACGGCATAATCAATCACCGCCTTTTCTTTTAACGGCGAGACTTGCTGTATGTACTGTGCAATCCATTCATAAGGATGTTTTGAACTGTCCGGTTTTATCGGTGTATTTCGGCGAGACAGTGTTCTCGGGTTAGTTGGGTCTAACTCTCCGGCATCAAATAGCATTGTAGTGCCATCCGGAAAAATATAAAAGGCCGCATTGCCTCTGCCGGTATTGATATGGTGCAGGTCGAGGTATCCTTCCTTCCAGGGCGGTAATGGCATGCCCGGCACAATTGTTTGTGCCGGGCAGTTCCATGCCATCAATAAAATGAAAATAATCAATAATCCATTTTTCATTTATAACTTTTTATCAGAAAGAATAACGGGCGCCCAATTGAACTGAATAATAGGTAGCCGTTTTTACCTTGGTGCCTGCATTGGTATTCACACTGTATTTATACGAATTGGTTTCTGCATCAAAGCCGGTAACATTATACAGGTTCGTATTGATGATTTGGCTATAACCGCCCCATTTGTAATTGATCAGGTTGAGCACATTGAAAAAGTCTGCTCTCAATGTAATTTTATGTGTCTTTACCAGTTTGATATCATAGGCTACACTCAAATTCCATTGTGTGCGCCAGGGCATTAAACCACCGTTATATGGTGCAAACTTACCCATATTTTTCAGCAGGAATTTTTTATACTCGGAGCTGGTTTTAGCCAGCAGGTTATTCATGCCGGTAGCAATATTCGCAGGCGTGGAAGCACTGTTGGGATCATAAATAAAAGCAAGGTTGGTACCATCATTACCTTCGCCGATCACATCTTTATTTACATAGGCAGAATACCTTGCATTCTGGTAAGCCTGGAAAGAAGAGCTGATGCTGAAACCATGAATGGTAGGGCTCAGGAACAGCGCAACAATTTTATTCGCCTGGTCACCATCGCTATACCAGTTTTTACCATAGTCCGCATAACCGGAATAAGAAGAGGCTACACTGAAATTGGAATTGCGTGGGTCGCCGTTATCATAAGGCGGCGTGCCGGTAGCTTTACCCCTGGCATACGATACACTAACGTATCCGTCTTTACGTAACTGCGCAGCCACTTCCACCACAGCCCCTAAATATTGTGAAGCCCATTTGGTGTTGGTGAAATAGCGAACCTGGTTAAAGTTGGATGATATCCTGGACTTAGCCAGTACCGGCAGGTAACTGGTGGAACTTGATCCGGTAAGAGAAGCAGCAGGTACATACACTTCCCTGCCTTCATTGGTTACAAACTGTGGCGTTTTGCGCAGGTTCAAATCGTACAAATAGAAGTTATCCCAGGTACGGTCGTAATACACGTTGGCACCAGCCCTTAACCAGTTATTGAAAAAGTGATAATAACTAAGACTGGTTTTGAACGTGAGCGGGTTCTTTAAATTTTTATCCAGCACCAATACCGTAGCGGGCTGCTTGGTGGGTAAAGAATTATAATAATCTACACCGGGTACTTTACTGAAATCCTGCTGGTAAGCTGTCCAGTCGGGCACCGGTACGTTTTGGCGGATATCCACCTGGCGAAAATCCACGCCGTTGTCAATGTGAGAAAAAGTGATGGGTTGCGTGGTTAATTCAGAAGCAAACAAACCGCTACCAAATTTCACCAAGTCTTTTCCGTTGCCATGTACATCCCAGATCAGGTTCACCCGGGGTTGTACATTCTTTGCATCAAAAGGTACCACATCGCTTCTTACGCCCAGGTCTTTATACAGTTGCTCATTGTAGGTTGGTTTGCTGCCGATGATATTAGCATCCCATCTTAAGCCTACCGTTAAATTCAGGTTGGGCTTTAAGTTAGTTTCCATTTGTGCAAACAAACCCAGTTCAATAATGGGTACGCTTATTTTTGGGTTGATGCCATCCAGCGGAATCTTCCTGTTAAAACGATAGGGATTGTTGTTAGCCATATCCTGGATGCTGGCATAATAAAACTGCCCCTGCTGGTCATGTGATAAGCGGTCTGTTACATGGTTGATATTGTTATCTGTACCAAAAACAAAATTGAGGTTGCCGGTTTTATAGCGCAGGTTATCCACCAGCTGTATCACATCCGAAGCATCCCTTTCCGGTACCCAGTTCTGTACGCCGAAAGCCACAGTAGTATTGCCTGTGCTGCCATCGGCGAAAGTAGAATTCACATTCACAAATCCTTCCGGCACGTGGTTATTGACGAACTTTAAAAACTTGCGGTAAGTGCTGAAATTTACTTTCAGGTCGTTCACCAAATTGCTGCTTAACTCTGTACGCAAACCCAGCATCACGGCATTGTCTATTTCCACGCCGGTGTATTGTGTGGTCAACAATCCAGATCCTTTTAATTTATTGGGATCTACAAAATGCAGGTAATTGTATTTTAAAGTGAACAGGTTTTTCTTATTGATGTTCCAGTCAAATTTGGCGAAGGCATTTTTTGTTTCCTGTACAATGTTAATGGTACCGTATTGCTGGCTTGCAGGGAAACCGAACTGGTTTTGCATGATGCCGACAATCTGGTCCAGGTTGGCTTTGGTGATGTTAAGGTTCTTTTCTGCCTGTGCCTGTGTGGCGCCGGCGAAAGTAAAATCGTATGCCCTGAATGGAATGGTGTTTTGGTACTGGTCATACGAAATAAGGAAGTGTATTTTGTCTTTAATGATTGGTCCGCTCAGTAAAGCACCTCCTTGCTTTATCTGGTATTTGCTGGTAAGATGATTGCCGTTTACATCTTTGGTAGCCGCCAGCGAGTTGGCGCCATAATAGCCCCAGGCCGCACCGGATAAGGTGTTGGTACCCGATTTGGTAATGGCTTTTACCACACCACCCGAGCCACGCCCATTGGTAACATCGTACGAGTTGGTGGATACTTCAAACTCCCGGATGGTTTCGGAAGAGATTGAAAATGCCGCATCCGTAGTACCGCCAAATGTTGCCCGGCGATTGCTTACACCATCCAGCATATACCCGGTGCCGCCTGCTTTGGCACCTGCAAGGGAAGCGCCGCTTGCCAGTGGTGATAGCACCATCAGGTCGGTGTAGTTACGGGAAGCCAGAGGTATTTTTTGAATGGCCCTTCCGGTGATAGCTGTACCAGTTCCCAACCTGTCCACACTGTTGGTGAAACTGTTGGAGCGTACCGTTACCTGCGAAAGGGTAGCAGCGTTTTTGCTCAATACTATTTTATTCAGCATGAGGCGGTCACCCAGGTTCAGGGCGTTGTCTTTTAAAATGGTGGGTTGTGCGCCTGCCGCAGATACCTCTATATTGTAATTACCTACCGGCAAATCACGCAGGGTAAAATATCCCTTTTTATTGGTAGAAGTAGCGGTGGTAAAACCGGTAGCTGCATTACTTACAGTAACCGTGGCGCTTTCAAATGGCTGGTTGTCGTCGGTATATACAAAGCCGCTGATTCCGGAGCCGCTGGACTGGGCAAATGCACTACATACCAGCAGTAAAAAACATAGCCCGAGAATTAATTTTTTGTTCAGAAAAACTTGCAACATAGCATTTCAATTTTAGTGGGGCAAAACTATTTTAAAAGAAAGGGAATGTTCCGCCGTCTGTACATTAGTAACGTTTAGATGAAGTTTTCTTAACACAAATTTCATACAAAAAAAACGTGGCTGGCATGCCTTATAAGTTATGACCTATTTCGAAACATACCGGACAGTTAGGAGGATACGGTGAAGGAAAAGGGGCCGGCGTTTTGGCTATTCTTTTTGAACGAATGCTGCCCAACCCGAATTACAAATATCATCCTGCTTATACTTTAAACCGGTAAAAGAGGCTACTTGCTTTCCGGCAGGCTATCGTCGTTAGCCACTTTGCAGATGCAGCTTACCTGAAATAATTTTAAATTTAAAGTAGGTTCACTACCGCCCTGACGTTATATAGAACTTTTTTTGAAAGCCTTGATAGATAAGTGTTTTAATTGATTTGGGTGCTCAAACGATTTGAGCGAAAAGCTTTATTTTTCAAGCCTTCCAATCAGTCATACTTTGCGACATGAATAATGGAAGATATTTGTTTGTCCAGGTCATTTGCCTTTATGTCTGTAAATGATTTCATTCGATGCGTAAAGAAGTTTAATGCGAATTACAAAGTGCTTCATTTTACTTGTTAGCACCAACTGGTGCGTATGCTTTTTGGTCAATTGGCAAATCGGGATAGCCTAAGTGTATGGTGATAGTTGATGAACTTCAAATTCCGCCGCGCCAGCTCGCTGTCTGTTTTGCTAAGTGGCGGTTAGGCTTGATTAATTGCATACCACTGATTGTGCCTTTTCTCACAGCATTCATATTGTATTTGCTGCCTCGCACCCAAAGCTTTAAGCAACGTCATGCAACCTCAGGATCTCAAACCAACATGTCGGATATGGAAATTGGTAGACAACTATATCAAAAAACCGTGATCGGTGATGATGTAAGTGCACGGTTAAACCAGGATTGTTGAATATAGGCCAGTAACAAAATTCCCCAATTTTGAGTGTAAACAGAATCAAACAAGATTTTTAATTTGGAGTCAATTCCGTAAAAATCAATCACACCTGAAATGCAAGTAAACTGAAACTGTACGGATTGAATCAAGGTTGCAGGATAACAGCTAAGCTGTCAGTAGATGGTATTAACTATCTAACTGTTGATTTCATAGAAACATATAGCGGCTTCAGAATTTGATTTAATATTGCTGTACATCTGCATCAGTAATCAAATGAAAAAATACTTGCTCCTTCCTGTTTTACTTGGTTGTGTTAATACGCTGTTTGCTCAAAAGAAGGTGAGCATTGAATCGCCTGATAACAAAATACAGTTTACCTTTTCCGCTGTATCGGGGCGACCGGAATACGCTATCCAATATCAAAAAACAATTTTAATAAACCATAGTAGCATCGGCCTTACTTTTATTGATAACGATTTTTTTGGTTACAATATTAAAACAGGGCATGTGCTCATTACAGGCGGCACGGACGATTATGTTTTACCGGAAGGTAAAACAAGTAAAGTTTACGATCATTATTCAGAAGCTTTGATTCCCATGCTGGAACGTGCCGGTAAAATGCGGACTGTGAATTTGAGGGTGAGGGTATTCAATGATGGTGTGGGCTTCAGGTATGAGTTTCCGCAACAAAAAAACTGGAACAATTATATGCTTACAGACGAGCATACAAGTTTCAGGCTGTCAGGAAATCCAACATCGAGGGTAGCTTTCCTGGAAAATTTTACTACCAGTCATGAGCATCGTTACAATTTGATGCCGCTGAATGCCATTGCAAACGATACACTTATGGATATGCCGGCACTCTTTGAATTTCCGGGCAATATATTTATGGGTATTACAGAAGCCAACCTGGTGGATTATGCAGGCATGTCACTGATAAAGCGCAACGGTATATTGTTTTCTCAGTTGAGTCCTTTGCCCGGGCAAAAAGTTATTAAAGTAAAAGCGATACTTCCACACCATACGCCCTGGCGTGTAATGATGATTAGTGACCGGGTGGGAGCGTTGATTGAATCTAATATTCTTACTAATCTTAGTGAGCCATGTAAAATACAAGACCTTGGCTGGCTGCATCCCGGCAAAGCAAGTTTTCATTGGTGGAATGGTGATGTACTGCCCGACACCAGTTTTGAAGCCGGCGTAAATTTTAATTTTAATAAATATTACATTGATTTTTGTGCAAGGAACCATATTGAATTTCATACCATTATTGGTAACAGAGGGGTTGCCTGGTATCAGAATGATGGGATAGAATATCAGCCAGGCCCCAATACAGATGTCACAAAACCCAGGCCGGGCCTGGACATACAGGCTCTCTGTGATTATGCCAAAACAAAAGGAGTAGGCATCCGCTTCTGGGTGCACTGGCAGGCTTTGTATCCTAAGCTGGATACTGCCTTTGCCCTGTTTCAAAAGTGGGGTATTACAGGAATGATGGTAGATTTTCTGGACAGGGATGATCAGGAAATGGTGAACATACAGGAGGAAATACTTCAGAAAGCCGCTGCTCATCATTTGGAGATACAGTTTCATGGTGCGTTTAAACCCACCGGCCTCAGCCGCACTTATCCAAACGAATCTACCCGGGAAGGAACACTGAATTATGAGAATGATAAATGGGGCAATCTGATAACTCCTGATGATGATATTGAGATACCATTTACCCGTTTGCTTGCCGGGCCAACAGATTATCATCTTGGTGGTTTCAGGGCCATGCCGTCAACAAATTTTAAAACACAAGTAACCAGACCGCATGTACTAGGTACCCGCTGCCACATGCTGGCCATGTACGTAATTTTAGAAAATCACCTATCGATGGTTTGCGACTATCCGGAAGCCTATGAAGGTGCGGATGGGTTTGACTTTATCCGTGATGTGCCCACCGTGTGGGACAGTACCGTTGTACCAGGCGCTGCAACAGGACAGTGGGTTGCCATTGCAAGAAGAAAGGGGACTGACTGGTATATTGGCACAATTACAAACAGCACTTCAAGAACAATTACTATCCCATTGAACTTTCTTGCTGCTGGGAAATATAACGCCACCATATATAAAGATGGACCCAATGCAGTTAATAACCCTAATTTTTTAATTATAGAAAATAAGTTTGTTACTGCATCAGATAAACTGGAGTTTAATCTGCCCTCAGGTGGTGGCGCAGTTATTAAATTGAATATCAACAATAAGTAAAAATTACAAAGGGATTCGATCTGGTTACAAAAATGAAATTCTATTCTATAAAAAAATTACAACGATATTCGTTGACTGCTGGTAGACAGGTGATGATGCTACTTTCTTCAATAATCTTCCAGTCGGATGTTAATCGCTTTAGCCGTTGGTGTAATTTTTTTAGATAAAAGAATCTATCCTTCCCGTCTATATTTAATATCCTTTGTAATTTGTAGCACTTAAAAGTTCTTTAAAAAATGATCGTGGACTAAACTTTGACCACCGATATTGTGAGTGTATAATTTATTGATGTAAAATAGCTTAAAGTATTTGGGTTCGTCTTGTCGTCCCCAAAATAAGGTTTTGATTATCATATACTTATATTTTTAGGACATATTTCGAACAGATTATACAGATTATTGAGTTGCTTTATGTTTTTATTCTCGATTGTCCATACTTATCGGTAAGTTTAAATCAAGCCAGCAGGCATGCTTTAAATGATTTTTTAAAACCTGGGTGATGGTGTGCTTTCGGCTGTTAGATGATATCTAACAGCTGCTATCCGCCTCATACCTATCTAATATCTTTTAAAGAAGCGATTGCTCATAGAATTTGAAATTGGTTTGGTCCTTTTTTTATTCAATATTAGTACAGCCTATCATCGATAAATCGGCATTGTCAGCCATATCTGGAATACTTTATTCAAATAAAAAGAAATTCAAAATGCCAATACAACACCACTTTTCAAACCTTCATCATATTTTTCTTTATTGAATTGATAGAGAAATGGGGCACGGTGAGCTCCGATCTGTCTTTTCTCATCCAATTTAACAAGAATGCCAGCTGCAATCAACCTTTTAGAAAAATTTCTGTCATCCAGCGATCTGCCAAGAATGGTTTCGTAAAGATTATGTATTTCCGGCAAGGTGAATTTTTCAGGAAGCAATTCATATCCAATCGGGTAATGAGCGATGTGCAGGCGCAACGCTTTCAGTGCTTCAGCAACAATCATTTTGTGATCAAACATCATCTTGGGCAAATCGTTCACCGGCCACCACCTGCAGTCAGTTTCTATTTCACCTTTTTTTACTTCTACCTTTGAGAACTCTGTCAGGGTGTAAAACCCGACCGATACAAAATAGTCAAATATCCATAAATCTGCCGGCACCTTAATTCCAGTCAGTTCGCTTAAATGCTTAGCATTAAACCCTGCATCCGTATTTCTTGCCGGCGTACCAAAAGACCGGAATTGCTCAAAAAATAATTTTTTCAATCCTGTCCTTTCAAACGCCACTCTTTTTGCCGCTTCCTGTATGGTTTCTGTTTTTTTTATGTAGCCACCGGTAATCGTCCATTTATCTAAAACAAATGGCTGTTGCAACAGCACCTTCAACTCCCTGCCACTGTAGCCAAAAATTACATTGTCCACCGCCACATTGTGCAGCCATTCATCCGAATTAAAAATGGCTTCCTGTCTTTTTAAATTTTTCATACCTGATTTTTAAGCACCCAAAGCTACAAAAAATATCATTCTGTAAAAAATACGGAATAAAATTTGGTTGTGTAAAACTTTCAGTATACTTTTATTCCGTAAAAATTACGGATTGATTATTTCTATTGCAAATCAGTCCGTAAATCACATTTGAATTCAATCAAATTTTTAATCAAACAACAAAAAAATTACAATGAAAAAAATCAGTGATTTATCGCAGCAGCTTTTTTCTCTTTATTATCAATGGGTGCAAACGCCCAGGCAAAAACAGGAGCGGATTATTTTACCGGTACGTGGAGTGTGCTGATTAAAGGCACACCGGGCGGTGATGCTAAAATGACATTTGTGCTTGAAAAGAAAGATGCAACAATGACCGGTGTTGTTAAAGATTCTACGGGAGCGGAAACAGCTAAAATTTCCAGTGCGGAATTGAAAGAGAATCAACTAACTGTTTATTTTACTACCCAGGGGTATGACGTGAATCTGGTGATGGACAAAAAAGATGAAGACCATGTAACCGGAAGTTTGATGGGTATGTTTGATGCAGAAGGTGACCGGATAAAAAATGCTAAATAACTGAATGGGTGGCAATCTTGCCACCGTCACTCTTAAACTATTCCCTGATTAGCATTATTAAAAACAGTAACAGCAATACCATCTCTGCGACAACCAACATTCAATAGTGTGATCATTAACTTAATGATGAAAAAAATAATTTTTAGTGTTTATTTCCTGATCTGTGTTGTCATTGCACATGCACAAATTAATACAGGAACCCGTAACAGGCCATTTGATGCCGGTTGGCATTTTATAAAAGACAGCATCAATGGGGTGCAGGAGATGAATTATGATGATTCAAAATGGAGAACCGTAAATCTTCCGCACGACTGGAGCATAGAAGACCTGCCCAATCAAACACCTGATAACGTTGTTGGTCCATTCAGCAAAAGCAGTATTGGATCATCCGCTACAGGATTTACAGTAGGTGGCACTGGATGGTACAGGAAGAAATTTATAACTGCCAAAGCAGATGAGAAAAAACTTGTTACTATACATTTCGATGGCGTGTACATGAATTCGGAAGTTTGGTTGAATGGTCATTTGCTGGGCAATCATCCTTATGGTTATACGCCTTTTTCTTACGATCTGACGCCTTACCTGAATCCTGCTGGCCAGGAAAATGTTGTAGCAGTGAAGGTGCAAAATGAGGGAAAAAATTCACGCTGGTACAGTGGCTCCGGCATTTACAGTCATGTATGGTTAACCGTTACAGCAGCAGTGCATGTGGCTGTTTGGGGCGTGTACATTACTACACCTGTTGTATCAAAAACTAGTGCTGCCATACAAATAAAATCAACTATCAATAACGAACAAAACTCTGCAGGCAATTTTATACTTGTAACAACCATTCTTTCTCCGGCTGGTAAAGCAGTAGCACAAACACAAAAGACTTTGCTGCCTGAAGCAAATGCATCAACAACAGATTCACAAAACATCACAATTTCCAATCCCGTTCTATGGTCACTTGAAGCACCTGGATTATATAAAGTTGTTACAGAAATAAAATCTGGAAATAGAATCATAGACCGTGTAGAAACAAGTATTGGTATCAGAAGTATTCGCTTTGATGCTGACAAAGGATTTCTGCTAAATGGCAAAAGGGTGATATTGAAAGGCGGCTGTATTCATCACGACAATGGCCCATTGGGTGCTGCTGCCATAGACCGTGCAGAAGAACGTAAGATTGAACTCTTAAAGAAAGTTGGTTATAATGCTATTCGCCTTAGTCACAACCCGCCATCGCATCAATTACTCGATGCGTGTGACCGCTTGGGTATGCTGGCGCTGGATGAAGCATTTGATATGTGGGAGCTTGCTAAAAATCCGCAGGATTATCATTTGTATTTTAAAGAATGGTGGCAAAAAGATTTAGATGCAATGATAATGAGAGATCGAAATCATCCGTCCGTTATCATGTGGAGCATCGGCAATGAAATTTTTGAAGCGCCGGATACTGCGGGTTATCGCATCGCCAAAATGCTGGCAGACGAAGTGCGCAAACTCGATGATACAAGGGCGGTGACAGCGGGCATTGCTTATTTGCCGGGTTATACAAAGAAGCCATTCGAAGACTATGCGCCTTACCTGTTGAATCTTGATGTGGATGGATACAATTACTTTTTAGAAAGCACCTCTAAATTTTTTGTTCGTGACAGCGCTACGGCTCACCGCTTTGAAACAGAGCATGCAAAGCATCCCAAAAAACCTTTTATTGTTACAGAATACACTCCACAAAGTGCGCTGGAAAATTATGAGTACCCGATAAAAAATCCTTACATGTTAGGAAGCTTTAAATGGACAGCGATGGATTATATTGGTGAAGCGGGTATCGGCAGACCGGTTCAGGTTCCTGCATCCAGGAAGTTGCCAACCGGGCTAATCCGCATGGGGCTTTTCTACATGCCAAAGTGGTCAGTATTCAATGCTTACTGTGGCGACCTGGATTTGATTGGCAATAAAAAGCAGGCCGCATACTACCAGGATGTTGTGTGGAAAAAAAGCACGGTTGAAATGTTGGTGCGTCGTCCCATCACTGACGATATGCAGGAAGTAATAGCGCCCTGGGGATTTCCTGATGAATTAAAATCATGGACATGGCCGGGACAGGAGGGCAGGAAAATATTGGTGCATGTATACACAAGAAGCAAGCTCGTAAAACTGGAATTAAACGGAAAGATCATTGCAGAACAATCAGTGCCGGATACCAGCATTACTGCAACTTTTGAAATTGAATATCAACCCGGGAAACTGGTAGCAAAAAGTTTTGATGGTGATAAAGAAACAGGATCAAGTGCTTTATCAACTGCAGGTAAACCGTTTGCTGTGCGGTTGACTACAGATAGAAATACAATCAAAGCTGATATCAATGACCTTGCTTACATCAATGCAGCCATTGTTGACGAAAAAGGAAACGTTGTACCCAATATTGATGACATAGTAATTACTTACCATCTTGCAGGAAATGCCACCATTGCAGGCGTTGGCAACGGAAGTTTTGATGATGCATCCAGCTTTCAGCAAAACCATAAAAAAGTTTACCAGGGAAGAGGATTGGTTATTATCAGACCGAAAGGTGTTGCTGGTAATATAATCCTTAAAGCAACTGCAATGGGTTTAGCAGAAGCTTCGATAAAAATTATAATGAAATAATAGATTTGGAAATTGTATTTTTCAATAAACAATTGTATGAAAAAACACTTTCTTACTGCATCCTTCACCTTATTGGTGTCATTGGCATTTGCGCAAAAACAAACTGCTATCCTTCCCCGCGAAGTGTGGCCTGATGAAGAGGGCAATCATATCCAGGCACATGGTGGCGGTATCATCAGGTTGGATAAAACATACTATTGGTACGGGGAAGAACGCAGGCCGGGATTAGACACCAACCATCGTTATGTGAGTTGTTATTCATCTGAAGATTTGATGAACTGGAAATTCAGGGGAGATGTAATAGCATTGACCAAACCAGACACCGTGTTGGAAAATAACAAATGGGTGTTGGAAAGACCCAAAGTTTTTTACAATACCAAAACAAAGCAATATGTAATGTACATGCACCTTGATGGTGCAGTGAAAGGGGTATCCAAATCTGCATGGGCCTATGATTATGCAAGCGTAGGTGTTGCAGTAAGTGACAAGGCTACAGGTCCGTTTAAATTGATAAAAACCTTCCGGCCATTGGGAAAAGAGAGTCGTGATATCGGGCAGTTTATTGATGATGATGGCAGTGCCTATTTAATCTTTGAATGCCGTCCTGTAAAAGGATTTTACATCGCTCAATTATCGGATGATTATTTAAGTGTTGAAAAGGAAACCGCCTTTATACAATCGCCATTGGAAGGCGGTGCAGTTGTTCATTATAAAGGATTGTATTATGCGGTAGGGTCAACATTAACCGGCTGGTCGCCCAACGCAAACAAGGTTGCCACGGCTGTTTCATTGGCTGGTCCATGGAGTGAGTTTGTTGATATCGCTCCAACAGATACAAAAACTTATAGCTCACAATCTACCATGTTTATAAAAGTTGCAGGTACAAAAGATACCACGGTGATTTTTATGGGCGACCGGTGGAAACCTACTGCCTTGTGGGATTCACGTTACATCTGGATGCCGGTACAAATTGGAGCGGGCAAACTATGGCTACCGGAACCGAAGCCATGGACAATCAATGTGAAGACGGGAGAGTGGAAACAAATGGATGTAAAGTAGCATTGGATATCCACTACCTTCACAACAACGATGCAAAAAATAAAATTGCCAGCATGAAAAAACTTTCATTGATTATTATTTTCTCAATAGCGGCAACCACGCTATCTGCACAAAAAACTGCCATACCTCATCTTGAAAAAAAGGGAAGCACCACGCAATTAATCGTGCAAGGCAAACCCTTTTTAATATTAGGCGGAGAGTTACACAATTCCAGCACTTCCGGCGCTGCTTATATGCGGCCAATATGGGAGCAGATGAAAAAGAAAAACCTCAATACCGTTATAGCTGCTGTGTATTGGGAACTTGTGGAGCCGCAGGAAGGCAGGTTTGATTTTGCGTTGGTTGATAGCATGATCAATGGAGCAAGAAAGCATGACCTGCACCTGGTCATCTTATGGTTTGGTTCGTGGAAGAACGGATATTCCATGTATGTTCCGGGATGGGTGAAAAATAATACGGAAAGATTCCCCAGGGTGAAGAATAAAAAAGGAGAGCCATTTGTTGTACTGTCTGCCCTGGGTGAGGCTTCCATGAAAGCCGACGCAAAGGCTTTCAAAGCAGTGATGCAACATATCCGCCAGGTAGATGAAAAATATCAAACGGTGATCACCGCACAGATAGAAAATGAAGTTGGTTTATTTTATGAACCAAGGGATTACAATGAAGCAGCCATCATGGCATATGACCAGGGCGTTCCTGCTGACCTGGTGAATTATTTGGTCGCCAATAAAGGAAAACTGCAACCGGAGCTGGACAGCGTATGGAAAGCAAATGGCAATAAAACTTCTGGCAGCTGGGAGGAAGTGTTTGGGAAATCGGTGTTGAATAAAGAAGATGCAACAGCACTTTCTTATTTGCCCGAAGAATTGTTTACCGTGTATCATTATGCCAGATACATCGGGCAGGTAGCCGCCGCTGGTAAAGAAGCCTACCCCATACCGATGTATGTAAATGCCTGGATAAAGCAACATGGTTTTAGCTGGCCCTCAAGATATCCTAGTGGTGGACCTGTACCTCATACGCTGGATGTATGGCGACAAGCTGCACCGGCAATTGATTTTATTGCACCGGATATTTATGTATCCATACCCGAAGCCCGTTATACTATTGAGCAATATCATCGCCCCGGCAACCCCGTATTTATTCCTGAATTCAAGCCTGGTGCTGCATCAGCCAGCCTGGCTTTTTGGGCATATGGCCAGCAGGATGCGATCAGCTTTTCTCCCTTTGGTATAGATGAATCTTCACCGGAAGAAGATCCTATCACCAAAAGCTATGCAGCTTTATCACAGGTACAGCAGCTGATATTACAACACCAGGGAAAAGGCACAATGGCTGGCATCTATGTAGATACAACGGATAAGTCTCAAAGCTTTGAACTAAATGGGTACAGTGTAAAAGTAAATCTATCTCAACCGCTGTTTGCTCCGGCAGGAGGTGCGGTAGCAGGTCTTTCATCATCAGACAAAAGAGTGATGTCAGCAGGTGGAATTGTTTTTGCCACCGGAGCGGATGAATTTATTGTTGTTGGAAAAGATTTCTCAGCAACATTTACTCCGATAAAAGCGGATACACAAAAAACAAAAATAGACATCGAATATATGGATGAAGGATCATTCGTAAATGGCAAATGGATTACGATAAGACGGTTGAATGGTGATGAAGGCACAGGTGGTGGAGATTACGGCTTCGGATTTAATAAAGGGTTCTCCGGTATGTTTAGATTTCAACCATCGGCTACCGGCAATTACAATATCGTGAAGTTTAAGTTGTATAAATATTGATAGCATAGCATTCAATAAATTAAAAATACCTGACAATGAAAAGAAAGAAAAGCTACCTGCATGTGATGATTTGCTTGTTGTTACTGATAACAGGCATAGGCCGGATATTTGGCCAGAACACTGCAACGCAGGATACCATGTTCAAAGCACCTTATGTGGATATAGACGAGTGGCGGGATAAGCCGGTGCGTCATCATTATGTGCATGGAGGTTTCACGGGAACAGATACCCGTTTCTCATTCTATTTTTCTCCTAAAGAAAAGTACCAGGGCCATTTCTTCCAGTACATTACCCCGGTGCCGGACAATAAAAATTTATCGCAGGGCGCTACCTGCGAAGGTGATAAGATTGGTTTTTGCGTTACCAACGGCGCCTATTTTATTGAAACGAATGGAGGTGGAAAATTTGGTGCAGGCATGCCTGGTTCGGGATTGATGCAACGATCGGGGCTTATCGTGCCAATGCTGCCTGTGCACAATACTCCCGGGTTATTGCTGCGCAGCAATATGGTACGCAACAGCGGCCGTATGGCTATGCATTCGGCGGCAGTGGTGGTGCCTACCGTAACATTGGCGGCATAGAAAATACCGACGGTGTGTGGGATGGTGCGGTACCATAGGGAAACCATTCACTTTATAAAATATAAGGCGGCAACAAAAGATATGGTGAAGTCATTAGAACTTTCAGAAGTGACCCCTGTGCTTTCTGCGAAAAAAGAAAAGTGATCACCTAAACAAATTTTGAACAATGGAGACAACGAATATAAAAGCGTTCGGCACAGTAGAGAAGTGTTTACCCGGCCCGATACCAAAGTCCATGAAAATATTGGCTAGGCATGCCAGCCTGCCTGAACATTAACTGACTTTCAACTTTAAAAATTTACCGAGTACGGTGTAGCGTTTATTTACCTGCATGCGGATTGTATTATTCGAAAGCAGGGCTAAACTGACTTTATCGTTTGATGAA
Source organism: Ferruginibacter sp. (assembly GCF_028288465.1). Classification (GTDB taxonomy): domain Bacteria; phylum Bacteroidota; class Bacteroidia; order Chitinophagales; family Chitinophagaceae; genus Ferruginibacter. The sequence goes on along the minus strand of NZ_JAQBNR010000056.1, from coordinate 134,289 downwards.
TTCAGACTGAAAGAAACACCCTTTTTTAGTGCAGTTTCCTGCTCATTGGTAAGTTTACTTTTTAAAGGAAATGCTGCACTGAAGCCGATCATATCTACTGTTTGTGCGAGCAATACATTTTCCGGCCGCAGCAACAATTCTTTATAACGGATCAATGATGAATCAGTCGTTCTGTTAAGTGTGCTGATCAGGGTATCAGGCCTCAGTGCATCATAGTACAACGTACCTACTCTTATATTCATTTTTGTACTGTCGAAAATTGCCGGCAGGCCTTTATATTCCGGCGACATACTTAATAACTCTGTTATCTCGGCATAAAAATCTTTTCTTAAATGATTGCTTAGCGGCAGGGTATCACTGCAATTGGCAGAATTCATAATCGCCAGCAAGTGGAAAAGATTTTGATTGTTGGCGGTATCCAAAATTTTCAGTCCTTTGGTAATGTCTGTTGCATGTTCGTTGTTAATACTACCAATATTGATTTTGTCCTGCAGCTGTAAATAAAATGCATCGGCAAATATGGGTTGATTCATGCAATGTTCATAATACTGCTTCCAGGTAGCCAGGCCCTGTTTATAATTTTCATCCGGTTGATACACGCTGTCACTTACAGATTCAAATTTCAGGTTTTGGTATTTGTTGTTATCATTACCGGAATTGCATCCGGTACTGACAGTGCCCATAATAATGAAAACCATGAGGATATAATTCTTTACCATAGTTGATGTAGAATTTTGGAGTAACTACTTGCTGTAAATGTAAAAAAATTAAAAGTAAAGTACTAAAACAGTTTCCATACCACATATTAATTTATAGTGAGTTTATTGAACCTACACAGTAATAAAAATGGGGCTTACTGTAAAAACAGCTGCCCCGTTTTTTGTCCAATATCCTTTAAAACCAGGATGAAATTATTACCCTTTTAAAATAAAAACAAGTTGTTATACCTTCTTAGCGAATTGATAACAATAATAAAAAAAGGGCTACCTGTGTAGACAGTGCCCTTGACTTAACCGAACCCCTAAGAAAACGAATGCTTTGTATTTATTGACTATCTATTATTTTAAAGATAAAGAAGGGCTGCTGTTGAAACACCGCCCTGAAAATAAGTCATCTGTTTTCCTATTAAAACAGGATGGGTAAGATAAGGCCTCTATTTTTTATATGCAATAGTTCTAATAAAGTATTCCATTCATACTTTACTGGTTATAAAAATGGTTCTGCTATCGTTATATTTAACTAACTCATTTCAACCATTGATGAGAAGGGATGTTTCAGTTTTCATTCTGCCAGGTGGAAGAAGCGAAAATTGCCTACTATTTTACTTGTGTCCAGTTAGATATTTTATCCATTAGATTTTTTATATCAAATGGCTTAGCAACATAATCATCAGCACCACAAGCAATAAACTTATCCTTAAGATTTAAACTTGCAGATACCATAATTATTGGAATAGCGCTGTGTGTTTGTTTTAATTCTTTGCATATGTCCCTGCCGTCTTCACGGGTTAAATAAATGTCAAGCAGGATAAGATCAGGCTTAAACTCTTCTATAACTACTTCTAAATTTTTCCCTGTACGTACTACGGTTACATTATGACGATACGCAGCAAACAACTGTACATACATATGTGTCAAATCAATTGAGTCTTCAACAATCAGGATGTTAGACATGGACAAATTTTCAGCGAAATAAAGATTTTCAGTCTATCTTAAACGCCTTAAAAACACATTAACGTATGGTTTGCATCTTATTTATTTCTGCCAGGACCGCTAATCACCCAAAACCATCCTATCATATATGCTTCAAAGTAGTCGGATAACTCATCAAACAATCCACTGTTAAATTTGAATATCCAGCAATTGCAGCCTTGGGAGTAGAACATTTGCCCATAGTAGTAATTACCTATCATCATGTGCCACAGCCCCCTGCACCATTGACTCAACTAAATTCCCCTTTATAGATTTTGCCCCTATGTTAAATGCATTGACGGTGTTTTTAAAAGCGTGGCATAAAACCATAATTGCGGAAACATCTCTTTCTTTTTGTTCAGGCTGCTTAGGATTTATTTGGTTCAATTCTACCAGAAAGGTCAAGTAAAATATTTATATTTAATTGCTTTAACTTTCCGGTTGACTCTGGAACACTTTCGTTATACTTTTTGGATTCCGCCTTGACTTCAATTATTTTATCATTGTCTCTACAGCCCAGGAATAAACCCAGTAAAAAGCATGAGAGATAAAATGAGTAATTTTTTAAAAATTAACGCTTGTCCTTATTGTCTTAAAACACATCTTTTCAAAACCTGCCTCATTCGTCAGAACAAACACTTATTGTAGGTGCCGGTAGTTGCTTATTCTTCGAGGGGTGTAAATAGTGTATCAGAAATGGCAAAAGAAGTATTTCTCTAAGGGCTACTTTATTAAGACTTTTGTTCATTGTCAATAATAATTAAAACGAAAGCATTGCGACATTATAAAATCACCTTATTCTGTTTCTTGAAAAACTCAACCTCCTTCACAACAAAACTAATCCTTCTACATACCAATTAAAATTGCTTCATTTATGAAAAAGTTCCCCTTTTCTCTCCTAGGCATCTTTTCTTTATTCTTATCGCTAAATGCGGACGCACAAACGAAAACAGGTGTGGAATATTTTGCAGGCAAGTGGAGTACACTTGTGATAGGAACACCAAGTGGTGATAGGAAGATGGTTTTTGTCCTCGAGAAAGAAGATACAGGGATTATTGGGGTTGTGCAAGACACAACTGGAAAAAAACTGTCTACGATTACAAAGGCAGAATTGAATGCTAACACCATCACTTTGTATTATAGCATCAACGAACACGATGTAATTACGGAGTTAACAAAAAAAGACGAAGACCACGCCACTGGAAACGCAATGGGGATGTTTGATGTGGAAGCTGTACGGGTGAAAGCAACAAAATAATTCAGATTTGAGCTATTCTAAATGGAGCTGAGGCAGAGCGAAAGCTAGATACGCTATAGATGCATAAAATCAAATTATAAGTTTATCAATAATAACATTTCTACATGTCAATTTCAAAAGTTACGAAAGGCTTGCTCCTGCTGGGGATTCTTGGTTCTTCCCTTCTAAAAGCGCAAAACAATTTGCCCCAGTTGAGCAATCAGCTTGCAAAAAGTTTTGCAACAATGGACACGGTATTTAAAGAACCGTTTATCGATATAGATGAATGGCGGGATAAGCCAGTTCGGCACCGTTATGTGCATGGTGGCTTTAAGGGAAACGGCGCTCGTTTCTCTTTTTACTTCCCATCTAAAGAAAAATACCAGGGAAGATTTTTTCAATACATCACGCCGTTCCCTGATAATGAAAATCTATCACAAGCCGCTACCGGTGAAGAGGATAAAATTGGGTTCTCCGTTACGCATGGCGCCTATTTAATTGAAACCAACCAGGGAGGTAGAATAGACTTTGCAAAACCTGCAACCAGCGACCCATCCTTTGGTGCTTTTCGGGTCAATGCTGCCGCTGCGCAATTTTCGAGAGTTGTAGCAACCCAAATCTTTGGAGGTAAACGTCCGTATGGCTACTGTTTTGGTGGAAGTGGTGGTGCATTCAGAACAGTGGGTGGTATGGAAAACACGGAAGGAGTTTGGGATGGTGCAGTTCCCTATGTCTTGGGCTCATCCATGGCCATACCCAATGTATTCACTATTCGTATGCATGCTATGCGAATATTGTATGACAAGCTTCCCCAAATAATAGATGCATTAGAGCCAGGAGGCAGCGGAGATATGTATAGAGGGCTCAACCAGGAAGAGAACGAAGCACTCCGGGAAGTAACCATGATGGGTTTTCCACCACAATCCTGGTTCGGCTACAAAACAATGGGTATCCACGGCTTTTTAGTGTTGTATCAAGGAGTTGTAAGAGCCGACAGAAAATATTTTGATAGTGCTTTTTGGAATGTGCCTGGTTATTTAGGTGCTAATCCCCCTGCATCGCTTGTAAAGGCCCGTATCCAGCAGCCTAGTAAGATAAAAGCAGGCATTGCTATTGACGAAGCTGTCAAATTGGGTTTGGCGCAACCCGTGTCGCCGCAGGAAAGAGGAACAGCGGATGCAGCCTGGAAGTCTATAGGTGGGGTAGAGGGAGGAATGCCAGTGGCGTATCAATTGGAAAATGTATTGCCCGGGATCCAGTTTCTTGGTGGCGATTTAATTATCAAAACCGGCGCTGCCGCTGGTAAAACCTTGCAGATTACAAAGATCGCAGGTGATAAAGTGGTTCTTGGCCCAGTTGACGCCGCCGTGCTTGCATTGGTAAAGCCAGGCGATGAGGTGCAAGTGGACAATTCCAATTTTCTGGCCGTACAAACCTATCACCGGCACCAGTTGCCACCTTCAGTGGAAGAATACCCGGTATACAAACAATTTCTTGATAAAGATGGCAAGCCGCTCTATCCACAGCGTCCATTTTTGTTAGCTACAGCATTTACGAAGGGAGCATCAGGTGGTGTATCGGCGTCCGGAAAATTCAAGGGAAAAATGATTTTACTTGAATCGGTTATGGACCGCGAAGCATTCGCCTGGCAAGCTGATTGGTACCGTACGAAAGTAAAGCAGATCCTGGGCGATAACACCGATAACAATTTCCGCCTTTGGTATACAGATCATGCACTGCATGGCGATACTCCAATAGAAGACGACCCAACTCGTACCGTTGGTTACCTTGGCATATTGCAGCAAGCACTGCTGGATATTAGTGCATGGGTAGAAAAAGGCATTGCACCTGCAGCCACTACTAATTATAAAATCGTTGATGGACAAGTGGCGATCCCGGCAACAGCAAACGAACGCAGCGGTATTCAACCGGTAGTAATGTTGAAAGCCAATGGCGGCAAAAGAGCCGATGTGAAAGTTGGCCAACCTGTCACTTTCACTGCTGAAGTAGAAGTACCAAAAAACAGGGGCAAGGTGGTTGCAGCGGCATGGCATTTAGAAGGTGAAGTAGATGATGTGAGCAAACGTAATGGATGGATTTTTGACAAATCCGCTTCTTTTCCAGTTAAAGCAACCTTAACGCCTGCCGATAAAACTGGATCCCGGGTAACGTTGAAAACAACTTACACATTCTCCAAACCTGGAACCTATTTTCCAACCCTGCGGGTAGCGTCACAACGCCAGGGTGATACCAAAACACTATTTACACGTATTCAAAACCTTGACCGGGTACGGGTGGTTGTAAAATAAAAAGCCGCTTAAAAAAAGTTCAACATTCCTGTCACATTAAGCCATCATGCAACCTGTAAATTTTCGCAACCTGTTCCTTTGCCTGTTTGTTGCTGTTTCGGCCAGCAGCAATGCCCAGAATAAGCTGCCGCAATTAGGCAAAAATTCTGTGCATGACATTGTAGATGCGATGACACCGGAAGAAAAAGCATCGCTAGTGGTAGGAACAGGATTGCGCATGGCCGGTAATAATGCCCCTGTAATTGGGGATGCTGATGGCCGAGTGCCAGGTGCTGCCGGCAACACCTTTAGTATCGAACGGTTCAATATACCTGGTTCGGTTCTCGCCGATGGTCCTGCTGGAGTACGGATAGATCCTTTTCAAAAAGGAGACAGCTCTAAATCTTATTATGCTACTGCTTTCCCCGTGGGAACATTGTTGGCATCCAGTTGGGATACCACCCTCATCAAAAAAGTGGGTGCAGCCTTCGGAAATGAAATCAGGGAATATGGTATTGACGTGATTTTAGGTCCCGGTATGAACATACATCGCAATCCGCTTAACGGAAGAAATTTTGAATATTATTCCGAAGACCCGGTTGTGACTGGTTATATGGCGAGTGCCATGGTACAAGGAATACAGTCGAATGGGGTAGGCACCTCTATCAAACACTTTGCAGCAAACAACCAGGAAACAAAAAGAGGAGTCATCAATGCCATTATTAGTGAAAGAGCCCTTCGGGAAATTTATTTAAGAGGTTTTGAAATAGCGGTTAAGAACGCACAACCATGGACGGTTATGAGTTCTTATAATAAAATAAATGGCACTTACACCTCCCAAAGCAAAGACCTGTTAACGGACATTCTTCGCAGTGAGTGGGGATTCAAAGGAATCGTGATGACCGATTGGTATGGCGGAAGAGACGCTATTGCGCAAATGAAAGCAGGAAACGATTTAATTGAACCTGGAGGCAAAAACAAAACACAGGCTATTGTTGATGCAGTGAAAAATGGAACGCTTGATATCCTTGATTTGAATAAGAATGTTGAGAGGATCCTAAACTATTTATTAAAGACACCTTCTTTTCAGCATTACAAATATTCCAACGAGCCTGATTTAAAGGCGCATGCAGCGATCTCAAGAAACGCTGCCACGGAGAGTATGGTGCTGCTTAAAAACGAGCATGACGTGCTGCCATTGAAAAAGGCAGCACGTCTCGCATTATTCGGCAACGGTTCTTACGAAACAATTATGGGTGGCACGGGTAGTGGTGAAGTTAATACTGCCTACGCTGTTTCCATTAACCAGGGTTTGTTAAAAGCAGGCTTTAAAGTCCTTGATAACTTAAAGGAAGTTTATACCGCCTATATTCAACAGGATAAAGCCGCTCATCCAAAAAAGCCCGGACTTACTGTGGGCGCACCACATGTAACACCCGAGTACAAAATAGATGCTGACTTAATAGCAAAAAGCGCTGACGAAGCAGATTTTGCCATTTTCACTATCAGCCGTAATGCAGGTGAAGGAACAGACAGAAAAATAGCAGCTGATTTTAATTTATCTGATACAGAAAAAGTGGTGATTGAAAATATCGCCAGTGCCTTCCATGTTAAGGGTAAAAGGCTGATTGTGGTCTTAAATATTGGTGGTGCAATAGAAACGGCCTCCTGGCGTAACAATGCAGATGCCATCCTGCTTGCGTGGCAACCTGGACTAGAAGCAGGAAATGCAGTGGCAGACCTTTTAGGCGGCATTGTTAATCCTTCCGGAAAATTGGCTACTACTTTCCCGGTAAAATATGAAGATGATCCCTCGGCCAAAAACTTTCCCGGTTACGGGGGCAAATCAGATGAGGTGGTGTACGAAGAAGGTATCTATGTCGGCTACCGGTACTATAATTCCTTTGGCGTAAAACCTGCATTTCCTTTTGGATATGGCTTGAGTTATACCACTTTTTCATACAGCAATTTGAAGTTAAGTTCACCAGGCTTTTCTCGCGCTATTAAAGCCATGGTAACAATTACCAACACGGGCAACGTACCGGGAAAAGAAGTCGTACAGCTTTATCTAAGTGCGCCGCAGGGAAAACTTGATAAGCCGTCAGAAGAATTAAAAGCATTCGCCAAAACAGCTTTGCTCAAACCGGGTACATCACAAACCATCACGTTTACACTATCTTCAAAAGACCTTGCTTCTTTCAATACAACGCAATCGGCCTGGATTGCCGATGCCGGAAATTACGTTGTGAAAATTGGCGCATCTAGTCAGGATATCAAGCAGTCGAAATCTTTCACGCTTCCAAAAGAGATGATTGTCGAAAAAGTAAATAGAGCACTGGTGCCCCAGGCACCCATTAATGAATTAAAGATCGCAGACGCAAAACTGAGGAGGTAATGGAAGTAGGGAATAAAAACAAGCTATTTGAGAGCACCGGGCCACCGGCCTTTTCATCAAACCAGCTCCGAATAATAAATATGGATGACCAAACCGATCAAATGAATGCTCACCTTCTTAAGAGAGAGAGAAACACCCCAAGGGCTGGCGTGGTTGGTTTGGGTATGATCGGAGGCGGTGTTGCCATTAGCCTGGTTCGCCGTGGCCGCATCCCGGCTGTTTATGATATCAGACCTGATGCTGCAGATAGCATGCCTGGTGTTCCACATCCACTGAGGTCACCCGCTGAAGTAGCAAAATCAAGTGATGTAGTAATGGTTGCTGTGGTAAATGCTGCACAAGCTTTAGACGTAATCTGTGGTCCGGATGGACTATTGGAAGGCGCCCATTGTAATCTCATTATCGTTCTGCTTTCTACTGTGGCATTATCGGTGATGCATAAATTGGCAGAATTCTGTAGTATAGCCAACGTTAGTTTCCTGGATTGTGGTGTGACACCTGGAAACAAAGCCGCTGAAAACGGAATGGTCGCTATCGTCGGTGGAGACGATGATGTGGTTGAACGGGCACGACCGGTGTTAGAGGACTGGGCTAAAAAGGTGGTTCATTGCGGACCGGTAGGCGCTGGCATGGCCACGAAAATTGCACGTAACGTCGTCACTTTTGGCAGTTGGTATACAATGGCAGAAGCAGGAATGTTGGCTGAAGCAGCGGGTGTCAAACCAGAAAAACTCCTGGAAGTAATTGAAACGGCCGACCCCGGAGGAACAACACTCCTGCAACTGTTTCGCAAACGTGATGCAAACGGCAACTTACCCAAAAAAGTCGTCCAGGTGATTGAACCGCTAATGATGAAAGATTTAGAAGCAGCGCAGGATTTGGCCGGAACTTTAGGGATTGATGTTCCCCTTGTTGACGTAGCCCTAACGCATGCCGACCAAACATTGGGAATAGAAAAAGAACCGAATTCACTTCCTGGAGATACACAGGAACGTGGCAAAGAAATGATGGCTCGTGTCTATGGCCAGGGTTTCAGTACTTCTTCATCTACTAATCTCCCTTTTATTAATGAAACAGTCAATCACCTGTTCGCAAACATTTGGAGCCGTCCCGGTCTTTCCATCCGTGACAGACGATTGCTGACGATTGGAGCAACCGCTTCACTTAGCCGGGCTGATCTGCTCCAGGTACAAATAAGTGGAGCCCTGGCAAACAAAGAATTGACCGAAGAACAACTGCACGAAGCAGTGCTTCACTTAGCATATTATACGGGGTGGGGCAATGCTACTGCCATGCAGCAGGCAGTTAATACAGCCATTGAAGTTTTTAATGCGAAACAAAAAATGAATCCTAAAGATTAAAAATTGAAAGCTGGTCACCCTATTACTGGGGCGTGGAGGTAGTGTTACATGCTTAATGTGACCAGGTGAAAACAAAATAACAGGAGAGGTATTAATAGAGAGTTTACAAGAATAAATATTTAAATATGTCAATTTCAAAAATGCTTAACGGGGTACATTTTTTAGGAGTTATTCATTCCTCCATGAGTCGGGAACAAGTAAAAAAATTGCTATTTATTTTTCTGTCGGTAGCTGGAGGGGTGCTGATTGGCCCGATCGCATCAGCGCAGCCATGCAACTTCGTAGGTCGACCGCAGTTTGGCGGGATAGAGCCGCCTATGGTAGTCGATGCCTCGTGCGTTGATCCCGACTATAACGACAAAACAATGGTGATCGACAGTACAAACGAGAAGTCACTAAAGCTTACCGATGGATCCACCATCTTTTACACTGAAGTCTGGGGTCATTTCCCGGCGCTGCGTACGCAAGCTCAATTACCTGCGGGTATTCTTCAAAGCCCCACAACGGCTAAACACAGCTTTTTTTGGCGGTTTCCCGAGAAGAGGGTCTGGCGGAACCGTTTTTTTCAGCAAACCTATCCGTTGGCTTTTGAAGTTTTAAACACTTTAAACAACGAATTCGCGTTTACCAACGGTGGTTATACCGTGAGTGTGGTGCCAGGAAATCCGAACGTTGGATACCGGGTCATTGCCGCGGCTGCCAAGCTTGCTAAGGTGTATGCAAATAAGTTTTACAACAACAAAAGCCGTATCTATGGATACATATTTGGACAGAGTGGTGGGTCGGTACAGGCGATGGGTGCTAACGAAGGCACCACGGGAGTTTGGGACGGTATTGTTCCTGCAGTAATTGCAGTAGATGGCCTCAACAGCCACTCGTTTATGTGGGACGGCCTCTATGCGCTGGCTATCCCCGAGGAGAAACGCCAGGCTATTGCGAAGGCGGTTAAGCCCGGCAGTGGACGAGACATTTACGCCACTCTTACGACGGAGCAACGCGACGTTCTCGACGAATTGCTGAACGGCGGATTCGCTCGTGTAGCACTTGAGGATATGAAGTTCGACGTAGGAAGCGCCAACCAGGGCGGGCCGCGTAGCTTCGATTCCACCTACGAGGATGATTTCTGGTCGAAGCCCGGGTATGAAGGCACCAATCCTCCAGCCTACCTTACCGCTGCAAAAGTGGACGGTTATGCCACGATCACCGCCATTATGTGGGACGCAAAGCACACGCCAACCGGCGTTACCTTCGAGGCCGCCACGATGCCGGCCCTGGGGTCAATCGGCACTTCCGGGTTGCAGTTTTACGTCTATTCTTCCGATACTAAGACCCGCATCACTAGCGGTAACGGCTACGCACTAAACGGTAAGCTGGAAGGCAACATGCTTACGCTCACTGGTGCCAACGACAGCCTTTTGCTGGGGGCGCTTGCGCCGGGCGTAAAGATCAGGATCAATAATCGCTACTTACTGGCTGTGGCTTTTTATCCGCGTCATTCGATCCTCGACAATGGTAGCCCAGCCTACAACCAGTACAGGAATGCCGACGGCACACCGAAATATGTTCAGCGCACTATTCAAACCGCGTATTTGGGGAATATCAGGGCGTCCGGCGGTCGCAGGGAAACCGGCCATCTCACGGTTAAAACGATCGTTATTGAGAATCTTTCCGATCCTTCGTCATTTCCTTATGTTGGCGGATTTTATGCCTCCCAGGTCAGGCAAGCGATGGGGGTATCCCAGACCGACAATATGTTTAGAATCTATTACCAGCAGAATGCCAACCATGGCGCATATCCGTTTACCCTTCCTCCCTTCAATTATAGAGCGAACCTCGTCAGCGTCGGGGGCATCTTGCATCAAGTACTGCTCGATCTTATTGAATGGGTTGAACATGGCGTCGCACCACTTTCATCCACACGATACCGCACCGATGCGATGAATCAAATTGTACTTCCAGCCAAAGCGGCGAAAAGAGGTGGCCACCAACCTGTGTTGCGGCTGACCGTTAACGGCGGCGACCGTGTTGAGGTCGGAATTAACCAACCGGTTAATTTGGTTGGCAGGATCGAAATGCCACCCGGTGCCGGCTACATCAAAAAGTATGACTGGTATTTGGGAGGAAGCGATTTTAAGTTTGAACCTGCAACGACCCTGGTAAAGCCGCAGACTTTGGTTAACGTCAAACGCACAGTCAGTTTCCCCGCTCCAGGCGAATATATAATCACGCTTCGCACTTCTGGCCAGCGGGACAGCAAAACCGATGCGCCAGGTTTAACGCTGGAGAACCTCGAACGGGTAACTATCATCGTTCGATAACGGCAGGGTACTGTCCGGGCGACCTTAAATGGTGGTAGTGGGCGGCCCAGGAGAAAAGCAAGGGAAGGTCATTTCTTAACCAGTGGAGACAATCATAAAAAACGAAAATCTAAAACATTGAAAACAAAATTCAAGCAGGCGGGACGGATGTTGACCGTATGTATCATGATGCTTTTGTGGAGGATACCTGCAATGGCACAACCAGTTGCGAAGCATCGTTTGATTGTTATTACGGACATCGGCAACGAGCCAGATGATTTCATGTCGATGGTTCGGCTAATGCTATATACAAACGAAATCGATATCGAAGGGCTCATCGCTTCCACCTCTATTCATCAATCAAAGAAGGTTAGTCCAGAACTTATTGAAAAGGTAATTCACGCCTATGGGAAAGTACAGCCTAACCTCTTAAAGCACGAGCCGGGATTTCCGCCAGCACAAAAACTGGCAGGCCTCGTAAAGAAAGGTCTTCCGCTTTATGGCATGGAAGGCGTAGGAAAAGGAAAAGACTCCGAAGGTTCGGAATGGATTATCAGGATGCTGGAAAAAGCTGACAATCGTCCTCTATGGGTGACCGTTTGGGGAGGACCGAACGTTCTGGCGCAGACACTCTGGAAAATCAGGGAAACGAAAAGTGAAGGGGAAGCAAAAAGACTGATAAACAAACTAAGAGTTTACACGATTTCTGACCAGGACAATTCTGGGCCATGGATACGCAAGAATTTCCCCGATTTATTTTACATCGCCAGTCCGGGAAGTTATGATGCAGCTACCTGGTCTGCCATCCTCCATGTATTTCCAGGAGCCAATAACGAAGTAATCAGCAATGATTGGCTTTCGCATAATATTCAGGAGGGACATGGACCATTAGGCACAATTTATCCCGATGTGTCATTCGGAATGGAGGGTGACACGCCATCCTGGTTATCGCTTATCCCCAATGGAATGAACGAGCCGGAACATCCGAACTGGGGTGGTTGGGGAGGTCGTTATGAATTTTACAAGCCGCCCTTTGATCCTAAGAAAAAATGGATAGTGCCGCTGGAAGAAGAAACGAGACCGTTTTGGACAAATGCCGACGACGAATATACGCCGTGGATGAAAGGCAAATGGGGAAGGGCTATGGTAAAAGATACGGGTACATACAAAGACAACCATGTAACGATTTGGAGATGGCGGGAAGATTTTCAAAATGATTTTGCAGCAAGAATGATGTGGTGTACGAAAGATTATAAGAGTTCCAATCATCCGCCGGTTGCTAAACTGGCAATGCCTGAAAAGCTCACCGTTAAATCCGGTGAAATCTTTTCACTTGATGGCAGTTCTTCCAATGACCCTGATGGAGATGCTTTAAGTTTTCTTTGGTCTCAATACCAGGAAGCTGGTACACTCAACGAAAAGATAGCTATCCTGCCTGCTCAAAATATGTCCGTAATACCAGAGGTAAGAGCTCCACAGGTAGACAGCCCTCAAACCGCTCACTTTATTCTGAAAGTAACAGATAAGGGCACACCCAGCCTGATCCGGTATAAACGAGTAATTGTCACTATCGTTCCATCTCAACGAGAAGAAGTACACACAGCTACAGCTGATTACTTCGTTGGCAAATGGAGTGTGCAATTCAAAGGACTTGGACAAGGTGATACTAAAATGATTTTTGCGCTGGAGAAGAAGAGCGGCAGGATTACAGGCATAATACAGGACCCCTCGGGCAAAGAAATTTCCAAAGTAACAGATGCTGAACTAAAAGAAAACGAGATAATCCTTTATTATGAAATGCGTGGATATCAGATAAAATTAAACCTGAAAAAGAAAGACAATGATCAGGTCACTGGGCTCATGAATGGTATGTATGATGTAGAAGGAGAACGAGTGAAAACAAAATAAGCAAGCAGTACTTGCAGTAGAAAACAAATATATCATTCCGATAGCAACAAAAACATTAAAGGTGAAATTACTTTCAACCATTCGTCTAACCTATAGCCTTAAATTACCAATCTTCATAATTGGTTTCTTGTTACCGCTTACGCTAAAGCTAAAGGCTCAGGTAGTTGACGCAGCGTATTTGTACGAACCCTGGAAAGCAATGTGGATTTCGGTTCCGGGAGCCAATCCCACTGGCTATGGGATTTATTACTTCCGAAAACGCCTCGAACTCACTTCAATTCCTGCAAGCTTTCCAGTATTTGTTTCGGCAGACAACCGATATAAATTATTTGTCAATGAAAAATTGGTATCACTAGGACCGGCACGGGGTGATATAGCCCATTGGAACTATGAAACAGTTGATCTGGCGCCATTTCTTACCGCAGGACGTAACATCATCTCTGCACAGGTTTGGAACGAAGCAGAACTGCGAACAGAAGGACATCTTTCCTTACATACCGCATTTATTTTGCAAGGTGCTACCAGCGATGCTCAAATACTTAATACGAACGAGACATGGAAATGCATCCGGGATAGCAGTTATAGCCCTATTCCTGTTCGCATGGAAACCTATTATGTGGCCGGCCCCGGGGAAAAAATAAACATGGCGGCGCAGCAAAAGGGATGGGAGACACTTTCCTTTCCGGATGAAAACTGGAAGGCTTCGTTGCCGCTCTCTCCTGGCTTCCCTAAAAACGTAAAGGGCCAATATGGTATGATAAGTAACTGGCTGCTGGTTCCGTCTTCTTTGCCGCAGATGGAATTAACTCCACAGCGATTGGTGCAGGTACGCCATGCAGAAGGCATTACCGTTCCGGCTTCTTTCCCAGCAGCTAAAACACCCATTACCGTTCCACCCCATACAGTGGCAACGCTTTTGCTCGACCAAACTTTTTTGACGAACGCTTACCCTACACTTCTCTTCAGCGGGGGTAAAAACGCTGCTATTTCTATAACCTACCAGGAAGCATTGTTTACAAAATACCCCGAGAAAGGAAACAGGAATGAAATAGATGGAAAAACGATGATTGGCAGGGTTGACAGCATTCTTGCGGATGGAACAGCCAACCAGCAATTTACGACACTGAACTGGCGCACCTATCGGTATATTCAGTTGCGAATTACAACCAAAGAAACTCCCTTGATTCTGGAGGATTTCTATGGCACGTTTACAGGCTATCCTTTCGACTTAAACGCAAAGCTGGAAACGGACAATCCCGAAATGAAAAAGATGCTGGACATTGGTTGGCGTACAGCACGTTCATGTGCCGTAGAAACTTACATGGATTGTCCTTATTACGAGCAACTGCAATACATTGGTGATGCCCGGATCCAGGCAATGGTGTCGTTGTACAATAGCGGCGATGACAGGCTCCTGCGAAATGCGCTAAACCTAATGGATCATTCGCGTTTGCCTGAAGGGATAACAGCCAGCCGTCATCCTTCCGTGTTGCCCCAGTACATAACTACGTTTTCGCTCTGGTATATTGCGATGATACACGATTACATGATGTATGGGAAAGACATTGCTTTTGTGAAAGCTAAACTGGCAGGGGCAAGGCAGGTGCTGAATTACTTTAAAGGGTTTCAGCAATCGGATGGCTCACTAAAGGATGTTCCGTACTGGACGTTTACCGATTGGGTTTACGTTAATGGCTGGGAGGGAGGTAATGCGCCGGTTGGAAAAGATGGTTATGCTGCTTTACTTGATTTACAATTGCTATGGGCTTACCAGGTAGCGGCTGATTTGGAGCAACAAATTGGAACCAAAGAGTTCGCTTTAAGGTACAAAGCAGCAGCTGCTCAACTAAAGACCACCATCCAGAAAAAGTACTGGGACAACACAAAAAAGCTTTTCGCCGACAGAACAGAAAAAGACCTTTTCTCGCAACATGCCAATGCGTTGGCGATTTTAACCGGCCTGGTACCTAAGGAACAAGCGGGAGCAATCGCTACCCAATTGTTGACCGACACTTCATTAGCACCTGCTTCCATTTATTTCAAATACTATTTACACCAGGCACTAACGAAAGCAGGTTTGGGAAATGACTATATGAACTGGTTGGGCAAATGGCGGGAAAACATAGCCATGGGCTTGACCACCTGGGCGGAAACATCCGACGTGAATGGAACAAGGTCCGATTGCCATGCATGGGGTGCCAGTCCGAACATTGAATTTTTCAGAACCGTTCTTGGTATTGATACCGATGCGCCGGGTTTTGCCAGGGTGAAGATTGAGCCACATCTTGGGACCATTAAGAAAATTGGAGGAGAGATGCCGCACCCGAATGGAAAGATCAAGGTTCAATATTCAGTAGCAAATGGACAGCTGAATGCAGCCATTGAACTTCCATCTAACACAACAGGAAGGTTTGTGTGGAAGAACAAAAACTATGTTTTAAAAGAGGGAAAGAATACGATCGTAGTGAGGTGAAAGCGGGTTGAAATTAAATAGTTAAACATGAATTTAAAAACATACATGAGAGCAAGAACAATTACCATGTTGCTAATCGTTTTTTTGATGGGTTTGACAGAGCAGGCAAGCTGCCAGGCAAAGACAATACAACCTCGTACCGTCATTACATCCGATGGCGAAGTAGACGACTTTGATTCCTTTATCAGGCTGCTGTTATACGCCAATGAACTCAATATTGCTGGCCTGGTATATAGTAGTTCCCAGTTTCATTATGCCGGTGATGGCAAGGGCACCATCTTTACTTCTAACAGGCCCTGGAGTAAGGAATATGGTCCCCGCACAACATTACGTTGGCTTGGTACAGAGTGGATGCAGGACTTCATTGATAAATATGCCAGCGTGTATGAGAACCTTCTAAAACATGATAAAAACTATCCGGCACCCCATTATTTAAAAAGCCTGGTGAAAGTAGGCAACATTGATTTGGAAGGCGAAATGGGCCACGATACAGAAGGTTCTGATTTTATAAAAAAATTATTGCTTGATGATAACCCTGTTCCCCTGCATTTGCAAATATGGGGTGGTACTAATACCGTGGCACGTGCATTAAAATCTATTGAGGATACGTATAAGCATACCTCACAATGGAAAAGCATGTATAAAAAAGTATGCGATAAGGCAACAATCTATATCATACTTGACCAGGATGGAACCTATGAAAAATACATTTCAGTTAATTGGCCGGATATACATGTGGTTTATAACACAACTCAATTTTGGTGTCTTGCTTATCCATGGGATAAAGCAGTTCCTTCCGACATGCAATCCTATCTTGATGGCCCCTGGTTTGCGAAAAATATTAAGTTCAATCATGGGTCGCTGGCAGGTAACTATTTTCTTTGGGGAGATGCACACAAACTTGCGGCAGATCCTGACGACAACTATGGTGACACTGCGGAAGCAAGAAAGAATGGAAAGAAACAATTCGCTTTTATTTCCGAGGGTGACTCGCCTGCTTATTTATACTTAATCAACACAGGATTAAGGAGTGTTGAAAATCCCTCCTATGGTGGATGGGGCGGAAGATTTGTGCCATCAAAAACTAATTCACGCCTCTGGCAGGATGGAAAAGATGTTACAGATTTTAACCCTTTCAATAAAAAAGAAGATGCGAATTTTCCGCAGTCAAGATGGGGGGATGCAATACAAAATGATTTTGCTGCCCGTGCAGACTGGTGTGTAAAAAGTTACAAGGACGCCAATCATGCGCCGAAAGTAAACCTAAAGCATGTAGCCAATTTAAATGTCAAGCCCGGACAGGTTGTACAATTAAGTGGAATGGCAAAAGACCCCGATGGGAACAAC
Organism: Ferruginibacter sp.; assembly: GCF_028288465.1. Taxonomy (GTDB): domain Bacteria; phylum Bacteroidota; class Bacteroidia; order Chitinophagales; family Chitinophagaceae; genus Ferruginibacter. Next base: position 117,292 of record NZ_JAQBNR010000056.1, on the reverse strand, counting down.
CTTATCTATCAATGGTGGCAGTATGAAGAGGCGGGCACGTTTATAGGTAAAGTGGGCATACAAAATGCAAATAAGCAATCTGCTTCTTTTACGGTTCCGACAGTTGCCACTGCAGGCAACACTATCCACATAATATTTCAGGTAACTGATAACGGAATACCAGCCTTAACCCGGTATCAACGTGTAATTGCAACAGTTACAAGGTGACGAATAACTATTGCCGAACAGGTGGCTATAATACACGAGCCGGGCCAAAGTAGCACATTGATCAATCTTCATCTTGCCAGCAAGGAAACAAACGTGAAATCACGCTTTCCCTGCTCCTTTTTCACTGATCGTTTATCAATCAACAATGACACCATCAAACCTAACAAGAACATACCATTCTGTTTTTTTTACACTCAAACATCCTAAAGGGTCGCCATCCGAGCAAGCGTTTTTAGCAACAGCAAAAAAATTAGCTGCGATTCCCGGTGTAGAAAAATTTGAGTGTCTGAAGCAAACCAGTAAGCAAAACAAATTCGAATTCGGGCTATCTATGGAATTCGCTACCCAGCAGTTGTATAATACCTATAACAACCACCCGGCTCATGTTGCTTTTATTCAAAATCACTGGTTAAAAGAAGTGGAAGATTTCCTGGAAATTGATACGAGATATTGAAATAATCTTTTTGTTAACCTGTCTAAACTCGTATATAGCAGCAATAATTATTATGAAAAAAACTGTTTATACTTCTGCTGTTATTCTTGTATTACTGGCAGCTTGCTCCCCGCTAAAACAACATGTGCGACAAGTAGAGAAAAGTAAAAGATATCATTCTATAACGCCGGGAGCAATTTGGCTGAATACAGACGGTAAGCCTATACAAGCCCATGGGTTTTCGGTGTTCTATAAAGACGGCACTTACTATTGGTACGGCGAGAATAAAGAGTTTACAACACAAGGTAGTAACATTTGGACATACGGTATCCGCTGCTATACCTCAAAAGATTTTTATAACTGGCAAGACAGAGGATTTATTATTCCGCCTGATATGACTAACATATACTCGCCGCTTAACCCTTCCCAGTGGATTGATAGACCACATATTATTTATTGTCCCAAAACTGGCAAGTACGTGGCCTGGATAAAGATATTAGGAGGGGATGATGGGCAGTTTATGACCGTATTGCAAGCAGATAATTTCGTAGGGCCTTATAAGATTATACGAAAAGGATTTCGGCCAAACGGGTTCGAAAGTGGCGATTTTGATTTATACGTGGATGAGAAAACCGGCCAGGGGTATATCTGGTTCGAGCGTCCTCACTATGAAATGATTTGCGCAACCTTAACCGATGATTTTACCTCTGTGACGGAAAATTATTCCGTGCATTTTTCCGGAAAGCTTCCTCCTGCTACCCGGGAAGCGCCCACCCATTTCATGCGAAACGGCAAGCACTATTTGTTTACGTCAGGCACTTCAGGATTCTCACCCAACCAGTCGCTGGTTTCTATGTTCAGTGACTATCATGGCGCCTATACAGACCTTGGCAATCCACATCCTGCTGATACTTCACACACCTCCTATTGCTCGCAGATTACAGACGTGATAAAAATTCCTGGCAAAAAAGATTTATACGTTGCACTTGCCGATAGATGGATGCCCGAAACCTGCGGCACCAACATTCCCAGGCAGGAGGAAGATAAAATCCGTGAACGTTACAAATCTCTTAAGCCGAGGGAGCGGAACTCCAAAGAAGTTGCCTTAACTGATATGAGAAATATCAGAAGAACTGATTGGGATGTTACCACTAAGGCAACTTATGTATGGCTTCCCATTACCTGGGAAAATGGCGTTCCCAAAATTTATTGGAAAGAGGCATGGAAGCTGGAAGATTTTAAATAGCGAATAATCTTCAGGAGTAAGCGATAGTGGATTCACCATTTATCGTCCATCGCCACTCTTTTGCGGACACACCGCTTTGTCTTACGATTCAGGAATTTAAATAAAATCATCATGAAAAAAATTGTCATTCTACTTTTTGCTGCTTTCACTTTACAGCCTGTTGCATTCTCCCAACGGCCACCTTACAAAAACAAAAAGCTTTCTCCCGAAGTAAGAACCAAAGACTTGCTTTCCCGAATGACGTTGGAGGAAAAGCTGATGCAATTGCAATGCATTTGGGGACAGAAATCAGCAATCATGACCAATGGTCATTTTGATGAAACGAAGGCAGAAAAATCGTTGAAAAACGGGTTGGGAGAAATTGCCCGAATCAACGATGATAGAGGACCGGCTAATCCCGGGTTAGCTCCAAAAGAAGCAGCATTGTTATACAACATGGTTCAAAAATTTTTTGTTGAAAAAACAAGGCTCGGGATCCCCGTAATGATTCACGAAGAAGGCCTGCACGGTCAACAAGCCAAAGATGCTACCAGCTTTCCTACACCAATGGGATTGGCCAGCTCCTGGAATGAAAATCTGGTGACGGAGATTTATACCCATGTAGCCGAAGAAATAAGAGCCAGAGGTGGCCAGCAGGTTTTAGCACCAGTGGTGGATGTGGTGCGTGACCCACGTTGGGGAAGAACCGAAGAAACAATGGGTGAAGACCCATTTTTGATTTCACGTTTGGCAGTGGCGCAAGTAAAGGCTTACCAGGGTAACAGTGTGTATTTGGATGATAGTCATGTGGCAGCAACACTGAAACATTTTGGTGTGCACGGGCAAAGCGAAGGCGGTAACAACACCGCACCCAGCAATGTGGATGAACTATCGGCGAGGGAAGTTTTCTTCCCGCCATTTAAAGCCTGCATCCAGGAAGCGGGCGCCATGAATGTGATGTCATCTTATAACGAACTCTGGGGCATGCCGGCACATGCCAACAAAAAATTACTGACTGACATACTTAAAAAAGAATGGGGATTTAAAGGAGTAATTGTTTCCGATTATGGTGGCGTAAGCAACTTGAAAAATATCGACAAAATCACACCTTCAACTGATGAAGCAGGATATCTGGCATTTAAGGCAGGAATTGACACTGAAAACCCGGACCCGGAAAGTTTCAAAAATTTAAAGCAATATGTTCTCAATGGTAAAATATCCATGAAAGAGTTGGATGATGCAGTAACCAGGATCCTGGTCAATAAATTTAGGGTAAGCTTGTTTGATGATCCGTATGTTGATGCGGATAAAGCCGAACAGATAGTAGGAAGTCCTCAAAAAAGAGCGATTGCTTATAAAGCTGCTACTGAATCAATGGTGTTGTTGAAAAACGACAATAACATTTTGCCCCTTGATAAAAACATAGTCAAGACTATCGCATTCATTGGCCCCAACGCTGACAAATGCATATTGGGGGGATATTCGAGTGTTCCCCGTGTTTGCATTTCGCCATTGCAAGCGTTGAAAGAAAAGTATGGCTCGCAAATGAAAGTTTTATATGCAGAAGGCGTAAAGATCACGGATACAGATACCTGGTCGGCTCCGCAAATCAAGTTGGCTTCCATGGAAGAAAACCAGAAGCGAATGGCAGACGCTGTTGCAGTGGCCAAACAAGCAGACGTGATTGTATTATTTGTTGGCAGCAATGCCGCTACCAGTCGGGAGGGTTGGGATCCTTCCTCACCGGGAGATTTATCCACCCTGGAATTATTAAGCGGACAGAATGATTTGATTGACCAAATTGTGGCGCTTGGCAAACCAACTTGTGCTTTTGTGAACAGTGGTCCGCCACTAAGCATCGGTCATTTGGTGGAGGCTGTACCAGCGGTGGTGCAAGGTTGGTTCTTAGGACAGGAGGGTGGCTATGCGATGATAGATGCCTTGTTTGGTGATGTGAATCCAAGCGGAAAGTTGCCAATCTCTTTTCCCAGGAGTGCCGGTCACATTCCTGCCTATTACAGTTACAAACCTTCCTCTCGTCGTGGCTATAATGTAGGTCTTGATGTAAGTCCTTTGTTTCCGTTTGGCTATGGTTTAAGCTATACCACCTTTCAGTATTCAAATTTGACCATAAGTGCTCCAACCATGAAGAAGAACGGTACAGCAACGGTGCGTGTTGATGTAAAAAATACAGGCAATAGAAGCGGTGCAGAAGTAGTGCAGCTATATATCCGGGATGAATTTTCCTCGGTTCCAAGACCAGTAAAAGAACTCAAAGGTTTTAAGAAAATAGGGTTGGAACCGGGCCAATCACAAACCGTGACATTTCGAATTAGTCCCGAACTACTGGCCTTTTATGACAAGGATATGAAGTGGGTGGTAGAGCCGGGAGATTTTACCATCATGGTAGGAACATCATCCCACAAAACGGATAGCATACGGCTTAAGGTAACGGAGTAATGCAAGATTCTCGTGTAAGATGTCGTAAACTTCCTGCCATCCGGCAGCGTTGATATATGAAAAGTGAATTTTCCAATGGGTCAGCCAGGTTATACCGTTATGATTGCTCATATTGTTTTCTGTATTCTAAAGGCGACCTGTTGGTAAGATTTTTGAACTGCCGGTTGAAGTAAGAAAGATTGTTGAAGCCACATTCATAACAGACATCCGCAATGCTTTTGTTTTTATCCTGCAGCAATGAGGTGGCATGTGTGGTCCGTACCTGGTTGACAAACTGTGAAAATGTTTTTTTTGTTTGTCTTTTGAAATAACGGCAAAAAGCAGCTTCATTCAAAAAGGCAAGACTGGCTGCTTTCCTGGAATTTACATCTTCTTTAAAGTTTTCCAACACATAGTGGTAAACGGGGTCCAGCTTGGAAAAATCTTTATAGCTGTCGGTATTATCATAATAATGAAGCGCAATCACCTGTAGGTTTTTGTCAGGTAATATGGCTAAACGGTCGAGCATTCTTAGCAACAGTAAAACTTTTGTTATCCCTGGTTCGGTTAGCTCATAATATAATCTTTCCGATACTTTGTTCGGTGTAGTGATCTTAAGTCCTGATGATTGAACAAGCCTCAACAGCTTTCCTATGTCACAAAATTCCGGTTTCTCCAGCAATTCTTTGCCCAGGAAGTTGTGTTGGAATTGTACGGAAATAGAATGTGCCATGGGTTCATCCAGGCTGGAAGGTTTTTCATTGACGAAATAGTGAGGAAACATCGGGCCAAGAAAATAGACATCCCCTTCGGCAAAATTCATTACCTGGTTGCCGCCATAAAATTTGCCCCGTCCCTGGAGAATAAATGTAAGCTCATAGCCATCATGATAATGAAAGGGATTGGCAAATTGTGTAGTGATCTCCTGTTTTACAAGAAAGGAGGAGTCAATTGGCGGGGGAAGTTCTTTGAATATTTTTTTCATTTAAAATAGAACAAAATGATTCGTATGGGCAGCCAATAGTTCTTTCTTAGGCAAATGTATGTAAATAGTGTATCAGAAATGGCAAAGGGCGTATTTGTTTGAATTTTAGTTTGATGTGATCTTCATACAGCTTAAGAAGTAGTGATATCAAGTTGCTTTTTACAATTTCACCATAGGAGAGTAACAAGCTCTTAGTCGTGGTTAGGTTGGTAAAAATAACATTTATAAGATCCCCAGCAAAAGCTGGGTCAAGCGTTAGGAATTTTCTATCGATAGACGTATAAGGACAATATATACTAAGGGACTTTATAAATAGAAGTGGTGCATTAATACAAATACAGGTTTTTCCTTTTTCGAAAGGCTCAGAATTATTAACAACAAACTTAACACGCTTTATAACAAACAAATCAACCTTTTCAAAACAACAAAAATTGCTTCCATCATGAAAAAAAATCTTCGGGCTTCTATGCCTAGGGGAAGAGCTATCTCAAAACTGTTACTACTACAGACTCTTGTCCTCCTTCTTTTTAGCTACTCTTCCTTTGCACAACAATCTATTATTGGAAAAATTTCTGATGAAAAAGGGAATCCATTATCTGGTGCAACTGTGCAGGTTAAGGGCACCAGCAAAAGTGTAAGTACAGATCAACAAGGAAACTTTACCCTTAGTGTTCCTTCTACTTCTTCCCGTTTAGTGGTTACGTTCGTTGGCTTTGAACCAAAAGAAATTGTTGTTGGTAGCAAAGTGAGCATAAACGTGTCACTAGGGCGGTTTGACGCAAATATGGGCGAAGTGGTAGTGGTTGGTTATGGTTCGCAAAGAAGAACCGATTTGACCGGGGCAATTTCTTCGGTTAGTGTTAAAGACCTGGCTAAAGCCACCCCAATTAATGTAACAGATGCGTTGCAGGGTAGGGCTTCGGGTGTGATGGTTAGTACTAATTCCGGTGCACCGGGAAGTGAAGGCTCTATACGGATAAGGGGGATAGGTACAGTTAATAATAATGATCCCTTGTATGTAGTTGATGGCATGTTTGTTAGTAGTATCAACTTTTTAAATCCTTCTGATATTGCACGAATCGAGGTGTTAAAAGATGCATCTGCGACAGCTATTTATGGTTCCAGGGGGGCTAATGGGGTAGTGTTAATTACCACACAGAGAGGTACTAGCGGTAAACCCACCATAACCCTTAATGCAAACACCTCTATTAGTAAAGTAAGCAATTTGCAAAAGACATTAAATCGTGACCAATACCTTGATTACAAGAAAACCGCTTATTTAAATGGTTATCTGCGTTCGGTTGCAAACGCTGATCCCAACATCGATCCGTTCACAACTGCCGACCCCTTTTTCAACTATGTCAAAGTCGTGAAGGCAGAGTATGACAAGGGTAACAGCACCGATTGGGCAAAGGAACTTCTAAAGACTGCGGTTATTCAAAACTATGACCTGGCTGTTCGTGGTGGAGCAAATAATGTGCGCTATGCAGCAAGTGCCGGATACTTTGATCAAAAAGGCGTTATAGATAATAGTGCTTATAGAAGGTACACATTTCGTTTGAATACTGATTATACCATTGGTAAACGTTTAACCATAGGTCAGAATTTGAACATTACTAATTCTCTCACTTCTGGCCGGTATGGTGAAAACACTTTTGGTGGCATTGTTAACCTGCTATTAAACTCAGACCCACTCTCGCCTGTACTAAAGTCTAACCCTGATATGAGCGATCCGGATTATCGTTACAACAAATTTTATAACTCAGTAGTGTCAGCTACGGCAGGTCAATCCAACCCGGCAGGACTAATTGCCAGGATGAACGACCGGACGAACCTTGTGCAACTGGTAGGCAATGTGTACGGTGAATTTGAAATTGTAAAAGGATTAAAATTAAGGTCAAGCATGGGTTATGATTATAACACGACCAGCCGTTCTGCCTATGACCCCAAATATTTTATTGCTCCCATTGAAAGAAATGATGTAAGCACCGTAACAGAACAACGTGGCGATTTTTTTGGCCAGGTATGGGAGAATACATTAACCTATAACCAAAAATTTGGTAATCATTCTGTCACTGGTCTTGTAGGGTATACCGAAGAATTGTATAAGTCAAAATTTCTGAACAGCGCCCGCCAGGGTACTGCCAACAATGATCCCGGATTACAGGTAATAAATGCGGCAACAGGGCCAATTTCACTATTTGGCAACAGGGCCAACTATTCACTCAGATCTTATTTTGCCAGGGTTAACTACTCGTATGCTGATAAGTACCTCTTAACAGCTACGGTGCGCCGGGATGGTTCTTCCAAATTTGCAGCAGGTAAGCAGTGGGGCGTGTTCCCTTCTGTGTCAGGTGGGTGGAAAATAAGCAGTGAGAAATTCTTTCAGAATTCAGGGCTTTCTACTGCTGTAAGCATGATAAAACTGAGAGCAGGCTGGGGACAGATTGGTAATCAAAGCATGCCCGGAGGAACCAATAATCCTTATCTTTCTTTAGTAGAAGGGGGCAATGGCTATCGCTATGTTTTTGGTGACGCTGTGACTACCGGGTACTATTTAAGCTCTTTGGGTACACCGAGTATTACCTGGGAAACATCAGAACAAACCAATATTGGATTGGACCTTGGTTTCCTGAAAAATAAGCTAACCATCTCTGCAGATTATTTCGTAAAACGTACCAGGGATATGTTGCTGCAGGTAGCATTACCATCTTATACTGGTTTCCCCAGTATTCCATATACCAATGCAGGCGAGATCCAGAACAAAGGATTTGAAATAACGGCTGCTTACCAGGGAAGTGCCGGCAAATTCACTTACGGAATTTCTGCAAATGTTTCCACCTTTATCAACAAAGTATCCAGCCTTGGACCGCGTAATAATCCAATTGTATCTAGTGACTTTACAAGCGCTTTAACCATTAACAAAACTGAAGCAGGAAGATCGGTAGGCGAATTTTACGGTTATGTAACCGATGGTATTTTCCAAAACGCTGCAGAGTTGAATGCATACAGTAAAAATGGCACCAAGATTCAACCGAACGCATTGGCGGGTGATTTTAGATTCAAAGACTTAAACGAAGATGGCGTTATAAATGCCGCAGACCAAACGTATATTGGGAATCCCTTGCCGAAGCTTCTGTATGGTTTCAATCTAAACCTGGGTTATAAAAATTTCGATGTTGCCGTTTTATTTCAGGGATCATATGGCAACAAGTTGTTTAATCTTAACAAATTTTACAGGGGCACCCTCACTGGAACTTATAATGGTGATTTGACGAATTACGAGGCAGCCTGGCGAGGTGAAGGCACCTCAAACACACAACCTGCTATTTCTACCGTAGATAGAAATCGAAATTTTCGGGTGTCTGACTGGTACGTTGAAGATGGTTCTTACCTGCGTTTAAAAAACCTTCAGATTGGCTACAATATTTCTGCTTCCTGGTTGAAAAAAGCGGGTATTACCAGCAGCCGGATTTTTGTGGGTGGAACAGACCTTTTCACAATTACAAAATATACCGGAGTTGACCCTGAAACCGGTTTAACCGCCAGTCCTATTCAAGGAGGTCGCGAGTTCTCAATTTATCCAAAAGTAAAAAGATACAGTTTAGGGGTGAATCTTACTTTCTAAAAACTAACAAAAAAATAAACAGCGATATGAAAAAGAATTTCCTTACAAAAGTGGCCTTAGCGGCGTTCGTCCTGTCCACTGCTTCCTGTAAAAAGGATTTGTTGAATCAACCACCACTTGGCGTGCAGACGGATGTGAGCTATTTTAAAACAGCAGCCGATCTGAATAACACACTTACAGCCGCCTATAATTACTTACAACAGCCAACTTTTCCAGCTTACGAAACCGCCAGATGGGTCTTTGGAGATGTAGGCTCTGATGATGCATTGAAAGGCGCAGGCGCCTCAAGTTTTCCGATTCCGGGTATATCCGAGTTTTCTACAAATCAGCAGACAACTACCAATACTATCATCAACGTTTATTGGTCGAGTATGTACAACATGATTGCAGTTTGCAACCTTGTTCTTGATAAACAATCGGTAGTAACGGGAGATGCCACCACGATAACGAATATTGCAAATGAGGCCAGGTTCCTCCGTGCATATGGTTATAACGAGCTGGTGAAATACTTCGGTGATGTCCCCATGCCATTGACGTATTTGGATCCTGCGACAGTTGCGATGGTAAAAACGCCGAAAGCGCAGGTTTACGCACAAATAGAAAAGGATCTGACCGAGGCTTCTGCCTTGCCAACAAAAACACAGTGGGGCGCTGCCAACGATGGCAGGGCAACGTCGGGTGCTGCTAACGCTTTGTTGGGAAAGGTTTACATGTCTCAGAAAAAATATATCGAAGCGGAAGCTGCTTTGAAAAAAGTGGTTGATGAAGGTACCTATTCATTATTGAGCGACTATGGCGCTATTTTTAGGAAAACTGGTGACAATAATAATCCGGAATCTGTTTTCGATATTAAACACAAGTCCAACACTGGCGTTTTTCCAGGTGAAGGTTCCTTTAACTTAGCTTTCTTTCAACCGGGCGATGCTCCTATCGGGGGCTTCGGACAAGATGAACCAACCGAAGACTTGCAAAATGAATTTGAAAAAGGAGATCCCCGCGCTATTTATACAATTTTGTTCAAGGGAGATGTATTCCCCAATGGCGCTACGCCTTATACTGTAGTTAATATCGGAACTGCTGGTGGAAGACTTAACCGGAAATTCTATATTCCGCCCAGCGAGAAAGTTGCAAATTTTGGTTCAATTGATGAAGCAAAAAGTTATCACATCATCCGCTACGCTGAAGTAATCCTTTTATATGCGGAAGCACTGAATGAAAACGGGAAACCTGCCGAAGCCCTTGCTTGGTTAAACAAAGTGCGTCAGAGAGCCCGAACAACACCCCCAAGCGATCCGCAACGTATCTCCACGGTCTATGACTTAAGTTATACTGGCACACTATTGCCTGATTTGACGACTATGGATAAATTAAACTTGGGTAATGCTATTTGGCATGAGCAACGTGTGGAACTAAGTATGGAAGGACATCGCCGTGATTATCTTACCCGAACAGGACGTTTAGCTGTAAGAATGGCAGCAGCAAAAGGCATTGCAGCGTTTGATGAAAAATACACTTTGTTACCCATCCCTCAATCTGAAATCGATTTATCAAACGGTCAGATTATACAAAATTCCGGGTACTGATTCGGTGAGAAGAAACAGCAACTGTTGCTGTTTCTTCTCTTTTATCATGGTCGGTGAAATTAAAATATCTTGATTGTGTTGAATGCCGTGAGTACCAGATGGAACAAATCAAACACGAACATAATCAGGGGCAATTAAAACTAAAAGTAAGTAGTACAATAAAAAAATATTTTTGCCTGCTCCTTAATTTTATGGCCTTTTTTTATGTTCAGAACCTGGTGGCACAAAATCTTATCGTTAAAACAGATTCTGATAACATAAACGGTGCGGATTATCGAATTCTTTTTCCTGCCAATTGGAAGGGCAAACTCTTTATGTATGCCCATGGGTACGAGGTGAAAGGAATTGTTCAAAATTTCAGTAAAGGTCCCTTCTTTCAAAGCAGCGTTACACCCTTTTAGAGAGAGGTTTTGGCGTTGCAGCCTTCGATTATTCCACACAGAGTTTTGCTTATGTGGAAGGTGTGAATGAAACGGAAGTGTTGCGAAATTTTTTTATCAGAAGTATAGCAAGCCGGATACAACATTTATGGTGGGCGGCTCCGTAGGTGGGGCTATTGCGCTTGATACCATGGAAAACTTTGGTAAGAATTATAACGGAGGATTGCCCCTATGTCCTTTAGCAAGCCCTCTGTATTCTTTTTTTAAGTGGCTATTTGATCTATATGCAGGCAAGCTGCACACTTAGGTGCAGATATGGATTTTCTTTGCGGTAGTTCGGGTAGTAAAGTGACGAAAGACTCACATTAGTAGTAAATTAATTCGAAATACACCTATGTTAAAACAAATTACACTATTACGTCCATGTTAACATCCCCTCCTCTAAAATATGAAGTCGTCACGCCACACTGTTGCCGTTTAGGTGAGGGGCCAGTATGGGATGCAGCAAACAAATCTATATGCTGGGTAGATATTGCTAATGGAAATATTCATGAATTTCTGCTTACAAAAAACGAACATCGGAAGTTTAAAGTAAAAGATTTGATAGGTGCAATTGCCCTGTGTAAGAATGGTGACTTTCTCGCCGCCTTGAAAAATGGATTGTCTTCAATTAACCGGGGAAATGGAAAAATTAATTTATTGTGCCACCCTGAAGTTAGTTTAACTAAAAACCGTTACAACGACGGTAAATGCGACCCTGCCGGTCGATTTTGGATAGGTACAATGGCGCTTTCAGAAAAGAAGGAGGCGGGAAGCGTTTATATGATCGAAAAAGACCTTTGTTATTCACTTAGGATCAAAGGAGTGACCATTTCAAACGGTATGGCGTGGAGTCCAGATAATAACACGTTTTACTATATTGATACTCCGACTTTTGAGGTTGTGGCTTACGACTATGACATAAAAACGGGAAACATCACAAATAAAAGGGTAGCTTTTACAATTCCAAAGAAAGAAGGTTTTCCTGATGGAATGACCATAGATCGAGAAGGTATGCTTTGGATTGCTCACTGGAAAGGATGGCAAGTGACGCGTTGGAATCCTAGTTCAGGTAAGAAGTTGTTGAGTATTGCACTACCTGTAGCCCGTATTACGTCGTGTACGTTTGGTGGAGAGGACCTGCAGGACCTGTATGTGACCTCTGCAAGCATTGGATTAACCGAAAAAGAACATAAAGAACAGCCCTTAGCCGGATCTCTATTCGTTATCAAAAATAGTGGTTATCAAGGAATGCAAACGGTTGCTTTTGATTATGAACCAAAACAAATGTCCGTATGAAATTAATACGTTTTGGAAACCAGGAAAGTGAAAAACCGGGGTTGCTTAGAGATGGAAAACGCAAAGACCTCTCACAGTATTTTGAGGATTGGAACCGGCCGTTCTTTCGAGAAGATGGTTTAAAGAAACTGGAAGCCATATTGGCAAACAATACAAACCTGCCAGATGTTTCTGAACATACTCGTTGGGGTTCATGTATAGCGCGACCGGGAAAGGTTATTTGTATTGGCCTGAATTATTCGGACCACGCGGCAGAGTCTGGAATGGCCGTACCCGCAGAGCCTATCATATTCCAAAAAGGAGCTAATACAGTAATAGGTCCTTACGATAATGTTCTTATTCCCAGAGGCAGTGAAAAAACAGATTGGGAAGTTGAATTAGGAATTGTTATTGGAAAAGATGCCCGTTACCTCAACTCTATTGAAGAAGCAAAAGATTATATAGGTGGTTATTGTGTGTCTCATGATGTTTCCGAAAGAGCGTTTCAATTAGAGAGAGGCGGTCAATGGACAAAAGGAAAGTCCTGCGATAATTTCAATCCATTAGGCCCCTTCCTTGCTACTGCTAACGAAATAAATGATGTTCACAATTTGGCTATGTCACTACATGTGAAAGGGAAGCAGATGCAAAAAGGGAATACCAACACGATGGTTTTTAATTCTTATTTCCTGGTGCATTATCTCTCGCAGGTTATGACGTTGGAAGCAGGGGATTTAATAAGTACCGGAACGCCGCCGGGTGTTGGGCTTGGAATGAAACCGCCACAAGGTTTAAACGAAGGGAATGTTGTTGAATTAGCAATTGAAGGGCTGGGCAGTCAACAAACCTGCAAAATGCATAGCAGTTCAATAAGAATTGGTACCAAGGTTTGACTTCACTAATTTAAAAAAAAGTCAAAGCATCAAAAATGAAGCCGTGTTACAGACGAATCGATAAAAACTTTCCTAAACACTTTAACGGATACAAATGAAAAGATTTGAAGACCAGGTTGCTGTAATTTCAGGCGGTGCTGATGGACTAGGATTTGGTATTGCAGAGCGCATAGCATCAGAAGGAGGAAGCGTTGCTTTGTTTGACATCAATGAAACACTCTTGACAAAAGCATTGATAACATTAAAAGAGAAAGGTTATACTGCAGAGGGTTACAAGGTAGATATATCTTCAGAACACGAGGTTGCACGAGCAATTGGTTTTGTGAAAACAACTATTGGTAAAATTGATATCATGGTTAATTCTGCTGGTATTGTTGGTCCTACCAGTACAAAAATTACTGATTATCCGGTGGAAGAATATGATATGATCTATGCAATAAATCTTAGGGGAGCCTTTCTCATGACGAAGTATGCTATCAAAGAAATGGAGCCGAATAACTATGGACGAATACTGTTGCTCGCATCCATTGCGGGCAAGGAAGGCAATCCTTTCATGGCAGGGTATTCTTCGATGAAAGCAGGAGTAATTGGCCTTGTTAAAGGTATTGGGAAAGAATACGCACAAACCGGAATTACAGTTAACGGTCTTGCACCTGCTGTTATTAAAACTGCCATGAACGAAAATACTGCTTCTGAACAATTGGCATATATGACGGCGAAAATACCTATGGGTAGATTGGGAACTGTAGATGAAGTTGCTTCAATCGCATCATGGATTGTTTCGAAAGAGGCAAGCTTCAATACAGGTTTTGTATTTGATGTTTCCGGGGGGAGAGCTACATACTGATTAACGATTATTGTTTGCCATGAAAAAAAAAGTTATAATATTAGGTGGTTCTTCAGGAATAGGAAAAGCCACCGCACAACGATTTGCAAAGGAAGGCTGGCAGGTGCTTGTAGCTGCACATAGTTTGTCAGAATGCATTGCAACAATAAATCTATTGGAAGGCGAAGGTCACATTGCCTGCCAGCTAGATGTACGGAACGATGAGGACTTGGTTGATCTGCAACGATTGGTTGAAGAAAAATGCTTCAATTTCGACACGCTCGTGAATACAATAGGAATATCTCAAAGCTTGGCTGCACTCGATTCAGATTTTTCTGAATGGGATAACGCCCTTCAGGTTATGCTGTACGGTTCAGTCAAATCTTGTCGTGTATTGCTTCCGTTTATTAAAGATGGAGGACGCATTATTCATGTTACTTCCATTCACTATCAGAGAGTAGCAAATGGAAGTTCCGCTTACGGAATGGCGAAGGCTGCGATAACGCAGTTTACCCGCTCTCTTGCAGTTGAATTAGCGCCTCGAAACATCCTCGCCAACACCATTGCTCCAGGATTTGTAAATACTCCCATGTCCATAAAAGCAGACGGGCAAAACGAAGTGGATACAGAGTGGTTTAAACATAATTACATACAATATGACCACCTTCCTTTAAAAAGGGCGGCGCAACCAGAGGAGATAGCAGGAGTGGCCTGGTTCCTTTCCGGCCCGGATGCATCTTATATGACAGGGTCAGTTGTTACAGTGGATGGCGGATTAACCATTACATTCTAAAATATTAAAGAACAATTTAAAACGAAAGTTTGCTGTTTACATTCTTTGTGTACCACTTTGCAGCACAGATGCTGTGAGTCCATCAGGGACATTGCAAATGTTGTTTTTTGGTTGAAAAAAGAAACATGATAAAAATTCAAGCTGCTATAATTGCTAATTTCTCATCAGAAAATAAAAACAAATGCAAATAAATATTTTAGTATGTTTATTTCAATTCTTTGCTTTGGTTTTACGGGTTTTTCGCAGCAGGTGATAAACCTATGTAATCCGCCAACGACCATCCAGCCCAAAATTTCAAGTGCACAATACCGCTTTAATAAGCGCCCAGAAAAATGATCTGTTTAAGGATGCAATTGCCAAACCTGATGAATGGGGCTGCGTGGTTGAATCTGCCATTGGTGCACATTTGGTCGATCATTCACTTACCGAAAAATTCACTTTACATTATTGGAGAGAGCGAAATGAGGAGGTAGATTTTGTTATTGAACGAAAGGGGAAAGTGATTGGCCTGGAAGTAAAGAGCGGTGCCACCAGTGCCACTTCAGGAATGAATGCTTTTAAAAATAAATTTAACCCTCATAAAGTTTTACTTATTGGAAATGCAGGACTGCACTTGCAAGATTTCCTTAAACCAAACCCGGTCAGTCTGTTTTAAAAATTGATGACAATCTTGAAGGATTTCATTGCCAGATGTTATACTTAAATCACTTCGATTGACAAGAATAGACGGGCGATCAATTTACTGTAAACGGTTTCGATTCAGTTTGAATTTGGGTGGAATTTTATTAAATTTGTAATGAGATTATTTGATATTATTTCATCGGGCAAGTGGAGAACAACTATATCCGCTGGCCATAGTTTGCTTCCTCCTGCAAAAAAGATCGATTTGTTACCCAACGATGATTTCGATATTAAACGATTATCTGTTGAATGCTCCGATATTTAACTGATAGTTCCATTTCAGTCATCTATTTTGCCAAATTGTAATTTCACTTCTTCAACCAGACGATTGGTCACACGCAGTATATAATTTAGAAACCCGATTTATGCGTTTCAGTCTAAATTTTTTTTACCAGTTGTAGTTATTTTACATCTAAAATTATTTTTTCAGTTCGCATAAGTCACATACTGAGAATTTCAATTTGTTCCAATAATTACTATTGCTATATAGCTGCTTTTCGGGTAAGATGTAGTTGTTTGCGTATAAAACGTTAACAGTGCACTTTCTGCTAATCTGCGACGTTACGTGAAAGTGGGCACCACCATTGGTTGAATTCATAAGGTTAAATAGATGTTTGAAATTTGAATCTGGTTGCCACGAATATATTGGCCGAAAATAATAACAGGCAACATTAAATTCTTTTTCTTCCAAATTCAACTTATGAGAACCGCCATCTTACTATTGCTGTCCTTATTGATGGGTGCGTCTTCGCTACAAGCAAAATACAGAATTACCAAAGCAGCCAATCCCAATTTTTGCACTACTTATCCTTCCGGTTATAACAGTATCAGCTTTGCAATAAGTGAAGCCAGCAGAAGTGGCACACAGGGATTTAAACCTGGTCAAACCAATGCTACATTCATCCTGGGTTTCAGTAACGCCGCATTTCAATTCAATCCCGGTGTTGGTACCGTTACCGCCACCGGAACAGATGTCACCATCGTTTCCTATAGCATTACCTCCACTTCCATTACCGTTACAATTAACACAGGTCCATCTAATACGGAACTAAATACGATTAACTTCAATAACATAGAAGTGAAGGCCACCAGTGCGGCAACAGGGTATATCAAAAGAACCGGTGGCACCCTCAAAATCGATAATAAGGTCAGCAATCCATATAATGCTTCTTTCGCTGATTTAACAGCGGGTACACCAATGGCTTACTCATCTGCTTCGGCAACACAAACAGTAACGGCTGCTGTGTTCTCAGGAACTGCCGACAACCAGGTTATCGGAATACAGGTGGTAATTACCGGTACCTGTTCCAATTTAACTGCCACCGCATTTAATTTAAATACTACCGGATCGACAGCTCCGGCTACCGATATAACAAGTGCCAGGTTATATTACACAGGCAACACCAATTTATTTTCTACAGCCACACTTTTTGGAAGTAGCAGTAATCCCAGCGGAAGTTATACTATCAATGGAAGCCAGCTACTCAACCTGGGTGCAGGCACTTATTATTTTTGGTTAACCTATGCAATCGCTCCGGGTGCTGTCAGTGGTAATGTTGTAGATGCCCAGTTTGTATCGTCCGTAGTTTCAGGTTCTACTTTTACTGCAACATCCGGCAATCCCAGTGGCAGCCGTACCATCAGTACCAATAATTTTTATTCCATTGCAACGGGCAACTGGAGTAATACCGCCATCTGGAGTCGCACTTCAGGCGGAGTATCCTGTGGTTGTGCACCAACCGGCGGAACAGGTTTTGTATACGTCAATCACGCCGTGGCGGTTGATAACAATTATACGGTAGACAACGTAGCTGTTCAAAACAATGGCAACCTTACCAATGCGGCCGGAAAAATATTGACGGTAAACAATACGCTGAACACATCAGGTACAGGGCTTTTTTCAGCCTCAGCGGCCTGGATATTAAATAACCTGACCACCACCGGTACAGGTACTTCCGCATCTTCCAGTGCACTTACTTTAACAGGTTCGCTGAATGTGGGTGCAGGCTCTTCTTACCAGATGACCGGAGGCGCAGCATTGACGGTAAATGGTAATGTGACCGTTGATGGTACCCTTGCGCTGGGTACTTCCAATCTTACCAATTCTAACGCCGCAGGAACAATCATAACAGGTACAGGAAGTGTAACAGGATCGGGCATTATTACCCTGGGCGTAAATAAAACAATTCCTTTAGGATCAGCCCTTACGGTAGCTCCGGTAATCAATATCGGCAATTCGGTTACCGTTACCAACAGCGGAACGGTGAATATGCAAAACAGCATAACGGGGGGTGGTGTTAATGCCGCATGGGTCAATGCTGCCAATTCAGTACTCAATATGGCGGGATCAACAGCGGCGCTGATGGCTACCGGATCATTGGATGCATCGGCTGTTCCCAATACGGTTAACTATAATGGCTCGGGTAATCAGACCGTCAAAATACCGTCTTCTGCTTATTATAATTTATACCTGGCAAGCTCCTCAGCAGGTGTAAAATCGCTGGCTGGTGCAACTATTGTCAACAACGATATTCAACTATCCACCGGGGCACAACTAAACGCAGCAGCAAATAACATTACAATCAGCGGTAACTGGGTTAACAACAGTACCAATGCAACGCCTTTTATATCGTCAGGCACAGTAAATTTTAATGGCACCGACACGATATCGGGCAGCGCTGTTTCCAATTTCAGCGCTATCGCAATAACCTCTTCGGGCTTCCTTATTTCCAACAGTGCAACCGGCAAAGTAGTTGTTTCCGGCAACTGGGCCAACGATGGCGACTTTGATCACAACAGCAGTGATATTATATTTAACGGAACTACAACTATAAGCGGGGCATCGGTAACGGACTTTAATACGGCGATCATTAATTCAACAAAAACGCTCACGCTGTCTGCTACCGAAACTGATTTTGATGGCGACCTGACAGTCAACGGCACCCTGAACCACAATAACGGGTTGCTAATGTTTACAGGCAACAGTGTAACACAAAATATCAATGGCGCTACAAGTTCCTTAACACTGTATCAGCTGGAGATCAATGACGGTACCGGTGGCGTATTGTTGTCCAGGCCCGTAACAATTAGTAATTTACTAACATTAACTTCCGGTAACCTGGTATTGGGAAGTAACAGTTTAACTTTAGCCGCAACAGTACCGGCAGTTGGCGGTAGTCCTTTTTCGGTAACCAATATGATTGTTGCTTCCGGAGCAGGATCTGTGATAAAAAATGGCACTTCAGCGGCTTCGGCTTCTTATACTTTTCCGGTTGGGGATAATACGGGTACAACGGAATATTCTCCCCTTACAGTTACATTCACTGCTGGTACTTATACAACCGGTTCAGCAAGTATAAGGGTTGTAAACGCCAAGCATCCCAATAATGCCAACACCACCAACTATATAAGCAGGTACTGGCCTGTTAGTACAACAGGATATACAGTTACCAATGCTACCGTAGCTGTTACTTACACAGATGCTGATGTAACAGGTGCAGAAGCAAATTTGCTGATGAGCGAGTGGACCGGTTCCAGTCCCTGGGTTACATTTACTACGGCTGCCCTTAACACATCCACCAATACTTTTACTTCGCCTTCCTTAACGGCTTTTGGTGATTTCACTGCAATGGACAACTCGGCTCAATGGACAGGTAATGTAAGCACCGACTGGGCCACCGCAGGTAACTGGGATAATGGCGCAGTGCCTGGTTCATTGACAAATGTGGCCATTCCATCAACTGCTGTCAGAATGCCTTCCATTACAGGCAGTGTTTCGTGCAACTGGCTTACAATAAATTCCGGGGCAACGGTAACAAATACCAGTTCCGGCATTTTAAATATTGCAGGTACCCTTACCAACAACGGTACTTTTACAGACAATGGAACTACAGTGTTTAACGGTACTTCCGGGCAACAAACCTTTTCAGGAGTAACGGTCTTTAATAACCTGACCGTTAATAATACAAGCAGTTTGCTGTTGGGAGCTGCTGCTACAGTAAACAATAATCTGTTACTAACAGCCGGTACATTGAGTGCGAATAATTTTAACCTGGCGGTGAAAGGAAACTGGACAAACAATGTTTCAGCAACCGCTTTTACTGCAGGCACTTCTACCGTTAGTTTCAACGGAACTGCCGCCCAAACTATAGGTGGTACCTATGCTACCACCTTTAATAGTCTGACTGCTTCCAATACCAGCGCAGTTACGTTGAGTGCCACCGTAAATATAAGTGGGGATCTTACTGTAAGCAGTGGAACGCTTGACCTTGCTACCTTTACCGCCAACCGAACCAGCTCCGGCGGTACGCTCACAGTATCGAATAACGCTACTTTAAAAATAGGCGGCACCAATACTTACCCGTCCAATTACGCCACCAACACATTGGTAGTAGCAAGTACAGTTGAATATGGGGGAACCAATCAAACGGTAGCCAATCAATTGTATGGAAATCTTAAGCTTACCAGTTCATCAGGTGCGGTGATAAAAACTTTTCCGTCAAGTGCGCTAACGATTGTAGGTAACCTGAGCAGCCTGGCGGGCAGTGGTACATCTGTCGCCTATACTGCAGCTTCCAACATAACCATCAACGGCAATGTTTCGATCGGTGCATCAACTGTTTTTAATGGCAGCAGCTTTTCATGCAGTATTGGCGGCAACTGGGTGAACACCGGTACCTTCAATGGCAATACCGGCACCATTATTTTTACTGGTACGGGAACCATTGTAAGTGGGTCCGGGATACAGAATTTTAATAACCTTACTGTTGCTGCTGCACTCGTTGGTTTTTCCAATGGCAGTATTGCATTAACAGGTAATCTTGCCACCACCGGTTCTGGTTCCTTTAACCAGGCTTCCGGCGGTCTGCTATCAATGAGCGGAGCTGGAACAACCATCAGCGGAACCGGAATTTCAGTAGATAATTTAACGGTAAGCGGGTCTGTAAGCACTGCCGCATCTTTCTCTGTTACCGGCAACCTGTCGGTAACAGGAAGCTTCGCTGCAAGTACCGGAACCATTACAATGAGCGGTGCGGCTAAAAGTATTTCCGGTGCCGGAATAACCGGCTTTGCTGTACTATCTGTTACCGGTACTATTACAACCGATGCCAGTTTCTCAGTTTCATCCAGCCTGATAGTGGCCGGAAGTTTAACTGCCACTGCGGGCACTGCAACTTTTACCGGTGCATCCACGCTTAGCGGCACCGCCAATCTTTTTAATATAACTGTTAATGGAACGTCACTACAGTTGTCTGCTAATTCTATTGCCGGCGTTGCAGGCGTTTTAACGATGACGGCCGGTACGCTGAATGTAATTTCTTCTACTCCCAACACGATCAATTTTAATGGCACAGGTGCACAAAATATCAACGCCATCACGTATGATAATTTAACCTTGTCAAATGGAAATAGTAAGACAGCAGCTGGCAACATTACCATCAATGACAATATTACCATTGCTACTGGTACTACATTTGTTTCCGGATCATATACGCATACTGTTTATAATGACTGGTATAATTATGGCACATTTACCGCGGGTTCCGGTACCATTCAATTTTCCGGCAGTCAGAATACAAATATTTTCGGTGCAACAACCTTTAATATTTTAACCGTTAATAATGCCATTGCTACCACGGCTGTTGTTTTACAAAACAATGTATCAGCAGCAACGGTCAACATGACCCTTGGAACAATACTAACCGGGTCCAACACGCTCACTATCACAAATACCAGGACAGGTAATGGAATAATACTGGGCACAATTGAAAGAACGCATGCTTTTACTACCGGGGCAGCTTATGCTTTTGAAGGGCCGGATAACAGCATTACATTTTCGTCAGTTGCTTCTGTAAGCAGCGTTACAGTATCAGTAACAAAAGGTACCATCAGTGACTTTCCTTTTGGTGGCTCCATCAGCAGGGTATATAACATTACCGTACCTGCCGGTAGCTATAATGCAACTTTGCGCCTGCATTATGAAGATGATGAATTGAATGGCAGTAATGAATCTTCTATGGCGTTATGGCGTTACAATGGCGTTGCGTGGACGGCTTCTGGTAAATCAGCAAACAGTACCACGGCCAACTATGTTGAGCAAAGCGGTTTGTCCAATATAACCAACCGCTGGACTTGTTCAGCTAATTCAAACGTGGTACAATGGAATGGCAGTGTTAGTACGGATTGGAATACGGCGGCCAACTGGACCGTATTACAGGGTTCTGCGTCAGCACCGCCTTCAGCCACTGATATTGTAGATTTAGGAACAGCGACCTTTACTAATCACCCGACTATCAGCACTGCAGTTACTGTAAAGAATATCAACTTTGGAAGTGTGCAGGCGCTTACCTTATCAATGGCCAGCGGAGGCTCACTGATCTCCGGTGATATTCATGGCAGCTGGACGGGTAATATTACCCATACCATCAATGCCAACAACCAAAACATAACAGTAAACGGAGACTTATTGCTCAGCGATGGAACAACTGGCCATGCAATAAATCTTACCATCGGCACAGGAACCGTAATCGTTGGGGGCACGCTGACAGAATCTGGCGGCGCAAATATCGCTTTTACCGGCACGGGCAATTTAAATATAGCTGCAGATTATAATTATGTTAGCGGAACATTTACACCCGGCACGGGAACGGTCACTTACAGCGGGGCCACTAACCAATCAATCGGGGCTGTTGCTTATAATAACCTTACCATTAATAAGTCGTCGTCTATTGCCTCCGTTAGCAATGCCGTTGCCGTTGGCGGTGACCTGACGGTTACAGCAGGTGAATTTGACAATCTTACCACCACATCCATAACAGGAAATGTTACCATCGCTTCCGCAGCAATAATGAGCAACTACAATATTTTACATGTTGGTGGCAACTGGAACAACAACGGCACTTATAATGGTACGGGAATTAACGTAATATTTGATGGCAGCGGAACGCAAACAATATCTGCCACTACGTTTAATAATCTGGAATTTAATAAACCGGTTGGTTCTGTTGCCCTCCTTACAGGAGACGTTATACTAAAAGGGAATCTTGTAGGCACTTCGGGAACACTGGATATCGGATCCTACTTTTTTAACAGGGATATTGCCGGAGGATCAGCTACAATGGCAGATGCAGCTACATTAATTATTGGCGCTGATAATGCACCAACCAAATTCGCCAATTATTATTTATCGACGGGCAGTACCATTATTTTTAATGGTACTGGTACGCAGCACCTCTTGCTGCCGGGGTTGGTGTATGGAAATATTATATTCAGGAATAGCGGC
Source organism: Ferruginibacter sp. (assembly GCF_028288465.1). GTDB lineage: Bacteria > Bacteroidota > Bacteroidia > Chitinophagales > Chitinophagaceae > Ferruginibacter. The sequence continues at coordinate 94,620 of NZ_JAQBNR010000056.1, read as the reverse complement.
ACCAAAATATTGTATACGGGTACAACCGTAACCGGCAATTTAACTATCGAAAGCGGCGCTACGTTTGATGCCGGCTCCAATACAATTTCTTTAAATGGCAACTGGACGAACAGCGGCAATTTTACGCCATCAACCAGTACCATTTTATGTACGGGTGCTGCAAAAAACATTACAGGCACCACTACTTTTAATCAGATAACTGTTTCAGGAAGCTATACTTTTTTGAGTAACATGACGATCAATGGTCTGTTGAATATCACCAACACGGGATCGCTAAGTGGCGGCAGTAGTATTGCGGTTACCATGAATGGTGATTTAATCAACAGCGGCATTTTATACAACCTGGGCAGCACTACTTTTACAGGAAATGTACTGCAAACATTGAATTTGATCAATGCAGTTCAAACTGTGGCCATCACCGTAAATTTCAACGGTTCCGTTTCGCCGGTGTTGAATTCAACGTCGGTTCCTCAATACGGTTATCTTAACATCAACAATACCGGTGGGGTAAATCCAAGTGTGGGATGGGTAGTAGCCTATGGCCTGACGGTTGGTAGTGGTGGAATTTTCAATGGAGGTTCATCATCACACACCATACTGGGTAATGTAACAAACAATGGAACTATAACCAGCAGCGGTACACTTACTTTTTCGCCCTCGTCTGCTGCGACTGTAAACCTGGGTACTAACTTTACCAGTACAGGTCGCGTTTATTTTGCCGGTTCAGGTGCACTTACGTTGGCGGGTACTCCTGTTTCATTCAAAAACGTAAACATCAATAACACCAATGCATTAGGTATAACGCCGTCATCCGACTGGCTTGTTACAAACGAACTACGGGTTGTAAGCGGGTCTGTTTTAAATGCGGGCAACCATAGCTATACCGTTGGTGGAAACATACTCAACAACGGAACTATCAATAGCAGTACGTCTGCCTTTACAATGAATGGTACTGCTGCACAGGATATTTATTCTGGTTCGGCTTTCAACAACTTAACCATCAATAACACAGGTGGTTTTGTAACCTTGTCTTCCAACCTGGCTGTAAACGGAACATTGAATTTTATTGCAGGCAATATTCAAACCGGTACCAACATCCTTAGCCAGTCATCAACAGGGATACTTACCGGCGCAGCCCAAAATACAGGCTGGGTGAATGGAAACTTACAAAAATATATGCCGGTTGGTACAACCAGTAAAACATTTGAAATTGGAGATCTGTCAAGCTATACACCTGCGACAATCGCCTTTTCAACTATTACAACTGCGGGTAGTCTTACCGCATCTGCTACTGCTACAGATCACCCCAACATTGGTACATCAAATATCAATGCGTCAAAAAGCGTAAACCGTTATTTTACATTAACCAACAATGGAATTGCCTTCACAGATTATACAGCAACATTTAATTTTAAAGCATCTGACGTAGATGCAGGTGCCAATACAACCCTGTTTGATATAGCTGCCTATAACGGAACCAGTTGGTCGTGGCCGGTAGCTGCAGCCCGCAATGCTACCAGCATACAAGCTACGGCTGTTACCACATTCGGGGATTTTGCTATTGGCGAGATTTGTAACCGGAGTACGACCATTTCATATACCGCTTCGCCTTACTGTACCACTGCAGGCACAGCAAACGTTACACTTACCGGAACATCCGGCGGCATTTATTCTGCTGATACCAATTTATCAATCAATGCGGCTACCGGGGCTATCGATTTAATTTCCAGTACACCCGGCACCTATACCGTTACCTATACAATACCAGCAGGCGGCGATTGCAGCCAGTTTGTTACCAGCACTTCTGTAACGGTTGGCACTGCGAACACCTGGACTGGTGCAGTCAATAACAACTGGAACAATACAGGTAACTGGTCGTGCGGAGGAATACCGGTTGCTACAGCCGACATCACTATTCCATCCGGATTATCTGTATATCCTGTCATTACCAGTACTATTCCGGTACATGATCTCAACATCAGTAACGGAGCCTCGCTTACAGTAACCGGTGGTACATTGCAGGTGGGAGGTGCCATCAATAACGCCGGTACGTTCGACGTGTCGGCTGGCACCGTACAAATGAATGGTAGCACTGCACAAACAATTCCTGCAGGCAGCTTTGTCAATAACAATCTATTAAATCTTATCATTGGTAACAATGTTACCCTTGCCGGGCAACAAAATGTCACCGGATCCCTGTCATTCAGTTCTAACAACAATATGCTTACAACGGGTGGTTATCTGACTTTAAAGTCTGGCCCTGCCGGTACCGCACAGTTCGCTGATATTACCAAAGGCGGAACAATCAGCGGCAACAGTATTGCCGGCAACGTAACCATCGAACGATACATATCTGCAGGACGGCAGTGGCGCTTATTGACTGCACCTGTTTGTTCCTGTACTGCGCCCACTATCAATGCAGCATGGCAGGAAGGCGTTACTTCAGGAAATCCAAACCCGGGTTTTGGTACCCATATTACCGGTGGCATGGCAGCTAACGGATTTGACCAGGGAGTAAACAACAATGCCGCCATTAAATATTACAACAGCACAACCAACACTTTTTCCACCCTTCCTGGCACTAATATGCCTATCACAACTTATCCCGCTTATTTTTTATTTATTCGCGGCGACAGAAGTACGAATTTATCCCTTGGTGTAAATGCCGCACTTACGCCAACTATCCTGAGGGCAAAAGGTCAGGTGGTAACAGGCAGCATAGCAGCGAATGTGAATGCGACTGGCTATACGCTGGTTGGCAATCCTTACCCGGCTGCCATTGATTTTCATACAATAAGCAAAAACAATGTGAATGATAAAATCTATTTGTGGGATCCGAAGATGGGTGTAACAGGCGGGTACGTGGTGCTGATATGGAATGGATATAACGGTTATGATGCAACCACATCTGTTAGTCCGGTGAGCAGGTACATTCCCAGTGGGGAAGCCTTCTTTGTTGAATCGCTCGATGGGGTTAACCCGGGAACAATAACCTTTAAGGAAACAGATAAAAATGCCGGGGGCAGCGACCAACTTTTCAGACCGGTGTATGGCAACGAAAAAATACGGGTTAATTTGTTGGGGATAAACACAGATGGATCAGCCTCTTTTGCGGACGGAGTACTGACTACGTATAATGACAATAACAGCAATAATGTAGACAGGAACGATGCGGCTAAAATCCTTAACCAGAGTGAAAATCTCTGCATAAACAGGAACAATAAAAACCTGGCTATAGAAAGAAGAAAAACAATTGATGGAAATGATACTACTTTTCTAAATCTCTACAGCCTCAAAAAGCAAAACTACCTGCTTCAGATAACGGTTGAAGCTATGCAGAACAGTGGCCAGTATGCAGTGGTTAAAGATAACTATGCCGCAACTACCAACAATACAATGGTAAATATGGGCGGTGTTACAAATATTACTTTTACCGTCAACTCAGACCCGGCTTCTTATGCTTCCAACAGGTTTAGCATTGTACTTAAGAAACAGATAGCACTGCCTGTAACTTTCACCGGCATTAAAGCCAGCCGCACACAAAAAAACATTTTGGTTGAGTGGAATACCACCAACGAACTAGATGCCAAGGGATACGAAGTACAATCATCCATGACCGGATCTAATTTTACCACAGTGGCAGTTGTAAACAAAAATCAATCCGGTGATGCATATAACTGGCTTGATGAAAATGCTGCGCAGGGATGGCATTATTACCGCATCAGATTGTTGGGAATAGATGGGAATGAAAATTACAGCCCGGTTGTAAAAGTGAGCATTGATAAATCTGCTGCAGCCGGTATTATCGTTTTAAATGGCAACAGCATCAGCAATAATAAAGTGGTGCTGCAATTTAATAATGTTCCAAAAGGAAACTACCGCATGCAGTTGTTTAGTATGGATGCACGACTACTGAAACAGGTTGATATCAGCCATGCCGGCGGCAATGCAACGCATGATTTTTTAACCGATACCGATTTGCCGGGTGGAAAATACCAGGTGACTATTACCGGAAGGTCTGAGACAATCTCAATTGCTTTGATTAAAGAATAGTATCTGCGTTTTTTTCGTAATCATACCTACAGAGGAAATCTGGAGAGTTTTAAAAAATAAGTTTCCCTGTATCTTCTCCAAAAGATGTTGCAACGTGTCGGCAATAGGTAGCGTTGCGATGGGAGCTGAGAATGATAATAATTTGTATCTGAACAAATAGTATACCGTGACAGCAGCAGCAAACGTTTGCGAAAACTATCCTGGTTTATAGTCCCAGCCATGGCTCCGGAGCCCAATTAAAAAGCTGTAACTTTATTCCATGAAACGATCTGGCACAGCTGATCTTCCCCTTCATTACGGTTACGTTCCTCAATGGCTTGCGGAACGAATGGCTAAGCTGGGCCTTGGCATTACAGAATCTGTCATACTGGAATATGGCAACCAGGAAATGCTCCGGAGACTATCCGACCCGTTTTGGTTTCAAAGCCTTGGCGCAGTGATGGGCATGGACTGGCACTCCTCAGGGATTACCACTTCTGTGATGGGCGCATTAAAAAAGGCGATCAATCCGCTTTCAAAGGAACTGGGCATTTTTATTTGCGGCGGTAAAGGAAAATATTCCAAGCGAACACCGGATGAATTGTTCAGGCTGGCCGATACTACAGGAATGAATGGGGATGAACTGATACAGGCCAGCAAACTTACTGCAAAGGTTGATAGTTCGGCCATCCAGGACGGCTTTCAATTGTATACGCACAATTTTATAGTAAGCAATACCGGGCAGTGGACCGTTGTACAGCAGGGAATGAATACAGAAGATAAAACTGCACGACGTTATCACTGGCATTCAGCAGGCCTTGATTCGTTTGTTGATGCACCGCATACCGGTATCTGTGGCAAAAACCAGGGCGAAATTTTGAACCTGGTATCATCAGATGCCGGGCCAGCCAGGGAAGCCATCGTTCAACTGACGATGGAAAAGCCGGACCTCGTGTTGAAGGAATTCAGCAAATTAATTATGCCAAACCATCATGACGTGACATCCAAAGATGTAAATTTAAAAAGACTCGGTGCCGCACTGTGGATAGCTCATGAACAGCAGGTTGAAAATTTTGAATCCTTGCTATCGCTGAAGGGGGTTGGTGGCCGCACATTGCAATCCCTGGCGTTGGTAAGTGAAGTGATACACGGCACACCGTCACGGTTTAAAGACCCGGCACGTTTTTCATTTGCACATGGCGGTAAAGACGGTCATCCCTTTCCGGTTCCAACTAAAGTGTATGATGAAACCCTTCATATTTTGCGAACCGGCATTGAAAAATCTAAACTGGGTTTTAACGACAAAACGGAAGCGGTGAAAAAGCTGCATGAAATAGCAATAAAAGCTGAAAAAGATTTTATTGCCGAAGAAGCACATTTTGAGAAGCTGCTACAAAAAGAAAATACTGAATCCTGGCAGTACGGGGGTAAAACGGTTTTCGGTGACGCAAAGCCAGGGAAACAAAAGCCCGGCAATGTTCAATTAAAACTATTTTGAAATCATCAGTAATTACTTCACCAACCCTCGCTGGTCGATATTTGCTGCGGTTATTAAAACATATAAATTTACAATCCCTCCCCGCCACCACACCTAATTTGAATTTAATTTTTTGGCTAAAATAAGGTTGCTTTAATGTCTCAATATTAGATATTAATTCCTGCGCCAATTCTATTTTCTTTTCAGCAGGGTGTACCCAACCATTGCTCCGGCACGACCACGGCTTTTCAATTTAGATAAGGCGAAACACAAAATTTGCACACGCTTTGTATCATCATAATTAAAAAATGATGCAATTACTTTTTAAAATATAAATCTATGGATAAATTACAATTAGCATGCGACTGGGAAAAAATGAAACAAATGCTATTGGAAGCGGAGCCACAACTTTCGAATGACGATGTAGACTTTGCAGAAGGGCAGGATGAGGACTTAATAAATCGCCTTATGGAAAAACTCGGCCGCAGTCATGAGCAAGTAGTTGGATGGGTTGAAAGTGTGTCGTCGACTACTTCAAAAGCATCGTAGTTTATCGGATATCTTATCAAATAACAAATGGTAAACAGTTGCGTAAAAGCGACTGTTAAGAATACCGGCGGGTTACCAAGGGCCTTCCGGTGTATCAATTCTAGTTTCCTAATTGGCCAGTAGTTGAATATTATGTATTTCAAACAAATCACTAAAAAATAATCATTTATCAAAACAATCAAAGTATCAGCTCAACAAAAGAAGCAATTCCCGGCGCCGCAAAATAACGCTGTAAAAAGGCCGGAAAATAAAGACAATCTCGATAGCTGGGAAAGGGAAGAACAAGATGACCGCGGACGAAGTACAACGCATAATAAAAAAGAAAATCATAGCGCTAAGAAAAAGAATGGTTAACGAAAAAGCGATCACGGCCTTGAGCAGATGGAAGTCCTTTTTATTGAATTGGTGCCGGGGCTCTACACCCTAACGAGGCGTGTATTTTGTTACCCGAAATTGTTAACTCAATATCCGCAGGAATAGCGGTATAAAAAGGTGATGACAAGCTATCCTTTTCCACTTTTAAAAAAGTCATTTTTTATAAACCTTAATTAAATGAGGGACGGTTATCCCATAGTCATTACCAGATATGCTCACTCAGCACTAAAAGGCATGTAATTTGTTTTCGTCAATCAGCTGGAAGTGATTAACGCTTCGGCTGTAAACTTTATGAAAGATGAAACACCATCACTAAATTATAGCGACTTCTTCATTAACCTTTATAATAACAGTCACGTAAATGCGATGCTTATAATGGATGTGGAAGGCAACGTGCTGTTTGTAAATAAGGCATTTACAAATACATTTGGGTATACCCAGTTCGACTTGAAGGGTAAGAATTTCAGGATATTTTTTACGCCCAAGGATCAGATGGATCAATTGCCTCAAAAAGAATTGCAACAAGTAGCAGAAGCGGGGCATGCAGATGATAAAAATTATTTTGTAAAAAAAGATGACAGTTTTCTCTGGGTAAGTGGTGAATCGGTTTTGATAACCAGCGCCCATAATGAGCGCAGGATATTAAAACTATTACAGGATATCAGCGGGCAAAAAAAAGCCGAGCTGGCGGCAAGGCAGGCGCACGATCTGAATGAAAGCATGCTGACAACAATTGACGACATTGTTATTTTGTTGAATAATCAGCTCAATGTGGTTAAAGCAAATACTGCCTTTTATTCGCTTTTTAGTAATCCCGGTTCTTCCGCACTAATTGCAGATTTTACCGCATTTATTGCACCCTACGACAGGAAAGGTGAGCTGATAAGCAATTTGAAAAACACCCTGGCGACAAGGAAGCCTTTTACAAACCTGGAACTGGAAGTTGCAGCCCAGAGCGGTGACCGGGTATTTAATATCACAGGACGTCCTTTAAAAGACACACAACTGCCAGATGGAATTTTACTGGTAATTCATGAGATAACAATTCAGAAGCAGGCGGAACGGGAAAGAGAGGACATTATAGGATTTGTGGCGCATGAACTTCGTAACCCGCTTTCAAACGTAATACTGTGTAATGAAGTAATAAAGGAGGCCATCAGCAGTAACGACCTGGTGAGGTCTGCAGAAATTGTACAACGCAGTCAGAACAACATTTTCAGGTTGAACAAGATGATTACCGATCTCTATGATGCAACCAAAATCCACTCTGGAAATTTTGTTCTTGAAATAAATGAATTTGATTTTGATGAAATGATTAAGGAGGCAATTGATACGGTGCAGGTATTACAGCCGGCATTTAAAATTATGGTAAATGGCACAGCCGGTCAGGCTGCAGGAGACAGGCACCGGTTGATACAGGTTGTAACCAATTACCTGAGTAACGGAATTAAATATTCAAATGGCAGTACAACGATCCTGCTGAACGTTTCTGTAACCGGGGGTATAATAACGGTAGCCGTTACAGACAGGGGATTGGGCATACCCGCCACACAGCTCCCTTATATTTTTGACCGTTTTTTCAGAACGGAAAAAACAAAAGACCTAGAAGGCATAGGGCTTGGGCTTTTTCTTTGCCGTCGTATTATAGAAGCGCACAACGGCCGGGTTTGGGCCGAAAGTGAGGAAGGCCAGGGCTCTGTATTTTATTTTTCTATACCAGTGGCAAGATTTGTTAGTTGAAAATATGTATCAATGAAAAGAATTTTGGTAATCAATAACGACCCTGAAACAATGGACCTGCTGAAAGAACTATTGCAGTTAAAGGGGTTTAAGGTGAGTGTGACAAGTGAAAAAGATGCAGTGCCTGCTTTAATTAAGGAGTTTTTACCTGATTTGTTGTTGCTGGATATAACCCAGACGGCAGTTATTGAAAAAATACAAAGTCAGGCTAGTCCGTTTCACATTCCCATACTGCTGATGACAGGCCACAACAGGTATCCGCTGGCGCCGCATGACAGCTTTAAAAAATATATCCAAAAGCCATTCACTTCAGATCAGTTATACCAAAAAATCAGTGAGGTCTTACAAAACGCATGAGGCATCAATTCCCGGACAGTTTTAATAAAAAAGCGTGGCTTATTTTCGGCATGGCGGTCAGCTGTTTTGGGGCATACCTGGCATTCATGTATTATTAAACCTATTTAAAAAATCAGTAAATTTTACCGGATAAAAAATACCACAAAACATACAATGAAATCCACGCCGGGTATTGCGCTTATCTACCGGCGTGGAAATATCTTCCTGAATATGCTTTGTTGTGTGATGGCAGCGAATTTGCAAAGGTAACTATGAACTAAAAAATCTTACACATGAAACGAAACGGTTTACTGGCATTATCAGCTATGGTAATTTTCTCTGCTTGCAGCAGCAACAGTTCTTCCGGTCCAAATGGACGGGATAGCAGTGAAAGTACTTCAGCAGGTGCTACGGATACCATGCGCAAGGAACCCGGCGCCTCGGGCGTTGGCAACAATGGTGGCAGCTTATCGGGTACCGCAGGTGGAAACATCAGGGCGAGTGATACTACTGGCAATGGTACGGGCTCTTCGGGTTCTGCAGGTAATGCAGCAGGTTCGGGTTCTACGGGTAAGGCGGGCAGCTTGCCGGGATCTTCCAGCGGCAGCAGTAGTAATGCCTCCGGTAGTGCGTCAGGAGGCAATACCGGAGCTGGCACTTCCAACGCACTCAACGGCGGTACAGATACCGGAAGTACAGGCAGCAAGAAAAGCAGTAATCATGATGCCACATACAGGAAAAAGGATTCAACCCACAAAATGAAACAGTAAGAAAGCAAAACGACGGCAAACCTGAACGTTATTATCAGAGCGAAGGAATGATGTGAAAATGCACGGGTATGGCACGCGACAGAAAATATTGTATTGCACCCGCCCGTGGGTGTTTGTATAAACGTATGGATGCAAAGCAAACAGTGCTATCAGTGCATTAACCTAAAAATGTTCAGGGAATATTGCGTGCGTACAAACTGCACTCAAACCATGGCAGGTGGTATTTAAGTGGGACATTCTTACGGGCATATTATTAGATAGTGAACGTTATTACTATTGTCTGATATTTGCTGACTTTATGTTATCTGTAGTTTAAGAATCAGATGGATTCAGCATTTTTCCCATAGACGCAATCTCTGGCATAATCTTTTTTTTAGGATTTTAAACGATTCATATGGTGACGCTTTCTTTTTACATTCCAGTAACCTGCAGGTGTTGCATGATTCTGCCTGCGAACAGTATCAGTGTAATTCTTGGTAGCCTTACAATAGTTGGCATTTTTATTTACGCAATCTTGAAATCGGTTAGAAGAAGAAAAAGTTCCCATTATATTTCCCTGCAAAGAATAAAAAAATTCAGATTTGAGCAAGAACAGATAACCAAAAGCAAATCCAGGGAAGGAAGTCCGGATGCAAAAAAATTGGCCCGTTAATCCCTGCTGGCTGGTTATCATTCTTAATAACTGTAGTACCTGTTTTTTTGTCTGGAAGATTGGTTCAGCGGACATCACTTCCAAAAACTTTTGAGAAATCCTTCCTTTCCAAAAACGGGGTCAAGCGAAGGCTTCGAAAGTTTTTGTAATTTTGGTTTAACTTTTTCAAGTTCTGCTTTTGTACCTAAATTGATATCATATTCACTGCCACCGGGATATGCACCTACGCAAAAAAAATTGTTGGAAGTTTTACTGCATTTATGTGCAAGGCCTGCAGGAATAATGACAACATCCCCTTTCGCCAAAACCAGTTTACGGCCACCTGGTCCGCCAAAAATTACCCAGGCTTTGCCGCAAGCGATTCCCATACATTCATGGGTATTGCTGTGGTAATGATGAAGGCTATAGATTCCATTGCTCCAGGAATTTTTCCAATTGTTTTTATGAAAGATCTTTTGAAGTGACCGGGCAGCTTTGTTTTTTTGCTTGCCCAACAGGAATACCTGTTTATAAATGAGTAATGGCAATTTACTGTTGGGAAAATCTTTGTTTGGTTTAAAAATATAGTCCGCAATTACAGGGTTTGTGTTGGTTAATTTATCATCGTGTGACATAATTGGATCATTAAGAAACTTGTAAAAACAAAAAAACTACGTTTCGGTTAAGGCAACGTTGAGATAAAATTAAGGTTGGCCCTTCCCCCTACAACTACTTAGATTCCGTAATTCTAAGCAGAAAATTTTTTATGAACTTTTCGGCGTAGAACTCTTTGTAGCTGATTTTTTTGTTGCAGATTTTTTAGTAGCCTTTTTAGTGCCGGAAGATGACTTTTCAGGAGCCCCGGCACCTGCTTGTCCGGCTTCCGACAAACCGATGGCGATTGCCTCTTTCTTACTGGTTACTTTTTTTCCTGAACGGCGCTTTTAAGTGTGCCGGCTTTTTTTTCATGCATAGCCCGTTCCACTTTGTCGCCGGCTTTTTTAGAGTCCTTAGCCATTGTTAATAATTTAATTGGAATCATACACCCGAAATCCCGGGATATTGAAATGAATACAAACTTTATGCAAAATATCGAGCCGTATTAAGCGGGCCGTTCAGGATAACAACCCTGTGGTATTCTTTACTCAATTAATAAAATGGTATCCTGTTCCTGCCACAATTCCCTGATTTTGGCAGATTGTACCTTCCTGTTCGAATAGGCATACCGTTGGATAATAACAAATAAATCCGGGGCTTAGTGTTTCACAGAAAAGACTTTAATACATGGAATTAATAAACCATCTTTTTGGAAAGGAAGATCAGCTTACCACATTACAAATGTGTGCCAGAGGGGTCCTTGTATTTTTAACTGCCCTGATCATTATGCGGATAGGCAGCGTGCGGACATTCGGAAAAGAATCTGCCATAGATCATGTAGTCATGATCATTCTTGGAGGAATTTTAAGCCGGGTTATTACCGGGGCTTCGCCTTTTGTACCTGTAATGGCATCCACCTTTACCATTATCATTCTCCACCGGTTACTTGCCCGGATATGTATATACAATCATACGATAGGGGATATTATTAAAGGGAAAAAGAGAGTTTTGTACAGCAATAATAAAATCATTGAATCCAATATGAAAAAAGTGCTGGTGAGTGAAGAAGATTTAAAACAGGGGGTACGCCTTGAACTGAATGAACATGACACGAAACATGTCGACGAAATTTTAATAGAAAGAAATGGAGAAATCAGCATTGTAAAAAAGACAGTGATATCTTAATGCCGCTATCCATCTGCACCCTTATCAGCGCACCGTGCCTGCGCAGGCGCATCTCTTACTCCACGGTTGAAGAAAGCTATAAAAAAAGCCGAAAATGTTGCTTTGTGGATGTGGCTCATTTTATTTGTGAGGCGTTGGCTATGGGTTTCTTAATGCATGGTTTGATCCAGACTTGATCATTATTATTTAAAATTCTTTTTCTTTTAATTGATTGTGGGCGATCTCCGCATTCAAATACAAACTGAAACTAAGAAACTTCAATCAATGCGGTCAATTGTATTTAATACATCCAGCAATTCTTTCAGAATCCTATTTACATATACTAATTGAACTTGTAAAGGCTCTTTAATATTGGTGGTTATCTTACCTGATTTTACAACATCATTTTTAAAGCTAATGGCAAAATGGGCGTACAACGGATTCATATCATGCCCCGGTAAGGGGGAGGCATATCCTGTAATACCTATTCCCCAGTCACTCAGAAAAGAATTACTAACGCCCAATGCCATTTCAGATGCGGTTGACTCTGAAACACAATTGCAGCTTATGGCATGTAATATATCTATATGCAGATGCGTATATTTCTGTTTGGCGTTGTAGGCAGTTATACCTCCCTGGAAAAAGGCAGTTGCATTTTCTGCAGCAGCGAATGCCGCCTGCAGTAATCCCGCTGTAACACTTTCGGCCACGGCTAATGTTTGATGTTTACGAAACAAACTATCAGCGGTTTCCTGCAATATGACCTTGTCAAACATACCCTGCTTTTAAATTATCTGATGAGTCTTTTTCTTAATGCTCGCCTTTTTAATAAGCTTGAAAGACGCTTGGCTTCCGACGATATCCAATATCTTAAATTTCTTGCCAGCCTCTTTGTTATAATTAATGAAGAAGTCCTGTACTTGGGTAATGATCTGCTTTGGTAACTGGCTGACTTCACGTACGGATTTGAACTGTTCCGATTCTAACGGTATGCCTATAAACCTATCGTTTCTTATCGTGCGATGATGTTTTTCTGTTTGCTCAGCCAGTATAGCGCCAACGATCCGGCAGTCCATTGCACAGCCTGTAATTGTAACAAACTCGGAAATTGCTATAATATCCAACGGGTCGCCATCATCACCGCTAGTATTGGGGATGAATCCAAAATCGAAAGGAAATACCATACCTGCGGGTAATGCTTTATTCAGCTTAAAGCATTGTAGTTTTTTATCGTAGTCAAATTTTAAGTGGCTGTTTTTTGCCGTTTCTATAATAATAGTAAGTGGTTCCATTTTATATGTTGCAAACTGTATCAATTTTTATTTGTCAGGATCCAGGGTAATCGCCCTTAATTCCTTCCTGAATTCATAATGTTCGTGTAGTATTTTTTCCATTGTAATGAATACCGCTGCATTATTTTGGCCGGTAGCGAAGCTGCCCCATTGTCCAACAAATAAACATCCGCTCAATTTTACCCGTTAATTTGAAACCTAAAAAGTGCAATTGCCTTCTATGGCTCCGTTTAAAAATATACCGGGTTATAGGAGTACTGCTTTCAATTGTTCGGTTACGTATCTTTCTTTTCAATTTTCGCCTTTGGCGTTTTGGGTTGCTGCCGCTAAACTGGTACTAAGTGTTGTATCGTTTAAAATATTCCGCACAGTAGAATTGAATCTACAGTGGTTTACTTCGGTTGCCCTCTGTTTCCCTTTCGGTGTGACGCGGATCCGTTAGACTGACTGCCTGGTTTTTCTTCCGATCCTGGTCTGCTTGCTGCTGCAATTTGTCTATATGCTGGGGGCTGTTCCAGTGTCTTTACCGCATATGCACTGCCTTGTTTGGTAGTTGTATATTTAGTTATCTTTTTCAAAATTTGTTTTAATTACCAGTACGTAAACTGTGCCAAAAGTTCTTTTACCCACAGAATTTTAAAGCTTGCTTTAACGAAAAAAATGCCCTAATAAAACAGTAGTAATTTTTAAAAGGCTGCTTTTAAAATATATGATGGCAATTAATACAGTTATATTAAACAATGGCCAACAGAGCTTGCACACTACTGCGGAAACTGGCGAAAGGTGGCGGGGCGGGAACTGATCATCTCCTTCATTGTTGTCAAAAAAAATGGACTATGATTTCGATTATCACTCAAGTATAAAAGGGGGTTTATCTGATGATAAGCGTGATGGTACCTATGGCAATTGTTATGACGATTATAATTGGAAGAATGGATCCCAACAAAAAAAAATCAGCGAATGATTATTGCAGTCTCATTTGTATTCGTTATTACAACACCGGCTTTGCGTACATAAACTCCGGCAGGGGTTGTTAATATATGCCGGCCATGATACCACATCATTTCTCAGCAGTAATGACTAGTAAACATCCAGCGATTAAAGACCTGAGAAGCGGGAATCAGCTGACAGTATCATTGCATCTCAGTAAAAAGAGATAGCTCCAATAGAATCAATGATTGCTCGTCTGAAATAAACTTCAACGCTCGCAGCATTTATAAACGGTTCAGTCTTCCGCCATCTACTTCCGCCATGGCGCCCTGCACAAATGCCGCTTCGTCGGAAGCTAGAAAGGCGGCTACGTCTGCAATATCTTCCGGCTTACCTACACTGTCTTTGCTTACCTGTTCCAGGCCAGCCTTGATGTTGGGATTTTGCCACAGCATAGGTGTATCAATGGCCCCTGGTAATATCGCGTTTACCCGTATGCCTTTTTCTTTACCTTCAATGGCGGCGGACCTGGTAAGCGAAAGCAAAGCGGCTTTAGCGGCGGCATAAGTAGCCACCATCGGGGTTGTTTCCAGTGCATGAATACTTGATATATTTATAATTGCGCCTCCGTTTTTCATGTGCAGAAAAGCGCCTTTTATGAAATAAAATGCACCCATTAAATCAACACTTAAAATCCGCATCCAGTCTTCCGTAGTATGCTCTTCAAGCTTTTTAAAAATCATTAAACCAGCGTTGTTTATGATCACATCCAGCGAACCAAAATGCTGCATCGCATTGGTGACCGTTGCCACTGCCTGTTCTTCTTCACTTACGTCGCATTGTGACAAAAGTGGTATTACACCATTGGGAGACGCTATTTGCCTGCCGGCTGTTTGCAATTGATCCATGTTAATGTCGGCCAGTACCAGGTTTGCGCCTTCCGCGGCAAATTTTTTCGCAATAGCCAGCCCGATGCCGCCTGCTGCGCCAGTTACAATGACTGTTTTGTTATTGAATTTCATATGTCTTTTTTTCCTGCCTGTAGCAGCGTCTTTGTATCCTGTTGATTGTCTTCATCTTTTCTTGCTCTTTTGTTAGATTCACATGTTATCCTGTTATTACCGGGTGATACCACGGGTACATTCAGGCAAACACTTTGGGTTGGCAATACCTCTGTCCATTCTTTTATCAGTTCTTTGTATGCTGTACCCACGGCCCTGATATTCCTGTTGAGATCATATAAACCCAGCGGATTGACGCGATTGTTTTCTTCCCGTAAGGCAGTATCCCAATCCACCTGGTCAGTAAGAGAATACCAGGTAAAGCCCAGAATGGGAAGACCATCATTTCTTACCCTCATTACATTCGCCCATTCTTTCCATAGCCATTTTACCGCTTCGTCCCCACAGGGTCCTTCTCTTAAGTTTGTTTCCGTATGCATCACCGGCAGTTTATATCGTTCGTAATATTGCGAAGTGATCACATGATAGCCAAAAATTTCACCTGAAGCACGGGTGGCACCGTCTTCTGAAACCCGGTGTTCGTTGGTTACATAATAATCGTTGCCCATAATACAATGCCGCTTTAACTGGTTGTCCAGAAAAAAATGATATTCCTCTTTTGTCATACCATTGTCCATCAGGTATTCATACATTTCTGATTCAAGACGTTTGCCATAATTAAGATCGAGCGATAAAAATCGCCTTGCGTTCATTAACTCCGCGGGCTTAATAGCCCTGGGGTTTTCTGCATGAAAATATTCAGATGACTCACTCTGTATGAAAATAGCATCCGGTCGTATAGCAAGTATAGCCTCCATGGCAAGCACATTGGCCTTCACAATGTGTTTTAAAGCGGTAACAAATGATTTGTCGGTTGTAAGCTGCTCGTTCCACCATCCATAGTAAGCGGAAAATAATGCACAGATGTACATTTCGTTCACCGGTGTATACAATTGTACCCATGGATATCTTTTGGCGAATGCGGTTGCATATTGAGCGAAAAGCATTGGAAAATCCGGGTTTTGAAAATCGCCGATAAAGTCGGGTACTCCAAAATGACAAAGGTCTATGATAGGTATAATTTGCTGTTGCCTGATGTAGCGAAGAACAGTGTCTGCAAATTCCCAGTCAAATTTACCAGCGCCGCAAAAAGTAGTATGTAAGGGCGGCCCATAGCGTAATACCTGGATGTCCATTTCCTTTACAAGGTCAATATCTTTTTGCCACCAGGTATAATGCCCGCATTTTTCAAGTTCATCTATCCGCCGGCGTCCATTATTGATCAGTGGGGCACTGTTTTCAATGCCCGTTGCAAACATAAATCTTCGTAACATACGGCGATTAAATCAAACAGTGTGCCGCTGCAATTCGGATTCGTTTGCCTTAGACTGCTGGTCAGTCACCATCATGCATCTTAGTGATCTAACCCGGAATGTAATCAAAAACTTGTAGGCGGTGTCCGGGCCAGACAATGCAATTGCATATTGATCTTAAATAAAATTCAGTGTATCTACAGGAATGGTTTTAGATTGACCGGCATGCATAGCGTATGACCCTACATCCTTTTTAATTAAGAAAAGTTGAATAAAAATGCGAATGTCCGCCAATAAAATTTGATCGATGGAATCGTTTACTAACAATAAAAAAAAGTTCATTGTATGTGTTAAACCGGCACAAAATTTAATTGCGCGTGATGTCTATTGTAATGGACATGTGTAAGATTTTTCGTGGAAAAAAAGCACCGAAACCAGTTGTATATTTTGGGCTTCTTAATAATCCAAAAACTTTGCGATGATGGCATACTTTTTATTTTCTAAAAAGTATCTGATGCGCAGCAGAACAACTTTTTAAATACACTTATTTTATTAACTACACTTAAATTTTTAAATCATGACTAATAGATATAGTGGCAGGCAGGCATCTGCAGGACAAGGCCGAAATCAGTATGATCAGGGAACACAATATCGGGGGTCACAGGGATACAACCGCCAGAATTTTGAAGAAGACGATTACGATGAAGATGATTATGACCTGGATGATAATTACGATTATGAGGATGATGAAGATGATGATTATAACACAAGCGCTGAGTATGATGACGATTATGATGAATACGAAGACGATGATGATTACGAAGACGACTATGATGACGAGCAGTACAACCGGCAGGAAGATTACGGCAGATCTTCAAGAAGCGGACGACGTGGCTTTGGCGGTGGCAGCCGCAACAGTCAAAACAGGCCGGCTTCCATGAGCCAGGGAAATGGGGACAACCGCAATGGAAATCCGGGTAACAGGCAGCGTGGCGGAGGCTACGAGAATAGCAATGATCAGGCGGGACGACGCACAGGAAGGGGTTTCGCATCCATGGATCCGCAACAACAAAGAAGAATAGCTTCTATGGGGGGGCGGGCATCACACCGGGGAAATGAGGGCAGCCAAAATCGAAATGAGGAAAGAAGCCGATCACAGAATGGAAGGCGTTCTTCAGGGGGAAACAGTTCAGGAGCGCAGAGAAGAAACAGTTCTGGTAACAGGGGGTTTGCATCCATGGACCCTGAACAGCAAAGAAGAATTGCAGCCATGGGCGGTCGTGCTTCCCATTCAGGTGATGGAAATTCTTCCAGACGCGGCTCTCAGAGCGATGGCCGGACTTCACAGAGAAACCGTTCGGACTCGAATGGACGGAGTGGTGGTAGTGGAAGAGGCTTTGCATCCATGGATCCTGAACAGCAAAGAAGAATCGCATCCATGGGAGGCAAGGCCTCACACGGGGGCAACAGTGGCGACCGTTCCGGCGGCAGACGTTCTGGACAGAGGAGTGGTGGCAGAAGATAATCATGCGTGAGGATATGCCGGATGGGCTTATAAGACATGGGCAAAATAATATTTCATTCCTAAAAATAAACCATATATGAAACAAGCTGAGTTAGTAAAAGATAACCCTGAAAATCAAGAAGCAATGGAAACAGGGGAAAAGGATCAGGATAAAAACACGGCGACAGGCGCCTCAAATTTAAGCAACAGTGACGACAGTTCCCCGTCACCGCTTACCACAACAGGTGATCAGCATGGTAAAAACGGCCATAGCAATGGAAATGGTAAAAGTACAAAGGGTGATTCGTCCAAATCCGCCGGCAGGCGGGAAGAGGCACAAAAAGAGACGCCCCTACTCGAAAAATTTTTTACAGATCAATTGAAGGATATGTATTATGCCGAACAGCAATTGACTAAGGCGATTCCCAAAATGGAAGAGGCTTCTACTTCAGAGGAGCTAAAAGAAGCATTCAACGATCATTTACACCAGACTCAAAAGCATGTAAAAAGACTTGAAAAAGTATTTAAACTACTTGGGAAAGAAGCGGAAGGAAAAAAATGTGAAGCGATTGAGGGTCTGGTTAAAGAGGCCAATACCATTATCAGTGAAACCAAGGCGGGTTCTGCTACGAGAGACGCCGCTTTAATTATTGCTGCCCAAAAAGTTGAACACTACGAAATAGCAAGTTACGGAGGTCTTGTGCAATTGGCGCTTACAATGAATCTTGACGAAGTATCGGATATATTGGATACAACTTTGATGGAGGAAGAAGATACGGATCAGTTGCTGACAGATATTGCCGAAAACTCAATTAATATGGAGGCAGAAGCCGAGGCGGAATACTCTTGGTCCACAAGTACAGAGGTTTAACATATTGTATAGCTTTTTGTTGCGAAAATATCCGGGCTTAGCCCGGATATTTTTTATACGACAACATTAATATTCCGCTGAGCAGGGCAGGAGTGAACCCCCTTGGCGCAATCTTTTCTGAAAGCGTGGGTGGGCAGAGAATTGAAAAAATTAGCGGGTAGTGTAAATTGCGCTCATGTAGAAAAGGCTACTACACCATCCTATTTCAGGGATTTCGTTTTTCAGCAATCAATAAACATGTTTATGTTTGCGAATGAGTAAAGGAAGGTAACGTGCATATCGACTAAGGCTGCACACTGTTTCATCCAAGCAATTATAGCAGATATATAAAGATGCCAGGAATTAGTTATTACAAAACTAAATTCAACATTTACACAGCTTTTCATCTCAAGTTTGAAATAATAATGCAGGTCCGTAGCATTATGCTTTTGTTTAAAAAACCGGATATAATTACCGCCCCGCTCACCGCCGTATACCTGGGAAGATTCTTTAAAATCCTTGTGGCATTATAGAATGCGAAGTCAATATGGCCGGGTTATGATGGAGAACTTTTTGATGTTTTTTCTTCCCAATCAACATTTTCTAAATTCACCTGGGCAGGGCCATTGAGAACTTCTCCCTCGGGGGAATATCTTGCGCCATGGCAGGGGCAATCCCAGGTTTTTTCACTGTTATTCCATCCGACAGTACATTTGGTATGCGTACAGGCAGCATTTAATACATGAAGCTGCCGGGCATCGTCTTTATAGATTGCTAATATGTGCCCATCCTGCTTTAGTATTTTAGCTTCGCCTGCAGCAATTTCCGTCAGTGTTTTTATTTTTTCTGTGTTGAATTTTCCTTTTACAAAACTGGCCACAGCATCTGCACCTTCCTTTACAAAATTTGCAAAACCAGCAATTGGTTTGATGCGGTTGGGATCAAACAGATCCTGGTAAATACTTTTACCATTGTTAATGATATCTGATAAAATTGTGGCTGCAAGTGTTCCATATATCATTCCGTTTCCGCCAAAGCCAGTTGCTACATAAATATTTCCCTCGCTTCCCGGCAGCTTGCCGATATAAGGTAATCCGTCAGCAGGTTCATAATATTGTGAAGACCATTTGAAGTCAATGCTTTCAACGTCAAAATAACTGCGGACATGACTCTCCAGTCTTCTGAAACAATTATCAGTATTTTCTTCATGGCCCGTTTTATGATCTTCACCGCCAGCTATTAAATAAAGTTGGTCTTCTACTTTTTGTGTGCGGTAATAGTGGTACGGATCATTCATGTCGTAGCCGAGCGCATCGGGATATTCTCCGCGTAATTTAAACGCAATGGCATAACTTCTGTACGGTGCACAGCGGAAATGTAAAAGATTTACGCCGGGCGGAATATGGGTAGCGTAGATGACTTTTGTAGCAGTAAATACTTTATTGTTGGCGCTGATTGATAGCTGATCGTCGTCTTCTTGTACTATATCAGATACCCTGTGATGCTGAAGTATCACGCCACCCAATTCTTCAAAAGCCCTTGCCATGGAAAAAATATATTGTATTGGATTGAATTGTGCCTGGTTATTAAAAACAGCAAGTTTTAAGTAAGGAATTGGGAAAGGAGAATGATTGGTAAAATTTACTTGTACACCGAAAGACTGTGCGGATTCAACTATATCGTCCAGCTCTTTGTCCTGTGACTCGTTTATAGAAAAAAGATATCCATCCTTTGTGTCGTATTCACAGTCGATATTATAATCACTGATGTTTTTTTTTATGGTTGCCATTGCTTCTTCTGCCGCATGGGCAAGGAGCTGTGCATTTTCAATTCCAAAATTTTTACTGACTTTATAATAGGGCGTATCGAAAAAAGTATTCAAATGTGCCGTAGTGCCGCCAGTAGTACCAAAGCCCAATGTCTGAGCTTCGAGAAGTAAACATTTTTTTCCCGCCGATTGTAGCAACAAAGCGGAAGTAATACCAGTGATTCCGCCACCTACGATTACGATATCATAAAGCTTTTCAATATTAAGACCCGCAACAGGTCTATAGTTTTCAATGCCCTGCCATAAACTTTTATTTGCGCCATCTCGTTCCATGGTAAAATTTTAAAGTAAACAAAATAAAAATTGTGCCATACCAACTATCATTATCTTTTGGGCATGTGTTGACCTTCTTCACAAAAAATCTTTGGCGACTGTTGCAGGAAAATGTCCTTTGTTTATACCTGGGCCAGGTGTTTTTTAACTGGATGCTTCATTTTGCACATATTTATTTGGGGTGTACTTTTCAATGTTTTTTACATTCAAAGCTTTTTTCATTGCAAAATCGAAAACAATATTTTGTCTTTTTTAGCACATCTCTTTTTAATGTTAATTTGGAATCATACCAATAACGCTTTCAGGGTTTAATTTTGGCCTGTCCAGCAGCTCATTCCTGGTAAAATTTCCTACATCACTGAAATGTTTTGGTTAAATAATTTGTCGCAATCACGGCTTCTCCATTCATCAGCAGTTGCTTTTATAGCTTAAAATACATCCCGTTTAGCATTTATAACATCGGTAGACCAAAAGCAGATCTTGTCAATGTTATCTTCAAGAGTTAGTGAACAGGTGTAAAAATTGCCTTAACCGGTCTTAAGTTACAACTTAAAGCCAAGGCTTTTATCTGGTTTTGTTTCTTCATCAATACTGTAGCAGCCAAACATACAGGACTGGTCGATAAATACTCAATTTTTTGATGGATGAGGAAATAAACACACAGTTATTTTGCTGAAAGAATTGCAGGAACAGCCATTTAACTGACTATAAAATTTGCACATGCTTTGTATCACTTTTAAACGAAGACTACAAACGGAAAAATATCAATCATTACTGTCTCCTGGCAACTAATGGGGCGGCGAATATGGAGTTTTAGCCCGGGTCTTTAAGTAATCCTGAGGCAATTTATTGTACTCCGGCAAGTAACTGATTATTTTTTGTTGAAGATTCGAATGAAAGTTTTTTAGTAAAAGCAAACTAAAATTATCACTAAATTTTTTTTATGCAGGACTTTGATAGAAAACCTCTTCAAAACAATGGGGGTCTGCCGGAGATCGAGAAGCATTCCCATCCCGAAAGTGAAGCAGGTGACAATGCAATCGAACCATCTGAAGAAGATAAAGATGAACTGCTGAACAACTGGAGAGATGCCATGAATGATGACAGTTTCTTGCCGGAGGTACAACACCGAACAGGAGAAGGCCCCGGGAAAAGTGAACTATGTGAAGAGCATAATGACGGAGAGCAGACTACCTGACAGATGCTGGATTAATAACCGTCTAAAAGCCCTGCACACCGGTAGAGCAATACAGTTGTGCCCAGCTACAGTTAAGAGCATTAATCCAAATCTCTTTCCTTATATCAGTTCAAAAATCCAATTATAGGTAAAAGTAGAATTAATTGAATTGCATCCAAATTCACCAGCCAATCAGTTGGATTTCATCGCTTCACCGTATTGGTTTTTATTTTTTAGGCCCGTCGCTTTGGACGGTATTCGAACGACTGCAATCCGAAGGTCGTACCTACCTCAAATCAAACTGAATGCAGCCTTTAGCCTGGCCTGCGCATTCATAAATGCTGCAGCGGAGGGCTTGTGTAATATTCTCCGGATCTCATCTGGTGTCGATGCTCCATCCCAGAGACCCGATTCATGCCATATATTCGTATTGTCCCAGTCTGGGCGATCTATCATGGGATACCAGCAAACACCGAAAAAAGGCAAACCTGATGAAAGGACTGCAGCGCATTCATCCGCAAGCATTTTTATCCATAATGGACGGTCCTCCCTGGGATGGCTCGTCTCTGAGAGTACTATTGGACGCTTGTACCTCTGATAAACAACGCTTAAAAGTTTACTGAGGGGCAAAAATCTTTCGTCATTCGTCTCATTCCGCCAGGGCAACACATCACCGGTTCCAATGATCCATTGGTTATTGTAATAATAATTATAGCCCAAAATATCCAGGTATTCAGGCTTGCCTTTTAATTCAGGGCATATACGCCCCGAAAGCATATCCGTTACCTGAAACTGATCCTCGTTTAAACGAACTGCTTCAGCAAACTGATTAGGATCGGCATTCAGGGGAGGCACAATATTTACAAGTGGTTCGGTGGTTAAAATACGAACTGCGGAATCAATTTGTCTGATAGCTTCGATGCCTTCAATGTATGCTTTCATTAGGTGGTATTTCACTTCCCAGCCCTGCCTGATGCAATAAGGAGCAGTCCCTCTGACATCTCCTCCCAGCCAGGATAAGAAGCTCACTTCGTTGATGGGGGTAATAATTAAAACACCGCTTGGATTGATGCGCCGGAAAAAAAGGACAAATGCGCTGCACAATGCTGCAAAGCGCCGTGCAAACATAGGATGAAGCGGAGTTAAATCATCCGGGAAACCAAAATGGCAGAGGTCCCATATTTGCTGAATGTTATTTTCCTTTGCTGCGATGATCAGCTGTTCAACTTCAGTAAAATTATACCGGTAAGGCGACTGTTCTGCAAAGCTCCATCGGATACCTTCTCTTACCGTCTTTATTCCAAAGAGCGATAACCGTTTATAATCGTCACCAACAAACCTAAGATGTCCTGTTTCATTAATAAGATCCACCCGGTGGCCAAATGCATTCAGGTGATCGGCACATTCAAACCCAGCCATCCAGAAAGTCTTGAATGGATTAACCGTGTTATTGGAGTTCTGTGTATCGTTATCATTGCAACCCAATTGTATTTTTGGGGAATTTGAATGGACGTTAAGCAGCATTTCAGTCTGGGTCATTGTTATGTCGCTGGTTGGGGGGTGTTAAAAAATATCACAGAACGTATACTGCCAGAAAATAGCTGTTACACAAAATATAAAACAAATTGAATGAAATTAGTCAGGCTGTACAAATTATACTATTCATAAGTTATACCAAATATTAAGAAGTTAAATAACTGGGCAAATGCTGAACAAGAAAATTTTGTGACTAATCAACAGAGCTAGGTGATAGCAAAGAATGAAGCGATCATCACACTAATATCTATGCTTCGCACGAACCATGCTTTTACGAAGTCTCTCGTGAAGCAAGGTATTTTTATTGAAGGCAAAGCCGGATTAAGGTGCGTCTTATTAATTGCAAATGCTTTTAATCATTCGCTATCACAAGCCGGTGTATTTTTTACAAAACAGACAATACGTTGAGAGAAAGATGCCTCCTTATTATTACGGCTTTCTTAAAAAAGTTGATATGAAAATATTAAGCAGAAATCTTATTATTGAATTGCATTAAATATTCAACTTCCTTTTTGTCATATGGTTCTCCGTTTTGCCGGTACACATCATGAAACCAAACTTCAGGTTCGTCTTTGTAAACTTTTTCCCAGGAGTCCCATGGACAGTGGGTTTGTGATTTTCCCGCGACAAACCCCCAGTTGTAACCACCAACTCCATTTTCTTTTAATACGGGTAATATTTCGCTGAAGGTACTGTTAAAGGGGCGGGCCATATATTCTGTACACAGCATTGGACGGCCATATCGTTTAAGATCATTGATTCTTTTTAAGATGCCTGTTTTGTCCTCGTAGCAGTGAAAGGAAATGATATCGGAATTGGTAAACATGTAATTGTTCAAAGGATTCATTAAAGAAGGGCAACTCCAGTCAAATTGCCAGGGAGCCATAGTAATGGGCTGAACAGGGTCAATGCTTCTAACCCATCCGATTGCTTTTTGTAACAGATTCATAGACAACTCCGCCTTGTGCACAGCGTAATTGTCATCCCTGTAGCTCCCCAAATTCATATTATCAGGCTCATTAAAAATATCCCATACGAAAATACGCTCATCATCCTTAAAATGTTGTACAACACCTTTAACATAATTCTGCAGATCGTCGTATTTATTAACATCATTTAACACCTCATATCCCGGGCACTGCACCCACCCGGAATTGTGTACATGATGCCTGGGTGCAGGTTGCACCCCGGCCCGCGGGTATGGGTTCCACACGCTATCAAAAAAAACAAACATCGTTTTAATGTCGTACTTATTTGCTGTTGAAAGAAACTGATCGAGCCGTTGTAAAAAACTTGCTTTATCCTGTTGCCAAACTAAATGGTGGAGGAATACCCTTATTGTATTAAAGCCCACGCCAGCAGCCCAGCTCAATTCTTTATCTATAATGTTGATGTCAAAACTGTCTGCCTGCCACATTTCCAATTGATTGATGGCGTATTGGGGAATGTAATTGCATCCCACCGGCCAAGGAGTTTTTAAAAACCATGAATTGATTCTTTCTTTGCTCCAGGGAAGGAACGTATGGGTATCGTTGGGTTGATGCGGATAACTGGTGTGCATAGGATCGACTTTATGTTATAATAAACGCCTGTTCAGTTGCCCTTATTATCTCACCCGGAAAAAAATAATCAGGCGCCTGCACTGAAAATATTTCCCCATTTGAAAAGAATTGTGCAATACAATTCGCAACAAAAAAGAATAGAATAAGCAGATACTACCTGTTAAGGCCTTGGCATATTTTTTATTCCTTTTAAGGTATAGAAACCTGATAAAATTAAAAACGACACTCATGGAAAGGAATCAAAAAGATATGGAAATCACTCAAGTTCGCACCAACACCTTAATTTGTTTTTCTCATTTACGCTGGGATTTTGTTTACCAGCGTCCGCAGCATCTTATGAGCCGATTGAATAAAACGTTCCAGGTATATTATGTGGAAGAACCGATATTTCATGCGGGGAAAGATAGTTATGTGGTTAAAAATACTGAGGAAGGAGTAATAGTGGTGACACCTCTGCTAAATGATAAGGACACTGAAATTTCATCGGTAGTATTCAGGCAAAAGCTGGTCGTAAGCAATTTGTTAGCTCAAAAGAGAATCGAAAAATTTATCGCCTGGTATTACACTCCAATGGCGCTTAAAATCAGCAGTCATCTAAAACCGGAATTGATTGTCTATGACTGCATGGATGAGCTATCGGCTTTTAAATTTGCACCGGCAGAATTAAAATTAATAGAAGCCGAATTGTTGGGCAAAGCCGCGGTAGTATTTACTGGTGGCCAAAGCTTATACAAGGCTAAAAAACTGCTGCACGACAATATTTTCGCCTTTCCCAGCAGTATCGACAAAAATCATTTTCAGCAGGCAAGGCAGGGATTGCCGCAGCCGGCCGACCAATCCGGCATTACCGGTAAGCGATTTGGATTTTACGGCGTGATAGACGAACGTTTTAACATTGCCCTTATTGACGAAGTTGCTTCCCTTCGGCCGGATTGGCAATTTGTTTTAGTCGGTCCTATAGTAAAAATTAATCCTGACGACCTGCCCCGCAGAAATAATATTCATTACCTCGGCGGAAAATCTTACGCTGAATTACCTTCTTATCTTGCGGGTTGGGATATCGCAATAATACCTTTTGAAAAAAATGAATCTACCAAATTTATAAGTCCTACTAAAACACCTGAATATCTCGCCGGAGGAAAACCAGTGATTTCTGCTTCCATAACTGATGTGGTCACACCTTACGCAGACATGCAATTGGTATCTATTGCAGATACAGCACCGGAGTTCATTAAGTGTGCAGAGCAGGAGTTTTCCAAAACACCCTCCCAATATAAAACCTGGCTCCAGAAAGTGGACCGTTTTCTTGAGCATGTTTCCTGGGATAACTGCGTGGATGAAATGATGATACATATTAACCTGGCCCTGGATAAAGCAAGGCATACCAATAGGACACTTAAATCTGTGGCATAAGATAGTTAACTGCTTGATATGAAAAAACTTTCACCTGTTGAAATATGGGGAGGCATTGAATGCAGTGTCAACAGAATTAAGGATGTGTTTTACGACCAGCTTGAGTTTGGGGAGTATTATGGATGTGAAAGTAAAACAGAGGCTATTCTCTCTTTAGGTCTTAAAACACTTCGCTTTCCCATTTTATGGGAAAAACATATGCGGTTAGCAGATACTGAGCCGGACTGGCGATGGGCAGAAGACCAACTGAAAAAGTTAAAAAATAAGAATATTGAACCATTGGTAGGGCTGCTGCATCACGGTAGCGGGCCTTCCTTCACCAATCTTTTAGATGACAATTTTCCAATATTATTTGCCGGATATGCTGCAAGGGTGGCAAAAAAATTTCCGTGGCTTACTTTATACAATCCAATTAATGAACCGCTGACAACAGCAAGATTTTCCGGCCTGTACGGAATTTGGTACCCGCATAAAAGTAACGATGTCAGTTTTATCCGCATGCTGTTAAATGAATTAAAAGGGGTTAATCTCGCCATGGCTGAAATCCGAAAAGTGAATCCTGCTGCAAAACTTGTTCAAACAGAGGACCTGGCAAAAACTTACAGCACACCGCTTTTATCTTACCAGGCAGATTTTGAAAACCAACGGAGATGGCTTACCTATGATATACTCAGTGGTAAATTTAACACAGACCATCCGTTATGGGGTTACTTTATGAGACTGGGAATTGAAGCAACGCAATTGCAGTTTTTTATTGACAATCCATGTATTCCGGATATATTGGGATTAAATCACTATATAACCTCAGAAAGATACCTGGATGAGAATGTAGCTCATTATTCACCAGATGCAGTTGGGGAAAATGCGTTACACCATTATGCAGATGTGGAAGCTGTAAGGGTGCAGCTAAAGGAACCAGCAGGGCTGGCAGTCTTATTAAGGGAGGCCTGGGTTAGGTATCAGTTGCCCATAGCAATTACAGAAGTGCATTTGCATTGTACAAGGGAGGAACAATTGAGGTGGCTTAAAGAGGTGTATGATACTGCCGTTTCACTTAAAAACGAAGGGATCAACATTGCGGCTATAACGGTTTGGGCATTGCTGGGATCTTACGGATGGGATAGACTGCTCACCTCTTTGCCTGGTACTTATGAAACAGGTGTTTTTGACACCAGCGGTGGCAAGATAAGACCGACTGCTTTAAAAGAAATGATTCATTGCCTTATCAATAATAGTCCGGGCTTGCATCATATAGTTGGTCTTCCGGGCTGGTGGAAAAGGAATGAAAGGTATTTTGCTCCGTGTGAGCCCACGCCTTTCAGGCAAAGCATGTTAAACCGGCCCGTTGTTATTATCGGAAGGCATGGTAACCTGGGTAAAGCGTTTGCCAGGATTTGCCTGCAAAGAAACTTACCTAACGTTTTACTTGGCAGGGAAGAAGCCGATATCACCAATTCCCAGGAACTGGGAAACGTGATTGCTGCCCATAAGCCCTGGGCTGTTATTAATGCTGCTGGATTTACCGACATAGATAATGCAGAAGAAGAGAGAAATTTATGTTTCCGCGAAAATTATCTGGGACCTAAAAAGCTTGCGATTATCTGTCAGCGGTTACACATACCATTGGTTTGTTTTTCCAGTGACCAGGTTTTTGACGGAACTAAGGATACGCCTTACAAAGAATCTGACGAAGCCTGTGCGGTGAATATTTTAGGATGCAGTAAGGAACTGATGGAAGATGCTGTTACCAGGGCTCATCCCTCTGCCCTGATAGTGCGTGCCGGCCCTTTTTTTGGTGAAGGGCACACCTCAGATTTTATTACCAGGCTCATTTCAACCATCTCCGCTGGCAATAGGTTTGTGGCCGAAGATGACATTACTGTTTCTCCCTCGTATATTCCTCACCTGGTCAACGCCACACTTGATTTGTTGATTGATAAAGAAAAAGGAATATGGCATCTTTCCAATAAAGGAGCAACCACTTTGTATGAATGGGCAAAATCAATTGCTGTAAATGCCGGCCTCAATGAGCAGTTGGTTGTCGCAGGCCCTGGAACTAAAAAGAACTGGTACCGTCCACGATATTCAGTTCTTGAAAGTGAAAAATATTTTCTGATGCCTCCTCTGGAGCACGCAATGAATGAGTATTTACGAATTAACAAGGAGACAAAAATTTTTTCCACCATTAAAAAACAAGGATATGAAGGAATATGATTTCGTAATAGTAGGTTCAGGTTTGTTTGGGGCTACCTTTGCTCACCAGGCAAAAAAAATGGGTAAACGATGCCTTGTAATTGACAGGCGCGGTCATGCAGGTGGAAATATTTACTGCTTAAATAAAGAAGGAATTAATGTCCATTTTTATGGTGCACATATTTTTCACACCAACGACAAAAAGGTCTGGGATTTTGTAAATAAATTCGCAACTTTCAACCGGTATACCAATTCGCCTTTGGCCAGTTACAGGGGTGAGTTGTATAATTTACCGTTTAACATGAACACGTTTTATAAATTATGGAACGTGACCACGCCTAAACAGGCCCAGGATAAAATCAATGAGCAAATAAGCAGCCTTCACATCACTGAGCCCGCCAACCTTGAAGAGCAGGCACTGAAGCTTGTAGGTAAGGATATTTATGAGAAATTGATAAAAGGGTATACTGAAAAACAGTGGGGGAGGAAAGCAACTGAATTACCTGCCTTTATCATTAAACGACTTCCCGTAAGATTTACCTATGACAACAACTACTTTAATGACACTTACCAGGGCATTCCCATAGGTGGCTACAATGCTATAACAGCCGGTCTCCTGAATGGAATTGAAGTTAAGCTGAACACGGACTTCTTTAAAGAAAGAGATTATTTTCAAACCCTCGCCGACAAAGTAGTTTACACGGGGGCCATTGACGAATATTTTGATTACCGGTTCGGAGCGCTGGAATACAGGAGTTTGCGTTTCGAACATGAACATCTTGACATGGCAAATTACCAGGGAAACGCAGTAGTCAACTACACGGATGCTGGGGTGCCTTTTACCCGCATCATAGAGCATAAACATTTTGAATTCGGTACACAACCAACCACCATAATTACCAGGGAATATCCTGCAGAATGGAAACGAGGGATGGAACAATATTACCCGGTCAATGACGCCTGCAATGAAAAGCGTTTTAAACAATACCAGCAGCTTTCGAAGGAGGAAAACAATATGTTGTTTGGTGGAAGACTTGCAGAGTACCGGTACTATGACATGCACCAGGTTGTCGCCAGCGCACTCGTTAAGGCCGAAAGAATTTTAAACCCGGTTTACCAAGCCAGCACCCTGCCGGAACTCAATGCTAATATTTAAATTATTAAACAACGGTGACATGGAAATCGTAAATGACGTTATGTGACTTAAAACATTATAGTGCTCCTTACCGTTACCTTGTTCTCACACGGCCAGAGCAGAGTGAATGGAATGTAGCAGCCGACCTGATTGAATAGATTTACAGTCCGGGAAAAATATTAAAAAGCGGTTTTGAGGCCTTTGTTGTGAAAAGAAAACTTTAATCCGGGCAATGAGTAATTCAATCAGTTTGCAACGCTCCGGCTTTACTATACCGCGGAGAGGCCTCTATCGAAAATGGTTTATTTACCCGTTGCACATGATTCAAAACAAAACTGGAGCAAAAGATGTGTACTAGCCCGGTTTAAATCTATCAATAAGATAAAATTGTTGAAAGCGATTGGTGGATAAAGAAACACTGCTGTGGAAATTATTAACCGATAAAAAAAATACGCAAAGTTAGGACCTTACGCCGCAGCAAACAGGATATTGTTCCATCCTCTCTCTGACAATATATTGGCACATTATATGACTCTGAACAACAAAAACGGATATGAATAAGAAACTTGCAATTATTGCTTCAGCTACTGGAATTATCGCCGCCCTTCTCTACTTTATAAAAACAAAACAGCAAAAAGAGAGAGCTCAAATTCAACTTCCCGCACATCGTTCCCGTCATCGAACCGAAGTGTTTGCAAATGCAAAGACCGGTTTGTGAAGTACAAGCTTTGGAAGGGAGCAGCCGTAATACGAGGTGAAGCATGCCATGATGTTTGAAAGAAGCTTATGTAAATTCGATACTTTCAAACTTACGTATACAATAGGGCTGCAGCTATAAATAATTTACAGTTACCGCTGTAAAACGAATAAAATTGTTTGTCTGGACGCTGGTGTTACGTTATCACGGATTCTAAGTCACTGAACAGAAAATTTGACGGTTTAGTTGTGCGCTCCTAATAGCCGAACTAATACCAGTCTTACAAATGAGCGGATTACCCCTCAATAACTATATTACTGCTAGTAGCTTCCTGCACAGCGTTCAAGCTGATGCATACTGCTGGCTATCTGCATCTGAGGCGACACCTTTTCTTCACCCATACCTAATACACATCCCTCAAATCAGGCACGGTTTTTTTTGTGTAATTATTGAACCATAAATTAAAAAACTATGGATAATAAAAAAATACAGGATGGTCGGGACAGGAGCTGGATTGATGTAAATGATGCAGCTGAGGCTGAATATGTACATCAACAGTTCCCCAATTTGTCACATGAACAGATTATTCAGGCCATCAAAGAAAAAGGCCCTTCGCGGCAGGCCGTGATGAACTATTTAAGTACAAAAGGAAATAAAAGTCACGCGAACTAAAATTAATCAGCCGTCATATAGTTAGTGGCGGCTGCTTAATTTACCGGACAGACATTTTTTACAGGCAGTTATAGGTACTGCCCATTCTAATCAAAAACATTTCCAAAATTTTGTTCTTGCATGACATGCAGGAAGTCACCGGTTCGAATCTGGTATTCTCCACCTGAAGGATGAAGGTGGCTAACTAATAGTCACCTTTTTTATTTTTTATGTGTGCAAGTGAATAGTGCATCAATTGAGTGCAAACAGGGTGAATGTATTCCCTGGAATTATACCTTTTCTTTTCAATTTTCAGAAGGGCTCTACATAATCATCAGTTGAAATTAGTTCCTTTGGGTATTACACCTAAGAATCGTTTGCGATATAAAAAAGGGGGCTTACCGTGAAAACAGTTGCCCCGACTTTTGTCCAATATCCTATGAAAACCATTAAAAAATAAACTAAAACTGTGCCCAAAATTGATAACTAATTTTATCCAAAAAGGGGCTTACTGAAAACCCGGCAGCCCTGTCTTGATCCTATATGCGGCGAAAAACCAAATCAAATATAACACGCACAATTTGGATGAACCCTGACGACATCAATAATTCCATTGATTGAAAAAAGGCCAATTTTTTAACTATCATTTTAATAAGCAATAGCACCTGTCGAAGTAATTGTCTTATAATAAAAAGGGCTCCCCTGTGAAGCCAGTATCCTTGTAGCAATCCGTACCTTATAAACTTCCTTTAAATACACCGCAATAAATTTTAATTAAATGAACCATTACAAACTGTGCTACATCGCCTGCTAAACTGGCTTTGCATAATTTTGTGCCGAGCGCTGGCCAGGCGTGAATACCTAACAACGGGGTGGCAGGGTTATACTTTCATTTATTGAATGGAAAGATGTTTACATATTTCGCCGGGCGTTTACACCAGTTGATATACAAACTGACATTTTCTTTTAGTGTGCTGTAACCGCATTTGTCAAAAATCGCTTTATCATATGCTGCCATCATACCACTCTTCCAAAACAGGTCTTCATTTGTCAATAGTTCAGCCGAATTGGTTAAGCTGTAGCCAACGTAGAGCCGCTGTTTTAAAAAGGATGAGATTTTTCCAGCCTGTACAGCCCGCCCCGTTGACCCATGATCGGGATGATCATTGGGGTTTTCAATATTAGAGGGGTTCAAATAATTCAATGTACAGTTAGCATTTTTTTCAGATTCAGTATTGATTATAGTTGCGATGGTATTTACCAGGTCTGTCCAACCATAATAAATGGCAGACCCGTCTATCGCCTCAATCTCATGGATGGATCCTTGTTCCAGTTTAGAAATACTTTTATAGTTTGAATAAGCAAACCCATCGCCATTCAGGCCGCCATCAGGCAATCGTAAAAAATAGGAAGTTGTATTATTTATCACTGAATAATTAATGGTACGACCGTTATACAATTTAAAGCCGGTGCTTTCTTCAATAATAGAAAACGCCGCATGACAGAAACGAATGGAACTATTTGAACCTTCTTCCCGGGCCTTCCAAAAGCTATCAGACAGGCCGGCATCTCCGGCCGTTGTAATTATTAAAACTATTTTGCAAGCTGGATCAAGCAACTCATTTAAAATGTTGGGCATCATAAATAACTGCCAATCATCCGAATGTGCAATGATATAAAGAGCAGTTTCTGCAGATGTTTTCATTCTGTTTATTTTGGTGCATGTTCAAAACAGCTTGCGTCTTGGTTATCCTTTTTATTCAATAGTGCTCTGCCGGGTACTCGTCATTGCTACCGATTTTAAAACGCCAGCGATTTTAGAAGCATTGTTAATTACATTGAAATGATTTTCAACTCTAATCCGTGCTGCCTTGCCCATATCATCCAAAAGGCCCGGGTGGTTCAATAATTTTATTATTTCGGCTCCAAGTTGCTGCCAATCCCCGGGTTTAACCAATATTCCTGTATGCTCATTTTCAATCATGTCCTTCACCCCGCCAACAGCCATAGCTACGACTGGTTTGCCGCTGCTCATTGCTTCCAGTACCACTAAAGAAGTGCCATCACTCCTTGAAGTATGAGCCACCACGTCAAAGGCAGGGTAAATTTCTGAAAGATTTGTTGACCATTCCAAAAAATGTATGTGTTGATCAAGTTGTTGTTTAGCGGCGCTTTGCATCAACTCAGGCATCATAGATCCGGTTCCTGCTATTGCAAAGTGTGCATCCGGTCTGTGTTCGTGTATGTAAGCTGCTGCTAACAGAAAAAGATCCGGACCTTTTTCAAATTCTAATCTTCCCACAAAGCCGATTAGCGGTGTTCCTAATGGCACATTTAAATCATCCCGCAATTGCTTCCCGCACTTCGTAGGATGGTACATTTGAATATCCACAGCATTTGAAAAAACAGAGACACGTTCCTTAGGTATCCCTAACGCCAGTGCTTGTATATAACTTTCCTGGCAATTGGTAATTAAGTGGGATTTGGATATAAGGGCCACTCCGAGTTCAAAAGACGTAAGATGCATACCGTGAACCGTAGCCACTACAGGTTTTCGTACGAAACTGCCTGTGATGGCCGCCAGTACATGTGATTTTGGCATATGTGCGTGTATCACATCAACATTGTGAAGCCGGCAAACTTCAATAGCAGTTTGTACAGATCGCCATTCAGGATCGTCTGCCAATGCTGTAATAAAAACCTCGAATCCTAAATTTCGGAGTTCGTTAGTGAACAAGCTTTCGCAAGGACAAATACAGGTTATTTTAAAATCCACAAGTGAAACATTGCGGAAGAAATTAAGTATTTGATTTTCCATTCCACCTATCGTTGCCGTACCTATGATTTCAAGCACACTTACAGGTTTTTTATCTTTATTATCCAAAGTAGTTTCATTTTAAGAATACAATAACCAGCGTCGTAGTTATTTCAAATGGCATACCAGATAAAATATCTTAAAAACAAATCCGCTACCAGCTGGTTGAATTTAAAAAAACTTTTGCGTGCGAGAGTGGACTTATCCGAAAATAGACAAGTCTGGCTAATTTATAATGAAGGGCTAATAACAAGCCGAAGCCTTGATTGACTGATAAATATTTTGTGAACCGAGATAACACGGATGTCCGGTTCTATTTCACCGAAGGCTTCTTTCTTAACGTTGCATGACGATTAGCCGGGCTTTGGCCAGGATAATACCATCTTGTGCTGTAATTTCTCCCGAATGTCGGCCATTTAACGTTGATAAAATTACACTTTAGACAAATCTATTGTTGAGTAGGTACTCCCTGTCATTGTGCGGAAATAAAATTCCGAAGTTTTTACATCTGAAGCGCTGCTTGGTTTGGAACCGGCCCCGCATATTACCGATAAACTACTTTTTCATAAACAACAAAAGCCTGGCGTAACCGGTTTCACCAAATTTTTATCTAAATAATCCTGTAAAGCAGTATAGCATATTTTACCAACTATTTTGAGTATTATACCTGGTTGTAATTCAGTCATCCTCATCTCCAAGGGCTTCAACGAAAATCAGGTACTCTTTGGCCATAATCTTCTCAGTAGGGAAAACAATACCCGGCAGGCAACCACTCCTTCACGACTTTGACTGTTGGTGATTTAAAGGGGTATGAACTGGTATTGCAAACCAAAATGTTGATCCGTTACCCGGTGTACTATGAACGCCGATTTTTCCATGGTGAGCTTTTACAATTTCAGTACAGATATACAAACCCAATCCAAAACCTTTAATACCCGGATCTCCGCCAGGTATGCGGTAGAATTTGTTGAATAAATTGGCCTGCTCGTGTGGAGGAATTCCGTTGCCCTGATCTATAACTTCAATTATCAGCATATCGTCGGATAAGGTACAATGCAAGCGAATGTCTGCATTGGGAGGAGAGTATTTCGCTGCATTAAAAAGAAGGTTAAGAAGGACCTGTTCGACCCTTGCGGCATCCATGTGCACAACAACTGAGACGTCGCCGCATATAAGAACTGGGTTATTATAGCTGGTTGAAAAATTTACCAGTACCCGGCTGATAACGTCGCCAATTGCCACCGGGCTAATTTTTAGATTAAGTAAAGAAGCTTCGAATCCTGAGTAGTTCAGCAAATCATTTAATAAAACAGCCATTCTTTGGGAGCTGTTCTTCAGAATTGCATTCAATTGCCGCAATTGTTCCATATCATTTTGTTCCAAAGCCTCATTTTGCATTTCGGCAGCAAACTGTATTACTGTTAACGGATTCTTTATCTCGTGAGAGATAATGCCGATAAAATCATTTTTCTTTATATCAGCTTCTACTCTTTCCGTGACATCCCGAAAATTGGCAACAACCGCATTTACACCATCCACTTCGAGACAGTTGGTAAATATGGTTTCCATCCAACGTTTTTTTTTCTCCCGGTTAAGATAGGGGTGAATTATAACAGCACTTTTTCCAGGATGGCTGACGACACTTAAGAAGTGTTCGGCAACTGCTTTTCGGTCATTTTCGGAAGGAAAAATATTAAACAGACTCGCGGCAAGTGCTTCTCTGTTGAGCCCGGTAATAGCTTCAATGGAAGGGCTGATGTAGAGGATTTTCCCATCGGCAGAAAATTTGGCCAGCCCATCTTTACTTTTGGAGATGAGTGTGCTGAAATTTAATTCACTGATCTCCAATGCTTCCACTCTTTTCCGCAAACCGCTTGCCAGGGCAGCGATGAAATACCCCTCCATCAGATAGACCGCCATTTTAAAAAAAGCTACTGCGGTAAACCCTTCCAATGGTATGAGAAAGTATATTGTAGCGATGATACCGAAAATAAGTGTGCAGGCTATGGCATACCAGAAACCAACAAAACGGCCACATAGCATGATGAAACCAAAATAAAGTAAAAACGGAGTGCCATGGCCAATATAATTCCGCAGCAAATATTTGATGAAATTTGCCACACATACGAGCAAGAGAGTAATAACTGATTTTTGCCAAACGTTACGTTTGCTGAAATCAAACAGGTTGTAATTCGATTGTTGAAATTTATCAAAAACCATACAATTCGTGATTGTTGAAAAGGCAGCCGCAGCAAGAAATAGTTGAGATAAATGTAGAACAATAAAATTGTATTACTTAACACCGGTCAATAAAACATACCAATTATTTTACTGCTTCGTGTTTGGTAACCTATATTCAAAAATATGATCGCAGTATCGTCATCAAATATCCCCGCAATGTCCGGAAAAAACGACCCCCACTATTTGCCTGATGGCTGTTTGGGCAAAGATCCGTTTGCAAAATTCCGCTTTGTAGAAAAGCCAGAGGGGTGTGTTACCAGAAAACGAGTTACAGAATACAGCCGCTTTGCCACTAATGCCAACGCGTTATCAATGGTAGACAATATGTTTCAATTTTTTAGTTTGTCTTGCTTAAGCAAAGGTAACCAGCAGAAACATCCATACCCTTTTGAACAATAACAGTTCTATAAAACTGCAGAAAATTGCTCCAGAATTTTTCAGTACGGGCTGATAGCAGTTCATTCATGGGACTTTATTTATCAGTTACTTACGACATGCAAAGCGGTTGCTTGAAACACACACTAAATATACGTTCGAAGATCAGTAAGTACGTGTATTGCCACACATAAGAAATGTTGCGCAGGAAAATTTTATTGATCATGTAGCACATTTTTTCAAATTTTATAGAAAGTGTGCGTATCTGCAAACCCTTGGTTGAAAATGGAGTATTTGGATCCAGGTTAGCTGCGCTCCGTCGTGCCTTTAACGAGAGTCTTTTTCAATATAAACAATAGGTGAGGAACTCCTTCTTGAAATTAATGTTATGCCTTATTTAGTCCACTCAAAAAGCTTCCCTTCAGTTGAGACTTCGTTTCTGGAAAATACCAAACCGTAGCAGATGGAATCGCATGTAAAAGCCGGGTAACATAGCCAACGTCACGTATTTGCGTCAGTAAGCGATTGATACTGTTCGGAAACAAAAATGCTGCATGGTCAGTTTCCTTTTTAAAATAACCTGCTTTCAAAAAAGAGTAATAATGGAATTTATTCTACACTCATGCGGTTTTCTTTGGCATGTTTTTGGTCATATATGTTGTGGTAAATTAATTGAAAACTTAAAATTTGTATTATGAAAAAGATTCTTTTAGGTATGCTGATATGTGGAAGTGCACTGACAACATTCGCTCAGGATAGCACGAGTAAGACGGTCACTACTACAACCACCACGACAGGCCACAAGTATGTTTTTTATCCTGAGCAGAATGTCTACTATGACCAGGCATCTGATACTTACTGGTATCAGGAGAAGGGAGCGGAAAACTGGACCAAAGCCCAAAGCCTGCCACCAACAATTGTAGTAGATAAGGCCGGACAACAGGAGATTATAGTTGACGGGACCAATCCTTGGGCTAACAATGCGGCGGATATAAAAAAATACAAGGTTAAAAAAGATGGTTCAGTAAAAATAAAAATGAAAGATAAAAGCCCGCAATAAAAAAATCGGAGAGGTCTTTATATATAAAAAATCACAGCTGCTGTAAAGGAGCTGTGATTTTTTATTGAAATACTTATGTCTTTCCGCCAAACCCAAGCGTTGGTTATTCTTTAAAGTGTCTATTTTAATCCCATTCGTTCTATTATTTTTTTCAATAGTCTTTATCATGTGCTAGAGGTTGGAAAATGTACACTCCATTGAACGGGTATCGGAATCTCAGGTAGGTATTATAAGCAAAAAATAAACCCGGCAAATGCCGGGCTTACTGTAATGTGTCGCCCTTTATAGCACGGTATGCTTTGCCTGTTTTTTCATGGCATTTTTTCGTCCAGTTTTCCCCGGCTTCAGTATCACTTTTGTCCATCCCTTCATTCTTTCATCAAAATTTTCATAAGCTTGAGGAGCCTCGTCAAGTGACAATTCATGCGAAATTATTGAGGACGGTTTTGCTTTACCGGAGGAGATGAGGGCGCAAAGCTGGCGGTTGTATGATTTTACATTCGCCTGTCCCGTAGCCATCCGCTGGCCTTTCATCCAGAATGAGCCAAAATCAAAATCCATATGCCCTCTTTTTTGAAGCTCTTCTTTTGATTTTGGATCTTCTTTTACAAACACACCTACCACGCCAATTGATCCCGTAGCTTTTACAGCTTGTACCAACTCATTCATAGTAACGTTGGAATGTTCCCTGCCATGTTTGTCGCAACACTGGTAGCCCACACACTCACAGCCCCTGTCTGCACCCTTTCCGTCTGTAAGCTCCAGTACCTGTTCTACTGCGGAGTGTTTGGAAAAGTCAATGGCGATGGCTCCCATATCTTCAGCAAGTTTTAGCCTGTCGGGGTGATTGTCAACAACCATTATTTTTCCTGCCCCTTTAATGGCAGCAGAATGTGCCGCCATAAGGCCTACCGGACCTGCGCCATATATTACTACCGAGTCGCCGGGCAGTACGCCAGCCAGCTCAGTTGCATGATAACCGGTAGGGAAAATGTCTGAAAGCATTACATAATCATTCTCCTTTTCTGTCGCATCTTCCGGTAGTTTAAGGCAGTTAAAATCACCATGCGGCACTCTAAGAAATTCGGCCTGCCCACCACTGTAGGGACCCATCCCAGCGAAACCATAAGCAGCGCCAGCCATGTTTGGATCAGGATTCATAGTAAGGCAAAAACCTGTCAGACCTGATTCACAATTTCTGCAGTGACCGCAGCCGATATTAAATGGCATACAAACCATATCGCCTACTTTAATTTGGGTAACCGCACTTCCTATTTCTATCACTTCACCCAGGTTTTCGTGACCAAATATCCTACCTGTTTCCATATTTGTTCTTCCTTCATACATATGAAGGTCTGAACCGCAGATATTGGTAGTGGTGATTTTTACCAGTACGTCAGTGGGGGCTTCAATTTTTGCATCAGGCATTTCTGCAATCCTGACATCCCTGGGCCCATAGTAAACCAATGCTTTCATAATCGATAATTTTTTGTGTGTTTAATTGTAGTGTTATAATTTTAATTGTTGTTTAATGCAATGGATTAGAGCTTTCAGGCTTTTTAAAATATCAACTTTGGCGTGGATAACTATCACCCTTGCTTTTCTGAACCATTCTACTTCCGTAACAGGACGATTTTACAGCTACGTACCACCAATAAGACCAGTCAAAAAATTGCATCAATAGCCCGCTGGATATTTTAAACAATAAAAGAATTACCTTTTTTGAGTAAATCTGGAAGTGAAGTGATCAAGAAAACTGGATTAAAAACATGCCAAAGTCTGATATCTGGTCTCCACTTAAAATCGTTAATTTCCTGTAGAAATTTCTTCGCAAAAATGATCACTGTAAATAGAAATCCTCAATCTTTCCTGGGTAACAAATTGGGTGAACTTTTAAAAGTTTCTAAAAAATGACGACACAAACGTCGGATGCCTTTCAGGTTATTGCCGATCCCAGCCGCAGGCAAATGTTAATGATGCTTTCAAACGATAGCATGGCCATTAATTCGCTGGCGGAAAACTTTGATATGAGCCGGCCCGCTGTGTCAAAGCATATCAAAATTTTGCACATCGCCGGCTTCATTACTATTACAGATATCGGCAGGGAAAGGCACTGCGTTTTAAACCAGGACGGTTTCAATGAAGTACAGGACTTCATTAACTATTTTGATAAATTCTGGGCTAAGAAGCTTCAGAAATTGCAGCATATTTTAGACAACAAAGCAAAAAAATAAAAGATGTTGTAATTGGCGTACCTCCGGATCGACGATGGAAACAGTAGTGAGGTCAGAGAAAATTTGTAATTACAATCATGACTTTTCTATTATTGTTTATAGCGCTTTCCCTTCCTGATTTTTGTAAAAGGTAACTTCAATAGATAACCTGTTGTCAGTTCAGCAGGATTATTATACGGAGCCACGCCGATGGTAATGTCATCTTGCTTTACATGCAGGCGCATCGTTTTATGCAGGCGGTCCCAGCAGGAAAAAATGACCGAGTAGTTGCTGTCTGTTTCTTCTTGTACGATGGAATGATGAATGCCATGCATCCGGGGTGTAACGAATATGATATTCAGCAGTTTTTCCAGTTTGATGGGAAGTTTCCAGTTGCTGTGGTGAAACTGCGTGGCGGCTTCAAAAATAATTTCATAGATCAATACAAGTAACGGAGTGGCACCCGTAAAAAATACAAACGCTCCGCGGAAGAAAAGGGAGCCAATCATTTCACCAAAATGAAAACGAAAAGCGGTTGTAATATCCAGGTCAGGATCGGTATGATGAACAAGGTGAAAACGCCATAGCAGCGGGATTTTGTGATTGAGCACATGCCATAAATAGTTTCCATAGTCCAGCACTATAAAGGCGATGGCAGCTTCCATCCAGGAAGGCAGAGCATACTGGTAGTTTAATCCAACATGGTAAGTTTCATTTGTATAAGCAAGCCAAACCATGGCTGGTAAAAACATAAATCGCAACAACGCAAAAGAGGGGGCGGAAGCCAACAGATTTACAATTATTCTCCGCCACCTGTTTTGCACTCTTTTACGAAGCTGACATTTTGTTTCAAACAAAAACAACACTACAAAAATGACAGTCAAAACAGGTGCACCGATTTTATCGAATATGGCATGTATCATGGTGTTGTTATATCTTTTTCCTGATTTTTAAAACAGTTGAATAAACGCCGTACCCAATCATGGCTGCAATAAAAAAATAAACCCATTGCGGAATGTTTTTGCCCACAAAGAAGAGGTATACATACGCCGATACAAAACAGCCACCTGTAAGCAATAGCGGCAATGCATAGGGCTTTTTATTTTTCATTCTTTTCATAGTCCAACCCAGGCAAACAAAGAATAAAGGAATGGCTCCAACGTAGATGCCACCGAAAATGTAAGGGTTTACGTTGTACTTTGTACCGGGGCTTAAAAACCATTCTTTAATTAAATTCCATAATGCCATCAGCTGAATATTTTATAGGCTTGTTGCAATAGTTTTTTCACCGTGGCCGTCAGGGTTTTTTCTTTATGTTTTACAATCAATAATTGATTTACTCTTGCTGCCACAGGGTAGGGATACACCTTATTAAAAATAGCATTAATCGAAATTTTGCCGGCGTTGGCCAAAATAAGTTCCTGCATCAGTTCGCCTGCATTGGGTGCAATCATCGTGCCTCCCAACAATACCTGCTTTTTAAACAAAGCATTTTTGCTGATAAATAAAATCTGTTTGCCGTACTGGTAATTATCAACGACCGCCCGGTCATCCATGCTAAAATCCTGTTCTAATTTTTCATAGGAAATGTCTCTTTCCTTTAACTGTTTCTCATTCAACCCAAACGTTGCCAATTCAGGGTCCGTAAAGGTTACCCAGGACATAAAGCGGTTATCTAACTTCTTTTTAAAAGGAGAAAAAAAGTTGTTGATTAATATCCTTGCATGAAATTCTGCTGCATGAGAAAACTGGAGATCGCCTGCAATATCACCGCAAACAAATACATCCTTATTGGTGGTCCGCAGGTATCGATCAATGACTATTTTATCATCCTTAACACTGATGCCTGCATTTTGTAAATGCAAGGGCTCCGATATAAGTTCTCTGCCAATGGCGACAAAGACCGCATCGAATTGCACGACTTGCGTGTTACCATTTGCCATTTGTATGATGCCTTCATTGGCAGTGGTGAATTGCTCAACAGAAGCGTTGAAAATAAATTCAATTCCCTCTGCCTGCAATTGTTGCAGCAGGATTATCGCTACCGATGGTTCATCGTGTTCTAAAATCATGGCACCTTTATGAACAACGGTTACCTTGCTGCCAAGCCGGTGTAAAGCCTGTGCCATCTCGATACCTATCGGGCCACCACCAACAACTAAAAGTCGTTCAGGTAAATGCTGCAGATGAAAGATACTCTCGTTGTCGTACAAGGTTATTTTTTCAGCGCCGGGCACGTTTAATTTTTTCGGACTGGAGCCCGTGGCGATGACAATCTTTTTCCCGGTAAATGTTTCTCCGTTTACAGCCACTTTGTGTTTACCTGCAAAGCTGGCGTTGCCCAACACAACATCAATGCCCTGTTCCTTCAGCCATTGCGCATTTTCATGTTTGCGGATCACTGCCTGTTTGGAATAAACATACTCAATGACCTTCTTTATATCTACATGACCGCTTACCTGTAAGCCAAATGCAGCGGCCACTTTGCCGCTGTTGACAATCTTTGCTACATGAATCAATGCCTTGCTGGGAACACAGCCATCGTTCAGGCAATCTCCACCAATGGCCATATCTGTTTTTGCCAGCATCAACACTTTAAAGCCAGCCGTATTCATAAATAAGCCAACGCTTAGCCCTGCCGAACCGGCGCCGATTACAATGATATCATATTGCTTTTTCGTCATACAATAACAGCCTTTTTTAAATCTTATTTTGATTGATCATTTTTCTATAAGCAGTCACCAGTTTTTCCTGCGGATAGCCAAGGCGATACATGCCATAAATGATAAAAAATATAGCCTGTGTTTTATAGATGCCATTCTCCAGGTATTTCCTGGCAGAAGTCAGGACCGGTTTTTTTATAATGGTAAAACGCGTTATTTTTTTTAAGCGTTTTATCAGGTGCTGGTCTTCCAATACAATGTGTTTTTCGCAAAAACCGTTTGCCTTTTCAAAAGCTGCTTTGGTTACAAATAAACTCTGGTCACCAAAGCGTATGGCATCCACATCAAACCGGGTAAACCAGCAATTGGCTCTTAAAAACCAATGATCATAATCAAATGACAACAGGAAGCAACCTGCACCAAAGCCCTT
The DNA here is from genome assembly GCF_028288465.1 of Ferruginibacter sp. Taxonomy (GTDB): domain Bacteria; phylum Bacteroidota; class Bacteroidia; order Chitinophagales; family Chitinophagaceae; genus Ferruginibacter. Next base: position 51,797 of record NZ_JAQBNR010000056.1, on the reverse strand, counting down.
TTCAGCCGACATTGCAATATCGGTGCTGAAGTTCCTGGGTGGGATTGTATCGGCGTGCAAAAAGTATAAAATATCTTCCGTTGCAAAAGAGGCACCATAATTCATTTGAGCCGAACGACCTTTTGCAGGGCTCACTGCGACTGTTGCATTGGCTGCTTTGGCAATGGCCACCGTGTCATCTGTGCTTCCACCATCCACTATTATAATTTCTTTAATCAAATTGCCAGCATCACGTTCCCTCAGCTGCTGAATGGTGGATTGAATATGCGCAGCTTCATTGAAAGTTGGAATAATTACAGTCATCATCTTTCCCGCTGATTTGTTTGAAAGAATTGTTTCTGCGCTTCGCTCAAATCCTTTTCTGTGTCTATATCTGATAACACCGGCAGCAAATAAACAGACAGGTTTTTATGCTTGCAAATGTCCAATGTTTGTTGCAACACTTCACTGGTACTCCAGTTGATGTTTATGAAAAGGGCAGCGTGCAATTGTTTCATCCCTGCGAGATAATAACCACCATCTTTTGCCGGGCCTATCACCACGTCGAAATTTTTTAAATGGGAGAAGGCTTGTGTTATTACATCAGTTGATATATCCAAACAGTCTGTACCAATAATTACAACTTCTTTATTTCCCTTCGCAAATGCGTTTTCAAATGCATGCCGCATCCGTTCTCCCAAATCATTGCCTGACTGCATTTGTTTATCATATTTTTTGTCACACCAGGCATCATTGGTTTCAATACTGTCTGAATAAAATAGGATTTTATGAACGGGCAGCTGATCTGTAATAGACGCTGTATGTCGCAGCAGATGCTTGTACACATTCATGGCGGCATCGTTGCCGATAGTGCCCGCCAGCCTGCTTTTTACCTTGCCATGAATCAAATTTTTTGCAAAAATTAAAAGTGCCTGTGTCATTGCAATGCTTTGATTGTTTCATAAAAAAGCATGGATAATTTTTCATCTGCTTTGCCTGCCACTGCAATAATCTCTGCAATATTTACCGGCTTTAAATGATCAGGGTCACATTCATCTGTTACAACAGAAACAGCAGCACATGGCAGTTGCGTGTGGTTAGCGGCAATTACTTCCGGGACAGTCGACATGCCCACCAGGTCGGCTCCAATGACTTTCAGGTAACGGTATTCTGCGCGGGTTTCCAGGTTAGGTCCATTGACCGCAGCATACACACCTTTATGTAGCATAATATTTAAAGTGGTTGCTTTATCAATCAATTCCTGCGATAGCAATTGGCTGTAGGGTTCACTCATGTCCGGGAAACGGCTGCCGAGTTCATCCAGATTTTTACCTGTCAATGGGTTGCCATTTTGTAAATTGATGTGGTCTTCAATCAACACCAGGTCACCTTTTTTGAAATTGAGATTGATACCACCGGCTGCATTGGACAGCAACAAATATTGGATGCCCAGCAGCTTCATAACCCTTATGGGAAACACAACCTGCTGCATGGAATAACCTTCATACGCATGAAAGCGACCCTGCATCACCAGCACTTTTTTATTGCCGATAGTGCCATAAATAAAATTGCCTTTATGAAATTCTACTGTTGATACAGGAAAGTTGGGGATGTCTGCATAGGGTATGGTTTGAATAATTTCCATGAGGTTTACCAGGTGATGCAAGCCTGTTCCCAACACAATACCTGCATCTGCCTTATGTATTCCTTTTGATTGTAGATACGCCGTTGCTTCGTTGAGTTGATCCATCATAACTGTTATATTGTTACGTTGTTTGTTATTATAAAAAAGATTATATCAGGCTACTGCACCACCGCAACTGCTGCCAGCGCCAGCCGTGCATCCATAACAATGTTGCCCAACAATGATCTCCCTGTTCTGAAGTTTTTCCGTGTTGAATTGTGCTATGTGCCTGCAACTGCCTGACAGTTTTAAATCCAGCATCTGGTTAAAATCGCAATCGTATAAATAACCATCCCATCCAACTGAAATGGTATTCCGGCACATTACATTGGCAGCTGCAACAGGGTTGTAAGCCATCAGCAATTTCTCCATATATTTTTCATAATTGCCGCTTTGCAAGAGGTAGTCTAAAAAGCGACTGATGGGAAGATTGGTAATGGCAAACAAATTATTAAACGCGATGCCATACTGATTGCTTAATGCTGTCTTGTATTCTTTTTCCAACGCCAATTGTGACGGCGGTAAAAATGCACCGGCCGGGTTGTACACTAAATTCAAAGTCAGTCCGGTTTCTTCCAAACCATAACCAACACCATTCAGCATTTGCAATGCTTTAATGCTGTCTTCAAATACACCGTTACCACGTTGCCGGTCTGTTCTGTCCTGTGTATAAAATGGAAGAGAAGAAACTACTTCTACCTGGTGTTGTTTATAAAACTCCGGAAGGTGATTGTATTTTGAATTGGCCAGAATGATGGTAAGATTGCATCGAACGATGATATGCCTGTCCAGTTTTTTGATTGCTTCAACAAACCACCTGAAATGCGGATTCATTTCCGGGGCACCACCGGTAATATCTACCGTTTTTAACGAAGGATTATTTTTCAATGCCTCCAGGCATAGCTGCATCGTTTCCTGACTCATAATTTCTTTGCGGTCGGGCCCGGCATCCACGTGGCAATGTTTGCAAACCTGGTTACACATCTTGCCCACATTTACCTGGAACACTTCGAGTGTAGTTGGATGTAAAGGATACAAGCCACTTGCTTCCAGTTGTTGCTGAAAGGGAATTAGCCTGTAACCGGGACTTTGTCCATGTTCCAGAATATCGATCTGTTCGCTTGCGATGGCGAGTCTACTATGTTCTGCCAATAATGATTTCATGTTACATTGCTATTTCTTTTACCTTATTCATCATCTGCACCCCATGTACCAGTGAAGCGCCGCCACGTATAGCGCATGCCACATGTACTGCTTCCATCATCTGTGCCTCGCTCCAGCCTTTTTCAAACGCATCGCTGCTGTAGGCATCAATGCAGTAGGGGCATTGCACCGCATGCGCCACCGCCAAAGCGATCAATGATTTTTCCCGGGCAGTCAATGCATCGTCTTTAAAAACTTCTCCGTAATAGGCAAAAAATTTATCGCCGAGGTTCTTTTGAAAATCGGCAAGGTTTCCAAATTTTTTTAAATCATCAGGATTGTAGTATGTTTCCATGCTGTTTATTTTTTTTGTAATGTAGAATTATCCGCCTGCAATTTGAAATTAAAAAATCGATCCATTGTGATACCAACAATTATAACTCCATATTGTTACCTCCGGTTTAATTGATGCCAGCCTTTAAACAATTGTACCAGCAACCTACTGCCTGTATTTAAGAAGTATGCGCCGTGTGCCCCAATAATAAATCAAATTATTGGACCGAAAAAACAGGGGTTAGCGGTTTCACTAACCCCAGAAAGTTTACATTTTCTTTGCCATCGGGCAATCCTTTGTACAAACGTGGCCTGCCGTTGGGCAATTATCGTGGTTTTGCCATCCTTGTCAATTTCATACCCGCTCATTAGTTTTATGCTGGTGCCATCGGGTTTGGTAACAGTTCTGTCTGATGAAATTTTACAATTGTCAGTGCAGGTGAAGGCTTGCGTTAGTGGCGCACTTTTTTTATTTTACACACCATGGTCTGGAGGTGGCAATCAGGCTTTGGATATCTTAATCTTAATGAGCCAGGGATTCGCACCTGGCAATTTTCCTATTGATATTAATTTGCAATTATCCAATAACCGTGTGATTCAAAGTTGGATATAACTTTTTTAGTTGCAGTCTCACTTTAGATTTTACTAACGCAGCTTTGGGTTCCGGATTAGTATATCCTATATCAATATAAACGATAGAAGTGTTTTTTCATTAATTCTTACAAACAGAACTAAACAAAAGAGAGGAAACAATTTGATAATTATGTGGTGACATGCAGATTTGTAACTTGCTTAAAATAATTTTCTTATGCAACCGAAATTTGATATTGGACTTTTTGTGAAGGGTATTAATGAGGAACAGGAAATGATGATTATTACGGTAATAAATGAAAGTGGCAATTTGGGTAATCCAATTTTACGGCCCTCCAATTTTAATGGCAAATATAAATGTGCCTGGATAAAGGAACACAAAGTTATTTTAAAGGTATTTGATGAATCGGAATTAACACTGGCTTAATATTTATCAATGCATTGTCTTTTAACAAAATCGTGTGAAGAAGTATTGCAAGATTTGCAACAGCAGAACCAGTTGTGTTTTACAATACCACCCTTTTTGGTGATCGAACTTATAATTTTAAAGTAATGATTGCGTTTTATCTACCGGGGTTGATAGCATCTTTATCCTGTTACTTTAGTATTATTTTTAGACCACATTTAGCCATCCGGATACAGCCTCTGCAATGGAAGGTGAAATGATAAACTAATAACAGGCAACGGATATTTTTAAACAAATCATTTTCCTTTCTCTATCATATCAGCCAGACGTTATTTCAATGCAGTATTATGAATATCAAAGAATCGGATAGCAAAATTTTAGGCGTTGATGCAGCCTCTTTGTCATTCCCTTTTTAATATTTATCTGCACACCTCAAGCAAATGACTTACATAAGATTTTATACAAAATGTATTGTGAAGACTTGCTTTGTAAGTTTAGAAAGTCCACCCCGATAAAACTACTACATTGTTATTGTCGTTTTGTATCTGGTAATTTCCAATTACAAATAAATATTTGGCAGCACCACAAAAAGGCATTCGTACACTCTTGAAGCAAAGGTCGTAGTTCTTGTCTGAAACATAGTGCAGACTAACATGGCGCAACATCCCGGTCCATGCTGACAAAGCCTAGTGGCCGATGTTGTCCAAAAAAAGGATTGCCATAAAAGCATTTATAGCAATCCCTTGCCCGCTTTATTTTTCGACCTTAGCTTGAAAGCCGAGACTGCTCAAAATGGTTGCGGCGACCTTGCGGCCCTGCACCAAACCTGTGTCAACAGAGGGTTGGTAGTGGATGCCTGCAAAAACCCTTGAATTACCCGCGTCTTCTCCAATTGCCCGAAACGATGAAAACGTTTTTGGCGTAAAACCCAGGTAATCATAGGTATGATCGGTAAAGCTTCCCATATCACCAAACAATGCCATGAGCGCTTCTGCGACAGCGGCCGAAATAACCGCGTGTGCTGAGGAGTATTCGGGATGCGCTGGTGTAGTGAGCAAAGAATTCCAAGAGGAAAACCCCATTACATTTCTGATGTAAGTTACCGGTCTGATAAGGTTGTAGTGATATTTTGATTGCCAGCAACTAATGCTGGGATCACTGCTGCAAATACCAGTAATGGCATAGGCCACGGCTGCCTTATCCAGCCGTGTATTGGTTTGTTTCAGCACCTGCTGTAAAATACTTTCCCAGTGACCCGCAGTTGTAACTCCCGGTACATCCCTCCAAAATAAACCCTGTGCCGTTTGTGCCGGAGTTAAATTTTGTGACACCGTATATACATTTAGCACCATTTTATAAAAGGTCGAATTAGGATCTTCGGAATAAGCTATCGGGGCACCGGGTTGTGAGTTACTGGTACTGCCTGTTACAATAGTACGCAGGTTTCCAAAATATGGCGTGCTTGCAGCGCCGAAGCCAGGAGGTGTGGGCACCCATAAGCCGGGACCAACAGGCGGAGTATACGATGCTCCTACATTGGCAATGCCGTCGGTGGCAGACCAGTTAAATACAGCAGCAGCAATGCTTTTGCCAAACTCATTTGACCGTACGAGCACATCGCCATGTGCCTGGGAACTGTAACCCGTGTTCAATGCATTTTCAAGAGAATCAATGGCTGCTTTATCTGCAGTGCTTGCATTAACAAAAATACTTCTGTTCACAGCTGCCAATGCTGCATTCACGCTGGCAGGCCAGTAATACAATTTAAAACGGTTTGCTGCAGGCAGATCCGTAAGGCCGTTTAATTTACTATTTATTCCTTCACCGAGCCATGTGCCCGGAGCAATTGCTTCGTAGGCTGTTAACCCAGTATAAGCGTAATACCTGCAAAAAAGTACATTGGGAATGCCGGTAGCATTTTTCATTAACCGAATCTGCATCGTAAGCCATTTGTCGATCACTTCGGATGAATATTTTCCGGCATCATTTGGTCCAGCAGCCGGCAAATGGTCTGACTTATTACAACTTGCCAGGAGGCTGAAAATAATAACCGCAAAAACAAGTAATTGCTTAACGTAGCCTGTTGATAAATTAAATAAACGTTTCATGATCTATTGATTTTTATTGATTACTGTGTACCGAAAATTTATTCAAAAAGTTTTTATGAAAAAGAGGGCTATCCTTTTTTGGGGTATTGTTGCCAGTGTTTAACAGAATAGTGAATGCAATTTTCCACGATCGATTATTGTTTAGGTTCGGTTCCAGCTTAGCCGGCCAGCGACGGGCATTATGAAAGCATAAAACCTTTGTGCCAATCTACCCTTAGCAATTTTTAATAGTTTCTTTTATTTGCTCCAGGTTTAATTTAAACCAGGCTTGAAACCGTGCCTGTAAAGTAATCCTGCGGTGACTAACTGCAGATGTTTGTGAGTGAAACTTTCATATTGTTAACTTCAATTTACTTCCATGAAATTATCGGTACAGCCAGTGTATAAAAAGTCCCGATGATTACTTAACAGCCCTGAAAGGCAATCTGCTGAAACTGGTTAGCAATTCACAAACCGCGAGACAGAAAACTGATGAAATTTAAATGTGTTGTTAAGAGCTTAATTTATGCGCTTGTGAACTACTCATTGAACCCCGCAGCCCATCATGAATTATGTGCAGGTATTCATTTGTCGGTTCTATGTAGCTAATAAAATACTACATTTGAACAGCAGGGAATTGAGATACAACTTTACCATCAGCAATAACCCAGAGTTTATTTATCTGAACAATTTTTGATCACTAATACTATGTTAGTGTTAAAAAAAACAGGCATTTTCATACTGCAGATATGCTGCATTTTATACCTGGCTGCCCAGCATCCGGCCCGGCAAAAGATTGATAGCTTAAAAAAGCTTTTGCCCTTAAAACAGGGTACACAATACATCGACTGCCTGAATGATTTGAGTGAAGAATACTGGTGGCCACCAAGGGTATATCCTGACTCGATTTCTATGTGGGCTGACATAGCTTACAAAGAAGCCGCAAATAATAATTATACATCCGGTTTGGCTAAGGCAGGTATGCACCTGGGTGTATCAGCCATCTACCGGAAAAATTTTGTAACGGCCGAAAATTATTTAAGAACAGCCCTGCCGGTTTTTGACAGCGTTCACGATGAAAACGGAGAGGGATGGTGCAACTTATGGCTTGGTCAGACGCTGTATTCTGAAAACAGGTTTACCGAGGCTGCTTCCTGCATCAGGAAATCATTAAGCTACCTTACCAGACACAATAATAATGAAGGCATAGGCAAAGCCTGGGCATGGTTAAGCTTTCTGTACGCGGCTACCGGTAACTATGACAGCAGCTTTGAATATTGCACAAAAAGTTTATTGCTTCGTGAAACAATGAGCGACCATGTTTGTGTGGCGGCTTCACTTGCAAATATGGGCTACCTGTACAGGTCTGCCGGCGATTACGAGGATGCCCTGAGTTATTACAGGCAAGGTCAGCAATATGGAACGTTGCACGGAATAAACTACTATGCAGCAAACTGGAATTATTTTGAGGAGCCGATAGGCGCTACTTATCAACTGATGCATAACATTGACTCTTCCCTATACTATTTGCAAAGTGCCATGCAGATTGTAATCGCTTTAGGTCCATATAACAAGCTACGAAAATCACGGAATAACTTGACCAAATGAAAAGGGCAGTTACGAAACCGAAACCGCAAAAAACATTGATTCCTTTGCAAATTTTTTGCTTTCCCGTAAGTGCCCAGGCCTCCGCATACGGAAAGATTTTACACCGGGTGCCAATCATGGTGCTGCACTGGCGGAGGTAATGCAGAATGCTGTAGCCTTTGGTTATTGCGAACGCCGCGAGGCAGCAGTGGTTAGCCCTGTTATTTTTAATGGGTACAAAGGAAGTTACACCAGCAAGGACACATCATTGCCTGGTGCGCTGATCTTTACTGATAAGAATAAACTATACTGGAAATTTCAGCGGGCAGGCGATCTTCCTACACGGTTAATTCCGCTCAATAAAACTGAATACTTTATGGCAGAAAATGAACGGCTGCTGTTCACATTTAAAAAAGAAAATAACTAGTCCATGCTGGTGATCCAGGTTCCGGAAGAAAAGAAGGAATATTATTTTATTAAAAAAAAGTAAAAGACAATTCTTATAGTCTGCTTTCGGGTAGCTGGTGATTTTGTTTATGAATGTGCAGCAATTTAATGACATCTTTCATAGCGCAAAAGTAGAAGAAATACAGGTGCCAATTTTGCCATTGGTAAGCAATGATCAGCCAGCAGTGGCTTGCATTGAAGATAACCAGGGTGTTGGTTAAAAAAGTTCCATCACCGCTGAAAACTAAGCAGGACCCTAACCAAATAATTTAATCTGGAGGTAGTTGTAACAAAACCGAACTGGCTTCGTATCATTGCCTTAAAAGTTTAAAACCAATTGCCATGCTACAAGCAAGTTTGTCCAGGTTTTTTTTAACTGCATTAATAGTAACCGGGCTAGCCGCAGTTGTCACCGCCCAGGACACATTACTTACCGTATCGTATAATGGAAAGCTGGACTCCATCAACTCCGCAACGTTAAATCAAAAACGTTTTGTGCAGGTTTTTGTCCCTGCCGGTTACAAACCGGGCAGTGCCGACAAATATGATGTGCTCTATGTTTTTGATGGCGGTAACTGGAACATGAATGTAGTGGCACCGCTACAGCGCTTTATACAGAACGAGGGACAGATGCCCCCAACAATCATTGTGAGCGTGACGGGTATTGACCGTAATATTGAGCTTACACCTACGGTCCTAAAATCGTGGAATGCACCCACTGGCGGAGCAGATAAATTCCTGGCTTTTATTAAAAACGAACTCATCCCTTATATCAATAAATCCTATCCTTCCAACGGCGATAATACCTTGTGGGGTCACTCTTTGGGTGGTATGTTTGTTACCTGGGCCATGCTGAAGGAGCCATTACTGTTTAAATCAGTTATTGCCGTGGACCCCAGCATGTGGTGGGACGATTGCTATGTGCCAAAAATGGCTGCAGCCAGGTTGAAGGCATTACCGGATTCCACCATTACCTTTTTCATGAGCGGCAGGGAAGGTCCGCCATTTCAGGAGATGAAAATTGACACGATGGAAACGATGCTGAGGAAATACGCTCCGCCGAATTTAAAATGGAAGCTGGTTACTTACAAAGGAGAATCGCACAGCTCGTTGCGTATGAGAGCCACTTACGACGGGTTAAAATTTACTTACGAAGGGCAGACTTCAGCCATTGAATTTGCTCCCATGAACGGGATCATAGCAAAAGACCAGCCGTATAAAATATATTATACGGATGATACCACTTATGTTCACTACACACTGGATGGTGCAGTACCAACAGCACAGTCGCCAAAGGCAAGCCACGAATTAACGGTGACGGGGCCGGCAACAGTCACCTACAAACAAATCAGCAACCGTGCCCGTTATGGCAAAAGTACCACCGGTCAATTTATTGCCGAAAGCCTGCCGCCACCAATAGCCAGGTTGCACCATGCAAAACCGGGCGGCCTTACCTACCGGTATTATGAAGGTATCGGTGATGAGCAGCCTGACCTTAAAACTGCTACTTTGATTAAAACAGGCATACTGGATAAAAACTTTAAAGCAGACAGTCTTCACCCGAAAAACAATTTTGCCCTGCTGATAGATGGCTACCTCGAAATAAAGGAAGACGGATATTATACTTTTATTATGAGGGCCGGTAAAGGTTCAAAAGCATGGATTGATAAAAAGCTCATCATGCAATGGGATGACAATGCTAATGGAGCTGTGTTCACCTACCTGATGCCATTATCGAAAGGCTTTTATCCCGTTAGGATTGAATCTTTTTATAAGAAGGAAGATTTCAATTTCCTGTTCTATTACCTTACACCGGGAATGCCTGCTTCCGGCGATGCTGTACCGGTACCGTTTGATTTGGAATATGGTAATGATGAACATAAACATTGAGAAAGAAGCCTGGTAGCCAGTTGTTTTGTTATGAATGCGGAGCAATTTATTGAGAACTTTCATAGCGCAAAAGTGGAAAAAATATTTGTATCTCTTTTGGAGCAAGCATTGGTAAGCGGGATCTGCATCGTTGTGTCCACAGTTGTACTTGAATATCTTAAATGAGCTTTTATCGATGGGTAGACGGCTCAAGACGCGTGCTTTGGCTGAGGTTAGGATATGTTGTGAAAACTTCTCCGGAATAAAATCTCTATTATTTCAAGTGTTGCAGTTTTTGAGAAAATATGTTGTAGAGAATGAAAATTGTTCGATAAAAGTATTGATGGAACAAACTGATTTTGATGAAGCTTCAGATAATGACGAGATTTGAGGAAATACTTTTAAAGGCAAAAATATATGATTGATATAAATTGGAATAATTTCAAATCAAAATTCAATGAAAAGGAAAGAATTGTTTTTGAGCGGCTTGCTTACATGCTTTTCTGTTATGAATTCAATATACGGGTAGGCATTTTCAAGTTTAAGAATCAAACAGGTATAGAAACAGAATCTATTGATTTGGATGGCTTAAAAGTGGGCTTTCAAGCTAAATATTACGACACGAAACTTTCAGATAATAAAGATGATATTATAGATTCTCTGCAAAAAGCAAAATCAAAAAACCCTTCACTAAATAAAATCCTGATTTACACAAACCAGGAGCTTTCTGAAAGTAGCAAAAAACGAGAAAAAAAAACAGCTTACCAAACAGAAATTGAGCAAGCTGCTCAAAAAATTAGCATTGATATTGAATGGAGATTGCCAAGTCACTTCGAGAAACAACTTTCCGTTCCAGAAAATGACTACTTAGCTCAATATTTCTTTGGATGGGAGAATGGAGTTGTAGATTTCTTAGACAAGCTTAAAGCCCATTCAGAAAATATCCTTTTTGCCATCCAGACGGATATAGGATTTAAAGAACAGAAAATTAAAATTGACAGGAAAAGCGACCTTTCAAAACTTACCAATAATAAGACACAGATAATAATTCTTGCAGGTGAAGGAGGAAGTGGGAAAACTGCATTAATTAAAGAGTTGTTCAACAATCAATCCGATCCCTGTTATGTATTGAAAGCTGCCGAATTTACAAAACCGAGTTCGACTGTCATATTTAATCAATTCGGTGGTTATGACATGAATGATTTTCTACATTTCCATGAAGATGAACCAAAGAAAACATTTGTTATTGATTCTGCTGAAAAGCTGTCTGATTTAGAAAATCAGGATGTGTTTATTGAGTTGCTTTCCGCTTTAATTAAGAATAGCTGGCAAATAATATTCACAACCAGGAACAGCTATCTTGACGACTTGTGTTTCCAAATGCTGGAAGTGTACAGACTTCCTTTCGATATTATTAAGCTGGAAAACCTAGCTACTGTAGAGTTAGAAAGTCTGTCAGCTACCTTCCATTTTAAGATACCCGATAACCCACGATTACAGTCTTTAATTAGTAACCTGTTTTATTTGAATGAGTATCTTACAAACTATGATATAATCAATGGCCAAACAGATGTTGTGAAGTTCCGGGATATACTTTGGCAAAAGAGAATTCAAAATTCAAAGTTCAAAAAAGATAATATTCACCTTGAGAGAGGTAGGTGCTTCTTGAATTTTGCCAAACAAAGATGCGACACCGGGAACTTTTTTTTAAGTGGGGACTTATGCAAAAATGAAATTTTATCATTACTCGAAAAAGATGAGATTATAAAATATGAGCCGTCACAGGATGGCTACTTTATTACCCATGATATTTATGAAGAATGGGCACTTGAAAAATTGATTGAAAAAGAATACACCACTTTAGTTTCGCACTCTTTATTTTTTGAAAATATAGGAAATTCATTGCCGATACGAAGGGCTTTCCGTGACTGGCTTTCAGATAAAATATTACAACCCGATTCAGGCATCAAGCAATTTATTGAGCAATCTTTTAGCGAAGATGCTGTACCTGTATTCTGGAAAGATGAATTGCTAATTAGTATATTGCTTTCTGACTATTCCTTTGCTTTCTTCAAACTTTTTGACAATGTACTATTGGCAAATGATAAATTCTTTTTAAAGAAAGTTATCTTCCTTTTAAGAACAGCTTGTAAAGAGTTAGATACACGTTTAAACAAAATTTTGCAGAATACAAAAGACTTAGCTATCAGTCCAGCCTATGTTTTCACTAAACCAAAAGGTAAGGGATGGGAAGTTGCTGTGGAATACATCCATTCTAAGATTACTTTGATTCAAAAAGAAGAACTGAATTTTATTTTGCCCTTCCTAAAGGAATGGGTTGGTCATCAACCTAAAGGGAATACTGCAAAAATAGCTGGATTGTTTGCCCTGCACTTTTACAAAGATGCAGAGTTAAATAAGAATGCTTATTACAGTTCTGAAACGGAAAGTAAACTTTTACAAATTGTATTGGCTGCTGCCGTTGAATTAAAAACTGAATTAGTAGCCATAACAGAAGATTTATTATCCAGACCTTTCAACAGGCAAGAGCCTTTTGATAGTTTAAGGGAAGCTGTACTGGCTTCTGGATATGATAATACTGCTTATATTATGAGCCTGCCAGAGTATGTAATAAAACTGGCAGATAGTTCCTGGCATAAAGCTGAAACTGATAACCATCCCTATTATTCTTCGGGTATTGGAGTGGAAGACTACTATTCACTCAGAAGCCATTCACACCATGATTATTTCCCTTCAAGTGCGTTGCAAACGCCTATTTATTTTTTGTTATTTGCTGACTTTTCAAAAACAATAGATTTTTTTCTTGATTTTACAAATCGTGCTGTTGAAGCATATCTTGCTTCTGGTTTTGATTCCTCTGTCCATGAAATAGAGGTTATAATTGATTCAGATAAGACAAAGCAAATAATCAGCAGCGGCCTCTGGAATATATACAGAGGTTCTGGCTCACCCGTTACTCCCTATCTCTTGCAATCTATGCACATGGCTTTAGAAAAGCGACTGCTTGAAATTGCTAAGGCTTCTGATAAAAAGAATTTAAAGGAATGGTTGATTCATTTACTCAAAAATACACGGTCAGCTTCTATAACTGCTGTTGTTGCCAGTGTTGTATTGGCATACCCCGATGAACTATTTGAAGTAGCTGTCATCCTATTTAAAAACTACGAATTTTATAAGTACGACAATTTACGAGCAGGTTCAGAAAATTCGGCGAAAAACCTTTATTTGATTGGTGCTGGTTTGGATAGAAAAAAAGAATACAAAAATGAAAGATTAGCTACTTGCGATGACCCTCACCGTAAACTTTCCCTTGAAAGTCTTGCCCTCAATTATCAGTGGTTTAAAAAAGAGCATATAAGCGATGAAGAAGCGGATAAACGTAAAGAAGAAATTTGGACGATTATTGATTATCTATACAGTACAATACCTCCTGAAGAATCAGATAGAAATAAAAATATAAGACTATTATTAGCAAGGATTGATAGGCGGAAAATGAATCCCGTGGTACATCAGGAAAAAGACAAGTTATTGATTGAATTTAACCCTTCATTGGAATCTGATTTGAAAGAATATAGTGAAGAAGGAATGAAAACCTATCAGGAGAAGTTTAAATACACAGCTTTGAAATTATGGGCAACAAATAAAGTTGAGAACCATAACCAGTATGGCCCATACCCCCAGTATGATGGAGACCCAGAATTAGTATTGAAGGAAACAAAGGAAATACTTGACGGGTTGCAGAAAGGGGATAGCGAAGAATTTCATTTATTCAACAGTTATATTCCTGCTTATACTTGCTCTGCCTTACTTAGACTATATAGTGACAAAATTTCATCTGATGACCTAATATTTTGTAGAGATATTGTAACAGCTTATGCTACTTCTCCTTTTAGAGAGAATTATGATTATCAAATTGGCGATGGTGTGGAAGCAGCTATTAGTACATTACCATTCCTTTACAAATTGTTTCCTGAAAATACACTAGACTTTAACATCACTTTGCTTTTTATATTATTTGATACTTATCCGCTTGGAGAGTATAAAAGAATTTGTGACTATGCAGTTGAGGCAATAAGAAACAATTTATTTGAATTATCTCCTGATGATGCCAATACTATCTTGGTTGGCTATATGATGTTTAAGCCAAAGTTTGACTTGGATAATCCACCACAAAGACGAATGAGGGAGAGAAAAACAAGGGCTGAAATACTTGATGAGTTTGCTACAAAGTATGATAAGGAATTGGGGGAGATTGAACCAACTGCTGCTAATTACAGTACGATTGATTTTGCATCACAAGGGATTAGAGTAGCTGAAACGGCTTTTCAAATAATACCTTCTGATACAAATAACCCTATCCATTTAGATTACATTAGAAAATTCCTAGAAAATTTCAGTAGTGAAATATTAAAGGAAACCCGTTATTCTGATAATGATTCAGAAATTGATTACCGATTAAAACACCGCTTTTACAGGAAGTTTGCTAATTTCTTATTACACCGGGAGCCACCTTCAATACAGGAATGGCTAAAACCTTTTGAAGATGCTTTTACCGTTTCAAGGGAAATGGCTGATTTCTTATCAGATGTAGTTTCTGAAGAAGATAGTTTAGGTAAATACGATAGCTTTTGGGCTATATGGGAATGTTTTTATCCAATTATTAAAGCTGCCGCAGAGAACGATCATCATAGACATTTGGATGAAATAATACGTAATTATATGCTGGCTTGGCCATATTGGAAGGATACAGCAAAAGAATGGCGAAGCCTTCGTGAAAGGGAAACTGTCTTTTTTCAACGAATATGTACAGAAATGGGGAATCATCCTTCGGTATTATATTCCATATCAAAGTTGTTAAACGAAATAGGTTCATCTTTTCTTGATAAGGGTATAATTTGGATTGGAGATATATTAACTAAAAACGCAAACCTGCAAATGGAGGATCTGCATCCTAACACTATTTATTATCTGGAAATAATAGCCAGGAAATACGTCTATCTAAACAGGACAAAGCTGAAAACTAGCCGCTTCATGAAAGAAAATGTGCTTACCCTATTAGATTTTTTGGTATCAAAAGGGTCGGTAAATGGATACTTGTTAAGGGAAGACCTTTATTAAATTAAACTTGTAAACACTTTAGACTATTCTATTTTATAATTTCAGTATGTCACTAAAACAACTTCAGATTTTCGCTGAAAAGAGAGATGCGGCAGCTACTTTAAAAGGATATGAGTTTCAGCATTTGAAAACGCTTGAGTCTTGGATAAATAATAGATTAAATAATATAGAAGAAATAATTTACTGCGACTTCGAAGAGGATATATTTCATAGGGATTTGGCAAAAGGAGAATCGAAATTCCGACAGATAAAACTTTACTCGACAGATTTCTCATTTTCATCAGATGCTATACAGGAGACCATAGCCAACTTTTTTATGCTGTTTGTAAAAGGTGATTACATGCTTGAAGAAATGATTTTTTCCTTTGAAACAAACGCTTCGGTGGTGGGCAGGGTTGTTAAAGATAATGATGCTGATCTGCTGCAGGCTTGGGCTGCCAATCAGCAAAATTTATCAGGTGAAACATTGCAGAGAGTGCGGGCAAGAGTTCTAAAAATTCTACAGAGTTATATTCAAAAGGAATACGAAGCTAAAATTCAAAATGTTAATTTAAAACTGCAAGTGCAGCAGGCTGAAATTGTCTTTAATAAAATGACCGATGAGATCCTCGATAAATTCATTCAGTCAATTCAATGGAACTTTGAAGGATTATCTTCGGATGAAGCAGTAGAAAACCAAATAAATAAAATCAATTCTTTAATTGAAAGAATCCCCTTGCCAATAACTAACGATGTCAAAATAGCCTTTTCTTTATTGTATCGGGCAGTTGTTACTAAATCTTATCAGGCCGATCCTGAAATGCGTAAACTTACAAACGAATTGATTGACATGATTCTTTTGGAATCTGGCGATGAAAAGGAAAAATGGTATGCTGAATTATATGCAAAGTGGAAGGATGTACAAAACATTCCTGAATTTCATCTCGGCCAGTTTTATGAAATTATTGATGCAGAAAGGTATTACAGGATGAATTTTCATAAGCTTGGGCACAATAATCTATGGATGTCGCTGCTTAAAAAGTATATAGACAACGAACAAATAAAACCTCACTATAGAAGAAAAGCAATTTACGAATTCATTTTTTTAGCATTAAACCCCACTCCTGTGGAAGGTGATGACATTTTACCTTTAAGAGGTTGTGAGGATTGGGTCAAGTATTATTTTAATGAATGGGAGCATCGGAATAACTTGGCTGATATACATGAAGATATCTCATTGCTTCAAATAGTCTTAGTTCAATCCTTAATTGGTAAAATTGAAATACAAACGGAAGAGATTAATAAATGGAGGTATAGTATGCATTCCTTTATTGAACAGCAATTGAAATCAGATATCAAGGTAGATGATCGATGTATACTACTTGAATTAAAAGGAGATTTTGAGTTTCATACCAATGTTGTAAAATCAAGAGAGAACAGTGCAAAATCCATTGATATATATAGACAGATATTACCCCTTCTTCCGCAGGCTGAGTTGTATTCTGTTTCCTCTATGTTTGACACTTTTGAAAGCATGATTTCTCTTTTGATTCAGTTTAAAGCTGACTCTGCAGGAATTTTATTACTTGAAAATTTCATGGAGGAAATACAGGAGGCGGCTGTAAAATCAGGGCAGCGTCATATCGCAGCAAAAAACTTGGCCAAAAGAGGATATGACTATCTGAGCGCAGGAGGCCTTCATAATTTTTTACAGGCACTTACCTCCTTTCATAAGGCTAAGTCGCTATGGCTTTTAGAACGAACCAAAGAAGGTTACATTTTAGCCTTGATCAATATTGGCCAGGTTTATACAGCTTTAGGTATGAATATAGCCGCTAAGTACTACGCTCTATGTGCTATATGGGTAACCTGGCATTCAAAAGACGAATCAATTTTTAATAGATTAGCTCAGGCAACTGGTCTGATCTTCATTAATGATTACAAACAGGGCGCTTGGATGCAGGCAATTGAAGATTTTGAATTATTCATTAATGCAAGAAATAACTTTAATCCCAATGGTTGGATAGGGAATGGCGATGAGATGTTTAAAAAAGCGCTTGTTGATATGTCATTCCTGATTTACGCCTCAAAAAAACTATTTCCTCAAATCAGCTATTTTGTAGATTTTCGGTCTGGAAAATGGGAAGACCTTTGGCGTGAGTTTATTGCTCCGCAGATAGAACAGTTTGAAAAATCCATCACAGACGAGACACAACTTCTAAGATTTGTAAAAAGACATCTTCAAAGCGATCCACTAAGCGATGTTGGTCCCTTAAAAGTCATTGCTTTCAATGCACTTCATATTGACTGGCGCATAGAGTTTGCAAATACATATCTCTTAACAGCTATCGGAGAAGAATTTGCGAGCAGTTTACAAATTTTCCTTTGTGAATTGGCTCGTTTGAACTCGAATTTTCTGGAGCCTAATAAAAGTATGGCCATATTAATTGAAGAAGCACCAGATTACCAACAGGCAAAAAATAACATAGAACACGGGCGTTGGATTGTTTCTATACCTAAGTTCGAAAGCAAAGAGCAAAAAGAAATAAGCTATCATTATGGTTTTATTTCAGTTGTTATAAAGAAAATTTTCAGGTCGATTTCAACATTTGGAGAAAACGAGTTTGAAGATTTTTGGTGGAGAGTTTTGCATGAAGAAGGAAAAGTAGGGGAGAAGGCTTTCAATTCTAATGCATATCAAAAAGAGTATTGCACTGCTGTTGATTCAAAAGTATTTACAGATTCACAGAGGGCAGCTTTCCCACAACCACCACCTCATTTGGCATTTGAACGTTTACCAAGATTACTTGTAGAATCTTAAATGTACTACGATCCCAGTGCCTTCCTTAAATATTAGCGGCAATAGAAGCTCAATAATGGCATACGGTACAAGAATACACATCGATATTGCCCACTGCTTCCATGGTACGTTCCAAAATAAATCCTTTTAAAAAATAACAAACACCGACCGCCTTGTTTTAGCCTCCAGGTTTTTAGTGCGATGTCCTTACCGGTACTATCTTCTACCAGGGATCACTTCGCCGGGTACAAAGCTTTTGGTATCACCAGTGGAGGTTTCTATTTGTATGCCGTCATCCAGCAGCACAGTGTATTGCCGCCGGGTGCATTGTGAAAATCATAATCGTAAAAAGCTTCCACTTCCCTGAAAATAATTTCTTTTACCGGCAGTACTGCAGATAAATAACCGATCATTCGGCCATCGCTTAATGGTAATTGCATTTCTTTAAAATAACTATCACCCACAGTACCACTATACAACCGGGTAACATCCAGCTGTTTTTTATGCTGTGATGGCTTTAGGATTTCTTTGTAGTAACCAGTGATCGTCAGTTTTTCTTCTTTCCTAAATTAAAAAAAAATATTTTAATGCTCTCCCAACAAACCGGAATAATAAACCGTACCAGTTAGTGTACAAACATCCCGGGACATTATTTCATTTTTATAACAACAAAAAATAACATGGTAAAAAATAGCATATTGAAATCTGTTACACTTATTTTGACAGCTACCGTAATCTTCGCTGCGTGTAAAAAAGATGATTCACCGGCAGTTCCCGACAAAGTAAGCAAGCTAATGGTTCCCTGGAAAATTAAGGCCATTACAACTCCCAAAGCAGGGCAGCCTGCAGCAGACAGTTCTATTTACAAAGATTGTATGAGCGATGATATCATTCAGTTTTCCAATAATGGTTATGATTTTCAGGACGGTACAGTGAAGTGCGATTCTACTGCCTTCCGTTACTCAAAAGGAAGCTGGGCTTACAAAATTGCAGCTGATTCTATCCAGCTTTCATCCAATGCACCGGTTAAGTATGCTTCATGGAAAGTAGTTACTTTAAATGATACCGCTCTTGTAGTGCGCTACACAGATAGTACAAATCCTGCTACCAAAATAGTTAAGACGATTTCTTTTAAACATTAATTAACATACACTGCAACTTTTCAACGCAGGAAAGTTGCAGTGTTTTCATACCATTGCAACCGGTCAAAAAAATTGGTGAGTCAGGACGAATTATACATACATATTGCGGGATGCAGGTTGAATGACCGCTGCTCGCAGGAAGCTATTTACAAACATTTTTATAAAGATATGTTTGTGACATGTAAGCGTTATGCCGAAGATCCCCATGATGCGCTCACCATATTAAATGATGGATTTCTAAAAGCATTTACCAATATTTTAAAGTACAGTGCTGAGCTGGGTGATTTTAAACCCTGGCTTAAAACCATCATTATTAATACAGCCATTGATCACACCCGCAACCGGAAAAAAGGTACGCAGGTAATTCACATTGATAATATCCAGGAACAAGGTAATGATGACTTCCAGCTTAATTTTAATCATAGCATGGAGGAAGTAGCACAGCACCTGAAAGCCTTACCCTCTGTTACAAGAATTGTGATTAATCTTTTTGCTTTTGATGGGTATGATTATAAAGAGATTGCAGAGAAGCTGGGTATTTCTGAATCAACCAGCCGCTGGCATGTTTCAGAAGCCAGAAAAAAATTAAAGCAGTCCATGCAATTTAAACTTTCTAAAGAGCACAGGATATGAGCAAACGTTTACATAATAGTGATGAATTATTCGACTCTCCGCAATACGGTTGGGAAGAGCTGAAAGTTTTGCTGGATAAAAATTTGCCGGTGAGAAGAAAGAGCAATTTTTCAATGGTGCGTGCAGGTGTTGCAGCTTCCCTGACGGCTTTGTTATTATTAAGTTCTCTTCTTACTCATGACAATTATTTACAACTGGTACCGCAAAATAATTACCTGGTAAAGACAATTGAAAACAAAGAGCCAGGTACTTCTAAAGCGGAGCAGCAGGTGATGAGCCCGGTTCGAAAATTTAGTGTTAAGAAACCATTTATTCACGATGCTGCCAATAATAATTCAGCTGAAATGAAGGTAAATGAAAACACGATCAATCCGCAAATGCTTCCGGAAGGAGAGGTCCCGGACTTAGTAGGAATTGATCACGCGGATTTAGAAAAGGAGGATTACCTGAGCCTTGAAAATCCGTTTTCAAAATCGCGTCACCTCATTCGCCCATTGCCAATCGGTTCAGGTAACATGCAGCTTTCAGGAAAAGCGGTCAATGAAATGCAGCATAAAAATAAACTGCTGTTTTCTGCGGGTGTTGACGTAAATGTAATTCCGGGGCAGCGGCAAAACCTGCAACCTTTTCCTGCCGCAGAAATGCTGTATAAAGCCTCTCCTAATTTTTATGTAAGCATGGGTTTAACTGCAGGTGCTGTTGTGGCAACCAGTGGTCATGGCGTTAGCAAAACAATCTACGTGAATGATACTGCCAACAACATTCAGTTTTACAACAAGGTCACCAGTTACACCCGTTTATATTATGCCGATATACCCGTGATGGCCGGTGTTAAACTTGGTAAAAGATTGTCAGCAGAAGGTGGCGTGCAGGCATCCATTTTATTAGGTACAAAAAGTAAAGAATCCATTGATAAATATGATTTTCAGATGAGGCAGGCAAATGTGCCGCAAAATACTTTTATGGGCGCCGCGGCTGCTGCGCCTGAAAATAACTATAAAGTAAGTCCATTAAAAATGGATTATCGTTTGGTTGGTGGCTTAAGATATTCAATGAATAAAGTGGCACTGGACCTGACTTACCAGTATGCACTGCGGCCTGCTTTCGAAGGCAAGCAGGTAACGGCTGCCAGAAACCAACTGCTCACGTTTAAGATATTTTACCATTTAAAATAACATACAAATGCCATCCACAAAGTGGAGATAAGCTTTGATCAAATTTTGGAATGCCACCATGGACGTTTTAAGTTCAATTTTTTCCTGTGAGTTCCATCTTTAAAAAAACTTGTTTTTTGGGCTGCCTTAGGGCGGCTTTTTTATAATGTATTTTACCTCATCCTCAGATAAATGACACCCCAACTTTACTTTCTTATAGACTTTATAAACCTCTATTGACTATTTATTATCATGATTAATTATAACGGAAAAATATTCTCACCAATTGTAAATAATACAGGTAGCGATTATTGGACAGAGGCTCTTTTTGTGTTCAGACAAACAGGCAACATTCTTACTTCAAATTATTCAGGCGGAAATATTGTAAGAGGGCAAATGCTGGCGATTGTTGACGATGACGGCAGCATGAAAATGTGTTATCATCACGTAACTACTGACTTGGTTTTGTTTGCTGGATCAGGCGAGTGTCATCCGGAAATTTTGCCCAACGGAAAAATTGTGCTCTTACAAAAATGGAAATCAGCAACAAGTGATATGGCAGGAGGAAATTTGATTATTGGCGAGCATTGAGTAAGAATTCAATTAGGCTTATCAAAATTGATGATTTCTGTTAATTATAAATTAGTTGCGTTTGACGCAGATCTGCCGTTAATCGTTTAGCAGATGTGTCCGGTGTTATCCTCTTAAGAGAAATTTTCTTTACATCTTTATTAAGTTAAAAGCTGTTTATTTAATAAAATAAATTTTACAGGTTCTTATTTTGACGAATTTCTATAGCGGCTAAAAAATGATGCGCAACAAGTTTTATTGTCAGCCAAAAGTTCCATTTACAGATGAAAATCGATTACAAACCTGATCTGTTGTCCCAAAGTTTCTTAATCATGTGAGCTTTTTGTACTTGGTCTGCTTTAATGTATCTCCTGAATGCCTTTTCTGTTTTATGTCCGTTGATGCCCATGATTAAGTTTGTTGGTGTTCCGTCAAGAAACTCATTTGTGCAAAACGACCACGACAGGTGTGAGACATAATCCACGCGTATTTGGGTTTTGTTTCTTCAATTATTTTATTACCTAGCTTATGTGTAATCTTTATTTTTTCATCAATACCGGCCAATTTTACAACCTCTTTGATATATTAGTTTGTAAGCTCCCCCGAATTTCGGCCATTTAGAAGTTGACAAAATTGTTAACTACTTATGGCCAAAAATATTATTCGGGAGACATTTAAGTAATATTTAAGGTGACACTACCTATTTTTTAGCAACATTCGGGTGGTAGATTTATTAAGGACCACCGGTGTTTCTTTTTTTAATCATGCACGGGTATACTTTTTTCAATTATCGATTCGTATGTTGAACGAAATCAAACAATTTGTCCGGTACCGGACAAATATTAAAAATGGAAATCGATAAAACCCTTACTGGCACTGATTTTTACTTTGGCATATAGCTTGAAATAGCATTGGCCTAAATATCAGTTATGGATACGGCTATTGAAGCGGAAGTACAATTGGACAAAAGAAAAAAAATAATCATTGTCATACTCTTCAGTGTCATTTTATTGGGCTGCGCCTGGTTTCTGTTGCGGTATTCTGTCTCATCTTCTGTAAAAAAATCTTCCATTACAACCGCTGTTGTTGAAACAGGTAACATTGAAAATACCATTACCGCAACCGGTGAAATTCTACCGGAGTTTGAAGAGATCATCGCAAGTCCTATCAATGCATCTGTACAAAATGTATTGCTGGATGCGGGCCTCCCCGTAAAGGTCGGACAGTCGGTGCTTACCCTGGACAAAGCAGCTTCACAAACTGAATTTGAACGACTGAAATTCGGACTGGAATCAAAACAAAATGATATTAAAAAACTCAGGCTTCAACTGGACAAAAGTTTTTACGACATTAAATCCAGCAACAGTATAAAGCAACTGCGCATTAACAGTTTGCAGGCGGACGTTGAAAATACAAAACGTTTATTCAAGGCCGGGGGCGGCACCAGGGAAGATATTGAAAAAGCGGAGCTGGCTTTAAAAGTCGCCACGCTTGAAAAGCTGCAACTGGAAAATGAAATAAAAAACAAGCAGCAAACCATGGAAGTGGAAATGCGGGAAGCCACGATAGCTGCCGCCATTCAGCAAAACGATTTAAGTGAACTGGAACGAAAATTAAAGCTGGCGAATATTGTGGCAAGTCGCGATGGTGTGGTAACCTGGTTAAATAAAAATATTGGTGCCACCGTAAGGGAAGGAGAAACCCTGGCACGCATCGCCAACCTGAGCAGCTTTAAAGTGCAGGGAACGATATCAGACAACTACCTTGACCAATTGCACAACGGCATGTACGCAATCATCCGCATTAACGAAACGCAATTACGTGGAACTGTCGTCAATATACAGCCAGCCGTACAAAATGGTGTGGCATCATTCAATATTCAGTTAGAAGAAAGAAACAATAAGCTGCTGCGGCCAAATTTAAAAGCAGATGTGTTTCTTGTTACTGCTGCAAAAACAAATGTATTAAGAGTGGCCAACGGCCCGGCTTTTAAAGGAATTGCTACCCAGGATATTTTTGTGGTGAACAATGGAAAGGCAGAAAAACGAACCGTGCATACTGGCTTGTCTAATTTTGATTTTGTTGAATTAAAAGACAATGTAAAAGCAGGAGATGTGATTATAACTTCTGACATGGAGCAATACAAAAACACAAAAGAAATTACCATCAACAACTAACCGCATGAAACTCCGGTTTATCTATACCACTACATTTTGCTTCTTTTTTTTCACCGGCTTTTGCCAGGTAAAAAATGATACGCTCACCCTTAGCCTGGAGGAAGTGGTGGCGATGGCAAAAGCAAAATCCATTGCTTCCAAACAGGCCTCTACCATTAAAGAAACTAAGTATTGGGAGTACCGTACTTTTAAATCCAATTACCAGCCACAGCTATCATTGGATGGAAGGTTACCAGCCTACAACAAATCATTTGTTGAAGTACAACAGCCCGATGGCACCATTTTATTTCAGCCGATAAAGAACAACAATTCATCGCTCAATCTTTCTTTCAGCCAGGCCATTTCGGCTACCGGTGGCAATGTGTATGGCACAACACAATTACAGCGCTTTGATGATTTTGAAAGAAACAACACCCTGTACAACGGTGTACCTTTTGGCATAGGGTACAGCCAGCCTTTATTTCAGTTCAATAATTTAAAATGGGAAAAAAAGATTCAGCCGTTAAAATATTCAGAAAGCAAACAGCAGTTTATTGAATCAATGGAAGCCATCGCCTACAAAGCCAGCGGGTACTTTTTCGATCTGCTGCTGGCGCAGGTAAACCTGCAGATTGCAACCACCAATGTAAGCAACACGAAAAATATTTTGGAGATAGCGAATGAAAAATTCAACCTCGGAAAAATATCAAAAAATGAAATTTTACAATTGCAGTTAGAGCAACTAAAAGCACAGAAAGCCGCAGGCATTGCCAGGCGGGATGTGGAGATCGCCACGCTAAACCTTCGCTCTTACAGCGGATTGCAGGACACTACTAAAATCGCTCTCTCTTTACCTGCCGCCATCATCAGCATGACGGTACCGGTTGATAAGGTTTTGCAAGAGGCGTTCGCCAATAGGAGCGATGCCATTGCTTTCGCACGACGCATTGCCGAAGCAAAACGCGACATCTCAAAAGCAAAAGGGGACAATGGGTTGAATGCATCTCTTACCGCTCAATTGGGTTTTTCAAAAAGCGCCGTCAACATTTCCAAAGTGTACCAATCACCCAAAGACCAGCAGCAGGTACAGTTGATATTCGCCATACCGATACTTGACTGGGGAAGATCAAAATCAAGAATAAAAACAGCCGAAGCTAACCTGCAGTTTACCAACTATGCGGTGGAGCAGGACAAGCAAATTTTTACGCAGGAGATTGTAACACAGGTTACCTTGTTTGATATGATGAAGGAGCAACTTGTATTAACAGCCAATGCCGACAGTATCGCCAGTGAAAAATACCTCATTGCCAAAGAGCGGTATGTACTCGGTAATTTAAGCATCACGGATCTGAGCATTGCCTTCCAGGAAAAGGACCAGGCCAAACGGGATTATATTGCTGCGCTGCGGGATTACTGGGGGGCTTATTACCAGTTGCGGTATTTATCCTTATACGATTTTGAAAAAAACAGTAAGATCAGTTATCAGTAAAGGGATCGCCAATAATAATCAAACCATTAAAATAACAACATGATACATTTAGAAAAAATTGAAAAAGTCTATCGTACTGATACCGTGGAAACGCTGGCACTCAACAGCATTAGTTTAAATGTAGCCAAAGGCGAATTTCTTTCCATCATGGGGCCTTCAGGCTGTGGTAAAAGTACACTGCTGAATATTATGGGATTACTGGATGCGCCTTCGAAAGGAGAAATAAAAATAGACACCCAGCAAACAACAGGTTTTTCCGATAAACAACTGGCGCAGTTCCGCAATAAAAAGATTGGCTTTATTTTTCAAAGCTATCACCTCATCAACGATTTAAAAGTGCTGGATAATGTTGAACTACCATTGCTTTACCGGAGCAGTACTGCCAAACAACGAAAAGAGCTGGCCACTGCGGCATTGGCTAAAGTAGGTTTAAGTAACAGGGTGAAACATTTTCCCACCCAGTTGTCCGGAGGGCAAAAACAGCGGGTAGCCATAGCAAGGGCCATTGTAGGTGAGCCGGAAATTATCCTGGCGGATGAACCCACCGGCAACCTGGATAGTGCCATGGGCAATGAGATTATGGAAATACTGATTAACTTAAACCGCACAGAAGGCACCACCATTGTAATGGTAACACACGATGAACAAATGGCGAAAAAAACGCACCGTTTAGTACGGCTGTTTGATGGCTCACAAGTGCAATAAAAAAGTAGTTAATGCGCAGGCAGTACCTGCACTCATAACTCATAACTCACAATTCATAATGTTTCGTCATGCTTAAAAATTATTTTAAAATAGCCATCGCGGTTTTAAAGCGCAGAAAATTTTTTACTTTCATCAGCCTGTTTGGCATCAGCTTTACACTCACCATTGTAATCGTTGTTGCTGCTTTAACGGATCATGTATTGAGTGCCGGTTATCCTGATACCGCAAGGGACAGGGAACTGTTCGTGACCCGCATGAAATACAAGGGTTCAAAAAGCGGGTCAGATATCAGTGCCGGCCCAAGTTTTTATTTTTTTGAGCACTATGTATCCAAATTGAAAACACCCGAGAAGCTGGCGCTTATATCACACAACTATGCTACCAGTACTTATATCAATAACAAAAAAATGGTCACCCAACTGTCGTACACCAATGATCAGTTTTGGGACGTGCTGCAGTATCAATTTTTGGAAGGTAAGCCATACACCAAACAAGAAATTGACAACGCTGAAAAAGTAGCCGTTATTTCTGAAAGCACCCGCAACAATTATTTTGGCAATGGGGTTGCGGCAGTTGGTAAATACATTGAGACAGACAACATACAATACCGGATTACCGGCGTTGTAAAAAATGTGCCTCTTTCGCGGGAATATTTTTATGCCGATATGTTTGCTCCTTACACGCTTTCAAAAGAGGACATTCACAACACAGACCTGATTGGAGATTATACCGGTGTGCTGCTGTTGCATTCAAAAGATGATATTGATAAAATGAAAACTGAATATAACCAGATGGTTGCCAAAATACCAATGCTAAGCAAGGATCTTGATTTGAGATTTACGTATGCGGATAGTTACCTGGAAGCTTTTACCCGGGGACTACCCTTTGGCAATGGCGCTGATTCCGGTATAGGGAAATTTATTTTGATCATAAGCATTTTCTTCCTGCTTTTTTTGTCACTACCAACACTCAACCTGGTTAATATCAATATTAGCCGTATCATGGACCGGTACTCTGAAATTGGCGTGCGCAAAGCGTTTGGGGCTTCTTCCAAAACACTGGTGTACCAGTTTATTGTAGAAAACCTGATCATTACATTTATTGGTTGCCTTATTGGTATCATGCTTTCGTTTATTATCATCCAGGTATTCAATCGCAGTAATATTATACCCGATATGGAACTGAGCATTAATTTCCGGGTATTACTTTTCAGCCTTTTCGCCTGCCTGGTTTTTGGGTTTTTATCAGGAGTTTTTCCTGCTTGGCGCATGTCGCGTATGCAGGTGGTTAGCGCCTTAAAAGCGCAATAGCAATTTGATTCATTGTATAAAATAATTTACATGTTACAGCATTTATTTAAACTCATCTGGAACAAAAAAAAGCAAAACTTTTTGCTCATCATTGAGATGCTTATCTCCTTCATTGTAATGTTCGCAGTGTTTACCCTGGTGGTATATTTTTATCAGAACTACAACCGGCCTATGGGATTTGAATATGAAAATGTTTGGACAACCCGTTATGATAATCCTGCCGGAATGAGCGACACTGACAGTGTTACTGAGTTTCGGGCGTCATTAAAACAACTCGTAAAGGCAATGCCGCAGGTAGCGGAGGTCGCCTTCTCTAATGTGAATACGCCTTTTTCGGATGCCACCATCGGGGGTGGGATTAATCATGGAAAGATACAGGCACGAACAAATCTGTACAGTGCCGATGATGCTTACCGGGATGTATTGGGTATACAGCTTAAAGCAGGTAGGTGGTTTTCTAAAGACGACATGGGAGCGAGGGAAAAACCTGTAGTGATAAATGAGAGCTTAAAACAAGAACTTTTTGGCAATGACAATCCTATAGGAAAAACCGTGAACGATCACGACAGGGTAGTAGGCGTAGTAAGCGACATGAAAGACGAAGGAGACTTTACGGGGCGCAAAAATGCTGTTTTTAGCAGGGTGGATACCAGTAACCAGTTATGGGGTGGCGTGATGCTGATAAAGGTAAAACCCACTGCTGATGCTGATTTCGAAGGGCGCTTATATAAAGCGCTTAGCGGCGCCATACAAAATAAAAGTATTGAAATTTCACATCTTGATAAACTGCGTACCGGCAAAAACCAGCGCTTGCTTACGGGAGTGATCATTATTTTAATCGTGGCGGGTTTTCTTGTAGTGAATGTTGCGCTGGGATTGTTTGGTGTGCTGTGGTACAATATCAATAAACGAAAAAGTGAAATTGGTTTGCGCAGGGCGGTGGGTGCCAGCGGTGCCGCCATATCAAAACAACTGATCGGCGAAGCGATGGTATTGGCTACACTGGCGCTCATCATTGGTACCTTTTTCGCCATCCAGTTTCCGCTGATGAATGTATTTAACCTTGCAACAAATACTTACCTCATCGCCCTGGCATTGGCCATTACCTTTATCTATCTGCTGGTTATAATTTGTGCGCTATATCCCGGCAGGCAGGCGGCAGCCATCTTTCCGGCAGTTGCATTGCACGAGGAATAATTAATGAAAAAAAATCTACGCAAAAATTTATTAAATTGTTGTTGGCATTATGATACTGATTATTGATGATGATATTGCTGTGAGGGCCTCTTTGCTGTTGTTGTTTAAAACAGCAGGTTATAATGCGGAAGGGGTGGATTCGCAAAAGAAGGCGCTTGCCATGATCGCCACGCAACCTGTTTCATTGATCCTGCTCGATCTTAATTTCTCTATTGAAACTTCGGGCAGAGAGGGGATGAGCCTGCTGAAAGAAATAAAAAAATCAGATCCTGCCATACCTGTAATTCTTATTACCGGATGGGGCACCATTGAGCTTGCGGTGGAAGGAATGAAACTGGGTGCCAGCGATTTTATCAATAAGCCCTGGAGCAATGACTACCTCTTGCAATCTGTAAAAACCATCCTGTCTTTAAAAGAAATAAAAAAAGAAACCCATACCCGCAAACAGTTAGACAGCCTGTATAATTTTCAAAACATCATTGGTGAAGACGAGCGGCTGTTGCAACTACTTGAAACAGCCGGCAGCGTTGCAGCAACCGGTGCATCTGTATTAATAACCGGGGAAAGCGGCACTGGAAAAGAATTGGTAGCGGAAGCCATTCACAACAATAGTTTGCGCAGCGGCAAGCCATTTGTAAAAGTAAACCTGGGCGGCATCTCTACATCGCTTTTTGAAAGTGAAATGTTCGGACATATCCGGGGAGCTTTTACAGATGCCAGAACAGACCGTACCGGCCGGTTTGAAATGGCCAACAAAGGCACGATTTTTTTAGATGAGATCGGTGATCTCGACCACAGCAGCCAGGTAAAATTGCTGCGGGTATTGCAGGACCGTACCTACGAAGTGCTGGGCAGCAGCAGAACCAAAACAGTTGATGTGAGACTGATCTGCGCAACCAATAAAGATCTGAATGAAATGGTAAGTAAAGGCACATTCAGGGAAGACCTGTTGTACCGCATTAATCTCATCACCATTCACTTACCCCCACTGCGGGAACGGCCAAAAGATATTCCTTTGCTGGTAAATTTTTTGATTAATAATTTAAAAGAAATTTATAACCGTCCGCACCTCTCTGTGACATCCCATGCTATGAAATGGCTGCAGCAACTGCAGTTTCCGGGTAACATAAGGCAGTTAAAAAATCTGGTAGAGCGTACTGTTTTAGTAAGCCGTAAAGATGTACTGGATGTAACTGATTTTGAACCGCAATTAAATCTGCCGTCAAAGAAAAATACCCTGCAGTTACCCGAAGTAGGCAGTTTAACGCTGGATGAAATAGAAGTGATGATGATAAAAAAATCATTGGAATTTCATAAAAACAAAATCGCCAAGGCTGCAGCATCATTGGGTTTAACAAGAAGCTCCCTTTACCGGCGTTTAGATAAATACCATATTCCCTACGATGAGACTTCGGATTAAATTCATTTTGTTTGTAATTATTCTGCATCTTGTTACACTGGTGCTGACCTATTTTATTTTTCAACAAAACAAAATCGTGTTTATAGCGGCGGAAGTGCTTGTGCTGATTTCCATCGGAATTGCCTGGCAGTTGTACCGTCAACTGATACAGCCACTGCAATTGCTGATGCAGGGCGCAGAAGCCATCAGGGATAAAGATTTTAATGTGAAGTTTGTGACTACCGGAAAATACGAAATGGATGAACTGATAAAAGTATACAACCAGATGATTGATGAATTAAGAGGCGAGCGTACCAGGCAGGAACAACAGCATTTATTTTTGGAAAAATTAATTCATACTTCGCCAACCGGCATACTGATTTTAAATTACGACGATGAAGTACATGAAATAAATCCACGGGCTTTAAAACTATTGAACCTGGAGGAAAAAGATGTGGTGGATAAACCAGTCAGCAGCATTGAAAATCCTTTGCTTCAGCAAATACAACAAATAAAATCAGGTGAAGCAAAAACAGTTACTTTAAACGGGGCCACCACTTTTAAAATTCAAAAATCCCATTTTATCGATCGTGGCTTTGCCCGACATTTTGTTATGATTGAAGAGCTGACTGCTGAAATACTTGCTGCAGAAAAAAAGGCTTATGGTAAGGTTATCCGCATGATGGCACATGAGGTGAACAATACACTTGGCCCTGTCAATTCCATCATACAATCCACACTGGACTCAAAAAAAATATGGAACCGGCAGGAAGAGGAGCCCCTGAAAGAAGCACTGGAAGTAGCATTGAGCCGGAACAGCAATCTTAATGCATTTATGCGCAATTTTGCAGACGTCGTCAGATTGCCGGAACCAAAGATGGTGCAGCTTGATCTTCATAAAATGATTTATTCCATTACAAAGTTGATGGAACTGATCGCCGCTGAAAAACAAGTAAAGTTTGAATACTGCCTTGCCGGAAATAATTTTACTATTCATGGTGATGAGCAGCAAATGGAGCAAGTGCTAATCAATATTGTTAAGAACGCCATAGAGGCCGTCGGCGAAAAGGGCATCGTAACTTTTACCGCAGACGACAGCTTAAAAACCCTCATCATTTCTAATAATGGGATGGACATATCACCTCAAATTCATGAGCAGCTTTTCAGCCCTTTCTTCAGTACCAAAAAAGACGGGCAGGGTATTGGACTTACACTCGTGAAAGAAATTCTTTCAGGTCACGGCGCTTCATTTAATCTGCAAACTATCCGGCCTGGGTGCACCAATTTTACCATAACTTTCAATGAAGGGCCTGAAAGGTACCGGGGCTCCTCCCTGCCAGCCTCCTGATATTCCAGGTCAATTATTGTTCAATCCACCGCTTAAAACAAAGACCATTTTCCACCCGCAGCTGTTTTCTTTGCGCCTGCTGGCCGTAGATTATAAGTGAATGTTGACAAAAAATACTGCGCCAGCACATCGCCCTTAGAAAAGAATGCTGTATTTTGATTAGGAGACATGTACACATTTTTTCCCTGGTTCAATATATCATTTGCACTTATCCTCAATACTGCTCTTTCATCTTTAAAGAAAGTGAAATTTACCGCAGCATTCCATAGATATATCTTTTTCAATGCCGGATCTTCAAACATATCATTCGTGATCAAGCGCAACCTTGTATCGAATATTACATGTTTTATATAACGGATTATCACCTCTGTACCGATCGTTTGGCTGAATGTTTTGATATCTTCAAAACCAGCATTGCTATTCTTTACAAAGCGGTAACTAAGGGAGTACTCCTGGTTAAGCTCCAGCTTATCATCCCAATTAAATCCGATGCCGCTCCAGAAATTACAATTCAACCTGTTTTGCAGGCTACGAATTCCATTATAGAAAAAATAATTTTGAACATATTCGGTCCAGGTGCCAAAATTCCAGGGGATCATAAAATTCTTTGCATTCCTTTTATTCTGGTACAAACCAAAATTAGTGGCCATACGTTTATACCCATTTGCATTTACGGGGTATACCGTTTGTATACCACCCTGATCTAAACTAATGCTGTCTACTATCACATTTTTCGATTGCGAAGCTTCAAACCATGACCAGACACCCAAGGTACTTTTAGGGCTATACGTATTCAAATTAATACGTACCCTGTCCTGTAATGCCGGTTGAAGATCAGGATTACCCAACCTTATCATATAAGGGTTGCTATTGTTCAACACTGGTAGCAGGTTGGTGTAATAGGGTAACACTACATCCCGGTTATACGAAAGCGATAATTTTTTATATACAAAATCAAACTGTGGCAGCACATTACGTTGCTCCTGTTTAATTGACTGGTTTAATGAGTATACATTGTTTTCAAATTTTTGCGATTGATAACGTATGCCCGGCCGGAAAGTAAAATCTTTATACCGGTATTCAATTCCCCCTGCAAGGCTGTACTTATTGCTCTCCCTGGTAAACCTGCTGCTGAGACCTTTGATAGGGTCACCTGAGTTATTTGTAAACGTACCAACCCTGTCATCCAGTTTTTCATAATCGTATCGTGCACCTAACCTGAAGAAAAAGTTTTTGATCAGCGGTTCGCTGTAATTACCGGCAACGTTAGCCGTCCATGTTGGTACCCATTCATTACGCAGTTGCTGGTAAGTGGTATCTTTGCTAACGGGCTGCTGGTATGCAATGTCGGCATCAGTATAGTCATCTCTGTCTCTTTTGTTCCATCCCATGTAATGGGTAATATTCAATCGCCGCCCTTTTTTACTTTTAGATAGTTTGGTGAACATTATATTATGGCTATACATGTTAGTTTTCAGGTCGCCTGTATTATTTACAAGACCGTTGTTTAGCTTGCCAAGAAAATTATTCACTCCACTCCTGCCATCCTTTCTTTCAGATGTGGTTCCGGATATTACATAGTTTAAGCCAATGATGAGGTTGACGGTGGAGTCGGGCTTTAAATTTGCACCGGCTCCAAACACATGCGAATTACCGATTTCGGTATAGTGTTGTTTTGAAAAATTACTTATTATGGTATCTTGTTTATAAATATCAGTTCTGTTCTCCGTTTGCACATCTGTATTAACACGTCCATAAAAATATTGACCATAGACAGATCGTTTATTGCTGGGCGAATGGTTGATGTTAATGCCTACGCCATCACTTTTTGTGATACCGCCGTTCCGTGATTCGCCTCCAAAATTGATATCATTGATGCTGAAGGTGGAACCGTAATTGCTGTTATTGGTGTTATTGTTAGAGTTACCTCCCATCGTTTCGATAGAACGGCTGATACCCATTGTTTGCCGCATATCGGTTACACTAAAGCCGGGGCGGTTAAGATTATTAGAATACCCCATGACACTTACCTGCAGTGTGTCCCTAAAAATATTTGCTATAGCTCCCGTTTCATACCGGCCACCCTGGGGACCTCCACCGCCACCGGCATAGGCTTTACCGAACATGCTTTTCTTTATACCCTTTTTTAATGTAAGATTGATCACCTTGCCTACATTGTTCGCATTATCATCTCCGTTACGCAACATCTCTTCTTTATCATCCGTTACCTGCACTTTATCGATTACCTGCGACGGCAAATTACGGGTAGCCATCTTTGGGTCATCACCAAAAAATGTTTTGCCATCCACCAATATCCTGTTAACAGGTTTGCCATTAACCATGATATTCCCCTCTTTATCTACCTGTACCCCGGGTAATTTTTTTAAAAGATCTTCTACCAATGCATTGGGTAATGTTTTAAAAGCAGCCGCATTAAATTCAACTGTATCCTTTTTGATTACAACCGGTGGCCGCTCTGCGTATACAAACACTTCCTCCATTGCTGCGGAAACGGGAGACAGGTAAACATTGCCAAGATCTAAAACAGGCTGATCGCTTTTAAGCGTAAATTCTCTCCTGTACCCACGGTAGCCACTATACGAAACTACAACCCTGCAATTCACGGCAAATGGTAACCCCGGAATTTTGAAATCGCCGTCAGGGTTACTTAACCTGTAAGTAATAATGGCTGTATCAGCTGCTTTAAAAACAGTTACGGTAGCTAAACCCAGCGGTGTTTTTGCTGTACTGTCTATCAATTTTCCCTTAAGTGTTGCCTGCGAAAAGGCTGCTGAGCAGATGGCTACGCACATAAAAAGCAGTAAACTGTTTTTCATTTTTTTAATTCAGTTGTTTAATGGCTATTAAAATTGCTATACTTATTTTTTACATTTATTTCGGCCGCCGTAGCTATCAAATCGCACCGAGGGATTTGTTCAAAACCTGGCCTGGCAATGTTCCTGTTCAATACTTATTTTCCTATGAGAAGCGTCCAGTTTTGTACCAAAAGGTTCTTATAATTTTACTGCATCTCTTCGCACTGCGGCAAAACTGTAAATGACGAACACAATTATAGAGACAAGACGATATGGTATATGTTGCCTGGTAATGCAGATAATTTATAAAATGGGTAGTATGCGTGTTTGCAGGCAATTGATTCTGCTCTACCTATCATTTGGTTTTTTAATTTCTGTTCTTAAGTTTTAAAACAGTCAATGGTCTGATGATTCTTGCCGGCTTTCATCGTGCTTTTCGCCTGGGTTCTGGTCGAATTTATTTATACCCGGTTTGCAAGGGTTAATTCATTTCTAACGAGGTAGCAGAAACAAACAGTAAGTGTAACGAAAACAGACAGTCAACGTTCCAAAATAAAGGAAGCTGGTTGATGTTCAAGGTTATGATTCCCTGCACCCCGCGACAAAATTTATACCAATCAGCCCAGCTCAGGTTATAAAAATAGCAACCAGAAAAACTACACCTGGTGAAATTGAAATATTTCATTTATTATTGTGAGATGAGAGACGCCCTGAAAAATCTTTTCGCGGAGCAGATTAATTTAGAAGATGGCAGCGTCTTTTATTACACTACACAACCATACGAATTAAAGAATGCACTGGGCAGTGTTGTTGCAGTTTTGCAGCAATATCATTTCACAAAAAAGGATGATCAAAGCGGACCGTTTTCCCGCAAATTATACAGAACAAAAGAAGGGAATTGGTACGATTTTGAAGAAGCAAAATCAGGTGCTGAAAAAGTTGTTTTAAGAATGCTGAAATCTGCGATTGATGTAAAAGAAAATGAAACAGTTTAAAATAATTTTGGGGTAAAAATTCAAATTGAAGGTACCTTTTTTATCCCTCCATTTTATTTGCAATTACTCTTGCAATTTCATCCTTCATGCCAGCTGGTTGAAACTAAAAATATTTTGATTTTGCTTCTTTTTTGTCATAAGAAAATGCCGACTTTCCGCCATTGGAAGTAGCCTGGTTGACGAGTGCAAAACTTTCACTCTTGTTTGCTTACAAACGTGTGTATGTCTTTCACTTATTTAAGACCTGTCTAACACTTTTCAATAGGAATCTTACTGGGTAAAGCAGAATTGGTTCCTTTTGAAGAGTAAGAAGATTTAGCAGTACTTATTTACTGGCGATGTTATTATCATTTAGCAATGGATGGATTATTATTGTAAGGCATTTGTTGTCTGGAGTAAGGATAGCTAACACCAGCCTTACTCCAACAGCCTATGCAAGTTCAATTATGTAGTACCGGTACCAACGGTGGTGCTCAAACAGCTTGACCGTTGACTGCAGCCTCAATTGCGGCAACATCAATCTTACGCATCTGCATCATCGCTTCGAACGCACGTTTTGCAATAGCACCACCCTGTATCATCGCGTCTGATAAAACGCGTGGCGTTATTTGCCACGACAGACCCCATTTGTCCTTGCACCAGCCGCATTGACTTTCTTCACCACCTCCTTCAACAATCGCGTTCCAGTAACGGTCAGTTTCTTCCTGGTCCTCAGTGGAAATCTGAAAGGAAAATGCCTCGCTGTGCTTAAACGTTTCTCCTCCATTAAGTCCAATGCAGGGTACACCGCATACCGTAAATTCTACTGTCAGCACTTCCCCCTCCTTGCCATCAGGATAATCAGACGGAGCCCGGTGAACAGCGCCTACTGTACTGTCAGGAAAGGTTTGGGCATAAAACTGCGCAGCGGCTTCTGCATCATGGTTGTACCACAGGCAAATGGTATTCTTTTTCATACTATTCCGATTTATTTGGTTGAATATTTAATTGTGGCGCACAAACACCAGGCCAGTTGGTACATGATAACTTCTGCAACCTGGAGATGCCATACCTCCTGTACTAAGCAGTGCCCTTGCAAAGCTTTTGAAAATTTCAATAGAAACCTTAATTAATTTTTCAACTTTTTCAGCGCTGTTGCTTTTCTTTTTTGTAATCTTTCCACTTCGGGAATTACCAACAAATTTTGGCCTTTTTTATTGGTGTGGCCTAATAGAGAATTTAGTTGTTTACTAATTCTTTCAACCTTAACATCCTTTGGTTTTTCTACACGATATTTTGACTCATGAATTGCTATTGCCTTATCAATAAAAAATACTTCCTTTTTATAGGCTTTCATTCTACGATTTACTATCATCAGCTTATTCAAAATGTAAATACTGAAGGGTGCCGATTTTAGGAGTTGTTCATACATCCTGGCAGCCTCGTGCAAGTGGCCTTCCTTTTCCAATGCAGCTGCATTATGCCGGGTTACGCTGAGGTGATCTTCGCCAGATTCTTCCATTTAAATGCTGTTTATATAAAAGTTTTTAGCTGATAATTGTGTCAGATAAAATACGGTGAAAACCTGCCCATCCAGGTGGTGTAAAGCAACAATTTACTGCACCTGAATTTGATTTTTTGACTGAACTACAATTTGTGGTTTGTTTTTAAAAATTTCAATTTTTCCAAAAATACAAACCGGTTTACCTTTAAAAAATTCCTCCGGTTTAATATCAAATGATTGCCTCAGCTCAGGCCAGATCACGAGGGTCAAAGGGTTGTCCGGAAAACTTCCTCCTGCGTTTAAAAGTGTTGGTGAGCCTTTGCTTCTGTCAAGAAAAATACCACCAAATATAGTGGTGCAAATCTTAACGGAATCGCCGGTATGCTTGCTGATATCTTCGAGCTTGATTTCCGTTTGGCCAAATGCCAACGTCGAAAATAGCATGGAGGTAAATAGGAGGTAAGTGCTTTTCATGTTGATTGAATTTTATACTGCAAGTTTACATCATTCGGTCATAAAACCGGGAAGAATCATGGAAGAATTTAAGTTAATTTCCAATGGAAATTCAGCTACATTTTTATAGGAAAGATTGCCTTAAAAATATCCACTTAGGGTAGCAACCGGATTGCATTAATCCCACGGTCTTTTCTTTTGTGTTTTCGGTCTCATGTATTTTTCAATTCCTTTAATTATTTCGGGAAGATTTTCTAATAACCTATCCAGATCAATAGTATCTGACATCTCTCTCAACTTCCATTTGTCGGACTTGTTCAATAAACTTTCTTCAAGAATAAAAAACTTGTCCCGTAAATGCACCTTATAATTGATTGTATTATTTGGCCCGTAGGTGATTTCTGTTTTTAATCGATAAGAACCCAATTCGATATTAAAATAACATTTCCCATGCGACTTAAATACTAAATGATTTAGTAAGGAATTAACCTGTTTTTTAATTGCACTTTCTTGTAGGAAGAGACAGGAATTTTTTGTTTCTTCAGGACCAGTTAACAATCATTCCATTTGAGAAAGACAAAATCAATTCAATAGATTCTGTAATTTTAAGTTTTCACCAAAAGAATCTAAGGCAACATAAACTGAATTGACTTTGGCGATGACATTTTTAAATTATTATAGAATCAAACAATGAACCCGGAAATATCAATACAAATTATTTTGGAAAACCCTCCGCCAGGTGTTGACTTTGGTATTCAGGAAGGCAGGGGAAATCAATACGAGACAATCCAAAAACAAAGATCTGTAACAGGTAAACTTTGCTTTGAATGCCGGATTGAAGTAAAGAAAACTAAATTGAATCAATACGATTTTTGCGGCCCGTTTGTCCACGGAGTTTTGAACGAACGTTTTATTTATATAGATATCGGGACTTGCGCAGGGCAATTAGATTCTATCTGGACACGTAGATTAAAAATACCCTTAAAAGAAATAGTGCCAGAGACGATCGATCTGTTATTGGGAGATGCCAATCTTATGCTGGCTACAAAAGTTGCCGGAAAAGCCAAAGATGGCGGCCCCAATTGCGCTACTGTTAAACCTTTTTCAGGCTGGCAAGTAACCAGGCGTTAATAATAAATCTGTAAAGGGTTTATGCATAATTGATGATGCATAAAAAATGGTTATGACCTTTTATTTACTAAAGTAAATACCTGTTAAAAAAAATAGATAACCGCAGCAAGACTTAATTAATCACCTTCTGTAGTATTACGTCCATCGAATCTTTCCCCAGCATTCCCGTAAGTGTCATATTTCCGGAGTTGTTCAGCGTCGACAGTGTACCGTTGAAAACCGGCTTACCGGATGGCGCATACCATTTTATGTTGATGTGATTGCTTGTCTTTGTAAAACTGCCGTTCCATCTTTTAGCCGGCGTGTTGAATTGAAATACACAGCCATTTTTAATGTCAAAATAAACCACCGTAAGCAGGCTGTCTGCACAGGTATCCTGATGCAGTACCTGCTGGTTAATAAGTAATTTTTTTACCTCGTACTTCCCGGTAAGGTTTGGATAATTATCCACTTTTCCATGCATGGCTATTAACAATAACGGAATATAAATGATAGAAAGACGAACCATTAATTTCACGAAGCGGGAAAAATGCAATTCAGGTAAGGGGTTCGTTGCTGCAAAGAAAATTCCTTCAGGCGGTTGAATTCAATGAACATAAAATATACAAGCCCGGCCATCATTATGAAAGCATGTATCACTACACTGTAGCCAATCTCGTAAAAAATATCCATCAGTAAAATGTTGGCAAGTAACGGCAACAACATAAATACACCCACCAGTCTTGTTTTGTGAAACAGCAGCAGCATTGCACCTGTAATCTGTAGTGCAGCTATAATACACCCAAGCGTGTAAGAATAGCTAAAAAAATTCCAGAATATATCCGATGGTGAACAACTTTTATAAGGAAGATCAAGCTTGCTCATGGGCATCACCAATTGCAAATGACAGATTTTTGCCCATCCGAATTCAGCCAGGTCAAACGCAACTCCATAACGGATCAGCCCTTGCCAGAAAGCCAGCGTCGAAGGGGTATTTGTTTTTCGGGCTTGCCATATGAAGGCGTATGTTATGGCGGTAACTACGGTCACGAGGGAAATTATCGAAAAACTGCCGATTGTGCCCCAGTTTCTAAAGTAAGTAATGGTTATTCGAAAAGCCGATGCGCCAATGACCAACCCTGCAAGAATGCAGGTAAACAGTTTCTTAATAAAGGAAATTCCAGACATTGACAGTTACTTTTTTTAAGTGATGTTTAATAAGAACCTTTTGGCAGCCAGGCCTTCGTCAAAATTCTGGATAAGTGCGAGTCCTGACGTTTGTGATTTGGTACTGATTGCCTGTACAATTGCCGGTATTGTAAAAGGGATGATATTTGAAAGTAATTACTGCTGCATCAGTTGCCATTTTTACCGTTGTCTAATTTTTCAATTTCCTTCTTTACTTCATCTATTAACTGCTGCTCTGTGGGCAGGTATAGCTGATATTTGCTGGCAATGATTGTTTTGTTGCTTTCGGGTAAAGTGATTTTTACTACTGCATCGTTTTTATCGGCACATAATAAAATGCCGATGGTGGAGTTTTCGAAATCCTGTTTTTCAAAGCGGTCGTAGTAGTTGACATACATCTGTAACTGCCCGATATCTTCATGAGTGAGTTTGGTGGTTTTAATTTCAAATACTACAAAGCATTGCAGCAGCCGGTTGTAAAAAACAAGATCAATAGAAAATTCATCGCCTTCTATATGGATGCGTTTTTGCCTTGCTACAAAAGAAAAGCCGTTGCCTATCTCGAGTAAAAATTCCTGCAGGTGGGTAATGATGTCGCTCTCCAAATCCTTTTCGTAATAAGCAGCTTCTCTTTTTAAGCCCAGGAACTCCAGCACCATCGGGTCTTTAATAATTTCTTTGGCATCGGATGGTAATTTTCTTCCCTGGCCACTGCCAGCACATCTTTTAATTCATTGCTTAGTAAAAGCCGTTCAAACAACTGGCTGTTAACCTGTCTTTCCAGTTGCCTGGCTGTCCAGTTGTTCTTTGCTGCTTCGGCTAGGTAAAAATCCCGTTTTTCTTCTTTTTCAATTCGTATG
Organism: Ferruginibacter sp.; assembly: GCF_028288465.1. Taxonomy (GTDB): domain Bacteria; phylum Bacteroidota; class Bacteroidia; order Chitinophagales; family Chitinophagaceae; genus Ferruginibacter. Next base: position 11,745 of record NZ_JAQBNR010000056.1, on the reverse strand, counting down.
AGTGTGCGGTAGTGGGTCCAGCTGAATTGCGAACGCAGTGCGTTCGTAATTGGAAATGTGCGGTAAAACTGGCGGCACATTTCTAACTGGCGGATGGAAAAGCCACTGCCAAACTCCGGCTGAAGTTTTTCGGATAACGATTTTATAAGAAACTCACCGTAACCAGCCCTTTCCTTGCCTTCCTGCTCTTCTTCTAAAATTACCTTACCTATTTGCCAATACATCAGCACCCGCTCGGTATCAACCGAACGAATGGCCCTGTCCTTTGCCGTTGCAATGATGGACTGTATTTGCTGTATGAGTTCTTTTTTTAACTGCATAGTATTATCTGATTACCTTCCCTGATGGTGAAGTGTGGTAATGCTATCCAATTATAAATGTATTGAATGGTTGATTATTATCCAATAAATGGCTTAGTAATTAATTAGCCGAAAAGAATTCGAAGTGACTCTTCCGGTTCATAAATTAGTTTCAGATTTATAGCAAACTGCAATAGCTTATGATCCCAATATTATCCTCGCTTGATGTGCTCTTTAATTTGTCAATCAGCAGGTCAAAGTAGATTTTAAGGTTATTGCTGGTGGAAACTTTCAAGGATTCTATTACCTTAAAAAGGAAGAAGTTTTTAGGGCAGGTCACACCGGCAGCATAAAACAAATATATCCTGACACTATAAGACTAAAAATTCTTCATTGTCCGATTAAATACTGTCTATTACACATGGAAATCTGATTGTATGGCAATACTCATTAACTTATTTATAAAGTTCACTACTCTCGGAATGTGCCTTAAAACATCACCATAGGAAATACGCTTACGCATACATCAGGCCTGCTTGATTTTTCAAGGTTTATAAACACGCCGTTGTTATTTCATCGCACACTGATCCCTATGTATATCTGGAGAGCAGTCATGCCAAATTAAACCAACCGGATTGGTCTTTGATTCGAGCCCACTACAAAATGCTGCAGTTACCCACCAGATATTTAAACCCGTTATTAATACCATTGTACAAAATTTCAATAGATAAGATCAGGTAAAAGGCGCCTTGGGTTTGGCAATCGTCTCCATGGTGAGTGTCTAAGTTTTCTATGCATACAATGTGTTTTTGTAATTACTAAAACCGGCATATGCCTCGTCCATTCTTATCGTAGCAACCCAAAGTCTGTCACAAAAAATAATCAGCTGCTGCTCCTTTTATTCAGAACATTATTTAACAGCACCAAACGATTATGTTATGTTCCGCAAATTGTTGCAATTGCATTGTCTATAATTGTAATCGCACTCATTAATTGCGCTCTCGTAATAATCAGTGGCGGACAAAGCTGCAATACATTACCCTGTGACACTTTAAAACTTAGCCCGTTAGCCAGGCATTCATACATGATCTTTTCTGCTTCGGTAATAGCTTTTACTTTTGTAACGGCATCTTTTACCAGTTCAATACCCCAAAGCAAACCGATGCCCCGCACATCCCCAATAACCGGGTGCCGCTCTTTCAACAGCTGCAGTTGTTCCCGCATAAATATTTCATCTGCCTGTACCTTTTCAAGAATGTGCTCCTGTTCCAGGTATTCAATCATAGCCAGTGCGGCGGCGCTGCCCAGCGGACTTTTTTCATGTGTATAATGTCCCAGCGAAACATCGCCGGCAATGTTATACCCTTCCCGGCAAATCATGGCCGCGAATGGGATAACACCACCACCAAGACCTTTGCCAAGGCAAACAATATCCGGCTCAATATCGTAGTGTTCAAAAGCAAACATTTTTCCGGTGCGCCCAAAGGCGATGGGTATTTCATCCAGTATCAATAATACATTATACTGCGTACAGATTTCCCTTACCCTTTGCCAGTAAGCTTTGGAGGGTATTTGTACATCTGTATTGCGAACGGTTTCAGCAATGAATGCACCAACACCGGTATCATTTTTTAAAATATCTTCCAGTGCATTGGCGTAGGCTAAATCATCTTCAACACCGTTTTTATGCCGGTAGCCTGTTGGCTGCGGAATGTTGGTTGTGTTTGGTATCAATGGCCCCAGGTATCTTTTAAATTGTTCTTCTCCGCCCGCCGCAATGGCATCAATAGAAGCACCATGAAAAGAATCTGCCAGCGATACCACTTTATATTTTCCTGTTACCACCCGGGCCAGTTTCAATGCAATGCCGATGGTACTTGTACCCCCCGGTGCAAATAAGATCCTTGAAAGTGCCGGTGGAAAAAGGGAAGTAATTTTTTTTGCACAATCAATTGCAACGGCATTGGTATACCTGCGTGGACTAAAGGGAAGTATGTCCAGTTGCGCTTTTACTTTATCAACTACATAGGCGTTGCGGTAACCCACCTGGTGCACATTATTGCCATGAAAATCCATCAGTTTTTTTCCGCTGGTGTCGGTAATATAAATGCCTTCGCAGCTTTGCAATACATCAAGGCAGGGCGTGGAGAGGGACTGGTGCAAAAAAACTTCACTGTCCTTTTCAAGTAAATCCATCGTAGTTGTATCCAGGGTTTTGTACCAGCCTTTACGGGAGGGTGCGAAATTTACATCGCCTTCTGTCAGCAAACTCACTTCCTGTTGCGTACCTGCAGTCATCATAAACAGTTGTTTTATTTTTTTTCAAAAATAGGGCATCAATGGCAAAGACATTTTTTTGGAGTGAGATAAATTTAACCGGCGCAGACTTTAAAAAATTACCGGCATATACTTTGTGTTACTTTTTAATATGTTTACCATAAAATTATTTGCTATGATACAATTTGACATTACCTGCTTGAAGAATGGAATGCTAAACCGCCTGCTTTGTTGTATGTGCTGTTTGCTTTTAACAGGAAAAAGTTTTGCTCAACCAACCATCGCTTTAACACCGGTGATTACTTCCGGGTTAAGTTCACCTATACAGTTTGTAAATGCCGGTGACGGAACAAACCGTGTTTTTATTGTACAGCAGGGCGGTACCATAAAAGCGTATGATGCTTCGTTTAATTTCCTGGCAGATTTTCTTACCGTATCTAACGTAAATGTTGGCGGAGAGCGGGGTTTGCTCAGTATGGTGTTTCATCCAAATTATGCTTCCAATGGCTTTTTTTATGTGTATTATACCAACACGGCTGGTGACCTGGAACTGGCAAGATACCATATCAGCAGCGATGCCAATGTTGCGGATCCTGCTTCAAAAGTAATTTTGATTACGATACCTCACCCAACAAATTCCAACCACAACGGAGGCGAACTGCACTTTGGTGCTGATGGATTTCTTTACCTGTCAACCGGTGATGGCGGAGGAGGAGGTGATGTTCCCAACAACGCACAGAATACCGCTGTGTTGCTGGGAAAAATTTTGCGGTTTGATGTAAACACTTCCAGCACGAGTCCCTATTACACCATTCCCGCTGGTAATCCTTTTGGCAATGAAATTTATGATCTTGGTTTGCGCAATCCCTTCCGCTGGAGTTTTGACCGGCTTACCAATGATATGTGGATAGGTGATGTTGGTCAGGATTCTTTTGAAGAAATTAATTTCAGGCCAGCGGCAGCCACTGCCGGGGTAAACTATGGATGGCGTTGTTACGAAGGCAATAATACTTACAACACCACCGGCTGCGGACCGATAGCCAATTACGTTTTTCCGGTGTATACTTATCCTACCCAAAATCCGGCAGCTGCCATTACAGGCGGCGTCGTTTACCGGGGAACGCAGTATCCATCGCTGCAAGGGTATAACATCAGCGCCGATTTTTATTCAGGTACATTTTACCTTACGAAACCAAATGGTTCCGGCGGATGGATTACTACAACACAAGTGCTTGCAACAAATAACATCGCTGATTTTGGTGAGACAGACAATGGAGAAGTATACGCCGTCTCGCTCACAGGCAACAGCGTGTACCGCATAGACGCACCCGGACCTTTGCCCGTAACATTAACAGCCTTTACCGGTGCGCCGGAAAAAGCAGGGGTGGCACTGCAATGGCGAACAGCTGCAGAACAAAACATACGTCAGTATGATGTTGAATACAGTTTAAACGGCAGCGCATTTTCATTTGCGGGAACTGTGCAGCCTGCATTGTCATCTGCTGCCAATAACTATCGTTTTTTACACGCCTTTCGTTACAACGGTACTGTTTTCTACCGGTTGAAAATACTCAATACAGATGGCAGTTATAGCTATTCCAATGTGATACAATTCCCGGTAAATAACACCACCAAAACTTTAATTGCACCAACAATCGTAAGCAATGGTATTATCAATGCATACCTGGATAATCCTGGTTATCGTGCTATTGAAGTAGTGAGCAGCAATGGAAGCATTGTAGCAAAACAAAATATTGCAGGACAATCCGGACAGATAAAAATTCCCGTTAGTAAATTACCAACCGCGGTTTACATGGTTAAATTTATTGGAGATAATACCGTAGACGTTGAAAAAATAATTATTCATTAAACAAAGTAGCTTACTTATCGAATGAAGGTGGTCGACCTCTTTATAGTTACCAGTCTTTAAACAAGGTCGACCACCTTGCCCACCGGACTGACTTTCCTTAGGTAAACGACAATGATTTATTGAACAGCAAACAGGGCGGGGAAGGCGGTACGTGATGGAGACGGAAAGCGTGGAGCAGTTGCAGTAATTAATGCTTAGGATATCAAATACAATTGTTAAGATAAACTACAACCCGATGATGCTTGCCCTTTCGCCTTTGGCTTTAAAATGAATAAATGCTTCGGCTGCTTTTACGCCTGCTTCCAGGCCGCGAAATTCTTCCAGTGGCTTAAAGTAATCGTTGTATGTATTGATGGGGTCTTGCGTTTTGTGTGCAAACATCGCTTCTTTCTTTCGTTCCCGTAAGGAGGTAATATCAACGTAATCGGTGGGAGTAAAGCCCATGGTTTCACTGCCTGTATTTACTTCGTAAAAGTATAAATGGAATTTTCTTTCTGCCCTTACCCAGGCAGTCAGTGGTAACAAACCGGTCACCTGGTGATCAGGATGTCCGTCTACCGGCCATTGTGTAAATACGATGTTTGGTTCAAGTGCCAGGATCATTTTAGTCATCTCTTCATTCTTGTTTTTATCCAGCACGGTGTTGCCATCAATCTGCCCTGCATACATGGCGGTAGCGCCTAATATTTTGCAGGATAAAGCAGCTTCTTTTGTTCGCAGATCCGCCATCTCAGCATATGTTTTTTTTGGGTCACTGGCTTCACCTTTTGTGAGATACAAAAAAGTAACCTTATGCCCGGCATCGCTGTATTTTGCCATGGTACCACCGCAGCCAAATTCAGGATCACCGGGGTGGGCACCAACGCAAACAATACGCAACTTTTTATCTGCAGTATTTGTTGCTGATGCCGGCATGGCTTGTACAACCGGCGCTGCGGCAAGACTGCCAATACCCATCGCCGATAGTTTAATAAAATGACGTCTTGCAGAAGCTGATTTTTTCATACGTTCCTCTTTTAAGCAATAACTGTTTTTGCAGACTGATGGCTTGTTTCAAAAATGGATAATGATACCAGCAACAGCAATCCAATAACAAAAAAGCCATCCAGTACCAGTGCCGAATCCCGCATTTCATGCGTTAGTGATTCTACAAAGCCAAAGGTAAATAAGCCAACAACAATCGACAGTTTTTCGGTCACATCATAAAAGCTGAAATAAGAAGCTGTGTCTGGAATATTTTGCGGAATGTATTTGGAATACGTCGAGCGGGACAACGACTGTACACCCCCCATCACGATGCCAACCAATACAGCAGCAACATAAAACTGCATTGCGTTGGTAACAAAATAAACGCCGGCACATATCAACGCCCAGATAAAAACAATGCCCGCCAGCACTTTGGTATTGCCATATTTACCAGACAATTTCGCTGTAAAAGAAGCACCAATAATGGCCACCAGCTGAATAATCAGGATGATACTGATCAAACTTTCTTCCGGCATTTTTAATTCCTTGGCGCCAAAATTGGCAGCCACCAGCATAATGGTTTGCACACCTACTGAATAAAAAAAGAAGGCAGGTAAAAATCGTTTTAATAAGGGCAGGTGTTTTAAGTTGTACCATACCTTGGCCAGTTCTTTAAAACCTCCTGTAAAAACACTGTAGTTGTGAGAACCTGCATTGGGCATGCCTTTTGGCAACAGGTAAAACGGAATGATAGAAAATCCTATCCACCAGATACCGACTATTAAAAACGATATACGGGCAGGTAATGCTTCGTCTGTTATGCCGAAAGTAGCAGGTGATAATACAAAAACAAAACAGATAATTTGCACCACAATGCTTCCTGCAAAACCATAAATAAATCCTTTGGCGCTCACAGCATCCTGCTGATCAATGGTGGCAATTTGCGGCAGGTAAGAATTATAAAATACAAAGCCGCCACAATAACCAACAGAAGCAATGCCAAAACAGATCATACTAAATTCAAAATTATCCATCGTAAAAAAGAACAGTCCCGCACATGCCAGGCTGCCCATCCAGGTAAAGAATTGCAGGTATAATTTTTTATGTCCCTTGTAATCGGCAATGGAAGTGAGTATGGGCAACATTACCACGATAATAAGATAAGACAAACCCAGTATGTAATTGGAGAGAACCGTGTTTACATATTGATGACCAAAGAAAGAAACCATATCGCCTTTTTCTTTATTGGCGGTAATGGCTACATAGTAAGCAGGAAATATGGTGGAAGTGATCACCATATTATATGATTGGTTAGCCCAGTCGAACATGGCCCAGGCCCAGATTGTTTTTTTGTCGTTTTTCTCCGCCATCAGGCATTATTGGATTTTTATTCTGCAGAACATTTTTGTGAAAGTGGTAACAGACCTTAGGATAAATGCCACATAGCATTGCAGGAATCAGCAACTTCAATTATGACAAGTAAGCAACGCCTTTAATGCCGGCAATTATTTTATGCCGTAATGATCATTCATCAATTTTTCAAACAAGCCGCCTGGTAATACCCTTTTTAACGTAGGAGCAATGGTTTGTCCAAACGCCCCGATCAGGTAACGGTGAGCCGGATTGGCGGTATCTACAATCTTACACAATTTAGCCGCCAGTACATCCGGGCTTTGGCCAATGCTTTCGTCTTTTTCCATACTGGCAACAGCGGCTTTGTACTCTGCTTCCAATTGAGGGTTGGCAATGCCAAACGCCGTTTTTTCCCTGCTTTCTGTAAAGCCGGTTTTAAAATCGCCGGGGTTAATCACTACTACTTTTACACCCGTATTGCGCAGCTCCATCCGCAGGCTTTGAGAGTAGCCTTCAATGGCGTACTTGGATGCACTGTACATACTTTGGTAAGGCAGCCCAAAAAGACCAGCCAGTGAACCAATATTAATAATCGTTCCCTGTTTTCTTTCAATCATCCCGGGCAAAACGGCAGTGCACATGCGCACAACGCCAAAAAAATTAACTTCAAATTGTTTCTTTGCATTTTCTACAGACATGGTATAAGCAGGGCCTGCAACACCATTGCCGGCGTTGTTTACCAGTACATCCAGTTTGCCTTCTGCCTGTATAATGGCAGCAATGGCCTTTTTTACAGAAACATCATCGGTAACATCTAACTCAACTGGTTTAAACGATACAGATTGTAACCGGTTAAGGTTACGGGCAGAACCATATACGGTATGCCCTTTTGATTGAAGCGCTGTTGCACAGGCAAGGCCTATGCCGGATGATGCACCGGTTACCAGAATTACTTTTCCCATTAGTTGTAGTAAATTTTAGTTGAATAATTGCGGCCTGAAAGTATATGATTATTTCTCAATGGCATTGGCTAAAGATAAAAGGATAATCATAAACGATGAAATAAAATTGAAGCTCCATTTGAAATTGGCTCCCAGGTTTGCCTGCGCCTCACGGCAATGGGAACAGCTTTCTGTATCAAGATTCGCCTCTGCCGCCGGCGGGGCTGCGTAACTGCGACGCTGCTGCTTTCGCTTCTTTCAAAAAAATATTGCTGCGCATTTTTTTGAATCCCGCCTGGGGCGGGACCGAACCGAAAGAGGCAGCTTACGCAGTTACTGTATTCAACTCGAAGGATGGATTGAAGCGCTTTAGTTGTTCGTAATTCTTTTAACTGCCAATCTACATTCCTTGCCGCATCGCTTGTGCATACGCTTCAAACGGCCTCGAATAAAAAGTGCTAGAAATTTTCAGTGCAATCCGTTAAGCAATCAAGGCTGTTTGAGCACGCATGCACCACAAAGTATTGCACTCTTCGGGCGAGTTCCTTGATTGTAGGATTGTACTGAAAATTTCAGCCTTTTTATTCGCAGCCTTGATTTTTTTTGTTTCTTTTTTTTATCAGGAAAAAAAAGAAAGTAAGTCATCTTTTTATTTTAACAACGTACCGGCTTGCCAATACTAAGCCATTCACGGTTGCGCATCAACCTCATCCGTCCGCCGCGGCGGACACCTTCGCCTCCAGGCAAAGGGCGATTTGCAGCGTATTTGTTGGTTGCAGTTTTTTTTATTTCAAATTTTAATGCTCCGGATTTTTGTTTAAATTGTTGAACTAATTTATTGAGTTCACAATAAAGCACTACGCCATATTTAAATAACGATTGCAAAGCTACAACCGATGCTGAACCTGTCTGTCATCCTGGAGGATAGCGCCAAACGATATCCGTCCAAAGCCGCTTTTACTTTCATGGATCAATCAATGACGTATGCGGCATTAAATGCAGCTGCAAACAAAGTGGCCAATGGTTTAACCAGCAGGGGCATTCAGCCGGGTGATAAAGTGGCATTGAGCTGTCCCAATGTACCGGCCTTCCCGGTTTTATATTATGGCATTATTAAAACCGGCGCTGTGGTGGTACCATTGAGTGTGCTGCTAAAAAAAGATGAAATAGCCTTTCATCTCACGGATAGTGATGCCAAAGCCTATTGCTGTTTTACCGGCACACCGGAGTTACCCATGGGGCAAATGGGCTATGATGCCTTTAATACAGTAGATGCCTGTGGGTTATTCTTTTTGATTATGCCGGATGCCGCAATGCCGGCATCTATAGAAAGGGTACAGACCATTGCTGATTTAATGGAAGATCAACCGGTAACATTTGAAACCTGCCAGACCGGTGCCGAAGATACCTGTGTTATTATATACACCTCCGGCACAACGGGCCGCCCCAAAGGCGCAGAGCTGACACACAGCAACCTGCTGCTGAATGCCATTTTAATTTGTGATTTGATGAACAGTACTGCTGATGATACAAGTTTAGTTGTGTTGCCCCTGTTTCACATTTTTGGTATGACGGCTTTATTAAACGCAGGCGTGTACAAAGGGGGCACCGGCGTTTTGCTTACCCGTTTTGATGCAGCCCAGGCGTTTGCATTGATGCAACAACATAAAGTAACGCTTTTTATTGGCGTGCCTACGATGTTTTGGGGCCTGTTAAATTATACCAACCCACAAGTTGATTTTAATGCCATTGCAGCCAATTTAAAACTCTGCCTGTCCGGTGGTGCTTCGCTGCCGGTAAAAGTGCTGCAGGATTTTGAGCAGCGTTTTAACGTGCCCGTCATTGAGGGCTATGGCATGTCGGAAGGTTCGCCGGTAGTAACGTTCAATGATTTAAAAACGGGTCGTAAGCCAGGTTCCGTGGGCACACCGGTTTGGGGCGTACAGGTGAAACTAATTGATGCAGAGGGTAACGAAGTACCCGTTGGTGAAAAAGGTGAATTGTTGTACCGGGGCCACAACGTAATGAAGGGATATTATAAAAAAACCGAAGCAACTGCCACCGTTTTACAAAATGGCTGGATGCATTCCGGCGACATTGCTGTTAAAGACGCGGATGGTTTTTATTACATCGTTGACCGTACAAAGGATATGATCATTCGGGGCGGTTACAATGTGTACCCGAGAGAAGTGGAAGAAACTATGATACAGCACGAAGCCGTATCGCTGGTGGCGGTGATAGGCATACCGCATGAAGAACTGGGAGAGGAGGTAAAAGCATTTGTAGTGTTAAAGGAAAGCTATACAGTATCCTCAGCCGAACTGCTCAACTGGACAAAAGAACGCATCGCCTCTTACAAATATCCGCGGCACATTGAATTTGTTGCCGCATTGCCCATGAGTGCCACCGGAAAAATATTGAAGAAGGAGTTGAGGAAATTGTAGCAAGTCTGAACGGGATTTTTATGATTCGATGATTTACAGGATTACGAGGCAGGGTACTCCAGGTCGTCAACCTCACACCTGTCTGAACTATGATTTTATGATTCAATGATTATCATGATCAAAAATGCAGTGTACTGCAACCGGCAAATCACAAAAATCACAAAAATCAAACAAATCACAGTTCAGACAAAAACTGATCCCAACGATAAAAGCCAACTCCTGCAAATAACAATTCAACAATAAGCAATTCAATACGAAAGCAATTCAACATCAAACAATCCATCAATAAAACAATTTAACCATGTGCCTGTTTCGACTATCGGTCGCCAGTCCCGTTTGTGTCATTTGCTTCCAATAAATGGAAAATGGCGCAGCTGGCCAAATCATATACTGCTTAAAACCAACGCATTATGTTGTTGGCACGGTTTTAGGACTTAGAGTATATACAAGCGATGATGAACGAAGGGAGGAAAAGAGTAGTGGGGCACAAGATCAGCGCAGTTAAAAATAAAACAGGTTTTTCCTAAAGATAATAATCGTTCAGGATTATGGTATAAAATGGCCGTCTCAATATTGAGGCGGTTTTTTTATGGCAGCAAGTGTTCTTGCGGAACTAAAGCAATCGAACGCTGATGACACAGATGGCACGGATAAAAAACGGATTATTTATGTGTCTATATAGTGCTGATGTAAAAAATAAAATAATTGAAACGCTGATAGGACGGAAGAAGCCAATAGACGAATGTTTCGGCTCTAAAATATGTGTTTTCTAATGCAGTATGAACAAAAAATCAGCCATCATCCGTATTAATCCGCGTCATCAGCGTTCCATCCTCCGCTAAACAACTTTCCGCATCACTTTTGCTTTTTCAATTTCCGCCAGCATCTCATCTGCATCATATAAAATAATACCGCAAAAGCGACTGTAGGTTACTTTACCCAGCCGGCGCCAGTTTTTCAGCGTTTCCGGACTGATGCCAAAAAATTCAAAAATATGCCTGTCGGTAATCCATTTTAAAAATCCCTGGGGCAGGCTACGTTGTTCAATAAGCTTTCTGATAGCGGCATCTGATTTCATAAATGTAATGGGTTAGTGAAAAAAGTAATACAAATAAAATAAATATTATTCAAAATGTCAATGCGTATTTTTACTTATTTTTCCGGGCACTAAAAAGCTTTATCAAAATACAGGCTGTCAATACCAGCAGACTGCAATCAATAAAGCTTTAAAGCAATCAACACCTGTCTGTCACTGTACAAACTGGCTTGCCACCGGGCTGTAGGCAATCTGTTCACCGCTGCCCGTAGCCGCCACCCTTACCCAGTAGCGTTTACCCGGCTGCAGGTTGGTGAAGGTAAATTTGCTGCGGCTGCTGTTGGTGCTTTGCCATTCAGTTCCCGTAACAGGCTCTTCGCCCGCTATCTGGTACACATAGCCTTTGGCGCCCTTTACCGCACCCACCGATACTTCCATTACACCCGTGCTTACACCGTTGGCCAGCGTAACATTGCCGGGGTTGGTAATGTAATTGGGCTCCGGCAGCTTGCTCAGCGTAAAGCCGCTGCTGGTAAGGATGGCAGCATCCCCGTTGGCA
>NZ_JAQBNR010000018.1 GCF_028288465.1 Ferruginibacter sp. | reverse complement strand
ATAACAATAGGAGTGACCATTCTTTTCGCAGGTATCATTATTGCTCAATATTCTATAATCAAAGACGCAGGCCATGCAGTTCCATTTTATGCTGCGATTACCTGCCTTCTTATCTATTTACTGGCATTTGCATTCAGACCTGTTAACTATGTTGTAACAAAGGATGAACTAATTATTGGCAGGCCACTTTTGAATGTTCATATAAAAAGAGCCGATATAAAAAGTGTAGCATTAATAGAGAAAGACAAAATAAAGGGTGCAATAAGAACATCTGGCGTTGGCGGTTTATTTGGGTACTACGGGAATTTTGCAAACTTTTCTTTAGGCCGTATGACCTGGTATGCAACCCGGATAGACAAGCCTGTTTTAGTTAAAACCATCGATAACAAAAACATTATTTTCACTCCAGATGATCCTGAAAAATTTGTAGAGGAACTTATCTCATAGTATCCAACCACCGCAGTGGTCAGACTAAAAGAACAAGCATGCAGAAAGCACTGCCCGAAATGAAAGATCAGCACTTACAATTTACTGCATAAAAAGAAATTACCTTTATATCATACACTCAAAACCAAACGCTGTAATAAAAAAATATGTTGAAACGATTATTGCCACTACAATGCCTTGTGTTGCTCCTGCTGATTGGTTCTAATAGTTATGGCCAGGATTCATCAAAAAAGCATCTTCCTATTATTGATGTGCATGTACATGCAATGAAAGTGAATCCGGCCTTTGCTGCGGATATGTGTCCATGGTTTTTAAGTAATATGCCCGGTGGAGACCCCAACCAGCCAGCACCGGCTTTTATAAATACGGATTGCGCTCAACCACTCAAAGCTGCAAAAAGCGATAAGGAATTTCAGGATGCATTAGTAGCCACCATGAACCGGCTGAACATGACCATTATTGCAAGTGGCGATGCAGCAGTTATCCGCAACTGGCAAAAAGCAGCTGCACCAGGCAGGGTGATTCCCAGCATTGGCATCAGTTCATCTAAAGACATGACGGTGGTGGCTTTTACGGATTCTTTGTCGGCTGGTTTTTATAAAGTGATGGGCGAAGTGGCTCCGCAGTACGGAGGCATGTCGCCCAGCGATACTTCACTGGATGGCTATTTTGCTGCCGCTGAAAAATTAAATATCCCGGTTGGCATACACCTGGGTACCGGCGGTAATGGCATGGCGAATATTACTTCTCCAAAATACAGGGGATCTATGGGCAATCCGTTGCTGCTTGAAGACCTGCTGGCGCGCCATCCTAAATTAAAAGTATGGGTAATGCATGCCGGTTACCCGATGATTGATGAGATGATTGCTCTAATGGGTGCCAATGCTTATGTATATGTTGACGTGGCAGGTATGATATGGAGTTATCCTTTGGCAGAAGTTAACGATTATATCAAACGGCTGGTGCAGGCTGGCTTTGGAAAAAGGATCATGTATGGAACAGACCTGATGGTATGGCCAAAGCTGCTGGAAACTTCCATTGGTGTAATTGAAAATGCAGACTATTTGTCTTTCGATCAAAAGCGGGACATTTTTTTTAATAATGCGGTACGTTTTTTCAGGCTTGATGAGCGTAAGTATAAATAATATTTCAATCTACTGCCGTGTTTCTTGCCAATATACAACCGGTTGTTATTTATCAAACTGTGCCAAATTAAGTTTGGGATCAATCTTTTGATTGGAGCGATATACTTCATCCCATGTTTTTGTTTGTCGTGTAACAGCAGCTTCCCTGCCCAATATAGCAGTTAAGGTAGACTCTGCACCTGACCGTATTCCATTGAGGTAATTGCCCGTTTCGATACTGCTGATAAAGGCCTTTTCCTTATTGGCATCCGCATCATGCAGCGAAGACAAAAATACGCCGGCAGCCTGCTGCTGCGGTGTTATTGCACTTTCACTTCTTGCGATGCCGGAGTCCCACTTGTTATCTCCGTTGATAAATACACCGCCACTGTAATGTGCTTCCGCAATGCCGTTGGTGCCGACAAACCTGCAGCAAACATCGCCAAACTGGTGGCCCAGTTGTGTGGTGTGGATACTGACGTTTACATTGTTGGGATATTGATACACTACCTGGTAATTACTATAGGTATCACCGATTTCGGTACGGGCTCTTGTGTTGCCCCTGCCGATGGCATTTAAAGGAAGCCCCTGTAATGCCCAGTTGCAAATATCCAGTATGTGAATGCCCTGGTCTAACAATATACCACCAGACATTGCATTGAAATAAAAATGATTGCGGATGCGTATTTCATCATCGGATACATTGTTACGTGTAATGATGGGTACAGAAGAGGAAAGATAATATAGCTGCACGGTAATCAGTTCTCCAATATCGCCCCGCTGTATCCTGTTGACCATTTCTGCATACGCACTTGCGTGGCGGATCTGGAAACCAATGACCACACTTTGTTTTCCGTTTAATTTTTCACCCAGCTGAATGGCCCTTCTGCATCCTGCTACATCGGGTGCCACGGGCTTTTCGCAATACACATGTTTACCCGCCATAACAGCCGCTTCCAGGAAGCCCACATGGCTGTAGGCCGGGGTAGAGATTTGTACAGCATCCACGTCTTTATTCTCCAGTAATTTCAGGTATGCTTTTGATCCCTGGTAGATATTGGCTGCCGGTATTGCAGCAGCATTTTTAGCTGTGTTCAGGCCATTGAAAACCGGGATGGCTTTTTGCAACTGGTCGTCAAAAATGTCTGCCATGGCTACAACACTGCTGTTCGTATTGGCGATCATAGAGGAGAGGACGGCAGTACCCCTGTTGCCACAGCCAATGATACCTATCCGGATAGCTGAGTTGGCCCTTGTACCAAAAACAATTGATGGTTTTAAAATAGAGAAGGCCGAAACAGTGGCAACATTTTTTATAAAGTTTCTTCTTTTCATATGTTTTCGTTAATTGGTTTTACTATCATTGCGGGCGGTGCAATACGTTATTTATTTCGTTGCATAAACCTATGAAAAAATGTTGATGAATGTAGTGATGTTATAAGGTGTGGTGTGTAAAGAAGGCAGGCGCAGCAATTTCTGGTAACTGCCTGCTTTAATTTCTACTACAGCGTCCTTCCTGTTGTCTGTTGCAATGGCGCCAACATTTACAGAAAATGCTCCTTTGCCATTTGTAACAATATTCGCTTTTTCAATCAACCTGTTTTTATACATCAGCGGGTAATATGCCGCCATGTTGGCATAAGACTTTTTTACAGTGTTCTGCAATTGAATATGAATGGTTGAAAGAGTTGAACCTGTATAAGAAAGTCCGGACAGAATTTGGTTAGGTTTATTAAAGAGGTGGATGGAACTACTGAAAATATTTTGCGCATTGTTGAAGCCAATCATCCACCAAGTATAGGCTCTTAAAATATAGTTTACTTCCTGTATAGAATCGTATAAGTGAAAGTTGAAAGTCGTAATTACATAACCGTCAATTAAACATTTTACAATATCTTTCGGGTAAATTAATTACTCTTTAAACATTCAGATGAAAAAGCTTGCCAGTTGCCTTTCACTTGTTGCTGTTGTGTTATTCTTTAACAGCTGTAGTACCAAAGATTCCAACGCCCGTAAAGTATTATTGTTTACCAAAACAAAAGGCTATCACCACGAATCCATTCCTGCAGGTATTGCCGCCATACAAAAAATGGGCAAGGATAATAATTTTGGTGTGGACGTAGATTCCAGTTCAAAAGTATTTACAGATGCTGACCTTAAGCAATATAAAGCTGTTATTTTTTTAAGCACAACCGGCAACATCCTTAACAGTGATGAGCAGGTAGCATTGCAGCGTTATATACAGGCTGGTGGAGGTTTTATGGGTATACATGCAGCAGCAGATGCGGAGTACAACTGGGCATGGTATAATAAATTAGTAGGTGCTTATTTTAAAAGTCACCCCGGCAACCCGAACGTAAGAAAAGCTACCGTGAATGTTACGGACACGGGCTTTATAGCCACCAAAGGCCTGCCTGCAAAATGGGAACGTACCGATGAATGGTACAATTATAAAAATATCAATGCTGACCTGAAGGTAGTAGCTACACTGGATGAAGACACTTATGAAGGTGGCGAGAACGGTAAAGATCATCCCATCGCCTGGTACCATAATTTTGATGGAGGCCGTGCATTTTATACCGGTGGCGGGCATACCTCTGAAAGCTACAGCGAGCCGTTGTTTCTGCAACACCTGGCAAACGGAATACAATATGCCATGGGTGCCGATTCTGCCAAACTGGATTATTCAAAAGCCTATGCACCCAAAACACCGGAAGAAAATCGCTTTACAAAAACGGTCCTCACCAACGATTTAAATGAGCCGATGGAAATTGCCGTTACACCAACCGGCGTAGTATATATCGTTGAACGCTCCGGCAATTTTTATGCATACAAACCGGCGGATAATATCACCAAACTCATTCATAAATTCAAAGTATTGCCCGATACCAAAAAGGCTTTTGGCAATGGCTTGCTGGGTATGACGATTGACCCGGATTTTGCAGCCAATAAATATGTTTACTTTTTCTATTCACCGGATTCATTGCCCACACCCACGCATCAGAATATTTCCAGGTTCAAAATGATCACAGAAGATTCTATTGACCTGGCTTCTGAAAAAGTAATCATCCAGGTGCCGATTGACCCCGAAGTAAGCGCTCATACAGGCGGTTCACTTGCATGGGATAAAAACAACAACCTGTTCATCTCCACCGGTGATAACACGGTGCCTTTTGAATCGAATGGCTATGCGCCGCTGGATGAAAGACCAGGCAGGCTTACATTTGATGCACAACGGTCTGCAGGTAACACCAATGATCTGCGGGGTAAAGTAATCCGCATTCACCCGGAAGCAGATGGATCTTACACCATACCGGATGGCAATTTATTTGCAAAAGGAACAGCAGGTACGAGACCGGAGATTTATACAATGGGTTGTCGTAACCCTTACCGGATAACGGTTAACCAGGCTACATCAACTTTGTATTGGGGCGAAGTTGGTCCGGATGCGGGCGAGGATTCCAAATATGATCCGCGTGGGTATGATGAATTTAACCAGGCAAAAAAAGCAGGCAACTTTGGCTGGCCTTATTTTGTAGGCGACAGCAAAGCCTATCATGATTCTGATTTTGCTACTCACGTCATCGGCCAGTCCTTTGATATCAACGGGCCGGAAAACAATTCTCCCAACAATACAGGTATCAAAAAATTGCCGGCACCCACTAAAGCAATGGTCTGGTATCCTTACCCGGTATCACCCGAGTTTCCGGACCTGGGCGAAGGCGGCAGAACAGCCATCGCAGGATACTTCTATCATTACAATAAAAGTCTTGCAAAGAAGAACAGTATACCGGAATATTATGATAACAGTCTGTTTGTAATGGACTGGATGCGTAACTGGGTATTCGCATTGCGTTTTGATGAGAATGAAA
The DNA here is from genome assembly GCF_028288465.1 of Ferruginibacter sp. Classification (GTDB taxonomy): domain Bacteria; phylum Bacteroidota; class Bacteroidia; order Chitinophagales; family Chitinophagaceae; genus Ferruginibacter. The sequence continues at coordinate 58,466 of NZ_JAQBNR010000018.1, read as the reverse complement.
ATTATAAACGCATGGAAGCATTTATGCCGCTGACAGGAGATTTCAGACGGCCCATTGATATGGATATTACGCCGGAAGGGATTATGTATGTGCTTGAATATGGCGCCGTGTATGGGGCAGACAATGATGATGCAAGACTGGTACGCATTGATTACAATGCCGGTAACCGTGCACCTGTGGCAAAAATCAGCGTGAAGGATAGCATTGGCATTGCTCCGTTAAAAGTTGATTTTAGCAGCAGCAATAGTTATGATTATGATGAAGACGATCAGCTGAAATATGAATGGACATTCGAAGGCAATAAAGCAGGTTCAACAGAGGCAAACCCAACATATACTTTCAGCAATAAAGGCGTATATAAAGTAACCTTAAAAGTAACCGATCCCTCCGGACTAAGTTCAGTTGACACGTTGGAAATTAAAGCAGGTAACACCATGCCCGAAGTAGCCATCAATACAACAGGTAACAGTTCGTTTTATTTTGGTGATGCCACATTGGGTTATGCAGTGGAAGTGAAAGATAAAGAAGATGCAACGATCGATCCGGGTCGCATTCATGTTAAACTGGATTATATACCCAAAGAGCAGGGATCATTTAAAACCGTGCAGGGTAAGGGTACCTGGGTAATGCCGGGTAAAGCGTTGATAGCTTCCGCCGATTGTAAGGCTTGCCATACGGTGGACCACACCGTTGTTGGACCGGCATTTACGGCTATAGCAGCAAAATATAGCAACAAACCAGGGGAGATAGCAAGGCTTGCCGGTAAGATCATTACAGGCGGGGCCGGCGTATGGGGAAACGATCACTATATGAATGCACACCCTCAGTTAAGTAAAGACAATGCCACTATCATTGTAAAATATATTCTTTCCCTGGCGCAGCAAAAAACGCAGGATAGCCTGGCAGCAACAGGCACTGCATTATTGAAACAACCTGTGGGTGCAACAGGCGGCACCTGGGCTTTGACGGCCGCTTACACAGATGGCGGCAATGGTGTTGTGCCATTAACAACCAGCAAACAACTTGTGCTAAGGCAGCCCACCATACAGGCAGAAGATGCGGATGTAATTAACCGCATACAACGGGATGATAAGATGCTCGGGAGCATTCACAACAAATCTTATTTCGTACTAAAAGGTATTGATCTGAAAGGCATCAAAAACATAGCCTATTATTATTCATCCGAAAAAATAGACGCAACCATCGAAGTGCATATTGATTCCATAAAAGGCCCTGTAGTCAGCACATTGAATTACCAGCAAACCGGCGGCTGGAACAAGTTTAAACAGGTAAGCGCCACTGTTAATGATCCCGGCGGTATACATGATTTGTACTTTGTGTTTAAAAAAGATACAGAGCCCAACCATGATATGTTTGCACTGGATTGGTTGCGGTTTGAGCAATAGAGCCGGATGTCGGAAGGCTGATTTTTTGATATCTGATTTCTTTTGGGTTAAAGATGTTTTAAGTTTGTTCTGCCTGTGCTTAGTGTGTAGTGCGCATGGATATAAACATGCATATTATGTTGAATTAAAAAATGAGAAGGAGTGAATTTTGATCCTGATAACAGCATTGTTAAGCTTTGCGCACAAGGCATGGAACTGGAGGGAAAAGGTGAAACAGAAGAAGCCCATAAACTATTCCTGCTGGCCTGGCAAGCAGCTGCAACTGACTTTGAAAAATTTATTTCTGCTCATTATGTTGCAAGACATCAACAAACTGTTGCGGACAAATTGAAGTGGGACGAAATTGCTTTACAAGCAGCATTGAAAATAGGGGAGAAAACAATGCAGGCAAACTATCCTTCTCTTTACCTCAACGTCGCTAAATGTTATGAAGATTTAAGGGATTTTGACAAAGCGAAAGAAAACTATCAATTAGCATCCTTATTTTCTGGTAAGCTGCCAGATGATGGTTATGGAAAGATGATAATTAGCGGAATTAAGAATGGGATAGAGAGGGTCTCGCAATTATAAATTGATACAAATTTTCACCAGGGCTTCAATCTAACACCACGGCTTTTACTTTCATCTAATGAGATTTATCTTTTCAACCAAGTCCTTTCTATGTGTGATTTATTCATGTACTAAAGATGGTAAACAAGAAGATGCAACTGCAAGCCAGGTTAAAATTACTGGTGATTAAAATAACAGCAGATACTTTGGAGTGGAGAAAGATGAATGAATAGAAAGTGATTTCCAATATTAAAAATAGGGCTGATAATATCAAGCACTTTGTAGGTCCTGGTTAGCCGCTCTTATCAATAAGCAAATTTTAATTTCGAAACCAGGCATCATTATTTCCTCAAACACTGTTAAAACGCACTACTTCAACATGCAGATACTCGCGGACTATCGTGGCCCGTCTGTACGCGATTTAATTTTCACTAAACAAAACTTTGTAAATTACGTATTCAACTACTCCTTATGCGTTCAACCTTTCTGCTTATTTTTTCAGCAATAATTTTTAATGCGGTAACTGCACAAATAGCCAAGGCACCTTTGGTGAAAGAGGGTGAGGGGCCATGGCCGCAACTGATTATCCGCGGCGTTACCTTAATCAACAGCACGGGCGCACCCCCCATCGGCCCGGTCGATATCGTTGTAGAGAACAACCGCATTGTAAACGTCTCGAATGTAGGCGCACCGGGCGTTTCCATCGATCCAAAACGCCGTCCGCAACTGAAAGAAGGTGGTAAAGAGATACAGGCAGAAGGTATGTATTTGTTACCCGGCTTTATTGATATGCATGGTCATATTGGTGGCACGGAACAGGGCACGCCAGCCGAATATGTGTTTAAATTATGGATGGCCCATGGCATTACCACGATTCGGGAACCGGGAAGCGGCAACGGTCTTGAATGGGTGCTGGATGAAAAAAAATTAAGTGCTGAAAATAAAATCACTGCGCCCCGTATTTATGCCTACTCCTTTTTTGGACAGGGAGCCAAACAGCCTATCAGTACGCCCGAGCAGGCCATTAACTGGGTTAGAGAAAATCAAAAGAAAGGAGCCGACGGCGTAAAGTTTTTTGGCGCAGCACCGCAAATAATGGATGCCGCATTAAGGGAAAATAAAAGACTGGGTTTGCGCAGCGCCTGTCACCATGCACAAATGGATGTGGCCCGTTGGAATGTGCTGAACTCTGCACGGGCAGGATTAACGTCAATGGAACACTGGTATGGTTTACCCGAAGCGATGTTTGATGATAAAACGATCCAGAACTATTCGCTCAATTATAATTACGCCAATGAAGCCGATCGCTTTGGGGAAGCTGGCAGGCTATGGAAACAGGCAGCACCACCTTTCAGTGATAAATGGAACAAGGTGATGAATGAGTTGATTGCGCTGGATTTTACACTGGATCCAACGTTTAATATTTACGATGCTACCCGGGATTTGCAGCGTGCAAGAAGACTGGAGTGGCACGACAATTATACCCTGCCTTCCTTATGGAAATTTTATGAACCCAGCCGGGAATCGCATGGTTCTTTCTGGCTGCATTGGGGAACAGAAGATGAAATTGCGTGGAAAGAAAATTACCGCCTGTGGATGACTTTTGTAAATGAATATAAAAACCGTGGCGGCAGGGTTACTGCCGGAAGCGATGATGGTTTTATTTATGAAACGTATGGGTTTGGTTATATCAGGGAGTTGGAGATGCTGCGTGAAGCAGGCTTTCATCCGCTGGAAGTAATTCGTTCAGCCACCCTGTATGCTGCACAGGCACTGGGTGCAGAAAAAGATTTAGGCTCAGTAGAAGTGGGCAAACTGGCCGACATGGTGATCATTGATGTTAACCCGCTGGAAAATTTACAGGTACTGTATGGCACAGGAACCATTAAGGTTACAGCTGATAATAAAGTAGTAAGGGCAGGCGGAATCAAATATACCATTAAAGACGGCATTGTGTACGATGCTAAAAAGCTGCTGGCAGATGTAAAGAAAATGGTAGAAGCTGAAAAAGCAAAAACAGGCTGGAAATTGAAACAGCCGGGAGAGGAATAATAGTTTCATTCAAACGCCTGCAGATGCAAACCAGCATTTCAAAAAAACTAAGCCTTTTTTATCTTTCGCTTGTGCCGTTGGTAACTGCGATACTGGGCTTTGGCGTTGGGCATATAAGCTACACCATTTACCTGCCGGTTTGGATCATCAATGTTTGCCTGATGATAACCGCCGCCTGGGTGCTGGGGCTGAATGTTGTAAGAAATGCCGATGCTGAAAAAAGAGAGTTGGCCTTGGGTGCATTCTTTTTAATTGTACCCTGGATACTGGTTTCTATTTTCTTTGGCTTCGGGCCACCTCCTTCAACAGCAACTGAATGGACAGCCACGGCTGTTGAACAGCAGGTAAGATATTCTATCTTGATTGTTGCCGGTATTTTTATCGTGTTTGGAGTTGCCGTGGTTCGGGATAAATTGAAAAAGAGGGGAGAGCATTTTTATTCGCAACTTGGTTTTGTTGCCATCCTTATTTTTATTCCGCTCTTTATCATCAATATGATTTTCTGGGGATATTTTTTAACGGCTGCATTCAACATTTTAGCGGCATCAGGTTCAGAAAAAATGCCTGAATGGTATAAGCCTGTCAGGGGTTTGTTTAGCATGATCTCGGTTGTTGAAGTAGCGCTTACTTATTTAGCCACTGCAGCTTTTGCCATATCATTAAATCGTGCGGGCTTGTTCAACAAAATACCGGCAAGAATTTATGTTGCTGTTAGCGTACTTGCTTTTGTTATCGTTCTCTTATCTACCTGTTGCCCCGAACCATTCGTTACCGCCGGTTATGCAGTGTCCATTCCTGCCATCCCTTTTATAATGCCTTATTTTATTGGCGTTAATTTATTGCGGCGTTCAGGCAATTAACCTCCGTTAAAAATTCTTATTACAACTACCTCCGGCAACCAGGTTGTTAAGTAATGATTGAACATACTATCCATACCATCGCTGTGTAGTTATTTTTATTTGCAGATATATAAAAAAGCACCCCCATATAAATTGGGGATGCCAGCTTTAAAAAAATAGTCGTGCTGTGCAACTAAAATTTATATCCCACGGTAGCAACTACCTGCCTCGGCGTGATAGGCGTAATGCTGTAATTATCATGCACCAGGTAATTTACTTTATTAAATACGTTGGCCAGTTTGCATTGCAGTGATAATTTTTTAATGCTGTATCCTGCGGAAAGGTCAACCGTTGTAAATCCCTGTAGCGGTAATAGTCTGCTTCCCAGCTGTACCTGCCCGATGGTATTGTTGTAACCACCCAAACGATCACCGGTGTAAAAGCCGGTAATGCCCAGTTTTAAACCTTTTACTGCGGTTTTCTTAAAAGTATAAAACGCAGTGAAGTTAGCGGTATGGTGCGGATTGATTACCACCTGTTCGCCTTCAATATTAGATCCCTTAGCGCCGGATGTTTTTGTAAAACGCATGTTGTTATAACCATAGCCTGCAATAAAATAAATGTTTTTTGAAATGGTGCCGTTCACATCCAGTTCAAGTCCGTCGCTGGTTGTCTGTCCTTTCAGTTCTTTTACAGTAGCGTCCGAATTCAATGTGCCGTCTGCTTTAAATTCTGCCTGCTGTGCCAGGTTGCTGTTGATGATTTTATACATGCTGAAGTTGACAGAAAGTTTGTCATTCAGGAAATTGTTTTTAACACCCACTTCATATTGGTCAACGATAGAAGGTTTCAGCAACTGGCTGTAAATATCCGTACCAGTATTGATGGTGAAATTATTGGAGTAGCTGCCGAATACAGAAGTTGTTTTGGTTGGCTGATACACAATGGCCAGTTTGGGCGAGAAGGCCTGGTTGTTGGCTGTTGCTGCAGCGCCTTTTGTAGTGGCTTGCGTAGCTGTGGTGAAGATGCTGGTCTGTACCGTTTCCTGGTAGCTCCATCTTACACCTGCCAGCAATTTTATTTTATCTGTAAGGTTTACAAAATCCTGTACATAAATACCAACACGGTTACTGGGAGCAGTGGTAGCGGTGGTAACGGCCGCATCGGGAATATCGTTGCGGCGGGTATAAAGGCTGGGGTCGAGTATATTTATTTTATCGTAAGTGGTAACAACCGTTCCGTTACTGGTGATTTTAAAAGCATCTGTTTGAGTTTCAACTCTTGTAAAGTCAGTACCCACCAAAACCTGGTGCAAAATTTTACCGGTTGTAAATTTCCCGTTCAGGTTTACCTGGGTTGTATAGTCTTTTTCAATGCTGTGCGCTCTTGCCAGTGTGCGGTTCCAGTCGCCTGTTTTGCTCACTACATTGGGCAGGCCTGCGCCAAAAGAATTGACATCCGTTTTTTGTACCGATCCGCTGAAAGCGAGTTGCCAGCTGTCATTAAAAGTGTGGTTTACATTAAAAGCGCCGGACTGCTGTTTTACATTGTTATACGCCCAAAGCACATTGATAAATCTGGAAACAGGAACGTTGGAAGGCAGTACGCGTCCACTGTCCAGCGTACCAATGCCGAAGTCTGGGGTAAGCTTTGCATCCAGGTAATCGCCCTGTACCAGTAGCGTTGTTTTTTTGCCAATATTGTATAAAAAAGACGGATTAAAATAAGTGCGTTTGGTTTTTACCACGTCTCGGAAGCTGCGGTCATTTTCATACGTTCCCACCATTCTGAAAGCAAGGTTTTTAAAAATGGGACCATACACATCAACAATCGGTTTGTACTGGCTGTTGCTGCCCACCTGCATTTTTACTTCGCCTCCATATTCAAACTTTGGTTTCTTTGTTACCAGGTTTACAATCAATCCACCGGATACATTGCCATACAACATAGCACTGCTGCCCTTCATTACTTCCACACTTTCCAGCGTGGCAGCTTCCGGCATACCGGCGATATTACTTACCAATCCATTTTTTAAAATGCTGCCTGCGCCGCCATTAATACCAATGCTGTAGCCACGTGCGGTATAAGTTTCATTAACGCCCAGCCTGGTTTGTGTAATGGACACGCCGCTTACATTTCTTACAATATCGCCTACCCGGGTTGCTTGCTGATCGCTGATAACCGTGTTGCTTACAGACCCAACAGTTTGCGGCAGATCCATGTTCCCAAGCAACGATTTGGCAGAAGAAAGTGTTTTATGATTCTGGGTACGGTTGCTGTTGATAATTACTTCATCCATCTTTTTCATGCTTTCATCCAGCGTCACATTCACCTCACTTATTTGATCAGCTGTTACTGTTATGGACGTTTCCTGTGTTTTCAAACCCACAAAAGAAACAACGAGTATTTGCTCTCCTGCATTTATTTTGCGCAGTATAAATTTACCGTCTGTGCCAGACTGTGTAGCTTTTACAGTATTCTTTACAGTGATGGTTACACTGTTGGCAGGTTGTCCATCGCTTGTTATAACCCGGCCCTGTACGGTGCCTGTTTGTGCAGTTGCTGTTTGTACGCAGGCGGCGCTGCAAAACAGAAAAAAGAAAATCGCAGTTAGTTGTATGTTCATGATCAGTTTATATTGTTAGAATAGAATGCAAAGGAAATCAAACAAAAAGGGCAGGGCTTTCAAAATCGGGAAATCGGTTTATACAATGCGGAAAAACCGAAATGTAACCACCGGGGATATTTTTATTTATTTATTTGTAACCAGTTGCGCATATTGATTGATGACAACGCAATGTATTGGCCCTGCGAAAAATGCTAAGTTTGCAAAAATTATTTTACTATAACTCATGGAACAAATAACAATAAGAAAAGCCAGGCAGGAAGATATGGAAACACTGCTGCAGTTTGAACAAGGGGTTATTAGTGCGGAACGTCCCTTTGATATTACCTTAAAAGATGATCCCATTCAATACTACAATTTGCAGCAACTGATAGCCGGGGAGGATGCAGAACTGGTGGTTGCTGTAGTTGATAATCAACTCATCGCGTCCGGTTACGCCCGTATTGAAAAGTCGAAACTGTTTTACAGGCATGTGCAGCACGCTTACCTTGGGTTTATGTATACAGTGCCCGGATACAGGGGCAGGGGCGTAAATGCCCTTATACTGGAAGCACTGAAAAATTGGGCATTATCGCGGCAAATTACAGAGTTGCGCTTAGAAGTATATTTTGATAACCAGCCCGCCATCAAAGCGTATGAAAAAATGGGCTTTGCTAAAAATTTAATAGAAATGCGGTTGGGGCTGGGAGAGGAGTAGAGCAGGTTATCTGCGTACACCGGGATGGCATGAATCAAATCCCTTGTGATGAGCAGGTTTACATCGTTTGAAAGTGTTGTATTTTCATCCCATTAAGTTACCAGGTGGGCAATACCTTACTTATAAATTTATTAAAATGAAAAGTACAGTGAAAACTAAATTATTGTTTATAGTGTCTCTGTTGTTTGGCCTGGTGTTTATAAATGCCGGGCTTAGCAAATTTTTTAATTATATGCCCGCACCGGAAAATTTACCTGCTAAATTTTTAAAAGCGATGGCTGCAGTGGCAGCAATTGGCTGGCTTATGCCGCTGATTGGAGTTGCAGAAATCCTTGGCGGCATCTTAATAATCATTCCACGAACAAGAGCCCTGGGGGCTTTGATTATTTTCCCTGTGATGGCAGGAATATTTTTGACTACCATAGTGCAGGATACCAGCGGTTTACCTGTTTCAATCATTCTCTTTGCGATATTAATTTGGATAATGTACGATAACAAAAAACGGTACCTGCCCCTGATACAAGAAAACCAGCCGGAAAAATAAGCAATAAGTAATATTTCGACCTGCACAAAGTGCAAACGGTGGAGTAGATTGTACAAGGCCAGCCTGCGTTTATTTAGGTTACAGGTATTGCGTGCTATCCCGCTCAGTTAATAGACAAAACTGTTTGCAAATGAAGTACTACTATTTTTATTCATAGCGTTCACGCTTAAAGAAGATAGTTCAGCGAGTACTGATGCTTCCAGATACCAGCTCAATTTTTTATACCATAAACCAATAATGCTGCGTCACTGTTAAAACTTTTTGGCCTGGCAACTATTAACCGGTTTGATTGCGGAAGAAAGAGCGAGGTTCTTGCCCCTGACCGGGAAGGTATCTTCTCAACTAAAGTATAAGTGTTGGGAGTTTCCTGCTTAAAAATATCAATGTAACCACCACCACAACTAAAATAAATACTTCCATTTTTTGGGTTGTAAAAAATATCATCCACATCACTATCGGTATCAAAAGCTGTAATCAGTTTTCCTGAATCAGCATCCAGTACCAGCAATTTTGCAGGGTGCCTGCAGCCAATAAATAGCCGGTGGCTGGTAACATCTAATGCCATCGGGAAATTCGATTTAGCAGCTGTCAACTTCCATCTGTCTGTTACCACCTGCTTTTCCAAACCGATCACTTCAACCTGTTGTTTGCCGGGTACGTTTACATAGATTTTCTTTGCTGCAATATCCAGTTGAAATGATTCAGGATGCCCCTGTAGCTTTACATCTGCAACCTGTCTTAATGTAGCTGCGTCAATAACTGCAATACCTCCTTCACCATAACCAACATAAATTTTTTTGTTTACGGCATCATAGCGCACATTATCGGCATCGCCTGGTAATTGAACCGACGTTATTTTCTGATAAGTTGCTGTGTTAAAAATAGCACATACGCCGTTACCACCATTTGCCACAAACAGCATGTTTTTCCCGGGGATAAAAGCGATCCCCTGCGGCTCACTTAAACCGGTAATGCTATGAATAATTTTGTTTGTTCTTAAGTCCACCACCTCTACACTGTTATTTCCGAGTGCGGCTATAAAAATATGTCCGTTAGCACTGTCAAATGCAAGATGATCAATCCTGCCGGCTACACCGGGCAAAGCAACGGATGTAATCAGTTGAAGTGCCTGGCTCTGTTTGGAAGACTGTGCGTTGCAGCCTTCCAAACAAAAAACAACCAGTATAATAGCAATACAATAACTTTTTAATTGACTCATTCTGCTACATTTTAATGCCCCATACCTTTTCCAGTTTTGTCTAAGGCAGCTTTTAATCCTTTTGCCAGCTTTTCAACAGGGCCAACACCCCAGTAATGCAGAAAGAAAATTTTTGGTTCTTCATGTACCATGTGATTATGAACAGCTACTACCTCAATTCCATTTTCAATAAGTGTTTTAATTACTGGTTGCACCTCATCCATCAGCATGGTAAAATCCCCGGCAACTGCGGCTCTGTCAGCAGTACCCTGCCATGCAGCCCAGGTATTGAAACCCATAAAGCTGCTGATAGGAACACCATGCTCCCTCAGCATTACATCGGGCCTGCCAATGGTGTATTTGTACACGCCTTTGCTCATTTCTCCTTTATGTCCCATCAAAGAATCCAGCATGGGGATATTTAAAGTATTTACTACACTGTCAGCTTTGGCTGCTTTGGGATCTGCGCCTCTTGACTGGCTTACCTTGTCTAAAACAGCTTTTGCATTGGCTGCAAGAGTTGCAGCATTGCCAAAGCCACCAATATGCATATACATTACATTAGGCCGGTTGCGTACAAAGTGATTGTGAATTGCGGTGATGGAAAGCCCCTGCCTGATTACTTCCTGCTGTACCGGTGCTACATCGTTTTCAGATAAGATAATATCTCCCATCATCATTACACTATCCCCGCAGGGGGTAAACGCTATCCATGTACCCAATCCCATGGGGGGGATTATTTTAAAACCATCTACTATAATATGCAGGTCATTTTGCGGAACAGTAATTTTATATTCACCATTTTTTACTGTGCCCTTCATGCCGGTAACTGCAGCAATTTTAGCGGTATCAAGTTTACTGCTTTCGGGGGAACAGGCAAGGGTATCTTTTTTGTTTTCAACGATGGCAGATGGCCTGGTGCCACTATTACAGGAAGCCATCAGCAAAATTGCGATGGCAAATGCACATAACGGAACTATTTTTATTGACTGTTTCATGTTTATTGTTTTAGCAATTTGGTATAAGTATGCCGCGTGATACCGGTAATAATAAAACCTGGATGGATGATTGTTTTAACACTTCTAAATGTATTGAAAATATTTGTTGCGCTATCGTTAACAAAATCCGCCTGTAACAGCTGCATACTGTTTCACCAATACTTTGAACCGGGTATACCGGCTGTTGTAATTTATTTTTTGCCGGATTTTTTATACATACTACAGCTGATATAAATCGTTTCGCCTTGTCTCTCTAAAGGGATATAAAATGAGGACGTTTTGAAGCTCTGCTACTGCAATTATTCAGGCCATACAGATCACTACAAGAAAAAAAAATTCATAAATGTGGAAATATTCAGTCTTTTGTTCGGTAAGTATTTTTTTTTTAGAATTTAATTCTGAATTATAGTACATTTACAGAAACATTCAAATATGGAACTTATCTTAGACAGTACGGATTTAAACATCTTAAAACTGATGCAGGACAATTCCAGGATCTCCAATGCCGACCTTGCACGGGAACTTAAGATGGCGCCTTCGGCCATGCTGGAACGGGTTAAAAAGCTGGAGCAGAAAAAAGTGATTCTTCAGTATACCACGCGGATTGATCCCGCTGCCCTGAACCAGAAACTGCTGGCATTTATTTTTATCCGTTCGGCAGAAGGATTTACCTGCAGCAGTCAAACGGCACAGGCCCTTTCAAAAATTCCGGAGGTACAGGAAGTGCACCATATTGCCGGCGAAGATTGTTTCCTGGTAAAAGTGCGGATAGCAGACGCCGCATCGCTGATGAATTTAATGCGCAACTCCTTTCAGAAAATACCCAACATCGCATCCACTAAATCGGTGATTGTGTTGGAAACCGTAAAGGAGCAACAACAACTAATCATTCCAAAAAAATAAGCCATGCCAACCAGTTCAAAAAAAGAAGTTTCTACACTGCTGGTAGTAATTGCCTTTGCTACGGTTTACCTGGTGTGGGGATCTACCTATTTTTTTATCCGCAAAGCGGTGCTGCACATTCCGCCGATGATGCTGGGCGCCATCCGTTTTTTGATAGCCGGTTCTTTACTGATGGGGTGGAGTTTGATAAAGGGAGAACGCATGGGCACCTGGCAGCAGATAAAGCCCGCCATCATCAGTGGTTTGCTGCTGCTGCTGGTAGGTAATGGCGCTGTTATATGGGCTGAAAAAACGTTGCCAAGTTCTTTGGTAGCGGTGCTTGTATCTTCTTCGCCTTTGTGGTTTGTGTTGCTCGACAGACCAAAGTGGAAAGAGAACTTTAGCAACCGCTCTGTATTAACCGGGCTGGTGATCGGCTTTGCGGGTGTTATCTTATTGTTCAGCGAAAATGTTACCAAAGCTTTTGCTTCTCCCGACAGCAGCAAGGCCATTGTTGGTTTGGTGGTGATTGTTATTGGCAGTATGAGCTGGGCAGGCGGCTCTTTGTATTCCAAATACAACTCCAACACTACGGCTACCATCAGTTCAGCCTGGCAGATGCTGGCAGCAGGCCTGGCTTTTATTCCGGGTATTTTTTTAGGGCATGAATGGAGTGGTTTTCAATGGCAGGCCGTAACAGCAGATTCCTGGTTTGCACTGGTATATTTAATCATTATGGGCTCACTGGTAGGGTACAGTGCCTATGTATGGTTGCTGCAGGTGCGGTCTGCCACACAGGTTAGTACCTATGCATACGTAAACCCTGTGGTAGCTGTATTGCTCGGCGTATTCTTCGCCAACGAACACATGAGCCCGCTGCAGATCACCGGCCTCGTGGTAATTCTTACAAGCGTGCTGCTGATCAATTTGTCAAAATACCGCACGGCGCAAAAGAAACCGGAGGTGAATTGTACCGTGAAAGGGGTGGTGGTGGAAATGGGGAAACGATAAGACAGGTGTTTATTAGGTAAACACTATAAAGACAAAGCATATAGCTACGTTGTAAAAAAAGATGTTGCTTTTGATCCATCATACACCGGACTTCTGTCTGGTATACATTTGTTACTAATACATGCGGTTTTTTGAGATGGTATGTTATTCAGAGAATAAGAACAGCCGGACGGGAAAGCTACGCTGCTTGTCCAGGCTTCGTTCCAGTGCATGGCACCTTTCGCCGCTATTGGTAAATAATTTAATGTAGCCGCTCAGGCTTTTATTCACCTGGCTTCAGTTAATATGTTTTTTGAAGTAGCCAAATACCAGCGATGCCGTCGCCAAAAGTTTTAAAGCCGATAGTACGGGATACCAACGATAACGAGAGTTATCTTCAGCAACAACCTAACACTCAGCAATAACGGGCATCAATAACCGAAGCCGGTAAAAATGCCGGGGCACTGCAATACCCGCCACCGGCCAGCCGGTAACGCAACGCCACCGCAACAAGGATCACCGTACCGGCAGGAGCCGGAAGCGTCCACTGCATCGTCTGTGCAGGAATCAACGTATCCGTATAGGCAATCTCCATCGTTGTGGAGTGGCTGCCCGTTGGCGCAGCTCCCATTAGCATAGAACCTGCGACGGTAATGGTACAGGTAACGGCCACCGTATGTTCAGGAGCAGTAATGGTTTGTTTTGGTATAAAGGCAGGGATATGCAGGGTGATTGTATTGGCAGCAGGCTGTTCCACCAGTAAACCCAGTTTCCACCTTTCGGCAACACCCGGGCAATCCGTAAAGCGGAATTGGTTTACAAAAGGAATAGCAGTGACAGGGGGGAGGGTAGCAGCATTGGCAGCACCCAGCCACTTTGCAATAGCGCCCGAAAACCGGATCTGCATCCGCCTGTCTTTGGGAAAGGGCAGTACCGGCAGCAGCAATTGCCGCAGGCTTTTTCCGCAGGCCGAAGCGATGCCGAAATTACCGTTGCATACTTTGGTAGCAGCAGATAGTTTTACGGTAGCAGGCAGTGACCTTGCCATATAAGTTCCCGCCCTTTTAAAGAACACCACATTGTTCATCCGGCCCACTGAGATAGGTCTCCATTTGTAAAGCCATACGGATTGATTTTATTGGTAAATGTATTGTGACCCTTTATGTCTCCTTCTCCTTTTGGAGCTGTATTGTTTTGTACAAGTACGTTATATCTACGTTAGCCAACGTAGATATAACGAAGGGATGCCGGATGAATAACGAATGAAACCCGGTGTTGGTATATAAACGGCAGGACTATTATTTACCAGCAATACTGTGGTTGCTTCCTTAAAACTCCATCATGCATGGCAGTCTTTTTTTTGCTGCCAGCCTTGCAAAAACAACGACAGCTTTATTCGTTTCCGGTAAGGACATTTGGCATTGCAGCTTACAGCCTATATATTTGAGTAGTGTGCCATTTTTCATCATCCCGCTAAAATGTACAATATGCCCCGATTTATAAAACACTACTTCTTTGCCTTTTTCCTTTTCTCTATAATCAATGCTTCTGCACAATCAGACAGCATTGTATTGAAAGATTTGCAATGGGACAAAGCCAATCCTGCAGGTTCAACAGAATTATTTATTCCCTCTGCCGGCTCGATGCTGGCTGGGTTTATTTACAGACCAAACGGCCATGAAAAACATCCCACGTTAATTTTGCTTCATGGCTTTCCGGGCAATGAAAGAAATCTTGACCTGGCACAAGTTGTAAGAGCACATGGATGGAACGTGCTCTATTTTAATTACAGGGGTGCATGGGGCAGCCAGGGTAAATTTAGTTTTAAAAATTGTGTGGAAGATGTAGGCAATGTGGTTGCCTTCTGCAACAAATACCAGGACTCTTTAAAAATTGATACAACCAATATTGTATTGTTTGGTCATAGTATGGGCGGATGGGTTTGCCTTAAAGCATTGCAGCAATTGCCCCAAATTAAAAAAGGCTTCGCACTATCAACGTGGAATATAGCCGGTGATTTGAAAAATATCCAAAATGAAAAGCAACTGGCGACGTTGGTGAAAAACCCTAAAATCTTCCCTGATTATTTTGTGCTCAACGCAACAGCGATGGATATTTTTCTTCCTGCATTCAAAGCAATTTCTTATTACCAACTGGAAAGGAATGCAAAGGCTTTAAGCGCCAAACAACTCATAATGCTGGATGAGCATACAGGCAACAAAGCAATTGCTGATTCAATCAAAGAGCAACATGGTTCGTTTTTCGATTACCAGGTTTGGGAAACAGATCATGGGTTTACAAATAAAAGAGTTTCACTGATGAATAAACTTATTTCGTTTCTTGACAGGTAAATCAGCTTAAGGTAAAGTTCACTTAAGCAGCGGTAAACAAGGTAATATAGTTTTGTGCAAGCATGGATCTCCAGGCTTCAGTTGGTATGTCTTTAAAATAGCCAACTATCAGGGAGGCCATTGTTGGTCTTATTGACCAACAACCGAAGCACACCCCATAAAACTTTAGGTATTGAGTTGTACTCCCATGCTGTTTTTTGTGCAGAAGCTTGAATACATATATTGGAACCGGTGAAGTCCGGCTATGCAGTTTCCCGGAAGAATATTATTATTATTCGTCAGCCCATTTTATAATACAGGGATCGATAAGCCTGCCATGTTTACACATTACTAAAATACAATGCTGCGGTTGTTGGTCAATAAGACCAACAACGATGTTTTGAAAGACTTGGCCGCTCTTAAGTTCAATGACGCAATGATACTGACCGGGATTTCATGTCAATAAAACTTCGCACACGCCGCTGCTGGCAGAATAGTTTCGCCGCTGTTTGTAGAATAATTTAGCCTATTGTTTTCTTTTTTGCGCATATCCCGGACGTTAGTATCCAACAACAAAAGAATAAACTACAACACAGGCTCAGATGGAATCATAAGGCAATGTATTTGTTAATTATTATGTTGTCGTCCTGTAGAAAACAACATAAATCTCCATAGCAGAAATCTGGCAAATGAAAAGAGGATAAGCAATTTATTTTGGGTAAATAGCAGATCGGATAAAAGAAATAGCTTATTATTATATCAGCAACATGCATATTACCCGTAAAATAATTAAACAGCTTTCCTTATGAATCCGAGAAAATTATTCAACGTTATCCTGAAAATATTCGGGCTCTTTTTTTTACGGGAAATTATCAATACCATTCCGCAGCTTGTTACTTCTATTTTTAGATATTTTGTCAGCTCAGACGCAGGGCCCATTATTGTAACTTTTCTTGTTTCAATATTTATTCTTTCATTGTATACTCTGCTCGTTATGCAACTGCTGTTTAAAACCAATAAATTTATTGATATGCTTAAGCTTGATCAGGGATTTTCAGAAGAAGCGCTTTCGTCTGATAGTCCGGACGAATTCATAAAAGGCATTTCAAGTACAGCAATATTTACTATTGCGCTGATAGTAATAGGGGGCGTCATTCTAACGGATGAAATCCCCAATTTTTGCAGACAATTATATGTGTATTTCAGTCAGAG
Organism: Ferruginibacter sp.; assembly: GCF_028288465.1. Lineage (GTDB taxonomy): Bacteria > Bacteroidota > Bacteroidia > Chitinophagales > Chitinophagaceae > Ferruginibacter. The sequence continues at coordinate 42,143 of NZ_JAQBNR010000018.1, read as the reverse complement.
TAGTTCAAAATACAACCCAGTAAAGCGAGACTCTTCCTACATGATTTTTTCCGCCGCAAAAATTATTATCGGGCTACTATTTTTAGGAGAAAGAAAACGAATTGTTGATTTTATTGAGAACAGAACAACAGATAATGCTGACGAAATAATTGAAGAATAGACTTCAGCGTTCGTCGTCAATTGCGGGTTGATGCCTCAAAGTAAAATGGATATTAAACGACCCAAACCATCTTTTATAAAAAAGGCGGTTTCGCTGATCATTGGCCCCCAGCCAGCCCTGTACCAGCCAACAGATGGGTTACCAGCTCAACACTTTAACCCGCCAATTTTTTTAAGACCGGTATTTTTTTCATTCCCATTATTAACCCGCATGAAATAACCAGGCAGGTAACAGTTATTAAGGGGATGCTTATTATGGGATGAAGGAAATCAAACTTTAATCCGAGCCGCAAAAAAATGTTTAAAATAAGCAGGTGGGAAAGATAAATACCATAGCTATACTTACATATAATATCAACCGCCCTTTGCCAGGTTGAATGGAGGGTATAATTTCTTTGCCTGCAAATTAAATAAACACAAAAAGACATTACACAAACATTCAACGAAAGATTGTCCATAAAAAGCTCGTTGATTTCATTTTCTTCTACCGAAGCAAAATAAGTACGGATGGCCGTGTACAAAAATCCTGTCAGGAAAAGTGAGATCAGCAGCAGCTGGTTAAATTTTCGGGTGGTTTTAAAAAGATAATTGCCAAGCACGATATAACCTATAAAACCAGTAAAAAAGTTATAGCTGAAATTAATATCGTAATCAGACAAATATGGGTCAATTAATAAGAAGAAAAGCCAGAGCACAAAAAAGTAGATATACTCTTTTTCTGTAGCAACCTTTGTCCATTTTGATAGAAAAGGAAATACCAGGTACATGCTCACAATAACGTACACAAACCACAAGTGTGAAGCGGTGCCGGATAAAAATTGGTTGCCTGTAAAGGCCAGTAGTTGACCAATACTTTTAGCCGGGTCGGTCAGTTCCTTCCAGGAAAAAAAGAAAAGATACACAACGCTCCAGAAAAGGAAAGGCAGTACAATGCGGTGAAACATTTTTGCAAAAAAGCTCTTCAGGCGGTTATCATAATTCTCCAGTGCAAACGAGCCGCTAAGCATAATAAAGACTGGTACACCCCATCGCACAGAAGAGTCAATAAAAATACTGGTCAAAAAGTAAGACTTTGAAATAGCAGGATATAAAGACGAAATGGTGGAAGCTACATGAAGCACAATGACCGCAATGGTAGCCAATGCCCTTAGATTATTTGCCCATATTAATTTAGCCGAACCCATAGTTGTAAAATTAAACTTAATCCTACTTTCATTGATAACTTCAATAGCTTACAAATGGCTAATCATATCAATTCTATGCTTCACTAATTGGTGCTCTGATCCTTACTACGAATTGCACTACAGGTGACTTGCTCAGGCAGTCAATCTTTACAGCAACGATACAACCTGCCCCGTTTTGATTGATTCATCACACGCAAAAGCAATCCGTAAACTGTTCACAGCATCTTCGGCATGAGCGCTGAGGTCGGTATTTTCCAAAATGGCTTTTAAAAAGTAACGCTGCTCGCGGTTGCAAAGTTCCTGGTGATCGGGCTCATCTTCCAGGTTGATCCATTCATCCGGTTTCAGAAATTTTTCATTTTCATCCAGGTCTGCATGATGAAAACGCAGCGACTCTGTTTTGGTGTGTGCTTCAATCGACGAAGATTTGCCTGTACCGCCTGCTTCTTTGGCCACGATGGATACTGAGCCTTTTGGACCAAAGACATCCTTTACGAAAAAGGCCGTCTCGCTGATCATTGGTCCCCAGCCCGCTTCGTACCAGCCAACGGAACCATCTTCAAATTTTATTTGCAGCTGACCATAATTATAATTACCTGCAGGGATGGCTTCAGTAAGTCTTGCACCGATGGCATGTACGGCAACAGGTTTGCTCCTTGTCATCTGGCACATCACGTCGATATAGTGTACACCGCAGTCTACAATCGGGCTCAGGCTGTTCATCAGGTTGCGGTGCAGTGTCCACATGGCGCCATCGCTTTGCTGGTTCAGGTTCATGCGCATTACAAGTGGTTTGCCCAATTGCCTGGTTAATTCAATAAAGCGCTCCCACGAAGGATGATGCCGCAGGATATAACCTACCACTAACTTTTTACCAGCTTTATTTGCGGCGGTCACAACGTTTTCTGCCGCCACAACAGAGGCAGCCACCGGCTTTTCTATAAATACATGGCAACCGCTTTCGAATGCTTTAATGGCGAAACTTTCATGCGTATCAGGATAAGTAGAAATGCAGACGGCGTCGGGCTGCGTTGCTTTCATGGCGGTATCCATGTCATCAAACAAGGCATATTGATTGCCCAGCCTGGCATTTAGCAATTCTTTGGATTTCCCCCTGGATACCAATCCGCAAATTTGAAATCCATCTGTTGTATGATATGCCATGGCATGAGAAGCGCCCATGTTGCCGCAACCCACTACCAGGATGCGCAAGGCTTTTGATTGACTTTGCATAAAGTGAATTTGTTTATGTTAACAGAAGGCGAATGTAAAGTAAAACTTGTTTAATTGTCTTGTGATGGGCGTTCTGATATTAAAATACCAGCTGATAGTATTGCAAGGGTTGCCGGGTGACTGGCAAAAGCACTGACCTGTGCCTTTAACCCGTTTTATTATTTTGCCAGTGTTTGCCGGATTGTATGATTTTTCGTATATTTTTTTCTTAGCTTTAAAGTGACAATTTTTTGCACCGGACTGCATTGCAGCTAAAAAAACAGGGATGCCGATTTACATGGATGTACATATTGTTCCCGGGGTTAAAGCCAATAATGTAGCCGAAGCTCACCGGCTGGATATGGTGCACCAGGAAGAGTTTAAATGCAAGTGCATGACCTATTGGATAGATGAGGAAAGAGAAAATGTTTTTTGCCTGATTGAAGCGCCCTCTAAAGATGCGGTGGAAAAAATGCATGGAAAAGCCCATGGCCTGATACCCAGTAAAATAATTGAAGTAAGTCCTGAAGTAGTGTCGTCTTTTTTGGGACGAATTTACGATCCCTCCGAAGTTGTTACCATGGATGATGGACTGAAGGTTTTTACCGATCCTTCGTTTCGCACGGTACTTGTAATCAAAATTTGTGATCCTGTTTTGCTGCAGGCAAGGGTTGGCGTTGATAAAGCCCGTGCACTACTGAACCTGCAGAATGATACTACCAGGAAACAGTTGTTACAATACGGCGGCAGGGAGGTGGAATCTGGCGGCGCCGGGTTTATCATCTCTTTTACATCCGCCTCAAAAGCGGTTTCCTGTGCCCTGGCTATTCAACAAGAAATGAAGGGATATGATGCTGGATTAAGTGGTGCCAGGATGGCCATCAGCGCCGGCGAGCCGGTAGAAAACAGCAATAAGTTATTTGGAGATACTTTACAACTTGCAGGGTATATGTGCGCCATTGCCGGCCCTTTGCAGGTAGTTGTAGCTGCTGCCGTTAAGGAACTGGTGGCAAAAGATCATTTCAAAATAAAGAGTGATCATTTTTTACTACTTTCTCCGCAGGATGAAAAAATGCTGCAATCGTTGTTCGGCATACTGGAGGGCCACTGGCAAGCGGCTGAATTTGATGTGGAAGATTACAGCCGCGAAATGGCCATGAGTAAATCGCAGTTGTACAGAAAAACAATTCAATTGACGGGTTTACCACCCAATATATTGCTGAAAGAATTCAGGCTGGAAAAAGCCAAAGACCTGATGCGGAAAAAGCACTATAACATTGCACAAATAACGTTCGATTCCGGATTCAGCAGCCCATCTTACTTTACCAAGTGTTTTAAAAATAAATACGGCCTTTTACCCATGGCCTATCTTGATATGCTGCAATAAAATACATCACCGCGATTTAATTTTACTATTTTTTGAACGATTTGTAGCAGCCCGTTTTACATTTTTTGAATGATTCGTTACAGCCTTTCGCCTGGCTGCAATAGTATCTTTATTGCATCAGCTAACAATTTAAAAACTACAATTATGACTTTTATCACCAGGCGGTTTGCACTGCTCATTGCCATCCTGCTATTTACATGCTATGCCTCCATAGCGCAAAACACCAATGTAACAACAACTTCCACCACTAAAAAATCAACTGAAATGAAGACTTATCTAATCGAAAGGGAAATTCCCGGCGCCGGAAAACTTACACCTGACCAGTTAAAGGGCATCTCACAAAAATCCTGTTCTGTGCTTACAGAAATGGGGCCCCAAATTGAGTGGCTGCAGAGCTATGTAACAGGCGATAAAATTTACTGTATCTACAAAGCCGAAAATGCAGACCTGATAAGGGAGCATGCAAAGAAAGGAGGATTTCCTGCCAATACAATCGTTGAAATTGGCTCAGTTATAAGTCCTGCTACGGCAAAGTAATTTGTAAAGTATGCCTGAATTTTTTAAGCCCGTCGGTTTGACGGGCTTTTGTTTTGTATTAAGAAAATGTGTTTGGTAAGAATTCTTCTATGCAAGCTCATTTGCATAATTGGTGGCAATATCACAAAAAATGGCCCCGATATGAAAGCTCGTATCCGCGTTAGCCTGGCAACAAGTTTTACCTTTTAGTTGTTATGCGCTTATACCACGCCACAATGCGAAATTCATAGCCAACAGCGTCAACTTCAATATGCCTGGGGCAGTAATTTACGGCGGCGCCGCCGGGGGGAATTAATTTTAAGCCGCTAAAAGGCCGGCTGAACCTGCCGCAAATCCTTCAACTGGCATACAAATAAACAGGGTAGAAAATTTCCTATAAAATAATACACAGTTTCACTATAATTTTCACCCGGATGCGGTGTTACATTTACTGTATTCCCGGTTTTTATCCATCCATCCAAAACAAGATACGCAATATCATGAAAAACAATAGTTCCGTGCAGGAAATACTCCTGTTGCACAACACCAGGTTTTTACTTCGCAACTGGCTGGCGCAAAAAGATGTTTATCAAGACAAAAAGCATGCAGCGAAAGATGACCTTAAAGCAGCCTGCTGGAACGGTCTTGTACCTGAAATTTTACCAGAAATTTTTCAGACAGGATTGAAGCGGGAGTGTTGCCTTTGGGACGTTATAGAAACCAGGGCCTTTATAGGACTGAATTACAGCCAGATTTATCCGTTAGATGAAGGGAATTTTTCGATTGATCCACATATTTTTATGCCAGTGCAGGATTACAATTAAACCCATTTAAAACAAGATACCCGCTGCAGGGTATCCTGGCATTTATTTCGATCCTGCCATGTTAATTGGGATTCATTTCTTCCACCAGCGCATAAGGATTAATTGTAAATTCCGGATCTGGTATTGTGTTATCTTCTCCCAGGTGGGCATACAGCAGGTGATCGCATTCGGACAGTTGCCACATAGTGCGGCGTTTGCTGTACGGATCATCAAACAGCTCCGGCAGCATAGCCGGTATTTGTCCGTTCCAGCATGCTTCAGCCAGCTTATTTTGATTGTTGTTTTTTGATGGCTGGTTCTCATTTTTGTCCGAGTATTCCCGGGCAGAAAATGCAGTATTGGTCATCAGCAATATTTCCTGTGTTGTAAAAATATTTTTCATAATCAAAAGCTTTAAAACAGCTTATACTTTAGATGTGTGAAAGGCACTAAAGCAATAATGTGTAGTGATAAATAAATGTTAAGGCTTTAGCACTCACCTTCATGCACATCTTAATATACGACTGCCGTTTGCAGTTGGTTTGAATTCTGCAGGATAAAATAAAAGCAAGTGTTTTCATTCTCTGCCGATTCTCCAGAAATACGTCAGCCCGGAGCCGCCGATGGTACACAACCGGCCACTTACCATCTGTGTAACAAAGGATACCGTTCCTGTGAGGTTCTTTTGAGACATTGCATGTTAAAACAAATCATGGATACAACAGGCGTAATTATTTTTAGTATTATCATTCTTCACCTGTTGGTTGGATTTGGCTACCTGGTATATAAATCAGGCCCACGGAAAAACGGGAAATAGGTAGTTGGCAGGTTGCTGTGGATGCCTATTGCTCATCAGTTCGTCCGGCATTTTAGTAAGCGGCAATCACATGCGAGTGTAGCAATTATTTCACCGCTTGCTGCACATTACCATTGCGGAACGGGTGAAACAACACAGCCTCTCAGAACCTGGTGAGCTGCTTTTTTATCACAAACAATCATGCTGTTTTAAGCTGGTAAATACAAACCCGCCGATAGGCTTTTCAACCTCCGGGCTAACTCCCATTAAAGAAATTTACAAAAGAGGCTGCAAAAAACACAAAAATGGCCATCAGGGATGATCGGTATTTTTCGCCTGCATCGCAATAGCCCGGGTACATCGTTACTGCCTGGTTTTACAAATCGGCGTTCCTGTATACTTGGTCAACAAAATATACGTTGTTTTTAATGAAGGTTTATAATGGTTCAATACGCTCAATGAGAGCCCGCAAACTGCAGTAATACTAAATAAAAATTGATGACGACAGCTTTACTAAGAAACATTTGCATCGTACTGTTTTTTACGGCCTGTTCCTCTGCGGCACGCAATGCCGCTAACAGAAAAAGCGGCAACAGCGCAACTACACAGGATAAGTTAACGGCTGCACCTGCCTTTGATCCGCAGGATTCGATTGCCGGAAAGCAACCCTTATCACTGCTCGACTTACCGCAAACTGAAGAAGGCGAAATTGTGCTGACAAACGGTTTTTATGAAGCCGATTTTAAAAGTTATTGCCTTCAACCCGGTACGCCTTCACCCACTGCGAGGGATGCATACCTGCAGGCTCCCATAAAGGGATATCGAAAAGAAATTGTAGCAACAATATTAAGTAACTCACGCAAAAAAACCTGGTTGCCCCAGCGAAACATACAACTGTTATTATGGTCTGTGGTGAGCGGTTCCGGTTACAACCGGCTCTCCCCGGATGTGCGGAATACGGCAAGCCAACTATTATCATCTCAACAAATATTTGAACTAAAGGGCGGGGTAATGGGCGTTGTAAAAACAGTAGCTTCCGTATTACCGGATAACCCGTTGGCCGGCACTTACAGAAGCATGCAACAATTGTTTGATGCCGGCAATTCATCCTATGAAGCTTTTGAACGCATCGCCGTGCAGCGTGAACTATCAGCCATTACAAAGCCTGCGCTTAAAACAGATCAATGGTATAAACAGGATGGTGGCTATTTTGTGCGTTATTTCCCTGCCAGTTATCAACAGGTAAAAATACAGGTATATGTGCCCACACCCGGGGCAGATTCCCTTACAAAAACCCGTGATGTATTGCTTTTTAACCCCGCAGCCATGATGGCCATACCTGTCAATTCAAATGCCCAACGTCTGGGTATTGGTGCAGCTGTGCTGAATGCCGTAATTAAAATTATCCAGGTAGAAAGGAGTAATCCGGCTCCTGCAAAACAACCGCGTAGCACTGGCCCTAAAAATGGTAAAGCAGCCTCCTGAAAAATACTTCACTGTGCAGCTACCATCCCTGCAGTAATTACCTGCAGGGCGGCTTACAATACGGATATACATTTCGGTGATCTGTAATTATGAGCAGTAATGGGAACGGGCACCGGGGGGCCTTTCAAAGTAGTATTATGGAATAGCCGCAGTCAGTCAACCTGGTTTGCACATCGGTGCTTTCAATTAAACTTCTCTACATTCGTATAAATATTTAGTTGCTTCATGGCAGCGACAACCAGCACCCACCTTTATGAATGTAATGTATACCGACATTGGCATCAACCTTACCAGTAAACAATTAATCACGATGCGGCGGCCGTTGTACAAAGAGCGATTGGCGCCAACGTACAACCGATGATTTTGACAGGTACAAGTACAGCCAATAGCAGGCAGGGCGCAGCACTGGCACAGCAGTATCCTGGTGTGTTGTTTGCAACTGCAGGTATTCATCCGCATGATGCCAGACATTTTAATGAAGAAAGTATCAATGAACTAAGGCTGCTGTTACTGCAACCCACCGTGGTTTCGGTAGGAGAGTGCGGGCTGGATTTTGACCGGGATTTTTCGCCAAGGTCTTTACAGGAAGAGTGTTATGAAGCACAGTTGCAGCTGGCAGTTGAAATTAAGAAGCCACTGTTTTTACACGAACGTGCTGCCTTTGCAAGGTTCAACAGCATTACAGATAATTTTTCAACTGGCTTGCCAAATGCGGTAGTGCATTGTTTTACGGGTACATTGCAGGAAGCAAAAACTTACCTGGATAAAGGATATTACCTTGGTTTTACCGGTGCTGTCAGCGATGTAAAGCGGTTTGCACATTTAAAAGAAGTGATTGCCTATATGCCAATGGAACGTATGATGATAGAGACGGATGCACCCTACATGATGCCAAAAAATGTTGACCGGCAGGTGCTGCTCCCTCACCATGAAAGAAGGAATGAACCCGCTTTTTTACCCTATGTAGCGGCCACCATTGCGCACATAAAAAATATTGCTTTGGCGGATGTGGCAATACAGACCACACTAAATGCTAAAAAGTTTTTTGCCTTATGATAATGTTTCGCTGAAGCAGCTAAGCCAGCCTTTTTTATTTCTTGCATACATTGTTTGAATTGTGCAAGCAATGGATTGAAGTTAGCAAGTACCTGTTTTTTCCTCCATCCTACCTTTGCTTCATTAATTCTCACAATAAAAATCAATTAACAAATATGAACGCAAAGCAAATTATTATCGGGGGAAAGAGTACCACTCCATTAACAGTAAACCGTTTGGGCTATGGTACCATGCGGCTGACAGGAGAGGGTATTTGGGGAGAACCCGCCAACAGGGCGGAAGCACTGCAAATTTTAAAGCAATGTATCAGCAGTGGTCTTAATTTTATAGACACCGCAGATTATTATGGCGATGATGTTACCAACAGGCTGATAGCAGAAGCCCTGCATCCGTATCCTGCCGGGCTGGTGATCTGCACAAAAGTGGGCGGCGCAAGAAAGCCTGATAAAAGCTGGATACCATTCAACAGGCCCGAAGACCTGCGCAGCAGCATTGACAATAACCTGCGCACCTTAAAGCTGGAACAGTTACCGCTGGTGCACTTCAGGGTAATTGCCGGCAGTGATGTGCCTTTTAAAGAATCAATGGCAGCCATGTTTGAATTGCAAAAAGAAGGCAAAATAGCACACGTTGGCGTAAGCAACGTAAGTGTGGCTGAGTTGGAGGCCGCAATGCACATGGGGCCGGTTGCCACAGTAGAAAATATGTATGGCCATGGTCAGCGTACCTCTTTAAATATGGTACATGGCGGAGAAAACAGGGGCGGAGAAGAAGTACTTTCCATATGTGAGCAAAACGGTATTCCGCTGGTGCCTTATTTTTCACTGGTGCAATCAATGCCAAAACAAGACGACCGGATTTTGACCATTGCAAAAAAATACAACGCCACAATGGTACAGGTTAATTTAGCCTGGCTGCTGCATCGGTCTCCCTGGATATTACCAATCCCCGGCACGTCATCCCTGCAACATTTTGAAGAAAATTTATTGGCTGCCGACATTGAATTGAGCGAAGAAGATATGCTGTTCCTGAACTAGATTATTCAATTTTTCCTTTACAGTACTTTCCTTTTAATCCACTAAAGGAAAGTACTTTTTTTATTCAGCGTCTTGCATCTTTCAACAATTAAATCCAAAGCTTTTACCAACACAGGTTGATTCATAAGCAAATGAATAGCAAATTTCATATCCCGGGTTTGTCATTTAAATGCCTGCACAAAAACAATTCCTCAGTACTTTCCAGTCATTTAACTTGAATTCATTTTTTCAGCCCAATGCATGTGGTGATACAGCGTTTATCCTTTTAATAAAGGGGATAATAATTTTAGCCGCTATCTTGCAAAATCAGTAGCTTGCGCCGCTATTAAAAATCAACATCTTGCTTAAGGTCAAAATAGTTTGCTGCTATTTTGAACAAATATTATCGATTCATGAAGAATAACCTGCGTGTTATCACGGCTCTGCTATGCTGTATCGTAACCAATGCACATGCACAATTTCCCGATAAATTAAAAAACGGTTTAAGATATTATACGGATAGTAAAGACAGCTCCAGATACATTGGCTTCGGTATGACGGCCCAGTTATGGGCCCGCAATACTTCCAATAATCCTTACTCGCTGGTGCAGGGAACTCCGCAAAATAACACGACCGATTTCAGTATCAGGCGTATTCGTTTTGTACTGAGTGGCGCAATAAGTGACCGTGTCAATTTCTTTGTACAATTCGGCCAAAACAGCCTGAATTATTTATCGGCTCGTAAAGCCGGCAGTTTTTTTCATGATGCAACAGCAGATTATGCGATCGTAAAAAAGCACCTGTCTGTAGGGGTAGGCCTCAATGGTTTTAACGGGCCATCCCGTTTTGCTAATGCAAGTGTGGCAAGCATTGCGGTGCTGGATGTACCCGCTTACCAGGAAGTTACCAATGACACTTATGACCAGAATGTACGGCGGCTTGGCATGTACATGAAAGGTAAACTGGGCAAACTGGATTACCGCCTTTCTGTTGGAAAACCTTTTGTCATTCAAACCGCATCAGGCTCAGGTATTGAACCCATTAATGCAAATGCTGTTTTTTCAACAAGGCCACCCGCCATGAATACGCAGGGATATTTTATGTACCAGTTTCTTGACCAGGAAAGTAATTTTTCGAGCGGCACAACCGGCACTTATCTTGGCAGGAAAAAAGTGTTCAATATCGGAGCTGGCTTTAACCACCAGAAAAATGCCATGATGCGCTATGCAGATGTTGCGCTGAAAGATACCGTGGGCGAAGCTATTAATTTGTTTGCGGTGGATGTATTTTATGATGCCCCGGTTAGTGAAGAAAAGGGAACTGCTTATAACTTCTACGCCAGTTTTTCCAGGTATAATTATGGAACCGGTTTTATCAGGGTTGCAGGGGCGGATAATCCTGCCAACGGATCATACAACACAGGCAGCACGTTCAGCAAATTAAATTTTGGTAACGCTTTCCCGGTCATTGGCAGCGGCAACGTGGCGTATCTGCAAACTGCCTATAAATTAAAAGACAGGTTATTTGGCAACCAGGGAACCTTACAGCCTTTTGCAGATCTGCAGTATGCAAAATACGACCGGCTGAGCGACAGGATGTATGTTTTTGACATTGGTTTACACTGGCTGTTGTATGGCAATAACACCAAGCTTACTTTAAATTATCAGAACCGGCCTTATTTTGAACAGGATGCTAATGGCGCACTGGTACAGCGTTCCAGGCGGGGAGAACTGGTATTACAATATCAATTGTCTTTTTAAGCCGGCTATGCTAACGTTTAATACCTGGTAACTTTAATTACCGGAATTATTTATTGGCTGGATTCAGCTGCATGTTAAGAATCGGGATGATGCGACGGCACATCAGTCTTAAATTTATTCTTTCGGTTTTAGCTTTTCCCAAACAGCTGTTTTTAAATTATATAGTCTCAGTTGTAATGGTGGCAGCGCGGGTAAATCATTTTCTGGTTTATCAAGATAAAAATAGGCAGTGGCACAAACATCATCACTGCGCAAATAATTAGTGGAGGTCACGGGGAAGTTTTCATCTTCTAATTTCGGTGGATTGTGTTCATCCAGCAGGCGGCGCTGTATTGTCTTTTTTCCATCCTGTCCCAGCATCCAAACAGGGGTTACAACTGCACCCCCGGCTTTCATTTTTAACAGGCCGTTCTTATCCGAATTACCAATTTGCTGTATGGTTACTTTACAGGCAGTATGAAAATACACAGGGTCAGGAATATGATAGCGGTAAAAGGCGTATACATCCTGCTCTTTGGATGCAATGGGTGAGCCAGTGTATCGCAGCGCAAATTCGCCCTGTCCCCATCCGGAGCCGATATAATCTTCAGTGCCCGTACCAGCAAGCGAAGGATTTTTTTCATCACCATCCAGGTAAAATTTTACTTCTCCTTCACCAAACCATGTACCGCGATACAATGAGTCACCGATTACGCCAATGTTGGTACCGATGAATCTTCCCCTGCCTTTCACTTCGGGCAGTATTACGTAATCCGCGCCCGGCGTGGTTTTTATATTGCGATTCCAATAAGTATGAAAATATAGTGCATCAGCCGGTACCGTTTTCATCTTCGATAAATTGATATCATACCAAAGCCAGAGTTCTGTAGTAGATTCGTTGGTAACGGTGATGTAAGCAGATCTTCTGTAAGGCATTGGGATGGTAAAGCTAAACGAACGGGCTTCCGGGCTGGAAAATAATTCATTGTCGTACCGTGCAATAAGCCCGTGCGCGATACCAAAAAAGTCACCGATGGGAGCGGAGACAGCCGGCTTTTTTGCGCCTTCCCAGTACATATCAATGCGCACAGCCCTTCGCTGTTCGGCGTTAATGCCGATGGTGCCGCTCAGCCACATGCGGTGGATGATACCCGCCCCTTTCATATCCAGTATGCTTTTGGTTTCGCCGGGAGCAATGATAAAAAACGCATTCCCTTTTTCACCCTTGTTGGTTAATGCACCCTGGCCTTTTTCACCTGTTGGATTTTCGGGACTTACCCAAACGGATTGTACGCCGGCAGGGGGAGCCTTGAACAAGGGGTCTGTAGTTTGTGCGCATAACCGGAGCGCTGTAAAAAAGAAGTATGTCGCCATCAAAAAGGTGGCCGATGAAAAAGATTTTTTCACGTGTTGTTATTAATGATAAACTGTTTTGAACAGACGGGGATACTATAATCAGACTTTTAAATGTAATGATTTTTATGGCACAAACAGAAGAAGTGTTTTGCCAGGGAAAATAAATAGCTCCTGGAAGGTATTGAACCGGTTCGCATATTCAAATAGCTTTTCGCCCGGCATCAAATGCTATCTCTTTTGGCAATTAAAAATCTGAATGTAAAGAGAATAACTTAATATTTAAAAGGGGTAGCAGCAACGTTGGGGCTTGCCTGGTTAAAAGGCATAAACGGATAGCTGCTCCGCTCAACGCCAATACTGCCGGAAATCGAAAAGGTTTTTTGATCATTCATGTACATCAAGCCCAGGGAGGCGCTTGCCGGCATATCAAAATGGTTACGTGCAAACAGGTTGTTATTCTGCCCAAATTTACCGGTATTGGAAAACATAAAAGAATGATTGAAATTGACGGAAGCCGGTGCGGCAGCCAAATTGGCAAAAGCATACCAGTTGTTATTCAGCCGGCGGTTTAACTGAATGCCTGCCGGAACTGAAAAGACAGTGGCGTTACCGCCTTTAAAAAATGTAAAGCTGGAAGAAATACCGGCATACCTGCTGATAAACCATTTCGGCTGAGGCAAACTGTCATTCATTTGATTCATCCTTGTAAATTGTTGCTGTTGCAGATGATTACCATAACTTCCCGGTAAAACTGTCTGAGCTTTTACAAAGGAAGTAAAAATCAATGCTGTCAATAGAAGTTTGCTGCGCATACGTTTCAGGTTATGCTATAAAAATACAACATCCAAAGGAATAAGAAATGCACAAGGCAAAACTTAACATTTGGCCAATTTTTTTGATATCAGGCATCACCTGTACTTTGAGATATTAAGACTTAAGCAACATTTTATCTGGTGTAAAAGGAAGATCACGTAACCTTTTTCCAGTGGCATTAAATACCGCGTTGGCAATGGCTGCAGACACACCCGTGGTGCCAATTTCACCGATGCCCCGTGCACCAATAGGTGATATATGCGGATCGGGTTTGCCGATAAAATGCACACCAATATCAGGCACATCAAGGTTTACCGGTACATGATAATCCGCCAGTGTTCTGGTGGCAGGATTGGCCCATCGGTGATCGTATGCAGTTTCTTCCATCAGGGCAGCACCGATGCCATAAATAACGCCTCCGATAATTTGCGAACGGGCAGTTTTTTCATTCATGATTCTGCCAACGTCCTGCACACTCACAAATCGCTTTACCCTGATGGTTCCAAAATCTTCATCTACCCAAACCTCAGCAAACTGGGCCCCGAAGGAATGAAAAGAATATTTTTCTTTATCGCTGTTCTCTTCTTTATCGATGGGTGCTTCCATACACGGTGCTGTTGGAGCACCAAGTCCGCTGCCAGATGCAGGCATAGCCGTAGTGCAGGCTTCCACTATATTTTTATTATTGCGGCGCATGATGTCTGCATAGGAATCAACTGTTGTTTTATCAGCCGTTACAAAAAAATGACCGTCAGCATAACCAATGTCTTCCAGTCGTCTTCCTTTTAACGAAGAACCAGTATCAGCAGTTGCCAATGCCAGCAACTCTTTTCTTACCATTTCTGCTGCCGCCATTACCGCCGGGTTAACACTTGCCGTAGTCATAGAACCTCCTGAAACAGGAGCCGGGGGAAAGCTTGAATCACCAATCTTTACAGTTATTTTTTCAACCGGGATACCCAGCGTTTCTGAGGCGGTTTGTGCGATGATGGTATAGGTGCCCGTGCCAATATCCTGGGTGGCGCTTTGTACTATCACCGAACCATCCGCCCTCAGTTGCACTTTTGCGGATGCCGCACTTCTTCCGGCTGGATAGGTTGCGGTAGCAACACCGTAGCCAATTAACTGTTTGCCTTTCCGCAATTGCCCCGGCTCAGCTTTGCGTTGCTGCCAGCCAATTTTTTCAGAACCTATGGTATAACAGTCCAGCAGATTTTCGCTGCTGAACGGATGCTTTTTGGATGGGTCTTCAGCTGTGTGATTCAAAACCCTGAATGCAACCGGGTCCATCTTCATTTTATATGCCATTTCATCGATGGCAGATTCGAGCGCAAAGGTGCCGGGCGTTTCACCGGGAGCACGCATATAAGTTGGCGTGCCGATATTCAACTTGGCAATTTTGTAGGTTATTTCACGCAAAGGCGCATTATACAACACGGCTGTTTGCTTACCGCTGGGTTCAAAAAAATCAGACTTGTTTCCATAACTATCTGTGTGATGGCGAATAGCCGTAAGCATCCCTTTATCATCTGTAGCCATGGCCATTTTTTGTTGCGTAGCAGGCCTGCGGCCGACATTGGTCTGCATCATTTGCCGGGTGATGGCCAGTTTAACGGGTCGCTGTACAAGCTTTGCCGCCATAGCAGCAAGTAACATATGCCCCCACTGGGAGCCTTTACAACCGAAGCCTCCCCCGACATAAGGCGATACAATTTGTACATTTTCCGGTGTGAGACTGAAGTGATAAGCCAGCGTGCCACGGGCACCCATTACACCCTGAGTTGAATCATACAGAGTCAGCTTATCGCTGCCTTCCCAAACCGCAATGCTTGCGTGCGGCTCCATGGGATGATGATTTTCTGTAGGTGTGGTATAAGTGTAACTGATTTTATTTGCCGTTGCATCAATGACGGGTGCGGTCTTTCCTTCATTCACCTGAGCATCCTCCCCCTGAACTTTCTGAGGTTTGTATCCATTGGGTAATTCAGTATTTAAATCAATGGCGTGTTTTTCTTTTGAATAATTTACTTTCACCAGGGAGGCCGCAGCTCTTGCCTGTTCATAGGTTTCTGCAACTACCAATGCAATGTATTGTCCAAAGTAATACACCAGGTTATCCTGCAAGGGAAGGAGTTGTTCACCCAACATGCCACCTGTCTTTACTTTTGGATCGATTGCTTTTAACTGTGGTGCATTTTCAGGCGTTAATATTTTTATAACACCTGCACTTTTTTCCGCTGCCGAACTGTCGATAGCACTGACGCTTCCCTTCGCAATAGTTGAGCGCACCGGGAAAGCATACACCATATTTGGCTGATTAAATTCAGCGGCATATTTTGCCGCGCCGGTAACTTTCAATAATGCATCAACGCGGTTGATTGGTTTACCAATGATTGCCATTTATCCTTCGGTTTAATGATTTTCTTAAATCGTTTTTCCTCCATTTGCAGCCTGCATCAGGGCCCTTACAAGGGCCTTTCTGCCCAGCTCCACTTTATATAAATTATGTTCAAGCGGTTTGGCCAGTTTCATCTCATTGGCTGCGGCGATCTTAAAATTGGCTTCGGTTGCTTCCTTATGTAGCAAATATTTTTCTGCAACGCTTGCCCGCCATGGTTTATGTGCCACACCACCCATGGCAATACTGACCCTCACAATTTTGTTATTCTTTAACTCCATTGCTGCTGCCACTGAGATGAGTGCGAATGCATAACTGGCCCTGTCCCGCACTTTCAGGTAATAAGAATTTTCAGCAAAGTTGTTTCTGGGTATTTCTATAGCCGTTATCAGTTCTCCGGGTTGCAGCGTATTATCTTTCTGCGGCTGATCGCCGGGTAAACGATGATAAGCTGTAAAAGGAATGCTGCGCTGTTTGCCATTAGCGCCCTGCACTTTTACAACGGCATCCAATGCCGCCAGGGCCACGCACATATCAGAAGGGTGCACCGCCACGCATTTATCTGACCATCCAAAAATGGCATGCATCCGGTTGAGGCCTTTCATGGCACCACAGCCGCTGCCGGGTTCCCGCTTATTACAGGGCATCGCTACATCATAAAAATAAGTACAGCGGGTACGCTGGTTTAAATTGCCACCATTGGTTGCCATATTGCGTATCTGTGCAGAAGCTCCGGATAAAATAGCCTGGCTAAGCATCGGAAAATTTTCCCTTATCGCCGGGTCGTTGGCCGTGCGGGCGTTTTTTTCAACAGCTGGTATAACAACGCTTCCGGTGGCAGAAGCCGGTGATACAATTTTCATCACATCGATGTTGCCAACTTCCACCAGTTCAGTCGGGCGCTCCACATCTTCCTTCATTAAATCCAGCAGGTTGGTACCACCTCCCAATAACCTCGCATGCGGATTTGCTATCAATATTTTTGATACTTCATTGCTGTCGGCTGTGGTGGAAAATTTAAATGGCCTCATGAAATGTTACTTTATAAGTCTGATAAATCTGGTCAGGCAAACTGCCAGTTTTGTGCAGCTTCCTTTCCGCTATGCACTTCTTTTATAGCCGCAATGATATTGGGATAGGCGCCGCAACGGCAAATATTTCCCGACATGCGTTCCCGGATCTCATCGTCCGAAAGCTGCACGGAGACTGGCTTTTCCCTGATGTTTTCAGTGAGGTAACTTGCTTCGCCTTTCTTTGCTTCATCCATTAATGCCACTGCGGAACATATTTGCCCGGGTGTACAATACCCGCATTGAAAACCATCATGTTTTATAAATGCGGTCTGCATAGGATGCAACTGGTTGTTTTTTGCAAGGCCCTCAATGGTAGTTACATTTTTACCCTGGCAGCAGGCCGTTAGCGTAAGACAGGATAAAACCCTGTTGCCATCAATGATGACCGTACAGGCGCCGCACTGCCCATGGTCGCAACCTTTTTTGGTGCCGGTCAGCTGTAGTTTTTCACGCAGGCTGTCCAGTAAAGTCATTCGGGAATCCACCTCCAGTGCGACCGGCGCACCATTTACATTGAAAGAAGCGTTTACACCATTTTCAATACTGTTTATGGGGATGGTGCCGGGTGCAAGTACGGAAGGCGCTGCAAAAAGCTCATCCGGTCCGATGTATTGTGCTGCCGCAAAGCCACCGGTAATTACGGCAAGTTGCTTTAGAAACTGGCGCCGGCTTACACCGAAGATCGTCATGTCTTCAGGATCACCGGTTATCATGTCTTCGATTATTTTTTTTTCATCCTCATTAAAATCAGCAGCTTGTTTTTGATCTGTCATAAAGAAAATTTAAACATGGATCACTATACATTTAAAAATATGAAAGTACTGGTTGACTATTTTTGATAGGGCAGGGCGTTATAACACGCTACAAAAAAAGAACCAGATTGTATAAATGATAGCGAACGTTAAATTGTTTAATAAATAACAAATTATAATGTGCCTGGCTGATACAAGCCATCGCAACAAGGACAGTAAACTTTTATCGCAAACTCCATAAAGGGTAAAAAGGGCTGATTGCTGCTACAAATATTCCCCAATCGTAAATTGATTGCGCTTTATTTCCTCATGCAGGTTTTGATTCATCAACCTATTTTAAGCAGAGTAGGGTACGGCCTTATAAAAAAAAAGAATTGTTATGACATTTGCGGCACATGCAATGATAAGTTTAAGTAAATTTATCCAACCAAGAAATATGTTACAACGAATTATACCATCATCGGGTGAAGCTCTTCCTGTAATCGGAATGGGCACCTGGCAAACATTTGACGTCAATAACACGCAACACTATCCTGTATTAAAAGATGTATTGAAAGAATTTCATTCCGCTGGCGGAAGTTTGATAGACAGCTCGCCAATGTATGGCAATGCTGAAACGGTGATCGGCGACCTGACCTCGGAAATGGAGGTAAAAGACGATTTTTTTTACGCCACGAAGATTTGGACAACCGGTTTGCAGGAAGGTATTGACCAGTTAAACGCCTCTTTTATAAAGATGAAAAGAACCACCATGGATCTGGTGCAGGTACACAATCTCGTTGACTGGAAAATACATCTGCCGCAATTGCGCCGGCTGAAGACCGAAGGTAAAATCCGGTATACCGGCATTACCCATTATACAGACGACAGTCATGATGAACTGGAAAAAATAATGATTGCGCAAGTGCCGGATTTTGTACAGTTCAATTACTCCATTTTAAACCGGCATGCCGAAAAGCGCCTGCTGAATATTGCTGCGGACCTCGGCGTTGCTACCATTATAAATCGTCCCTTTGGAGAAGGGAAATTGTTTGCAAAAGTGAAAGAAAAACCTTTACCAATATGGGCTGCGGAATTGGGCATCGACAGCTGGGCTGCTTATTTTTTAAAATACATTATAGCAAATCGCTTTGTTAACTGCGTAATACCTGCTACCGGTAACCCATCCCATGCCAGGGATAATCTAAAAGCTGATGGAGGTATTTTACCGGATGCCGCAATGAAGAAGCAAATGATAGATTACCTGGAGAAATTACAATAAATACAAAAAGGGTAAAGCGGATGACTTTACCCTTTGAAATCAAAATTTTGATCTACCTGACTATGATCTTTTCGGTTAAATCCTTGCTACGGATAAAATACAGGCCTTTGGCATAATTATTCAGATCAAGCCATTGTACCCCGGGAGCAAATTTAGTTTTCTTCACCAGCATACCATTGGCATTAAAGATTGATAATGTAACAGGCTCATTGATTTGTAATTGACATTCATGCGCTGATGTACTGAGCAGCGAAAAAGAGCGGGTATTGTCTTCTACTTTCAATATCCTTGTATCGCTATAATTTGTGTTGCCGCTGAAATCTGTTTTCAGCAGGCGGTAATAATTAGTACCTTTTTGAGGATTTGACTGCATATAGCTATAGTCTTTTTTACTATTGCTGTTGCCTGCTGCCGGTATCATAGCAAGGTCGTGCCAGTTTACGCCGTCCATACTGTTTTGCACCATAAAATTTTCTATTCCCTGTTCACTCAATGTCTGCCATTTCAGCAAGGCCTTTCCGTTAGCGTTCGAAACTGTAAAATTGCTGAGCGTAACTGGTAAAACAATCGCCGGTTCAAAATTCAGATTGTCCACTGCCACCCAAAGGTTGTTATAGGGAGCGGCATCCGCAATTACAAAACGCACTTCATCCACATTTGCCCACAACGCACCAAATGTTAAACTCCCGGTGTTATTACCCGAAGCGTTATAGGCATTGCGATTATAAACAATGGCGGAATTACCAGTGCCATAAGTTCCCGACGCTTTTACATTAAAACTGTTAACAGTAGCGACCACCAGCCCGTTATCGTAACCAATTATATTATAAATTTCGGCACAATTGCCGTTTGAGTGGCCAAAGAATTCAACATCAAGGGAAGCCATCTTGAAATTAATGGTGTTACTGGTTGATTTAAAGTCTGCGTAAGTTGGACTTATTCCACCCGAAAAGGTCATCACCAGGGCGTTGCCGCTAAACACCGGGCCATCGCTTATTCCTCCTGCAACCGCATCCTCAACTCCTACAACGCCCGTGCCCCCACTGGTAGAATAAAGCATACAAGCGAGTGTAATAGTTGCAGGATAAGTATTGTTTGTATAGCCGGTAAAATTTTGATCTGCAGGGGTAGAAGGGCATGGCGATAAAGTAAACGCTCCTTTCTGGCTCGCAGGCGCAATTATTTGATTCGGGGTTGAATCAGGAATTCGTGCAGGACCTGCTGTCAGTTGGTTGCCTGTAACACCCCACAGCGCAAACACTAAAGTATACAATAATTTCAGGTGATTTTTGCTGCCTGCGGCGTCAGCCACCTGATCTGATTTTGAGTAAAAAACTTGCATGGATTTTTCTTTTGACTTTGGATAATAAACGGAAATCAAGTTCAGGCGATTTTCACCGTTGGTTGACCGTATTAAATGCTTTTTTGCCTAACTGTTATAATGCTGTACTTATTGCACGACTTATTTTTTTTGAATCGCTGCAACACCGGCTGCGGCTATGTTACAATAGTTTTGCTTTCAAAATTTTACTACACGGTAAAATCATAACCAGTAAATGGAAGACGAGCAACTAACAAACTTCTTTTTATGCTGCAACCTGTCTTTGACCGCATACAATTGTGTAGAAAGATGAACCCTGTAGCAGATCAGCCGGCTGGATAATTGATAAGTGAATTGGGTATACTGCTGCAAAAATTGATGAACGCTTGGTTACAATCTACGGTGTGATATTGCAGATTGTAACCGGACTTTATTAGGTGCCTTAGAACGAATACTACCTTATTTTCAGCAATCTTTCTATTGCAAAAATTTTTAATTGAAAATTGGTACCGGTATAACAACTTACCTGAACGCACCATTGAACTTTATGGTTTGCAAACTGTTATCAGCATACAAATTTTCGGTTTAAATCATGCAAAATAATACACTAAACAATATCGTCTTTTCAGTTCTGGACCTTGCAACAATAAAAGAAGGGGATACAGCAGCGGATAGTTTTCACAATAGTCTGCGGCTTGCAAAACATACTGAGCAACTGGGATACAGCCGGTATTGGGTTGCCGAGCACCACAACATGCCGGGAGTGGCCAGTTCTGCCACGCCTGTTTTAATTGGTTACCTGGCGGCTGGAACCAATAACATCAGGGTAGGGTCGGGCGGTATTATGCTCCCGAACCATGCGCCTTTGATAGTTGCAGAACAGTTTGGAACGTTGGCCTCTCTTTACCCGGGCCGCATTGATCTTGGCCTGGGCAGGGCTCCGGGCACTGATCAGGTTACCGCTTACGCGATCAGGGGAGAAAATATCCGTGCCGGCGACACTTTTGCGCAGGACATCCAACAACTTCAGCAGTTTTTTTCTGCAGATAACAGTAATGGCCGGGTAAGGGCTATTCCCGGCGAAGGGCTTGATATCCCCATTTGGATTTTAGGTTCCAGCACAGACAGCGCACTGCTCGCTGCTGCCCTGGGCTTGCCATACGCTTTTGCCAGTCACTTTGCACCGGCCCAGTTTTTAGCTGCTATTGATTTGTACAGGAATAATTTTCGTCCTTCTGGCAGTTTAGCAAGTCCGTATGTTATCAGTTGTGTAAATGTAATTGCAGCTGATACAGACGCGGAAGCAACCCAGCTGGCCACTTCGCTGCAGCAAATGTTTTTTGGCATTATAAGTGGCAGACGAAGGTTATTACAACCGCCTGTGGATGACATCAATGACATTTTGGACGCATCTGAATTGGCCATGTTGCAGCAAATGCTGGGCTATACATTTGTTGGCGGACCGGAAAAAATAAAAGATACAATGCAACTTTTTTTAGATAAGACAAAAGTGGATGAAGTGATGGCGGTATCTCATATATATGACCAGGATGCGAGGTTACAGTCGTATAAAATATTTGCAGAAGTGATGCAGGGGATCACAATGAAATTAACTGTGTGATTGACAGGAGCGATATAATTTGATTTTTCCACGGTCTGACCTTCGGTACCGACCGTGGAAAAGAGCACAACTTTTCACAGATCAGGAAAGCAAGGGCACCACGAATTGAAGACGGCGCATTGGGCTGAAAAGTATAAGAGGGCGATGCAACAATGCTGAACCAATTTCTAAAAGCCCGGACAAAATTAATTGCCTTTTTGCCTGGTTCGCCGCTTAATTATAAGCAGCAATGACCTACCTGCGTCTTCCCTGGCCATTTAACCATTAACAACCAATTGATTCCAAAATAACTGGGCATAACACACGATTTTTTTTATTGCCAGATTCTGTGTGTAATCGAAAATTATCACAACGAATCGCTTGCAAGTGGCGATTCTAATTTGTACTTTTCGTGGTCAAAATATATCTTCTACAATTAAAATTACGAGCAATGGAACTCAACATGTTAAATCAACCTACAGCCAGGCGTGGATTTATAGGTTTCCTGGCTTCCGGTGCTGCCACCCTTGGCGTGGCATCGCTGGCGTTTCCCCTTACCATGAAAGCTGGAGTGGAGTCAACCGGTAACAATAAAATTGAAACGGCCCCTGAAGATCCTGATGCGTGGTTTGCCAAAATAAAAGGCAAACACCGTATTGTTTTTGATGTCACACACCCTAAAGAAATATTTCCCTTTGCCTGGCCAAGGGTTTTTTTATTAACGAATGAAGGGACCGGTTCCGCGGCAAATGATTGCAGTGTCGTTGTGATACTACGGCATGATGCCATTCCCTATGCTATGGAAGATAAACTGTGGTCCAAATACAAATTTGGAGAAATGTTTAAAGCCGATGACCCCGCCACGAAAGCCGCCGCCACCCGAAACCCTTTCTGGAAGCCACAGAAGGGCACATTTAAGGTGCCTGGTTTTGGAGAAGTAGCCATTGGAATAGATGAACTGCAGGCCAGTGGTGTTATGTTCTGTGTATGTGATGCGGCGATAACCGTTTACAGTGCGGCAACCGCTGATAAAATGGGACTGAAGGCAGAGGATGTAAAAAAAGAATGGCTGCAGGGATTACTGCCCGGTATGCAGCCTGTTCCTTCCGGCGTGTGGGCCGTAGGCCGTGCACAGGAGCATGGTTGTGCTTACTGCTCGGTAGCCTGAACAAGGGCATACTATTTTGTTGCAGCGCCGCACATGTATTTGCGGCGCTGCTTTTTTAAATAAAACCATTGCATTTAGTGTGCTACTTTAATATAGCCCCAGCCTTCATGCTGCTTGCTGACAATTTCGTAGATGCCATCCGGTACAACCTGCACTCCCGGCAACAGATCCTGTTCACTAATGCCGTTTCTTTTCATGGTAAAGGCACATACTTTAAAGGTCACATTTTTACCAGCCATAAGGTCTTGAATGGGCTTTGCCTGGCCTGATTGTGCTTTGGTGACAAGTGGAAGCCCCTGACCATAAATGACTACCTCCAGCTTTGCCGCAGGATTTTCCTTGACGATCAGTGTCGCCTCACGGATGAGTGCCTGCTGACTGATTGAATCTTTTGTGCTCATATCAAAAACTACCCGGTAATCGGGCTGTTGCGCCAGTAAAAAATGAAACGTTAGTAAGAACAACGTGCAGAGTCTTATCTTTTTCATACCTGTTATTTTAGGGGATGAAAATTACAAATACTTTTGATGAATTGCAATCGCCGCGGGCTCATGCCAGATAGATGTATAAAAAGGAGATGCTATTTTAAGTGGTGTATATTTGAAAAGAATCATCAATTAATTGTACAAAAAGGGTTTAAAAATGAAAAAATTATCTGGTCTCGTAAAGCAACTGGAAGAACAGATTCCAAATGCTGCAAAAATAAATCCCGCCATTTCCCAGGCCAGCGTGGGCTGGCACATTGAACACAGTTTACTTGTGTTAAATGCGGTTATGAATGCGCTAAAAAAGTCAGATGCCGCGAAATATAAATGGAAGTTCAATTTGATGAGAACCTTTATTTATACGATTGGAAAAATTCCCGCAGGAAAAGTAAAAGCACCGGCTGCTGTACAGCCGAAAGGGGAATTCAATATAGAAAAAATACAAGCAGATTTTATAACTGTTCAACAAAATGTAAATGCTTTAAAAGACTTACCTGCCAATCATTTCTTTACCCATCCCTTTTTCGGTGATCTGAATGTAAAACCTGCCATTACATTTTTGAAACTGCATACGCGGCATCATTTAAAAATAATACAGCGTATTATTAAACAGGGTTTGCAATAAGCCTTTCTTTTAATCATTGTTACCGGGTCATCCATCCTAGTAGGAAAATAACCTGATTTACTGCAACCTCATTACCTTATTAACCGGACAAATTTTCAATACAATAATAAGGTCAATTCCTGATAATGCTTCATTTCTGCCAAGCTTTACATACTAAAATGAAAACCTAAATTTCTTTTACTCGCTATGTATTGTTCATCAAAATAACTGGTTCATACTTCAGCAATGCCGAAGCATTTATGGTAGTTGCGCTTTATAAAACCCCTTCGAAATTAATTTTGTACCAGTACACCATTGTTTACATAATAATGATAGGCTGTACCACCACCCAGCGTCCAGTTGGTGGCATTGAAACTTCCGTTACCGGTTAAACTGGCGCTGATTTTATAGGCCTTTACTGCAAGACCGCTGCGGTTCCAGGTAAGTGGGATTCCGCTGATGCAGGTTTCTGCCCCCAGGGTTTCATTTTGTAAAAAATACGCCTGGTTAATGCCATAAACTTTGCCTGCGCCTGTCTGGTCGATGCAGACTGCGGTTTGTTCATCTATGCCAATGCCTTTGATATTGGCATATGCAAAGTCCTTCATCATTCTTGCAAGAAACGTGATGTGCCTGCCTTGCCTGTCACGCTGCGTATAGTGAGAATCTGTAATGGTATTTTGCAACAGGGGAGTAGCAATAAAATCATTTTGCCCCAGCGTGATGTATTTATGGTATGGATCTTTTAACGCCTGGGCAGAAGTTACACTGCCCGTTTGTGCACTATAATAAATACTGCCCATCACTGCAAGACCGGCACTTGTGCCACCCACCGTAACCTTTTTTGTGTTGATCAGGTAATTGATGGCGTCTTCGGTACCGGTATTTTTCCAGTAATTAATATAATCCCACTGATCGCCACCGGCGATAAACAACGCTTCGGCATTGCGTATCTTTTGCGTAACTTCTGCAAGGTCAGCTTTGGCCCTGCTATCAATAATAATAGTCTCAACAGAATTTACGCCCACCATATCATACATATACTGGTTATACCCATCGGCACCCGTAGCCCTTATCACCACCACATCCCCGCCACCGGCTCTTTGTAAAAACCATTTTATGGCTGCATCCACATCTGTACCACCACCCATTAAAATAAGACCTGCAGTGGGTGAGGTAGTTACATCTGCAGCATCTCCTGTTAAATAGGTTACTACCGATGACACAGGTTTAAGTGCATTGCCTGCACTTTTATCAGCTGACAGGCTGGTAGCTGCAGGAACAGCTGTCTGCTTGGCGCAGCTAAAAAACACACCTAGAGAAATCAGTAACAGCAGCTTTGATGGTGATTGCTTTTGCATGATTAAATTTTGAGTGAAGTGGATTATCAAATATAGTTGATAACAGGTATGTATTTCCAATTTATTGCTACAATGATGCTATACCATTTCTGTAAGAATTAAAGAATATGTGGAAGATTAATTAAGTTGTTGTAAGCAGCAGGCGAATTAATCCCTGTAATTCAACGCCGGCTTTCTGTCTCCCAGTAAAGGTTTGTATTTATAATCACCCTTAAGTGTGTTGAATTCATCCGTTGCCTTTTTGATCAACGCCGGGTTTAAATACAGATCAATCGCCGTGAAAGCCAGCGTTTTTGCGGCTGCTATCATGCCTCTTGTGCCCATATCTTTCCCTCCACAGGCAACCGCCTGCCAGCTGTGTGCAGCTGTGCCGGGCACCCAGGTAGCCGTGGATAAACCCACAGTCGGCACAACATAACTTACATCACCTACATCGGTTGACCCCTGGTTTTTATCTGTATGCAAGGGAGTAACAATCGCCGCCGAATCCAGTGAAGGTATCTTACCTAAAAAAGTGGATTGCAATTTTTGTGCAAACAGTATTTCATCGGGCGTATAGGTTATGCCACCTACTTTTTCAAGGTTGGTCTGCATATCTGCCGCCAGTGTTTTGTTGATCAGTAAATCATGTGTTCCATCAATGACTTCATACTCCATTTTAGTTTCGGTGCCCATTGCTGCACCCCGGGCGGCCCTGGCTACCCGCTCAAACAAACTTTCAACAGTGGCTCTTTCCGGGTGGCGCACATAATAAAACACTTCTGCGAAATCAGGGACCACATTAGGGGCTTTACCACCATTTGTAATTACATAATGAATCCGGGATTCCTGCGGTATATGTTCCCGCATCATGTTCACCATGTTGTCCATGGCTTCCACCGCATCCAGTGCTGAACGTCCTTTTTCGGGTGACGCTGCGGCGTGTGCGGCAACGCCGTAAAACCTGAATTTGGCAGAGCGGTAAGCCAATGCACTGCTGTAAGTAACTTCATTTTTATCACCCGGGTGCCAGTGCAGTACCACATCTGCATTGTCAAACAAACCTTCCCTCACCATGTATACTTTTCCACCGCCGCCTTCTTCGGCCGGAGTGCCATATAATTTTATGGTGCCCCGGATTTTACCCGCTTCAATCAATTGCTGAATGGCAATGGCCGCAGCTACAGAACCGGTACCAAAAAGGTGATGGCCGCAACCATGTCCGCTTGTTCTTCCTTCAATGGGCGTCTTGGTAAATGAGGTGTCCTGTGACAGTCCCGGTAAGGCATCAAACTCCGCAAGAATACCAATCACAGGTTTACCAGTTCCGTAACTGGCTACAAATGCAGTAGGCATTCCTGCTACACCGGCTTCAATTGTAAACCCATGCTGGCTAAGGGTATTTTGTAACAGGAGTGAGCTTTTGTTTTCTTTAAATCCGACTTCGGCATAGTCCCAAATATTTAATGCAATTCTTTTATAGTCTTCATAACCAGCCTGTATATTTTTTGCAGCTGATGTCTTTAAATTTCCCCCAATTTTAAACGTGTTGTTTTGAGCAATGGAATTTAACGCTGCCACGAGTAAGCAGCCGGAAATAAAAATTAATTTCATGAATGTTATTTTAAACGAATGAATGGCGGTTGTACTAAAATACGAAGCCTGTATCCATCGACAGCATTTGTTTTATAAGATGCTTCCATTCAGCCATGCAATAAATAACGATTGACGCTTGTTGTTGAAACAAGCTATGCTTTCACAATCATCTTACCGGTGTTTTCTCCTTTGAATAGTCCCAGCAGCGCCGTTGGCAGTGAATCAAAGCCATGGATAATGGTTTCAGTGAATTTAAGTTTTCCTTCTTTTACCCATTGGGCCAGGTGTTGAATGCCTTCCGCAAATTCACTTTGAAAGTCGTTAATAATAAAACCCTGCATCAATACGCTACGGGTGAGCAACATAGATTGCAATCGTGGCCCGGTCGGTACTTCAGTGCTGTTATAAGTAGATATTTGTCCGCACAAAGGAATGCGGGCGTGAAAATTGATATTGGCTATCACCGCATCCGATATTGTTCCACCGACGTTATCAAAGTAAATATCCACACCACCAGGACAAGCAACTGCAATTGCTTTTTCCATATCCGTTGTGGTTTTGTAATTGATGGCTTCATCAAAGCCAAATTCGTCTTTCAGCAATTTTATTTTTTCATCAGACCCGGCAATGCCAACCACACGGCAGCCCGCTATTTTTGCCAGCTGGCCAACTACAACACCCACCGCACCGGCGGCACCGGATACCACTACTGTTTCGCCCGGTTTGGGTTTACCTATGTGCATCAACCCGAAATAAGCGGTTAGCCCCGTCATACCCAGTATGCCGATATAATAACTTGCAGGTGCAAGCGTAGTATCAATTTTAGAGATCAATTTTTCTGAAGCAACTATTTCAGTGCGCCAGGGAAGAAAGCCTGTAACCAAATCGCCGGTTGTAAAATTGGCAGATTTACTTTCCACAACGGAGGCAACAACTCCACCTGCAATGGGGGCATCAATTTGAAAGGGCGGGGAATAAGACTTGACGTCATTCATCCGGCCACGCATGTAAGGGTCTACGGAATAATACAATCCTTTCAGCAACACTTCACCTTCCTGCAACGCAGGCAATGTTATATTTTCTGTTCTGAAATCTGCTGCCACCGGAAGGCCTTTTGGTCTCCGGGCAAGCACTATTTGTTTTGTTGTCATGTTGTTGTTATTATTGTTATAAGTTGAAATAAGCAAATTTGCTGTTGTTTAGCAAGTTCTGCACCAGAAATATTACAAGTGCCGGGTGCTAAGGTTCAAATTATTTTTGTTTTGATCGGTAAGTATTTTTTTGCTTAGTAGAATTTATTACCCGCTGAGGGATGGAGAAAAGGGCAGTCATACAATAGTGGCTCGTTAAATAAATTTCTGCCGGTCCCGCAGATTAATAGGGAAGAATATGCAGACTTCCATTAAGAAACAGTTGTTACAAAGAGAGCAATGAATTAAACAATATTTGCGGCAACCTGCGCCATCTGCGGGAAGGTTGTCTCTGATAAGGCTGTTAAATGCACAATATGTCCTTGGCAGCAAAATTGTACAGGTAAGTTTTTAATTTAAAAATTTACTGCAATGGACTTAAGAAGTGAAGATCTCCCTGCCACATTACAGGCATTCGATTTGATGGATAATAAGGAAATTTTTTTGGCCGAGCAGGTCGTAAGCAATCAAGCTGAGATAGATATTTTTACCAACCGGTATGCAGGTAAACTGATTAAAGCCAAAACAACGTTGCCGGTGAACAGCAATTCCAGCTACGCCAAACCGGCTCACCGAAGCAGGTATTCTTCAACAGGAGTTGTAATGGCAATCATTGTGGTGCTGGTTATTGTGCTTGTCATCTATGGCTTTTCAACCGGCTGGATACAGGAAAAATTGCACATGAAAGTATGATGTGATGGAGCGTACAGTACGCCCAATGAATCAACCTGGTGTATTTTGACGTGAAGACAATCTTATCTTTACTGCAAAAATAATGGTCATGCAAAAATGGTTGTTGGCATTGCTCAGTGTAATTGTTTCAGGTACCAACAGTGCACAGGTGAAAGCGAATTATGGCAATAACAAAGCCGCGGCGAAATATTACGATGTGCGTGGAATGAAAATGTATGTAGAAGAATACGGTAATGGCAAACCGCTATTGTTGATACATGGTAACGGAGGCAGCATCAGCAGTATGACCAGTATTATTCCTTACTTTTCTAAGCAGTATAAAGTAATTGTAACCGATAGCCGTGCGCATGGTAAATCGACAGATACAAATGATTCCCTGAGTTTTGAAATGATGGCCGATGATGAGGCTGCATTACTGGACAAGATGCATATTGATTCAGCGTATGTAATTGGTTGGAGCGACGGGGGTATTATAGCCCTTTCGCTGGCTATGCGTCACCCGGGTAAAGTAATTAAACTGGCTTCAACAGGTGCCAATCTGTGGCCGGATTCTACCGCATTGATTCCTTCTTTATGGAAAGATGAACAAAAGCATTATGATGCCCTGCATACAAAAAAAATGACCGATGCCAAAGAGAAAAATGACTGGAAAATATTTATGCTCGACTGGCTGCAACCCAATATTCCATTAACTGATTTGACTGCTATTCAATGCCCCTCACTGATCATCAGCGGCGACCATGACTTAATTGTGCTGGAACATACGGTTCAAATTTTTAAACATATTCCACATGCCTATTTATGGATATTGCCCGATTCGGGGCATGGAACATTGGAAGAACACACCTCCGAATTCAATCAAAAAGTACATGATTTTTTTGTGACACCTTTTCATCAACGATAGTGCT
Source organism: Ferruginibacter sp. (assembly GCF_028288465.1). GTDB lineage: Bacteria > Bacteroidota > Bacteroidia > Chitinophagales > Chitinophagaceae > Ferruginibacter. The sequence continues at coordinate 12,232 of NZ_JAQBNR010000018.1, read as the reverse complement.
TACCACCTCACCTATTCTTTTTCTTTCCTGCTGATTCTCGAACCCGTCAATGCGTTCAACTGATAATTGATCCCCTGCATAAAATTATTGGCCAGCGACGTATCGATTTTATATTGCTGTAACAACATGGCGGTTTGCTGCAGGTAAGTTGCAGTTAATTTTTTTTGCTGGCTGATCAATTCTGATGGCAATGGATATTTGGTAAATCGCTTTTCGAATGCCTGCCATTCATTTTTTAAAGATGGATTTTGGAGCAGTGCGTTTTCTATACTTATTAATGCAGGTGAATATTTATCGCTGCTGCTATCACGGTATGGCTGATGCAACTTCAGTGTGATAAACAAACGCGGTTGCCCGTCATATTCATTTTCATTTACCCCTTTTATCTGCAGAACCGAAGATGGCTTCCACCCCCTGGATAGCGCCATTACAATAAGTTCACTACTGATATTGCGGGTCTTGTTTTCAGATGCCATTTCAATCATTTCTTCCATGTTCTGCTCTAATACCGGCCAATGTGCAGCATACCAGTTTAGCACCTGCCGGTGATTATGGCCAAATACAATATTGGATGAAATCATTTTTTTGATGCGCTCATTTTTTGTGGAAGCCCATTCGTTGGCAACAAACGAAAATACTTTGTCCGTCATGTGATTGCACAGCACATCCAGCACCAGTATTTTTTTATAGTCGTCCTTCATTTCTTTATACTCACGGATCAATGGTTCGGAAGAAACCGAATCGTATTCGCCTATTAACTGGTACACTCCGTTTTGCAGCAGCCAGGAAGGTTGCTGCTTCAGAAAGCTGACCTTTTGCTGAAGCAGCCGGCTGTCTTTAGCAGAATCCTCCAAAAGCCCAGCGATTATTTCTAACTGCACGTTTTTGGAAGGATTGGTGTTTGTAAGGGCAAAGTTTACAAAAGCCGGGCGGTTGTATTGAAACTTACTGATAAACAGAACGGCAGCACTGCTGACCCAGCTATTTTTTGAATTCATCATCGGATAAATTTTCTGGTATAACAACAGCGCAGTATCATAACTCCCAGTCTTCCTGAGCGAATCGGTCATCAGGTAATGGTCATAGTAATTATGCCCGGCAAAATAACAAACCGCATTGTACTGTATTTCCTCATTGCTGCTGTTGAGCATCGGGATATAGTCTGCCTCTTCAAAGCCGGGTATGTTAACGTAGTGATATCCCGTATTGCTTTCCTCGTTGTCGCAGCCTGCCGACATCAGGGAGAGAATGGCTGTGAGACAGGCAAAGGAAATGACGATATTGAGCAAAATGTTTTTCATGAGCTTGCTGTTTAGTAAGCAGAAAGCTACCCGCATTATATTTAAATAACACTGACCATCGTCCGGCAAAATATTGAGTATTGTCAGTCCTTTTGCCCGAAAAATGTTGGGTTGGAATGATTAATCCTGGTGTTGGAATGCCTGTCGTCATTCAACTATATTTGCATGACGAAACAGTTATGCTAATGCTAAATAAACACTAAATGGAAATAGGAATTGATAGTTTTGCCGCAGCGTCAGCAAAGGCCGGCGGTACTGCAGAGGATAGCATGCAGGCGATAGACGAGTTGATTGAAAGAATTGTTTTTGCAGACAAAGCCGGCCTGGACGTTTTTGGAATAGGCGAGCATCACCGCAGGGAATTTTTAGATGCTGCGCCAACGGTGCTACTTGCTGCTGCGGCTGCTAAAACAAACCGCATTCGCCTTACAAGCGCCGTTACGGTTTTGAGTGCGGCTGACCCGGTAAGGGTATTTCAAAATTTTGCTACCCTGGATTTAATCTCCAAAGGCCGTATTGAAATGGTGGTAGGCCGCGGATCTTTTACTGAGGCGTTTCCCTTATTTGGATTAAAACTGGAAGACTATGACGAACTGTTTACAGAAAAGCTCGACCTGCTTTTAAAAATCCGCGCCAATGAAACAGTCAACTGGTCCGGTAGGTTTCGCCCGGCCTTACATAACCAGGCCATCTATCCAAGGCCTTTGCAGAACCCTTTGCCTGTCTGGATCGGTGTTGGCGGAACGCCGGCTTCTTTTGTCCGTGCCGGTACATTGGGTCTGCCTTTAATGGTTGCCGTCATTGGTGGTGAAACACACCGGTTTCGTCCCCTGGTTGATCTGTACCGGGCCGCAGGAAAAAAGGCAGGTCATTCGCCGGAACAATTGACCGTAGGTTTACATTCGCTTGGTTACGTTGCCAATACTACAGAAGAAGCCGTAGATGACTATTACCCCGGCTATGCTGAAACGTTTACCAGGATAGGAAAGGAGCGTGGCTGGCCGCCGGTTACCCGTTCGCACTTTAATGCGCAAACCGGAATGTTCGGAGCTTTACTGGTAGGAGGGCCTGAAGAAGTAGCTGAAAAAATTAAAAGGCATAGTGAGGCCCTGGGTGGTATTTCCAGACTTACTTTTCAGATGGATAATGCCGGGCTTTCGCACAAAAAATTAGTACAGTCTATCGGGCTGATTGGCTCAAAGGTTATGCCGCTGGTGAATGGATAAATGCAGGCTACAGTGTTTTGCATGACAAATGTTCCCATGCAAACTGTAAGTAAAAACAGGCAATAAAATTAATACACCACAATCCTGGTATGTAGATTTGCTGCAGGCTCACTTGACTTGGGAATATGCAAATGCAGTACGCCGCTGTTATATTCAGCACTTATAAATGCAGTATCCACATTTAATGGCAACTCAATGCGTTTATAAAAGAAGATGTTGTTAAAGCCCGGTTGCCCGTCGTTTTCTTGTGGTTGAATGCCCGATTCTTTATGCGTTACACAAACCGTTAAAAAGTTTTTGTCAGCGTAAACTACAAAATCTTCCCGCACAACACCGGGCACAGCTATTTCAACCTTAACATAGTCTGCCTCGTCTGCCAGGCTTACAGCAGGATACATGGTCCTGTTTCCGGTATGAGATTTTTTAAGTTCTTTCTTAACCGCAGTTTCACTTAGTAAAGGAACAAACTGACCGGGGTAAATGGAATAGCCGGGAGGGAACAATTTTGCATTTTTCATATGACTTAATTTAAGGTGGACCGAAGGTTCAAGTTACGCTGAATTTTTGAGGGAAAATAATGACAGTCATCAGTTAAATTGAAGGACAAAAAACTAATCATATGCATCAAAAATTCAGCCAAAAAAATACTACCTTTTGTAAAATAATGTATGAAAGCACTTGTTATTTCAGGCGGCGGCAGCAAAGGCGCATTTGCTGGCGGGATTGCTGAATACCTGATAAATGTATGTAAGCGGGATTATAAAATTTTCATTGGCAGTTCTACCGGCAGTCTGCTGGTACCGCTTTTATCCATTGGTAATACTGATAAATTAAAGCACGTATTTACCACTGTTACACAGGATGATATCTTTAACAATTGTCCTTTTTTGTTGAAGAAGAAGAAGAACGTGTATAAAACAAAAATCAATCACTTGGGTATTGTAAAAATGTTTTTAGAGGGGAAGAAAACATTCGGCGAAAGTGAGAACCTGCGGGACCTGATTTTTAAAACCATTACTGAAAGTGATTTTGAGCTGATCAAAAAAAATGATGTTCATATTACAGTGTCTAACCTCAATACAATGGCGGTGGAATATAAGGAAGCGAAGGACTGTACTTATACTGATTTTTGTGAGTGGGTTTGGGCTTCCGCTTCGCTGGTACCTTTTATGAGCCTGGTCACAAAAAACGGGTATGAATATGCGGACGGCGGTATGGGTAACATTGTGCCCATTTACCAGGCCATTCAAAAAGGGGCTACCGAACTGGATATTATTGTTTTAAAAACAAATGAAAACCCGGTGAATAAATTGCCTATCCGCAATGCACTGGATCTTACTTCCAGGGTGTTTTCTTTTATGCTGAACCAGATTGTTACAGATGATTTGATTATCGGCAGGCTGGAAGGAATGAATAAAAAAATCAAACTTAATTTTTATTATTCAAAAAAGGAGCTCACCACCAACTCCCTGATTTTTGATCCCGTTCAGATGGCCGAATGGTGGCAATATGGATATAGTGTAGGAAAAGAAAACTGCCCTGATTGCAGAACAATCGATCCGCCGGATGTTGCAAAAGTGGTCGCATCTGCCGTTCAGCATATGAAATAAATTGCAAAACCAATCTTCCTGGCCGGATATAATTTATGGTTAAGTTAGCATTAGTTGGTATGTTGCGGATGATTGCATGCAGCATTAAATATGACAACAAGGGACAAAGCCATACAAATATTTAACTCAGCTATTACAGCAGTGCAACCGGCACAATTAATGCCAGCCCATTTATTTATAAGCGACAGCACATTGCATATTTTCAACCAACAGTTTCCAATAGCCGGGTTGCAAAATATTTACGTAATTGGTGCAGGAAAAGCCAGCGCAGCAATGGCAAAATCGGTGGAAGAGATACTGGGTAATTTAATTAGTGCCGGCATCATTGTTACAAAATATGAACATTCCCTTCCACTGCAAAAAATCATTTGCGCAGAAGCTGCACACCCGGTGCCGGATGAAAGTGGCGTGGTAGCTACAGCACAAACCATCGAATTAATAAGTAAGGCAGGTAAAGGTGATTTAATCATTTGTCTCATCAGTGGCGGCGCATCTTCTTTGTGGATGGATGTACCGGAGGGATTAACTTTAAGCAAACTGCAAACAACATACGAACTGCTGTTGAAAAGTGGTGCCACGATTGATGAAATGAACACAGTGCGAAAACATTTATCTGGTGTAAAAGGCGGACAATTACTGCAATATGCACCACTTGCCAGCTGGTTTTCTTTTATTATATCTGATGTGCCGGGAGATGACTTATCGGTTATTGCCAGTGGCCCGACAGTAGCTGAACAATCTAAATTTGCAGATGCAGAAGCGGTATTGACTAAGTACAATTTAATGCATCGATTGCCGACTGCTATCAGCGATTATATCCATGCCGGGATTACAGGAAAAATAAATGAAACAGCTAAGTCAACAGACCCCGTTTTCAATCAGGTACACAACCATATTATTGGCAGCAATAGCATCGCCTTAAAAGCTGCGGCAGCAAGGGCCAAGGCATTGGGGTACAAGGTAGTCAGCATTGAAAATACGTTACATGGAGACGCCGCTGAGAGAGGTACGGCGCTCGTACAGCAATGCAAAAATTATACAGGAACGCTACCCGCCTGCTGGTTACTGGGTGGTGAAACCATTGTAGCAGTTACTGGCAAAGGGAAGGGAGGTCGTAACCAGCAAATGGCACTGAGCGCACAACTGGAATTGAGCAAGGAAGCAAATAATGCTACACCGGCGATTACTTTTTTAGCAGCCGGCACCGATGGAACGGACGGACCAACAGATGCAGCTGGTGCGATTGCAGACCAGTACAGTATTGAATTGGCAAGCGAAAAGAAGTTGGATGCAGCAGCCTATTTTAATAACAACGATGCATATCATTTATTTGAACAAACAGACAGCCTGTTTAAAACCGGCGCAACGCAAACCAATGTGATGGACCTGGTGATTGTAATAGCAGAACTTTAATGGATAAAGTGAATTGATAATTTTTTAATTGATAATGGATAATGTTGTCAGGTTATAGGTTTCTTCATTATAGTGAAAGACTTAATGATGCGATGCAGGAAAATTGATTTGCTACCACTTGCTACTCATTATCCATTAAAACTATCCATTAAAAAATTATCCACTATCCATTAAAACTATCCATTAAAAAATTATCAATTATCCATTAAAATGGTCACAGGCTTTTCTTTACTGCTTATTATTACTGCTGCTATTTTGTTTATCGTGATAGCCTGTTCCCGTTTTAAATGGCATCCGTTTTTAGCGTTGCTGATAGCAGCTTTGTTTACAGGGATTGCTGTGGGAATGCCGGTAAAAGATATTGCGCTTACTACCAATGAAGGCTTTGGCAACATGATGACGCATATCGGGCTTGTTGTAGTGCTGGGAACACTGATTGGAACCGTACTGGAAAAAACAGGGGCAACGCTTCGTATTGCTGATTCTATTATTCATTTTGTAGGAAAGAACAGGCCGGTGCTGGCCATTACCGTTATCGGATCAGTAATAGGTATTCCTATTTTTTGCGACAGCGGCTTTGTAATTTTAAACGGGCTTACAAGACCTTTGAGCAGGGAAACAAAAAAATCATACACTGCCATTGTAAACGGGCTTGCTGGTGGATTATACATCACGCACACATTACTACCGCCGCATCCGGGGGCACTGGCAGGTGCTGCCAATCTTGGTTTGGGACAACATCTTGGCACTGTTATTTTAACCGGGCTTGCTGTAAGCATCCCCGCTACAATCATTTGCTGGCTGTTTGCCTCCCGCTTTTTAAATGTAGTGAACGAACACGACTCGGCAGCAGAAATACAGGAAGAAGAACTAATGCACCTGCCCGTTTTTTGGAAAAGTGTATTACCGGTAATAGTACCCGTTTTATTAATAGCCGCAGGTTCTGCCACCGAAATAGTACCAATGCATGCACAGCTGAAAAATGGATTGCATTTCCTGGGGAGCCCTGTAATAGCTTTACTGAGTGGCTTATTGTTGTCCTTATTGCTGGTGAAGCAATCTGAAGTCCCGGTTTTCAACGGGTGGATAACAGAAGCGATCCGAAACGCAGGACCCATCCTGATATTGGTTGGAGCTGGCGGTGTATTTGGAAATGTGTTAAAGAAAACACCACTGGCCGACCTGGTGCAGCATTGGGTAAGCAACGGCACATTTTCGCCGATGGCTTTTTTACTGATTGCTTATGCAATTGGGTGTTTATTAAAAACGGCACAGGGTTCAACCACATCAGCCATTATTGTTGCTACCTCCATATTATCGCCTGTTGCATTTATAGCAGGGTTCAAAGACCCATTTCCATTGTCATTATTACTGGGCGCTACAGCTTCGGGAGCCATGATGGTAAGCCATGCCAACGACGCTTACTTCTGGGTAATATCGCAATTCAGCGGACTCAGTATGCAGCAGACTTACCGCAGTTTTTCCTTATTAAGCATCGTGCTGAGTATTTGCTGCCTGTTGGTTGTTTTACTGCTTGCATCAGCACTGCTTTAGAAAAATCACCCAACAGAATTTACTTCACAATACTATTCACGAGATGAGCCAGGCGCTGGCATGACCGGCAATCACTGTGTTCAAGCGAATTTTTTACTGGCAGTTTTCCTCCTCAACTGGGTAAGATTATGAACACAAATTGCTTGCCTTTGCAAGTTGTTTACTGCATATTATTTTGGCATGTTTCTGTTGCTTGTTATACCTGCGCTCAATTTATTGATAACTTTTAAAAGACAAGTATCATGACATCTGCATCAACAGTAAATAACGAAACGAAACGCATGGAAAACCCTTTGGAACAGTACCCGGTGCCACCTTATGAAGAACAGCAACAGGCACCTCCGGGAGACGAAGATTTGTTGCAACCCGGGGCTGATCACGGGGAACTGACTTATAAAGGATCCGGCAAGTTGCAGGGGAGAAAAGCGGTAATCACTGGCGGAGATTCCGGCATTGGAAGGGCCGTGGCTATTGCATTCGCAAGAGAAGGCGCCGATGTAGCCATTTCTTATTTAAACGAAGATGATGACGCACAGGAAACTGCCAAATATGTAGAAGAAGCAGGAAGAAAGGCCGTATTGATACCAGGCGATATCAGTGATCCCCGGCATTGTAAAAATGTGATTGAACAGGCTGTAAAAGAATTGGGTGAGATTGATATTTTAGTAAACAACGCGGCGTTCCAGGCTACACACGAGTCACTGCAGGAAATAACTCCGGAAGAACTGGATTACACTTTCAAAACAAATATCTATTCCATGTTTTACCTGTGCCAGGCGGCTGAGCCTCATTTTAAACCTGGCAGCACTGTAGTTAATACAACTTCTGTAAATGCGTACAAGCCTTCGCCTGGTTTACTGGCTTACGCGGCTACCAAGGGAGCAATACAAAATTTTACGTCCGGCCTGGCACAGCTTTGGGCAGACAAGGGAATACGGGTTAACTGTGTTGCACCCGGTCCCATCTGGACACCTTTAATTCCATCTACCATGCCTGTTGAAAAAGTACAAAACTTTGGAAAAGATACACCGCTGAAAAGAGCAGGGCAACCAGCCGAACTGGCACCGGTATACGTATTGCTTGCATCGCAGGATTCAAGTTATATGACGGGTTCAACAGTGCAGGTAACCGGCGGAACACCTACCATTTAAAGTCCACCAAAAGAAGCACCTCTAAATAGAATTGGATGAGCAGCATTGTTTTTGACCGGCGACATTTAAAAGAGTACCTGCTGTTTGGATCGGCCGCTGCCACATTATATACTGTGGCAGTCGTTTTATTTCTTTACCATAATAGTTACCAGCATTTGTATTATCTTTTCATGGGCTGCCTGTTTTTTATGGTAGCCATCTTTTTTTACGAGTATAAGCTGCTGTATACCCGTTATGATCAAAAACGGGCAGTATCAATGCTCCTGGCCGGTCATCTTACTACCTTGACCGGGATATTGGTGGCTGTTCTTTTTGCTGTGATAGCCATGTTATTTTTCAACCCGCATTTATTTTCTACAGTGCCTGAGCAACAATTATTGCCCGGGGCTGCAGCGCAGGACCTGACTACTAAACCTGTTTACTTGCTGGGGATGATATTGGCCACAGCTACCATCGGGAATTTTGCAACCGGTTCCTTTATCTCAATAATTGTTAGTTACGCGGGCAAACGGGACCAGACAAAAGATTGGCCTCCGGATATGGGAAAAAATCAGGCAAAACCTTCAAAATTTTAATAGTACACTGCTGGCAATACGTTAGGACAAGATTTTTAAGAAATAATAAGGGAAGAAAAACGTTAACAGGTAAAGCAAATCCAATTCTATATGAAAAAGTACCTGTTTATCCTCGTATTTTGCCCGTTTATGTCCTTTGCACAAGCAGTAGATCTAGATCGTTTTAATTTCACGGTGCAGTTTCACTCGCTGCCTGCCATGCGCCTTGACAGCACTTATCACACTTACAATGTAGTGGTAGAATCCAGCAGAATGATGCAGCCGTTTATGAAACCGGCAGTGGCAGAAAACTCCGTAATATTGGAAGGATGGAGAAAACTTCCTGCGTACGGGCATATTACTATTAAAGTAAAACTCGAAGATTTGTTGCCCGAATCTGTTTCTGTTAAAGAAAGAATTGAAAATATTAAAAATAACCTGGGACAAATTACCGGTACACGTACCTTATACCACGAGGAAGTGGTATACACGTTCGCTGCGATGGCAATGATATCTGATTACAAGGGTATGCATATCATGGACCAGACACTGGCCGATCGTGGTTACAAGCAAGTTTTTAAAAGTCCTGAATTTGCCTTCCGGCCAATGGCAGAAGGTTATTTTGTATTGAACACAATGACCACCACCGGCGACCTGTACCGCAATTGCGTTAACAGGGCCATGCACTACCTCAGTGACCGCATTACCGATAATTTTGGTTACAGCGATGTCACGGTAAATGATATGATGTGGATCGTGGGCAACAAAAAGCATCCTGAATATGAAGATCACCGCAAAGCTTTTCAGCAGTTGACGGAAGTACTTTTTTCGATGAATGCCAACCAGTCCATCGAAGGTGCACGTGAACAATTAAAACCGGTAATTGATTATTTTGAAAGTGTTAAACAAAGGTATACTTCCAGCAAAAGACGTGACCGAAAAATCCGCTATGCAAGTTATTATAACCTGGCCGTGTTGTATTATTACCTGGATGATCCGCAGGCGATGATGAAGGAAGCTACAGGGTTAGTGCTGAATGATTTTGATACAAGAGACGGTAAAAATTTTGAAGCAACTGCCACCAATCTAAAAAATATTTTTCAGCAGGCGAATATTTACACACGTCATTTTAAGATAGATCCGTTAAGCTACAGAGGCCCGCTGGAAGGATCAGAGCAAACAGTGAGATAAACTGTTGCAATATCACCGGCCATACCGGGAATAGTAACCGCCGTAGCGTGAGTGATAACCACCAATAATCAGGTCGATTGAAAAGGCATTTCCCTGCAGGCTGCTGCCGCCGCTGTTGCAGTAGTTGACTACATTATACCGGCCCTGCAACCCCAGGTAAAAAGTGGGTGTTACATAAAAGTTATACCTTAATCCGCCATTGGCGTTGAATGCATTTATTGACAGCGGCCTCAGGCTTTGATCATTTGATTTAGAAACATCAAAACCATCAAAGCCAATACCAGCCATTACTCCAAGGTCATTCTTTTGATTGCTCAGCAGGTAACAGGTGTAATCAAATCCGATATAGCCACCGAAAAAATGATCGCTTTGATACATTGTATTGTTTCGTTTAATCAGGTAAGGGTTAGCACTTTTTATAAAACGAAACTGCATAGTAAAATCAATTTCCTGTTTGTCTTTTCTTGTGCCCCACTGAAACCCGATAGCCGGATGATTGCCAATTATTTTAAGATCACCATTCGGAACCCAGGTGCCAATTAGAAAAGCGCCATTCACACGGGATCTTTTTCTTTGCTCTTTTTCTTTTTGTTGTACCAGTGCCGCCAGTTCCGGATATTCTTCGGCATGGTGTTTAATTTCTGTTGCCGGATCGGTAATATCACCAGTAAAAACGGAGCAGATAAATTTCTCAGATCCATCCAATCGTCTTTCTGCCATCAGCAATTTTGCCCAGATAGAAATGAATTTATAAAAGGCCGCTTCATTTTTGTAATAAGGTGAAGTATATCTTTTATAGAAAGAAAATGAACGGGCGTAGTTCTCCAGTACCGAAATAGTAAAAGCACTGAGGGAATCTTTTTTAAATGTAGTCTGTTGTATAGACAGCAGCAGCGAGGTACAGGTTATTTTATCATTGTCGCCACAGGCGTCTTTCCAGATGTTAATGGCTGTGTGCATGGAATCAAAAGCCTTTTGCCGGTAGAGTGTTGGAAATATCTCGACGGCGTTTAAGAACACATCATTGCAGGTGGGATGTGTTTTTTTCAATTGTTCTTCGATGGTCTGAGCCTTCGCATTATTGAAGAGGCAGGGGAGAACAAGCAGGCAAAAAAGCAAGGGTTTCATAACAGACAAAATGGTTACCCAAAAATAAGTGTAATATGGTTTTATATCCAACTGGAACAATATTTTAATGGGATTGATCTGATGCGGCCTTGAAAAGGGGCTGGCAAAAGCAAGGTTTTTGTAAAAAGAATACGACCCCACAGATATATCTCCGAAGGAGGCCAAACCGGGGTGGAGATTGTTTTTACAAAACCCCGGCCAGTTCCGCCCTTGTATTTTGGCGGAACGCAGACTTTGCTTTTGGCAAAGCCTGTCAAGATCTTTGCGGCAGATAAGGATGAAGGGTGCTAAAAAATTCTATTTAACGTATTCGCTTGAAAGATTTCCAGATAGTAATACTTAGTGAATCTGTTTTAAGAAATCATCAGAATTTTTAAAATGCTTGAATTGTGGTTGGGGAGGTACGAGCTAACCTCAATGATCAATATCATTGTCCGACATAGTTCTCCGGGCTTATTCGCCGAAGGTGCAAAGAAATAGGGCGGAGTACCATGCCGGGCCTTTTGCGATAAGCATTATATAATCACATATTGATGTTTTAATTGTCTGTAAGCGTTTATAAAATCGGGAATTGTGGTTGGCGGGGCAGAGCTAATCTCAATGACCAATACTTTTATCATGCATAGTTCTCCTGGCTTATTTGCCGCAGGCACAAAGATATAAGGCAGGTGTACTATACAGGGTCTTTGTCATTCCTTATTAATATTTATCTGCATCCCTGCACCATATGGCTGACACAAGATTTTATACAAAATGAGTATTGAGAAAGCTTGCTTGGTATAGTTTAGGGACTGCCTTTGCAGAAGCATGCTGATCACTCTTTATTTTTTTCTGCTAATTTATTTGCAAAACAAATTTTACAGATCTATTTGCCAGCTGCTTTTCTTAACTTTTCTCTAATTTTTAATTCCTCCAATGCTGTTTTCACTTCATTGGTTGCTGTTGATTGCTCCCGCAATTTCTTATTCAGTTCAAAGGCCTTTCGTTCTTCCGCCTCCCAGCTTTCTACACTATCCCGCATAGGGTAGCTTGATACTTGCAGGCTGTCCAGCCTGTACAGGAATTGTAAATTAGTGAAAGTACTTTTTTGTTTCAGGTAGCGGT
>NZ_JAQBNR010000003.1 GCF_028288465.1 Ferruginibacter sp. | reverse complement strand
TTGAATGTACCATCGCTTTATCCACAAACGGCGAACGAAAATCATCCAAAAATTGAAGAGAGCCGTTTAGTGGATAAAATAGTTGAAAAAACAAAAGATGATTAACTTAGAAAACTCTAACTACCGGCGGCACTAAAATAAGGGGAGCCTACACCATCTTTTGATAAAAAAAGGAAAATGGGTGAAAGTTCATTGGTAATCAAATAATATTAAAGTATGTTTACAAAAATAACTAACCTCACTTTTTTTTATCTCTTCGATCTTCGACAGCATGAAGAAATATGCTTGATGTATATATCAGAATAACTAAACTGGAATAAAAGCAACGGGGATTTTTAACTTTCATTTTTTGATTTTAAAATGAATATGTATGAATAAAATTATAAAACAAATTAAGTTATGCAGCGTAATCGTAAAATTAAAACAGGAATTATCGGCTCAGATCCTTGCGGGAGAGTTAACCGTTCTAAGATAGTAATTGCAATAAAATGACTTTCTAACTAAACCAATCACAATTATGGGTTCGCAAGCTATACAAGGCAAACTTTGGGGGCGACGACCTAAAGACTGGGGTCACATCCAGGAACAGACAGGACAAGCAGGTTATGACTTTGTTCTGAGGGCTTTATCATTATCCGCTGGTACAAGATTATTAGATATAGGCTGCGGTACGGGCTACTTTTGTAAACTCGCAAGTGATAAAGAAGCCACTGTTACCGGACTTGATGCAACTGCGGAATTTATAGAAGAAGCAAAGAAAAGAGTGCCTGCAGCCCAGTTTGCGATCGGGGAAATGGAAGAGCTTTCTTATGAGGATAAAACTTTTGATGTGGTTTGCGGGTTTAATTCATTTCAATATGCTGCTAATACCAAAAATGCACTTATTGAAGCAAAGAGAGTTTTGACAGATGATGGAAAATTAGCCGCGATGATTTGGGGCAACAAAGAAGAATGTGAAGCAGCTACTTACTTAAGAGCAGTAGGGAGCCTTTTACCTCCGCCTCCGCCTGGAGCTCCCGGTCCCTTTGCACTCACGGAAAATGGATTATTGGAGAAAATTTTGGAAGAAGTTGGTTTTGGTAAAATAGCCACTTTTGATGTGCCATCAGTATGGGAATATCCTGACACCGATATAGCGTTGAAGGGGTTAATGTCTGCCGGTCCAGTCGCAAGAGCAATTGAAAACAGTGGTTTTGAAAAAGTTTACGAGACAATATCAAAAGCAATACACCCATATATACAACCAAATGGACATGTAGTGTATAATAATAAATTCAGGATCGTAATGGCGGAAAAATAATACTCCAAAATCAACCTCATAATTTCAGCCAATGGAAATTCTTTGCCGGGCACGCAGTAAAACGATAAAGTTTCCATGTTGTCCTATTTCCGGACTGCGGGGGGAATGACCCGAAGAAAGGAATAATCTTGCGGTAAAAATAAAACCTTGCGACTTTCATATGGATTTCATTCCTGGCAACACCATGCAGATGACGGATAAAAATAATACCCACAACAACGCATGAAAAAAATAACCCGGCACTATAACTTTCTACAGATTCGCTTATGGCGAAGGGAGTCAACTTAAAGCGTGCTGTTTATTTACGATAGTACGGCAAAACGGGAAGCTTCTGGGATTCGGTCTTTTATGAAACCGGTGTAACTCCGCATTGGACACACCCCAATTAGCCGAATCTATTTTGCTTTTCCAGCAATAACTTTTTAGTACATGACACAGGCTATACATTTATTATAAAAAATAAGGGCTTGGTAAAATATAGAAGAGGGGTGGAGACCGAACAAGTGTAGTACCTGATTTTAAAAATTTATACATTATGAAAATTCCCAGTTGGATGGATGAAGAAAATACAAAGCCAGATTAACTTATTGCATTTGCTGAGAAAGTAAAGAAAGTTGGTGGAATGGGAGTATATCAGTTTCATGGAATCAGACCTGCATTTTTCAAAATCTCAAAAGAAACTTACAAAGCATTTTTATACTATTTAAAAGCTCATCAGGATAAATACTGGGTTGCTACTTTTCAGATGGGTTGGATTATGTTACTTCAAAATAACTGGTAAAGCATCACAACAAATAAGAATCTGCGCATAAGTCGTACCAACGACGAAGTGCCACATAGTACGTAACCGGTACTGCAAAAGACCGCGATAAAAGGGGTACATGTTTCAACTAGTAACTTCACTACATTAAAACAATATTGTCTGAGTGTAAAAACTGCATACCAACTAAAGCTTCGGTTGGGTGCGACAAGGCCTCTACGGCACCAGCCGGATTCCACCTGCATTTTCATCTTTAATTCATAACTTCAATAATATATTAAAGGAGCATTGTGTGATGCGTAAACAATAATGAATACCCTGCCTTTGCAAGTACCGGACCAATATCTGTAAAAAAATCGTATACTACGGGAGTTAATAAACTTTTAAATCATTATAAAACAAAATACAATCGTTATGACAAATGAACTTTCCCCACCTGTACAATTAATGCAAATGCTTTTTGGCTTTGCAGCATCCCGTGCAATTGGTGTTTCAGCAGAGCTGCGTATTGCTGACTTGATAAAAGATGGCGCAAAATCAGCAGAAGAACTAGCGGAGCAAACAAAGGTACATGCCCGTTCTCTCTACCGGGTACTGAGGGCTTGTGCGAGTATTGGTGTATATTCTGAAGACACTGAAAAAAAGTTTTCATTAACTCCATTAGCCGAACCATTACTAAGCGATGCCCCAGGGAGTTTGCGTGCTTTTGCTGAAATGGTAACCTGCGACTGGCAATATCAGACATGGGCAGAGCTTCCTTACAGTGTTCAAACAGGCAAGCCTTCTTTTGACAAAGTACATGGCATGTCTTCTTTTGATTATTTTTGGAGCAATGAGAAAGCCGGAAAAGTTTTTAACGACGCAATGACCAGCAACAGTGCTTTTTCAAGTGTTGCAGTAGTAAATGCCTACGATTTTTCTTCCCTTTCAACATTGGTAGATATAGGGGGAGGACATGGATTTTTACTGGCTGCTATTCTTGCAAAATATGACAACGTAAAAGGTATATTGTATGACACGCCTGCTATAGTTGCAGAGGCAGAAAAACTTTTAAAGGAGCATGGCGTTACAGGAAGATGCGAAACAGCCGGGGGTAATTTTTTCAACACTGTACCCTCAGAGGGAGATGCTTATATTATGAAGCATATTATTCATGATTGGAATGATGAACAATGTATTGCCATACTTCAAAATTGCCGCAATGCCATGACGGCCGGAGGCAAGGTACTGGTAGTAGAGATGGTAGTACCCGAAGGCAATGAACCGTCACCTGCAAAGTTTCTTGACTTACAGATGTTACAATATTTACCGGGTTGTGAAAGAACAGAAAAGGAGTACAATGAGCTGTTTGATAAAGCAGGCTTACAATTAACCCGTATAATACCAACTATGTCTCCTTTTAGTATCATAGAGGGAGTAAGTAAACAGGTAAATAGCTCGTTGTAAACTACTGTTCCCCCGGTCGTTTTTTTTCGATGTCATAAAATTATTTTTTTAAAGTTACGATACCGGGGAAAGGCTACCGGTGGTTTTCTTCAATAAATGTATTTGCAAAAGTATATCAGTTCGTTTTTTGGCAGTTCTTATTATTGTATACTTTTTATAAAAGCTGAAATTAATTGAACGTTGAGCGAAAAACTTATCAGGTATTTCTTAACATTTTATGTTATCCTCTCCGATAGCATTAACAACTTTATTATAACCTTTATAACCATAAAAACTGGGATTATGGGTATCAAACATCAAAGACTTTTTAAATTAATATTCCTTCTCTGTTTCGTAAACCAAAAAGTAAGCTTTGCTCAACAGGCAGATATTATTTTTACCAACGGAAAAATCTTTACATCAGACACGAATCAGCTTTATCTTCAGGCGCTGGCTATTAAAGGCAACAAAATTTTAAGTGTTGGCAGCAATGCAGCTATTGAAAAGCTTGCATCTGCCAAAACAAAAAAGATTGACCTGAAAGGAAAAACTGTTGTTCCCGGCTTCAATGATGCACATGACCATTTAGGATGGTTAATACCTGTTGGGCAATCTTTCTTCACACCATTTTCAGTACCGGGGCCATCAAAGGAAGCTGTGATTGATTCTCTTTTAAGGCTCGTAAAAAAGG
>NZ_JAQBNR010000002.1 GCF_028288465.1 Ferruginibacter sp. | reverse complement strand
TTGAATGTACCATCGCTTTATCCACAAACGGCGAACGAAAATCATCCAAAAATTGAAGAGAGCCGTTTAGTGGATAAAATAGTTGAAAAAACAAAAGATGATTAACTTAGAAAACTCTAACTACCGGTGGCACTAAAATAAGGGGAGCCTACATCCCCATTCTTTTATCTCATTTATAATTGAGTATTTAATTGCTCTTCTATCTAACTCGTCTTTAAATATTATTTCGTTATTGGTTACAAAAGCATAAAGTGCTTTGTCAATAGAATCGTTAACCCTGTCTAGAATTTTAGAATCAATCAAAGTATCCTCAATTGTTTTCGTTTTAAAAGAACATAGTAGTTACAGAGAGTTGGCGACGGTAGAAAGTATTTCCTTTATACTAATTTTATTCTAACATCATAGATAAAATCTTTAACGTCAAGTATCTTAAAATTTTTGCTTTCTAGATGAATTGGATTCAACAAAAAATTATACTCTTGTTGAATTATTGCAGATGGGATTTTAATAATTGGAGTTTTAACAGAATTGAGAAGTATAGTTCCGAAATCTTTGGTAGATGTTGGAGAGGGTGACTCTATCCAGTTACCGGGCAATTCAGCAATGGTTAATTCATGTATTGAAACATCCGGCACTTCAAAAGTGGTTATACTTAATGACCTAGGTACATCGTCTATATTCACATTGACTGTATATTCCAAAACTGCTAATGCCCGATTTTCAGAAGTATAAATACATGAAGTTCCGATGTGATTCCATCTGCCACCATGTAAGCGAGCTCCTTCGCCAGTAAGGTCTTTACTATATTTTGTTTTTCCCACTCTAAATAAAATCATCCTTTCTACAGTTATGTTTAAGAGTAAACTCCATATTCAATTCTACCAATGATATTTTTAACTTCTTCTCTGCCAAATTGATTGTTACTTACTTCGTAGGGGGTATTTCCACCAAGAGCTTTATTGGGGCTAAACATCCATTTATTAAACTTTTCTTCATCTTCAAATACTTCATAGCCGTATGAATATATATCTGCCAGTCCAATTATTCTTTCACTTAAAGTGACATTAAATTTCTCTGCGCCTTTTTTATTTATAAGTGTAGCTCTAGTTACTGATAGTAGCTTTGCGAGCTTATCATAGTCTAATTCAGTTCTCAATTTTAATTCTTCTAAATCTTCCTTACTGACCCCTGTTGTTAATCTTTCCATTTTTTCTAATGGGGTCATGTGACTTTCTGGTTTTGGCATCATGCCGATTAAAATTAATGGATTGGCATTAGCTTTACTGACCTGTACTAACCCATAAGCTTCAATACGACCTTCACGAATAGAACGTGTATCTCGTTTGAAACTAAGTGGATCTTCAGTAGTATTTGATTGTTTATTTTTTGACATAGTATCAAATTTGTTGTTGTTGAGTATAAAATTATACTTTTATTTTAAAAAAACAAAGTAATTAGGCATATGTTAACAATCAATACCGATAACTTTTCTCTTTTACAAACAAATAAAACAAGGTTAACTGTTACAATACTGGCCCATCAATGATTATGTAAGGTTGGTACATAATCTTTAAATACGAATTCTTTTGACTTACAGAGACTAGTCACTTTATTATTTATTTTGAACCTTCTGTTCCATCATCTTGATTATTTCAAAAGGGGCTTTATTGAGAGGAGTTGATATTTTGAACAATGTTTCTAAAGTTGGAATTCTTAGTCCTCTTTCTAACATTGAGATAAAAGAACGATCTAATTCGCATTCATAGGCCAAATTTTCTTGGGATATACCAGCTTCGTTTCTTAATTCCTTAAGAACACTACCAAAGGCTTTAGCTAGTGAATTATTCATTTGATCGAAAATGAATATTAAAGCCGATTTTAACTGTAGACTATAGTACGCAAATTTTGTTTTTGTCGTTATATTTGAAACCAAATTTTAAACTATGATTGATAAAGCCATTTGCCCAATCTGCGGAAAACCTAAAAAGCCTTGGTTTGCGTTATGCTGGGAATGTACAGAAAAGGAAAAACAAAAGCCGAAATGCGAAGTTTGCGGAACAGAAGTTCCCGAAGGTCATACATTATGCAGACCTCACTGGAAAGAAAAATTTGAAGGGAAAAAGCAACTGCAGAGTATAGAATATGTAAAGAATAAAAAGGAGGTTGAGTTTAAAGAAAAATTTGAAGGGAAATATTATTTCAATTCACAGAGGGTGAAATCTAAAAGCGAATTGCTTATTTGTTATTTCTTTACCGCCAACAATATTAATTTCCAGTATGAGCCGGCCATGCGTCTAGGAGATAATGACATTCGTCCAGATTTCGTCATAGATGATCACAAGGGAAACTATATAATTCTCGAGCACTTTGGTTTAAATGATAGTAGTTATAAAATCAAGCAGGAAATTAAGGAAAGGGAGTATCAAAAGTTATGTGCCCAGGAATCTTGTTTCTCCTTTATATCGACAAACGAAGAAGACATGCATAACCTTAAAGACAGGCTTGGGAAAAAATTAAACGAAACACCTTTGAAGAGAGTTCTATGGAAGTGATTTTGAACAATCATTTGTCTGCATTCCCTTTCGGATGTACTAAAAAAATCAGCGGTTTGACATTACATTTTGACCCCTCAAAAAATAGAAAAAAAGCCTTTCAACTGCTTCCAGATTTTGCGCTTTTTAGAGCAAAAAAAAGCGAATTTTTTCGGGGTCAAACCTGCCATTTTTGGGTGAAACGTGAAAAAAAAAGTAGGGGGCTCAAAATACAAATACGTGTTTTGAATAATACCAAATCTGAAACGATTTGTGGGAGAGGGTTACAAGCGAAAAATCGCTTGTTGTGTGTATCCTATTACCGGACGACTTGGTCGATGTTATTACACTTCCGACCAAAGCCCAAATACAGTTTTCTGCGAAAACGGGCTTACGTCGTCCGGTAATCGTCAGGAGGTTATTTTTATCATAGTAAGGGAATCACCAAGGTGCAGAGGTGATAATTAAAGGAAGGGTCGTTTCTGTTCGTCTGATTGTATTTTAAGAGAGAGACAGGGAACGGTTTTTCATGTATGTTTAAAAAAAGAGTTTTTGACCTCTGATTTTTTGCCGACAAAATGATCAGGGCACCCTTCAAAAATTTTGAAATTTTGTGTTTCGAATTTTGAGGTTTTTTTTAGAGATATGCTTAGCAAAAATATTGCTCTTGCAATTTAAGAAAAGGGCTTTTAAACACCCTAAAATTTATAGCCACATTTTAAGTCAAGATTTAATTAAACGCTAGTCATTTCAAATCATTTATGACATAGTATTCCAGGCAAGCTATAATATCAAATTGCAAACGCACAGTATCATGTCCGTAATTTTTCATGCCACCTTCCAGAAACTTCCAACTCAGTTTGCCTTCATAAAATCTGTTATATTCAGTTTCAAGTAGCACACTGCCCGTCATGCCATGCACCCGGATTTTAACTATTTGGTCATCTTTATATTCTAAATCTGCTTTTAGTAAGTATTGCTTACTATTATATGAAACATCTATAACCCACTGCATAATGCTAAAATAATTAGTAAAGTAACAGCATTCTTAGCATTTTTAATGTGAGGTGTAACTGTTTATTTTTTTAAGATGATGGGATTTGATTTTTTGCGGAGTGTGGTACTTCCGAAATCGAGGGATTTTAGTTAGTATATTTTTTTGTTTTGTTGCTGCATACATTATCAATTGCAGCTTCGACTTCATCGGATTTATAAAGTACACGGTTTCCAATCTTGTAAGATTGTAACCAATTTAATTTTGTGTATTCAGAGAGGGTGGGTAGCGAAATTTTTAAAAGTCTACAAACTTCTTTGCGAGATAGTAAGCCAGTATCATCAGCTTTTTTACGATTACTTTTTGCTTTATTTAGTTTAGCCTCAATTATCTCACTAATCTTCTCTAACAGTTCATCCAGATCAATTCCATCTAAAATAATTTTACTCATTTTGCCTTTGTTTTATAACGGCAAATTGAATTCAAAATTCAAAGCTGTAATGCAGAGAAGTAACTACTTTGTTGGAATTTTTTTTGAAAATTCTTCTACTTCTTTCTTTTTGTCTGCCATGCCTAATTCGTCGAAAGTTTTAATCAGGAATTCATAGTCTTTTTTATTTCTGAGTTTAGGGTTATCATTCATTATAAAACTCAAATCATTTTCAAGATTAGTTTCGTCACAATTAAGTAGAACAGATAAAAATTTTGCCTTGTATTGTTTTTGTATTTTAAAGCCTATGATTATTTCTAAAATACCTGTATGTTTCAATAGTAACATTTTTTGAGCTCTGGTTGCCTCAGCTTTTTTATTTTTTTTAACTACTAAATCTTCCAAATTTTTTATCCTTTCAGATAACTGGAATATTTCGACGTCAGTAATATTTAAGTTCATAAGAGAATAGTTTAATTGGCAATTTATAAATTAAAAAATGGGTGGTTAATTAATTTATTAGCGTTTTCTTCTTGGCTAATTTTTATGTATTTTAAAAATGCTTTCTCAGTTTTGTGTCCAGTTAATTTCATTAGTGAAATTGCCGGTATTTGCATTAAGTAGCCATTGGTTGCAAAAGACCGTCTGGCTGTATGCATCGTAATGAGTTTATACTTTTCCTGGCTTTCTGATATTTTTATTCCTCCCTTGGTGCCTGATATCAGAACCTGCTCATTGAGTCCAGCCAGCTCTCCCAAATCTTTTAAATAGTCATTCATTTTTTGATTGCTGATTTCATATTTTGGAACACCTTTATGTTTAATTATAATTTGCCGGATATAGGGATGTAATGGAATTATAACAACCTCGCCGGTTTTTTCTGTTTGAATTTTTAGTTTTGTATGGTGGTCGATGATATTATCATCAGTCAGTTTGATTAAATCCGAATACCTCAGCCCAGTGAAGCAACTAATGATAAATACATCTCTTACTTTATCAAGTTTACTGTTTGCCTCTAAGTTTAGATTGTATAAAATATCAATTTCTTTGTTTGCCAGATAGATATTTTCTGAATCTTCCTCTACTGTTTTAAAACGTTTGTTTTTATACTCAACGTTATTGTGAAGTTTTCTGTCTAAGGCTTCATTCATAAAAACCTTGATGTTCTTTATTAAATTTCCGATAGTGTTTGTACTGAAACCACGGCCAGTACAGAAGTTGTAAAAGGTGTTGTAAAAGTCGAGGTCAATATCAGTAAACTTCAATTTTAATTTATAGGCAATTTCATATTCAGACAGTTTCTTTTTTGTCTGTTCATAATTTTTTACCGTGTTTTTTCCTTTGGTAGTTTGTGAAATAAGCTGTTCAATAAATGGGATTAAAAGTTTGGTGTACACAGTATTCTTTTTCTCTAACTTTTGATCAATAAGGCTTCGCAGAATTTCAACGTTTATTTTCTCGCCATCATTTACAAGGGTTCTATAGCGGCTGTTTATAAAGGCTTCTAAGTCATTCAGGGATGTGTTGAATTCAAGATGATCTTTAAAAAGTTTTGTTTCTCTTGCCCGATGATTTTCGGTATTCCAAAATTTGGAAAGTATTTTTTGGCCGGTCGAGTATTTCAATTTTGAGTTATTGAAACGGAAAATTAAATAAACCAGAGTTTCCTCTTTGCTGGTAGGTTCTTTTAATACAAATGTGGTAGAAGGCATGGAGAATTTTTTTTCAAATATAGCAGTTAAATTCTCAGGGGACGTTTGGGGGGACGTTTTTCTCTTTTTTTGTTTGTTTTACAATCTTTTTGATATCCTCTGAAAGTATTGATTATACTGGGCTTTTGCGAAAATGTAAAGAAATCTAAACAAAACTAAACCAACCATAAAGTACTCCCATCCCGAGTACTTGTAAATTATAAAAGCCTTGATAGTGTTCACTTTCAAGGCTTTTTTGTTTGTCCGATTTTACTGTCGATTGCTTTCAGTAATATGAAGAGGAATCTTTTATTTCACCGCATGGCCATTAAAAACCTGGTGTTTGCTATCCATTAAAACATTGAATAATTACTTCAATTTTATCACTTGTACTATTTTAGCTACTAGGTAGCCTGACTTCATTCCTTTTTACAATCTGGCACATCTTTTTTGCAAATAAATAATTAGCTACCCATTCTGTTATGCAATACGAATTATTGACTATGGAATTTATCATCTTTCCAGTTTTTGGGATTGTTGATTATGTAATTCGAAATGCGGTGATAGGATAATTCATCCCGAATGATATGTTCATAATAATTACGTTGCCACAATTTTCCATTAAATTGTTGCCAACCCAATTGTTTTACGCCACGGATATATTCCACCGTTACAATGGATTGAAATCCACCCGCAATATCACCAACGGTTTTTGGTTTGGTGGTAGGGGCAATTCCTTGTGGTTGCCCCGTTTCCAAATCATCAATCCCATTTTGATCAACCGTATTTTGGGCAATCCCTTGTGGTTGCCCCATTTCCAAATCATCAATCCCATTTTGATCAACCGTATTTTGGGCAACCACGAGGGTTGCCCCTACGATTTCCATAATGGCATGAAAATGATTGGGCATCACAATAAATTCATGCAAATGAATATTGGTAAACCGTTCCGCTATGTTTATCCATTCGTTATATACCATTTTTCCTGGATCATTCAATATCATTTCGCCTTCAATAATTTCCCCAAACAAACATTTTCTGTTTTGCACACAAATGGTTATAAAATACAACCCTGCTTTCGAATAATCATATCCTTTCAGGCGGATGCTTTTGCGGTGATGTTTGTTTGGATCGTATGGCATTTTAACCGTGTAAACTATTTGGTCTTTTATCTTTTTTCAAATGCAGGATAAAACAATTTCTACCCAAATTGACAAGCTAATTGGATACCGGTTCAATGTATAACCGCATTAGCATCTCAATCATGAAGGCTCAATCTCTTTTTTAGCATGGGGCAATAACCTTTTACCTGAATAGCTTTGCGGGAAAATATTCATTAACCCATCACCTCCTTCACCAGAGATTGCATTTTTTGTAACCCGGTGGTGGCGACAACCAGCGGGTCCTGGCCCCAATAGGTTTTATTAAACAATTCAAGCGAAAGGACTTTGGTACCACCGATGTTTTTCAGGTCACGCAGTATTTGTTTAAGTGGCGCAGCACCATCGCCGGGGTATACCCTGTCACTGTCCGTTTGTTCAGCCACAGGTTTGGCAGCAGGGTAATCATTCATGTGAATTATGTCAATCACCTTGCCGTTTAAAAGACTTAATCCTTCAAAGCCGGAGCCGCCACGAAATAGATGATACACATCTGGTAGTATACGGGCATCTTTATCGTTGGCCGCAGCGGCGATGGCCATCGCCTGGCTTAGGTTATACAATGTACCAGACGCTCCCCAGAATTCCAGTAGCGGCATTACATTGTATTGTCGCCCCAATGCCAGTATGTGCCGGTAGCGGGCCCCAGCTTTTTGAAAATCGAGCGGTTGATTTTTATTAAGACCGACCGGGGGTGCAGCAATGCGATGGCAACCGATAGCAGCCATTATTTTCATCTCCTCTTCCAGCTCTGTCAATGCCGCTTTTCGTTGCGCCTCGTCATCCACCATCCATGCGGTAAAGCTGATCGCATTTTCTACCACTATATTTTTTGATGAAAGATAAGCTGCCAATGACTGTAGCGTGTTTCCCTGTTTAAGCCAGGCCCTGATATCACTTATCCAAAGCTCCATACCATCGTAACCCGCTGTGGAAGCAATGTCTATAGCACGCAGCAGTCCCGGGTTTTGGCCACTGATGGTGCTTGTATTGAGGCAAAACCGGAAAGGGCCTTGCGGCGCAGTAACGGTGGCTCTGACTGATGCGGGAATAAATATACCTGCAACTAACGCAGCGGATAATTTAAGAGAGTCTCGTCTATTCAACATATTTGTTAATTGAAAAATTAAAATACAACTATTTTAACAGGTATCCGCAGGGCTTAAAAAAGAAGCAACACCGGCACTAAATTAAAACGGTACAGCCAAATTAAATTCATCTCAATTAACGGACTGCAGGCAACATATTTCTTATGGCGGCTATTTTCCAAACATGCTTGTTTTCCACCACGATAAACGAACTCCACATTTTTTTGGGATCACCATTGGAATTGGCGATTTCATAGCGGCAATCTACTATAGCACTGTTAGCTGTTACCAGCCGTATCTTATCCACGGTAAGTGTTCTATGCTCCGGGTTATTGGCAGAGCTCCTCATCATTCCTTGCACGGCCTCACCAATACCTGCCCTCCATTCACCGGTAGATACCAGCTGATCTATATCTGCAGTCAGTATCTTTTTTAGCAACAGGGTGTCCCTTAGTTCGCGGGCCTGCGAGTATTGATTGATCAGCCCGGCAATGGCTTGTCGCTGCTGTTCGGATAACTTACGAGCTTGTGCATAAACAAAAAAGCCACTCATTAGAAACAGAAAGAGAAAGCAACTATTTTTCATGTTCATCTTTTTAATTCATATTGGCGCAGTAGTAAACGCGCCTTTACTAAGGTAGCACTTGGTGCACGGATGCGCAAATAGTTTATGGGTACATCCCTTGCCACCAGCCGCGGCCAAACACTGAAACAAAATGAAGCTTAGGGTTACGATACCGAAATGCAGCAATATTATTGGTAGTGTTTCGGCAGGCAATGTGTTGAGCAGAAATATGATAGTGATTTTTAGCAGCATTTTAAAATGCCGGGTGCTTAAGGCCGTACAGTAGTTTTAAGAGAACCAACTACGGCCAGCAGCAATGATAAAATACCAGCTGCGGCCATGGTAGAAATCCTGGAAACTTCATCAATGCCTGAATAGGGCAAATAATTTTTTACAACCATACCGACACCATAATTTACCACTACGCCAAACACAAAAATGGCCACAGCAACCGTGTATAATTTGTTTTTTATAAAGCGAAAAGCAAAGAGGCATATACCGAGGCCCGCCAACACCAGGAGAGCGAGCGGCAGTGCCAATGGTAAAAACCAGCCCTTTGCCGGCACCAGCCATTGCACCAATAATAAAAAGGGAATCAGGGTAACGCTCAACGCTATGAATGAACCTTCTGCTCTATTTTTTTGCAGCAGCAAAAATGGAGTAATGGTGGCCCATATCATAAACAAAGCGCCGGCCGGGTACAATGACCAGCTAAAGAAACGATCAATAGAATAATTAACAATGAAGCATACCAGGCAGGCAAACAAAAACACGCCTGATAAAATCATTTCGACCCGGTAAGCGGTGCGGTTGGGTTGTTGAATGATCATGTTTGTGGCTTTTTTATGAGGCAGTTTAACTGCCCTCTGATATGAGTTTGAAGTTACGAAAGATACTGCCTTCAATATTTTTTTTACATGAATGGTAGCCAGGTTAGTGAAACATCCTGACTGGCAATTGAGGCCGCTCCTGACACGTTCCGGCAGTTATACTCAAAAATTCAATTCCTGCTTGCGTCGTTAAGAAAGGTCACTATGTTCCGGTTCATTCAATCCTGACTTACTTACAAATTGTTTTCAGTAAGCTGCTGCAAGCTGCAATTAATAATTATATTACCGCTCCATTTAATAATCAAAGAAAAGTATTGATGAAAAGAATCCTTTTAATTACGATGTTATTTACTTCACTGCAAAAGACGATGGCCCAGCAAAATCGCTGGGAACTGGCCGGCGGTAACACCATTCAATGGACAGTAAGCGACCGGCTGCCACACCAGGATCACATTGAAATGAGTGGAAAATTCATTTCTGCTGTTATACACTACGGAGTGAATGCGGATCAATCTTTTTTTATCAACCGCGACATCGTGTGGCCGATGCTGCGCACGATACCCAATAATACACACGCCAGTTTAATCCGGTCTTTTAGTATCGACCCCGTAAAAATGATCGTGGTAAATAAAAAACAAATTCAGGGAGAAAAGGTAATCACTGTCTCACTGAACGGAACGCTGGTGGTAAAGAGCATGCTCAATGAACATCTTGAATTAACCAGGACAATTTTTCCCTCTACCGGCCTTCCTGTATTTTGCGAACAATACCAACTATTAAACAAAGATGAAAAGCCAGCAACGGTTGAAATTCCGTTACTCAATATCAAAACTGCTACCAATGCTGCTGATGGTGTTGAAGGGAGCTATGATGTTATGGTGCAAACAAAAAATGCAGCCACTATTCAGCTACAACCCAGCCAATCGTATACTTTTTACCTGTACTTTTCGGCTATAAAAAAGGGACAGGATTACAGCAATACAGAGGTAGCCGATGAACTTGTAAAAAGAAATGAATTGCTGTCGCTTTTAAATGATAACCTGGTACTGGAAACGCCGGACAGCGTTTTGAACAGGGCCTTCGCTTTCGCAAAAATCCGTGCTGCGGAAAGTATCTATCAAACCAAAGGGGGACCAATGCACGGTCCCGGCGGACTGAGTTATTACGCGGCCATCTGGGCCAACGACCAGGCCGAATACATCAACCCATTTTTTCCTTACCTGGGATATAATTACGGCATTGAGTCAGCGCTCAACGCTTACCGGCATTTTGCCCGGTTTATGAATGCAGACTACAAGCCAATACCCAGCTCGATTGTAGCAGAAGGAACCGATATCTGGAACGGCGCAGGCGACCGGGGGGATGCGGCTATGATAGCATACGGCGCATCCAGATTTGCATTGTCGCAGGGCGATAAAAAAATGGCGACGGAACTATGGCCTTTGATTGAATGGTGCCTGGAATACAATAAACGCAAACTGAATGACGCTGGTGTGGTGGCTTCAGAATCGGATGAACTGGAAGGTCGTTTTCCTTCCGGGAAAGCCAATTTAAATACATCTTCATTGTATTATGATGCACTGATTTCAGCGGCTTATTTGGGTGAAGCACTGCAGAAAGATAAAAACCAAATAGCATCATATAAGTCGGCAGCAATCAGCCTTAAAAAGAACATCAATGCCTACTTTGGCGCTACTGTAATGGGGTATGATACTTACCGCTATTATGATGGCAACGATAAACTACGTTCATGGATTTGTACGCCTTTAACCGTTGGTATTTTCGACCGCAAGCAAGGTACGATTGACGCCTTGTTTTCACCACAATTATGGACGGATGATGGGCTTGCCTCGCAGGCCGGTGATAAAACATTTTGGGATCGTTCTACGCTATATGCATTGCGTGGATTGTTCGCTGCCGGCGATACCAAACGGGGCTTACAGTATCTGCAATATTATTCCAACCGCAGGTTGCTGGGTGAACATGTTCCCTATCCCGTTGAAGCTTATCCTGAAGGCAATCAGCGGCATCTTTCTGCAGAAAGTGGTTTGTATTGCCGGATATATACAGAAGGTTTGTTTGGTATACGGCCAATTGATTTTAAGGCCTTTACTATCACAACCCAATTACCTGCTGAATGGGATTTTATGCAGTTGAAGCATGTGCATGGATATCAAAATACCTTTGATATAGAAGTAAAAAGAGAAGGTAGTCAACTACGCCTGAAAGTATCTGCTGCAACGGGTATAGTTTTTAATAAATTGGTATTAAATGGAAGCACACAAACGATCAGGTTTTAAAATAACAGCTTTGGATTTTTTTACAATAAAGACACGTTGATTGATTGAATGCTCTCCGTTTTTGTTGTTGCAAAAAGAACATACGGCTCAAGGGAGTGACACAACGATGTCGCCATTGCGATTAACAGCAGGTCCAAAAATACCTGGCTGTTTTTGATGGACAATATAGGTTTAGCATAAGTTAATAAAGAAGAAATGCATCACCACCTGTTTAAATACATTTGTTACATGAAAAAGTATATTGTTTTTATTGGCGTGCTGCTTTCGTTTTTGCAAACAACTGGCCAGTCGCTATTGCCATATAAAAATCCGAAACTACCTGTTGACCAAAGGGTAAAAGATTTGCTTGCAAGGATGACGCCCGAAGAAAAATTCTGGCAGTTGTTTATGATACCCGGCGATTTAAGTGATGGCAAGGAAAAATATAAAAATGGCATATTCGGTTTCCAGGTAAGTGCAAAAGGGAGTACGGATGCGGCGGGGCAGCTGTTAAATTACAGTGCTGCTTCCAACGCAGTTGAAACAGCTAAACTCATTAATAAAATGCAGCATTATTTTGTGGATGAAACCAGGCTTGGTATTCCCATCATTGCGTTTGATGAAGCCCTGCATGGTTTGGTAAGGGACGGTGCAACTGCTTTTCCGGCAGCCATCGGCCTCGCTGCCGGCTGGGATACCACTTTTATGAAAACAGTGGCAACGGCCATTGCCCGTGAGACCAAAAGCCGTGGCATCCGGCAGATATTATCGCCCGTTGTAAACATTGCCAGCGATGTAAGATGGGGACGGGTAGAAGAGACGTATGGAGAAGATCCATTCTTGTCTTCAGCAATGGGGGTAGCTTTTGTATCGCCTTTTGAACAGATGGGTGTAGTAACAACACCTAAACATTTTTTGGCCAACAGCGGCGATGGTGGAAGGGATAGTTACCCGATTGATATTGATGAAAGATTACTGCGGGAAATTTACCTGCCACCATTTACAGCCTGCTTTGAAAGAGGTGGCAGCCGAAGTGTAATGACGGCCTACAATTCCATCAACGGCAGCCCGAGCACAGCCAATAATTGGCTGCTCAATGAAGTGTTGAAAAAACAACTGAATTTTAAAGGCTTTGTTATTACAGATGCTTCTGCCACCGGCGGCGCCAATGTATTGCACTATACCGCCAGCGATTATGCTGATGCAGGTGCCAAAGCAATGAACAATGGACTGGATGTTATTTTTCAAACTGCATGGGAACACCACGTATTATTTATGCCCGCATTTTTGGATGGAAGAATCAGCAGCAAAACAATTGATGCCGCCGTAGAAAGGGTGCTGCGGGTAAAATTTGAACTCGGGTTATTTGAGAACCCATACACCAATGAAGAAGAAGTAAATAGATGGAACGGCAACCCGGTACATAAACAACTGGCTAAAGAAGCATCCTTAAAATCAATGGTGCTGTTGAAAAATGAGGGCCATGCATTGCCCTTAAAAAAATCAATTAAAACAATGGCACTCATTGGTACTGATGCAGCGGAAGCCAGACTGGGCGGGTATAGTGGACCCGGCAACAATAAGGTGAGCATACTGCAGGGACTTAAAAATAAACTGGGTACGTCAGTCGCCATTCAGTATACCGCTGGTTGCGGGCGTAACTCACCACAGTGGGTGCCGGTAGCAGCTACAAATTTGTCTTTCACCAGCAACGGCAAAACGGAAGCGGGTCTGTTGGGTCAGTATTTTAATAACGTGCAATTATCAGGTGCTCCTGTACTTACAAGAATAGATAAAGAAATTAATTTTGGCTGGACATTGTACTCGCCGGCTCCTGAAGTAAACTATGATTTTTACTCCGTAAAATGGGCGGGTAAAATAAAATCTCCGGCCACTGGAAAATACCAGCTGGGTATTGAAGGCAATGATGGCTATCGCTTATACCTCAATGATAAATTGATTGTTGATAACTGGAAGAGCCAGACTTATACAACCCAACTTGCGAATGTATATTTTGAAAAAGACAAAGACTACAACATCCGCATTGAATTTTTTGAATCACAGGGATATGCCCGCTTTAAATTGATCTGGAATGTGGGGATGGCCAATGACTGGCAGCAAAAAATAACGGAGGCGGTTGCCGCGGCAAAAAAATCAGAGGTTGCAGTAATTGTAGCGGGTATTGAAGAAGGGGAGTCGCAGGACCGGGCCTACCTTGGTTTGCCCGGCCACCAGGAAGAACTGATTGAACAGGTTGCTGCCACGGGCAAGCCGCTTGTAGTAGTGTTAATTGGCGGCAGCGCTATCACCATGAGCAAATGGATCAACAGGGTGCCAGCCATTTTGGATGCCTGGTATCCTGGTGAAGACGGTGGCAATGCCATCGCAGATGTGTTGTTCGGTGATTACAATCCTGCTGGCCGCCTGCCCATTACCTTTCCTGTATTTGAAGGACAAATGCCGCTCGTGTACAACCACAAACCTACCGGCCGAACGGACGATTATGCCAACCTCAACGGTCAGCCTTTGTTTCCTTTTGGGTTTGGTTTAAGCTATACCTCTTTTGAATACAGCAACCTCCGCTTTGATAAAAAGCAGTGGACGAAAAATGATTCTGCGAAGGTGTACTGCACTATAAAAAATACAGGCAGTGTTGATGGTGATGAAGTAGTGCAATTGTACATCCGCGATGTATTGTCTTCACTTGCACAACCCGTAAAACAATTAAAAGGGTTTCAGCGCCTGTCATTAAAAGCGGGAGAAGCAAAAGAAATTTCTTTTACTATTACACCCGAACTGTTGAAGATGCTTGATGCCCATATGCAATGGATTGTAGAGCCGGGCGAGTTCAGGATTATGATTGGTGCCTCATCAAAAGATATCCGGTTAAGGGAGCTGGTGAAAGTGTTGGAGTAAAATGAATTATTCTTAATCACTTACTGAGCACTTTTTCGAATGGAGAAGATAAAGTATAAAATCAACAGCAGGTGGATAAGAAATACCGGATAGAATGCTGCTGAGGCAATTAGTTTTATTGTATCTGCCATGGTCGGCATTATTTCATTTACCGAAATAATTTTGTAAGGCAAAAATGGAATTGTCAATAACAGCAATGCTATTGAAACACAGATAAAATACAATGCTGAAACTGCAAATGGCTTTGTTACTTTTAACCGCTGGCAAACGATGAAACACAAAAATGCAAGCAGTGTTGAAAGTGCGAACGCACGAACCAGCAGGAAGTTAAGCGGATAAATCGTTACATGCCAACCCTCATCCTTGCTGATACCAGTTTTGGTAAAAAAGATAAAGATTGCTATATTTATTATTAACAGAATAAGGCCCGCAAAATAATATTTTTTCATTTCAAAAGTGGTCTTCAATACAATTACTGGTATTATAATGTACCGGCGTCCAGTTGTTCCAAATAAATAAATTCAGGGGATTTTACACCTGCTTCTTTTCTAATCTCCACCAGCCGCGGAGACTCAAAAAAAGCTTTGGCATTTTCGATAGATGACCAGGCAGAAAAGTGGACAATTTTGTTTGGCTCATTTTCATATCTCAATACCTGGTAAGCAATTTCTCCTGCTTCTTTTCTCATCCCTGCTGCAGCATCGAATATTTTTTTCCAGGCAATGTAATTGCTTACTTCATGAATAATTAAGACGTATGACATTCGCTGTGTTTTATGCTGGTTTCCTCCTGTTGCTGACTTTTACTTTTTGCATTAACTGCTGAACAATCAGAATAGTCTGATTCCAATTGCCAGGCTGAGTGATCCAAAATCTTCCTTCGTGGTTTTATCCCGGTTAAAAATATTGATGTAAGACAACTTGCCCAGACAGCGTTGCGTTTTGGAAAAATAAAAACCCACGGAAGGTTTAACGCCTAATAACATGCTGCCATTTATAAAACTGGGGCCAGTCATCAGCGACAGGTAAATATGTTGATCGGGATGATAGGAAGCACCTACAAAAAGATTGACCATTCCCGGCACATCATCTACAGGCGTAAAGGAAGTCCCATCGGTATTCAGTCTTAACACCTTGTCATTTGCCAGGTATACATCGCCGGTAAGTTCAACTACTGCTTTAAATTTTGTTTTGCTGCCAAAAAAAGTTTGAATACCAAGTCCGGCTCCCCAGGGGTTGTTTCCGGTTGTGCGGCCGTGAGTAGTTAAGTTCACTTGCCCCAGTAAAAATGTAGTTGCTTTTTGCTTCGGCTGCGCAATGGTTTGTACTAAAATAAAACTGAGCAGGATGGTTACGATCATTTTTTGCATAGTGGATGATTAGTATTACGAATATAAATAAAGGTATGGCATTATAGTAGTGATTGTATTTGGACAATATTTATATAACATGACTTACCAGGGCGCCCGGAGCAATCTTTAACTGCAAAAGTGCCGGATCTTATGGAGCATCATTCGTCACCAGGTTGTGTAAAAAGGAATGCTCAACCAAATTATTTGGCCTAACCTGCATAAACATTTTCAACAAACATTCTTTTGCCATAATATTGTATCTCCACTTTTATAATTGTCAATATGAAATTCAATTTTACTCTTCCCCGGTTTTGTTCAAACCGCGTTTTTTATGGCGTAGCCGTTATCAGTACCCTGGCCGCATGCAATCAAAAAAAAGATATTGCTGGCACCGTTGATTTGGGCATTCACCAGATGAACCCGGCGAAAACCAAGTCCCTGGCCGATTCTATCGGGTCGCTCATCAAACCAGCACTGGCAGATAGTTTAACCTTGTCTTTATGGGGTATCGATTCGCTGGTGATTTCTCCCATTGCCATCGATATTGATGATTCGGGTAAACTTTATTACACTACTACCAACCGGCAAAAGAATTCTGAATTTGATATTCGCGGCCACCAGGATTGGGAGTTGGGTTCTATACAACTACAAACCGTTGAAGAAAAGCGTGCCTTTTTACATAAGACCTTATCGCCTGAAAACAGTAAGAAAAATGAATGGCTGAAAGATGTGAATAAAGATGGCTCTCACGATTGGAAAGACATGACCGTGGAAACCGAAAACGTGTATAAAGTTGAAGATATAAATGGCGATGGTGTGGCCGATAAAACACAGCTGGCGGTAAACGATTTTCATGATGAAGTAACGGATGTTGCCGGCGGTGTGCTGGTAGATGGAAAAGACCTGTATGTTGCAGTAGGACCGGATATGTGGCGGTTGCAGGATAAAAATGGCGACGGCATAGCTGATGAAAAAACATCCATGTCTCACGGCTATGGTATTCACATCGGGTTTAGTGGTCATGGTATGAGTGGTGTTGAAATGGGTCCTGATGGCAGGATATACTGGCAGATTGGTGATATTGGTTTTAGCGGTAAAGATAAAAGTGGCAAAGAGTGGAAGCATCCCAACAGCGGCGTGATAGCAAGGAGCAATCCCGATGGCAGTGACTTTGAAATATTTGCTTACGGCAACCGCAATACGCACGAGTTTGCGTTTGACGAATATGGCAACCTCATCAGTGAAGACAACGATGGTGATCACGCCGGAGAAAAAGAGCGGCTGGTGTATGTTGTAAACGGTGCCGACATTGGCTGGCGCAGCAACTGGCAATATGGTAAATACAATGATCCCAACAATAACACTTACAAAGTGTGGATGGCAGAAAACCTTTGGAAGCCAAGGTTCGAGGGGCAGGCAGCTTACATTACACCCTGTATAGAAAATTTTGTAAGTGGCCCGGCGGGGTTTGTGTACAATCCCGGAACGGCATTGAGCCCCAAATACAACAGCACTTTTTTTGTAGCAGAGTTTGTGGGCAATCCTGCGCAGTCGGGCATTTACAGTTTTAAACTCAACCCTGCCGGTGCCGGATTTTCGTTGGGTGAAAATAAAAAAGTATTGGGTGGCGTATTGGCTACAGGGCTTGATTTTGGTCCGGATGGTGCCATGTACATTGCAGATTGGATAGACGGATGGGGCACGCACAATTATGGCCGCATCTGGAAGATGGATGATAAAAACGCAGCTTCATTACCGGGTCGCATATTGACAAAGAAATTGCTGGCCGAAGATTTTACAACCAATACAGAAGCAGCGCTGGGCGAATTGTTGAAGAACGCCGACATGCGGGTTAGGATGAAAGCACAATTTGAATTGGTAAAACGCAAAGACAAAGGGGCAGCCATCTTTCAGCAATACCTTACCCAAACCGCCAACCAGCTGGCAAGGGTAAATTCCATTTGGGGTATCAGCCAGCTCGGCAGGCAGGATAAAAAATATGCTGCTGTATTGATTCCTTTTTTGCAGGATAAAGATGCGGAAATACGAGCACAGGCCGCCAAATGGCTCGGCGATATTAAATATGCCGATGCAGGAAAATACCTGGTGCCGTTGTTAAAAGATACCGCCAGCCGTGCCCGTTTTTTTGCGGCCGAAGCATTGGGCAGAATCGAATATGAGCCAGCCATCAACCCGATCATAGAAATGCTTGCAGACAACAATGATAAAGACGCTTACCTGCGTCATGCGGGTAGTCTTGCATTGGCAAGAATTGGTAAGGCAGATCCCGTAATTGCGTTGGCCAATCATCCCTCCCGTGGCGTAAGAATCGCTGCGGTAGTAGCATTGAGAAGAATGGGCAATGCTGGCATCGCCAACTTTTTAAAAGATGCTGATGAGTTTATTGTTACGGAAGCAGCCCGTGGCATCAATGATGATCTTTCTATTGAAGGTGCTATTCCCGCGTTGGCCGCTTTGCTTAACACCACGCATTTTAAAAACGAAGCATTGATAAGAAGAGCCATCAGTGCCAACTCCAGAATGGGCACCGAAGCCTCCATACAAAACCTGGTGAATTATGCTACCGCTCCCGGCAGTCCGCCTGCGTTACAGGCAGAAGCAGTTGCTGCACTAAGCAATTGGGCAAGGCCCTCCGTTGTGGACAGGGTAGATGGACGCTACCGTGGTGTGGTACAAAGAGACAGTATGCTGGTAATAAACAAAGCAGGTAATGCATTGGTAACACTGCTCAGCAACAACGACGCTGCTGTTAGGCTTAGTGCTGTAAAGGCAGTGAATAAATTACACCTGGTGCAGGGCACAACAAAATTACTGGCACTGTTAAAGCAGGATAAAGATGCACCGGTAAAAGTAGAAGCGCTGAAAGCCCTGGCAGCCATGCAGCAACCGTCTGTTGCAGAAGCCATACAAGTTGCGTTAACAAGCGCCGATAAACCAGTAAGGGTGGCCGGCATCGACATGATCAGCAAACTAAACATCCCTAAGCCATTGATGGTAAAATTGCTGGCGGATGTCATCAACACAAAAACTACGGAAGAAAAACAGGCGGCGTTGCTCACGCTGGGCAACCTGCCGGTAAGCAATACCAACGAAGTATTTAGCGGCCTGTTGGCGCAATTGGCAAACAAAAAATTATCACCCGATATTTATTTTGAATTGGGCGAAGCCATTGACAGCACCAAAAGCCAGCCACTGATTGCAAAATACAAAGCAGCGATGGCAGGTACTGCTCCCGATGAACTGACCGCATCTTTTGCCGGTAGTTTGTATGGCGGTGATGCAAACCACGGAAGAAATATCTTTTTTGAAGGGCAGGCTTCACAATGTATCCGCTGTCACTCGTATGATGATTTGGGGGGTAATGCGGGGCCAAAGCTGAATGGTATCGCCAGCCGGTTACCAAGAGAAAAACTGCTGGAAGCGCTGATCAATCCGAGTGCAAGACTATCCCCGGGCTATGGTAGTGTAACCCTGCAACTGAAAGATGGCAAAACCATTTCAGGTATACTGGAACAGGAAACGGATAAAACATTAACTGTAAAAATCAACGGTGAGCCCAATGCCGTAATCAACAAAACCGATGTGGCAAAAAGAACAAATGCAATGTCCAGCATGCCGGAGATGAAAAATATTCTTACCAAAAAAGAGATCAGGGATGTAGTGGCGTTTTTATCAACGTTGAAGTAGTAGTTTGCATATAAATTAAAGAAGGCGCTGGTCAACGGACCAGCGCCTTCTTTATAAAATTAAGTTTCACCCGCTCTTTTGTTTAGTGAAGTGCCCCTTTAAACTATTCACCACTCACAACTCGCTACCCCAACGTCCACTCAGGCCGGATGTAATGGCAGGTATAGCCGTAAGGATTTTTCTGCAGGTAATCCTGGTGTTCCTCTTCCGCATTCCAAAAATCGCTGCCGGTACCACGGCAGTAACTACTGGTCCGGGCCATTTACCGGAAGCATTCATTTCACTGATCAATGTTTCAGCCGTTGCTTTCTGCTCATCACTTAAATAAAAAATGGCGGAGCGGTACGACATACCGCGATCGTTACCCTGCCGGTTAAGTGTTGTAGGATCGTGTATCTGGAAAAAAAATTCCAGTAAACTGCGGTATGAAAAGATGGAAGGATCAAATTGTATTTCGATCGCCATGCGCCTGCAACAAATTAAAATCCTGTAAAAGAATGACACGGGCAAGTTGCCCCTGTTCACTCAACTCAAGTGCACACAGGTCCTCTTCTTCCAATATCGTTATATTTTCGGTTAGTGCAACCTTGCTGACAATCTCCGTAAAATCACCCGTTAAAGAACGGTTCCAGCAAATTGCATTCGTTACGCCATGAAAAGGCGTAGAAACAAGATCCTGAAAACACGTGACACAGTGAATTTGATTTTCGTTAGGAAATATATTGCTCATAAAGGCTAATAAAAGTGTACAATCAGTTCACGAAAGTAGTCATACTCATCCATTCATTCAATGCTTCAGTAATAATGCAGACGCAATGATAGCAATTTGCGTTTCCTGTATGCCATCGTATCCTTGCATGTGCGTGCAAAATGAGTATGGCGGGATGTTGGACAGCTTACCGCCACATAATACGCAACGTTCCTATTTGCCGCAAGCACAAGGTGAGACGCAGCCAGAATGGAAGTTCAACAAAATCTGTATTCCCCGGGCCTGTTGAGACGCCGATTTTTTTGATTATATTCGTAAACACGGCACTTGTTCTTCAAACCAAAAAACAGAACATTCTGCTGGTAAAAAAGCAATCTCAACCGATATTTTATTTTAGCCTTTTAATTTTGATATTCCTGAAGTACACTTTGTCGCCATCATGATCCGTTAGCATAATATGGCCGGCCGGCAGCTCCCCATAATGATCATAACTATTGAATTTGGTAATTGCCATTCTATCCCGAAAATCTTTACTTCCTCTTTCGCAACTCACCACTTTTATACCATTTAGCCAATGCTCCAAATGGTTGCCTTTGGCCACTATCCTGCCGCTGTTCCACTCACCTGCAGGAAACAGTTTTTTATTTTTCGGCGCATAAATAAGGTACAACGCGGCAGTAGTGGCATCCGGATGTTGCTTGTCTTTTAGATACGGGTGATTGTAATCGTCAATCACCTGGTACTCGGGCCCGTTGTACAACATTTTGCCGGAAGTATTGTCTTTAATGTAGTCTACAAAATATTTGATACCGCTGTTAGCGCCATCAGTTAATTTAAAATCAAACAGCAAATCGAAGTCAGCGTATACTTCCCGGGTAATGATGTCGCCGTCTTTGGCGTGGTTATCTACAGACAAAGTGCCGTCTTCTATTTTCCACGCATGAGAGGGAAAACTGTCAGCGTTTATACTCTTCCATTGATCGGTGTTTTTGCCATCAAACAATATTTCCCATCGTCCTGATTTTTTTTCATTACTTGAAGTTATACCTGCATCCAACAATGAATCTGCTGGACTTAATTGAGTTTTCACTGCAAGGGTGGTTTCATCTGAGGGAGCAATTATAATAACTTGTTTTGTACCGATGGCATACAGCAATGATGTGGCACAAAGTATGCTGGCAAAAATTATTTTAGTTGCTTTCATACAATCAATGAAGTTTAAAATTTTACGGTTGGTAAGATGGTTTAAAAAGTTGGCATTTTCATCTGTTACGCAGCAAACCGTAACTAAAAATCGTGAGTTTAAAAGTAGCTAAATAGTTTGATTTTTTGCTTCCATTATTGGTGCAGGCACTTCTTTAAATGGTGAAGTGATGCGCATATTACCACTTGCTATTGCCGGTCTTGCGAAATAAGACTTTCCCAATAGTTTACAATGAATCAGAAACGAGACAGAGCCCT
Organism: Ferruginibacter sp.; assembly: GCF_028288465.1. Classification (GTDB taxonomy): domain Bacteria; phylum Bacteroidota; class Bacteroidia; order Chitinophagales; family Chitinophagaceae; genus Ferruginibacter. The sequence goes on along the minus strand of NZ_JAQBNR010000002.1, from coordinate 135,454 downwards.
GAGTCAGTCGGGACGACAACTATGATTTGTTACCCCGGATGGCGGAGCCCCATCCATACGCAGATGGGTTAGATAAAAATATAAATAATATTACCACAACAGGTATTACCGAAAAGATGACTATTCTTTTTAACTGCAGACGTTGAATTTCTTTGTCAGTATCTCTGTATTCTGCGTAAATCCTGAGATAGCGTAAATTGTCAACAAAATAAAAATGGCCAATTGCCCAGATGATAGGTACTATGATAAAGCCCTCGTCCGACAAGAAAAATTGGCCTGCGGATAAGTTAAAAAAAAGTGCAAGTAAAAGCCTGATTGCAGCAGACCAAAACCACAATGAAAGTGAAAAAAGGAAGATTGGTCGTTGCTCAGTGTTTAATGCCCGATAATAGACTTTTTCGTGAAGCCCAAATGAGTCTTTCTCAATAAAGTTATATCCGTCTTTATAAAAAAAGTTATAGAGGCAGAAATAGTTAAAGTGAATAAATTTCATGTTATAAATTACAGATGCTGATTTTAATCAGATGTTAATTGCCCCCTGATATATTCTGGTTACTTAAATAACTTTTGTTTTATTGCGTGTAAAAATATCATTTATGCATCTCCGAAAGATTGATTCTTCCAAAGAGGTGACATCTTTTTTGAAAACATTATTGCTTTGAAAATATCTTCGAAGCTTGTCACCTATACGTTAGATGCATTCTACGCTTCGGTAAAAGTTCCACAATGGTATACAGTACAAGGGAGTGACACAACGATGTCCATTATATAACCCAATGCCGGTAAAATATTTACCTTTTTATTACCACCGCTAAACTACCTATCCAAAAAATGTATAGATTCACAAACCAAATTATAATACGCTTGTCCGCCCCACATTTTTAACGTTATTCAATTATTGTATGCCACAAAAAAACAACACCCGCCGGTCGTTTATAAAAAATACTGTCGGCGCAGCCATTGCATTTACCATTGTACCGCGACATGTACTGGGCCGCGGTTTCCTGGCGCCCAGCGATCAGCTAACCAAGGCCGTTATTGGCGTAGGAGGCATGGGCCGCGGGCATTTTGGCTATGCCGCCACCAGGGTAGGCGCCATTTGCGATGTAGATAAAACACATTTAAAAGAAGCCGCCGCCATGTTACCCCACGGCGTTAAAACCTTTACGGATTACCGCGAAGTGATCACGCTACCGGAGGTGGACATTGTACACATCGCTACACCGCCGCACTGGCACGGCATCATCGCCGCCGATGCGGCACGGGCCGGCAAAGATATCTGGTGCGAAAAACCCATGACCCGTACCATCGGCGAAGGCAAGCGCCTGGTAGAAGCCGTGCAGCAACATGGCCGCATCTTTCGCCTCAATACCTGGTTCCGGTTTGAAGATAATTTCTATGGCATGCAAACCACGGTGAAGCCAATTAAAAAATTAGTGAACAGTGGCTTGCTTGGCTGGCCATTAAAAGTTACGGTAAGCCGTCACACAGGGTTCGACTGGAAATTTTACTGGGTAGGCAAAACCAACCTGGAAGCCATGACACCGCCGCCTGAACTGGATTACAATATGTGGCTCGGGCCGGCGCAATACAAGCCGTATAATCCGCACCGCGTGCATCAAACATTTCGTGGCTACTGGGATTATGATGGCGGCGGGCTCGGCGATATGGGGCAGCATTACATTGATCCCATTCAATATTTTTTGGGCAAGGATGATACCAGTCCTGTTTCAGTAGAAATTGATGCACCACAACAGCATCCTGACGCAGTCGGCACCTGGCGCAGGATTGAGTACACCTACGCCGATGGTTGTAAGATCATTTTAGACGGCGAAGGCAAGGATGCGGGCGCTCCGTATATTGAAGGTCCGCTCGGCAAATTGTACCCCGGTTTTAAATCAGATATTCCCGATCTGCAAAAGAAGCTGGATGCATTTCCTGATCCTGAACCACAGGTAACCAACTTTATTGATGCCGTAACCAACCGTAAAAAGTTTGCGCTCAATGAAAGCAACGGGCACCGCAGTTGTACCATTATCAACATGAGTAAAATTGCGTTGGAGCTCGGCCGCTCGTTGAAGTTTGATCCGGTAACACAGCAATTCATCAACGATGAAGAAGCCAACAGGTTAAGTGATCCGCCGATGCGCTCTCCATTTAATCTGTAACAAATGGTTGTCCGGGCTGCAAAGCTTTTATGAGCTTCATTGGCGTCGCACGCTTGTACAGCGGTAATTAAATGGTACGCCTGCAGTGTCAAAAAGTATTGGTTCGGGCAACACATCAAAACGGAGATCAACACATATAAACGACTTTATTTTTTATTTTTTCAATATTGTATTCAATATGCAAATTTTTAAACTCAGTTTCTTATTGCTTTTGTTCGCTGCATTTTCAGCAACAGCACAAACGCCCGACATAAGACTGTTATCAACCAAAATAGCCGACGTGCTGGCCAGCATGCCTGCACAAAACAAAGCGCAGCTGGATAAAAGCATGCAATCCATTACTGACTTAAAACAGGACGGATTGGTAACAATGATCAGCCAGTTTGCCGCACAGGGTACAGGCGACAATACTTCGCTGGAGTATGCCCTGAGCGCCTACGCATCGTACGTCATTCAAACCGGTAAGGATGCAGAACGGCAAGCCGCGGTAGTTGCCTATTGCACCGGGCTGGATAAAGTGGCCGACAGCAAAAACAAACAATTTATTATTTACCAGTTACAACGTTTTGGTAAGGACGATGCAGTGCCCTGCATTGAAAAATACCTCAGCAACGCCGACCTGGGTGGGGTAGCAGCAAGAGCGCTGGCACAAATAAAAACACCGCTGGCTCAAAAAGCATTACTGAAAGCATTGCCCGGTTCATCAGGCGATACGCAAAACTCGCTGGTGGAAGCGCTGGGCTATACGCAAAGCAAAGCCGCCGTGGCCGCCATCACCAAACTGGCTAACACAACAGATGAACAACAACGCAAAGTTAGCCTGGCAGCCCTGGCAAAAATAGATGACGCCTCCAGCGCAAAGTTGTTGCAAAGTGCCGCACAAAAAGCAGGCTTTACATACGACAATACCAACGCAACATCCGACTATATTTTATACCTGCAACAACTGGCTAAAACCAGTAAACCATTAGCTGTTCAATATGCCACTAAACTAATGACGGATGCAGCAGGAGCCAAACAATTGCAAACACGCATTGCCGGCCTGAAAATATTGACTGACATTAACGGCGCTAAGGGATTGGCACTGTTGCAGGCTGCTATGCAGGATAAAGACATCAAATACCGCGGCGCCGCTTTACAATTTGCGGCGCCTTATCAAACAGCTGCCACCAATGCACAATGGGTAAAACTGCTCCCCGCCGTTTCGCCGGAAGCACAGGTACAGTTGCTTTCGTTTTTAAGTAAAACAGCCGATAAAACTTCGTTGCCCGCATTAAAGAAACTAATGCAGAGCAACAACGAAGCCGTGCAGGGTGCGGCAATAGCAGCCGTTGCAAAAGTTGGCCAGCAGGAAAGTCTGCCAGCCATTTTGAGCGCCTTAACCAAAGGCAATTCCGCCACCATTGAAGCAGCTAAAAATGCGTTGCAACAAATAAAAGGCGATGGCGTAAGCAGGGCTGTTGCCGCTGCATTGCAGGGTGCAACACCGGCTGCAAAAGTAGCATTGCTAAGTGTGCTGCAGGCAAGGTCAGCCGATAATGCCGCTGTCAATGTGTTTGCAGAAATCAACAGTAACGATGCTTCGGTACACGAAGCGGCAGTAAAAGCATTGCCGGCGGTTGTAATGCAAAAAGATTTACCACAGGTGGTCGCTTTGCTGGAAGCATCTGGTACAGATGATCAGCCATTTTATCAGCAAGCCATCATCAATGCAACAGCCGGTATAAAAGATACGGTTGCCCGTACACAGTTATTGCTACAGCAAATGGCTAAAGCAGCCAATGATAAAAAGCCCCGCTACTTTAATGTTTTGTCTGCCATAGGCGGCAGCAAAGCCTTAAACGAATTGCAATCCGCGTTTGCCAGCGGTGATGATGCCACCAAAGCAGCAGCGGTTAACGCTTTATCAAAAGCGTCGGGCGCTACTACAGCAAGAGCTTTGTATAAAATCGCTTCTACTAATGCAGCATATAAAGAAACTGCATTGAATGGCTACATTGATATCATTGTCAAATCAAAATTTCCCGGCGATCAAAAATTATTGATGTTGCAGGATGCGATGGAGCTGGCAACCACCACCAAACAAAAGCAGGCTATTTTAGACGAAGCCGGAAATTGTAAATCATTTACTGCACTTACGTTTGCAGGAAAATACCTGGACGATCCGGCTGTTCAGCAACAGGCAGCGTTGGCTGTACTGGACATCGCATCTGCCAACAAAGATTTTAGCGGCGATATCGCCAGAAGCCTGCTGACCAAAACCATGGCCGTATTAAATGGCCGGGATGCAGACTACCAGAAAAAAGCCATACAGAAATACCTGGATGAAATGCCGAAAAGCCAGGAATATGTTGCTATGTTCAACGGTAAAGATTTAACCGGCTGGAAAGGCCTGGTGGCCAACCCGATTGCCCGGGCCAAAATGAACCCTGATACTTTAAAGGCTGCGCAAATAAAGGCAGATAAAATTATGCAGGAGGGCTGGGTAGTAAAAGACGGTCTGCTGGTATTTACCGGCCATGGAGAAAACCTTTGCACGCAAAAATTGTATGGTGATTTTGAAATGCTGGTGGATTGGAAGATCACCAAAGACGGTGATGCCGGTATTTACCTGCGGGGTACGCCACAGGTGCAGGTATGGGATACAAGCCGGGTGGATGTAGGCGCACAGGTTGGATCAGGCGGTTTGTACAATAACCAAAAGAATCAAAGCAAACCATTGGTGCTGGCCGATAACGCCATTGGTGAATGGAATACTTTTCACATTATTATGCGGGGTGATAAAGTAACCGTTTATTTAAATGGGGTGCTGGTAACAGACCATACCGTACTGGAAAATTACTGGGATCATGCCTTGCCGATTTTCAGCAAAGAGCAAATAGAATTGCAGGCGCATGGCACATATGTTGCTTACCGCAATATTTACATTCGTGAGTTGACCGGCTCCGAAAAATTTGAACTGAGTGCGGAAGAAAAGAAAGACGGATTTAAAGTGTTGTTTGATGGTACCAACATGGATGAGTGGACGGGTAATAAAGTGGATTATAAAGTTGACAATTACGATTTACTGATTGAACCAAAAGACGGCAATCATGGTAATTTGTACACTAAAAATGAGTACAGCAATTTTATCTATCGTTTCGAATTTCAGTTAACACCGGGTGCCAACAATGGCGTTGGTATTCGTGCGCCGCTGGAAGGGGATGCGGCCTATGTGGGTATGGAAATACAGGTGCTGGACAATGAGGCACCGATGTACAAAGATCTGCATGCTTATCAATATCATGGGTCGGTATATGGTGTAATCCCCGCCAAACGGGGTTTCTTAAAACCGGTGGGAGAGTGGAACTATGAAGAGATTGTTGCGCAAGGCAATCACATTAAAGTAACGCTGAACGGTGAAGTGATCCTGGATGGCGACATTGCCGAAGCCAGCAAAAACGGCACTGCGGATCATAACCAGCATCCGGGTTTAAAAAGAATAACCGGCCATATTGGTTTCCTGGGTCATGGCTCGGTAGTACGGTTCAGGAATATCCGGGTGAAGGAATTGTAGAATTTTAAAACATATATTTTTTGATGTAAGAGGTTTCAGTTTGAAACCTCTTATTTTTTTGTTCCACACAACGGGACAACGGATACGGCGTAAACAAAATTTTACAGCGTAGTGACCTTTGTATTGTTAGCTTTCTTTGTATGAAACAAAATTTTTAAAACAACACTGACGACGGATACGATGGAACAAAAAGTAAAAATGAATACGTAAAAAGAGTGTATTTTAAGATTACAATTTGATTTATCTTGAGCAACACTTCGGTAAATACAGTTGAAAAACCGAAACAAAAAATTCACTTAAAACAAACCAACGATGCAAGTCAGCAACCACATCTCAAAGTGCCTTTCAATAATTTTAATATCGTTATTGACAATACCAGCCTTCGCCCAGCGTAAAGCTGGCAAAGAAGAATGGCAAACCCTCTTCAACGGAAAAGACATTAAAGACTGGGTGCCTAAAATAAACCACCACGAAACCGGCGATAATTATGGCAATACTTTTAGGGTAGAAGATGGCATGGTGAAAGTGCGATATGACAAATATGATCAATTCAACGAACAGTTTGGGCACCTTTATTACAAAACACCTTTCTCTTATTATCACCTGGTATTTGAATACCGATTAGTAGGCGAATGGAGAAAAGACGCACCGGATTACACCATCAGGAATAGTGGTGTAATGTTTCATTCACAGGATCCCAAAACGATGCCCAAGGAGCAGGACTGGCCCATCTCTATTGAGTTCCAGATACTCGGCGGGTTAGGGGATGGTAAACCACGACCAACAGGAAATATGTGTTCACCCGGCACGGATGTAATCTTTAATGGTAAAATAGATGACCGCCATTGTATCAATTCCACTTCCAAAACCTACGAAGGTGACCAATGGGTAAAAGGAGAAATCATTGTGCTAGGTGATTCGCTGATCACCCATATCATCAACGGCGATACCGTATTGCAATATTCCAAACCACAAATTGGCGGCGGGGTGGTACACAACTATGATCCGCGTATTAAAAAGGATGGTACATTGCTCACTGAAGGTTTTATAGCCCTACAAAGTGAAGGTCAGCCGGTTGATTTCAGGAATATTAAAATTCTAAACCTCAAAGGTTGCTTGGATCCCAAATCAAAAAATTACAAATCTTATTATTTAAAAAGTGATGAGTCGTGTAAGTAGTGAAAAGTAACTCTGATCCTGTATTCAATTCGTGTAATCAGTTATAATTAGTGTAATAAAAAAGTATGAAAAACATCTTCCTTTTACTCTGCCTGTTAATCGTTACCAACCTTGCTGCACAACAAAAATTCATCAACACCAGAGGCAAAGAAATCATTGGTGTGGATGGCAAACCTTTCCTGATTCGTGGCACCAATCTAGGTAACTGGCTGGTACCGGAGGGCTACATGTTTAAGTTTACCAAGACCAGTTCGGCAAGACTCATTAACGAAATGTTGCTGGAACTGATTGGTCCGGAGGAAACCAATATTTTCTGGAAAAAATACCTTGATAATTACATCACCGCAGCCGATATACACTGGTTAAAAAGCACGGGTATCAATTCTATCCGGGTGCCTTTTAATTACCGCTTGTTTACTACAGAAGATTATATGGGTGGCGAAGGCGAAGCCCGTGGCTTTGCGTTGCTGGATAAAGTAATTGGCTGGTGTAAAAAAGAGGGGCTGTATGTATTGCTGGATATGCACTGTGCACCGGGCGGGCAAACCGGAGATAATATCGACGACAGTTATGCCTATCCTTTTTTGTTTGAAAGCAAAGCCAGCCGGGCATTAACGATATCGATCTGGAAAAAAATTGCAGCCCGTTACAAAAATGAAACGACGGTAATGGGCTATGATCTGCTGAACGAGCCAATCCCTCATTTTGCAGACACAGCTCGTTTCAATCCAATGCTGGAACCCCTGTACAAAGAAATCACCAAAGCCATCCGCGAAGTGGATAAAAATCATATCCTGTTCCTGGGTGGATCGCAGTGGGATTCAAATTTTAAAATATTCGGGCAGCCCTTTGACAGTAAACTGGTGTACACTTTTCATAAATACTGGACAGATAGTACCACGGCTGTAATACAAGACTATATTGACTTTCGAAATAAATACAATGTGCCCATTTATTGCGGCGAAACCGGTGAAAATACGGATGGCTGGGTAAGGGGTTTTAAGAACACACTGGAAAAAAACAATATCGGCTGGCATTACTGGCCTTATAAAAAATTAGACAATGCACGTGGATTTGTTACCTTCAACATGCCACCACATTATGAGCAGGTAATACAATTTGCCGACACTACCAGGAGCGATTTTGGCGACGTAAGAAAGAACAGACCTACCAATGCCGCCGAAATAAAAATGGCGCTGGAAGGATTTTTAAACAATTGCAAATTTCAGCACACCATTATAAACAAAAGTTATATTGAGGCATTGGGCCTTCGTTAACAAATTCTGCCAGGATAATTTTAAATGTTGAAAAATTATAAGGGCTTTAATTTGATTCCATTATTCTTATGTGTAATTTGATAGAGGGATCAGTTATTGTTCACACATTTAAAATCAAGCAGGATGAAATCACTTTTAAGTAAGCCAACAGGAATATTGTTGAATGGCCATCGGTATAAGAATACCCGCGCTGTTATCACATCTTTTTTACTTTCTTTTTTTGCATTTGTTTTTACGGGTTGTAACAAATCTGCGCAGGATTTACAGACCGCAGCAAGTGCAGATGCCAGTACATTGCAGCAAACTTTTTTTAACGGTAACAAAGGCATTAATATATTACTAAGTACACCCATTACAAAGAAAATTGTTACAGAATTAAATTTGTATGGAAATGTACTGAAGCAGTTCACTGACATCAATGCACTAACGATGAACACCACATCGGACAACCTCGCCATCATAAGAAAATTGCCTTATGTAACTGCGGCGAATCCCGATGCAGAACGCAAAGGATCGCCGGTTGATGCAGTCGCTGTGACAGATTTTACAGGTGGGGGCAGCACCTGGAACCTAGATGCGGTAAATGTTACGGAACCAGGCATAGGTCGCACCATTGCGCAGGATGGTACCGGCGTATATGTAGGCGTTTTGGATACGGGCTTACCTGATTCGTGGCGGCAATATTTTCCGCAGGAAAGGATTGCCGTACAATATGCAAAGTCTTTTGGCGGCGGCGGTGGTGAAAATGGCAATGTATCTGAACAACCAAACAAATGGGAACATGATCAAAGTACACATGGCGGACATGTAACCAGCACCATTATTGGTTTTCAACTGGGCTCTGTTTATTTTAATGGCGTTGCTCCAAAGTCCACCATTATCCCGGTAAAAGTGTTAAACCAAAATGGCAGTGGCTGGTCATCCGTAATTGCTGAAGGCATTTTGTATATGGCTGATTTAAAAGTGGGTGCCCTTCAGAACGCACCTGTTGTACTCAATATGAGTTTGGGTGGTCCTGATCTGGATGCGTTGGAAAAAGCGGCTATCGATTATGCCATCAGTAAGGGCGTGATAGTTGTAGCTGCCGCAGGTAATGAAGGAACTGCCGGAATGGGATACCCCGGTGCTTATCAGCCGGTAATAAGTGTTGCGGCAGCGGGCTGGCTTGGGCAGTGGTCTGCACCTGCCTGGTGGTATTCCGGTAATGTAGCCGATCCAACAAACATCAATGATTTTTATATCGCGGATTTTTCAAGCAGGCAAAAAGCAGGGCAGGACCTGGACGTAACCGCACCCGGTGTTTGGGAAGTAGGTCCCTTCCAGGTGAACAGCGGGCAGATATCGTATTATTATCTTTCCGGTACATCCATGGCTACTCCGCATGTGGCTGGCATTGTAGCTTTGATGGCGCAGAAAAAGTCGTCCTTAGCTGCAGCAGAAGCCGAAACGATTTTACAAAACGCAGCAATACCAATGCCGCCGGGCAGTAGAAATGTGCGCCAGCCAGACGGTAGTTTTGTTACCACAACATGGGGAGCAGATGCAGCTGGCAGCGGATTTATTACTGCTGATGCGGCGGTGGCAGCAACGCCATAGACCTATTTTGAAGTGAAAAATTATAGATTTTTCGAGAATTGTTAATGGCAATGGCCGGTTATAATACCGGCCATTTTTAGATTTTTACCGTTCAAACGCCACCATGAATTCAGATGCATAATCACTTTTATCTCCGTATGAATCTTTAAAAAATAGCCTCGCCTTTTGTCCCAGTTTTAAACATGTATTTTTATTGGCAATGTCTTCCGGCGAATCGGTTGGTTGCAGCGATGGATACCATAGTGTATGGCCAGGTTTATCAACCAGCAAAACCGGTTTAGACCATTGCTGGGCATTGGCATCTTTGCCCAGGTCTGTATTTTTGTTGTAGGAAATGTAGATACTGCTACCTTTCCAGGAAGGGCCTTCTGCTTTTGCCATTAACATCACCCAACAATTGAGATAGCTGTTCCAGCTTACGGATGGTCCCCAGTAATATTTTGAAGCAGGTGCAGAAGTAGGGCCGCCTCCTTGGTTTGCTGGTATTTGTAAAGCAGCAACAGGTTTACCGGTTCCGTCATGTGGCGCAGTAAAGCCTTTGCCATCCCAACGTCTCGCCTTGCCAACGGGATTATCCAAATCAGCCAAAGCGATCCGGGCCATGCTGATGCACTGACCGCTTCGTTCTTTTTCTGCACTGTAACCACCTTCTGTGTATGTTCCGGGATAACCATATTCCCCGTAAAAAAGATAGAGATAATTGCCGCTGGCTACCGCTGACGGATCACCAGTGCCGCCGGCAAATGTATTGGAGGTGTTATTCTTTTGCAGGATCATTCTTGGCTGCAGATCTTCTATGAATATGCCCTTGTTGGCCCAGCTTCTGCCGCCATCCACCGATTTCATGATGCCAATTCTGCAAACGGCTGCGGATGAACCAGGCTCCTTAATTCCTTCCGGCCAGTGCTCTTTTTTATAACCCTGCCCGGTGGCTGCATTATATGGATTTGTTTCAGGATAATTTTCATTGTGATAAACGGCATACAATGTTTTGCCACTGGGGTCTGTTTTGCTTTGATATACTGTTTCAAACCAAACCGCTCCGTGCAAGCCATTTTCAGTTGGCAATACATTTACCGGCATCACCGGCTCTGTAAAATCACCTGCCTTACTATTGAAAGCTTCCGACGAATTTTTGCCATCTGCAAATTTTAGTTCACGTGCATTTCCCCACAAAGGGTCTTCTCCATACTTACCGGGAAAAATGCGAAAGGTATCTCCAATCCAGGCCTCTGCCATATTGCAGTCAACAAAGGAATTAAAATAAATTGTAGGAGCTTCAACTAACAGCGCTTTTGGACCATACGATTTAACAGTGATGACTTCTTGAAATGAAGCAAGAGCAAGTATCACCAGGGCAATACTGACGGCCCTGGCAAATTGTATTGTTTTCATACAACAATATTTAGCAATCTGTTTTTTGTAAAAGACTTTATTACAGCAATCAATATTTCATTCAATCACCTGCATTATACCCGTAAAAAAACATTCTTTTTATACATAAAATATAAGAACGCCCATTTCACCAGCACATAGCAAATGGCCATTACTACTGCATTATAGGGGTTCCCAACCAATTGCCCGAGCCACTGAAAAAATCCGTTGGTGGTGTAAGTCCAGTTAATGAATTCACCTGACAAATAGATAAGGATGGAATTCATGCCAATCACTTTAAAAAAGAAGGCCCATTTTTTATACCCCAGCACATCAATGACGTAGTAAAAGATGCCCAATAAACAAAGGCTGTAACCGCCTACATTCAGTACAAACGAACTTGACCATAAATTTTTATTGATGGGAAAATCCAGGTTCCAGACATGTGCCAGGATAATAGAGATTACGCCGGCTGCAAACAGGTACAAGGATTTTTTCTGACCGCTAAAACTACTGCCTTTTAAAAAGTTACCCGCCATAATACCCAGTAAACCCGTGCTGATGGCTGGTATAGCAGAAACCAATCCTTCAGGATCATGAATGCCAAGATATAACCTGCCTGGTATTAAATGCCGGTCGATGTAGGACGCAAAATTACCTTCCATACTCAAATCACCTCTCGGGTGGCCCGGCGCCGAATTAAACTTTAGTAAAAGCCAGTAACCGATCAATATGGAAATGAACCATACAATCTGGGCTCTTTGTTTGGTAAATAAATAAATAATATTAGCGAACATGTAAGCAATGCCGATGCGGCCCAACACACTGCCGAAACGGATATCTGCAAATGGTCTTAAATGCAGCCCGTTGTTGTAGATGATACCCAGCAATACCAGTACCAAACCTCTTTTAATTACCCGCAGCAGCAACGCATTTCTGCTCTTGCCTTTTTCCAGTTCGCGGCCAACGGAAAAAGGAGTAGCTACACCGGCCATAAATAAAAACAATGGAAATATCAGGTCGTAAAAATGAAAGCCATCCCATGCCGGGTGTGTTAATTCCTCTGCAATGCCACCCCAGAAAGGAGACCCGGTAGCCTTTGCAAGGGCGTGAAAAATTTCTTCTGCGCCCATGATCCAGAACATATCGAAGCCACGGAGGGCATCTAAAGAATACAAACGTTGGGAAGGAACTGCTTGTGCCATAAGTATTGTGTAAGGTGGTATTAAGGTTAATAAAAAGGTAGCAATAAAGTTAGCGGAATTAAACACAAAACGATAAAAAAGACAATTATAATCAAACAATACCACCGTTGTATTTTTAAAGAGTAATTTGTAAAAATGATTGCATTAAATTGTTGGCTGCCCGGGCGTTTAAATAACGCCACTGCTGTTTTAATTTGAAGACAACAAAATTCGCTTTGCAACAAAAAATAAAACATGCAATAAAAGTTGCAAAAAAATAATTGTCAACCTAACAAATAATAATATATTTGTGATCTAATATTGCTGCCACTTATGAACGATCAATATGTAATAGGAGTAGATTATGGAACAGATTCCGTTCGATCTATCCTCGTTAACGCTGCTAACGGAACCGAAATTGCCGCCGCCGTTTTTTATTATCCCCGCTGGAAAAATGGTATGTATTGCAACGCTTCCCTCAACCAGTTTCGTCAGCATCCGCTCGATTATGTAGAAGGACTGGAGTATACCATCAAAAGTTGCCTGCAACAGGCCGGACCTGAAATTGCAGCCAAGGTAAAGGCCATCTCGGTTGATACCACCGGCTCAACACCGGTAGCGGTTGACAGTACCGGAACGCCACTGGCCATGCTCCCGGAATTCCAGGAAAATCCCAATGCCATGTTTGTATTGTGGAAAGACCATACCGGCACCGGTGAAGCAGCGGAAATAAATGAACACGCCAAAAAATTTGCTATCAATTACCTGCAATTTGTTGGTGGTATATATTCGTCTGAATGGTTTTGGGCAAAGCTGTTGCACATACTTCGTGTGGATAGTGAAGTTGCCGCAGCAACACACTCATGGGTAGAGCATTGCGACTGGGTGCCGTTCTTATTATCGGGCGGAACAGACGCAACACAAATGAAACGCGGCGTATGCAGTGCAGGCCACAAAGCCCTGTGGAGTGCAGATTTCAACGGGTTGCCTCCCGATAAATTTTTTACCTCACTTGATCCGATGTTAAAAGGATTCACTCAGAAATTATTTACAGATACGCATACAGCTGATGAATCAGTTGGACATCTTTCAAAAGCATGGGCAGATAAACTAGGGCTGTCAACAGACGTGGTAATTGGTGTGGGTGCATTCGATGCGCACATGGGTGCGGTAGGCGGACAAATTGAAGCCTATCACCTCAGCAAAGTAATGGGCACTTCTACCTGCGATATGCTGGTAGCACCAATGATTGAAGTGGAAGGAAAACTGATTAAAGGAATTTGCGGACAGGTGCCCGGCTCGGTTATTCCCGGCATGATGGGCATGGAAGCTGGCCAGTCAGCCTTTGGCGATGCGTACGCCTGGTTTAAAAATATCCTGGCATGGCCGCTACAAAAGTTGTTGCCACAATCTGCCCTCATCGATGCCGATACATCCGCCAAATTAATTGAAGAAGCCACCAATAATATCATTGCTGAATTAAGCAAGCAAGCCAGTTTAATTCCTTTGGAAGAGAACAATGAACTGGCCATCGACTGGTTGAACGGCCGCCGTACGCCGGATGCCAACCAGTTGCTGAAAGGAGCTCTTTCCGGTTTGAATCTTGGAACAGATGCACCAAGAATTTTCAGGGCTATTGCAGAAGCTACCTGCTTTGGAGCAAAAGCAATTGTAGATCGTTTTAATGATGAAGGCGTACCAGTAAAGGGTTTGATCGGCATTGGCGGTGTGGCAAAAAAGTCACCTTTCATTATGCAGATGATGGCCGACGTAATGGATATGCCCATCCGCATTCATAAATCAGAACAAACCTGTGCATTGGGTGCCGCTATGTTTGCGGCCACTGCTGCCGGCATTTATAGTAAAGTAGAAGAAGCAATGATTGCCATGGGCCAGGGCTTTGATACAGAATATTTTCCTGATAAGACAAAAGTGGAAATTTATAAAAAGCGTTTTGCAAAATATCAACAGTTGGGAAAGTTTATTGAATCGAATGGATAATTTATTAAAGGATAATTGATAATTACTGAGTGCGAAGTCGTTTTCAAATTTTGGCAATATTTTTTGTACCGGGCAGTTGTTTTTCAATGATGCTTCATTGGCGTCGCACTCTTGTACATTAAAAACTTTGAGCAACAACGAACACGAATAGCATTCATCAAAATGCATTGACCGCAGGTTGAATGATTAAAAATGAATAACGAATGATTTGAACCGGCTAACTGCTTTAAGCGATTGAAATAACTTTGGGCACTTTTTCGGGCAGGGCATTCTGAATAATAAAAAAGCAACATGAGCAAATATCTTGCAATACAACAATCGGCTTACGATGCCAACATGCAATTGCCGAAACTGGGATTGGTTTTATTTACATTTGGTAACGTAAGTGCTGCAGACAGAAGCCTCGGCGTTTTTGCCATCAAACCAAGCGGTGTACCATATGAAGATTTATCACCTGATAAAATGGTGATTGTTGATTTTGAAGGTAAAACGGTACAGGGCGATTTACGTCCTTCGTCTGATACACAAACGCATGCTGTATTGTATAAACATTGGGCTAATACCGGTGGCATTGTTCATACCCATTCTACCTACGCAACAGCCTGGGCGCAAAGCCAGCGCTGCATACCTATTTTTGGTACCACGCATGCCGATCATAACACGGTTGACATTCCTTGCGCACCACCGATGAATGATGAAATGATCAAGGGAAATTATGAGTATGAAACCGGTTTCCAGATAATGAACGAATTAAAAGACAAGGGGCTGAGTTATGAAGATATAGAAATGATACTGGTAGGAAATCATGCGCCATTCACCTGGGGTAAAACGCCGGAGAAAGCTGTGTACAACAGTGCCGTACTCGAATGCATTGCCCAAATGGCCTTGCTGACAGAACAGATCAATCCGAAAGCGCCGAAGCTAAAAGACGCATTGATTAAAAAACATTTCGAGCGCAAACACGGGCCGGACAGTTATTACGGGCAATAGGAAGGAGATATCAGCCATTCAAAATTTAAACGATTCCTACATTTAATAAACGAAAAGCATATGAAAAAGATCCTCCTTTTATTAATGATTTCTCCGGGTTACCTGTTCGCCCAGCAGAAAGATTATCCCATACAGGCCGTGCCTTTTACACAGGTAAGACTGTCTGACAATTTTTGGTTACCAAGAATTGAAATCAACAGAACTGTTACCATTCCTGCTTCTTTTGCACGTTGCGAAAGCACCGGTCGTGTAAAGAACTTTGTAATGGCTGCCCAAAAAAGCGGCAAGTTCTGTACTACCTTTCCTTTTGATGATACCGATATTTATAAAACACTGGAAGGTGCCTCTTTTTCACTGGCTACGCATCCTGATCCAAAGCTCGCCGCATACCTGGATTCGCTGATTGTTATTATCGGTAAAGCACAGGAGCCCGATGGCTACCTGTACACTGCACGTACCATCGATCCCTCGCATCCACATGCCTGGTCTGGTAAAGAAAGATGGGAAAAAGAAAGAGAGCTGAGTCATGAGTTATACAACTCCGGTCATTTGTATGAAGCAGCTGCAGCTCATTTTATGGCTACTAAAAAAAGAAACCTGTTCGACATCGCCATCAAAAATGCAGACCTCGTTTGCAGTGTTTTTGGTCCGGGTAAATTACATGTTGCACCAGGACATGAAATTGTTGAAATGGGTTTGGTGAAATTATATCGCCTTACCGGCAAAAAAGAATATTTAAACACCGCTAAATTTTTTATTGAAGAACGCGGCCATTACAAAGGCTATGATTCTACCAGTAAAGATGAATGGAAAAACGGTTCTTACTGGCAGGACAACACTCCGGTAGTTGACCAGGAAGAAGCAGAAGGACATGCCGTACGTGCAGGGTATTTATATAGTGCAGTGGCAGACATCGCCGCATTAACCGGTGATGATAGTTTACTTAGAGCCATTGATAAAATATGGAATAATGTAGTAGACAAAAAAATGTATGTACAGGGAAGTGTAGGTGCTGTTGGCGATGGTGAAAGATACGGGGGCAATTATGAATTGCCCAATGCTACTGCCTACAATGAAACCTGCGCTGCCATCGCTTTGGTGTATTGGAACTACAGGATGTTCTTACTACACGGTGATTCAAAATACATGGACATACTGGAAAAATCTTTGTACAATGGTTTGATTTCCGGCGTTGGTTTGGATGGAAAATCTTTCTTTTATACCAATGCCATGCAGATCAGGAACAGCTTCACATTTCCGCAGCTGGAAGCCACCCGTTCCGGCTGGTTCGAATGCTCCTGCTGCCCGACTAACCTGGCCCGTTTAATACCTTCTATACCAGGTTATATGTATGCAGTAAATGAAGATAATTTATACATCAATTTATTCATTAACAGCAGTGCTGATTTGTCTGTTCGCAACAAACCGGTGCAGGTAGTTCAAACAAATAATTACCCGTGGGATGGTGGTTTGACTTTTACTATTAACCCAAAAGCAGCAGCAGCATTCAATTTGCTGGTACGTATTCCGGGATGGGCACAAAACAAAGCCGTGCCTTCAACACTATACCAGTTTCAGGGCGAGTCTGCCGAAAAGCCGGTAATAAAAGTAAACGGCGCTGTGGTAGATTATACAATCACAAACGGTTACGCCACCATCAAAAGAACCTGGAAAAAGAATGATAAGGTAGAAGTAAACCTGCCGATGGAAGTAAGAAGAGTAGTAGCCAATGAAAAACTAAAAGAAGATATTGGTAAGGTAGCATTGCAACGTGGTCCGCTGATGTATTGTGCAGAATGGAAAGACAACAATGGAAAAGCAGGCAATATCATCATGCCAAATAGTGCCGCATTTACAACAGAATTTAAACCTGAATTATTGAATGGTGTAATGGTGTTAAAATCAGATGTACCGGCAATTGTCATCAACAGCAGTGAAAATATTGCTACCGTAAAACAACCTTTTATGGCAATACCTTATTACAGCTGGGCCAACCGCGGCAAGGGTGAAATGACGGTATGGTTTCCAACACAGGTAACAGATATTGAGGTGCTGTCAAAATAGACAAGCGGTCGGTACCGAAGGTCAGACCGCTTGTCTATTTTGCAACGGCTGGCACCGCGGGTCAGACTGTTTATTGAAAGAGAATAAAATGCCGTCTGACCTTCGGTGCCGACCGCGACTGCAAAACATAATAAAAGTTCAAAAAAGCTGAAACAGTACAAGTGAGTGACACAACGATGCTGTGCTATGTACTTCAGCTGGTAAAATAATAAAACGCATCAACGGCAAAAAATAATAACACGTCCTAACGCCTAATGGCAAAAACATAACGACATGATAAACTTAAAAGAATTTGAAGTTTGGTTTGTAACCGGCAGCCAGCATTTATACGGAGAGGAAACCTTGAAGAAAGTGGCGGAACATTCTACCATCATTGCAGCCTCATTAAACGATGCCAAACAAATACCGGTACGGGTGGTATTTAAACCTACGGTTAAAAGCACGGAAGAAATTTACAGCATTTGCGAACAGGCCAACACCACAAAAAATTGCATCGGCATCATTGCCTGGATGCATACTTTTTCGCCTGCTAAAATGTGGATCGGCGGATTGAAAATTTTGCAAAAACCATTGTGCCATTTGCATACGCAATTCAACCGCGACATTCCATGGAACGACATTGACATGGACTTTATGAACCTGAACCAGAGTGCACACGGCGACCGTGAATTTGGTTTTATGGTAAGTCGCATGCGCAAAAACAGGAAGGTAGTAGTTGGTCACTGGCAGGATCCGGAAGTGCTGGAAGAACTGAATACCTTCAGCCGTGCAGCAGCAGGATGGAACGACTGGCAGGGTGCTAAATTTGTCCGCTTTGGCGACAACATGCGTTTTGTGGCAGTAACAGATGGTGATAAAGTGGAAGCGGAATACAAGTTTGGATATGCGGTAAACACACATGGTATCGGTGACCTGGTTAAAGTGATCAATGAAACAACAGATGCGTCTATTGACAGCCTGATTGAAGAATATGAAGCATCGTATACACTGGTACCGTCGCTGCTGAAAGGTGGCGCACAATACAGTTCGTTAAGAGATGCCGCTAAGATAGAAATCGGCCTGCGTACCTTTTTGGAAGCAGGCAATTACAAAGGGTTTACAGATACATTTGAAGACCTGCATGGTATGACACAATTGCCCGGTATTGCTGCACAAAGGCTGATGGCCGATGGTTACGGTTTCGCCGGCGAAGGTGACTGGAAAACATCTGCACTGGTAAGAGCCATGAAAGTAATGGGCAGTGGCTTACCCGGTGGCAATTCTTTTATGGAAGATTATACCTATCATTTTGATCCGGAAAATCCGATGGTGCTGGGTTCTCATATGTTGGAAATTTGCCCGTCGATTGCGCATGGCAAACCAAGCTGCCAGATTCATCCGCTGGGGATTGGTGGAAAAGCCGACCCGGTTAGACTGGTATTTAATGCAGGCGGCGGTCCGGCATTGAATGCTTCTTTAATTGATATGGGCAACCGCTTCCGTTTGCTGGTAAATGAAGTAGAGGCGGTAGTGCCGTTGCATGATTTGCCAAAACTACCGGTAGCAAGGGTTTTATGGAAACCATTGCCCGACATGAAAACAGGTTGTGCGGCGTGGATACTGGCGGGCGGTGCACACCATACTGGATACAGCCAGAATTTAACAGCCACGCACTTACAGGACTTTGCGGATATGGCCGGTATAGAATTTACATTAATAGGAAAAGATACTAGTCTCTACCAGTTTAAAAATGAGCTGCGGTGGAACGAAGTGTTTTACCAAATCAATAAATAATCTTATCATTACAATTCTAAAATTTAATGCTCCTTAAAACAATCAAACTTGCTTGCTTATGAATAAGAACCTTGCTTTTGCCGATTACGTTGTATTCATTGTTTACTTTATAATTGTGGCTGGCTACGGTTATACTATTTACCGTAAACGTAAAAAAAATGAACACGATGCCAAAGCCTATTTTTTGGCAGAAGGAACGCTTACCTGGTGGGCCATCGGCGCCTCCCTGATTGCATCCAATATCTCCGCAGAACAGTTTATCGGTATGAGCGGTGAAGGGTTCTTTTTAGGTATTGCTGTTGCAGCGTATGAGTGGCTCGCAGCGATCGCACTGATTATTGTGGCGGTGTGGTTTATCCCGGTTTACCTGAAGAACCATATTTATACCATGCCACAGTTTTTAAAGACGCGGTATAACGAATCCGTGGCGCTGATCATGGCAGTGTTTTGGTTGTTTTTATATGTATTTGTAAACCTTACTTCCATCTTATATTTAGGAGCAGTAGCCATCAATGGTATCGCCGGCGGCGGATACCTGCACTACATTATGGTCGGCCTTTCCATCTTTGCATTGCTGATATCGTTGGGCGGTATGAAGGTAGTAGCTTATACCGATGTAATACAGGTGGCTGTATTAATTATTGGCGGTTTGGTTACTACGTATATAGCCCTTACAACAGTGGGAGAATATTTTGGAGTGGGCCAGAATGCCATTGCCGGATTTAAAGTTTTATTGCATGAAGCGCCGGAGCATTTTAAAATGATTATTCCAAAACCAACAGCTGCCTCTTCACAAAATGATATCAATAAGTACCTTACTTTCCCGGGCCTGCTTTCTTACGCTGCAGGTATCTGGATCATCAATTTAAACTACTGGGGTTGTAACCAGTACATCACACAACGTGCACTGGGTGCGGATTTACAGACAGCACGTACCGGTATTTTATTCGCCGGTATCCTTAAATTGTTTATGCCGTTGATCGTAATGTTGCCTGGTATCGCCGCATTTGTTTTGTACAAAGGAAACCACTTACCACAGCTGGCAGGCGGAAAAGATGGTGCTTACTCAGCCGTGTTAACCTTTTTACCAACCGGTTTAAAAGGATTATCAGTAGCTGCCTTAACAGCAGCTATCGTTGCATCGCTGGCTGGTAAAGTAAATAGTATTTCCACCATTTATACATTGGATATTCATAAAAAATATTTCCAGAAAGATGCGGATGAACGCAAGCAGGTCTACACCGGAAGAATCGCTGTATTCGCAGCGATGATATTGGCCGTATTATTTACCTGGAATGATTTATTAGGCATTGGTGGCGTGGGTGGTTTTACCTACATTCAAAAATATACCGGCTTCATCAGCCCGGGTGTTTTCGCCATGTTCTTTTTAGGTATGTTCTGGAAACGCACCACCGGTACTGCGGCCATCACCGGTGTATTGATGGGCTTTTTATTATCTGTATTATTCAATGAATTTGCACCAGCTATATTTGGTAACGATACCTTCTTTTACACCGCATATCCAAACGGTAAAGGTGGCTTCGAAATTCCGTTCCATATTTGCATGGGCTTGTCATTTTTGTTCACCATGATCACCATGATTGCCATCAGCTTTGCCGGACCAAAAGTAAATCCGAAAGCATTCGAACTGGATACAGAAATGTTTAAGTTAAAGCCGCAAACCACAGCGCTGATTGTAATCACGTTGCTGATCATCGCAGCTTTGTACGTTAAGTTCTGGTAAAATAAAAAGTTACTAAAGCATTTTTTGTCCTGGCTTTAGTATTTCAAATAAGCTTCATTGGCGTCGCACTCTTGTACCCTTGTACATAGTGCGGCGCCATTTGAATAGTATTTGTATTTTCATCCAATTTTTTACTGAAGAGCGACACCCTTTTTTTTACTGTTTCATTTTTAATAAAATGGAATTAAATTAGTTGCCAGTTTGAAACAAGATTTGATTGCTATGCGAAGATATGCTCAACAAAAGCGATTTTTATTTGCCGTGGATTGTATCATTTTCGGATACGACGGGCAGGATTTGAAACTGCTTGTAATCCAAAGAAGTTTTGAACCCTACAAAGGACAGTGGAGCCTGGTAGGTGGATTTGTTGGTGAGAATGAAAGTGCTGAAGGCGCCGCTGTAAGGGTGTTGAAAGAACTGACCGGCCTTGATGGCGTGTACATGGAACAGTTGAATACGTTTGCCGAACCAGACCGCGACACAATGGAACGTACCATATCAGTTGCTTATTTCGCCTTAATTGACATTCAAAAATACAGGCAGCAGATCAATGAAGATTATCACCCGGCCTGGTTCCCCATCAACGAATTACCTGACCTGATTTTTGACCATAACAAAATGGTGGAACTGGCCAAAGAAAAACTGCGTTACAAAGCGGCGCTGCATCCATTGCTGTTTGAATTATTACCGGATAAATTTACCATGCCACAACTGCAGCATTTGTACCAAGCCGTCTACAATACGGAATTTGACAAAGGCAATTTTAACCGCAAATTGTTATCTACAAAACTGCTGGTTAAATTAAAAGACAAAGACAAACTGAATTCAAAAAAGGGCGCTTTTTATTTTAAGGTTGACACAAAAAAGTACAGTGCTTCCTTTAATTCATTTTTAAATTTTGTACCAGGCACTGCCGTGCCAAAAAATGATTAAGTATAATGTGTTGTGCTATTAAGAGTATAGCAATTTGCTTTAAATTATAAACCCGAAGGGTTGTTATTATTATAGTTTTGAAATGTATAAAAATAGAACTCCGAAGAAGTGGCATTGTAAACATTGTATACATAGGATAATGCCACCCGTTCCGGGTTACGTTGATTATTATCTTTATCATCTATTACCATTTCATCCATTCAGGATTTTAATATTACAACACGTTAAGTATTGTTCTCCTAAAGGCTTCAGTAGTTTCGCTCAATGTTACTTTGTGATTTTCTCCACCAGCTTAATATGATACTCCTGTATCAGTGCAGGATTTTCCGGCGTCAGCGTAAAGCTTATCTGGATGTTTGCTTTTTCTCCTTCCATTATAAATGATCCCCGTAAGTTATTGATTGCAACAAAATCATCTACCTGTATTATGTTACCAGCCGCGTCAAATATAGCCGTTGCTTCTTTTTTAAGTTCATCTGGAAAATAATCCATAAAAAAATTGACGGCAAAAATGCCGGTTGCCGCAGCATCATTCCATTGGGGTAACAATTTTATCAACTGGTTTTTTCTTTCATTTAAAACTGGCGAAACCGGAACCGGGATGGGTTGCAATTTCGCGAGTTTAATAATGGTATCAATCGCCTGCATATTAAAAGTACTCGCAGGGGCATAGGTAAGGTTACTGAAGGCGATTACACCAATTCCGTAATCCGGCAATATCCGCCAGTTGCTGCCAAAGCCCGGCAGGCCGCCACTGTGGCCAACTATTACTCTTTGCTCACAATCTCTGGTGTAATTTAGGCCATAGCCGTATGCCAGTAAAACAGGGCATCCACGGCCGGAAGGGTATGTATAATTGGGGTCAAATGTGCCCAGGTCCATGCATGGTGCATTTCACGAAGGGAGCTTCTTTTAACTGGCCCGGTTTCTTTGTCACTGCGGGGAGGCCAGGCTGCAAGGTGCAACTGCAGGTATTTGCTAAAGTCATCCATGGTAGTAATCATTCCGCCCATAGCACCGTAGGCTCCATCACCGAGCAGAGGTTGTTCTACCAGTTGCCATTCAGCCAGCGGTAGCCATGTGCCAGCTGACTTGGGGGCACCTCTTTGTAATTCCAGTAAGTATGCGTCATTCCCAGCGGCAACAAAATATTGCTGGTAATGTATTTTTCATACGTTTGCCCGGATACCTTTTTGATGATATAGCCCAGCATGGCAAAACCCATATTGCTGTATTCATACGCAATACCGGGTACGTTGGAAAAAGAAATGCCTTTTTTTATCATGGCCAGCATTTCATTATCTGAAACCGCCAGCTGCCGGTCGCCCCAGGGATTATCTTCCGGGAAACCTGCTGCATGTGTAAGCAAATTGCGGATGGTAGCTGGTGCCGCATCGGAAGTAAGATAATGCTGGCCTTTCATCTCTGGAATATACTTTTCTACCAAATCATCCAGTTGTAATTTACCTTCATCCCGCAGTTTTAAAATGGCCATCGCGGTAAAACTTTTTGTCATGGAAGCAATCCTGAAAGCGGACTGCGTGGTTACCGGCGTTTTTTTATCAATGTCTGTATAACCCAGGCTGTAAGTATGCACCAGTCTGCCATCCACCACTAACCCAAAAGTAAAGCCCGGCAAATGATTCTTCTCTGCATACGCTTTAACTATCTGGTCCAAAACCGGAAACGTGGATTCAATAGCGGTCGCCCTGTGACCAGCAGTTTGTGCAAATGAATGATTGGTTAATCCGGCAGATAATACAGCCAGAAATAACAAGGCAGTTAAAGAATGGTTTCTCATTTTTGAAATG
Organism: Ferruginibacter sp.; assembly: GCF_028288465.1. GTDB lineage: Bacteria > Bacteroidota > Bacteroidia > Chitinophagales > Chitinophagaceae > Ferruginibacter. The sequence goes on along the minus strand of NZ_JAQBNR010000002.1, from coordinate 111,804 downwards.
TTTTGGTTGATTGAGAGTTATTATGTTCCGGTAATAAGCAGATTATTCAGGCGGGTCGTTGGAAAGCGGTTTTGCCTGCTTCATAGCCAGGTAATCTGTCGGCGTCATACCAAACTGTTTCAGAAAATTTCTGCCAAAATTGGTTTGAGATCCGTAGCCGGTCATATCAGCCACTTCATAAATTTTATACTTTCCTTCTACCAGTAATTCGGCGGCTTTTTTTAGCCGGGTGATATTGATTAATTCATTGGGAGTAAGATCGGAAATAGATTTTATTTTACGGTACAATGTGGGTTTGCTCATGTTCATCAGCTTTGCCAGTTTTTCAACATCCAGCGCTGCATCTTCCAGGTTGGCGTATACGGCTTCGTTTACTTTTTCCAAGAACAACTCATCCGTTTTGGTATGTGCCATGCTTTTTATATGCACCAGCGGTGAGCTTACAAAATACTCTTTAATCTTAGCCCGGTTCGTCAGCAGGTTGGCAATTTGTACCTGCAGGTATTCCGGCGAAAAAGGTTTTTCAATGTAGGCATCCGCACCAATTTCCAATCCCTGTATTTTTGACTGTAGTGTATTTTTTGCTGTTAGCAAAATCACCGGAATGTGGCTATATTCAAAATTCGTTTTAATAATTTTACACAATTCAAAACCATCCATCACCGGCATCATAATATCTGATATCACCAGTTGTATTACTTCCTGCCTCAGCAATTCCAAAGCAGCTTCACCATCCATCGCTTTCACAATCGTATACTTTTCATTTAACTCAGTCTCTAAAAACTCAAGTATCTCTTCATTATCATCCACTAACAATAGCGTTGGTTTCATATCATTCATTGTTTATTGTATCCAGGCGGGCGCATTCAATTTTGCGCTTGCAGTTAATCCTGGTTGATCGGCATAACAAGATAAAAAACATTCATGTCATTTTCAGGCGCTTTAATATCCAGTGTGCCTTTGTGCAACTGCACCAGCGAACGGGATAACGCCAAACCAATGCCGGTGCCTTTTTGTTTTTCCGTTTCTTTCAGCCGGAAAAAAGGTTCAAATATCTTATCTTTCATTTCATATGGAACAAGATAGCCATCATTTTTAACCTCGATGGTGAAAGTGGTATCCGTTTCTTTAAAGTGCAGCAATTGTATAACAACTTTGGTAGCTGAATACTTGATGGCATTGCTGAAAAGATTGGTTAATATCTTGTTGAAAGCATCCAGGTCAACGCTGGCAAAAAGTTTTTTTGCCGGCAGGTCAATGGTAAATGAACAATTTTTTTGTTCGGCCAGCGGCTTAAAGCTGGTAAAGGTATCTTCCAGTATTTCTGTGATATCCGTCGTTACGCAATGCAGGCTAAATCCTTTTATTTCCGTTTGCCTGAAATCAAGCAGCTGGTTGGTAAGATCAATTAGCCGGTCGGTATTGCGCTCCATAATTCTAAGACTGTCTTTTATAACCGGCACATCCTTAGTATTGCGGATCACTTTTTCCAACGGCCCTTTTATGAGAGTTAAGGGCGTTCTTATTTCATGTGCTACATTGGTAAAAAATTCAATCTTAGCCTGGAAGATTTCTTTTTCCTTGGCACTTTCAAACGACTCAATTTTGCGCCTGTTTTTTTCTTCGGTACGGCGGTGATAATTGCGCACAAAATACCAGATCAATAAAACGGTTGCAGCAATGTAAGCTGCAAAGGCCCAACCGGTAGCCCACCAGGGGGGCAATATTTCGATAGTTAAAGTTGTTTCCTGTTTACTCCATACGCCACTGCTGTTGGCCGCCTTTACTTTAAAAGTGTAAGTGCCGGGCGAGAGCTCAGTAAAATAAACTTTGCGGTTTGTTTTAAGGTAGATCCAGTTGTTATCGAGCCCTTCCATCTGGTACTGGTATTCTGACATTTCAGGCGATGCGTAACTGAGTGCAGCAAAGTCAATACTAAAAGTAGATTGGTTATTATTCAGCACAATTTTATTGGTACTTATAATGGATTTTTTTAAAGGCGAACCATTTTTTGCAATCAACAATTCTTTATTAAAAATCTGGAAACCGGTAATATAAACCGGCGGTACAAAACTATCTTTTGTAAAATCGTGCGGCTGAAAACTGATCAGTCCTTTTACACTACCAAAATACATTTGTCCATCCTGGTCTTTAAAGGCAGAGTTAAAATTAAACTGGTCACTTAAAATGCCGTTCACCCTGGTGTATACAATCATTTGCCCGGTTGAAGGTGTAAAACAAACCAATCCCCGGGAAGTACTGATCCATAAATTATTGTTTTTATCTTCCAGCAAATTCAATATAAAATTACTGGGCAAGCCCTCTTTGGTAGTGAACCTTTTGAAATTATTGCTGGCCTTGTTGAGCATGCACAAACCACCTTCGGTGGCAAACCAGATATTTTTTTTGCTGTCTTCAAAAATACTGTTCACCCTGTCATTGCTAAGGCTGTTGTTATTTTTTACATCATACCTAAAATTGCCACTGGTGCCTGTTTTGGTGTTGTAATAATTTACTCCGTTGCCATAGGTGCTGGCCCATATAATACTTTTATCATCTTTTAAAATATTGGTGTACCAGTTATTCAAAGGCAAGCCCGGCAGCGGGCTGAAATTGTTGGTCGCTTTATTAAATTGATAAGCGCCCTGTGTGGTGCCTACCATAATTTCGCCCGTAGGCATTTGTGTAATGCAGTAAATAAAATTGCTTTTTAAATCGTGTGCAGGGCCACCGTAATAATGTTGTTTAACCCTGCCCGTTTTAATATCCATCACATCCAGCCCGTTTTCAAAAGTGCCGATCCAGGCTTCGTCACCACTTATCAGCAAGCCGTGAATGTTAGTACTTGCAAGGCTTTGTTTGGCTCCCGTAGGTTGATAATGTGTAAACAATCTGGTTGCAGTATCATATTTATTTAGGCCCGCGTCTTCGGTGCCAATCCACAGGTTGCCAAAATGATCCTGGTGTATCTCTCTTACCACGTTGCCGCTGATAGAATTTTCATTTGGCTGTGGAAAGAATTTTTTAAAACTGGTATGCTGCTGGCGGTAATAATTAACGCCGCCGAAATAAGTACCCGCCCAAATGCTGCCTTCTTTATCTTTTACAAAGCAATACACCGCATTATCAGAAATGGAGTAAGGGTCGTTGTATTTTTTTTGAAGATTAATAACATGGCCGCTTACAAGGTTGTAAATATAGATGCCAGACTCTGTACCAATCCAGCATTCATCCGGAGATGTTTGTACAAAATTGCGAACGAATATTTCTATTTTATTGGTGTTATAGGTAAGAATGTCTTTATAAGTATTGGTTTGTGTATCGAATAGTTTGGCGCCCTGGTTGGAAGTGCCCACCAATATTTTTCCGCCGCTTACTGCATACACCCGTTCAACCCATTTATTTACCGCAGCAGGAGAATGACTGAATACATCATAACTGCTGAAGCTATTATTTGCTGCATTGTATTTGTTTATAAAACCGCTGGTAGTAGAAATCCAGATGGTTTGATCAGACGCTATACAAAGCGACGTAGCTTCAAAATATTGAACAATGGGAAACTGGACTGTTTCATTTTTTTGCGCATTGTACCTGCATAAAGTAAAGCCCCATATATACCAGAGATTACCGTTGTTATCCATCATGATATCCCGGATAGGTCCTTCGACAGTGCCTTTTAGCAGCATAAAACTTTCGGTTACGGCATCGTATTTATACAAACCATTTTCGGTACCTACCCACAAAATGTGCTGCGGATCTTCATATAAGCAATGAATAAAATTATTGCCGATGCTGCCGCTGTCGTCGGGGGAATTCCTGAAAATTTTAAATGAATAGCCATCAAAGCGGTCAAGTCCATCCTTGGTACCAAACCATAAAAACCCCTTGTTATCCTGCAGGCTGCAAATGGTGGCATTGTTGCTTAGTCCGTTCTCCACCTGGTAATGGCGAAAATAATATGACTGGCTGAACAGGTTTGCATTAAAGCAAAGCAGGCAAACAAGTATATAAAATGGATGCTTCAACAGCCAGTGTTTTGATAAGGCTATAAAGATAAATGAATAGCGGCAAGTGAACGCCATCCCCCTGTTGCAACCTGTCAGCAGCTGGCCATAGCAATCAGGGCAGGATGTATTTAGATTATTAAATAAGGAACATTTTTAAAAATTTAAGAAGTTAAACAATGAGATTTTAAAGCGAAAGTTTGAGAAGATATGCAGTATTGAATGGCAATAATAATTGGACTTTTACAATGTAGTAACGATTCGCCAACTGTCTGATGAAATGCTTGAGGAAAAAATAACGACGATTACAATCACCCATTCTTCATTTGCCAGTTACAAAAAAATACAGCCTTTTTAAAACCAATTTTATTTTTTTCGTCTACTGTAATTTAAACGCTGTTTAAAGCAGGAGGAATAAATAAATTATTTTTTTTGACGTCTATTATAATTGTAAATATGACAATTATAACTAAAAATAAAAAACATGTTTGCCAAATTAACAACGCATATGGAACCAGACTTACCTGGCAATTAATCGCCCCATTCCTGTTTATTCATTGTTCTAATATATAACGCTGTCAGCAAAAGTTTGCGCAGCAAAAAATCATCATCATCAAAACAAAGCTATATGAAAAAACAATTGCATAAGGTGCTGCTGCACACATCATGCATGCTGGTAATGGCGCTGCTGCTGCTATCAGGCCAGGTTAAAGCCCAGGTAAATCAACTTTCGGGAACCGTTACCAGTGCAGGCAAGCCGGTTCAATTTGCTACTGTTTCAATCAAGCAAACAAAGACAACTGTAGCCAGCGATGCGGATGGTAAGTTTGAAATTAAAGCTGCACCGGGGCAAGTGCTGGTAGTAACCGCTGTTGGTTACGATGCAAAAGAAATTGCCATTCAAAATGAGACAACCTTACTGATTACGCTTACGCAGACAAGCTCCACTATGGATGAAGTGGTAGTGGTTGGTTACGGAACACAAAGAAAAAAGGATTTAACCGGAGCAGTAAGTAATATCAACATTGCAGAGACAAAGAAATTCAGCACCAGCGACATTTCTCAATTGCTGCAGGGACGTGCAACAGGCGTAGCAGTGAACAGTGATGGTCAGCCAGGTTCGGTTCCCAGTGTTCGTATCAGGGGCTTTAGTACTTTCGGCGATGCACAACCATATTATGTGGTAGATGGCGTGCCCGGCGCATCTGTACGTGATTTTAGTCCCAATGATATCGAAACCATGACAGTGTTGAAAGATGCATCCGCCGCCGCCATTTATGGTGCCGCCGCTGCAAATGGTGTAATCATCATCACCACAAAACAAGGAAAGAAAAATACCGCCATGACGGCCAATTACAATGGCTATTATGGATGGGATAAAGTGTGGCAGATTGAAAAAGTTACCGACAGGGTCCAATATCAAACCCTCAACAACGAGTCGAGGGTTAATGCAGGTAAACCTTTGTTTGCTGCAAATGATCCTTCTAACCCTGGTTATGTAAGCAATATCAATACAGACTGGCAAAAGCAGGGCCTTAAAACAGGCATGAGACAAAATCACAACATTGGTTTATCTGGCGGTGGCACCAATAATACCTATAATGTATCGCTGGATTATTTTCAAAATAAAGGAACCTATGTAGGCAACGGCCCTGATTATACAAGGTATACAGCCAGGGTAAATACTACGGCAGAAAAAGGAATATTTAAAGTGGGTGAATCATTGAGCTATACGCATTCACATGAAAATACACTGACCTTTAACGACAATATTTTGCTTGGTGGTATACCTCCCATGATTGGTTCTCTGGTGGTAGCCATTCCAACTATGCCGGTGTATGACACTGCTAATATCAATGGCTATGGGGGCTCTAATTCAGAGTTCAACGGTGCCAATTCTTTAAATGCCATCGGTATTAATAATATCTTTAAAAATTCAATTGATGTTGACAGAACTTTTGCGAATGTTTTTGGAGAACTACAGTTATTAAAACACAGCGACCAGCATTTAAAATTTAAGACTAGTTTAAGCTATGATAAAACAGTTACCAGGGATATAGTTTGGCAACCTGTGTTTTATTTAGGAAAATTTTTCAGCAGCAATACAGCAAGACTGGATGACAATTCAAGAGTATATACCAATGCTTCCATTGAAAATACGCTGAACTACGACAAGACCTTTGGCAAGCATTCCATCGAAGCATTGGCAGGTCAGTCGTACAGGTACAGCAGTGCTATTTTAAGATATAGCCATGCAGAAGGATTTACTGTTCCCTATTATCCTGTACTAAGTAACGGGCAAACCACTTCAGCTAAAGGAACCGAGTTCTACAGCGCTTTAAGTTCTTATTTCGGCCGAATAAACTATGCTTACTCTGACCGCTATTTATTGTCGGTTTCCATCAGAAGAGACGGATCCTCAAGGTTTGCACCAGCCAACAAGTTTGGTTATTTTCCTGCAGCTTCAGTAGGCTGGAAGATCAGCAACGAAGGTTTCTGGAATGTGCCAAGGACAGTTGTTTCATCACTTAAATTAAGAGGCAGTTATGGTAAATTAGGTAACCAGCAAATTGCAGACTATCAGTTCCAGGGAACCATTAATTCCGGTGTGGTATACACATTTAATGGAGTAAGAAACACAGGAGGTATTCAAACACAGGTAGCATCACCTGATATTAAATGGGAAGCGAAATCCGTTACCAACCTTGGTTTTGACGCATCATTCTTAAGTGGTCACCTTGATTTTTCTGCTGAATATTACAAAGCAGTAAGCACTGATATTTTAGTGGGTATTACCATTCCTGCCAGCGTAGGTTTTGAAAACCTTACACCTGTTGTAAATGCAGCCTCTCTCGAAAATAAAGGATTTGAGTTTGTTGCTACTTATCATAAAAACAAGGGCGCTTTCACATACGATATTTCCGGCAACTTATCTACAGTTAAAAATAAAGTACTTGCACTGGGTGGTACCAACGCACCTATTTATGGTGTGGGATCAAGAACTATTGTTGGCGGTGAAGTAGGTGAGCAATATGGTTTTATTTCTGAAGGTCTTTTTCAAACCCAGGCCGAAATTGATGCACATGCAACACAGTCAGGCGGTGCAAAATTGGCTCCCGGAGATGTGAAGTATAAAGATATCAGCGGACCAAACGGAAAGCCTGATGGAGTAGTAGACGAAGCTTACGACCGCGTTCGGTTGGGAAGCAGTATTCCAAAATTGAATTATGGTTTTAGTTTCTCTGCGGCATATAAGAAATTTGATTTGGCTGTATTCGCTTCAGGCAGTGCCAAATTTTTAATCAACAGCAGAATGTACCGCGACCTGCATCACTCAGCCGGCGCTTTGAATTACAGCGTTGATATGCTGAACCGCTGGACACCAACAAACACCAATACAACAATACCAAGATTAAATGATGATGATGTAAACAACTTCAAAGATTCCAATCGTCCGGGTTGGTTGCAGGATGGTTCTTACCTGAGAATTAATACTGTATCTGTTGGCTACACTTTACCTGAAAATATCATTAAAGGGTTGACCAAATCAAGGTTTTACGCAACAGTTCAAAACTTATATACTTTTCAAAAGTATACCGGCTACAATCCTGATTTTACATCAGGTGTATTTAACCCGGGATTTGATTTTGGATCTTATCCAAAACCAAGAACTTTTATGTTAGGTGTACAACTGGTATTTTAAACTGCAAAATCATTAAACAAAAATTTATGAAAAAAATAATATACCTCTTTATCGGCTGCTGCTTTATTAATATCGGCTGCGATAAAAAACTGGACCTGGTAAACCCAAATTTATTAACCACCTCTTCTTACTGGAAAACCAGGGAGCAAGCGTATGCCGGATGCACTGCTATTTACAATGCATTAACTGTGGATGGTTCTTACATGCGTTCTTTTCCCGGCTTAACTGACAGTCGCGGTGATGACTTTAAGGGCGACAGCCCATGGCTGGATCTTGTATTAACCGGTGAGTTTATTATACCAACTACATCAGCGCCGGTTTTTTGGATATGGAGAGACTTTTATTTGGTAGTAAACAGGGCCAACCAGGTAATTGCAAATGTTGGCAAATACAGTGAAGCTGTTTTAACAATGGATGAAAAAAACAGGATCTTGGGACAAGCCTATTTTCTTCGCGGGTTAGCGTATTATAACCTGGCAACTACTTTTAAAGCTGTACCTGTAATTACAGAGCCGGTAGCAAACCCAGGCGAGTACTTTGCGGCCACGGCTACCGAAGATGTTTTGTGGGCCCAGATTTATGCTGATTTGCAAACCGCTGAAACAGATTTGCCCATTTCTTACAGCAATGTAACCGGCCTGGACAATGGCGAAACAGGAAGGGCTACCAAAGGCGCTGCTGCTGGGTTGTTAGGTAAAGCCTATTTGTACAAAAAAGATTATGCAAAGGCTGGAGCACAATTTGAAAAATTCTTCACCGGTTCATTAAAAGATGTATATGGTTTGATGCCAGACTACCGTGATAATTTTAAAGACATAAATGAAAATAACAAAGAGTCGTTGTTTGAAGTGCAGTTTACTGAAGGAACCGGTACAGATATCAACTGGTGTTGCGACCCTGCGGGATCATGGAAACAGGTACAGGCTATTTCAGTTACTTATGGAATGGAAGGTGCAGGCTTTTCTGATTACCTGCCTACCCGGTGGATATATGATGAATACAAAAAGGAAAAAACAGTAGATGGCAAAAGCGATCCAAGATTACTGGTAACCATTGCATCTTATGAGCCGGATGATAATTCAACCAAAGCTTATGGAAGAGATTGGTGGAATCCAATTACTGCCATCTACCCAAGAAAATATACCAATGATGGAGTAGGCAATGGCAAAGCATTTGAAGGGGCAGCGGAATCTGGTATCAATTACAGGGTGTTAAGGTATGCAGATATTTTATTGATGTATGCTGAAGTGTTAAACGAAACAGGCAAAACTGCTGAAGCTTATCCCTATATTCAACAGGTAAGATCAAGAGCCAAATTACCTGATCTTGCTACCACCAAACCAGGTATGAGCCAGGCAGAAATGCGGGATCAGTTGTCACATGAAAGAGCGCTTGAATTTGCAATTGAAGGACAACGCATCAATGACCTCATTCGCTGGGGTTGGTTCAGCGATCCGGCAAAACTTGCAGAATTAAAAACACACGACGCTGATTTTAATACTTACAAACCAGGGCATGAATATTTGCCTATTCCTCAACAGGAACTGGATGTAAATAAAAACCTGTTACCTAACTCCGCCAACTAATTTGGTAAGCGATCATTCCTGTTCATATAAATAAAATTATGTGGGCAGGAATTTTTCACATAAAAAGTTGAAAAACAGATATCTTTTTTATTGCAGGCTTTATCATCACGATTGCTCACAACGCTTAACTTGAACTGATTTACTATCAACCATGTTCATCAATAAGAAAATATACCGGTTGTTGTTGCTGCTGCCATTATTTATTGATGGTTGTAAAAATAGTACTGCCCCGGATAACTTTCATTTTACCTTATTGAACAGCAGTGAAACCAATATTAGCTTTGATAATAAAATAACCGAAAGCGATTCCATCAACATTTTTACCAACGAATACATGTTCAATGGATCGGGTGTAGGCATAGCAGATTTTAATAACGATGGCTTGCCGGATATTTACTTTTGCGGTAGCATGGTGAGCAGTAAATTGTATCTTAATAAAGGCAATTTTAAGTTTGAAGATATAACAGAAAATGCCGGTGTACAAACAGGCAAATGGTGTACCGGTGTAAGTATTGTTGACATTAACAACGATGGGTTTGCTGATATCTATGTTTGTGCTTCTCATTCAAGAGATGTAAGGCAAAGGCAAAATTTATTGTTCATTAATGATGGCAATGCCGGCAATACAAAGGGTACAGTACATTTTACAGAACAGGCTGCGGCTTATGGTTTAGCCGATACAGGTTACAGTACACAGGCTGCTTTTTTTGATTTTGATAAAGATGGTGACCTGGACATGTATTTACTCAATCACCGCCTGTACAGCCATACAGCCAACAACCTGCAACTAAAAGATACCAGCGGCAATTCGCCCGCGCAAGACAGGTTATACCGAAATGACGGTATTCCTCCGGGTCAATTTCATCCCGTATTTCATGAGATTTCAAAACAAGCAGGCATTAAGGAAGATGGATATGGACTCGGAGTTGTAATAACAGATGTAAACAACGATAACTGGCCGGATATTTATGTGGCCAACGATTACATTGCCAATGATATTTTATGGCTCAATAACCATGATGGTACTTTCTCTAATGTAATTTCAACTTCGTTAAAACACCAGAGCTACAACAGCATGGGCGTAGATGCTGCAGACATTAACAATGACGGGTTGCCCGACATTGCCGTGCTGGATATGCTGCCAGAAAGCAATGAAAGGAAAAAGATGATGGCCAGCGCTACCAGCCAGGATAAATTTGATATGCAGCAACGGTTCGGCTACCAGCCTTCTTACGTAAGAAATATGTTGCAGTTAAATAATGGCAGCATGTTAATTGATAATAAAAAGCAACCACGTTACAGCGAAATAGGCCAGCTGGCCGGTATTGCGGAAACAGACTGGAGCTGGAGTGTGTTGATGGCTGACTTTGACAATGATGGGTGGAAGGACATTCATATCACGAATGGCTTGGGAAAAGATGTAACCAACAATGATTATACTGCTTTCAGAAACGGACAAACACACACTAACAATTATACGTTCGGCGGTGGTGCTGCAGAGAAAGCATTGGACAAGGCATCCATACAAACACTGCGTAAAAATATTGACCAGTATGGAAGTGTAAAAATGGACAACTATCTGTTTCATAATAATGGTGACCTAACGTTTACGGACATAACAAAGATGGCGGGATTTGCTATACCCTCTATTTCAAATGGAGCAGCATATGCTGACCTGGATAATGATGGTGACCTTGACCTGGTAGTGAATAACATGAATGAACCTGCATTTATATGGAAGAATGAAATAAGGAAATCCGTTAAAGACAGCACAAGTAATTTTATAACAATTCAGTTAAATGGTTCACCAAATAATCGTTCTGGCTTCGGGGCCAAAGTCACTGTATTTAATAAAACATCAACTCAGTTTGCCGAACAATCACCTGTAAGGGGATTCTCTTCCAGCGTGGACGCAAGACTTCATTTTGGCATTGGAAATGCAAGTATAATCGATTCGCTAAAAATTCAATGGCCGGATGATAAAGAGCAATTGATAAAGAATATAAAAGTGGACCAGGTATTGGTTATAAATTATGCAGATGCGAAGGAGCCTGTTTTACAAAAAGAACTAACTGAGCCGGTTAAACTATTTACTGATATCAGTAATCAGTTGGGAATTGATTTTAAACATACCGAAGCGCAGAATTTTGATTTTGGATATCACCAGCCTTTGCCGCAAAAATATTCTCAACTCGGTCCCTGCATTGCAACAGGTGACGTAAACGGAGACGGGCTGGAAGATTTTTTTGTTGGCGGGGCAGCCAATCAATCCGGTAAAATATTTATTCAAAAACCGGGTGGTGGCTTTACATCAACCAACCTGGTTGAAGGCAATAAACCGGAAGAAGATTTGGGGGCCGTTTTATTTGATGCAGATGGCGACAAAGATTTAGATTTATTAATCACAGGCGGCAGTTTTGAATTTAGCGTTCCAAAATATAACCAGCCTCGTTTATACATCAATGATGGCAAAGGTAATTTTGTGTTGGATACATCGGCCCTTCCTGTAATAACAGCCATTACAAAGGCAGTTGCGGTTGCCGATTATGATGGCGATGGTGATATGGATATCTTCATTGGCGGAAGGCTGTTGCCACAAAAATACCCGCAATCTCCCCGCAGTTATATTTTGCAAAATAACCATGGAAAATTTACAGATGTAACGACCGAAGTATGCGGAGCACTGCAATTTCCCGGGATGATAACAGGTGCCCTTTTTACTGATTTTGACAATGATAAAAAAACAGATCTTATTGTTTGTGGCGAATGGACGGCCGTACGTTTTTTTAAGAACATCAATAATAAACTGGTGGAAGTAACAGCAGCAACAGGCCTTACCAACATGCACGGTTTATGGCGATCCCTTCAACAGGCAGACATAGATAAGGATGGTGATATGGATTACATCGTTGGCAACATGGGGATTAATAACAGGTTTCATATTGCTGCAGAACGGCCCATGATGTTGTATGCAAAAGATGTAGACAAGAATGGTTTTGATGAATTGATACCTGCATATTATATCAAAAACAACAAAAGACAATACGAGTTATTTCCGGCATTGGACAGGAACCAGCTGGCTGAACAAATTCCATCTGTAAAGAAAAAATATCTGTTGCATGCAGATTATGCAAACGTAACCATGGAGCAATTTACAACGGATTATGGCAACGACGGCTGGACCAGGTTAACCTGCGAAACATCAGCATCAATGTGGATAGAGAATACCGGTAACGGAAAGTTCAAAGCGCATATGCTGCCCGTTGAAGCGCAGTTTGCACCGGTAAACAGCATCGTTACAGATGATATAAACGGCGATGGCAATTTGGATTTAATTACAGCAGGTAATGAATACCAGATGGCGCTTAGTACCGGTCGCTACGATGCTTCCTATGGCCTTGCGTTGCTTGGAAATGGTAAAGGAAATTTTACGCCCGTTAATATGTTCAACAGCGGTTTAATATTGGATGGTGATGTAAAAGATATGAAACTCATCAACACCAAAAGCAGGGGCAAAATTTTAATAGCAGCACCGAACGATAGCCAACTAAAAACATTCGGATTAAATTTCCTTAAACAATAAACGGTTAAAAATAATTTTTCTAAAAAACTCAACAACATGAAATATTTATCTTTTATAATCGCAGTTGCTTTGCTGGTAGTTGTTTCAGGTTGTAGTAAAACAAGTACGCCTGCACCTGTGCCGCCCGTAACGCCGCCGGTTGTGGTGCCGCCGGTAACAGACACGTTTCCCGGGCCAACTTATGCGGATAATTACATTCCAATATCGGGCTGGGAAAGTCGTTCGCAATGGAACCTTGCCAATGTGCATGACCCTACGGTTACAAAATGCGGCGATTATTATTACATGTACCAAACGGATGCTTCCTATGGAAATGTGCTGGATGGTCATGGGCATTATCCTTACCGCCGTTCCAAAGATTTAGTGAATTGGGATTTTATGGGTACTGCCTTTACAACCGTACCGGCGTGGGTAAAAGATTCTTTGAATAATAAACGTGCCAGGATGGTACCGGCGTTGCCTGCAATTGATAATCCAACTTATGGATACTGGGCGCCCTGTATCAGAAAAGTAGGTAACAAATACCGCTTGTATTATTGTGTAGTAGTATTGGATCCGATTGTTGGCACAGACTATAATACATCCTGGAGTGAAAGAGCATTTATTGGTTTGGCAGAATCGGATGATTTGGCTACCAATGTATGGACAGATAAAGGCATGGTTGTATGTTCTGAACCTGATGGACTGGAAAGTTATACCAGGAATGGCGGATCAGACTGGAATGCGTATTTTAAATTCAATGCCATCGATCCCAGCTTTATCATTACACCAGAGGGTGAACACTGGCTGGTTTATGGTTCTTGGCATACAGGTATTGCAGCGCTCAAATTAAATGCAACTACCGGCAAGCCGGATAAGTTAGAAACAATTGATGATTATGGTGTTCGCATTGCGGGCCGTGGTAACATCAGTAATAATCGCTGGCAGGCATTGGAAGCACCTGAAATTATTTACAATGAAGCAACAGGCTATTATTATTTGTTTATGGCGTATGATGAATTGTCTGTTGCGTATAATACCCGTGTTGCAAGGTCAAAAAATATAACCGGGCCTTATATAGGTATGGATGGTGGCAATGTAACTGCAGGCGCAGAATGTTGGCCCATTGTAACACATCCCTATGCCTTCAACAATCATACAGGCTGGGTAGGCATTTCTCATTGTGCGATATTTCAAAATCCTGATACAAAAGAGTGGTTTTATGCTTCCCAGGGACGATTGCCGAAGGATGTACCCGGAATCAACGCATCCAATGCATTAATGATGGGGCAGGTAAGAAGCATACAATGGACCGGGGATGGCTGGCCGGTTGTGTCGCCGGAAAGATATGCTGCGGTGCCTGCAACTTCTATTACCGAACAATCATTAGTAGGTAATTGGGAACAGATTACGTTGCAATATCAATACCAGGTGATACAACATTCTGTAACGGTAACGTTGGGCGCTGATAAAAAAGTAAGCGGTGGTGTTACAGGAGGGTGGTCGTTTGATGCCACCACGGGTTTATTAAACATCAATGGCAACAAATACATAGTAAAAGATGCCTGGGATTGGGAAGCTGCAACAAGGGTAGTAACGCTGACCTATGCCGGACTCACCCCTTCAGGTGTATCTGTGTGGGCAAAAAAGTTAAGATAAAAATTGTTTTTAAAATTTAACCTGTAAATACAAGGCACATTTATATAACTTCGGTTTGATTGTTATGACAAAATGTAAAAAATAAAAAGTATGAAAAAAAAATGTGCGTTGCTGTTACTGGTATTGGTTGCAGCATCTAAACTTGGACTTGCCCAGCAAAACACAATTGCCATTAATTCTGCAACGGCCAAAGTTACCATCAGTAAAAATATTTATGGCCACTTTGCAGAGCACCTCGGTCACTGTATTTACGATGGTTTTTACGTAGGAGATACTTCTAAAATACCCAACACAAATGGCGTACGTAATGACATTATTGATGCGTTGAAAAAATTAAAAATTCCTAACCTGCGCTGGCCGGGCGGTTGTTTTGCAGATACCTATCACTGGAAAGACGGTATTGGTCCGAAAGATAAACGGCCTGCCATGGTAAACAAATGGTGGGGTGGTGTAACAGAAGATAACAGCTTTGGCACGCACGATTTTTTGAACATGTGCGAACTGCTGGGTGCAGAACCTTACCTCTCCGGTAATGTTGGTAGTGGCACTGTACAGGAGTTAGCCGACTGGGTACAATATACCAACTTTAAAGGTAAAAGTCCGATGAGTGACCTGCGTACACAAAATGGCAGAACAGAACCCTGGAAAGTAAAATTATGGGGTATCGGAAACGAAGCCTGGGGCTGTGGTGGAAATATGAAACCTGAATATTATGCAGATGAATACCGAAAGTACGCCACCTTTATTTCCGACTGGGAAAATAGCGGCGGCTTATTGCGCATTGCATCTGGTGCAAGCGATGCTGACTATAACTGGACAGAAACCCTGATGAAAAATATTCCATTGAACATGCTGGGGGGCGTGGCCATGCATCATTACTCGGTGCTTGACTGGAATAAAAAAGGGCCTGCCATCGAATTTTCTGAAGAACAATATTTTGGTATTATGAAGCAGGCATTGCTGATGGATGAACTGGTAACCAAACACGCCGCCGTTATGGATAAATATGATCCTGCTAAAAAGATTGCATTGGTGGTAGATGAATGGGGCGGATGGTATGATGTAGAGAAAGGTACCAATCCCGGTTTTTTATACCAGCAAAATACCATCCGGGATGCGATGATTGCAGGCGTTACACTAAACATTTTTAACAACCATGCCGACAGGGTGCGTATTGCAAATTTGGCGCAATGCGTAAATGTGCTGCAGGCTGTTATTTTGACCAACAAAGAAAAAATGATCCTTACACCTACTTACCATGTAATGGAAATGTACAATGTGCACCAGAACGCAACATTGCTGCCATTAACGGTTACAGGCAACGACTATACTTTTAACGGACAAAAATTACCGGCTGTTTCTGCCTCTGCATCTAAAGACAGTACCGGTGCCATTCATATTTCCTTGGTGAATATTGATCCGGCTCATGCCCAAAAAATTGACGTAAATATCGGCGATGAAAAAGTAAAAACAGTAGCTGCAAAAGTGCTTACTTCAAAAAAATTGCAGGACTATAATTCATTTACCGAGCCTGATAAAATAAAGCCGGTTGTATTTAAAGATTTGGCACTGAACAAAAATATTTTATCTATCACAGTACCGCCAACATCAGTTATTGTGGTAACTCTTAAATAAAAATACACAAGAAGGGCAATTACTGTAACACTGTTTATACCTGCCTTTGCAATGTGGTTAGATCTTAGTTCTTGTACACTTAGAAAAATAAACGATTAACAGTATTGAATCCCTATAATAAAAAAATAAAAGCATGCGTATTAAAAAGTTGCTTGTTGCCGTTTCGCTCACAACAGGTTCGTTGCTGCCTTCATTGACGCAGGCGCAAAATAACAGTGTTATTGCCGTACAGGTAAATAAACCCATAGCCGATGTACAACCCACCATGTGGGGAGTGTTTTTTGAAGACATTAACCTTGGCGCCGATGGAGGTATCTATGCGGAACTGGTAAAGAACCGCTCCTTTGAATTTTTTAAACCCATGATGGGATGGAGTGTAAAACAACCACTACGAGAAAACGACCCTGTAGCTGCTTTAACGAGCCCCGTATTGGTGGTGAACCGGAAAGAAGAAAATACTGCAAACCCCCGCTACATAAATGTTACAGTTGATCACGTAGCGAAAGGGAATCTTGGTTTAACCAATGAAGGCTTTCGTGGTATGGGGATTAAAAAAGATCTTCGGTATGATTTTTCCGTGATGTATCACCAGTCAGCTTCGGGTGTAAAAATGCATATAGAATTGGTAGATAGTACCGGAAAATTTTTAGGCGGCACTACTGTTGCACCAAACGAAGCAGGCAGCGAATGGCATAAAACAGCAGCCAGTTTTACAG
Organism: Ferruginibacter sp.; assembly: GCF_028288465.1. Taxonomy (GTDB): domain Bacteria; phylum Bacteroidota; class Bacteroidia; order Chitinophagales; family Chitinophagaceae; genus Ferruginibacter. Next base: position 94,939 of record NZ_JAQBNR010000002.1, on the reverse strand, counting down.
CGAATGAAACAGTGCTGAAAGCAAAAATGAATATCTGGTTTGAAGGCAATGGTGTGATTGACCTGGACATGATTTCACTGTTTCCATCCGATACATGGAAGAACCGCCCCGGAGGCATGCGGGCAGATATGATTCAAAAACTGGCTGATCTTAAGCCTGGCTTTATCCGTTTTCCGGGAGGCTGCATTGTGGAAGGTTTTGATCTTTCCCAACGCTATCAATGGAAAAAAACACTGGGTCCCATTGAAGACAGGCAACTTATTATTAACCGCTGGAATTTTGAATTTGCCCACCGCCCGGCCCCTGATTATTTTCAAACATTCGGCCTTGGCTTTTTTGAGTATTTTCAGTTGGCAGAAGACATCGGTGCCGCACCGTTGCCGATATTGAATTGCGGTATGGCTTGCCAGTTTAATTCGGCAGAAGTTGTTCCGGTGGGAGACATTGATCCCTACGTTCAGGATGCATTGGATTTGATTGAATTTGCCAATGGCGATGTAACCACCAAATGGGGAAAAGTGCGTGCTGGTATGGGACATCCTGCGCCATTCAATTTAAAGATGATGGGAGTAGGCAACGAAAATTGGGGACCACAATACATTGAGCGGTTGAAAATTTTTACCAAAGCCATTAAATCAAAATATCCGGATTTTAAACTGGTGAACAGTTCAGGCATTGCACCCAACGGTGACATGTTTGATTATCTAAATAAAGAACTGCATGCCATGAAGGCGGATATTATTGATGAACACTATTATCAAAAACCGGAGTGGTTTTTGGCCAATGCGAAACGGTATGATAATTATCCAAGAAACGGCTCAAAAGTATTTGGTGGTGAATATGCCGCACAGAGTGATAAGACAGTAAGTATAGACAATAAAAATAACTGGCTCACGGCTATCAGCGAAGCCGCATTTATGACGGGCCTTGAACGCAATGCAGGAGTAGTAAGTATGGCATCTTATGCGCCGTTATTTGCACATGCTGATGGCTGGCAATGGACGCCTGATTTGATTTGGGTGAATAACCTGCAATCTTATGGTACGCCAAATTATTACGTGCAAAAATTATATAGCACCAACAAGGGAACCAATGTAGTACCGGCGTTAATGGATGGCCAGGCAGTAACGGGGCAGGATAGTCTGTACGTATCTGCAGTGACTGATAAAAATACCAATGAGGTGATTATTAAAGTAGTAAATGCTTCGGCCAATGCCGTCAATAAAGTCATCACTATTAATGGTGCAAAAAAATTAACACCTGCTGCAACGGTGACTCTTTTAAAAGGGAATTCGGTGCTGGATGTAAATAGTTTTGCAACGCCTGAAGCGGTTAGTCCGGTTGCCTCAACAGTACAGGTAAAAGGCAATAAACTGGCGGCTTCATTACCAGCCTATTCCTTCAGCGTGTACCGCATTGGTATGAAATAAATTGTATGAAAAATTTTCTTTTCGCTTTATTGATGCTGGCAACTTTTACCGTTGACGGTCAAATAAAGCCTGCAATAAATGATACACTCATTTCTGTACATGATCCCGTGATCATCCGGCAGGACAGTATGTATTACATCTTTTGCACAGGCCAGGGTATCACCGCTTTTTCTTCGCCGGATATGAAACACTGGAAACAATTAAAGCCGGTTTTTGATAAGGCGCCGCAATGGGCGGTGGATGCTATTCCATCTTTCAGGGGACATATCTGGGCACCGGATATCAGTTATCACAACGGGCAGTTTTATTTATATTACGCTGTATCTGCCTTTGGAAAAAATACTTCCTGCATTGGCGTGGCAACCAACAAAACACTGGATCCTTCTTCCAAAAATTTTAAATGGATTGATCATGGTAAAGTGATACAGTCCGTGCCAGGCAGGGATATGTGGAATGCGATTGATCCCAATCTCATCCTGGATGAAAATAATGTTCCCTGGCTTGTATTTGGTTCTTTCTGGAATGGAATGAAACTGGTAAAATTAGATACCGCATTAACCGCAGTTGCGCAGCCGGAGGAATGGTACACCGTGGCAGCCCGTAAAAGAGATTATATTTTACCCGATTCGGTTGCAGGCGACGCCGCCATTGAAGCGCCTTTCATCTACCGTCATGGAAAATATTTTTATCTCTTTGTATCCTTTGATTATTGTTGCCGTGGCGAAAAGAGCACTTATAAAATGATGGTGGGCCGAAGTGAAAAGGTGACAGGACCTTATGCAGACAGGGATGGCGTTCCGATGAACCTGGGGGGTGCCAGTCTTGTGTTGGAAGGAGACAAAAACTGGCACGGCGTAGGACACAATGCTGTAGCTAATTTTAGTGGTACAGACTACTTAATCTTTCATGGATATGATGCGGCAGACAATGGGAGAAGTAAATTGAGGATAGAAAAAATAGGCTGGTTTAATGACTGGCCTGCTGTTCAAAGAAAGCGCTGATAATATAGCTGTAATATTAATTGTCAGCCTCAGAATTATTGTCATAAATTTAATTTTTATTATCAACAACACTTCGCCCGGGAGGGAGCAGAAGCAAAAAAAACATATGAAAAAATTACCACTCTTTAGCGTTGCAATCATTTTTGCAATATTTATTACATCTTGTAACAACAGTACCAACAATCAAACAAGCACTACCGAAAAAATGGAAACAAAAGCAGGCGTAACAAAAGCTGCATGGGGCACTACCGATGGCAAGGAAGTATTTTTATTTACCCTTACCAACGCAAAAGGCGTACAGGTTAAAATTTCTAATTATGGTGCAACGATTACGTCGTGGGTATCACCTGATAAAAATAATAAGCCTTCCAGTATTGTACTGGGCTTTGATAGTTTGAGCGGCTATCTTGCCAAGCCTCCTTATTTTGGCGCTGTGGTAGGGCGTTATGGCAACCGCATTGCAAAGGGTAAATTTAAAATTGACAAAACTGAGTACACCCTTGCTACCAACAATGGCCCCAATGCATTGCACGGAGGTTTAAAGGGTTTTGATAAACAAGTATGGGATGCAACGCCAGCAAGTGATTCAACTGCAAGTGTAGAACTGAGTTACCTGAGTAAAGATGGTGAAGAAGGCTATCCCGGCAATTTAAAAGTAACCGTACGATATACTTTAACTGACGATAACGAACTGAAAATTGAATACAGCGCCAGCACAGATAAAGCCACAGTACTGAATGTCACCAACCATAGTTATTTCAATTTAACAGGCGATGTAAACAATAGTATCCTTGATCATACTTTGATGATTGATGCGGACAATTATACACCGGTAGATACCACACTGATACCAACAGGAGAAATTAAATCTGTAAAAGGAACACCATTTGATTTTACAAAAGCGAAAAAGATCGGGCAGGAAATTGGCGCTGTGAGCGGAGGATATGACCACAACTTTGTCTTGAATAAAAAAGATTCTTCCCTGTCAAAAATTGTTGAATTAAAAGACAGCATTTCAGGAAGAACCCTGGAAGTATTCACGACACAGCCTGGTGTTCAGTTTTATACTGGCAACTTTTTAGACGGAACAATCTTCACTTCGGCCGGTAAAAAAATCAATCAGCATGCAGCCATGTGTTTAGAAACACAACACTTCCCTGATTCACCAAACGAACCCAAATTCCCGACCACTTTGTTATTACCTGGTCAGCAGTTTCATAGCGAAACGGTGTACAAACTTTCAGTAAAATAATCCTACAATTATAAAAATGATTTTAAAAAATTTAAAAAATGCAACTACCGGTTTAATAGCCGGTAGTTGCATTTTTGCTATAGCCTGTGCTGCAGTTTTACAGCCGGTCTTTGCGCAGCAGCTTACGAGCAACATTACAATCGATGCAAAAAAAGTAACGGGCCCGTTTAATCCTGTCTGGAGTTATTTTGGATATGATGAAGCCAATTATACCACCATGAAAGATGGTAAAAAATTGCTGTCTGAACTAGCGGTGCTTAGCAAAAATCCGGTCTATGTTCGGGTGCATAATTTACTAAACACAGGTGATGGAAAGGTAGCGTTAAAATGGAGCAGTACCAACGCTTACACAGAAGATAAAGAAGGTAAACCTGTTTATGACTGGACGGGCGTAGACGCTATTTTTGATGTGATGGTACAACGTGGTATGAAGCCCATTGCAGAGATTGGTTTTATGCCCGAAGCCTTGTCTACCAAACCGCAGCCATACCAGCACCACTGGCAGCCGGGCGTGCCGTACGATTCAGTCTTTACCGGCTGGGCCTACCCGCCAACCGATTATAAAAAGTGGGGCGAACTGGTGTACCAGTGGGTAAAGCACTGTAAAGAAAAGTATGGTGAAAAAGAAGTAAAAAGCTGGTGCTGGGAAGTGTGGAATGAACCCAATATTGGTTACTGGAAAGGTACCATGGAAAAATATTTTGCATTGTATGATTATGCTGCGGATGCAGTAAAAAGAGCCTGTCCGGATGCGGTGATTGGAGGCCCTACTTCCACCGGCCCACGCTGGGATAAAGCAGCTGAGTTTTTGAAGGCATTTTTGCAGCATTGTGTGGATGGTAAAAATAATGCCACCGGCGAAATGGGTGCGCCATTGGATTATATTTCTTTTCATGCCAAGGGAAACCCAACTGTTGTAAATAACCAGGTAAGGATGAATATGGCCGTACAGTTGCAGGATGTTTCAAGAGGTTTCGAAATCGTTCATAGCTTTCCTTCGTTAAAAAAATTGCCCATCATTATTGGTGAGTTTGATCCGGAAGGTTGTGCCGCATGCTCTGTAAAGTTTAACCCGCAGAATGCCTACCGCAATGGCACCATGTATTCGAGTTATACGGCCGCTTCATTTGCGCAATTATATGCGCTGGCAAAAAAGTATGACGTAAACCTGCAGGGGGCAGTAAGCTGGTCATTTGAGTTTGAAGACCAGCCATGGTTCGCGGGCTTTCGCGACCTGGCCACCAATGGCATTGATAAACCAGTGCTGAACGTTTTCAGGATGTTTGGCATGATGAAGGGCAAGATGCTGGAAGTAAATAATCCGAACACGCTTTCATTACAGCAAATTGTTGACAGCAGCGTTCATGGCGACCAACCATACGTTAATGCACTGGCCACTTTAGGTACAAGGGAGTTGTACATTATGCTTTGGAATTATCATGATGATGATAGTAAAAAATCTACCGCATTGATAAATCTGGCGCTTGAAAATATACCCGCCACTAAAGCGAGTGCAAGCAGTTATTTGATTGATGAAACGCATAGCAATTCGTACACGGTTTGGAAAGAACTTGGATCACCACAGGAAGTGAGTGCAGCTCAATTCAGCCAGTTGGAAAAAGCCGGCCAATTACAAACTGTTGAAACAGGAAAGCAGGTTGTCATTGAAAAAGGAAACATTCATTATCAGTTGTCATTAGCCGGACAAGGCGTAACCCTTTTAAAATTTACCTGGTAATTATTGCCGGCCAAAACAGCTGGAATCGCTGCGCTACACTTATTTTTGCATCCTGCAAAAATTTTTGTGCCCTCAGGTACAATATTTCAGTTGCAAAAAATATTGCACAAAATTTTATTCGTAAAGTGGAATGATTCATCGGAATCAGTTCCCAAAAAAATAGTGGAAGATGAACATTAAAGCAAAAGCGTTTTTATTTGATTTGAATGGAACCATCATTGATGATATGCCTTACCATGCAGAAGCCTGGCGTAACATTTTAAACAATGACCTCGGGGCCAACTTTACAAAAGAAGAAGTGAAGGTGCAGATGTACGGTAAAAATGAAGAAGTGCTGACTCGCTTTTTTGGGGAGGGTTATTTTACTATGGAGCGCATGAACGAACTATCCATTGAAAAAGAAAAAAGATACCAGGAAGCCTATCTTCCTAAATTGGCTTTAATGGATGGCCTGAAAGAATTTTTAGCAATGGCAAAAGCTGCCGGTATCAAAATGGCGATTGGTTCCGCAGCCATTCCTTTTAACATTGATTTTGTGCTGGATAATCTGCAGCTACGGGAATATTTTCCGGTCGTAGTGAGTGCGCATGATGTTACCATCAGCAAACCCCACCCGGAAACTTTTTTACAATGTGCCGCGGCATTGGATGTGGATCCTGAAGATTGCATCGTATTTGAAGATGCACCCAAAGGCGTGGAAAGCGCTCTGAATGCTGGTATGCAGACTTTCGTGCTGACGACAACGCATCCCAAAGAAGATTTTGAACAATACAATAATGTGATTGGTTTTGGAGCTGATTATACAGCGCTTTCTGTGGGATAAGCAACTTAGACAAGCGTGCAACTGTTAAGATATTTTTGTTGTCACAGTGAAAAAAGTCAATGCGTACTTTACTTGTAACCGTAGCAGCATTCCTTATTTTTTCCTGCAAAAAAGAAAACGCAGCGCCCGGAAAAACGGTGGAAATTTATCTGCTAAAAAGTTTTGAAATAATAAACGGCCAATGCAGGGTTAACCCATCTACTGCCATCATGCAGGATACCGCCGCCATTGGCAATAATGATATCCAGCGATATTCAATTTCCGATCACACATTTACTCTAAATTTTTTCACAATGCAAACGGTAAAAGCATTCAGGGATTTTACTTCGTTTGCAGTAACAGTAGATAGGCAGGTTGTATATTACGGGATTTTTAAGTCGTCGTATTCAAGTGCCAGCTGCGACAACTCAATCATAATGAGTGATAACTTTTCCGCTGATAATAAAATAAAAATGCAACTCGGTTATCCCGGTCTGTTACAAGGGGCAACAGTAGAAGACCAGCGTAATAACCCGAAATTAATCGCCACCTTACGAAGCCAGGGAAAAATCGAATAATTTAAAATCTTTTATACAATCTGAATATTTCACAACCCATTTTTTATCCCATCTCATCCTATTTTTTTCTAAAAATATTTTTACCGGGTGTACATATTTTTAGATTTCATTAACAAAAACTTCACCCATCCTGCTATGTTTCCTTTCATCACAATGTGCTGTAAGCCTTATCACCACTCATCTTCCTAAAACCTCAATTCATCCAAATAGTCTTTCATTGCTGTAACTTTTTAGATTGCTTTGCGTTCAATCAACTCAGTCAGATCAATCAAAAAATAATTATAATGAAAAAACTAACTACAAGTTTTTTAGCCGCGGCGTTGTTTATTACATCTCCCGCAATGGCTCAAACGCCGGGCAAAATTTCGGGCAAGGTTGCAGATAACAACAATAAACCACTACAGTCAGTCACTGTTTCTCTCTTGCAACCGAAGGACAGTTCCCTGGTAAAGGCTGCCGTTTCCGGCAATGATGGTGCATTTGAATTTACAACAAAAAAAGCAGCAGGCTACATTATCAGTTATGCCATGGTAGGGTACGAAACTAAATACAGTGATTCTTTTTATGTAAAAGAAGGCGATACCTACACAGTGAAAAATGTACAGCTGGTTGCGGCTACAAATAAATTACAAGGCGTTACCGTAATTGCTAAAAAACCGATGATAGAAATCAAGGCAGATAAAACGGTGTTTAATGTAGAGGCCAGCATCAATGCCACTGGTAGCAATGCATTGGAGTTACTGCAAAAAAGTCCGGGCATGCAGGTAGATAACAATGACAATATCAGCATGAAAGGAAAATCAGGCGTGAAGGTATATGTAGACGGAAAAATGATGCAGCTGGATACAAAAGATTTGGCGGCCTATTTAAAAAGTATCAACAGCGATGATGTAGAAGCCATAGAAATGATCAGCAACCCAAGTGCAAAATATGATGCCAGCGGCAATGCGGGTATTGTAAATATCCGCCTAAAAAAGAATAAAAAATTTGGCACCAATGGCAGTACCAACCTGGGTTTTACACAGGGCGTTACTCCTAAAGGCAATGGCTCTGTAGCATTGAATTACCGCGATAAAAAAATAAACCTGTTTAGCAATGTAGGCGCCAACATTGGCGAATACCGCAATACGCTTAGATTATTCCGCATCCAGAAGGATACAGCCTATAACCAGCAGAGCATCAATACCAACAACAATAAAAACTTCAATGTAAAAGCAGGTGCAGATTATTTTATTGATAATAAAAATACCATCGGCGTTTTAGCTACCACTAATATTGGCAACAACGAATGGTCCAGCAATACCAACACACCTATTTTTTATAATCCTACCGGCAAGTTTGTAAAAAATCTGAAGGCGGTCAATATCGTTCCCGGAAACCGCACCAATGCTAACTTCAACGTGAATTACCGTTATGCTGATACCAGCGGAACAGAAATCAATTTTGATGCGGACTACGGATTGTTCAGGGGACGCAGTCACAGTTATCAGCCCAATTATTATTACGGCGATAATGATAATTTAATCTACAGTGTCATCAACAGAAATAGCACGCCTACAGACATCAACATCTACACCGCCAAAGTGGATGTTGAGCAAAAACTGGGTAAAGGCAAACTCGGCTATGGTGCAAAAACGTCTTTTGTAACTACAAAAAATGCATTCGATTTTTTTGTCGACAACAGCGAAGGCACGCCGGTAAAAATACTGGACAGAAGCAATCAATTTAAATACACCGAAAATGTAAATGCTGCCTATGGAAATTACCAACGCCAGCTGAACGCAAAGTGGAGTATACAAACCGGGTTAAGGATGGAACAGACCAACAGCGAAGGCGACCTGACAAGAGAAGACGGAGTTATTCAGGCTGACAATACCGTTAAAAAAAGTTACATAGACTTTTTTCCAAGTGCTGCCGTTACGTGGAACCTGCATAAAAATCACACACTCAACCTTACCTACAGTCGCAGAATTGACCGGCCAACTTACCAGGATTTAAACCCGTTTGAAAATAAACTGGATGAACTGACTTATGAAAAAGGCAATGCTTTTTTACGCCCTCAATACACAGATAATGTAGAGCTGACACACACATTCATGGGCATCATCAACACAACAGTGGGCTACAGTCATGTAAAAGATTATGCTACGCAGGTAACTGATACTACCAATAATGCAACTTATGTGCAGCAGCAAAACCTGGCAACACAAAATATTATTAACATTAATATCGGCTCATCTTTACCCATCAATAAATGGTGGAGTGGGTACGCCAATATCTGGTATAACTACCAGATGTTTGATGGCGCCATTGGCACAAAAGCTCTAAAAGTAAACATCCCGGGCTATGGAGCCTACCTGCAACAAAGTTTTATTTTAGGTAAAGATTATACAGCCGAAATGAGTGGATGGTTCAGCGGCCCAAGCGTATGGGCAGCCACCTGGAAAACAAAACCGCAGGGTGGTGTGGATGTAGGATTGCAAAAATTGTTCTGGAAGAAAAAGGCCACCGTTAAAGTGTCTGCAACAGATATATTTCATACATCACCATGGAAAGCTAACAGTGATTTTGGAGGTCTTCGGATCAACGCAAGTGGTTCCTGGGAAAGCCAGACAGTCCGTGTAAATTTTACCTATCGTTTCGGAAGCAACCAGATCAAAAGCTCAAGAGACAGAAAGACCGGGCTGGACAGCGAGTCAAAAAGAATAAAATAAAAGCGGTCACCCGCTAAACAATCAAGCGACTCAATCACAATAACCACAAAATCCCCGCGAGGGGATTTTGTTTTGTAGAAACTTTTTTGGCCAGGCAGTTACAGCTATGAGCAACTTCATTGGCGTCGCACTCTTGTACAATTTATCATTGCTGAACTTTTATTATGTTGTTTTGGATTGTGTGATAAGTCACGCCGTGGCATCGTGCTAGGGCATTCAAATTAGCAGCTTCTTCAATAAAAAAAGTGTCTGCAAAATCGAAAAAAATCAGACCGGGCATCAAAAAATCTGACATCACTTATACTCGTATTCAAAATATCCCAGCAAATCGCCTTCTTTTGAAAAACATTTTTCAATTATTTTCAGTCCGTCATTGTATACGTACTTCCAGGTGTAGTAATTGCGGTTAACGCCCTCATCCACTGACACCATTTGGGTTACACGGTTAGCATTATCATATTCAAAAGTAAAATCAGGTAACAGCTTGCCTAATACCACATTGAATTTTACAATATCAGTCAGCCTGTTTTTAGTGTCGTAATAATAATAATAATGACGCCCGTTTTTTCCCGGTTCAATCTCATCGGTTACATTGCCATTTGCATCCAGTATAAAATCAACCAGCACGGAATCTTTATTATTCTTTATTCGCAGCATTTGTACTGGCTGCTTCTTGTCATTGTATCTATATTGATGAACTTCCTGCAGGGCAGTATTAAAATCTTCATCGGCCGAGTGAGAGTTGGAAACAATCGTAAAAATAGTGCCATCCGGGTTGTAAGTATACACAGATGTAGCGACAGTAATCTCAGAACTGTCAGTGGATTGTATCAGTTGCCCCAGTTCATTGTAATTCGTGGTAAGCAACGATTTTCCGGTGGTGTAACTGCGGGTGTAGGTTTCCATCTTGCGAAAATTTTTGCTTATTTGCTTTTCACAAAAAAATCCTTCACTGGGTGTTTTATCCGCCTCAAAGCTATGCACTATGATTGTTCTGATTTTTTGTTGCTGTAACACTGCCTTTTCACCCTGCGCCTGCTGGTTGCTTACCAGGTCTTTGTAATAATATTGGCTTATTGCCTGGAAAGCAATGCCCGTAAGCAATACAAAAATAAATCCTGTTCTTTTGATCATGTATTCAATTTAAAGCCGTAAAAGTAAGCTATTAAATTTTTTTTACCGGCCCCTTATTTAGTCCATCGCCATCACCATTCATTTTTTGAGTATTTTTAACAAAATTTATTCACGACAACAAGTTATCATTGAATCAACGGCAGCGGCGTTTATTGTCTCACACAGAGATTGTTGTTAATCCGCTTTAATAATTTTTTTCAGTTTATTTTTAATTACAATATGCCACACAACGCTGCATTTGACCGGTTGGTAAATATCATGAATGACTTAAGGGAGAAATGTCCCTGGGATAAAAAGCAAACCATCCAAACCCTTCGCCAGCTTACTATAGAAGAAACCTATGAACTCACTGATGCCATAACAGACAATGACTGGAAAGGCATAAAGGAAGAGCTGGGAGATATACTATTGCACATTGTTTTTTACGCAAAGATTGGTGCCGAACAAAACCAGTTTACGCTGGATGAAGTAATTAACGGTGTGTGTGAAAAACTCATTTTCAGGCACCCGCATATTTATGGTGATGTATTGGTAAATGATGAAGAAGATGTAAAACGTAACTGGGAAAAATTGAAATTAAAAGAAGGAAAAAAATCAGTACTTAGCGGTGTACCAAAAGCCTTACCTGCCACAACCAAAGCCATGCGTTTGCAGGAAAAAGCAAAACAGGTTGGCTTTGAATGGGAAAACAAAGAACAGGTTTGGGAAAAGGTAGAAGAAGAAAAAAAAGAATTGTTTGAAGCCATTGCATCCGGCAACCGTGAAGATATGGAAGATGAATTGGGCGATGTATTTTTTTCATTGATAAACTTTGCAAGGTTTTTGCAATTAGATGCAGAAAATGCCCTGGAGCGAACCAACAAAAAATTTATATATCGCTTTACCAAAATGGAGGAGGCTGCAGGTAACGAAGGAAGAACCTTGCAGGACATGACACTGGAAGAAATGGATGCCCTTTGGAACAAAATAAAGAAACAATAATCATCATTTTTTATCTGCTGCAATGGCAGTAAATTAAATTGTACTTGCAAAAAGAAAACTCCTTTAAAACGCGTTTATTCAAAAATGCCTATTTGCTGATAACAGCAGCCTGGCTGCTGACCATATCTTTTATCATAGATAATTACTGGTCGGGCAGTGCTTCGCCTGAAGCATTCAAAAAAAAGATTGGAGCTTACATTTCGCGGCAGGAAAATGATTTTGACGCTTTTGCAAAAGATACTGCCGACGTTCGCAAACTGGGAGATAAAACATACAGCGAAAGTTTGCTCCAACGGCTGGCTGGTAAAAAATACTTTGTGTTTATCCTGGAAAAAGATACCAGCGACAGCTACAATTTGTTGTTCTGGAATACACAGGTTATAGATCCCACTGCCCAGGTAATTAATATGCAGGGGCAAAGCGGGTTTATTCAATTTCCCAACGGCTATTATGTGTGGCGAAAAAAAGTAGCAGGCGATATTACCACCCTGGCCCTGATTCCCGTAAAATGGAATTACGCCATCACGAACGAATATCTTGTCAATTCATTTGTCATCGAAAACCAGCTGGGTAATAAATACAGCATTTCAAACGAGCCAAACAGCAATTCAATAAAGAGTAAGGAGGGGGTCTTTCTTTTTTCCCTTGTACAAAATGCGGAGATCACCATACCACAAAATACCTTGCTGGCCTCCATTTTCAGGCTGCTGGCTGCATTGGTTATTTTGCTGATGGCCCACCTGATGGCCACTTACCTGGTTAAAAGGAATTTTTACCAGGGGAGCATCTTTTTAATAGCGTTTATATTAATTGTAAGGGGCGCCAGTTACTTTTTGCCAATACCTTTAAACCTGCGCCAGTTCGAATTGTTTGATCCGGCCATTTATGGCAGCAGTGCAATATCCCGTTCATTGGGCGATCTGCTTATCAATGCCTTGTTATTTATTTGGGTTATTCTTTTTGTTAGATTTTATATTCAGGAAAAAAATATCATTATAAAAACAACACAACCAGTTATAAAATGGGTAGCTGTTATTTTGGGCGTGGTTGTATTACTGGGCAGTACGCTGGTATGCGGTCACATTATTTTTTCAATGGTGGCCGATTCGCAGATTTCGTTTGATGTCATCAACTTTTTTACCTTAAACATATCCAGCGTTGTATACAGCATTGTTGGTTTTGTAGTGCTGGGGTGTGTTTGCATCGGTTATTTCTTTTTATCGCAGGTAATTATTTATTTAATCCAGCCACTGTTGCCAAAAAATATTTTAGTGATGCTGGTGTATGTTACGGTTATTGGCCTGGCGGTTTTAAGTTTTCGTACCAATCATCCCAATATTATTTTTGAATTGTATCTGCTGATTTGGTTACTGGTTTACCTGCTGTTGCTGAACAATGACCAATTGTTTCTGCTGGCTTCACAAATCATTTCTTCCCGTTTTATATTCTGGCTGTTCTTCTTCTCGTTGTCTATCTCGGCAATTATTATTATTCAAAATGATAAAAAAGAATTGGAGCAAAGAAAGTATTATGCTGAAACACTTGCTTCAAAGGCAGACCCGGCGAGTGAGCATTTGATGAATACCGTGCTTACCGATTTTAGAAATGAAGCACTAGCACCCCTATTCGATTTATTTAAACTTGAAGATAAAAACAAGACGATAAAGGATAGTTTACTAAGTGGTAATTTTAGTGGTTACCTTAATAAATATGATACCCATATTTTTACCTTTGATGATAAAGAAAGGCCGCTGTACAACCAGGACTCTACGAACTATAATACGTTAAACACCATTTTAAAAACCCAGGGAAAATCGACAGCGATTCCTAATTTGTTTTATTATGATGTATCGTTTGATAGGTTTACCTACATTAGTAAAATAGACGTTACCGATACCGCAAAGAAAATACTGGGCTATGTATTTATTCTGGCCACGCCAAAAAAATATAAAACAGATGCCCTGTATCCGGAATTGTTTTTAAGGGGATACAATAACTCTATAGAAAATTCAGCGGTGTATTCGTATGCTATCTATAACAAACTACAACTCATAAACAATCACAATGATTATGCCTTTCCCTGGCAGCTAACGCCCGACCAGGTACCCAGGACAGATTTTGCCACTTACAGGCGGCAGGGTTATTATGAACTGTGGTATAAGGCCGGCGCCGATAAAGTGGTGATCATTGCTAAAGAAGATAATTTTTTTATAGAATCCATCACTTTATTCAGCTACCTTTTTTGCGCTTTTCTTTTTGTTACAGGTATTTTCTGGTTCTTTAATGCCCTTGTTCGTTCCCGTTTAAGGTGGAGTAAAATGCGTACGCATTGGCAAATGAGTATCCGTAACCAGGTTCATGCCACCATTATATTTATCAGCCTGCTTTCGTTTATAGTGGTAGGCGTATCAACCATTTTGTTTTTTATAAACCGCTATCATAATAACAACCGCGAAAAACTTAGCCGCACTATTCACGTGATGCAAAATGAAGTACGCAATTCGATCAGTGACCTGATCATGTTTGATGATGTTATAAAAATATCCGATGATGTTTTTAAGGCGAGCCTTGAAAAAACCATCGCACGCATCTCCGAAGTGCATGCGGTAGATGTAAACATCTACGATCTCAAAGGCAACCTGAAAGTGTCTTCATTGCCACTGCCTTATAATAAAGGCATTGTCGGCAGCAAGATGGATCCGGTGGCTTACTATCATTTAAACCGCTTAAAGGAAATACAGTTTTTTAAAGAAGAGGCCATTGGCAGTTTATCTTATCTCAGTAACTACGTTCCTGTAATTGATGAAACGGGTAAAGAATATGTTTATTTAAACATCCCATATTTTACGTCGCAATCCAAACTGCGCCAGGAAATATCCAACTTTTTGGTGGCCATCATTAACCTCAATGCCTTTATATTTTTGATTGCCGGGATAGTCGCTTTTTTCATCACCAATCGCATTACCCGTTCATTTTCTTTTATCAGTAATAAGATGAAGGAGGTAAACCTAGGTAAAGAGAATGCAGCCATCCGGTGGAAACGAAATGATGAAATTGGTGAGCTGGTAAAAGAATACAATAAGATGGTGGCCAAACTTAACAGCAGTGCGGCGGCCCTTGCTAAAAGCGAAAGGGAAGGAGCCTGGAGAGAAATGGCCAGGCAGGTGGCGCACGAAATTAAGAATCCGCTTACACCAATGAAACTGAGTTTACAATACCTGCAAAAAGCGATTGATAATAACACCGGCAATGTAAATGCGCTGAGTCGCAGTGTGGCAACAACACTGGTGGAACAAATTGATCACCTGAGCCAGATAGCCGGGCAGTTTTCTCAGTTCGCCAATATCGGTAATCCTAAAAACGAAATTTTTGATTTGAATGAATCACTCAAGATGACCATACAGTTGCATTCTCTGGAAGAAAATACTGCACTTGAATGGCAGCCGGTAAAAGAGACCGTACTGGTGAATGCAGATAAAACGCATATCAACAGGCTGTTTACCAACCTCATTCAAAACGCCATGCAGGCAGTACCCGAAGATAGAAATGTGCACATACAAATTAATGAATCCCTGCAGGATCATCATATACTGATTACCATCCGCGACAATGGCAATGGTATTCCGGAAGAGGTGCGGTCGAAAATATTTACCCCTAATTTCACTACCAAAACTTCGGGTACCGGCCTGGGCCTGGCTATGTGCAAAGGCATTGTTGAACAAAGCAAAGGAGACATCTGGTTTGAAACCAAAGAAGGCGAGGGCACTATGTTTTATGTAAAGCTGCCGGTTGTAAATGGAGATGGAGTAGCTTAAAACTGAAGCTCGTAAGCAATAGAATGGATTAACAGGAACTTGTAGGCCCGTTCAATTGCTTACTGTTACCATCCTGTTGGTAGCGTGCTAATTTTTGTCTGCCAGTTTCTTTTTCAATAAAAATGCTTCCAGCTCCTGCAAACTGAAACTGCTTAAATTATTTTCTTTACTCACCATGGCTTTTTGTGCAGCCAGCACGCCGCATTGAATATCATCAAAACCATCCAGCGAGTGTGCATCAGGATCAATAGAAATCAGTACATTCTTTTCAAGCGCATACTCAATATACCGCCAATCGATATCTAAGCGGCTGGGATGCGCATTCAGCTCTATTACTACGTTATTGGCTGCACAGGCATCAATAATTTTTTTATGGTCAACAGGATAACCCTTACGGCTTAATAACAACCTTCCGGTCATATGTCCCAGGATAGTGGTATACGGATTTTCAATTGCAGTGATCAAACGCAGCATGGCTTTATCCTCACTCATTTTTAAATTGGAATGTACAGAAGCAATCACCAGGTCGAACGTGGATAAAATGGCATTGCTGTAATCAAGACTGCCATCATTCAGGATATCGCTTTCAATACTTTTAAATATTTTAAACGGCGCCAGCTGCTGATTCATCTGGTCTATATACAAATGCTGCTCTTTTATCCGTTCTTCCTGTAGCCCGTTGGCATAAAAGGCGCTTCTACTGTGGTCACTGATCACCAGGTACTCAAAATCTTTGGCGATAGCCGCTTTTGCCATCTCTTCAATCGTGTAACCGCCGTCGCTCCAGTTACTGTGACTGTGAATAATTCCTTTGATGTCTTTAACCTGTAATAAAGGTGGTAGCGGAGCTTGTTTTGCCTTATCAATAACGTGTGTGAACTCTCTTTGAAATGGTGGTATATAATGGATGCCCGCACTTGTAAAAACAGCTTCCTCATTTTCACATTCCGCATAATTTATTGACTCAAATTGTTGTGAAAATGCGGTGGCAAATTCATCACTGCAACTGTTTAAAAATACCTGTTGCATAAAAGGGATTTTGTCACAGCTATACACCCTTATTTTTATACCAACTGCTGCCTGGTATAACAGGTCGTATTGGTTCTCCTCAATCAGCTCAAAGTCGTTAACCGATGCTAATTTATTTTTGATGTTATCAGTTGTATCATCAATTACCAATTGCAGTTCATGTATAATTTCCAGCTGTCTTGTATAAGCTCCGGTGAAGGCAATTTTATTTGTTAAAAATATTTTTTCAAAAAATGTTTTTACCTCATTTGCTATCAAATTTATTTGAGAAAAAAGAAAACTGCCTTTGCTTTTTAGATAAAATTCGATTGTCTCAATAACATTGTGTTGTGTTTTTTCGCCAAAACCTTTGAATAATTTTAAGCGGTTTTCTTTACAGGCATACAATAATTCACCCACGTTTTCTATCTCCATCTCTTTCCAGATGGTAGCAATTTTTTTTGGACCAATGCCTTTTATGTTTAATAATTCCATTACACCGGGCGGTGTTTTTTCAATGATTTCATCCAGTGATTTCAGCTGCCCGGTGGTTAATATTTCTATGATTTTTTTGCCTGTTGATTCCCCAATTCCTTTGATGGAAAATATTTTTTCATGAGGTGTTTCGCTTAGTTGCACGGGTAGTTTTTCAATGGTAAAAGCAGCCGTTGCATACGACTTTGCTTTAAAACTATTCTCGCCGTGAATGTCACTCAATTTAGCTAAGAGTGAGAAGGAGTCTGCTATCTGGTAATTGTCCATTCAGCAAAAGTAGTGGTAAAATTGATTATTGAATAAAGTAAACGCATTAAAATGAAAGGAGAAAAAACAGAACAATGTATGAAGGGTATACAAACAAAAAGTCCCGGCAACTTGCCAGGACTTTCTTATTAATTTCGCTTTTAAAAAAGTAGTTCTACTTCTTAGCAGCTTTCTTTGCAGGAGCAGCTTTTTTAGGAGCAGCTTTTTTTGCAGTGGCCATGTTTTTAAAATTTAATTGGTTAGTAAATAATACTTAAAAGTAAAAACATTTTTTTACCTGCCAAAAAAAACTTTAATTTTTTTACGCAACTGCCTCAACAGCATTCACTGAAATATAACTTTTATCGCCCTTTCCTTTTTTAAATTCTACCACACCATCAGTTAATGCAAAGATGGTAAAGTCTTTTCCAACACCAACATTTTTACCAGGATGGTACACCGTGCCACGTTGACGAACGATGATGTTTCCTGCAATGGCTGGTTGCCCGCCGTAAATTTTTACACCTAATCTTTTGCTTTGCGAATCGCGGCCGTTCTTAACCGAACCTTCACCTTTTTTATGTGCCATTTTTTTTAATTTTTTGTTTTAAGTTCTATGTTATAATGCTGAAGTTTAGGTAAGTAGTTTTTGTAAAAAAACTTACAACTTGTTACTTACAACTTATCACTTTTTTATTAAGCAATTTCCGTCACTTTGATGTGCGTGTAGTGCGTACGATGTCCGTGTTTTTTACGGAAGCCTTTTCTTCTTTTCATTTTAAAAGCAATCACTTTATCGCCTTGTATAAGGTCGCTTAAAATTTCTGCTTTAACTACGGCTTTTACGCCGGTGCCAATTGCAAGTGATCCAGCATTATCTGTCAGAAGTACTTCTGAAAATTCTACTTTATCACCGCTTTTACCTTCAATGTGCGGCACATACAGGCTGTCACCTGCTTTAACTTTAAATTGCTGACCAGCTATTTTTACTACTGCTAACATAATACCAAAATTTAGGACGGCAAAGGTAAGGGAAATACAATTAATCCGGCGAAATTATGACAGGGATTTTTAACAAAACGGCTAATATACACCTGTCTGGCAGCTTTTTCGCTGTTTTACAGCATGTATGCTTCAAAAACAGCCTGTTTTCTACTTAAAATAGAAAGGCATTATATTCGCTTTCTGATATGCAATATGTAAAAATTTGTTTCAAGGCGGTTTTTTCGGTGTACGGTTTGTTGGTTTTTATCGCCATTATGCTATTGCTTTTTCCCTTTGTAGTACTGGCTTCTTTTTTCGGTAAAGTAAAAGGTGGTAATATAATATATATGCTGTGCCAGTTATGGGCAGATATTGTTTTTGTATTGTGGGGCATTCGCCATACCAATTATTACGAAGTGCCGCACGACCGCAGCAAGCAATATGTATTTGTATTTAACCACGTATCCTACATGGATATACCCGTTTTAATGATGGCCATCCGCGGACAGCATTTCAGGATTTTGGGAAAAGCAGAAATGGCAAAGGTACCTGTGTTTGGTTTTTTTTACAGGAACGCAGTGGTAATGGTCGACCGTTCGGATGCACAGAAAAGAGCGAAAAGTGTGATGCAGTTAAAGAGTGTAATTAAAAAAGGCATATCAGTTGTTATTGCTCCTGAGGGAACATTTAATATGACGCATCATCCGTTAAAATCATTTTACGATGGCGCATTCAGGGTGGCTATAGAAACACAAACACCCATCAAGCCCATCTTGTTTTTGGATACCTATGATCGCATGAGTTATGCATCGGTATGTTCGCTCACGCCAGGAAAATCAAGAGCTGTTTATTTAGAAGAAGTACCTGTGGAGGGGTTAACACAGAAAGATGTAAACAGTCTGAAAGAAAAAGTATACCGGTTAATGGAAGAGAAATTGATTTTTTACAAAGCAGCCTGGATAACAAGACCTGCCGGTACAAAATCAGCAGAAGCAGGTAAGCAATAAATATTGTCCGGGCCGGGAAGCAATGTGGTGCTTCATTGGCGTCGGACGCTGGTACAATTGTTTTTGAGGCAGCATTGGCTTCCGGCATGCAGCAACTGCTTTTTTGCAAAAGGCTTAGCGATTGGTAACCTGTTTTGGATTGTAAATGTTGCCGCCTGCGATGTGGCTGAATACCTACACCCGATTGCAGTGGAAAGCCCGGAGCAACCGCGGCAGCGGTTAAGCAGGACTTGGAACGGAAAGCGGGACCACAGGTCAATTGATGATACATGATGGTGTTCAAAATGACATCATTGGGAATAATTTAAACAAGTGTATTGGATAACAGCAACGAAATAATTTTTGATAGCATAACTGTTGTACAAAAAATAAGTTTGTATGCAGAAGTGATATTGCCGCTGGCGCTGCCAACGACATATACCTATGCAGTACCGGCAATTTTCGCCGACAAAATAAAACCGGGTTGCAGGGTAGAAGTTGTGTTGGGAAAAAACAAACGTTACGCAGGCATCATAAAACTAATTACGCCAGAGGCGCCGGCATATACAACCAAAGAAATCTTAAATGTACTGGACGATGAGCCGGTGCTGTATCCCCAGCAACTGCAGTTATGGAACTGGATGAGTCAATATTATATGTGCAGCGAAGGCGAAGTAATGGCAGCTGCATTACCTGCACATTTTAAATTGAGCAGTGAAACAATCTTATTGTTTAATGAAGATTATGGCGATGATTTCAGCAGTTTAAATAACGAAGAATATTTGGTGGCGGAAGCGCTGCTCATAAAAAAGCAATTGAACCTTACGGAAGTGCAGCAGGTGCTGGATGTAACACATGTGTACCCGGTAATAAAAAAACTGATTGATAAAAAAGTATGCGTTGTTTGGGAAGCGCTGAGTGAACGGTATCAAAGCAAGAAAGAAAATTTTGTTGTGCTTAATCCGCAATACGATACCGATGCGGCGATGAGTGAACTGCTGAACAACTGGACGAAAGCGCCCAAACAAATGGAGCTGTTGCTGAGTTACCTGCATTTAATAAAAACCACCGGTGAGGTAACACAGGTTGAACTGCTTAAGAAGTCCGGCGCCACTGCGGCCCAGCTGAATGGACTTGCCGAAAAAAAAATTCTGCTGATTGAAAAGCGGACGGTTGACAGGATAAAAGCATTGCCCAAAGCAATGGAAGTAGCCTTTGATTTAAGCGCTGCGCAAGAAATCTGTTTACTGGAAGTACAGCGATGTTTTACAACAAAAAATGTGTGCCTGCTGCACGGTGTAACCAGCAGTGGTAAAACACAGATTTACATTAAGCTGATTGAAGCATATTATAAACAGGGAAAACAGGTATTATATCTTTTGCCGGAAATAGCTTTAACGGCGCAGATGATACGCCGCCTGCAATTTCATTTTGGTGGTAACATCGCCATCTACCACTCTAAATTTAATAACAATGAAAGGGTAGAGTTGTGGAACAAAATTAAGACTGGCGAAGTGCGTATTGTGCTGGGTGCACGCAGCGCCCTGTTTCTGCCCTTTAAAGACCTTGGACTGATTGTAGTGGATGAAGAGCATGATCCATCATTTAAACAGCAGGATCCGGCGCCCAGGTACAATGCAAGAGATGCGGCAGTTTATTACGGTGCTTTATTCAATGCTAAAATAGTATTGGGTAGCGCCACGCCTTCTATTGAAACTTATTACAACGCACAAAAAGGCAAATATGGTTTGGTTGAACTGAGTGAACGTTTTGGTGGTATTCATTTGCCTACTATAGAAATTATCAATACCAGGCAGGTTGCGCAAAAAGGTAAAGTAATGCTGTCGCCCCAGTTGAAAGAAGCAATTGAAAAAACAGTCGCAGCTGGAAGACAAGTAATATTATTTCAAAACCGGCGGGGCTATTCTCCTTATTTAATTTGTGGAACCTGCGGTTATTTGCCGCAATGCAAAGACTGCGATGTAACACTAACACTGCATAAGTACTCAAACAAATTGCATTGCCATTATTGCGGCACTACCTACCCTAAAATAACTGCCTGCCCCGCATGCGGTTCTGTCAACTGGATAGAGAAAAATTTTGGAACGGAGAAGATAGAAGAGATGATTGAAGATGAATTCCCTTCTTTGAAAGTTGCCAGGATGGATGTGGATTCGGTAAGAGGTAAATCGGCGCATGATAACCTGATTAAATTATTTGAACAGCAAAGAATTGATGTACTGGTAGGCACGCAGATGGTTGTTAAAGGCCTGGATTTTGAAAAGGTGAGCCTGGTGGGCATCCTGGATGCCGATGGTTTGTTGAGCTTTGCCGACTTCAGGGTGAATGAACGGGCCTTTCAGTTGATGGAGCAGGTCAGCGGCCGTGCCGGGCGTAAGGAATCGCAGGGCAATGTGTTGATACAAGCTACACAGATCAATCACCCGGTATTGCAATTTGTAAAAGAACATGACTATAAAAAATTGTATTCTTTTGAAATCAATAACAGGCAACAGTTTTTTTATCCGCCTTTTAGCAGGATTATTGAAATTACCCTGAAGCATAAAGCGAAAGAGGTGGTGGATGAGGCAGCTAATAAATTAGCGGCTGCGCTGCAAAAAAATATGAGCAATTTTGTGGTTGGTCCTGCAGCGCCTGTAGTAGCGAGAATACGCAACCAGTACCTGATGGAGTTATTAATAAAACTGCCGTTGGATACAAAGCAAATTCAGCTGTACAAACAAATCATCCGCAATGAATTTAATTTGCTGCTGGCTGAAAAGCAGTTTAAGAGCGTGGTGATGATTGCAGATGTGGATGCCAATTAAATTGTCGCCGGCAATTGTTAGCATGAATCATTTCGAGAATAGTTAAAGGATCATTTATTATGATAGCAGAGAATTTTTCACTTAAGCAGTATAATACTTTTGGTATAGATGCAATGGCACAATACTTTTCAACGTTTAATTCTATTGAGCGACTGGAAGAATTACTTGAGTTTAAGAAACCGGTAACAAGCTATGCTGTTGATACACCCTTTATACTCGGCGGTGGAAGCAATATTTTGTTGACAAAAAATATAGAAGGGCTTGTTTTAAAAAATGAAATAAAGGGGATTGAAAAAATTTCGGAAGACAGCGATGCTGTTTATGTAAAGGCAGGGGCGGGAGAGAATTGGCATCAGCTGGTAATGTACTGCATCCATAACAATCTCGCTGGAATAGAAAATCTTTCACTGATACCAGGCAATGTGGGTGCTTCGCCCATGCAAAACATCGGTGCTTACGGGGTGGAGTTGAAAGATGTTTTTCATGAGTTGGAAGCATTTCATCTTACTGAAAAAAAGGCAGTTCAATTCGGTTTAAGTGATTGCGAATTTGGCTACCGCGAAAGTGTGTTTAAAAGAAAACTAAAAAATCAATTTGTTATTACAAGCGTTACCTATCGGTTGAATAAAACACCGCATTTTAATACCAGTTATGGAGCTATTGAACAGGAACTGCATGCGATGGGTATTCAAACGCTGAGTATACAAGCGGTTTCACAGGCTGTAATTAATATACGGCGAAGTAAACTTCCAGACCCGGCCGTGATTGGTAATGCCGGTAGTTTTTTTAAAAATCCTGAAATTAATCAACAGCATTTTGATCTGCTAAAGAAGGCATTTCCTAACGTGGTGGGCTATGCGCTAAAGAATGGCAATGTAAAGCTGGCTGCGGGATGGCTGATAGAACAATGTGGCTGGAAGGGCTACCGCAGAGGTGATGCAGGTTGCCACGAAAAGCAGGCATTGGTGTTGGTAAACTATGGCGAGGCAAAAGGCAATGAAATACTGCGCCTCAGCGATGAGATTATTGCAAGTGTTCACAAAAAATTCGAAGTTGAATTGGAAAGAGAAGTGAATGTTATTGAATGATGCAAAATAAATTTGTGTTATATTTAAATTACTAATAAAACTGCTATATGAAAAAGTTACTCCTTATTTTATTTCTGGCCCCGGTTTTTAGTTCCGGCGCTTTTGCACAGGTGGATACCATTCACTTGAAAAACAATGGTGGAAGTGGTTACAGAAAAATGGTCACCGACAGACCGCCCCAGGCTCTCTATTTCGGAATTGGCGGCTCTGGCCCCATATTCTCGGTGAATTACGACCGTCGTTTTGGTAAACGGCTCAATGGGGCAGGTTTTACAGCCGGACTTGGTTTTTTTGGAGTAACAGGGGCGACTCTTTTTTCTATTCCCGTTTCTGTAAACTATTTATTCGGAAAACAAAATCATTTTTTAGAACTGGCGGCAGGTGCCACTTTTGCAACAGGCTCATCCTATGATTTTGTAGACAACGGAAGTAGCTCAGCAAGTACGGTTTTTGGACACATAAATCTCGGTTATCGGTATCAGCCCGCTATTGGTGGTTTTTTTGCCCGAACCGGGGTGAGTCCACTTTTTATCGCAGGTGAATATGTAACATCTTATTATCTGGGTTTAGGCTACTCTTTTTAATGAGTGATTCAGTTATAAAATAAAAGCCACTCAACGAGTGGCTTTTATTTTAATTAAAATCGTTGTCGTTAAAATCTTCATCACTAAAAGATTTGCTGCCCATATTAAGCATGCTGCCCATTAAATCTTTAAACTCAATTTTTCCTTCTACCACTTTTTTGCTGATCAGCGAAAAAGCTGCCAGGCCGTGTAATACAAACTCCATTAGTAAGGCGAGTTCTTTTTCATTGGCTGCCTTATGATGCTTTTTCACCAGCGCATGTAAGCCATCCACTTTGTACAGCAACTGAATTTTGTCTTCATCTTTTGTATCAAAAAATACATCCAAATGGTTACCGCCATCAAACCAGCGGGTGATGGAGCGGTAAGGATTTTCTTCTACGGAAAGATCTTTGCCTCTTTTCTTTTTTAAGGTATCGGGATTGGGGAAGTACAAAGTGAATTGTGTACGGATAGCTTTTTCCAATAAATTAAATGCTACCTGGTACGGGCCTTCCTGCTCGCCTTCGTATACCAGTTCAATTTTACCCGTAATAGAGGGGATGATACCGATCATATCGCTGATCCAAACCTGTGTTTGTTTTTCATTGTTAATGATGGCACGACGTTCCGCAGCGCTTACTGCATTTTCATAGGCAGCAATGGTAAGCCTTGCACTTACGCCGCTTTTTTTGTCTACGAACTCACTGCCTCTTGCTTCAAATGCAACCTGCTCTATCAGCCGTTTTACAAGGTCACTTACACTGACTCTCGTTGATTGATCCTCATTAATATTGGCTTCCTGTTCTGTAATAGCAAGAGATGTTTCTATTGATTTGGGATAATGCGTAAGTATCTGGCTTTCTATTCTGTCTTTCAATGGGGTTACAATGCTTCCCCTGTTGGTATAATCTTCTGGGTTAGCAGTAAACACAAACATAACGTCAAGCGGTAAACGCAGCTTAAAACCACGTATCTGTAAATCACCTTCTTCCAAAATATTAAACAATGAAACCTGTATTCTTGCCTGCAGGTCCGGTAATTCATTTATAACAAAGATGCTTCTGTTGCTTCGGGGTATTATACCGTAATGTAATACCCTTTCATCTGCAAAACTTAATTTTAAATTAGCCGCTTTAATTGGATCAATATCACCAATAAGGTCGGCAACACTAACATCCGGTGTAGCCAGTTTTTCACCATAGCGCTGGCTGCGGTGCAACCAGTTAACGGGCGTATCATCGCCATAGGTTTCGATTAAATCAACTGCGTAACGGGAGATGGGTTGTAAAGGATCATCGTTGATTTCACTGCCCGCAACCACAGGTATGTATTCATCCAGTAGTTCTGTCATTTGCCTGGCCATTCGTGTTTTTGCCTGTCCGCGTAAACCTAGAAATAAAATGTTGTGGCGGCTTAGCAACGCTCTTTCGGTATCCGGTATTACAGAATCTTCGTATCCTAAAATGCCGGGAAAGGCGTTTTCTTTCGCCTTAATTTTTTTAATCAGGTTCTCCCGGATTTCATCTTTAATGCTTCTGGAAACGTAACCGCTTTTTTTAAGTTCGCCGAGTGTTTTTATTTTATTGTTCATATTTTATTTTGCCGTCAGGGTGTTTAGTCATTGGTCCTTGATAGCGTTATTATTTTTAATTAGTTAAGTAATTATCAGGAATACCTGACTAAGAAAAGAAGACTTTGCGTCTTACCGGCAAAAGATTTAATAAACCGTTTTTCTTTTGCCGCTCTCAAAATCTTTAAAGATAAAAGCGCCTAGTTTATCCAATGAGGCGAAGAATGCTTTACCATTATTAGTTTCTGTAAATTCCTGTACAAACTTTTGCAGGTAAGGGTCAGATGCTATCATAAATGTCGTAATGGGAATTTTTAATTTTTTGCATTGTGTTGCAAGACTCATGCAACGGTTTAAAATTTTCCTGTCAACCCCGAAACTGTTTTTATAATACTTGGCGCCAACTTTCAGACAGGTAGGTTTACCATCTGTAATCATAAAAATCTGCTTATTAGGATTTCTTCTTTTACGCAGCAAATCCATCGCCAGTTCAAGTCCTGCGACTGTATTGGTATGATAGGGACCTACCTGTAAATAGGGCAGATCTTTTACTTCAATGGTCCAGGCATCGTTACCAAACACAACTATGTCCAGGGTATCTTTGGGATATTTTGTTTGAATCAGTTCACTCAATGCCATCGCCACTTTTTTTGCGGGCGTAATTCTATCCTCGCCATATAAAATCATTGAGTGAGAAATATCAATCATCAGTACGGTAGAAGTCTGGCTCTTAAAATCTGTTTCCCTTATTTCCAGGTCATCTTCATGCAACCTGAAACTTTCTGCCCCATGGTTTATTTGTGCGTTGCGGATGGATGCCGTAAAATCAATTTGCTCAAGCGTATCGCCAAATTGAAAGGGCCTGGATTCTGGATTGATTTCGTCGCCGCCACCAGGTTTAAAAGTATTGTGATTGCCCTGCTTTGTTTTCTTCAACTTACCAAAAATTTCTTCCAGGCTTTTTTTACGAATACCCTGTTCTGTTTTTGGTGTTATTTTTATTTCGCCTTTGCCTTTCTTTTCATCAATATAACCTTTATCTTTCAGGTCTTCATAAAAATCACCCATACCGTAATCATTGTCTGTAAGCTTATATTCATTATCCAGCTCATTCATCCATTGCATGGCTTCACCAACATCACCATTCGTGTAAGTGAGTAACTGCATAAAAATATCGAGCAATTGTTCAAATTTGGTTTTACTATTTTCGTTGGGGTCGTATTTTGAAAAGTTGTATCCTCTCATGATCATAATAATTTAATTAATTCCACAGATCGTACGGCAAAAAATGATGTCAAAGCCAGGGAAATTAAACCGGCCGTAAGGTAAAATTCACATGTACATTAAATATGTTTGGCTGAGGCTGATTCAATAGTATGATTAGCCGCTACTTCACAATTTACGAAACAATCATTTCATGTGGTTGGTTCGTTTGTTAAATAAAAAATCCTTTCACCACTGCTGATGAAAGGATTTTGGAAAAGAAAAAAACTATTTTTTTATGCTATCTGTTTTTTTTACAGGAGCGGTATTATTGTTAATAGTGGCAGGCACTTCTAATTGTTTTGGATTTTTATAAAACTGCTCCATTTGCTGCAGGCCTTTCAGCAGGTTGGCAGCAATAGGCATATCGCCTCTTTCCTGGTCAAACTGGGACAACCTGGTTTCATTCAAACTATTGTAATAAGTCATTTGCTGTTCCAGGTCTTTCCTTAAACTGCGGGTAACTTTTTCCGCAAGGGCGGTATCACCGGCTTTGTAACAGGCATCCAGAAACTGGTATGATACGTAATCGTGTTGCTGATAGCGGGATACCATGCCATAGCTCATGTTTTCTTCCAG
Organism: Ferruginibacter sp.; assembly: GCF_028288465.1. GTDB lineage: Bacteria > Bacteroidota > Bacteroidia > Chitinophagales > Chitinophagaceae > Ferruginibacter. Next base: position 67,881 of record NZ_JAQBNR010000002.1, on the reverse strand, counting down.
CATTCCTGCATCACATTTTTCCAGCATTTTTTTAGCTTCTTCCTTTTTACCGTTTTCGGCTAAGTTGCCTGCAGCCTTGGCATAGGCCAAACGAATGCTGTTCAGGTGCCGGCGGTTTTCTTCATCAAAATACACGCCTTTAACATTGGCATTGCCAAATACAAATTTGCCCATCATCTTATCGTACACCCAGTTTTCGTTAACCTCTTTGTTCAGCACTGGAACAAGCCTGTACGTAAGTCCATCCTGGCGTAGATATTGGCCGAAACCAAGCTCATTATACTCATTTGTAAAATAAATAGGACGTTTCCATTTGTTTGCAGCAATAATATTCAAGATAGCGGTTTCTCCTTTTTGTAAGCCAGATCTTGCAGGTATATCAAACTTTACTTCGCTTACAACACTGTCATTTGCATTAACGGTACCATTGGCTTTTACCACATTGATATCAACCGGTACGAATACCTTACGGGTTGGGAAAACATTTAATATACTGCCATCTCTTGACTGTTCAACTTTTGACGGATCATCACTGCCTGCATAATCTTTCATCATGGTATACAAATCCATATACTGATTGGGATCAACGCCTGTTTTTGGAGCATAATAAATATAATCTCGTTTTGCACCTTCAATCTGATCTGCAGTCCAGATGGGGTCAATTGGATCGCTCTGATTTATTTTATACCTCAGCTGATTGATATAGGAATCGGTGCCCAGTAAACTGCTATTGATAACCCGTACATCACGGCGAATGCCTTCCACTTCCTGTGCATACCACAAGGGGTACGTATCATTATCTCCAAACGAAACTAAAATAGCATTGGGTGCACAACTTTCCAGGTAATCAATCGCCAGATCTCTTGCCAATACTTTTTTACCTCTGTCATGATCATCCCATTCCTGGCTGGCCATCAATACCGGCACAGCTAATGTACAGATGCCCGCAGCAACATAGTTAGCTACATTGGCACTCATCGCTTTTTGCAGTAATTCTTTCACATATAAAACGCCAATACCTATCCAAATGGCAAACGCATAAAAGGATCCTACGAAGGCATAATCTCTTTCTCTTGGCTGGTTGCCTGGCATATTTAAGTAAATTACAATAGCAAAACCGGTAAAGAAAAAAAGCAGGCCAACTACAAGCCCGTCCCTTTTATTTTTTTGATAATGATAAAATAAACCCAGCAAGCCCAATATCAATGGCAAAGCAAAAAGACTATTGTTCGCCTTGTTGTGTTTCATACTATCCGGCATAACAGACTGGTTCCCTAAGCGGGCATTGTCCCAGAAAGAAATGCCTGTTTTCCAGTTGCCGTCTCTCACATTACCCATCACCACACCTTGCACGTCATCCTGCTTGCCGGCGAAATTCCACATAAAATAACGCATATACATCCAGCCAACCTGGTATTGCATAAAAAAGCTGATATTGTCTGCCATGGTGGGTTTGCCGCTCCATTCTCCGGTCTTCGGATCTTTACCAATGCCTGCAAAGCTGGCGTAGTAATCCGCATGGCCCTGGTCGTTGCTTTGGTCCCACATTCTCGGAAAAACATGCAAGTCTTCATCAGCCCAGGTGGTTTCTATCTTACGGCCATTCTTTACATATTTATCTTTTCCCTTAATATAAGTATCTACGTATTGCTGGTCGGTTGGCTGCGCAGTAAAATCCTGGCCTATCACCAGGGGGAAATCTCCATACTGTTCACGTGCCAGGTAACCAACCAGGTTAACGGGGTTATCAACATTGTACATGTCAATAGCGGTATCTGCATTGCTGCGTATTAACGTGGTAAAGTAACTACTGTACCCCAGCAACATAAAGGTAAAACTCCACAAACCCAGTTTTAAAAAGTTCCAGTTTTTTTTGTTGGCCGTGCGCAGGGCGAAATAAATAGCTACCCCAAGCAATACAAAGAAAAAGGCAAACCCACTGAAAAAAGGAAGGCCGAAGTCGTTGACAAATAAAATATCGAAATTGCCGGCACCTTTAATGGTCCATTGTATAACCGCCTTTTGAATGATGCCTGTAATGGCACAACCAATTATAAAGGCAAAGAAAATACCCCAGTTGGTTGTTTTATATCTTTTAAAGTAATAGATCATTACCATGGCCGGGATGGTAAGCAGGTTTAATAAATGCACACCTATTGAAAGGCCCATGAGGTAAAAAATTAAAATCAACCACCTGTCTGCACCGGTAAAGTGCCCGGTGATGCCTCTTTTATTTTCTTCAGTTACAGCAGATTCCCATTTTACCATCGCCCAAAAAACAATGGCAGTAAAAAAGGAGGACAATGCGTAAACTTCACCTTCAACAGCGCTATACCAGAAAGAATCAGAAAAACAGTAAGCCAGCGCACCCACTGTGCCGGCGGCTACAATACTTAATAATTGGGCGCTGTTCAATTCTTCTTCCCCTTTTTGTACCAGTTTTTTGGCATAGTGGGTAATCGTCCAGTATAAAAATAAAATGGTGAAGCCGCTGGCAAGGGCACTCATCAGGTTAATACCTGTGGCGGCATGTTTTGGATCGAAGGGAGCCATAAACAACCGGCCGATTAAAACAAAAAGCGGCGCTCCGGGTGGATGGGGAATTTGTAATTTATAGGCGCTGGAAGCGAACTCACCACAGTCCCAAAAACTGCCCGTCGCTTCCATGGTCATAATATAAACAGTGCAGGCAATAATACAGATTATCCATCCTGAAATGTTATTAACACGTTTAAAATTCATATAGAAGTTAATTATAAGTGGGCAAATATAAAACTATCAACCCATTGATACACTGGGATAACAATTTTTTATGAATCAATTACAATTTTTTAATTTATATTTCTGATATAATCAATTATAAGGGGTAACTATTGCCCTACAGGTGGTTTGCAAACCAGCATTTTATTTTAAATCTTTGTAAAAAAATAGAAAATGAAACAATTCGGATTACTGGCATTAACTATCCTGATATTGAGCGCCTGCACGCAAATACATGGCAGTGGTAATATAGTTACGGAAACCAGAAATACAGGCGATTTTACTAGCATTGAAGCCGGCGGTGCTTATGAAGTGGAACTGAAAAACGGCTCGCCTACAGAAGTGAAAGTGGAGGCGGATGACAACCTGATAAAGGATATAGAAACGACAGTTTCCGGACATACATTACATATCCGCACGAGGGACGGAATTAATTTTAATAATGGTCATTATAAAGTTTATATAATTGCTCCTGAAATTACAAATATTCATAGTTCCGGAGCTGCAGACGTAGCAATAAAAAATGTGTTGAGGACCACCGATAAACTACAGCTCGAAGCATCCGGTGCTGCGAATATTAATGGAGAAATAGATGCTCCTGAAGTATCAGCTGAGGCAACAGGCGCATCCACTATTAAAGTAAGCGGAAGAACAAAAGAATATCATTCTGAGGCCTCTGGCAGCGGAACAATTAAGACGGAGGATTTGATGAGTGAGACTACCACTGCAACCGCTTCCGGCGCAGCTTCCATCCATGTGTATGCAAGCATACAGTTAACTGCCGATGCATCCGGTGCTGCCAATATTTATTATAAGGGTGCTGGCAGTGTTTCTCAAAAAACAAGCGGCGCTGCCAACGTAAAAAAAGAGGACTGAGCAATAATTGTATTTCAGTCTGCATTCGTTGTCATCTTGTCACTTTTTGATATTTGGTATTTTCTTTGACAGGTACTTCGAAAATCTTTCATCATGCAAAAAGGAAACATACGGGTACAAACGGAAAATATATTTCCGATTATTAAAAAATTCTTATATAGCGAACATGATATTTTCATAAGAGAGCTGGTAAGCAATGCGGTAGACGCCACCCAAAAAATAAAAACCCTTTCTTCAATCGGTGAAGCGAAGGGAGACTTGGGGGAACTAAAAATTGAGATAAAAATAGATGCCGAAAAAAAGACAGTCACCATTTCTGATAGAGGAATTGGAATGACTGGAGAAGAAGTTGATAAATACCTGAACCAGGTTGCTTTTAGCGGTGCGGAAGAATTTTTGGATAAGTATAAAGGACAGAATGAGAACAATATCATAGGTCATTTTGGGCTGGGTTTTTATTCCTCTTTCATGGTAAGTGAAAAGGTAGAAGTAATTAGTAAATCTTTTAAGGACGACGCGGCTGCTGTAAGATGGGAGTGTGATGGCAGCCCTGAATTTACCCTGGAAGACACGCAAAAGGAAAACAGGGGAACGGACATCGTAATGTACCTGAATGAAGAGAGCCAGGAGTTTTTGGAGCCACACAGGATTAAAACAGTGCTCGAGAAATTTTGCCGTTTTTTACCGGTCCCTATTTTCTTTGAAGACAAACAAATCAATAATCCAACCCCAGCCTGGACAAAGAAGCCTTCCGAGTTAACTACAGAAGATTACCAGAATTTCTATAAAGAATTATATCCGTTTAATGAAGCGCCTTTATTCTGGATTCATTTAAATGTTGATTATCCATTTAACCTTACCGGTATTTTATATTTTCCTAAGATTAAACAATCTTATGAAATACAAAAAGATAAAATACAGTTATACAGCAACCAGGTTTTTGTAACAGATGAGGTGAAAGATATTGTTCCGGAATTTTTGATGTTGCTACAAGGTGTAATTGATTCACCTGATATTCCTTTAAACGTTAGTCGCAGTTACCTGCAGGGCGACCCCAATGTGCGCAAGATAAATGCACATATAACAAAGAAGGTGGCTGATAAATTAGAAGAGATTTTTAAAAACGACCGGCCGGCATTTGAAGAGAAGTGGGAGAGCCTGGGCTTGTTTGTGAAGTATGGTATGATGACCGACGACAAGTTTTTGGAAAAGGCTAACAGGTTTTTGATACTACAGGATACAGAAGGCAAGTTTTTCACTTTTGACGAATACAAAATAGCCACAGAAACCCTGCAAAAAAATAAAGAAGGTAAGCAGGTTATTTTATACACTACAGATCCGGTGCAACAGGATGCATTTATCCAACAGGCGGTGGCTAAGGGATATAAGGTGGTGAAGATGGAAACTATCATCGACAACGGTTTTGTAAACCAGATGGAGATGAAGTGGGAAAATGTTCAGTTTGTAAGAGTGGACAGCGACATAACAGACAACCTGATAGACAAACAGGAAGGCGGAGAAAGTGTACTGAGTAAAGACGAGGAAGCGACATTGAAAGAACTATTCGGCGTAAAAATTCCCGAGTTAAATGTAACGGTTGAATTGAAAGGATTAAGTATTGATGCGCCACCCGTAACAGCTACCAGGCCAGAATTTATGCGCCGTATGAAGGATATGGCAGCAATGCAGGGCGGTATGGGTGCGTTTTATGCAAGCATGCCAGACGAAGTAACCCTGACTGTAAATGGTAATCATCCATTGTATAAAAATGTACTTGCTGAAAGTGATAAAGGCAAACAGGAAAAGCTGGTCCATAACCTGGCCGATCTTGCATTGCTTTCCCAGGGGCTATTGAAAGGAAACACGCTTACTAACTTCATCAACCGAAGTGTGGAGATGATGGGAAGTAACTAAAGATTCAAATTTTATTATAGTTGATTAAGACTTCCGGCGTTGTAATAGTGCCGGAAGTTTTAGTATAGCAGCTTCCAGGTATTTCATTTCTTTTGTATGAAAAATTTCCTTGAAGCCTTCGTCTAAAAACAATTCTTCGTAAAGCGGATTAGCGTATATCACAAAAATTTCCCGCGGATGCATGCGGACGCTTTCCATTATATTAAATACCACTGCGCTCATTACCACTACATCAAAAGGATTGAATAAGAACAGGCAATCAACGGTAGCAGGAATGTCATAATTCATTGCATCTGCGGTATGAACTGCAAAATTCATTTCAGGAAATTTTTCTTTCATTTTCTCAAGATTGCGGCGTGCATCTTCACAAAATTTTTCAGAAAAATCAACACCGGTGATATTTGTATATCCGTTGTAAGCAGCAACGCACATCGCCCTGCCTTTGCCGCAACCGATGTCTGCAAAATGCATGTTTGGTGTAGCCGGCAGTTGTTTAAATAGTTGCTCCAGCAAGGTGTAACTGATAGGCATGTACATGGTTGCATGCGAAGTATCAATTCCTTTTTTAGAAAGATCTTTTAATTCGTCGGCTCCTGTTGTGGAAATGCCATATTTTTTTTCACCCTTTATTTCCTGCTTTATAATATTGAGCGCAATGCCAAAGTTCCAGTTAAAACCGACGTAAAAAAAATAGTACAGGTAAGTGAATAATTTCAATTTTTTTTATTTTGGGTATATGGTATCAGGAACGGGATACCTGCAGATCTATTATCTTAAGCTGCAAATTTGTTTCGCCGTTCCATTCATTTTCGTCAATTGTAAAAACAAGGTCAAAGGGCTTTTTCGTTGCAAGTATGGAAAATTTATCGGCAAGATTAAAGCCAATGCCAGTAAAGGTTATACCATTTTGTTTTACAACAAAACGCACGTGTAGTTCTTTAACAATTTTCGAGTAACCAGTATCGGATACATTTTTTGCTACAAATGTTGGCCGCATATTTTCCGGTCCAAACGGTTCCATCTGGCAAATGATATTGTATAGCGTTTGATTGATTTCGTTAAAAGAAATAACACTGTCAATTATAATTTCAGGTATCAGTAAATGTGGTGCAATAGTACCGGCTACAACAGCCTCGAATTTTTCAGTGAAGGCCATTACATTTTCAGGCAACAGTGAAAGACCTGCCGCGGCGAAATGGCCGCCATACCCTAATAGATGTTCCCTGCAGGCGTGCACCGCTTCATACAAATTATAACCAACTACACTTCTGGCACTTCCTGCAACAATATCACCGTTACGTGTAAGTACAATGGTTGGACGGTAATACTTTTCTGTCAGTCTGCTTGCCACAATCCCCACCACTCCTTTATGCCAGTGTTCCTGGTAAACAACGGTTGATTTGCGGTTGATCATCTCCGCTTTGTTATCAATCATTGCAAGTGCCTCGGCTGTTATACTGCTGTCGGCTTCCTTTCGGTCGGTATTATCAATATGCAGTAATTTGGCTAACTCCATCGCCCGGTCAACATCTTTTTCAATAAACAATAAAACGGCCTTTTTTGCATCATCCATACGCCCCGCGGCGTTTACTCTGGGCGCAATTACAAAAACAACATTGGTAATGGATAGTTTTTTTTGAATGCCGCCCAAATGGATCAGCGCTTTAATGCCAGCGCAGGGAGAGGAGTTAATTTGCTGCAAGCCAAAATAGGCAAGTATCCTGTTTTCGCCAGTCATTGGTACAATATCGGCCGCAATAGCGGTGGCTACCAGGTCAAGATAGCAATAATAATGTTCTTCGTCAATGCCATACCGTTGTGCTAGAGCGGTCGCTAATTTAAACCCAACGCCGCAACCACACAATTCTTTGTAGGGGTAATCGCAATCTTTTTGTTTAGCATTTAAAATGGCAACGGCCTCGGGTAAAATATCATCCGGTAAATGATGGTCGCATACAATAAAATCTATGCCCAACGTTTTTGCATAAGCTATCAATGCCACAGATTTTATTCCGCAATCCAGCGATATGATAAGAGAGAAATTATTTGCAGCGGCATAATCAATCCCGGCCTTACTGATGCCATAGCCTTCTTTGTAACGATCGGGGATATAGAATTCAACCATTTCCCCGTTGTAGATTTTACAGATAAACTGGTACACCAGGGCCACAGAGGTTGTGCCATCCACATCATAATCACCAAAGACCATTATTTTCTCATTGCGCTCAATGGCCGTAACAATTCTTTCCACAGCCTTGTTCATGTCCTTCATCAGGAAGGGATCATGCAGGGCTGCAAGCGATGGACGAAACCACGCTTTGGCTTTTTCAAAATTGTCAATGCCCCTGTTTACAAGGATGCTGCATAAACTGCTGTTTATTTTTAAAGCTGCCTGTAAATCAGCGGTAACACCTTTATCAACTTCCAGTATGTTCCATCTTTTTTCCATCCTAATTGAAAATTATTGCCGTGTGGAATGTCAGAATGTGATCTAATATTTTCTGTCTGTTGTGTAGCGTACCAGTTCCTCCAATGCTTTCCTGACTTCATTATCCTCAAATTCATGTAATATGGCGAGCGCTTCATCCCTGTAAGCAGTCATTTTTTCCGCGGCATAATCAATGCCGCCTGAGGCTACTACTGTGTCAATAACCTGTCTGACCTTTTGCGTGTTTTTATTTTCGTTTTTAATGATGTAAATAAGTTCCCTTCTTTTTGGAGCGCTTATTTTATTTAAGGTATAAATGAGTGGCAGCGTTAGTTTTTTTTCTTTTATGTCATTGCCCGTAGGCTTTCCCACATCTTCTTTGCCATAGTCAAAAAGATCATCTTTTATTTGAAATGCGATACCCACTTTTTCCCCGAACAATTTCATTTTGTTACTAATGGCTTCGTTTTTACAGGTACTCCATGCGCCAACGGCGCAGGCAGATGACAGCAGGGAGGCAGTTTTATTCCGGATGATTTCAAAATAGATGTCCTCTTTTAAATTAAGATTCCGGGATTTTTCGATCTGAAGTAATTCGCCCTCACTCATTTGTTTTACAGCCTGGGATAAAATTTGCAGGTGTTCAAAATCTTTGTTATCCGTTGATAAAAGCAGGCCTTTTGATAAAAGATAATCACCTACCAATACAGCGATTTTGTTTTTCCAGATTGCATTTACAGAAAAAAAACCTCGTCTTTCAAGAGATTCATCGACTACATCGTCGTGAACCAGCGTTGCTGTATGTAGTAATTCAACTAATGCCGCAGCCCTGTAGGTACTTTCATTAATGGGGCCGTGCAGTTTTGCACTTAAAAATACAAACATCGGACGAAGTTGTTTACCCTTGCGCTTGATGATATATTTCATAATCCTGTCAAGAAGCGGAGTTTGACTTTTTACCGATTCGGCGAACTTCTTTTCAAAAGTATTTAATTCTTCACCTATTATATTTTTTATAAATTCCATTTCTAAAAAGACGGCAATATAGTGCAGGAAAAAACGGGTTCAAAGTAATTTATTTTTTCTGTGCCTTTTAAATTTTATTAAAAAACAATAAGTTTTTATAAGAAGCAGCGGAATAGTACATATTATAATCTTAATTTGCAAATTAAACAGGACAGAATTAAGTAGTTAAGGTAAATAATCCTAAAAAAATTTGGTTATTAACTCCCATTATCTAATTTTGTATGTGAAAACTCTTAAATTTTAGAATTTTAATAATCAATAAGTTATGGCAAACAAAAAGTACAAATTAATTCTGGGGTTTCTGGCCCTGATATCAACTACATCTTTTGCCCAAACGGGTTCTGGTTATAGTGTTTTTGATTCTTCAGTGATTCCGGCGAAAAAATTGCCGCAGCAGAATGAATTTATGAACAACACATATAACTTTCCGGCTAAGCCCCGCAATATGGTTGAAGTAGGTGTATCGCTAGGCAACATTGTAGTAATGGGAGATGTTGCTGGCAGAGTACCAAGACTCGGATTTGAAGCACATGTCAGAAAAGCGTTAGGATATATCTTCTCCTTACGGGCACAGTATTTAAACGGATCGCCTAAAGGAATGAACTGGCAGCCTTCATATAACTATGCTAATAATGATGCATTGGTTAGTGCCCCAAATGGTAATCTTCCGGCGGGCAAAGGTTACAAACCAAATGTAGATGCGGTTTTTTACAATTATAAAACACATGTTCAGGACTTGGGCATTCAGGGCATCTTTACCCTTAATAACGTTCGTTTTCATAAACAAAAAACCGGGGTTACCATTTATGCAGGTGCTGGGGTTGGCGCAACCTGGTATAACGTAATGGTAAATGCACTTGATGCATCTGGAAACAATTATGCAAGCTTGTATAATAGCATAGCCAATGGCGGTGATATCAGCTACTCTAACAGGAGGAATATTTTGAAACGGTTGAAGGATGGTATGGATAATACCTATGAAACACCTGGTGAATCAGAAGGTAACCGTCGCCCTAAATTGGGAAAGAATACTTTAAGAGCTTCTGGTACTGTACTTGCGGGAGTAGCTTTCAAATTAAGCAACAGGGTTAATCTGGCTCTGGAAGACCGGCATACTTTCGTAAAGTCTGATCTATTGGACGGACAACGCTGGCAAGAGCATCCGGACGGACTTGATGCTGCTTTGACTCCTGATTACGATTCTTATAACTATTTATCTCTTGGCATCAACTTTAATTTAGGCGCGAAGGCTGTTGAGCCGTTGTGGTGGCTGAATCCTTTGGATTATGCTTACAGCGAAATCAACAATCCTAAGCACATGAAGTTGCCTAAACCAATTTTGGATGACACGGATGGTGATGGTGTTACTGACCAACTGGACAGAGAGCCGAATACTCCGGCTGGTTGCCCGGTTGATTCACATGGTGTAACCAGGGATACAGACGGTGATGGTGTTCCGGATTGTAAGGATAAGCAATTGATCACTCCTACCGAGTGTCAACCAGTAGATGCTGATGGTGTTGGTAAATGCCCTGATCCTGCTTGCTGCACTGCTATGAATGCAAAAATGGATAGCCTGAATGCCTGTGCTTCTGATTACCCAAGCCTGTCTGTTAAAACAGCTACATTAAAAGCCGATACAAAAGCGTTGCTTGCAACAGTTGCCAATAAATTGAAAGAAAAACCTAACTGTACAATTACATTGACGGCATATCCTGCAGCATCTAAAAAGGAACAGTCTTTAGCTGACAAAAAACTGGATGCGGTTAAAAACTACCTGGTTGAAAAATTAGGTATTAGTCCGGACAGGGTTTTGGTTGATAAGGTTATTGGCGGCGGAGATTCCAATACGATTGATATTAAATCAAACTAATTAAAAATAGTTTTTTGTCGAAGAGCCCTTCCTGTTGGAGGGGCTCTTTTTGCAAGTATGATAATTATCCGGAAATTGGTTTACCAAAACCTTAACGCGATCTTTTTTGCTATACTATAATTACAAGGGATTTTTGATTTAAAATCATTAATTTCGCACTTCTTTATGAATTTTATTAAAGTATTTATTACATCTCTTTTATTGGTAACGTTCTTTTCATCATGCAATAAGTATGGAAAAGTGCTAAAAAGTAAGGATTCAGATTATAAACTGAAAATGGCGGATACCTATTATTCAGAAAAAAAATATCGTATAGCTCAGCAATTATATGAGGAATTATACCCTGTTTATAAAGGCACGGATAAATTTGAAGAGTTATATTATAAAGATGCCTACTGTTTCTATTATCTAAAAGAATATAAAGACGCAGAGAATTTTTTCAAGGGATTTTTAGAAGTGTTTCCCAATAGCAGTAAATCTGAAGAAGTGGATTTTATGCATGCCCTTTGTTTCTACAAACAGGTTGCAAAAATTGAATTAGATCAGACCAATACTTCTAAATCAATCGGTGTAATGCAATCGTTTATAAATTCGCATCCTGGTTCTGCAAGAGTAAAAGAAGCTACCGAAATAATTGATAAAAACAGGATAAAACTGGAGCAAAAGGAATTGCGGGCAGCTGATCTTTACAATAAATTAGGTCAGTACAGAGCTGCTGCAATTTCCTACAGTACTCTGTTGAGTGATTATCCCGAGTCCCAAAATGGGGATTTATATAAGTTGAAATCTTTAATGTGCTACTATAAGTTTGCAAAATTGAGCGTAGTTGATAAGCAACCTGAAAGGTTTGAAAAAGTGATAACAGAGTACCAGGATTTCGCAGATCGTTTTCCTCAAAGTGTTCACCTGAAGGAAGCTCAGGAATACAATAATTTAAGTTTAAATAAAATTAAAGAAATAAAAAATGAGTAAACTAAGACGCCAGCTAAGTTCCAGCACAAGCAATGTGGTTGAACCAAAGAACTTGTTTGACATCAAGCAAAAAACAGGCAATCTTTATGAATCTATTGCCATTATTGCAAAGCGTGCGAACCAGATCAATATTTCTATTAAGGAAGAATTGCATAACAAGCTGGAGGAATTTGCAAGCCATACCGATAGTTTGGAAGAAATTCATGAAAATAAAGAACAAATAGAAATTTCAAAGGCATACGAAAGAATGCCTAACCCGGCACTGCTTGCATCGCAGGAATTTATGGAAGATAAAATCTACTTCCGTAAAAATGAGGAGGATTTATTTAGTTAATTTTTGGCTTTGTTTATTAATGTTAGATAAGAAGTTTTATTTTTAAGGACGGCAACTGCCGTCTTTTTTTTATGTTGAAAAATAAAAAAATTTTACTGGGTATAACGGGAAGTATTGCTGCATACAAAACTGCAGCATTGGTGCGCCTGTTAATTAAAGCCGGCGCCGAAGTGAAAATTGTGATGACGCCTGCAGCCATGAACTTTGTTTCTGCACTTACTTTATCTACTTTGTCTAAAAATCAGGTATTGTCAGATTTGGCAGAGAATAATTCCTGGAGCAATCACGTAATGTTGGGCAGGTGGGCTGATGTTATGCTGGTTGCACCCCTGAGTTGCAATACATTGGCTAAAATGGCCCACGGAATTTGCGATAACTTATTTACCGCGGTTTATCTTTCTGCAACCTGTCCTGTAATAGTGGTGCCGGCAATGGATGAAGATATGTGGCATCACGCTTCTACGAAAAATAATCTGCAAATAATTCAGGGGTTTGGCAATGTGGTAATACCGGTTGAAAATGGTGAACTCGCAAGTGGTTTAACAGGTGACGGGCGAATGGCAGAACCTGAAACCATTTTAAAAAGATTGGAAGCTTTTTTTTTCGGTCAGAACCAGCTGTTAGAAAAGAACATCCTGGTAACGGCAGGTCCAACCTATGAGGCGATGGACCCAGTTCGGTTTATCGGCAATCATTCATCGGGCAAAATGGGTATTGCCATTGCTGCAGAATGTAAAAAAAGAGGTGCCGTCGTAACATTGATACTCGGCCCATCTGGTGAAGAAATACCAGCCGGTTTACAGGTAATACGGGTAAAATCAGCAGAAGAAATGTTTAACGCATGTATGTCCGTTTTTGACAACACAGATATTGCAGTGATGAGTGCCGCAGTTGCGGACTATACACCTGTCAATATTGCAACAGATAAGATTAAAAAACGCGAAGGCATATTTTCTGTTGAATTGAAAAAGACAAAAGATATTTTAAAGCATTTAGGCACCATAAAAAAAGAGGGGCAATTATTGGCCGGGTTTGCGCTGGAGACAACTGATGAAAGAAATAATGCATTGAAAAAACTCGCAGAAAAAAATGCTGATTTAATAGTACTAAATTCACTGAATGACAGCGGCGCTGGTTTTAGCGGCGACACTAACAAAATAACTATTTTTGATAAAAATGGAGGGGAACAGCATTTTGATACCAAATCAAAAAAGGAAGTAGCAGTTGATATTGTAAATACCATTATTCATTTGTACTATGCTTAATAACAAAATAAAATTACTGTTGTTCTTTATGCTAACCGGTTATATAGCCGTAGCCCAGGAATTGAATGCCCGGGTAACCGTTAACAGCAGCAGGGTTGGCACCAATGTAAATAAGAGCACTTTTCAAACACTGCAAACAGCATTAAATACTTTTCTAAATAATCATAAATGGACAGGGGATAATTTTTTAGTAAATGAAAAAATTGATTGTAACTTTTTATTAAATCTGCAACCTGGCACCGATGCGAATGTGTACACTGCTTCGCTGACTATACAGGCGGGGAGACCTGTGTTTAACTCTTCTTACTTGTCTCCTATCATCAATTACCAGGATGCCGATATTACTTTTAAATATGTAGAGTTTCAGCAATTGGAATTTAATGAAAACAGGGTGTCAGGGTCAGATGGGTTAGTGTCAAACCTCACAGCAGTATTTGCTTATTATGCTTATATGGTTTTAGGATTCGACTATGATTCCTATGCATTGCGTGGAGGTTCACCCTATTTTTTAAAGGCGCAAAACATTGTTAATAACGCTCCGGAAGCCAGGGGTATTTCAGGCTGGAAAGCTTTTGATGGTCGCCGCAACAGGTATTGGCTTGTTGAAAATATGGAGAACAGCCGTTATGCCATCATGCACGATATTTATTATGGCTACTATAGAAAGGCAGCAGATAAAATGGTTGAAAACGAAGCCGAGGCCCGGTCAGAAATGCTGAATGTATTAAACCTGCTAAGTAGTTTTAATGCTGACAATTCCACAACTATGATCAGCCAGTTCTTCTTCCAGGGAAAAGCAAATGAATTGATCAAAATTTTCGCTAAAGCACCTCCTCAGGATAAGGCCAGGGCATCTGAGCTATTACAAAAAATGGATATGACCAATGCGGCGAGGTATAAAGATGAACTGAAGTAATGAAAATAGCGGTACTGATATTATTTTCGATTTGGTTTGCAGGCTGCAACACCAATGGAGGACTGCCATCCGGGATTCTGCCACCGGATAAAATGCAGGATGTCTTTTGGGATGTGATCCGTGCTGAAACATATACCACTCAGTTTATAAAAAAGGATAGCATGAAAAACGCGGCGCTTGAAAACGCAAAACTTCAGCAGCAGGTGTTTGCAGCACATCATATAAACGAGAAAATTTTTTATGATAGTTACCAGTATTATAATGCGCACACACAATTGATGGGTGTATTGCTTGACAGTATCACGTTAAGAGGCGAAAGAGAGAAGTATTCCACTCTCTACGCCAAGCGACCTGCCGCGGAGCCTTTTTCCTTAATGCCCTTGCCGCCACCTCCGCCGATCCTCCCAATACCTGGGGTGAAATATTCCAGCACCCCGGTTCCTGATTCAGCAAAAACTGAAACCCATATTTTTCGACCCGTCCCGATAAAGTAATCTCACTAAAATGATTGTTATGGAAAAAGTGTATGCCAACGCAGCCGAAGCCCTAAATGATGTTTTTGATGGAGCAACAGCCATGTTTGGTGGTTTTGGCTTATGTGGTATTCCCGAAAACTGTATTGCAGCGCTGGTGCAAAAGGGCACAAAAAATTTAATTTGTATTGCCAACAATGCCGGTGTAGATGACTTTGGTATTGGATTGCTATTGCAAAGAAAGCTCGTAAGGAAAATGATATCGTCTTATGTGGGCGAAAATGCCGAGTTCGAAAGACAGTTGCTTAGCGGAGAACTGGAAGTAGAGTTAATACCCCAGGGTACACTTGCCACCAGGTGTATGGCGGCCGGGTATGGAATGCCGGCGATCTTTACGCCAGCCGGTGTTGGTACCGAAGTAGCCATTGGAAAAGAAGTACGAACATTTAATAATAAAGAATACTTGCTTGAATATGCTTTTGAAGCAGACTTCGCTTTTATAAAAGCCTGGAAAGGCGATACAGAAGGCAACCTGATTTTTAAAGAAACTGCCCGTAATTTTAATCCGCTGATGGCGATGGCTGGTAAGATAACCATCGCAGAAGTGGAGGAATTGGTACCTGCAGGTGAATTGGATCCAAACCAGGTGCATACTCCCGGCATTTATGTACATCGTATTTTTAAAGGGATTAATTATGAAAAAAGAATAGAACAACGCACGGTAAGAAAATTATCCTGATACTTATGCATTCCTTCAACAGCAAATTAATTGTATGCTTGATAAAAATCAGATAGCGCAAAGGCTCGCAAAAGAATTGAAAGACGGCTACTACGTTAACCTCGGCATCGGTATCCCCACACTTGTTGCTAATTATATCCCTGAAAATATAAAAGTAGTGTTACAAAGTGAAAACGGGCTATTGGGTATGGGACCCTTTCCGTTTGAAGGCCAGGAAGATCCTGACCTGATCAATGCCGGCAAACAAACAATTACAACGGTACCAGGTTCTTCTTTTTTTGACAGTGCAATGAGTTTTGGAATGATACGGGCAGGCAAGGTTGACCTTACTATTTTAGGGGCGATGGAAGTAAGTGATACAGGTGATATCGCCAATTGGAAAATACCTGGCAAGATGGTGAAAGGTATGGGCGGTGCTATGGACCTCGTAGCAAGTGCAAAAAATATCATTGTTGCCATGATGCATACCAATCCAAAAGGAGAATCAAAATTACTTCCTCATTGTGTTTTGCCACTGACAGGTATTGGCTGCGTAAAAAAAATTGTTACAGATCTTGCAGTATTGGACATAACTCCGGCCGGGTTCAGATTAATGGAAAGAGCGCCCGGTGTAAGCGTAGAAGAAATCATTGCCAAAACTGCCGGCCGGCTTATAGTCGATCATGAAATACCGGAAATGCAACTGTGACGGGTTCAAAAATAAGTATCCGTTTGATATAAGATTACTTTCAGTAACCACTATTTTTCTTTGCCTGACTGCTATGCAATAAACCTGTTTTTTACGCAAGGCTTTAAAAATGTATATTGCAAGCGGTAAAAAATATTTCATGAAATACCTTCCTTTAAATGCCGGCATTTTTATTCAAAACAGAAAGCGTTTTGTAGAAAGAATGGATAAAAATGCCATCGCAATTTTTAACAGCAATGATGAATTGCCTTACAATGGCGATGCCATTCACCGGTTCAAACAAAATGCAGACCTGGTTTGGCTTACTGGCATAGAGCAGGAAGATACCATGTTGATTTTATTTCCGGGTAATCCCGATCCTAAATACCGGGAAGTACTGGTGCTGGTAAGGCCAAACGAATTGAAAGAAAAATGGGATGGGCACAGGTTAAGAGTGAAAGAAGCAACCGCCATCTCGGGAATTACCACCATCGTTTGGTTAGATGTATTGGATGGAGTATTGCAACCATGGATACATTTAGCAGATTTGATCTACCTTAATACAAATGAGAATGACCGTAAGGCCAACCTGATACCGGTAAGAGATTATCGTTACGCAGAAATGATGCGGTCACGTTACCCGGTACACCAATATAAACGAAGTGCTGTTATATTAAAAGACTTGCGGGCGGTTAAGACAGTACTCGAAGTGGAGGTGATACAAAAAGCAATCGACATCACTGAAGTTGCCTTCAGGCGCCTGCTCGGCTTTATAAAGCCAGGTGTTATGGAATATGAAATTGAAGCCGAAATAGTGCATTCATTTTTGTCGCAACGGGCAACTGGCGAAGCTTATAGCTCCATTATAGCAAGCGGCGACAGGGCAAGAACGTTGCATTATGTAGAAAACAACAGGGAATGCAAAGACAGAGAAATGGTGCTGATGGATTTTGGTGCAGGCTACGGAAATTATTGCGCAGACCTGACCAGGACGGTACCTGTAAATGGCAAGTTTACCAAAAGGCAAAAAATAGTCTACAATGCCTGTTTACATTTACACCATTTTGCAGCCTCTATTCTAAAACCGGGCATAAGCATTGTTGAATATACTGATAAGGTGGGAGCAGAAGCGACCAGTATTTTTCAAAAGATCGGTCTGCTTAAAAAATCGGATATCAAAAATGAAGATCCCGATAACAGGGCATACCGCAAGTATTTGTACCATGGCATTTCACATCACCTGGGCATAGATGTGCACGACCTTGGTACCCGGACAGCGCCCATAAAAGCGGGAATGGTATTTACAATTGAACCAGGTATTTATATCGAGGAAGAACAGATGGGCGTGCGCATTGAGAACAATTTCTGGATTACAAAGAATGGTAATAAAGACCTGATGAAAAATATTCCAATAACCGTTGATGAGATTGAATCATTGATGAAAAAGCGATAACCAGCAATGAAAAAACACATTTCTAATTTATTTACCCTGCTCAATTTATTTTTCGGTTGTATAGCGATTGTTTTTGCTTTGCAAAACGGGATCGATGTTGTGTACACAAAGGAAGGGGAGCAGTTTATAAAACTAAAAGAGAATATTTGTTTAGCCTCTCTGTTTATCGCCATCGCGGCTGTGGTGGATTTTTTAGATGGCTTTGTTGCACGTGCACTCAATATTTGTTCTGAAATGGGCAAGCAATTGGATTCGCTGGCGGATATGGCAAGTTTTGGCGTGGCACCCGGCATCATACTTTACCAATTTTTACGGATGGGATATATAAAAGATGCAGATGGTATAGAAGCCTCCATTTTATTATTACTGCCGGCATTCATTTTCACCTGCGCCGGTGCCTACCGGCTCGCAAGATTTAATATCGATACTTCCCAGGCCTACGGTTTTAAAGGTGTGCCAATACCAGCTGCAGGTTTAGTAGTAGCCTCATTACCTTTAATATACTGGTACAGCAATTCGGACGCCGTATATAACGTGATATTAAATAAATGGTTTTTATACGCTCTTATCATTTTGCTTAGTTGGCTAATGGTAAGCAAACTACCGATAATGGCAATGAAGTTTAAAGATTACACGGTAAAAAATAATATGCCTAAAATAATATTGATAGCAATTTCACTGATTTCCGCATTTTTATTGAAATGGCTTGCCGTACCGGTTGTTTTCATTGCTTACATTATTTTATCTTTGGCGCTCAAAAATAAAACTACAACATGATCTTCACTGCACAGGTAAAAGTAATGCCGCTAAAAGAATTGTTAGATCCGCAGGGAAAGGCCGTAATGGGCGGGCTTGCAAATCTTGGACTGAATGGTATCAAGGATGTTCGCATTGGAAAAAATATTACCCTCCAGGTAGAAGCAGACAGCGCAGATGCTGCTGCGCAGATAGCCGAAGAAGCGGCAAAGAAATTATTGGCCAACCAGGTAATGGAAATGTTTGAGGTGGAAATCAAATAGCAAATTGACGGATTTGCTAACCTGCTATTACAAGCAACTTTCTAAGAGCGCATGCTGTTGCAGCTGATATAGCTGCACTTTATCAGATTAGCAAATCAGCACATCAAAAAAATATGCTTTACATTGTTCCCACGCCCATCGGTAACCTGGCTGATATAACTTTCAGGGCGATTGAGGTGTTAAAATCGGTTGATTTAATACTGGCGGAAGACACCCGTACTTCATCGGTACTGCTACAGCATTACCAAATTCATAAGCCGCTTACACCATACCATCAGCACAATGAGCATAAAATTATTCACCACCTCGCGGAGCAATTGCAGGCCGGCAAAACAATGGCCCTGCTTACAGATGCGGGCACACCGGGCATCAGCGATCCTGCTTTTTTGCTGGTGAGAGAATGTGTAAAGCAAGATATAAAAGTGGAATGTTTACCAGGTGCCACCGCCTTCGTGCCGGCACTTGTAAACAGTGGATTGCCCATTACAAGTTTCTGTTTCGAAGGATTTTTACCATTGAAAAAAGGAAGACAAACATTCTTAAAAAAGATGGCGTTGGAAGAACGCACTATGGTATTTTATGAAAGTCCCATGCGGTTGGTAAAAACCCTGCATGACTTTATTGAATATTTTGGCGCTGACCGGGTTTGTTGTGTAAGCCGTGAACTGACTAAAAAATTTGAAGAAAACAAGCGGGGAACATTACAAGAGGTACACGATCATTTTAACAGCAAGCCTGTAAAGGGGGAAATAGTAATTGTGGTTCAGGGTGTTCAATGAGTATAAATAATTGCAATTGCTGCCTGTTGAAATTTACTTTAAAATCAAATGTAGTATGAAGAAAATTTTTGTTTTGATGTTGTTGTTTATCACAGGAAATATAACCCTGGTTGCACAAGCAGACAGATGGCAGCAGCGTGTAAAATATACAATGACCGTGGATGTGGATGATGTAAGCAACCAATTCACTGGTAAACAAAAACTGGTATACACTAACAATTCTCCGGATGTACTGAAGAGAGTATTTTATCATCTTTATTTCAATGCTTTTCAACCCAACAGCAGCATGGATGTGCGCAGCAGGGAGTTGGGTAAAACGCTCGTAAACGGAAGACCGGATTGGGATGGCAGGGTAAAAGACCGTATCAGCAAATTAACACCAGCTGAAATTGGTTACCAGAAAATTATCTCTTTGAAAATGAATGGCATTGCTCAGCCGTTTAAATATCACGAAACAATTCTGGAAGTAAATCTTACCAAACCAATCACGCCTAAAAGCTCAGTTGTTTTTGATATGGAATTTGAAGCACAAATTCCATTGCAGGTAAGGCGAAGTGGAAGAGATAATCCTACGACGGGTGTGAGGTACAGCATGAGCCAATGGTACCCGAAATTGTGTGAGTATGATTATGAAGGCTGGCATCCTACGCCCTATGTGGCAAGGGAATTTTACGGAGTTTGGGGCGATTTTGACGTGACGATTAATATTGATAAAAACTACAAATTAGGCGGCAGCGGTATACTATTAAATGCAGCTGAAATTGGCTGGGGATATGATGCTGCAGGTTCCGAGCTGAAGCCTGCGGCAAAGCCCAAACGTAGCTGGCATTTTGTTGCAAACAATGTACATGATTTTATGTGGGCTGCCGACCCGGAATACAAACACCTGGTGCGTAAAATGCCAAACGGTGGGCCCGTACTCAATGTTCTCTACAAGTATAAAGAAAATGATGCGGCCAATGATGAGGCATGGGAAACGGTTGCCAATGCAGCTGTAACGGTATTGCCTTTTATGGAAAGCAAATTTGGCAAGTATCCTTATCCCCAGTATTCATTTATACAGGGAGGCGATGGAGGTATGGAATATCCGATGGGCACCTTGCTTATTGGACCAAGTCTGGGCACTGTTTTTCATGAATGGATGCACAGCTGGTACCAGATGATGCTGGGCACCAATGAAAGCCTGTATGCCTGGATGGATGAAGGCTTTACCGAGTTTGCAAGTGACCTGGTGGAAGGCTACTACCGGGAGAAAGTTACGAGGGTAAAAAACGCTTCTAATCCGGCCTTTATTAAATCACTTGATTCAGCAGCAGCCTTGCTGCCACTGGAGCATTATAACAATTACCGGGCGTATTATTTTATTGCTAAAAGCGATTGGGAAGAACCGCTCACAACGCACGCCGATCACTTTAACACCAATGTTGGTTACAGCAATGCTGCCTATAGTAAAGGAGCTGTATTTCTTGAACAGCTGGGCTACATTACCAGCGCTGCAACAAGAGATAAAATTTTGCTTGAGTATTATAAACAATGGCACTTTAAACATCCAAACGCAGCTGATTTTATACAAATTGCAGAAAATGTCAGCGGCCTTAAACTGGATTGGTACAAAGAATACTGGTGCAGCACTACCAAAAAAATTGACTATTCAATTGACAGTTTGTGGGAAGAAAATGGTATTTCAAAAATAAGACTGCGTCGTATTGGTCAAATGCCCATGCCGATTGATTTACAGCTTACATTTAAAGATGGAACAACCGAACAGCACTACATTCCTCTAAACCTGATGTTTGGAGAAAAACCTGCAGAGGATAAGGCACCAAGAATTGTGGATGAAGAATGGCGGTGGACACATCCTACCTATACGATCGAATTTAAACGCCGTTTGATGGATATAAAAAAGATAGAAATAGATCCAACCAAACGAATGGCGGATGTGGATCAGAAAAACAATATGCTGGAATTGCACTGGTAAATTTTTAATCACACATTTTATTATGGAGATAACTATCAGGAGGATTTTATTACAGGATGCGCCGGTGCTGGCTAAAATTGCGAGGCAAACATTTTATGATACTTTTACCGGCACCTGCACGGAAGAAGATATGCAGCTTTACCTGGAACAATATTATAACCTGCCACAGGTTGAGGCTGAACTGAGTGATGAAAGGGATATGTTTTTTTTTGCAGAGGTAAACGGAGAGCCGGTTGGATATATCCGTTTTATGGAAGATTACAGAAGCTGGGCAGAAGTAAAAAAATGGAAATCGCTTGAGCTGAAAAGGTTGTATGTTATAAAAGAGTTTCACGGGAAAAAAATAGCGCAGCAGTTAATGGATTTTTACCAGGATTACGCAATCAAACACCAGTACAAATGTTTGTGGCTGGGTGTTTGGGAGCACAACATGCGGGCGCAAAAATTTTATGGTAAATATGGCTTTGCAGACTCTGGCCACAGGCATGATTTCCCCATTGGCAATACACCACAAACAGATAACTGGTTCTGGAAGTTCCTGTAATAAAAAACCTCCTGTTACGGAGGCTCAACTGGTTGTAAAAGGGCTGTGAAATTTCTTATCGCCCAAAGTATTTATTTACAGCCTGTATGCGGTTGCCTACATGCAGCTTCTCGTAAATATGGTAAACATGTTTGCGCACTGTTTGCGAACTGATAAATAATTCTTCTCCAATTTCTTTATACAGCAAGCCTTTGGATAAAGCAATCAATATCTCTACTTCTCTTTTTGATAGTGTGTCCAGCGAATCATTTGTAACAGCCACCGTAGGTTTATTCTTAAATGCAGCAACAACCTTACTTGCAATCTGGCTGCTCATCGGCGCACCACCTTCACTTAATTCTTTAATGGCGTTTAATAACTTGTCGGGCGTGGTTTTCTTCAGCACATAACCACTTGCCCCTGCACTCAATGCCTCAAAAATTTTCTCGTCTTCCTCATATACCGTGCACATCATAAAAAGAATCTGCGGGTAATTTTCTTTTAAAATTTTCACGCATTCTATCCCGTTCATTCCACCCAGGTTAATGTCCATTAAAACAATTTCCGGATTCAAAATGGGGATTTTTACAAGGGCTTCTTCACCGTTAACGCAGGAGCCGGCCAAAGAACATCCTTCAGCCATAGTAATGATTTGTTCCAGCGCCTGCCGGATATCATTGTTGTCTTCTACTATTGCTACAGATATATTCATCGATCACAAAGGTTGCTAAAAAATCATACAATTCCATACCCTAAAGTGGTAGTTTTTTTGCAGGTTGCGAAGCATTTCCGGTATTGAGACAATTTGTCTTTTTTAAAAGAATTTATGCATTCAATTATTATAACGGAACATGCAGTAAAAATTTTTCTTTAAAGAAAGGTTCAGTAAAAATTTTATCAATTTCCCAAACCCTTGGCCTGCATTTGCTTTCGGATATCTCTTGCGTAAGGTCTCCTCCCTTAAGGCAAATAAGCCCATTAGGCGATACTCCCTTTTTTAAAAGTGGTTTTGCCCACCACCATAAATCTTTTAACGGCGCTACTGCCCTCGATACCACTACATCAAATTTTCTGTTCTTAATATCTTCTGCCCTTGTATGTTGTACTGACAGGTTTTTAAGACCAATAGCAGCGGCAATTTCATTAGCCACTTTTAATTTTTTATTGATGCTGTCTACCAGGTGAAATTGAGTATCGGGGAAAAAAATAGCCAACGGTACTCCCGGAAATCCGCCACCACTGCCGAGATCCATAATTTCACTGCCAGCTTTAAACTCAAACTGGGTTGCTATTGCGAGAGAATGCAATACATGGTGCTCGTAAAAATTATCAATATCCTTGCGGGAAATGACATTGATTTTCTCGTTCCATTCTTTATATAAATCTTTCAAAGCGGCAAATTGCTGCAGCTGCTCTTCTGTAAAATCGGCGAAATAGTTGGTGATTGTATCCATGTTAAAAAAGATAAATTCCCTTAATTTTTATAGTGCTAAAATGTTTTTAATTCCAGGCCTGTTTTGGTTTTTTTATTAAGGCCACTGAAAACAGCAGGTAATGAAAAAACATCCAGATATCAAAAAATAGTAACCAGCTATAAAGGTCTTGTTCCTGCAACTTTTTCATGGCAGGATAAAATACAAATAACTGAGTTATAAAGCGAATACCAAATACCAGCAGGCTCAGCTTCCAGCTGAAAACGATGCAGCTTACTACCAGTAAAGGGAAAAAGATAAAATGGGAAAACGAGTAAAGACCCAATAGGAATTTGTGCAATGGCTTGTAATACTTTCCTGTTGTGTAATGGCGGTTCTTTTGTTTTATCCAGCTGGGCCAGGTATTCACCGGCTCGCTTAAGGTAAAAGTTTCCGGATCAATATTAATCTTTGTATTGAATTTGTTCGCTGCAATGTTGATAAAAAGATCATCATCGCCGCTGGGTATATTGTTGTGAGATGAAAAGCCTTTGTGCCTGAAAAAGATTGTCTTTTTATAACTCAAATTTCTGCCCACGCCCATGTAGGGAACACCAGCCAGGGCGTAGGTAAAATATTGCAGGGCGGTGTGGAATGTTTCCCATCTCACCAGTTTATTCAAGACCCCCTTTTTTTTGTAATAGGCACCATAACCCAATACAATTTCAGTATTGTCGTCGTACGTTTGCTGCATTCCTTCTATCCAGTTTTCGGTGGCGGGTACGCAATCGGCATCTGTCAGTAAAACAATTTCGTGTTTGGCTGTTTTAATGCCAATGCTTAACGGAAATTTTTTTCCGGTGATCATCTTTGCTTCCTGCTTCAGCTCAATAACATGCAGTTGGCGAAACGTCTTTTCAAATTCCTCCAGCAGGTACCTGCTGTCATCAAAAGAGTTATCATCCACCACAATCACTTCATGGTTAACCGGGTACTTTTGCACCAGGGCTCCGGGTAAATTTTTTGCAAGATTAGCCGCTTCATCCCTTGCACAAATAATTACCGAAACCGGATTTTTTTGAATGTATTGCCCGGCAGTTGGTTTGTAGGATGCGAGCCTGGTAAAGAAAAAAAGGTAATAAAATAGCTGAATAAAAGCAATGGCACAAAATATAATAAAAATAATGCCGTGCCAGTGCATTAACAGTTGGTTAAGGTTCATAAGCGCAAAAGTAATACTAAAATAAGTGTTGAAACATGGCGGGCAAGGATAAATAATTCGCCCGATATTCTGTCTTGGATTTATAAAATTCGAAAAAAGTATAAGACCGTTGATATACAACGAAGTTATAAACAGCCCATATTATTAGCTGGTGTATTTAATGTATCAATAAACAATAATTTTGCCTGCCACCCGGTTTGGGCAAAATGGCTTTTTTATGGCAGCACTGCAATTTGAATTACAGCATACAGATTCCGCAACAAAAGCGAGAACAGGAAGGATAACAACAGATCATGGAGAAATATTAACACCCATCTTTATGCCTGTTGGTACAGCTGGCAGTGTAAAAGCAGTAACCCAGCAACAATTAAACACCGAAGTAAAAGCGCAGATTATTTTGGGCAATACTTATCATTTATATCTGCGGCCAGGCCTGGAAGTACTGGAAGCTGCAGGCGGGTTGCACCAGTTTAACGGCTGGCATAAACCCATATTAACCGACAGCGGCGGTTACCAGGTTTTCTCGCTGGCCAATAACAGGAAATTGACTGAAGAAGGTGCTTTGTTTCAGAGCCATATTGATGGCAGCAAACATTTGTTTAGCCCGGAAAAAGTAATGGACATTCAGCGTATTATAGGCGGAGATATTATTATGGCTTTTGACGAATGTCCGCCTTACCCAAGTGAATATGTCTATGCAAAAAAAAGTATGGAACTCACACATCGCTGGCTGCAACGGTGCTTTACCCGTTTCAATGAAACACCTGACAGATACGGCTATACGCAGAATTTATTCCCGATTATACAAGGCAGCATTTATAAAGATCTGCGAACGGCATCAGCAGAATTTATCGCCTCGCAAAATGCTTCAGGCAATGCAATTGGCGGACTGAGCGTGGGCGAGCCGATGGAAATGATGTATGAATTTACGGAGCATTGCTGCGATATTTTACCAGTACAAAAACCGCGTTACCTGATGGGCGTGGGCACTCCCTGGAATATACTGGAATGTATAGCGCTGGGGGTTGATATGTTTGACTGCGTAATGCCTACCCGCAACGGGCGCAACGCCATGCTATTTACCAGCAAGGGAATTATCAATATCGACAATAAGAAATGGGAAAAAGACTTTTCATCCATTGATGATGGTATTGATTGCGAAATGAGCAACTACTACACAAAAAGTTATTTAAGGCATTTAATGAAATCTAAAGAATACCTTGGTCTTACCATTGCAAGTGTGCATAACCTGGCATTTTATCTCTGGCTGGTAACCGAGGCCCGCAACCATATTGCAGCGGGCGATTTTAAAAGCTGGAAAGAAGCCATGGTTGTACAATTGCAGCACCGGCTATAATTGTCCAGACCCGCTTTAATAAAAGCTAATATTTGCAATGCGGTATAAGAGGGCGATGCAACAATGCACCACATTGCTTCTTAGCCCGGACCAAAATAATTTGCAATTGAGTTGTAAAAAAACAAGGTATGTTACACAATAATTGAGTTTTTGGAGCGTATACCAAAAAAATTATCTTTAAAGGATAATCAAATCAACTTCAGGATGGCAAAACAATTTTATTATTTACTGATAGCAATGGCAATTCCTTTTGCTGTGATGGCACAAGTGCCGGCGGCGCCAATGAATTTGCCTAAAGATGCACCGGTAAATGTTACGATATCAGATGCAAAAAGTGGTAACCTGCTTGCCAGTGAAATAGTGGTTTTTAAAAGCCGTGCCAACGGAACTGAGTTCCAGGGGCTATCAGATTCTACGGGCAAATTTTCTCTGCGGCTTCCCAACGGAAGCAAATATGATATTTATATTTTAGGATTTCATGATTCTACCAGTTACAATGTACTTGATATACCTGCCTTAAAAGATAACCAGTACTACAAAAACCCTTTTAACGTGGATATACAGTTTGAGGCGCCGAAATCTTTTGTGCTGGATAATTGTACATTTGAAACTGGCAAAGCCACGTTGCAACCCGAAGCTTATACAGTACTGGATGAACTGGTAGAATACCTGAAAAGAAAAGAGGATGAAAAAATTGAAGTGGGCGGGCACACCGACAATGTAGGAAAGCCGGATGCCAATATGATTTTATCTGGCAACCGTGCAAATACAGTAAGGGCTTATCTTTTAACCAAGGGTATTGCACCGGAAAGAGTTACTTCCAAAGGCTATGGGATGACGGTACCAATTGCTGAAAATACAACTGCTGAAGGCAGGGCGCTCAATCGCCGGACCGAAGTGAAAATAATTGAGTAAATAACCAATGCATTTTTAAAAGGAGCAGCTTAATTGCTGTTCCTTTTTTTTATGCCGCTAATATTTCACAAAACTTTACTGCCTGCATTTTACTGCCTGCTGGTTTTAAGTTAGTTTTGCGCCAACCGAAATGAAAAAGCTAGATAAGTTTATACTAAAAAATTTTTTAACGACTTTTGTTTTTTGCCTCATACTATTTACAGTAATAGTGGTGGTGATTGATACCAGCGAAAAAACGGATGATTTTCATAAGTCGGGATTGCCGCTTTGGATCATTATCAGGGATTATCATTTTGGTTTTATTCCGCGTATTGACGCCATGCTGTTTCCTTTATTTGTTTTTATTGCAGTAATATTTTTTACGGCAAAAATGGCCGACCGCTCAGAAGTAATTGCTATCCTTAGCAGTGGCGTAAGTTTCAGGCGTTTTTTGGTTCCCTATTGGATTGGTAGTTTTTTGCTGGCGGGCATATTGTGGCTTGCATACCAGTTTGTACTGCCGAATGCCAATACCAAATGGGGCGTGTTCCAGGCAAAATATATAGATGTAAATTTTGGCGGAAATGAAAATAAAGCCTTTATGCAGAACTTCTATTTTCGGATGGATGCCAACACTTATGCTGGTTTGCGTAGTTATGACACGACTAGTAAGACCGGCTCCAATTTTTTTATACAGGAATTTAAGAAAAATGAATTGGTGTACAATTTACGTTGCGAAAATATCAGCTGGGATACTGCCACGAGAAAATGGAAACTCACTAATGTAGAGCAAAGAACATTTGAAGGAGATAAAGAAAGCTTGAGACATAATACATCGCTTTTGGTAGGATACAATTTTAAACCGATGGACCTGCGCCGGGATGAATATCTAAAAGATCGTTTGGCAACCCCCGAATTGAACTACATGATAAAAATGGAAAAAATAAGGGGGTCTGAAGATATTAATTCTTTGCTGGTGGAGCGATACAGCAGGGATGCCATTCCGGCTTCTGTGATTATTTTAACTATTATCGGCGTATCGCTCTCCTCCCGTAAAGTGAGGGGCGGAAGCGGCTTTCATTTAGCAGTAGGCGTTTTACTGAGCGTTTTGTATATTTTATTTGGGCGCTTTGCGCTGGTGTTTGCCACCAAAGGAAATTTTACGCCACTCCTTGCGGCATGGGTGCCAAATATAGTTTTTGGTTTTATAGCCTACTATCTTTATCGCAGGGCGGCCCGATAACAATTCCTTTTCTTTTTTTTGTAGTTAGAAACCAAAGTATTTTATCCCTTTACGATTTTATTGTAACTGGTAGCAATACCTTTTATTAAAGAAGAACTGAAACCCTGGTGTTCCATTTCGTTTAAACCGGCGATGGTACAGCCTTTTGGCGTAGTTACCTTGTCAATTTCCTGCTCTGGATGCGTGCCCTTCTGCAGTAGTAATTCCGCAGCTCCTTTTACGGTTTGTGCAGCAATCAGGTTGGCTGTTACTGCATCAAAACCAATTTCAATACCGCCTTGTATATTGGCGCGAATGTACCGCATGGCAAAGGCGGTACCACATGCACCCAGCACGGTGGCGGCATCCATTAATTTTTCATCAATCATGGCTACTTTACCGAGGTTGGTAAACAGGTCTTTTACATAGGCAGCCTGTGCATCCGTGGCATTGCTCACACTAATGCAGGTGATGCTTTCCTGTATGGCGATGGCCGTATTGGGCATGGCCCGAAAGACAGGCAATTTCTTTTTGATGATGCCTTCAATATCGCTGGTAGCAACACCGGTTACAACAGATACCAGCATATGTTTGCCGGTGAGTTCTTTTTTAAAACCATTTACGACATCGCTTACCTGGAACGGTTTGATAGCAAGAATGACCAGCTCACTGCCGCGTACCGCTGCTGCATTATCGCTGGTAACGTGCACGCCTTTGCCTTCCAGTTCTTTTAAAGTGGCCAGGTTTCTTTTTGTAATCGTTATATCCGAAGGTTTACAAAATTTACTTTTGATCAACCCTTCGGCGATAGCGGTTCCTAAATTTCCTCCGCCGATAATGGCAATTTTTTTGCTCATGGGATTTATTTTATAAGGCAGTTAAAGCCTGTTCACTTTCATGGCCCGCCAGCAGGTTACCGATGGCATTATCATATTTATATTTCCAACTACTGAAGCTGCCCCAATTTTCTCCGTCAATTGTTATGTCACTTTCGGTCACAGTACCCAGCTTTTCAAAACCAATTGTTGCCGCAGATAATAAAGATTCAACCGCACCTGATTTGTCTGCAGCAACAGAAACTACTACACGGCTTTGCGCTTCACCAAAAAGATAAGCGTCTTTGCGAATGCCTTCTTTTGTAGTAACATTATAACCGAGATCATTGTTAAAGCCGCTTTCAGTTAGGGTTACAAACAAACCGCCTTCGCTGACATCGTGTGCAGATAAAATCAATTTATCCTTGATCAGTTGCTGTATGGCTTGTTGTAAATTAAATTCTTCGTCGAGCTCAAAATGTGGTGCCGGGCTAAATTCTACTCCATGAATTTTATGCAGGTATTCCGAAGAGTTAATATCATCCCTGCTAACTCCGATCATATAAATTACATCACCAGCTGTTTTAAAATTCATTGTCATTTTATCATCAGCGCTGTCTAATACACCCACCATACCGATAGTAGGAGTAGGGTATACAGGTCCTTCAGGAGCCTGGTTGTAAAAACTTACATTACCACCGGTTACAGGCGTATTGAATTTTATACAGGCAGCACCCATGCCCTTGATAGCATGCACGAACTGGTAATATACTTCGGGGTTATAAGGGTTGCCAAAGTTTAAGCAGTTGGTAACACCCAGCGGTTCACCACCACTGCAAACGATATTGCGGGCAGCTTCTGCTACGGCTATCATAGCCCCTTTGTAGGGATCTGCAAAAGTGTACCGGCTGTTGCAATCTGTTGTAAGCGCCAATGCCTTGTTGGTTGGTTTTGCCACAACAATTGCAGCATCACTTGGAGCATTGGTACTTGCTGTACCTGCACCTACCATACTATCATATTGTGTATAAACCCAGCGCTTGCTGGCTATATTTGGTATTTGAATCAGCTGTTCAGCAATGGCTTTTAAGTCGGAAGGAACAGCGATGGAACCAGCATCGAAAGCATTTACTTTTTGCAGGTATTCCGGTTCTTTATATTCTCTTTCATATTGTGGTGCACCGCCACCCAACACCAGTTCCTGTGCGGGTAGTTCAGCTTCCAGTATACCATTCATATAAAATTTCAGCAGGCCGTCACCGGTTACTTCTCCAATTTCGCTGCAGGGCAAATCCCATTTTTCAAATACTTCCAGCACGGCTGCCTCCTTGCCTTTTTGCACCACCATCAGCATCCGTTCCTGGCTTTCGCTTAACAGCAGTTCCCATGTTTTCATATTCTGCTGGCGCATGGGTACTTTATCCAGATCTATCCGCATGCCTGAATTTCCTTTGGCACTCATTTCTGCGGTAGAGCAAATAATTCCTGCCGCACCCATATCCTGCATACCTACTATAGCACCTGTTTTGATTACTTCCAGGCAAGCCTCGAGTAACTTCTTTTCCTGGAAAGGATCTCCTACCTGAACAGCAGGTAAATCTTCAGCACTGTCGGCCGTAATATTAGCAGATGCAAAAGATGCTCCGCCAATACCATCTTTACCGGTGGCGCTTCCTACAAAAAAAACGGGATTGCCGTTTCCTTCAGCAGTTGCAGAAATAGTGGTACCATTTTTTAATATACCCACGCTCATGGCATTTACCAGCGGGTTGGTATGATAACAATCTTCAAAATAAATTTCGCCACCAACTGTTGGTACGCCAAAGCAGTTGCCGTAATGACCAATACCGTGTACAACTCCAGCCAGTAAATGTTGTGTTTTAGCTTCGGCCAAATTGCCGAACCTCAGTGAATTTAAAGAAGCGATGGGTCTTGCACCCATGGTAAATATATCGCGGTGAATACCACCTACACCTGTTGCCGCCCCCTGGAAAGGCTCAATGGCACTTGGGTGATTGTGACTTTCAATTTTAAACACTACACCGTAACCGTCCCCAATATCCATCAGGCCGGCATTTTCTTCACCTGCTTTTACAAGCATTTTTTCTCCGTCACGGGGCAGGGTTTTTAACCACTTGATGGAGTTCTTGTAACTGCAATGCTCGCTCCACATGGCGCTGAAGCAACACAGCTCATTAAAGTTTGGAGTGCGACCGATCTTTTGTTTGATCAGTTCAAATTCTTCTGCCGTAAGGCGAAGTTCGTTGGCGGTTGAAACTGTTATTTCCATAATTTTTGTAGAAAGTGCGAAAGTACAACCAGTATTTCTTTTTCAGCTTACAATGAATATTTATTATTTTAACTAACTTCCCACATTAAAAAAATGAAGGGTTGAGCTATGTTTTATTTTTAATTTATCTGCTGCTTTTTTCATGGCTGTTAACCAAAAGCCGTTTCATTCTTAATTCCGGGCTGTCTGCAAAAATTATAATCAGTTTATTTATTCTGAAAGTAGTAACGGGTTGTGTGCATGCCTGGATACTGTTGGGTATTAGCAGCGTAGCTGATACGGCTATATTTCATAAAGAGGGCCTGCTGGAATATCACCTGCTTTTTACACATCCCGGCGAGTATTTTACCAACATGTTTCAATCGGGCTACAGTACTGGGTATGCTGGCATGTTTAGCTCAACAAATTCTTACTGGAATGATTTGACCAGTAACCTCATCATTAAATTTTTATCTGTCTGCGATATTTTTACCTTTGGTTATTATTATGTAAATGTAATTTTTTATAACGCTGCTATCTTTTTTGGTGCAATAGGATTGTACCGCGTTTTTAACACTGTTTATCCCGGCAGACAATATCTATTGGTAGTTACCTGTTTTTTACTACCCTCCCTATTATTTTTTAGCAGCACTATTCACAAGGATGGTATCATACTGGCTACGATTGGTATAGCTGTTTTCAATATTTACCAGGCGATACATATATCAGGATTTACTTTGAAGAGGGTATTGTACATTTTTTTGGCCCTTATCCTGATGTTTTTGCAGCGTAATTATGTTTTGCTGGCTTTTTTACCGGCCGCTTTTGCCTGGATTGTTTGCGTAGTTAAAAAATACCCTGCGCTGAAAACCTTTATTATTATTTATATAGCAGGGGCCATCCTCTTTTTTAGTGCAGGCTTGCTGGCACCAGCTTTAAATTTGCCTGAAAAAGTAACCAATAAGCAATGGGCTTTTAACCATCTTCCCGCAGCGGCTACTTATATTAAAGTAGATTCACTTCCGCCCAACTTCAGGGGATTCCTCCTAAATAGTCCGCAGGCATTGAATCACGTATTGCTGAGGCCAGCTTTTTCGGACATTCATTTATCCGGTTCGTTAATTCCTTTGGCGATAGAGCTTTTTTGCTATCAGTTACTAGTACTGTTATTTATTTTTTATAGAAATAAAACAATTGACAAAGATCCTTTTATCTTTTTTGGATATTTTTTCGGGTTTTCAGTATTGCTTATTATTGGATACACCATCCCGGTAATTGGCGCCATTGTCCGATACCGGTCCACTTTCCTTCCTTTTATATTAACCCCTCTTATCTGCGACATAGACTGGGTTAAAATCAGAAGTTCATTTCAAATATTGAAATAATTGCATATTTTGTTTTTTGCATTTTTTTGATAAAAAATCTAAAGTTTTTGAGGTCTGGTTCACGTATTTCGAATTTAAAGCCTATTTTGCAGGTTCTAAATCTAAAAAATAATGCAATCACTTCGTTTTAAAGCAATTGACAATTTGGCAACGGGCCAGGATGTTACTGTAAAAGCATCTACAAAAATTACCGGAATTTTCGGTGAAAATGTATTTACTCATAAAACTGCCCGCCAGTTTTTGAGCGATGAAGCATACAAAAGTTTACTGGCTTCTATAAAAAGCGGTAAAAAAATTGATCGTAATATGGGGAGCCAGATTGCGAACGGTTTAAGAGCCTGGGCAGAAAGCAAAGGTGTTACCCACTACACACACTGGTTTCAGCCATTAACAGATCTTTCTGCAGAAAAACATGACTCGTTTTTTACATTGAAAGGCGATGGTACACCCATCGAAGAATTTGAAGGTGCCGCTTTAATTCAGCAGGAGCCAGATGCATCTTCTTTTCCATCAGGTGGTTTAAGGGCTACTTTTGAAGCCCGTGGTTATACTGCATGGGATCCATCTTCACCACCATTCATTATGGAGATCGGCAATGGTAAAACATTGTGCATTCCTACAATTTTCGTTAGTTATACAGGCGAATCACTGGATGCTAAAACCCCGTTGATTAAAGCTTTGGTAGCCTTGGATAAAGCTGCTGTTGATGTTTGTCAGTATTTTGATAAAAACGTAACTAAGGTAACCGCTACATTAGGATGGGAACAGGAATATTTTGTAATTGACGCGGGCATGGTAAATGCCCGCCCTGACATCGTAATGACAGGTCGTACTGTTTTCGGCCATGCACCTGCAAAAGGACAGCAGCTGGAGGATCATTATTTCGGAGCTATTCCTGAAAGGATTTATGCCTTCATGAGAGATTACGAACAGGAGTCTTATAAATTAGGAATTCCATTACGTACACGTCACAATGAGGTTGCGCCTTCACAATTTGAGTGTGCGCCTATTTTTGAAGAAGCTAACCTGGCGGTTGATCACAACACGTTATTGATGGATGTGATGACAAGGGTAGCTAAACGTCATGGCCTGATTGTATTGTTGCACGAAAAGCCATTTGCCGGTATCAACGGTAGTGGTAAACACAATAACTGGAGCATTGCGACTGATACCGGTGTTAACTTATTAGCACCCGGTAAAACTCCAAAAACCAACCTGATGTTTTTAACGTTCTTCGTTAACACCATTAAAGCGGTACATGACTATGCTGCATTATTAAGAGCATCAATTGCAAGCGCAGGTAACGACCATCGTTTGGGCGCCAACGAAGCACCACCAGCAATCATTTCTATATTCATTGGTAAATACTTAACTGAAGTATTGAACCAGGTTGAAACTCGTGTTGGTGGTAAGTTTGATGAACAGGATGAGGCTATGCTGAAACTGGATATTCATAAAACGATTCCGGAACTGATGCTGGATAACACCGACAGAAACCGTACTTCTCCTTTTGCCTTTACCGGTAATAAGTTTGAGTTTCGTGCGGTAGGTTCTGCGGCCAACTGTGCCAACGCCATGACTGTTTTAAATTCAATTGTTGCTGAAACATTGAAGCAGTTTAAAAAAGATGTTGATGCACATATCGAAAAAGGTGATAAGAAAGAAATCGCCATCATGCAGGTAATTCAAAAATACATTGTTGAAAGTAAAACTGTATTGTTTGAAGGCGACGGTTACAGCGACGAATGGGCTGCAGAAGCTGAAAGGAGAGGTTTACCAAATGTAAAAACTACTCCGCTTGCGCTGGATGCCTACCTTACAGATTTATCAAAAAACCTGTTTGCAAGCAACGAAATATACACGCATGCTGAACTGGAAGCACGCCACGAAATAATGCTGGAAGCGTACATTAAAAAAGTACAGATTGAAGCAAGAACAATGGGTGAGCTGGCTACTTCAGTAATTTTGCCATCGTCGGTAAAATACCAGAATATATTGATTGAAAATATTAACGGCTTAAAGGCTGCTGGTTTACCTCCTGCTTCTTACTCCAACCAGCTAAGTATCCTGGAAGAAATCAGCAATCATATCAACGCGATGAGCACCAGCGTAAGAGATATGATCGAAGCAAGAAAAAAAGCCAATAAAATTACAGATACCAGGGATAAAGCCATTGCTTACTGCGATGATATCAAAGGAAGGCATTTTGACGAAATCCGTTATCATGTAGATAAACTGGAATTGCTGGTTGATGATGCTTACTGGACATTGCCTAAGTACAGGGAAATGTTGTTCTTAAGATAAACAACCTGAATCTTTATCCCTTAGGGGTAAGATTTTTAAAATAGCTGGCAAGCAATCGTAAATGACCCGGATCACATTTGTGACCGGGTTTTTTTATTTCGATGAAACGGTTTATCTCCATAAAATAACGTGTATAAAATATGGTTGCTTAATTGAGGAATCAGTTTTTTTGTAAATGCTATAGGTTAATTTGCAACAGAATTTCACAACTATGCAATACTACATTATAGCGGGCGAAGCAAGCGGCGATCTGCATGGCAGTAATCTTATAAAAGAATTACTGCTGCTGGATAGCAAAGCCAGTATTCGCTGTTGGGGTGGCAATAAGATGGAAGCCGCAGGAGCCAGGCTGGTAAAGCATTACAGGGACCTGGCTTTTATGGGCTTTGCAGAAGTTATTAAAAACCTGCCTACCATTTTTAAGAATTTGGATTTTTGCAAGAAGGATATTCTTGCCTTTAAGCCGGATGCGCTGATATTGATTGACTATCCCGGATTTAATTTGCGCATTGCTGAATGGGCCAAAAAACAGGGCATCAACGTGATCTATTACATTTCTCCGCAAGTATGGGCATGGAAGGAGAGCAGGGTTAAAGGCATAAAAAAATCGGTAGATAAAATGCTTGTCATATTGCCATTTGAAAAAGAATTTTATAAAAAATGGAATTATGAAGTTGAGTATGTTGGCCATCCCCTTGTGCAAGTGATAGATGAGTTTAAGGTGCAACATGCTGCTGAAGCCAGTGTTTATAAGGCCGCTTCCTTTCCAAATAAAGGTGTTAATATTATTGCGCTTTTACCAGGCAGCCGTAAGCAGGAGATTTTAAAAAAGCTACCCATCATGCTGCAGGTTGCGGCAGACTTTCCCGATTATCATTTTGTGGTGGCTAAAGCGCCCGGCCTGGAAGAAGGCTTTTATCATGATTTGCTGGCCCCTTATAAAAATGTGTCATCAGTAGTAAATAAAACATATGAATTACTGAGCGTTGCAAAAGCAGCGTTGGTTACCAGTGGAACCGCCACTTTAGAGACAGCCTTATTTGAAGTGCCGGAAGTAGTTTGCTATAAAGGCAGCGCCGTTTCTTTTCAAATAGCAAAGTGGCTGATCAAAATAAAATACATCTGCCTGGTTAATCTTATCATGAATAAAGAAGTGGTCAGGGAACTGATCCAGGACGAACTTACCGTAACGAATATAACAACAGAATTAAAAAAGATTTTATCAGACACGACGAAAAAACAGCAGCTGCAGAAAGATTATACCTCGCTAAAATCCTTACTCAGTAAGGGTGGTAATGCTTCCGCGAATGCGGCAAAAAGTATTTACACTTACCTAATGCCGCAATAATTTAAATGCCAGTATAATCATAGCCAGCAAAAACAGCAGGATAGATATCCGGTTAATACCGTGCATAAACTTTACTGAAAAATTTTTCGGCGCATCCGGATCTTTTTTCTTCAGGTACAAGTATTGCGCAACCTGGTTCCACACTCCCATAATTTTAGAATTTAGTTATGAAAATAACATTTGAAACTTTATTTTGTTAAAAATGTTAAACGTTTGTTTTATACTCAACCAAGCAAGCGCTTCTTTCGTATCTTTTATAAATTTATAACCATTTTATTATGAAGAACATATTTATTGTTGCCATCGCATTTTTGTTCACCGCCTGCAATGCCCAGACAAAAACCAACAATACATCCGCAGGTAAAAAATTTGCCGTTACAAAAACAGATGAAGAGTGGAAAAAGCAGTTGAGTTCGACTGCCTATGCCGTTACCCGCAAAGAGGGAACAGAACAGGCTTTTACCGGTAAATACTGGGACAATCATGACAAAGGAACTTATAGTTGTATCTGCTGCGGGCAGGAACTTTTCAGCAGTGATACCAAGTTTGAAAGCGGTACCGGCTGGCCCAGCTTTTACCAGCCGGTCAGCAAAGCCAGCATTTTGGATGAGTCGGATAATACTTACGGAATGGATCGTACAAAAGTTACCTGCAGCAGGTGTGGTGCACATTTAGGGCATGTATTTAACGATGGCCCCAAACCCACAGGTTTGCGTTACTGTATCAATTCTGTTGCATTAAATTTTACAAAAAAATAACTCAGACCATATTGAAGGTGAGGTTTTCCAACATTGCTTACTAAGCTGTAAGATTACAAGAAGTCTCAACTCCATGCTTGCCAAAATGTTTCCGGAGGTGAATAAACTTTCAGGGTTTATGAGCTATCAATAAAAATAAAATGTCTCAACGTGTGAAAGGTAAATAAAAAAATCGCTGAATTATCTTACATTGTATAAGATGAAAAGAATTGTACAAAAGCATCCGCTGGCCATTCGCTGGTTCCACTGGATTAATTTTCCTGTGCTGGCTGTTATGATCTGGAGCGGCTTATTAATTTATTGGGCGAACGACGTATATCGTGTCGGATGGGGTAACACAACTGTACTTAAATTTTTTCCTGACTCATTTAACAAGGCGCTTAATATTCCTTTTCGCCTGGCCGAGGGGATGAGTTTTCATTTTGTATTTATGTGGCTTTTTGCCATCAATGGTTTGCTGTATGTTTGTTACCTGTTTTTTTCCGGCGAGTGGAAGCTAATCTTCCCCAATAAAAAATCACTGAAAGAAAGCTGGCAGGTAGTGCTTCATGATTTACATATCCGCAAAGGGTTGCCGCCACAAAAAAAATACAATGCCGCACAACGGGTGGCCTATACCTCAGTTGTTGTTATGGGCCTGGGCTCACTGATTACCGGGCTGGCGATTTATAAACCCGTTCAATTTAAAACGCTCTGCGCTATGCTGGGTGGGTACGAGTGGGCACGCATAGAACATTTTACCCTCACTATTTTATTTACGCTTTTTTTTATGGTGCACATCGTGCAGGTATTGCTGGCAGGCTGGAACAATTTCAGGTCCATGGTGACAGGCTTTGATGTGGTTGGTGACTTACCCAAGATGCAGGCAACAGACGAGAAATCAACAGAAGAGCCGCCAT
This sequence comes from Ferruginibacter sp., assembly GCF_028288465.1. Classification (GTDB taxonomy): domain Bacteria; phylum Bacteroidota; class Bacteroidia; order Chitinophagales; family Chitinophagaceae; genus Ferruginibacter. Next base: position 30,001 of record NZ_JAQBNR010000002.1, on the reverse strand, counting down.
CAGTATCAACACAAACCGTTTAATGTTATGACAAACAAAAGTGAAAAAGTAGTTTCTGCCAAATATGTGCGCAACAGAACCATTGGTGCTTTCGCGGTTTTCTTTTTACTGATAGCTGCAGCGATTGCGGGTTGGCGCTGGCTGAATCATCAGCCGGAAGATAACAGCGTACCCCAGCCTTTGCGTGCAGTGCTGAATGGTAATGAAAAGTTGTTCAGCAATTTTATTTACAGCCCCGGTAACATCAGCAAAACTTACCCGATTTATTACGCTGCACCAAAAGTAAGGGTGAATGGCGATGACGGTTTGGGTGATGACTTTGATGCCGCCGCATGGAAACTGCAGGTGGTAAAATCCCCTGGTGATACATTATTTATTACGCTGGACGAAATAAAGGCAATGCCTAAAACGGATATCATCTTTGATTTTAAATGTATTGAAGGCTGGAGCCAGGTAACGCATTGGGGCGGTGTTAAATTCAGTGATTTTGTAAAGAAGTACAATCTTTCAGACCAAAGTGCTATGCAGTATGTAGGTCTTAATACCCCGGATAAAAAGTATTATGTAGGCATCGATACAAAAAGCATTTTACATCCGCAAACTATACTTTGTTACGAAATGAATGGCAAACCTTTGCCAATGAACCAGGGTTACCCCCTGCGCCTGATTATTCCTGTGAAGTACGGGATCAAACATTTAAAAAGGATCGGCACAATCTTTTTCAGTAACAGCAGACCGAAAGATTACTGGTATGAAAAGGGATATGATTATTATTCTGGATTATGATCATTGCATTTTTATTTTCTAACCCTGTGAGAAAAGGATAGATTAATTTTGCACAAATAATCAGTTCCATGGCCGTTGATGACCTTAAGTTAGCAGTAGAAAAAATTAAGTTTGAAGCGCTTTTTGAGTATGCCTCGCTGGGCATATTGGTGGTAAACCAGCGGGGCGAAATTATCCTTGCCAATTCATTCCTGCTTTCACAATTCGGTTACAGCAACTCTTCGGAGGTGATAGGTAAAACAATGGAAATTCTTATTCCAAAGCGTTTTCACGCTACGCATGTGCACGACAGGAATGAATACATAGCCCAGCCGGAAAGGAGGCCCATGGGAATCGGGATGGATTTATTTGCAGCGAGAAAAGACGGCTCAGAGTTTCCGGTGGAAGTGAGTTTAAATAATTACGAGGCCGCCGGAGAGTCTTTTGTAATTGCATTTATAAGTGATATTACCAAAAGAAAGGAAATAGAAAATGCCACCATTCACCAAAAAGAGCAGCTGGCATTGATCAATAAAAAGATAGAGGAATTTAACAATGACCTGGAACAGCAGGTAGTATTGCGCACAAGCCAGTTGCAGGAAACACTGAATGAGCTGGAAGTTTCGAAAGAAGAATTAATGAAGTCGCTTAGTAAGGAAAAAGAACTGGGCGATCTTAAAAGCAGGTTTGTGTCCATGGCATCGCATGAGTTTCGTACGCCGCTAAGCACCATTCTTTCATCAGCATCACTGGTGTCAAAATATGTAAAAGAAGACGAGCAGGATAAACGGGACAAACACATCAACCGTATCAAATCGGCGGTAAGCAACCTGACTGATATCTTAAACGATTTCCTCTCCATAGGTAAAATTGAAGACGGTAAACTGGCTGCGCATTATTCTCAGTTTAATATCAAAGATCTCATCGGTTCTATATGCAGCGAAATGCGGGGTATTGTAAAAACCGGTCAACAAATTATTTACCAGCACCAGGGTAACGAAACCCTGGTACTGGACCCTTCCCTGTTGCGAAATGTGCTGATCAATTTGCTATCCAATGCAATAAAATTCACCCCTGAAAAAGGCCTTATAAGGGTAAATAGTGAACTGACTGAAAAGCAGTTGTTGCTGGAAGTTACGGATAGTGGTATTGGTATTTCGCAGGAAGATAAAATTCATTTATTTGAACGTTTTTTCCGGGGAACCAATGCAACCAATATCCAGGGAACCGGTTTGGGACTGCATATTGTTGAAAAGTATGTTGAACTGATGAACGGAAATATTGAATGTAAAAGTGAGTTGGAAAAAGGCACTTCCTTTTGTATTTCTTTTGACGTGAATGCTGCAAATTTGACATAACTCTTTATCTTGCATTGACTAAATCTTAAACTTACTATGCGCCGAGTACTACTGATAGAAGACAATGACGAGATAAGAGAAAATACAGCTGAGATTCTTGAGCTGGCAAATTATAAGGTAGATACTGCGGCTAATGGCAAACAGGGCGTTGAAATGGCGTTGGGAAATATTCCAGACCTGATTATCTGTGATATCATGATGCCTGTATTGGATGGCTATGGCGTATTGCATTTGTTACGCAAAAATGAAAGTTTAAAAAATATTCCTTTTATTTTTTTAACCGCAAAATCCGAGCGGGGAGATTTTAGAAAGGGGATGGAAATGGGGGCTGATGATTATATTACAAAACCTTTTAGCGATATAGAATTGTTAACAGCTATTGAAAGCCGCCTTAAAAAAGCAGCCCTGCTGCATAAAAAATTTGATCCTGCTTCCGTCCAGCCGGTAGTGGAGGAAGCAGGAAACCTTAAAGCACTGGAAGAACTGGTTACCAACAGCGCTATTAATTTTTACAAAAAGAAGAGATTGATTTATGATGAAGGGAATCACCCGGTGAAATTGTTTTACATCCAAAAAGGAAAGGTAAAAACTTTTAAAACCAATGATGACGGGAAGGAGCTAACGGTAGGGCTTTTCGGAGAAGGTGATTATGTAGGGTACACGGCTATTTTAGAAGGGGGTATTTATAAGGAAGCCGCTGAGGTGATAGAAGATGCAACACTGTCTATAATAGACCGCCAGGATTTTGAGAAGTTATTAAGGGCAAATAAAGAAGTAGCCCGCCAGTTTATTCAAATGCTTGCCCAGAGTGTTACCGACCGTGAGGAGCAGCTGGTGGGCATTGCCTATAATTCATTGCGAAAGCGGGTGGCCGAAGCACTGGTCCTGTTGCAGAAGAAATACACAAAAGACGACCAGGGGCATTTTTCTATGTACATTTCAAGGGAAGATCTTGCTCATATAGCGGGAACTGCCACAGAGTCCATTATACGTACACTCAGCGATTTTAAAAGCGAAAAATTAATTGATATTAAAGAGGGAGCCATAATCATCCTGGATGAAAAGCGGCTCGCAGCCCTATTGAACTAAATGCTATACCAGCGAAAGCAGGTATTTATTAAACTGCGTCTTCAGGTGTGAAAATTCTTTTTCCAGGTAAGCCATTTCGTTGCGCAACTTGTCCTGCTTTTTGCAGGTTTTATAATCCGGAGCCGTTTTTTGGGTAAGCAAATTCTTCAGACTTTTTTCCTGGTCTTTTATGTCGTGTTCAATATCGTGTATGTATTCGTCTTTTAAGATAAATTCGGTTTGAAAATGTTCCGCTTCTGCTATCAGGGATTTATCTGTCTCCTTGTCAACTACTTCGCTCAACCTGGTTTTTAAGAAGCTGTTCTCCTGGATAAAAAAATCGAGCAAGCGTTTCCACGTTATATTTTCATGTAAAAATTGCTCTGTTTTCTTAGACCCCGTCATTATATCTTTTTTATAATTTATTACATGTAACACTACTTATTCATTTAATAACGGCAGTTGTGCCCACTTTTGCCGGGTAACACATTTCTACCGGGTGATCGTTATGATTTGCTGAGGGGCTGACATACGGAATCCCTAATCCCATGCCCCGCAAAATCAACAGACATGCCATCATTGCCATTAATACCGGGTAAGCACTCCGTATTTTTTTGCGAACTTCAATGCCAATATAATTTCCAAAAAAACTCACACTCCACATTACAGGTAAAGTGCCCAAACCAAACGAGGCCATAAAAAACGCACTTTCAAAAGGTGATGCATAAGCGATGGCTCCGGCGATGGCCATATAAATTAAGCCACAGGGCAATAAACCATTCAGTACACCAATAGCAAAAAGGGAAGCGTAATTTTTTTTGAAAAAGAGTTGTCCCAATGCAAAGCGTATTTTATAATTGTATTTTGCAAAAAGGGTGTCGGTACTTTTTGCAGTCAGCCATTTTTTAGGCGCTACAAGAAAAAACAAAATGGTAATGCCCACAATAACTGATAACCATTGTTGAAAACCAAACAGGGAAAAACTTTTGCCTGCTAAACCAAACAACATACCTAAGCCACTGTAGGTAAGTATTCTTCCGCCGTTATACAGTAGCGATCCGGTAAATTTTGCAAAATCGCTGTTGTTTTTCAATGGCAATGAAAATGCCAGCGGGCCGCACATTCCAATGCAATGAAAGCTTCCTATCATCCCCAGTGTAAGTGCTGCAAAAAATACTGTTGCCATTTTAAATAAATATTTTCTCTTCGTAATAATAATTTATCCCGTCAACAGCCCAATCTATTTTAACATAGTGCAGGCCATGATAGCTACCAGGTAACGCCATTTTTACAGTGCTGTCCGTTACTGAAAAGCCCTGTATCTTATCTTTCTTTTCATCAGAAGGACAGTACAATTCAGCTTGTCCCGTAATTTTTTTGGTATCAAAATCTTTTGGAAAAGTGATGACAATTTCATGTTTGGTAACCGATACCGTTACAGGTGCGGATAATAAGGCAGTGCGTTTTACTTCATCAATCTTTTGCTGGTACACTAATTCTTTTGCATAGTAATCTTCTGTTACAAGGTCCGTATTTTGCCTGGATGATTTGAAAGCAAGAAATAACATTCCGGCAACAAATGCTGCATACACTATTATTATTTTATGTCCCCAGTTCATGTGTTACTATTTTTTAAGGAATGTTATTTATGTTAATTGATCTGCGGTTTATTCGTACACTTCAGGTCCGATAAATTTGGCAGTAATTGTTTTTATTTTTTTGTCGCCTTCATATAATCCAATCTGTACCGGCGTTTTCCAGTTTTTTACCTGGCCCCTGGTAAGTCTTACAAAAAATTGCACGTTGCTGTAATCTTCATGTTTTACTACCAGGTTGCTGCTGCCTACCATGGTAATGTCTCCAAGCAAATTCTCCAGTTTTAAACTAATGGCAATATCCTTGTGCGTTTTATTGGCAAGCTTTAAACTGTACAGGTTTTCAATACGCCCATCAGGTAAAGAGGTATAGGTCATACCAGAAGTGCGCATCAGTCTTGCATCCAGGTCTGTTCGGCTCGCCAGTAAAAATACCAGTAAGGATATCAGCAGGGCCAGTACTGCGGTGTACGCTTTTATCCTGCTGCTGAACTTAAGTTGCACGCCTTCCGTGATACTGTTTTCAGAAGCATACCTAACCAAACCTGTGGGCCGGTTTATACTGGTCATGATAGCGTCACAGGCATCTATACATGCTGTGCAGTTAATGCATTCCAGTTGTGTGCCGTTGCGTATATCTATACCTGTAGGGCAAACCCGTACGCATGCAAAGCAATCTATACAATCTGCTGTTACTGCCGGTACAATTACTTCAGGAGTGCTGCTGCAGGAGCCACCACTTTTGCAGCTGTTACAGGTTTCGTGTGCTGCTTCATGCTGCACTTTGTGTTTTGAAAGCTTGCCACGGGGCTCTCCTCTCAAACGATCGTAGGCAACAACGATTGAATTTCTGTCGAGCAACACGCCCTGTAAACGGCCATAGGGGCAAACAACAATACAAGCCTGTTCCCTAAACCACCAGTATACAAAAAAGAAAACGGTAGTAAATGTCAGCAACGAAATCAGCGTAGCCACATGCGCAGCCGGGTTGGTAATATTGGCGATCAGCTCATCCATGCTGATGAGGTAGGCCAGGAAAAAATTGGCAATCAGAAAAGATATCAGGAAGAATACAATGAATTTAAAAACCCTTTTCCTGATTTTTTTTCCGTTCCAGGCGCTTGCTGCCAGTTGCTTTTGCTGCGCAGCATCACCGTCAATCCAGTATTCAATCTTCCTGAACACCATCTCCATAAAAATTGTTTGCGGGCAAGCCCAGCCGCAAAAGATTCTTCCGAACACTACCGTAAATAAAATCACAAAAACAATGAACGTCACCATGCCGATACCGAAAATAAAAAAGTCCTGCGGCCAAAATATCAGGCCGAACAAAATGAATTTGCGTTCAAGAATGTTGATCATTAAAAATGGTGCGCCATTTACCTTAATAAACGGCAGGCTAAAAAATACTGCCAGGTAAAACAGGCTGAACCAGGTACGTAGATTATAAAGTTTGCCTTTTGGTTTTTTGGGATGGATATAATTCCGTTTTCCATCTTTGGTAATTGTAGCTACAGAATCCCTGAAGGATTCATCGGACACCGGCAACGTATTTTGTACAGGAGACATTGTTATTTTTTAATAATAGTACTATCTGGCAAAGTTGTTTTTACAGAGTCGCTGCCCGCGGCTGTTTCAGAAAACAAATCTCCCTGCGGGGCTTTGCCGTTGGCAGGTTTTGTGCCATGTAATGTTTTTACAAAACTTGCCAGCTCACTCATTTCCTTGGGGTTAAATTTTGTTGCCCATGATTGCATTCCTTTATCAGGATATCCTTTTTTGATGGTGTTGTATACATCATTCAAAGATCCCTTGTGCAGCCAGTAGTCATCGGTAAGGTTGGGTCCTACGCCACCTTCACCATTGGCTCCGTGGCAAGCCACACAGTTGGCTAAAAAATTGGTTTTACCATTTTGTATACCTGCGGCGTTGGCCATTGGTACATGAGCTTCGTCAATCCTGTCTTTGTTTTTTGCTTCGTATGCTTCTTTGGCAATTTGGGCGTTTTCCATTTCAGCCTGGTATTCTTCGGTGGGATTTTTACCATTCCCAAATACATGAAAATTCAACAAGTAAACAAATGCAAAACCAATAGTGATGATGAAACCATATTTCCACCATGGTGGCAATGCGTTGTCCAGTTCCTGGATGCCATCATAGTTATGATCCAGTAAATGATCTGCTTCCTGTTCAACAGGTATTGCTTTGGTAAATAATTTTTTGTCAAGATTAGCCCATATAGCAGCCAGTTTGGATTCCTTTACAGCTGCAGCAGCTTTTTCCGGTATCAGTTCACTATAAATTCTTCTGATAGAAAATACGAGAAACAGGATAGCGGCTATCTCTGTTGCTATTACACCAACAAACAGATAAAAGGTATGGGCAGATATACCGCCATAGTTGGTAACAACCTTTACATTTTCAGCAGCCGCATCTGTTTGTGCCAGCACAGTCTGCGACAGCAAAGACAATACCACCAGCATGGAAGCAACAGCCGTAGCCTTATTGGTTTTATTTTTTTCCATCAGCTGACGGGAGAGGGCTACCAGTGCCTGGCCCATACCCCAGATAACGAAAGCCAATACAATGGCTGTAGCCGATAGTAAAATGGCCAGCAAATTATTTTCTGAAGGGACTGTTTTGGCTGCTGCAGCATCCTGCGCCAGCATAGTAAGGCTGGCAGTAATAAATATTGCTGTAGCGCCCAGTTTTTTATATTTGAAATTTTGTAAAAACATACGGTGTTATTTAATGGTTGATGTTGTTGTTGCTGCTTCTTTGTCTAATGGTATGTTCGATAATATGTTGATTCTTTCTTTATCCATTTTTTTAACCAATACCAGCAATACCACAAAGAATAAGAAAAAAATAAGCAATGAAATCATTGGGTAAATAGATGCGTGATCTATTTTTTCGGCATACTGTTTTATGAATTTAAACATGGCTTATTTATTTTTTGGTTCGTTACTAATATCCTTTCCCAAACGCTGTATGTAGGAGATAAGGGCGATTACTTCTTTATTGGGCGAAACCCGGATGCTGTCTGTTTTCAGGTTGTCAGCAATACTCTTTGCCTGTTCCATCAGGTTGGCATTGGCCACATCTGCAAATCCTTTTTCGTATGGCACACCCAGTGTTATCATGGCATTTATTTTCGCTTTGGTAGTAGAAGTGTCAAGGTTTTGTTCCAGCATAAAGGCGTAAGGTGGCATGATAGATCCTTCACTCATTGAAGAGGGTTCCCTGAAGTGACGGAAGTGCCAGCCATTTGTTTTCTTAAGATTACCAGTGCCTTCTCTTGCTAAATCGGGGCCTGTTCTTTTACTGCCCCATTGAAATGGATGATCATAAATAAATTCACCGGCTTTTGAATATTCACCATAGCGTTCTGTTTCGCTGCGGAACGGCCTTATCATTTGTGAGTGACACAGGTAACAGCCTTCTCTTACATAAATATCACGTCCCTGTAACTCAAGCGGGGTATAAGGTTTAACAGACGCAATGGTTGGTACATTTGATTTGATCATGAATGTTGGAATCATTTCTACTGCGCCACCAATCAGTATTACTACCAAACTAATAATCATAAACTGTACAGGTTTTCTTTCAAAAGCCCTGTGCCAGTGTTCGCCTGCATGTTTTACATATTCTTTTTCCAGCGGTGCGGCTTCTGCAGCTTCATCAGCAACCAGCTTACCTGCCCTAACTGTTTTGTAAAGATTATACACCATAAACAGGGCACCAATTAAATACAATGTGCCGCCCAAAGAACGCATGGCGTAAAATGGTTTCATATAAGTTACAGTTTCAAGAAAAGTGTATTTCAACTGTCCTGCGTCTGTAAATTGTTTCCACATACTGCTTTGTGTAAAACCAGCCCAGTACATGGGTACAGCGTAAAATACAATACCTAATGTACCAAGCCAGAAATGACGGTTGGCTATTTTTTTAGAGTACAATGGTGTATTAAACAGCCGGGGAATTAACCAGTATAAAATACCAAAGGTTAACATACCGTTCCAGCCCAGGGCGCCTACGTGTACGTGGGCAACAATCCAGTCTGTATAGTGACTGATAGCGCTGATACTTTTAAGCGATAGCATCGGGCCTTCAAAAGTGGCCATACCATATGCTGTAACAGCTACCACCATGAATTTTAAAATAACATCGTCCCGCACTTTATCCCATGCACCACGCAGTGTCAGTAAGCCATTGATCATACCTCCCCAGCTTGGAAAGATAAGCATGGCGCTGAATACAACACCCAGCGACTGCGCCCAGTTAGGTAAAGCAGTATATAACAAATGGTGCGGACCAGCCCAGATGTATAAAAAGATCAGAGCCCAGAAATGTATAATAGATAGTTTGTAAGAATACACCGGCCGGTTAGCGGCCTTCGGCATAAAATAATACATCAAACCCAGGTAAGGTGTTGTTAAAAAGAAAGCTACTGCGTTATGACCGTACCACCATTGTACCAGGGCGTCCTGTACGCCTGCATATAGCGAATAGCTCTTTGTTAAACTGATAGGTAGTTCCATTGAATTTACAATGTGCAGTACCGCTACGGTAACAAATGTGGCGATGTAAAACCAGATGGCAACATACAAATGTTTTTCCCTTCTTTTAATAATGGTACCAAACATGTTGATGCCAAATACCACCCATATTAAGGTGATGGCAATATCAATCGGCCACTCCAGTTCAGCATATTCTTTGCTGGCTGTAATGCCCATTGGCAGGGTAATAGCGGCTGCAACAATAATCAGTTGCCATCCCCAGAAATGTATCTTGCTTAGGGTGTCACTAAACATACGTGCTTTACACAAGCGCTGTAAAGAATAGTAAATACCCATAAACATACCGTTGCCGACAAAGGCAAAAATTACAGCATTGGTATGCAACGGACGCAGCCTGCCGAATGATCCGTACTGGGTAAAATTAAGTGCCGGAAACACCAGTTGAAGTGCTACATACAAACCTGCAAGCATCCCTACTACTCCCCATAAAATGGTAGCGTATGCAAAGTTTTTTACAGTCCTGTTGTCATAATAAAATTTTTCTACCTGCATATGATTGTTTTATTGTTTTGATTTATTTTTTTATTGGAGTTTCTGTTGCAGCTGCTTCTTTCAGCTCATCATCAAAAAGCATTCTTACAGATGGCGTGTAATCATCTTCAAACTGGCCCTTGTTAACGCTCCACAAAAAGGCAGCTAAAAAGCTTCCTGCTACAACAATGCTGATTCCGATTAATACAAATAATGCACTCAATGGTGTTATAATTTATTTGGAGCAAATTTATTATGGCCGTGTACCAAAATATATGATGCAGCCACAAGGGTAGGGTGATATTCGTCATAAGGCAGTATAACACAAAACAGTACCCATTGAATGAGTTTGAAAAAGACCTGCGTTTTTGCTATAGCCGCCTATAAAAAATGGATGATTTTACCCGGCATCCGGGCTGGTAAAGGCTGTAATTATTTCAACCCGATTTTTTTTGCAACCAGTGATGAAAGCAGGGTAACCAGCAATACAATGCTGATACTGCTGGCAGGCATCAGGATGGCCGCTACAATTGGGGCCAGCGTGCCTTGTACGGCAAATGATAAACCAACAAAATTGTAGATGATAGAAAGTATAAAACTGGCCGCCACAATCTTTTTGCCTGCCCTGGCATAAGCCAGGAACCGGGGTGCCAGCCCTACTTTACTGCCATCAATAATGGCATCGCAGGCTGGTGAAAATTGCGTGGTACTGTCGCTAACGGCAATGCCTGTATTACTTTGCATCAGGGCGCCGGCATCGTTTAAGCCATCGCCAAACATTAATACATTTTTATGCAGCGATTGTAATTGCTGTACCGTATCCAATTTATTTTGGGGCGATTGATTAAAACGGATATCGGCATCTTTTCCAAACAGTTTGGTAAGGGTATTTTTCTCGGTGTCATTGTCGCCGGAAAGCAGGTGCAGCTCATAGCCTTTTTGCTGTAATTCAGTAACAGCCTGCTTAATACCTGAACGATACTGGTTGCTGATGGTAAAGGCTCCCATGTGTACCTTATTAAACTGCACGTGAATCTGCGATCCACTCTCGTAGTTATCCGTATTGTATAATTCATCTACAAAGGCAGCGGACCCAATTTTTACCGGCATGTCATTCACCACGGCTTCAATGCCCTTACCTGCAAATTCCTTAAATCCGTTTACAGTCAGTAATTGCCCGTCATTTACATTACCCAGGTTGTCTGTAATAATTTTACTTAAGGGATGTGCTGACTGCCGGGTGAGCGCCTGCACCGTAGCCAACTCTTTTTTGCTGAGTGGTGTGCCGTTATATTGCAGTGCTGAGGCGTGGTTTTGTGTAAGGGTGCCTGTCTTGTCAAAAATAAGTGTATCTGCCTTTGCCATGCTTTCTATAACAGCAGCATTTTTTAGAAATAGCTTATGCTTGCCAAAAATGCGCAGCATATTGCCGTAGGTAAACGTAGCGGACAGTAAAAGGGAACAAGGGCAGGCAACAATAAGCACTGCCGTTACAGCAGGCAAAAGTTTCGACGTATCTGCAATGGACCAGTAAATGGCTGTAATAATGGCTACCGAAAACAGGGCGAGGGTAAAATAACGGCTCCAGGGATGAATAAAAGATTGCTCCTTATTTTTTTTATGTTTAAAAATATCGTTGTTCCATAACTGCGTGATATAGCTCTGCGATACTTCGTTGATGATTTGTAATTCAATAGCTGCGCCGCATTGTTTGCCTCCGGCATAAATAAGTTCGCCCATATATTTTTGTATGGGACTACTTTCTCCACTTACAAAACTGTAATCCACGCTGGCGTTTCCTGTTAGCAGCATAGCGTCAGCCGGTATCATTTCTCCGTTGCGGATAATGATACGGTCATCTTTTTTTAACTGTGTAACCGGTATATTTTTTTCGGTATTATTTTGTATCACAGTAACGCCCAGCGGAAAATAAGATTTATAATCCCTGTCGAATGCAAATGAGTCGTAGGTTTTATTCTGAAACCATCTGCCCACCAGCATAAAAAATACAATGCCGGTGCCCGAATCCAGGTAGCCTGCACCATGGCCGGTAATGATTTCATAATAGCTTCTGCTGAAAGTAACAATGATGGCCAATGCGATGGGAGCATCAATGTTTAAAAATTTTTGCCGCAGCCCTTTCCAGGCCGAAATAAAAATAGAGGAAGCGCTGAACAGCAATACAGGTAGGGATAAAAATAAATTAAGCCAGGTAAAAGTGGCTTTTAAGCCTGCCTGCTCAATATTGCCCGAAGAAAAGTATTCCGGGAAACTAAGCATCATAATATTGGCAAAACAAAAGCCGGCAATGCCGATGTGATAAATTTGTTTTTTATTATAAGTCACCGCTTTTTTTTGTGTGCTGTCTTTCAAACTGATATCCGGTTCATAGCCAATAAAAGCCAGCAGTTCAACCACTTTGCGCAATGAAATTGTTATAGGGTTGAAAATGATAAACACTTCCTTACGTTGAAAGTTAACCTGCGACTTAGTAACGCCCGGCTCAATGCGGTGCAGGTTTTCCAGTAAAAAAACACAGCTGGAGCAATGCATTTGCGGCAGGCTGAAAGTTACATTGGTTTGCGTGCCACTGCTGAACTGTACCAGCTTGTTTACCGTTGGGGTATCATCAAGGTAAGCAAAACGTTCACTCACAAATTTGCCTTTGGCTTTTATGCCGGGGTTTTTGTCGAAATTATAGTACGTGCAGAGATTATTTTCATTTAGCAGCAGGTATACTTGTTTGCATCCCTCGCAGCAAAATGATTTGTGATCTGCTTCTATAATTTCTTCACATTGTTCCCCGCAATGGAAGCAGCTTATTACTATGTCGGTTTTCGGTTTTATACTTTTTATATTCAGCTTGTTAAAAAAAGAACGCTACAAAATTGAGATAAGTTTCTTTTTAAGAAGGTGACATACGTCAGCAATGAGATGATCGTTGTCATGAAAGTGAGTGGAGTGGTGAATGGGCAGTAGTCAACCGGTCGATTGTCAATAATCGATCGTCGATAGGCAATGGTAGCGAATGATCTGATTTATGAAGTGTTGTGCTAACTTATTATTCACAATTACGATCCGCCGCTCACCATCCCCTCCTTCAGGCCTTTTCGCCGAGCCACCTGAATGGACGTTTGGGCTTTTCCGGCTGAAGGTTGAATTTGGCAATGCTGTTTTTTTGAATGTAGGCTACCGCCTCATCAATAGAGTCCGTCACCAGAAACAGGCTGGTGTCTTCGGGCGAAATGGTCAGTTCTCTTTTCATTAGATTTATGTGCTCAATCAGGTCCGCATGAAACTTGGTGTCAAAAATAACGATCGGAAATTCACTGATCATTCTGGTTTGTATCAGCGTCAGGGCTTCAAAATATTCATCCATAGTTCCAAAGCCACCCGGCATTACTACAAATGCGTAGGAGTATTTTAGCAGCAGTGTTTTACGTACAAAAAAGTATTTTATGTTCACCCATTTATCCAGGTAAGCATTGTGCTGTTGTTCGTGCGGCAGTACAATGTTGCAGCCAACACTGCGGCCGCCGGCCTCTTTTGCCCCTTTGTTGGCCGCTTCCATAATACCCGGACCGCCGCCAGTCATTATCGTAAACCCCAGCTGCGCAATACGGGCCGCCAGTTCTTCTGTTTTTTCAAAATAGGGGTGCCCGTCTTTAAAACGGGCTGAACCAAATATGGTAACGCAAGGCCCCACAAAATGGAGTGCCCTGAAACCCTTTATAAATTCAAACAGTACGTTTATTGCAAACTGCAGCTCTTTCCACCGGTTTTGGGGTCCTGCCAAAAACTTAATCTCCGCTTTTACAGCTGCCTTCTTTTCTTCTTCCATCATCTTTTTCAATTGGGGTCAAACCTACTGGTTTTTTTTGTGGCGGCAAAAAAGTGACCAGATACGCCTGTTAGCTGGCTCAATTCATCCATCCATAAAAAAAATGATTTTGAAGCAACTGACAATGCATATATATTTGCAATCCGTTTGGGGAATTAGCTCAGTTGGTAGAGCGCTTGCATGGCATGCAAGAGGTCACCGGTTCGAATCCGGTATTCTCCACCAGAAGCATGCAGGTGGCTATTGTATAGTCACCTTTTTTATTTTTCTGAGTGCAATGATTTGTGCATGCTGAAAGCAGTCACGGTTAATTGAGCACTTCGAATTATACCTTTTGCTTTAACCCAAAGGGCGCCTTCGTTTTAAAGAATCTCCCCTTGGTTCAGTTTCCCCGTTGTTTATTTGTGTGTGCCGTGAATGCCCGCAGAACTGGTAGCTGATTTTAACAATCGATCTTCGTAATTCATCAATTCATGCATTTGACAATGATCTTTGTAATTTTAAAAATACTTTTGGGTAAAATTTATTTATGCCAAGCAGATTTACTTCCGGCTTGCAAACTTTGTGCTGTATTGTGGTGATGTTGACCCTGGTGTCGTGCAAAAAGGAAACGAAAGATACACCGGCTGTACCCCGCCCGGAAATGGAGTATTTTAATCTTAATAACAGGGAAATTAAAGCGAATACACCCGGCTTTTTTATGGACGTAAATCATGATAGCCGTCCGGACCTTGCTTTCACAACCTTACTGGTTGGTGATCCGGTTTACCAGGTGGATAAACTGCAGTTTTTAATAACAAGTAATATAAAAATAAACCTGCCTGTCAATGATAATGAAGAAGTGCCTGTAATGAAAAATGGGCAATCAATTGTACCGGAAGATTTTAATGGATATCATTGGTTTGAATTGTCATCCATTTTGCTTGTGCAGAAGATCATTTCTTTTACCGCACCCGATGTTTGGGAAGGGCACTGGAAAAATGCAGTGCATAATTATCTTCCTTACCAGGTTAACGAAAATGGCAAACGCTATAATGGCTGGGTAGAATTAAGTGTAGATATAGCAGGTGAAAAAATTGTACTGCATAAAGCTGCCATAAGTAAAGAGCCGGATAGAATTGTTAAAGCAGGTGAATGAGCTGGACTTTTTTAGGTAGCTGGTAAAAGGAGAGTACCATTCTATTGATGCAGGGAATTTAACAGGTAGATTTTTTGGATGTTGCGTTATTATTGAATACTTCGGGAAAGGGGCCGGGCCAAAGTGCTCACTGCCGATATAGCGCGTGGATATGTACTGCATTTAATTATTTTTTCCAGCTAACCCCAATTGCCCAAAGCCCTTTTGTCGCAGGTTGCCTTTCAGAAAGTGACCTCATAAATGCCCGGAGCACTGGTGGTGCATTTAACAGAGTCAAGTGTTACAGTGGATGTACCATTTGCAAACGTTTTTACCGTATTGATTTTTGTATAAACATCAGCAACTGTCTCAACATTGATTTCGCTGGTGTTTCTGTCAATTACTTCTTGTGGCGATTGCACATTATAATCATATAAATAATCTTCCGTTACATTAGCGTGTGTTATTGCATAACTCTTAAAAGTATCATTGAATGTTCTGTGCAATCTTATTTTAAGCGTTGCTTTTTTGTAAACTTCAAATTGTTTATGCTGAAAAGCGTTTTGGTCAAAAGAATAGGTCCTTGTTTCAATGTTGCCTGAATATCCCAGTATTATATAGTCGTTGCTTTTGCCAATACTTACTGAAAGAAAATAACCTTTGGAAAAGTAGGTCGTGTCAATGTTTGAGGTAAAGTTAAATGAACCATCGGCTTTGGAATTTACGGTAGTAATTATTTCGCTTTGAGAAAAGACTCCAACAAATTTTACCCAGCTTAGTGAAACCGGAACACCGGCTGCACCGGTGTTGGTCAGTTTATTGATCACACTTCCGTTTGCATTCATTGTCTCACAATTACCTGTGCAAACGGGCGCTTGCTTTTTACAGGCGTTTATAAATAGGGCGATCGAAAATATAGCCAGTAATATTTTATAAATAGGTTTCACAGATCAGTTTTTTATTTATGACATCTTTAATAAAAATAGTGCTGCGTTAAGGTTGTGTGCTACCCTCCAAAAATACTTTATAAAATGTCATTTTTCATAATGTCCGGGCAAAAATAAGAGTGTTACTCATTCTGAATCACGAGCGTTGTGTTGTTTTTAATATAAGTTTTGTGAAACATTAGGTGTATCTGTGTTTATTGATTTTTAACCCGGTGTTGATGTGGAATTTATTCTGGGGTGCCTTGCGCAAATTATTAATGCCAGGACATAGCGGAAGGTGTATTATTGTTTTTAGCGTAGCTATAAAAAATCAGTTGAAACAAAATTAAAATGGGTTGCCGGACGGACTAGCCTCCGGTATGGTCTGTACCAGTTGTGCCGAATAGCAAGGCCCGAGCAGGATTCCTTTTGTACCCAGCCCGTTCAGCATAAACATGTTTTTTATGGTAGGATGCTGTTTGGCAATTACCTGCTGGCCTGGTGTGGTGGCCCTGATGGCTGATTGATGGTGCATTGTTTTACAACCGGCGCCATCCAGCATGGCAGTTGCTGCCTGTTCCAGTTCATCCCGGTCCGTTTCATACAAAGCCTCATCACTGTTGTGCCATTTAAAGGTGGCACCCACCTTGCTCATACCATCCATCGCAGGCAACATATAAAATGCATTTTTTTTGATGATGCCGCTTGTGTTGTTGCCGCCTGCAGCGATGCTGATAATATCGCCTTTGCAGGGAATCATGGGTTCATTAAAAAAAGGATTACCAACAGCACGAAAGCCTTCGCAAAAAACTATGTTTTGGAATTGCAGGCCGTTGTATTGAAAGAAGGCACTGTTTATTTGCAGGGATGAATAATCAAGGAGTTCAGCAATTAACAGTTCACTATTGTGCAGCCATTGCCGGAAGCTTGCTATGAATAACGGGCAGTCAACCCAGCCGGAATATTTGATGATAATTCCACCCAGCCCGTTGTTGATGCCATCTGGTGCTGGTACTTTCTTCACAAAAACATCCTTGTATTCCGGTAACAGCATTTTACCGGCAAGCAATTTTTTTTCTGCTTCGTCTTCAAACAACTGATATACATTTTCTATATGCAGAATGCGTTTTCCCAGCAGCAATTCTATTTCCCTGTACGTTTCAACAGCCATTTTCAGCCGGTCAAAAAACGCCTTGTGAATGGTTTTTCTTTTGCCGGAAACAGGCGTGAACATACCAGCCGCAACCCTGCTGGCGCTGCTGTCATGCCCCGCATCCAATACCCTGAATGTTCGATGTTGTTTGTGCAGTTGGTATGCGACCAGCGAACCGGCAATGCCCTGGCCCACTATTAAAGTATCAAACTGCTGCATACTGCAAAGGTGATGAAATAAACGATCTTCAATACTTTAAAGCCTTTAAATAAATCCAGGGTTTACCGTCCTGAATATTTGAGTTGGGATTTTCTTAATCTTTTATTACAGATTTACTTTGTTAAATTTAGTGTGAAAGCCGCGCCGTGACAGAACTCCCACTTTTTGCTTTCCTTATTCTCTAACGATAACGTCGGGCATTTAATAATGTTTTCATTTTTAATGATCAGCGGTTCTATCCTTTCGCCGGAAATTCCATTTTTTATTTTGAGGTCGTACAACCAATTGCATTCGATAGCGTTTTACGGCTGTCCGATTCTATGAAAGTACTGTTAAAATATAAAGAGGTCGTAGCAACGTTCGGGTTTGCTGTTGTACTTCATCTCGGCAAAAATAATTTGCTGCCAATAAGGTCTTTAATTATAGAATGATGACTTTTTTATTATCTTAGCTATGTCTAATTTATTTGTCTATGAAAATTAAGCCCAGCTTACTCCGCACCTCAATAACCATTTTTATTTCCATCGCTCTTCCTGCGATCATTTTTGCGCAGAAAATAACCGATACCATTTTTTATAACAGTGGCTGGCAGATTTGTGAAAAATCAATTGCAACCAATTACAGAATAGGTACACTCGCCATTGATTCTTTTTGGTTTTTTACCGGTAAAATAAAAGACTACAGTATGGCCGATACCTTGCTGATGGAAGGCCAGTATACAGAAGACGGATACAAAACCGGGTTGTTCAAATTTTATTATCCCAACGGTAAATTAAGGATGATGGGAAGATATGAAAACGATAAAATGCGGGGCGCCTGGCAATGGTATTACGACAATGGACGCGTAAGAGCAATCATTATTTTTGATGGTGATGAGAAAGACTTTCAGTTTGTTCAGTATACTACAGCTGATGGTAAAAATACCCTGCAAAATGGAACCGGCGATTTTGAATGGTTCACCAGCTCCAAAAGTATTAACAGTTCAGGGTATATGGTAGATGGTAAATTTTTGAATGGCAACAGATCAGGCGTGTGGAAATTTTACCGGGTAAGGCAAGGCTATGACGATGTGATGTTGTTTAAGGAAAAATACAATGACGCTGGTGAATTTAAGAGAAAAATATTGGCAGGCAATTATTATGGCCTGCAATCAACAACCAGGTATGAAGATTACAATTTTGAGCCATCTAAAATTTTTATAACCGAGCGGATGGCCTATGATGATTTTTTTCGCAAGGGTGGCGATTCAACCGGTGATCTGGCCCTTAGAAGATATTTGCTGAATCGTAAAGCTGCTGAGATAATTGTAAAGGACAGCACATTTGAAAATGCATTGTTGTTCGTGATTCATACACTGGAAAATAACAGTAACCGGCTCGACTATCAGCACAAGGAAATTGATGGCAGTATTGAATTTAAGATTGGTGATAACGGTTATCCCGAAAATATCACCGTTACGGGAAATGGTATTATTGATAAGGAAAAGGAATTCATTATTTTTCTGCTGAGTAAGTTTCACAATATCCAGATGCCGGGTATGGGGTCAGTGGCCATCGAAGGGTATCATACCATATACCTTTATTCTGTAAATATGAAAGAGTTTGTGCCCGCTTCCATGAAAGATATGGTGAACAACGAATTGTTTTTTTCTACTTTAACAAAAGATAAGTTTGTCTCCCTGTTAAAGGCCTCGAAGAAAAAATTAAAAAAATACATCCGGGAAGAGTATTCGTATTATTGGTAACATCTGGATTTGTAGCGTGATAGTGGTTTAGGAAGCGCCTCTTTTATATACGTAGTTTAATCAGCGTCGGGGATTTCCCGGAAGCTGTCTTATTACTGTTAGTACTAGCTGTGAAAACACTTCCGGGACAGAATTTGTAAAGCATGCGGTTTATTTTTTATTGGTAAGGGGGCAGATCATTCCCACCTTCTTCGCAGCTGATAGCTGACATGTTGTATACATCTACGTTAGCTAACGTAGATATAACGTAGGGATGCCAGATCAATGTTGAAGAAAATGCAGTATTAGTATGTGGCAATTGAGCTAAGATTTATGTCTTTTAAATGAAGGGTGATCTGTCGGTCTTTTGTGCCGGCGGGATTTCCCAGCTTACATCAACAGTTATAAAGTGCTTACCGTACAACCATGACGCTGAGCAAATCAACCATTCGCTTGCACCCGTTCTACGGTTTTTTAGTCGTTATCTTACAGTATTGGTAAAGTGCGGGCGTTTTAGAAAGTTGCCTCTTTTACGGCTGCAGCTTAGTCAACGTCGGGGTTTTACGCAAGCTGTATTATTACTTTTAGTGCTGCTGCAAAAAAACGACCGAAAGAAATCGGATGGGAGTACACCAACTACGGCGACAGGATGTTTCCAGACCGCTAATCTCTTGACGGAATGAATGTGAACCGTCTTTTGAGGCGTAAAAATGGCTTTTCAAGAAAACGGTAAGATAGCAGTGCAATAAGCAGCGTGGCGACAAACGCGATTACAAAACCCACCTCATTTTTCCATTCAGCCAGGCCAATCATATTGCTGAATGATGCCAGTTCATTTTTAAATATGTGGTAAATAATCCAAAACATCGTTATGTGAAAGATATACATTCCGTAGGATATACGGCCGAGGTATGCCAGCGTACATGGCATGTATTTTTGAGGTGCACCATACAACGACAGGAAGAACAGTATTACGCCAGAGAGGATCAGCAACCAGCCA
Source organism: Ferruginibacter sp. (assembly GCF_028288465.1). Classification (GTDB taxonomy): domain Bacteria; phylum Bacteroidota; class Bacteroidia; order Chitinophagales; family Chitinophagaceae; genus Ferruginibacter. The sequence goes on along the minus strand of NZ_JAQBNR010000002.1, from coordinate 10,185 downwards.
ATGATGGCCTGCAGGGTAGTGGAAGTATGCGGGGAATCAGCATGAACTTCGCACACGATAGAGGCAATTAACCAGCAAATAAGACCTGCTATGAAGAGTACAAACCGTGCTGCAAAAGGCCAGCCGGGCTGCCAGCCTTTCATATAAATGGATAAAAGCATTCCTGCCGAAAAAAACTGGAACTGTACAAAGCTGTTTGTCCACTCCCCACTGAATCCCTGCGTGGGTTTCCGGGAATAATACAGGATTGCTAAATACGCGGCTGCCAGCGCAACAAAAGCAAAAACCTTCAGCCCCTTTTTACCAGTATAAAAAATAGCCAGGGGAAGTAAAATATAGAGTTGCTCTTCTACAGAAATGCTCCAGAGTGGGTTTATGGGATAGGAGGGTAGCCAATGGTGAAAAGTAATATACCAGTTGCCGGAAAATAAACTGAATGCAAGTTGTGTGTTAGGCGTAATATGCCCAAACAGGTCAGTGAATTGTGTGATTAAAACCATTCCAAAGAAGAAGGTAAAATACAGCGGCCATATGCGCAGTATTCGCCGGATATAAAACGATTGAATGCTGATTTTTCCGAACTGGTCGTTTTCTTTGGTAAGCAATTCTGTAATTAAAAATGCACTTAAAAAGAAGAGCGGTACGCCGAATACGCCTACTAAACTGAGGTGGTGTTCCCAATAATATTTATCGGGATCAATGGGTGCAAGGTCCATCCGGTGCGTAAAGAATACAAACAGAAATGCACATAAGCGTAGGATATCCAACTCTGGTTTATAGTATCTTTCTGCTGTCATTGCTAAAGGTGGTTTGATTCTGTCCCGGCGGGGTTTTCACAGCTTGCATCAACAATTAGAATGCGCTTACCGTGAAACCCCGACGCTGAGCAAATATACAATTAGGTTGTACCCGTTCTACGGTTTTGTTAGCTTTATCTTATGGCAATAAATTAACGCACAGCAATATATTTTCAACGGGAAGTGGATGCTGGCAAAGGATTTTGTTGAGTATGAACTCAGCAGCGATGCGTTTTATGAAATACAATTGGTTAGACATCACCGGCCTTTGCATTATTTGGATTTGTAAAGCTACTGCTGGTGGCAGAGTGGTAGCTTGTATCGATGTCGTGTATTTAGCGTCGGGGTTTCACGGAAGCTATTTTATTAACGTTAGTGCCTGCTGTGAAAACCCCGCCGGGACAGATTAAAATCGCGGATGAGAATGTAAATATATGAGATAATAAACGTTGTTGAAAAAAGGCAGTAGGGATATTGACCTGTTGGTGCCCTATGTACTTTTGTATTGTTGTAACACAAGAGGAGTGGATATCGTTTACGCAGTGTATTCAACGTCGGGGTTTCACGGAAGTTTTGTTATTAACGTTAGTGCTTGCTGTGAAAACCCCGCCGGGACAGAAAAATAGTCCTGCGAAATCAATGTATTACTATCATTCATTTTGTAGTGCTAGTAGCAGAAAAATGGTTGTATCCAATTGATGTACTGTATTAAACGTTGGGTTTTACGTTAACGGTGTTATTACTTTTGGCGCTTGCTATGCCCCCCAATATATAATAGAGACTATCGGGATTTTTTTTTGTCACTAATAACCATTGAGCAAATTGCTTTATTTACGACGTCCCCCTTTGAACTCTCTAAGCCTAGCCAGTGTTTTACTTCGTCTTCTGACAAAATTATCGACGAGTATAAGATGGCCCGTCTGTCCCAAATACCTAGGGTATCAAGACTATCTTTAACATCCTTTATAAAGGTTAAATTGTTTTCTCTCTTTGCTATTAGTGCTCTTTCTCGAATTCGAATTATTATAGAGTAATCAATAGTAAGAGAAATAGAATTAAAATGTTCATTTTGAAATAGAGTGAATACCCACATATTTATAAATGGTAGACTTAGGTACGGATTCTCCAAAAGGGCAGTAAATTTTTTTTCGTATTTTTTGACCGTTTGTTCGTTTAAAACTCTGTCAAAATAAATTACAATTTCTCTGATTACAGGTAACAGTCTACTGAAGTTCTTAAATATTTTTGGAATGATGTTCCTGATCTTATACCTTCCTGCTTGTCTTAAAATGTGACGCATTAGGCCTAGCTCAAGGTTATCGAATTTTAATGCTTCATCAAATAACTCAAGATAAGTTTCGGAACGGATTTTAAGTTTTTCAGGAGCTTCCAGTTCTTCAAATTCTTTTGTTTCTTCTGGAGATGCGTAATCGCCGCTTAAGCTTTCGAGTTTTTTGTGTATGGCATCTTTTTCAACAATACTCTCTTCACGTAAATATTCGGCGCCAAATTCTTCAACTTTTAAAATTTTTGTTTTGTCAGGCGACAGGACAAGTCGATGGTTAGAATAAAGATATTTCGTCAGTTCGTGTAGAAATGATTTAGCATCATATTCATCTTCAAAAAAGATATATAGGTCGTCGACATATTGAACGAATGAGCTTGTAAATCCAAGAATCTTTTTGTTTATATCACCCATTATTGCTTCGGCTATTAATATACTTGGTGCCGGTCCGACTGGTATTCCTCTGGAAACATTATAGTTTAATCCTCCTAGGAAATCCTCAATGATTTTTCCATCTTTTGAACCTGCTTCACTTAATACGTTATTAATCCTATGTAAATAAATTTGATTGTAAAAATCTACAATATCACACACAAGGACCACCCCGCCGTCAAAATCATCTGCCAAAGCTTCAGCTTGGGATAAAAATTCTCCGTACCCATTATATTCTTTTTCGAAATAGGAACCATTAATATCTGGTTTTATTCGATAAGAACATGCAATTTTTCTTCTTTCTGGAATTCTGTAATTCTCTATAATTAATGAATTTTCATAAAGTAACGCCGAATAAATAATACTGTCTAAAGGCTCTAGTTGGTGAACAACTCTAAAAGTGCTATTAGGTTTTAATGCCAAATAAATTACAGGGCTTTTAGCAGCATATTTATCTAAGTCAAGTTTTAATAAATATTCTTTAATATTTTTCCAATCCCTTTTTATTGCTTCGAATTCAAAAAGTCTAGGAAAGAAATCACTGTCATAATAGTGCGTCACATGTAATAACGCCCATTCTAAGGAAGTGTCTTGTATGTTATGCATATGAGAGAGTCAATTAATTTTAGCCAAGACTGTAAATGTAGGATATTAAAACCCATCGTTTCAAATATTGCATTAGAGACTAATGTTTTACCGTAATTTTTTTATCTCGATTTCAGGTAATCGTTATGCAAATTAATAACCGTCCCGCCGGTCCCTATACCCACAACAGCACAAGAGGGCGACGCAACGATGTTCCACATAGCTTCCTCAGCCCGGACCAATATTTTTGCTTTCTTTATGCCCACCTTCCGCCTGCTGTGCGTATTTAAATTTAACTGCTTAACTTAGACCAGCTAAATTTTCCCGCTTAAATTTTGTGCGAATGCGTTGCTGTACTGTGTATTTATTATTGTTGTTGCTGGCGGCAGGTCAGTTGTGGTCGTGCTCGCCGGGTTTGCCGAAAGACGTGGCGGCGGCCTACAAGGAACTGCCCGACAAGATTGATTATAACCTGCACGTAAAACCGGTGCTGTCGGATAAATGCTTTAGCTGTCACGGGCCGGATAAGGCCAAACAAAAAGCCGGGCTTCGGCTGGACATTGCTTCCTTCGCTTACGCCGCATTGCCCGAAAGTCCGGGTAAGGTGGCTATTGATCCCGGCAGCCTGCAGGGCAGCGAGCTGTTTCACCGCATTGTGTCAGACGACCCGGAATACAAAATGCCTTCGCAGAAATCGCACCTGAGTTTATCGGCTACCGAAAAAGCCATCCTGGTAAAATGGATTGAACAGGGCGCCCAATACAAACCGCACTGGGCTTTTGTGGCGCCAGAAAAACCTGTGGTACCTTCGGCAGGGGGCGACCGTTGGGCCGTTAACCCCATCGACCATTTCATTGCACAAAAGCTGGAGCAGGAAAAAATGAAGTCTTCGCCCGAAGCGGATAAGGCGCTGTTGTTAAGAAGGCTTTCGCTGGATTTAACGGGGCTGCCACCGACTACCGAAGAACTGGATGCTTTTATAAACGACGCTTCGGCCAATGCTTACGAAAAGCAGGTGGACCGCTTATTGCAGTCGCCGCACTATGGAGAAAAAATGGCGGTGGACTGGCTGGACCTTGCCCGCTTTGCGGATTCGCATGGCTATACCGTGGATGCGGTGAGGGATGTATCGCCTTACCGCGATTGGGTGATTGATGCGTTCAATACCAATTTTCCGTACAATAAATTTATTCAGTGGCAACTGGCCGGCGACCTGATGCCGCACCCGACGAAGGAGATGCTGATTGCCACCGCCTTTAACCGCATGCACCAGCAAAACCTGGAAGGCGGTATTATTGAAGACGAGTTTAAAGCGGAGTACGTGGTGGACCGGGTGAACACCACGGGCGTAGGCATGATGGGGCTTACGGTAGGCTGCGCCCGCTGTCACGATCATAAGTTTGACCCCATCTCTCAAAAAAATTATTATGAGCTCTTCAGCTTTTTTAATAACGTAAAAGAAGCAGGGCAGATTTCTTTTGATGGCACCATGCCTTCGCCCACTATTTTATTGCCCAACAAAGAAAAAGAAAACCTGCTGCGTTTTATCAACGATACCATTGCGGCGGAACAACAAACCATTGCAGCCGTCAGCACCAATGCCACGGCTGATTTTGACAAATGGTTGCAGGCAAAAAGCTACGCGACGCTGCAACAACAAAAAATTCCGCAGGCGGGTTTACAGGCCCGTTATGTATTTGATGATGGCTCTTTAAAAAATATTGTGCCTGGCAAAGTTGCCGGTAACATGAAGCGGGGTTTGGGTTATGAGAAAGGTGAGCCTCCGGTATTTGAACATCGGGATAACGGCAAGGCGCTGGCGTTGGGTGGTGATGAGTGGCTGGATGTAAAACCGGTGGGTGTGTTCCGCAAGGCGGACCCGTTTACAATTCACCTGGATATTTTTATTCCGCAAAACTTTAAGGAGGGCGTGATTTTTCATAAATGTGTGGCGGAGCGTTTGTACAATTACCGCGGCTATCATTTGTATTTTAAAAACGACCGGCTGGAAATGAACCTCTCTCATGCGGCACCGAGCAACGCCATTACGAAAGTGACCAAAGCGGCTTTACCAAGAGAAAAATGGATCGCGGTGACAGTAACCTATGATGGCAGTAGCAAAGCGGATGGCGTAAAATTATACCTCGACGGCAAAGAAGCGCCAATGGAAACCACCATGGACCAACTGGCAAAAGATATTTTAATCAATGGCAATGACCAGCCGGGGCTGCAGGTAGGAGCGTGGGACCGAGGCCTTGGTTTTAAAGGCGGTAAGGTAGATGATGTAACAGTATACAACCGGGCGCTCACCAGTTTTGAAGTAAAGGTATTGACCGGAGAGGCTAGCTGGGCTTCGGTTGCAGGAAAATTACCCAATCAGTTATCGCTGGATGAAACGGCTGTTTTGAAAGCTTATTATTTAAATGCGATTCATCCAGGTCTGCAGGCGGAGCAAAAGAAATTACAGCAGTTGCGCAACCGGCTGGCAGACTCTACCGAAAATATTCCGGAGCTGATGGTGATGCAGGAAATGCCGCAGCCGCGTAAAACACATATTTTGCTACGAGGCAATTATGATGCACCAGGTGATGAAGTGACTGCCAATACACCGGCATCTATTTTGCCCTTTGCACCCAACCTGCCCCGCAACCGCTATGGACTGGCGATGTGGATGACAGACCCGAAACATCCACTTACGGCAAGGGTAGCCGTTAACCGTTACTGGCAAAACTTTTTTGGTACCGGGCTGGTAAAAACAACGGAAGATTTTGGCAACCAGGGCGAGCTGCCAAGCCACCCCGAACTGCTGGACTGGCTGGCGGTTAATTTTATAGAATCAGGTTGGGATGTGAAAAAACTAAACAAGCTGATTGTGATGAGTGCCACTTACCGGCAATCGTCTGTGGCCAGTGCGGAGGCGAAAGCAAAAGACCCTGCCAACCGCTTGTTATCGCATGGTCCGGCTGTAAGGCTGAGTGCAGAAATGATGCGGGACAATGCCTTGCTGGCAAGTGGATTGCTGAACCCTGCCATCGGCGGTAAAAGCGTAAAGCCTTACCAGCCGCCGGGTTTGTGGGAGATTAACAATACCAGTTACCAGGCAGACTCAGGCAGTGCGGTGTACCGGCGCAGTCTGTATGTAATTGTAAAACGCTCGGTACCCAATCCTACGCTCTCAACCTTTGACGGCAGCTCCCGCAGTTATTGTGTGGTGCGGCGTCAGCCAACGAACACGCCTTTGCAGGCATTGGTCACACTGAACGATCCCACTTTTGTGGAGGCTTCCAAAGTGCTGGGAGAACAGCTCAGCAAGGAGCCGGACGTTGCGGAAGGCATTAAAAAAATCTACCGCAAATTAACCGGTGTTGTGCCGGATGAAAAGGAACTGGCCTTGCTGCAAAAACTGCAAGCTGGCCAACTGGACAAATTTAAAAAAGACCCCCGTAAAGCAAAGGGCTGGCTGGCAGCAGGGCAGTACGTGGCAAATAAAAATATGGATGCGGCCACGGTGGCAGCGAATGCCGTGGTGGCCAGTGTAATATTAAATTCAGATGCGGCGATTACAAAAAGATAAGCTATGAGTGAACATCATCATCATCACGACGAATTTAAACCGCATTTGCCCGAACTGGAGCAACTGAAACGCAACTGGGACCGGCGTAATTTTCTTACCAAAACCTCCATGGGGATTGGGGCAGTGGCGCTGGGCTCTTTGCTGGACAATGGGTTGTTTGGGAAAACGGCGAGCAATACCAAGCCAACGTCTGGCACTGCTGATGAGAACCTGGAAGCAGAAATTTTAAAAGCCATTCCGCATTTTGCACCTCGGGCCAAACGAATTGTTTATTTGTTTATGGCGGGTGGTCCGTCGCAGCTGGAGACTTTTGATTACAAACCCAAACTGGTGAATATGTTTGGTCAGCCTTTGCCGGACTCTGTGCGGCAGGGCCAGCGCCTTACGAGTATGAGTGCCAACCAGAGCATTTTACCGCTCGTGCCTTCCATTTATAAATTCAACCAGCACGGCGCTTCGCAAACCTGGGTGAGCGAATTGCTGCCGCATACGGCTGAAGTGGTAGATGATTTGTGCATCATCAAAACAGTGAATTCAGAAGCCATCAATCATGACCCGGCCATCACCTTTTTTCAAACCGGTAACCAGTTACCAGGACGGCCTTCTATCGGGTCATGGATCAGTTACGGGCTCGGGTCGGATAATGAAAACCTGCCTTCCTTTATTGTACTCGTGTCAAAAAATGCGGTGAAAGATCAGCCGTTGTATGCCCGGTTATGGGGCAATGGTTTTTTAGCGTCGGAGTACCAGGGCGTGCAGTTCAGGGCCGGAAAAGATCCGGTATTATTCCTCGACAACCCGGAAGGTTATGACGGCGCTGACCGCAAGGAAATGCTGGACTATCTTACAACGCTTAATAAGTATCAAAACGAAGCAAACGCCGATCCTGAAGTAGAGGCCCGCATTAAGCAATATGAAATGGCGTACCGTATGCAAACCTCCGTGCCGGATGTAATGGATATTTCTGACGAGCCGCAGGAAATATTTGACCTCTACGGTCCGGATAGCAAAGACCCCGGCACTTATGCGGCCAATTGCATCCTTGCCCGTAAACTATTAGAGAAGGATGTAAAGTTTGTGCAGCTTTATCACCAGGGGTGGGATCACCATGGCGGCTTGCCGGCAGGCATGGCCAAGCAATGCAAAGACACAGACCAGGCTACCGCAGCACTTATTAAAGATTTAAAAAGAAGAGGTTTGCTGGAAGATACGCTGGTAGTTTGGGGTGGAGAATTCGGCCGCACAGTGTATTCGCAAGGCAAATTACAACCGGATAATTATGGCCGCGATCATCATCCCCGTTGCTTTACGATGTGGATGGCGGGTGCTGGTGTAAAGCATGGTATCAGTTACGGCGAAACAGACGACTTTAGTTATAACATCATTAAAGACCCGGTGCATGTACACGATTTCCAGGCCACGCTGCTGAATATTATGGGTATTGATCATGAACGGTTTACTTATAAGTTCCAGGGAAGGCGGTTCAGGCTTACTGATGTGCAGGGGAAAGTGGTTAGGGATGTTTTGACTTGAGGAATAAAATTAAAAAGTAAAAATTAAAAAGTAAAAAGGCAAAACTGAAAGGCAAAATGCTGATGCGATGCAATTATGCGGCCTCGCCTGATTAGGATGCGACTATTCAAATTGAAAAAAGGTCTTTGTATTTATTTGAAGTGTTTGTATTGCCTACAATAATTAGTTAGTCTCTGCTTACTTCTTTGCCTTGATGCAAAGAAGTAACAAGAAAAATCAAGGCTGCGAATAAAAAGGCTGAAATTTTCAGCACAATCCTACAATCAAGGAACTCGCCGGAAAAGTAAAATACTTTGAAGGTTATGCCGGCTCAGACAGCCTTGATTGCTTAACGGATTGTACTGAAAATTTCTAGCACTTTTTATTCGAGGCCGTTTGAAGAGTAAGCGTTATTCGTACAGTTCATTGTTAAACCTGATCGAAAGCGAAGGAAGGTGAAGGAAAGAGAAGGCTCTTCAAATCGTTCTTCGAGTTGAACACAGTAACTGCATAAGACGCCTCTTTTTCTCCGGTCCCGCCTCAGGCGGGATTGAAAAAATGCGTAGCATATTTTTTCAAAGGGGAAAAAGCAGCGGCGTTGCAGTTACGCAGCCCCGCCGGCGGTAGAGGCGACTATTCGAATAGAAAAAACTTGGTAAGGTAAGTTTTTGTCAATTTATTAAATAGACTTTTGAAAAAGCGAATGGTGCTGCAAACAAATATTTTTATAAGTAGAAATCTAACAAGAAATACAACACACAAAAAATAACATATGCTTTCCAGAAGAAAATTTATCAGGAATTCGTCGATGGCTTCGGCCATTACGGTGGCTAAAACAAGCACCGCATTTACGATTTTGCACAAAGGCCTGAAGCCCGAAGAACCGTTGATCGGGCATGGTGGCTATAAGTACAAAGTAGATAAAGACTGGGCGAAAATCAGCGCCAATAGCAACCCTGTTTTTAACTGTCATGAAATGGTGCAAGACAGTAAGGGGCGGCTGATTATGCTGGGCGATGATACGCACAATAATATTTTGGTGTTTGATAAGTCGGGCAAGTTGCTGGATGCATGGGGTACATCCTGGCCGGGCGGTCATGGGTTAACCATTTCAAAAGAAGGAGGGGAAGATTTTTTACTGATCGTGGATTGTGGCTGGTTCCAGGACAGAACAGGCAACTGGAAAAGCCAGGCCGGGCAGGTGGTGAAAACAGACATCAATGGTCGAATCTTGTTTGCCATCGGGCATCCGCGTACCATTGGCATTTATAAAGACAACGAACCTTTTATGCCAACGGAAACGGCGGTGGCACCGAACGGCGATATTTATGTAGCAGATGGTTATGGCTCTGATTACATTATTCAATACAACAGCAAGGGCCAGTACATCCGGCATTTCGGCGGACATAACAATGCCAACCCCGAACACAATTTATCCAATGCACATGGTGTAGCCATTGATACAAGGGATAAAAATAAACCTGCTTTGATCATCACGTCGAGAGAAGAGAATTGTTTTAAGCTTTTTTCAATGGACGGAAAATTTATACAGCGGGCGGATACGCCGGGCATGTATGTTTGCCGTGCTGTACCGGATGGTGAAAATATTTATTCCGGTGTTTGCTGGTCGAAGGACGCTGCCGGAAAACGCAATGCCAACACTGGTTTTGTCACCATACTGGATGGTAAAAACCAGGTCGTGTCATGCCCCGGGGGCAATGCGCCGGTGTATAAGAATAATGTATTGCAACCTACGCTGCAGGCGCCTGAGAAAGTTTTTCAGCATTGTCATGATGTTTGTGTGGATGAAGATAAAAATCTGTACATCTGTCAGTGGAATGCGAATCATACTACGCCTATTAAATTAACACGCGTTTAAATGATGCTGCTTGTTCAGGAAAGTTGAAAAGACCTTTGTATTTATTTGAAGTGTTTGTATAGCCTGCAATAGGTAGTTAGCCTCTACTTTCTTTTTTTTCTTGATAAAAAAAAGAAACAAA